>DATGJP010000121.1:0-92232 GCA_035295125.1 Bryobacteraceae bacterium | reverse complement strand
TCACTTGCAACGACGTTGAGCGAGTAGAGGTACCAGACGACCTCTTGCACCCGCTTAGGCTCATCCCCGAAGAGGCAATGCGCGACCCGCTATCTTACCGTCTACACGCGAACTGTGGCTCAGAGCGACTGCCCACGGTTTGGTAAGGTCAGGCTGCTACCGGGTCTAGAAGAAGTGGGGATTCCGGGGCAAGATGAACGCGATTCCGGGATGATTCCGAACGGCGTTCCGGGTTGATCCCGAACAGGATTCCGGGATGAAGGTGAACACCGGTTCCGGGATGAAGCCGAACAGTTTCAGGCCGATCCCGGAATCGCGTTCGGCTTTGCCGGAATGATTTCCACAGGCACGTAGTAGCGCTGGACAACACAATGGCAGGCAGCCTCCCCCTCGAAAGGGAGGATCAGCTTGCCAGCCAGGAGATTGTCCGTGCGCAAGATCAAAGAAGTTCTTCGATTGAAGTTTGAAGTGGGCTTGGGGTTGCGGCAGATCGCCCGCAGTTGCTCGATTGGCCTCGGCACCGCTCACGAGTACTTGGAGCGGGCCGAAGCTGCAAAGATCACATGGCCCCTGGGGGCGGAGTGGGACGATAACCGGCTTGAGGCCGCGTTGTTCGGCGGACCGCCCCGCAGTCGCCCGACGGTGCTGCCTATGCCCGACTTTGCTGAGCTTCACCGCGAGCGTCAGCAGCATCCGCATGTGACCCAGCAGTTGCTTTGGGAAGAGTACCGGCAGGCGAACCCAGACGGCTATCGCTACTCGCGTTTCTGCGAGCTGTATAAACGCTGGCGTCGCAAGCAGGATGTAGTGTTACGCCAGGAGCACAATGCCGGCGAGAAGCTATTCGTGGATTGGGCCGGAACAAACATACCGATCATGATCCTCGCGGTAATCCGGCACAACAGGCGCATCTATTCGTTGCGGTTTTGGGAGCCAGTTCCTACACGTACGCGGAGGCAACACCGGATGAGCAGTTGGCGAGTTGGATCGGCGCTCACGTGCGCGCCTTCGAGTTTTTCCAAGGGCTGCCGAAACTTGTGGTGCCGGACAATACCAAGACCGGCGTGACTAAAGCATGCCGCTACGATCCCGACCTGAATCCGACCTATCAGGAGATGGCGATGCATTACGGGATCGGCGTGGTGCCGGCGCGTCCGTACAAGCCGCGCGACAAGGCGAAGGTCGAATCGGGTGTGCAGCTGGCCGAGCGCTGGATCATCGCCGCCGCGCTGCGGCATCGGAGGTTCTTCTCGATTGAGGAGTTGAACCAAGCCATCCGGGAACTGCGCGATCGGATCAACCAGCGGCCATTCCGCAAACGCGAAGGGTCACGAGCGACGCAGTTCGCAGCGGTGGACCAGCCCGCGTTGAGTCCGCTCCCAACCGAGCGGTTCGACTTGAGCGAATGGTCCCGCGCCCGAGTCAACATCGACTATCACATCGCCTTTGACACGAACTACTACAACGTCCCTTACAACTTGGTGCACGAGTTGGTGGAAGTGCGCTCGACGCCAACGACTATCGAGATCTTCCATAAGAGCCAGCGCGTAGCGTCTCACCTACGCGCACACGGACACGGGCACGCCATCACGATTGCCGAGCACCGGCCACGCTCCCATCAAGCCCACCTGGAATGGACGCCATCGCGGATGGTGCATTGGGCGCAGACCATCGGCCCGCAGACTGCTCGGCTGTTCGAACGCATTCTCGCCGACAAGCCGCACCCGGAGATGGGCTACCGGTCCTGCCTGGGCATTATCCGGCTGGCCGATCAGTACTCACCGGCTCGCATGGAAGCCGCAGCGGGAGCGGGCGCTCCTTACGGGAGCGTGCCGTTACCAGAGTGTCAAGTCGATCTTAAAGAACTCGCTCGATGCTCTTCCGCCCGCGGCCCCGTCAACGACATCGCCGCCACCTCCACACGACAACATCCGTGGCGCAGAGTACTTCGAGTGAGGACACGCGCCGATGCTGAAGCAACCGATTATCGAAAAACTGGCGTCAATGCGCCTTCTCCGTATGGCCGAGGCGTTGAAGGACAAGATCCGTCCGCGAACTGAACTTCCTGGAGCGTTTTGGGCTCTTGGTGGATCAACAGTGGAACTGGCGGGAGAACCAGGCACTCGCCCGCCGCCTGAAGAATGCCAAGCTACGCACACCAAACGCTTGCGTTGAAGAGATCGACTATCGGACCGCTCGCGGTCTCGACAAGAGCGTGATCCGCTCTTTGACGCAACAGTCCGCCTGGGTCGGGACCGCATGAGAACATTTTCGTCCTTGGCCCCACCGGCGTGGGCGAGAGCTTCGTGGCGTGCGCCCTGGCGCAGAAGGCTTGTCGCGATGGCTACTCGGCGCTCTACACCCGCGCCCAGTCGTTGTTCCGGGATCTTGCAATGGCGCGGGCCGACGGAAGTTTGCGCAACCTCCTGGCCCGAGTCAGCCGCATCGATGTCCTGGTGATCGACGATTGGGCCAGCCCCGCTATCAGAACCCGAGCGCCGCGACTTCTGGGAGATCTGCGAAGATCGCTACCAGGTGCGCTCGACCATCCTCACTTCGCAATTACCGGTTGCGCTGGCACGAGCAGATCGGCGATCCCACGTTGGCCGACGGCATCCTCGACCGGCTCGTGCACAACGCCCATCGCATCGAGATGCGTGGTGATTCAATGCGAAAAAACCGAGGTAAAGCTAACACATAGACCTCGTAAACACGCGGAACCTGCGTCCGGGAGAGCGTTTCGGCCGCCACGTATCGAACCGCTACTTTGGATGCGTGGGGACGGTGGGGCCAGCGACTTGGCGCTCTTCTCCCTCGAAACGCTCGAGATCGGGAAGGTACCGAAAGTCGTAATCGACGTGAACCCCGGAGTTGTACTCGTCAACGTAGCGCCAGTGCATTGTCTCAATGGGCTGTCTGAAGGTGATCCGGTACATCCACTGTCGAGGCCCCGATGGCTCCCACGGCGCGGCGGGGTCGAACAGGAAGTCGTATACAATCACGCGGTCTAGGCGTTGGCTGTACCCCATCAGCATCGTGAGGGGCCCGTTGCAGGATTCCATCACGTAAAACGCAAACTCCAACGCCTTGCCATCGCCATTGAGGTCGTGGAGCGCGAGAATATGTGGCGCCCCTTCGCCGCCTTGAAGGGGGCCGCGCACTTCGTAATAATAGCCAGGTCTGATCCGAAGCGGCACGGCGTACTCGTCTCTCGGTGTAAGCTTGACCGGCACCGTATTCATGATCTTTCTCGCCCGAGTATCGGCGAGTGATACGCGCGCAGGGAGGAGGCGAGAGTGACCGGAGGTCTCCACTGGGCAAGTGTATTCAAGGTCCCCACTGACATCCTTTGGCGTTAGAGGGCTGTCGGACGGTGGTAGCACCCAGAACAGAAGTCGCCGGTCCGGATGCGCCCAGGCCGGAACGGCTTCTTGGTCGAGGATGATGGCTCCGTCAGGAAGACCGGTGTATGATGACGCTGATTGCCCCACTGCCGCAGGCGGTAAGGCACCGAGTAAAAGCAGACACGCATACCGCACGCTGCTTGCTAGCCACGCCCGAAAGGGCGACATGATAAATAGCTCCTTCCCGATTGTAACGAGGCGATGCGTCTCGATGACGCTCCGCCGATCGGGCGGCGTAACCGCAAAGTAGTCGTTCAGGTGGGTCCCCATCGAGCCATCGCCGCGGGTAAGGAAGTCGCTGTCTGACTCGGAGCGCTGATCGCGCTCCGGGATTCTGTGTGCTGAGGCAGGGCAAGGGACTGCCGCCCCCTGCCCCGCACCCCCATCCTCGCGTGCGGCCGCCCACCTCCGCTTCGCTCCGGATGAAGTCGATTTATCTTGATGAAGCCGAACACCCTACCGCACAATCGAGTTGCCAGCGTCGCTACGCTCCGATGGTGTTCGGGATCATCCCGGAATGCTGTTCGGCTTCCCTCCGGAACGAGCGTTCAGCTTCACGGAATACCCACTCTCCACTTAGGAAATGGCTTCCCAAAGCGCGGCAGGCTTAGCCGTCCCTGGAGAAATCGGGCAGGCTGAATGCCTACCCCACCTCGGCAGCAATCACGGCGGGACAGGCGCTTTCGCGTCTACCCTGCCATCCCGGCGATGGGCGACCCTCTACGCACCGGGTTCGATCCTGGCTCCCCGCTTCGTGATTTCAAACTCATGAATCCCGAGATCGTTGGCGGTCCCGCGCGCCTTCAGGACGCTGATGCTGCGCTTCGCTTTTTCGTTCACATTCATTGAAAGAAGCACAATGTTATCGGACATAAAGCTAAAGCGGTTGTTCTCGGAAGAAGTGGGCGAAGTAACTCCCTTGCCGACGGTCTCCCAGACCAGAAGACTGGTGACCCCGTTGACGTTGAAATGCTGAATCATCGCATAGAGGTAATCGTGGAGCCGTTGCCGGTCGCTCGCCGCCAGGATGAGATCACCCACGGCATCCAATACGATACGGCGAATTCCCTGCTCCCTCACGCGCCGGAACATCGAAACAACGACGCTGTCAATCTGAAGCTCGACAGGCGACACATACAGGAGCTGCAAACCATGCTGTTTCACCTGCTCGAGATCGGTTCCAAGACTACGAATCGTCTTTGCCAATCGAACAGGATTCTCCTGGAAATGCACATAGAGCGAGGGCTCACCCTGACTGACGCCCTTCAGTGCGAATTGAAGCGCCATCGTGGTTTTTCCGGAACCCGTTGGGCCGGCGAGTAACGTAGTGCTGCCCCGCCACAGTCCGCCGTCCAATAACTTGTCCATCCCATCCACACCCCAGGGGATTTGCTCTTCAACGGCCGTATAGGTTTCGGGGATCTCCGGCGTGACGAGCCGGGGGTAAACCTCGAGCCCGTCGGGTTTGATCTTAAAGCCGTGTAACCCTTCCAGGTAGGCGCTGCCTCGTAACTTGAGGACTCGAAGAAAGCGCTCATCCCGTGTGCTCTGTTGGCTTCGAAGCAGCTGGATGATACCGTCGGCAACCGCGAATTCGGGCAATTCCCGCGCATGCTCATCGGTATACTCGCCCACGAGAAACACGGTGGTTTGGTACGCGGTCAGAATACCCGCCATCTCGTGCAACATCTGGCGCATTTCGAGCACGGAGGGCGCGAGATCGTGCAGCGCTTTAAAGGAGTCGATGACAATGAGCTTCGGGCCGATCGACCGGATAGCTTCCCGGATGATCTGGGGAAGTGATTTGATTCCTTCCTTTGACACCCGGCTACCAATGTCGTCGTAGATGATCGCCGTTCCAACCTTGTCCTCCTGATAAAAGGAAAACCGTTGGACGTAGGTCAACATCTTGTTTTGCGGTTCGGAGAGCGTCGTCAGGTACAGTATGGGTCGATCCCCGTCGGCGTTATGAAATACGAGATTCTCGGCGAATACTGTTTTCCCTGTGCCTGGCTGCCCCATGATCACGTTGATCGAATTCTTCGGGAAGCCTCCGCCAAGAATCTCATCAGCCTGGCGATTGCCGGTGCTAATGCGGCTCTCGTCGGTATTGCCCTTATGTTTGCTGTTCAATCCTATTTTCCTTCCGGGTTTTCCATCAGGGAACGCACGGCGGCGACGAGGCTCTTTTTTTCAATCGGCTTTTTGATAAAAGCATCCGCGCCGGATTGGAACGCCCGCGCTTCAGCCGAGAGAACGGTCAGCACGATGACCTTGGTTGCACGCAGAGCTTCATCCGACTTGATCAGCCGGCATAAAGCGAGTCCATCCAAAGCCGGAATGAGAATGTCGGTAATCACAAGTGCAGGACGCTCCTGACGTGCGCGATCGAGCGCTCCGTAGCCGTCGCTCATACAAGTGACCGATAGTTTAGCTTCCGATAGAAAATGCGTGATCAACTCGCAAGTGTGAGCATCTCTTTCCACCACAAACACTGTCGGTTGCTGTTTCCCCTCAGTCATTGTCTAATCGCTCGTCGCATTACAAGACGGATCAAAACAAGTCGCTCTTGGAAACTCCCCGCCTGAGAGAGTGGGCAAACGATCCATCCGCCGCTACTATGTTGGCACGCGGAGGTCCGTTAAGCTCCCGGCAATGAATGCTAACTCCATATGCAATTTTTGCACCCTTTTGACAATTGGTACAGCACTAAGCAATCCACACCTGAGGTAAGGCGCGCTCCTTGAGGCTTCAATGAGCCATTCTAAGACTGAGGCCATCAAATTGCTCATAAGAGCGCTCAGGAGGGCACTTTTATGAAAGACAGCACAAAAGACAAAATCCACGGAGCCGTACACGAGGCCAAAGGTGCTGTGAAGGAGAAAGTAGGAAAAGCGACCAACAAACCGGACCTTGAGGCGGAAGGCACGGATGAGAAGGTTGCGGGCAAGATCCAAAAGAAAGTCGGCGACATTGAAAAGGTCTTCGAGAAGTAATCACGCCACGCGAGGCTGCTTACAAAGGATAGCCAAATGATGCTGTTGCTTATCATTCTCTTGATTCTGCTTTTGGGGGGCGGCGGCGGGTATTACGGGCACAGCCGTTGGGGATACGGAGGGGGTGCCGGAATAGGACTCGGCACAATTCTAATCATCCTGCTAGTCGTCTACTTGCTAGGCGGTCTCCACTTTTAGTTGAGCGGCCTCTACTGTCAGAGCCAGATGTTTCCTCACCGAACTGCTCGTGCGGCACTCAAGCGGCGAGTAGCGTTGAGGGGGTCCGGTCGACGCGGGCTGTTTAAAACGGCGCCAGCAAGCACCAGAGGGGGTAGAATGCGAGAAATGTTTCGGATGTTTGCCAGAGCGTCAGCGGATGCGGTTGGCTCACCCATCGCATTCCTGCTGGGTGTTTCGGTAACGTTGATCTGGGCAGGGACCGGCTCTCACTTCCACTATTCGGACACCTGGCAGTTGGTCATCAACACCGGAACTTCCATCGGCACGTTCCTGGTTGTGTTCCTGATACAAAACACGCAAAACCGCGATGCCAAGATAATGCAATTGAAGCTGGACGAATTGATTCGTGCCCTAAAAACGGCACGAACCGAACTGGTACAGATGGAAGTTCTCAGCGATAATGAGCTTGACAACCTTCAGAAGGAGTTTCAACTCCACCGCGACCAGGCCAATCACGTTCCGACTTCGCCTAACTGAGCACCCGAGGACATCGTACTCGGATCGTGCTCTCCTGTCGGGGTTTCCGCCTTGTGTCGGCCCTCCTCAGTCGAAGGCCGGCGCAAATTCATAGAAACTACGACCGCCGGCAACAAATGTCAGAGGAGCGCCTGGCGCCATTCTGCTGGCCGATCAACACAAGGCAGTATGTTGCGCGCTTATTACTTCTGCGATTTTGAATGCCAGAACGAAGGATCGCTTGCAACCCACTCCGCCGCCGGCATGCTAAATTCGGGCCGCACGGCGAAGACTTTGGCGTCTGGACCCGCGGCCGCCAGCTTCGCGTCTGCTTCGGCCCTTGACTTCGCGGTCGTCACTACGAATCGTACGCCGTCCTGACTTTCGAAGACCGGTCCATCGCTGTGGGGGTTGCCCTTTGTCACTGCGATCACCAGGAACCGGTCCTGCCCCATTTTCCACTCGGCGCCACGGCTTAGCTCGGGCCGGTATGTCGCCGACCCCTCCCTATGGGGCTCCGACTCAAATGCAGCTCTCTGCTGGGCGAATCGATTCATCGCCGCAAGCAGTTCCTGCTGCTTGTTGTATGCCTCGGTGATCTGCGACAGTTCCTCAGTCGACGCAAATCCATTGATGTACCAGACTTCTTTCGATCCGGTCAGGGACTCAATACCCAAATACGGATGAGGGACCCCGAGGCCAATGCATACACGCGCCGCTTCGGCTTCAATTCGGTTCAGAGTTGCGTCATGACCGGGTTTCCAAAACTCGCGAGAGATATACAGGATCCGTGGTGCCTGAGCGCGCGCCGACGTTTGCATCGCGAGGCCGAGCACCAATGGCAGAAGCTTCAACATGGTTTCTTCTCAGTCAATCGTGGCCGCAGTCGATCCTTTTCGGCCGAATAGGATATATCATACGCCCGCCGGTGCCAGTTGCTCGCGGTACCGCGGTGTACAAGGAATCTGAGCTATACGAGCAGAGTGATGAGGTAAGTCTTGCCGACCCGGCTGGGTTTCAGGTCAAAAACGCACGGACTATCGAATGATTTTGATCGCTGCAGGCGTCTACGGAATGCCAGCATTCCGTCCTGAGGTCGCTCACGAAGTAGCGCTTTATGGCGGCGCAACAACGTCAAGGCTTGACACAACCGTGCATTTCGGTTTGCTGCATGCTGCCGACAGCATCAAGCCTCGGCAGAATTTCGTGCGAACTGTCGCCCCGAGACTGAACGGCCACGAGCGTGCTCGTCTCGCAGTGCTGCGAGATGGTTGCCAATGTACCTGCGGGCTCAGAGCAAAAGGCTTTTGAAGCTCAGGTGCATTCGACATAACGAAGGACGAATACTTTTATGCAAACGAATGTGAAGCACCTTGTGTGGATTCTGACGCTGGCAGGATCCATGACGACTACCGCTGTGTTTGCGGCGGATAGAGAGATAAAGGTCGACGACAGGCTGGACGCGTCGGCCGATACGTTGACTGACATGATGAAGGCCTCCGATAAGGGCATTCCCCAAGACCTGATCGATAAAGCGCATTGCGTTGTCGTCGTGCCGGGAATGAAGAAGGCCGGTTTTATCATTGGTGGCAAATACGGCCGGGGATTTGCTGTTTGCCGGAGGCATGATGGCGTGGGTTGGACCGCTCCCGCCGCGATGAGGGTAGAGGGTGGAAGCTTCGGATTTCAGATCGGCGCGTCGGACACGGATGTTGTCCTGCTCGTGACAAACGATCACGGAATGAATCATTTGTTGTCCGATAAGTTCACGCTCGGCGGGGAAGCCACTGTGGCGGCTGGTCCAATCGGCCGCGATGCGAGCGCTCAGACCGACGCCATGATGCACGCTGAAATGTTGTCGTATTCACGTTCCCGCGGATTGTTTGCGGGCATTTCTCTCGAAGGCGCGACGCTTCGGCCCGATGACGATACGAACAAGGAGTTGTATGGTCATAACTCAACGAATCGCGAGATTTTGACCGGCCACTTCAAAACACCAGCAGCGGCCGCCAGGTTCGAAAGAGCCCTCAATCGGGATTCGGCTGATCGAATCAAATAGGGTCTGCAGCCGTGGCGGAAGTCTTTAAGAGCGGCATGCTCAGGCGAAACGCCTGACGCCACATTTATTGGATCAACACGTTGCGAGCCAAGGTGGGGCAGGCATTCAGCCTGCCCGACTTACTCCAATCGATTTCTGTCCCGGAGAACCCCTCTCTAGCTACGCGTTCAGTATCAAAATCATCAGTCAGAACGGAACCATGACGTTAAAAGAGCCGCTCCGGATAGACTGACCGATCACGTGGTTGAGCATTAACTTCGAATTCAAAAAACAAAAGGAGAATTACATGGCAGGCAAAAACACAGCCGTATTCGGCATCTACAAGAACAGCACGTTCGCCGAGCGCGCCGTCGATCGCATCATCGCAGCGGGCTTTACCAACAATGACATATCGGTGTTGCTGCCCGATAGCCAGAGCTCGAAAGAGTTCGCTCACGAGAAGAACACCAAGGCGCCGGAAGGCACAACCACGGGCGTCACGACTGGTGGCGTGGTGGGGGGAACTCTTGGTCTCTTAGCCGGAATCGGAGCTTTGGCCATCCCTGGTGTTGGGCCATTCATCGCGGCCGGTCCCATCATGGGCGCGCTCGCTGGCTTGGGTGTCGGCGGGGCAGTGGGCGGCCTTATCGGCGCTCTTGTGGGAATGGGGATTCCTGAATACGAGGCCAAGCGTTATGAGGGCCGGGTAAAAGAGGGCGGCGTTCTGCTGTCCGTGCATTGCGACACCTCCGATGAAATCTCGCGCGCAAAAGAGCTCCTGAAGGCCACCGGTGCGGAAGATATCGCGTCGGCCGGAGAGACAAGCGTTTCGACACATGGCGTCGACCCTGTTCGTTAGGCTGTAGCGGCACAACCGCGGACGGTCGGCGGAATCCGGCCTCCGCGGCGGCCCCAAGGTGACAAAACGTCGTCATCCGACGGGCGCCGAATTTCCTATGACAAGAACTAGCCGTACCCCTCTGGCTCTCCGCCTGGGACCTCTCCCGATACTTGCACTCGCGATCGCGGGCCTCTACTTCGCCCGTGAAGTTCTCATACCTTTTGCCTTCGCCCTCACATTAACGTTGATCCTTTCGCCTGCCGTGAGTTGGCTGAGCAGGATTCACATTAGCCGCGCGCCTGCAGTCCTCACCGTCATGCTCGTATCGATGGGAATGACAGCAGGGCTGGCGTGGATCATCGCGAGTCAGCTAGTCGACGTGGCGAATGAACTACCCAACTACAGAGAAAATATCAAGGCCAAGATAGCCGCGGTGCGCACGCCTACAAAGGGTGCGTTAGGGCGCGCCGCGGCCAGCGTCCAGGAGCTTGGCAAAGATTTGCTGGGACCCGAGACACCGGCTGCCGCGACTTCCCCTCCGGGACGTGCAATGCGAAGAGGACCCGCAGTTCAATCGAATACCCCCTTGCCGGTGGAAGTTGTCGACCCGCCCCGCAATGGGCTCCAGTATGTTCGCGATATTACGAGGGCGTTTATCGCGCCCGTGAGTATAACGGGTATTGTGGTGATCTTCACGGTTTTCATGCTGCTCAAAAAAGAGGACTTGCGCAACCGTCTCCTTCGCCTCGTGGGCCTGGGGCAGCTCACGGTAACGACCCAGGCTCTCGACGATGCCACGCAGAGAGTGAGCCGTTACTTGTTGATGCAGTTTCTGGTGAATGCAGCCTTTGGTCTTTTGGTCAGCATCGGGCTCTATTTTATCGGGGTACCGTATGCAGTTCTCTGGGGAACCGTAGGAGGACTGTTGCGTCTTGTGCCGTATGTCGGCACGTTGGTGGCGGGCGCTCTGCCGTTAGCTCTTTCGATGGCCGTGTTCAATACCTGGGCGCCTCCACTGTTGGTCCTGGGATTGTATGTCGGTCTGGAACTAATTACGGGAAACCTGGTGGAACCTTGGCTGTACGGTGTACACACCGGGATATCCTCATTGGCAATTCTCGTATCCGCTGTCTTTTGGACGCTCCTCTGGGGTCCCGCGGGTTTGATCCTCTCAACGCCGTTGACCGTCTGTTTGTTGGTGCTGGGAAGATACTCTCCGCAATTGTCGTTTCTACACATTCTGCTCGGCGATGAACCGGTACTGGAGCCGCAAGCCCGGCTTTACCAGCGCTTGCTCGCCATGGACCAGGTCGAGGCACAATCCGTTGTTGATGTTTTCCTGAAGGAACACCCGCTGAACGAGCTCTACGATTCCCTGTTGATTCCGGCATTGACGCTGGCGGAACAGGATCGGCATCGCGGTGCCATCGACGCCGCAAGGGAAGAATTCCTCTTCCTGAATTTCAACGAGATGATTGCCGACCTTTCGACTTATCAATCGCTAGCCGATGTCCCCGACGAAAATGGGGCACTCAACGCACCGACCGAGTTCGCAGCGACCCATGGCAGGATACTCTGCGTGGCCGCGCATGATCAGGCGGATGAGATCACAGCAGGAATGCTGGGTCAATTTTTGGAACGCCGAGGCAGCATTGCGATCCCGATCCCCGTGAGTCCAAATGTCATCGACGTGCTACGGTCGCTAAGACCGGTAGCGGGCGATCTCATTTGTATTTCCGCGTTACCGCCCTACGCTTTCACTCCAGCACGAAAAATGTACAAGCAAATACGGGCACGCTATCCCAAGGTCAGCATTGCCGTCGGCGCGTGGGGCTTCACCGGCGACCCCGATAAGGCTAAGGCATCTTTTGAACGGACCCCACCGGATCAGTTCTTCACCAGCTTTCTCCAGGTAGCCGAGTATCTGTATCCGCCGGCACCCGAGTCCACCGAATCCATGCTCGTCGAGGCTACCGATTAGCTCCGCTGGAAGTTTCCGCCAAGCCAAATTGTCGATGATCAGCAGCCGATTGCTGCGAGATTGTGCAGAAACTCCTTGAGTGTCCTTCGGCCAGGTGTTAAACAATCAGCCGGAACTACCCGTGAATTCCGGGCGCCTCGTGGCCCGACTTCTCGACGTACTCGATATACGATCCTGGGTACACATGTGGTGTCCGGTCGCCGTTATCGCCGCCCAGCTCGAGGACTCGAGTGCTCAGTCCACGCAGGAACATTCGATCGTGCGACACGAAAATCATCGTGCCTGCGAATTGCGACAGCGCTTCCACCAGCATCTCTTTCGTCGCCAGATCGAGATGATTGGTTGGCTCGTCCAGCACCAGGAAATTCGGCGGATCGTAGAGCATCCGCGCCATCGCCAGCCGCGACCGTTCACCTCCCGATAACGCGCGGATCGGTTTGTCCACATCGTCGCCCGAAAACTGAAACGCCCCCGCGAGCGTCCTCAGGGCCCCCAAGCCGTCGTGTGGGAAATCCTTCTCCAGTTGTTCGATGACGGTCAGTTCCGCGTCCAGCACGTCGAGCGATTGTTGGGCGAAGTATCCCATTTTCAGGCTGGCCCCCAGTTGAACGGTCCCGCGGTCCGGTTCCGCGGCGCCGGCGATCAGCTTCAGCAGCGTGGTCTTACCCGCGCCATTGCGGCCCATTACGGCCCACCGCTCGCCCCGCCGGACGATCATGCTGAATCCGTCATAAACCACGCGCGAGCCATATTGTTTGTGGACGCCCTCGATCACCGCCACCTGGTCGCCCGACCGCGGTGGCTCGCGGAACTCGAACTTCACCACCTGTCGCTTGCGCGGCAACACCACCTTTTCGATCTTGTCGAGCGCCTTGATGCGGCTCTGCACCTGCGCCGCCTTGGCAGCGTGTGTCCGGAAGCGATCGATGAAGCGCTGCTCTTTGGCCAGCATCGCCTGCTGGCGCGTGTACGCCGCCTGTTGATTCGCTTCACGGATAGCTCGTTCGCGCTCATAGAAATCGTAATCTCCCGAATACGTGATGATCTCGCCCGAGTCGATTTCGGCGATCTTTGTCACTACGCGGTTCATGAACTCCCGGTCGTGCGTCGTCATCAGGAGCGCGGCGGACACTGTTTTGAGGAACCGCTCGAGCCAGATAATCGATTCGATGTCCAGGTGATTCGTCGGCTCGTCCATCAGCAGCACGTCCGGACGGCCCAGCAACACGCGCGCCAGCGCCACGCGCATCTTCCAACCGCCGGATAGATTGCCCACATCGCCATCGATCTGCTCCGCCGTAAAACCGAGCCCATCCAGCACTTCGCGCGCCTGGGCTTCGAGGCCGTAGCCATCCAGGTGCTCATACTCCTCCTGGACCTCGCCGAACCGCGCCAGGATAGCATCGAGCGAATCCGCGCAGTGTGGATCGGCCATTTTGTGGTTGAGCGCTTCGAGTTCATGGTGGAGGTCGCCGACGCGCCCGCTGCCCGCAATGGCCTCGTCGAGCACGGAGCGGCCCGACATCTCTTCTACATCCTGGCGAAAATAGCCTATGGTGAGCCGCTTCGGAAGAGTCACTTCACCGTCGTCGGGCGCTTCTTCCCCGACAATCATTCGAAAAAGCGTGGTCTTACCGGCGCCATTCGGGCCCACGAGGCCTACTTTGTCACCGGGATTCAACTGGAACGACGCATCGACGAAAACCAGTTGACGGCCGTATTGTTTATTGATGTTGGCAAGCGAGATCATTCGGGAATACTTCTATTGTGCGTAGCGCGGGCCCCTGCGCGCCAGACTACGCGGTCGGCACGGCGGCTCGGCTCTCCGCGAAAATTTCAAATCCTGTGCGCTTGAGCTAGAATCGGAACTCGCTTAAGCATATGCTTTTCGTCTCCTCCGTTGGGAAAACCGGCAGTCTTGCCGCGCTGTTGGGCTTGCTGGCGGCAATACCGGCTGCGGGACAATTCGTGCAGGATCCGCCGCCCGAGTTCTCTTTTCTTTCGGCCATTCTCAAAGTCAGAAAGAACATTCCCTACGAGATCTGGGGGGAAGTGAGATTCCCGCCCAACCGGGACGTGGGTCCGGCCAGGCAGGGTAGGCATTGGTCCATTTTGGCCGAAACCGCGAACGGCAGCGACCCGGTGACGGAATGGAACAGGATCAAGCCGGCGTTCCTGCAGAACGGCTGGACCGTGGTCAAAGAATATCGGGTGGGCGGATTGCTTGAGGTGTTGCAATACGCCAAAAATGGCGTGCAGGCATGGGCCAACGTGGATACTGACGGCTCGCCGCTCCTCTTTCGTGTAGACGTGATTGAAATTGCTCCGCCACCCTTTACTCTGACGCTCGCCGCGCCGGCTAGGACTCCCGAGAAAATCGAGAGAGATAAGGGGGACTTTCCCTATCTGGCGCCGCTTCCCGGATCGAAATTTCATCGCGGCGACGCCAACAACGCACCGTTTCGGGTGACGCCGCCGGGCGCCCAGGAGGCGGAAATCGTCGCGAACGGTTCGCTCTATCGCTACTACGATTTCCCCGAGCTTTCCAACGTGCTACTGACCACCGTGTATCACGACGCGTTCACAAAAGGCGGTTGGGCGATCGTGCAGGAGGGGCTCAGCGTCATTCGCGCTCACTATACGCAAAGGGGCCGTAACATCTGGGCGATGGTGGACCCGACCGCCGGCGGGTATACACTCACGGTGGCGGATGCCGGATTGTCCGACCTGGGGGCAAGCCTGGCGAAAGCGTGCCATGTGGCGCTCTACGGTGTATTGTTCGACTTCAACAGATCCACCTTGCAGCCGTCTTCCGACGCGGCACTGCAACCGGCGGCGAATATCATGACGACGGATAAGACGCTCAGACTGGAGGTACAGGGTCACACCGACAATGTCGGCAACGACTCGTATAACCAAACGCTTTCGGAAGCGCGGGCGAAGGCGGTGGTGACGTGGCTCGCGCAACATGGCATCGCAGCGGACCGGCTCACGGCCAAGGGCTACGGCAAGACCAAACCCGTCGCCGACAATGGCAGTGACGAAGGGCGCGCAAAGAATCGCCGGGTCGAGATCGCCGATCCTCGATGCACGCCGAAGAGCAATTAGAATCGGCGCTAGCAGCCCCGGCAGAAGTCGGGCAGGCTGAATGCCCGCCCCACCCTTCCACATCCTCCACATCTTCGAGGGATGCGAAGAATCAGAGGCTTTGTTAACACCTTGGCTCGCGACTGACTTAGGCCATAAAAGTGTCGCAGGCGTTTCGGTTTCATCCGGCGCGGCGTCATTCCGGCCGCCCTGCTGAGATGAGGTGATCGACAATGCCTTGGTGGTCACAACTGGCGGCCGGCCGGGCGTCATCGCTACCATTCAGGGACGCATGCCACGTCGCCTCTCGCCGTCCCCGATAGCCTGGTCTCTGACGACAGCCGCGCTGTGTGCTCAACCCTACCTGCATCCGCCCTCCGTAGACACCTACGCAACACACAATCCGTCCGGGATCACGATACTTCCCAATGGCCGTTACATACGGCCGGAAGGCAAGCATTTTCCGCTTGTTCGCTTTCCGCACGGCCTCTCCATGAGTCGCGATGGGAAACGACTATTTGTGCCTAGTGACGGTGTTGGGCAGATTCTGACGGAGTGGCAGTCCGAGGCGCCGAAGATCGCTGAACTGATCCTTCCGAAGCCGCCCGGGAAAAAGAACGGTCACCTGAACGCGGGCGGCGCGGATTTCTCTCCCAACGGCGGGACGCTGTACTGGAGCGGCGGGGACCGGGGTACGCTCTACGTGTTCGACACGGCCTCGACTCAGTTAATGGGTGAAATCTCACTCAACGTCGAAGTTGCCGGCAGGAAGTTTGAGGACAGCTATGCCGCCGATCTGAAGGTCTCGGAAGATGGCCGCCTTCTCTACTGCGCCGATGTTACGAACTTTCGCCTGGTGATCGTCGACACCGCGCAGCGGCGCGTGGTAGGTTCGACGCCTGTTGGCCGGTACCCATACGCGCTGGCCGTTTCCGGAAGCCGAGTCTTCGTAGCCAATATCGGCCTGTTCGAATACAGCGCAATTCCGGCGCCAGCCGACGAAACGTCCGATCCCCGCGGCCTCACCCGCCCCGCATTCGGCTATCCGAGCAAGGCAGCGCGCGACGGCGTCACGCTCGAAGGCCGCAGGATTCCCGGCCTGGGTGACGACAACGGGCCGCAGTCGTTCTCCGTAACCGGCGTCGATGTCTCGAATCCGCAAGCGCCGAAAGTGCTCAGCCATTGGAAGACCGGTCTGCTCATCCACGCTCCGTCGGATAATGGCGCTACGGTGGGGGGCAGCGCTCCCAACTATGTCGCCGTGAGTGGTGGCAGCCTGTTCGTCTCAAACGGGAACAACGACCTGATCGAGCGTATCGATCTATCCAACGGAACTTTGGTGGCCAAGCAGAGGATTGTTCCCTCCCCCTTGGTCGCGCGGCTGCGCGGCGTGGGCCCGTCGGGCATGGTGGTGTCACCGGACGGCGCCACACTGTATGTCGCGGAAAGTGGAATCAACGCCATCGGCGTCCTGGACGCCCGCACGCTTCAGGTGTTGGGACACATTCCGACCGCCTGGTACCCGTATCGCGTGGCGATCTCGACGGACGGCCGCCATCTGGCCTGCATCTCTTTCAAAGGCTTCGGCAACGGACCGAACGCCGGCACAGAAATTCCGAAGAGCGAGTTCCTGAAGATGCACGGTGTGATCAGCATTCTTGACAACCCTTCCGGCGACGAACTGCGGAAGATGAGCGAACGCGTTCTCGAATACAACGGCATGGTGGATCGTGAGGCCGACCGGGCTGCCATGTCGACTCGGGTTATCCCCGGCATTCCGGGGCACGTGTCCAACGAGATCAAGTACGTTGTCTTCATCACCAAGGAAAACCACACCTACGACACCATCTTCGACCGGGTACCCGGCGCGCGGCATGACCCCACCCTGTTGCGTTGGGGCTTGCATCAAACCATCAAGGCAGAAGGCCAGCCCACTCTCGACGATGTCGGGGTTATGGTGAACCACAACGCACTGGCCCGGGCGTTTACGGTGAGCGACAACTTCTACATGGAACCGGAGGCTTCCGGTGTAGGGCATCGCTGGCTGGTAGGCGTGCAGCCGAACAATCTCATGCAGATGACTTACTCGCTCGGCTGGGCGTTCAAGAAGGACAGCACGGCACCGGGGCGCCGCTACTCGATGGGATCGAACGGTTCGCTCATTCCGGAGGACTACCCTGAAGCCGGCTCGATGTGGGAACACCTGGGACGCCATCGTATCCGTTTCCGAAACTACGGCGAGGGATTCGAGTTTCCCGGAGTCGACGAGGACAAAGACGAACATCCCACCGGCGCGCGCGAGGTGGTGAACATTCCGATGCCGAAGGTCCTGTTCGAAAACACCGATTTTGGCTATCCCATCTTCAACATGAATATTCCGGACCAATATCGGGCGCATTGGTTCATGCAGGATGTCGAAAAACGGTTTCTGCGCGCTGGGAAGAGGCTTCCTTCCTTTCTGAACATCGCCATCTGCAACGATCATGGGACCGACCCCAAGCCGGACAAGGGTTACCCATACCTGGCCTCGTGGATGGCAGACAACGATCTTGCGCTGGGACGCATCGTCGAGTTTCTTTCGCACACTCCATATTGGAAGAACATGGCGATCTTCGTGACCCAGGACGATGCGGGCGGCGAACCCGATCACGTGGACGCGCAGAGAAGTGTCCTGCTGGTAATCAGTCCGTGGGCCAAACGCGGCTACGTCTCCCACCGGCACACTACCATTCTCAGCATGCACCGCACTCTTTACGAGATCTTCGGCCTGCCGCCTTTAAACATGTTCGACGCGCTCGCTAACGATTTCTCAGACAGCTTCACAACCACGCCCGATTTTCGGCCGTACAACGTTGTTCCTGTGGACCCACGAATCTTCGATCCGGAGAAAGCAAAAGATCCCAACGATCCCGACTACGGGCAGGCGCGCAAGTTGCCTTCCATCACCATGGACGATGATGACGAAGTGGGGAAGAATCTGAAGCGAGGCGAAAAGGAGGTCTCGCGTCACCGCTGACGCGCCGTGGCGCGGGCCACTGAAAGAATCACTCCGCAAAACAAAAGCGTGTCGGCGAAGTAGCTGATTCCCTCGACTTTTGCCTGCGTGCCCGGGTCCGCCAGCGACGCGATCAGAACGGGGGCGTAGATCACCTCGAGCAGGAGCAGAATCCAGGCGCCGAGATACGCGGCCGCCATACGCGTCTTCCGCGACAGCAGAAAGCAGCCCCCGGCTACAACGAGAAAAGCGCCCGTCATGTAGTCGGTGACGGGGCGAGACGGAACCCACGTGGGCATTTGCCTCTGCAGCGGCACTACCGGAAGGACCAGCGGATGCAGAAAATGCTGAATGCCGAAAAAGATCGCCGTGAGCCCGATCAGGACGCGTCCCACGTTAATCAGAATTTTACCCGGACGGGAATTCCCGCCCATCGCGAACCCCGCCAAAACCCAGCCGGCGCTACCGAACGACGTTTCCCGAAAGACGATCGTCCATGCCATTCGCCCTCCGATCCTGATCGCTCCCGGAAGATACAACATCGCAACAAAGAGGAACATCATGATGCCCACCAGCAGGCCGGACCATTGCACCTTGATCTTCGTCACGATACTCAGCCCTGCGGCGATCAGGGCAATGCCGACGAAATATAGCCAAAACGATCGCAACGGCATGTAGGACGGAACCATATTCAGCAGGAATTTTTCACGCGACAGGTGTTCCGAGCCAAAGACCGCCAACGGAGTACCGAAACA
Organism: Bryobacteraceae bacterium; assembly: GCA_035295125.1. GTDB lineage: Bacteria > Acidobacteriota > Terriglobia > Bryobacterales > Bryobacteraceae > JAICMB01. The sequence continues at coordinate 73,439 of DATGJP010000121.1, read as the reverse complement.
CAGATATGTCAGGGCAACAATTTTGTCGATGCCCCGAGCCTGAACAATATCGTTCTTCGCGGCCCACAGGCCAATCGCCAGCAGCGCGAGCCCGGCGACCGACATCGACAACACCGTGCCGGGAAGTTCAAGGAATAAGGCGAGAATCATCGGCTGCACTCTTCAACTCACCTGGCATCCGGCGCCACGCAGCGGAAATTGGCGGCGTCGTCCGTGCTGCCGGAGCCGTTGTATTTGGCTGCCTGCGGATAAGGACACAGAGGACGTGTGCGAACGACACCGCTGTCAGGAGTGCGGCCCTTGTACTTCGTCGCGATAATCTGTTTCGGCGCGACACCTTGATCGACCCATCGATCAAGGGCAATACTCAGGCTGTGCGACGCGTCGGATGGAAAGGGCGAGGGGTTGGTTCCGAAGCTATCCGGGCCCGGGCCACCGGCGCAGTGCTGCATCCCAGGGACCATGTATAGCTGCACAAAACGGTCCGCCTCCTTAGCGCCCATCTTCGAGACGACTGAGCCGTAATAATCGATCGCGTTTGTGGGAGCGATTGCGGTGTCGCTCCATCCGTGATAAATGAACAGCTTTCCGCCGCGCGCCTCGAAGGGCTTCAGATTCGGGTCGACAGCGTTGAACAGGCGCGCTGACGAATCGTCGACCACCTTCATGTCGCGATCGAAGTTAAAGCCGCGGAAATCCCATTTAGGATTCTGAAAGACGATGTTGGCGAAGTAGCCGATGCCGAAGACCGCCTGCTGCGAATCAGCGCCGGTCACCCAACGGCTCCAACCGCCCGGTCCCGCTTCGCCGCCTGGAACATAGCCCGGAAAAATGCGCTCGCCTTTCGCGTTCTTCGGCCCGTCGTAGATCTTCCTCAGTGCGCCGATTTGTGCGGCTGTCAGGCAGGCGTCGGATTCCGCCCCCTTACAGAGCAACGTGGCGGGATCGAAATGGCACCTCGTGGGATCATCAATGACGCCGTCGCTCACGCCATCGTTCGCGTCACAAGCGGCTAGCGCCGCCTGCTCAATGGCGGGCATTTTGGAGGCGGGGATCTGCGCGTCTCCTTCGAGCGCCTGTTGGTCCCAGATGAAGCCGGCGAAGTTGTGGGTCCAGAAGTTCGCGGGCGCGCCGGATATGATGCCGTCGTAATCACCGGGATAGCGCTGGGCCTCCAGCAGTCCTTGGCGGCCGCCGTTGGAGCAGGCGCTGAAGTAGGAATGCCGGGCGTCGCGACCGTAGAAACCTGCAATCACTGCTTTGGATTTTTCGGCGGTCTCATGGATCGCTCGATAGGCGAAATCGACTACCTTCTCGGAGTGGCCCAGTGCCCATTCCGCGCTGGTTGCGGGGCCCTTGTGGCCGGTGTCGGTGGAGGAGCTCGCATACCCGTTGATCACGGCGGCGGCCATGAGGCCGTACTGGATCGATCCGGCGAAACCTCCGTTTCCGATGGCGAAGTATTTTCCATTCCAGGCGGCCACCGGCATCCAAACTTCGAATTCGATGTGGGAATCGGCCGAGGGTTGCGCGACACCTTGGACGCGGCAAAAGGCGGGGACATCCTTAAAAGCGGCGTTGGACCGCGCTTCAGGCTGCGTGAACGCTCCAGCAGCCACAACGGCCGCGGAGGCGATTTTCGCATCCTTCAGCCTGAGAGTGGCGAGCTTCTCACAATCGGCGGCGAGTAAGGTGGACGCAGAGAGAAGAAAGAAGGTGAGCTTCATGAGATCTCACGATGATACTGCTAGCCGGGGCGGCCATGCCGGGGCCTGTTTGTCGCCGGCAGGTGGAGCGCGGCCAGCGGCGAAGGCTTATCAAGAACGTGCTAACGCCAGGGATCTGAATCGGAAACTCGAATTCCTGGTTGTGACCCGCCGCGAATAAGCGTGATCCAATCCCGTCTTCCGAAGCTGGAAAGCACAATTAGCGGGCTCACTGCGTGGTCACTTCGCCGCTCTGCCGTGATCCAGGCATAACTCGACCAGAGCGGACAGGTCGGCTTCACCCACGCACATGACCGTGTCTGCCCCACCCCAATAGATCTTCACGGTTCCATCACGCTCCGGCACGGCGCCGCAGGTGAAAACGACGTTGTGGACGTAACCTGTAATCTCCCAGGGATCTTCCGGCTGCAGGATCCACGAGTCGCTCACACCGATGATTTTTGCGGGGTTCGCCAGGTCGTGTAGGGCGACTCCCAGCCGGTACACCGATCCATCCATGGTCTGGAACACGCCATGATAAATGGAAAGCCATCCCGCGCTGGTTTTGATGGGCGGCGCGCCCGGGCCGATTTTCATCTCGTCCCAGTGATATGGCACGGGACGCATAATGAGCTCCGATTGGCCCCAGAATCGCAAATCCGGAGAATACGAGATCCAGATGGACCAGGGCGCGATTTCCGAATGAGGGCGGTCCAGCCGAACATAGAGACCGCCAAACTTCTCGGGGAAGATTACGACGTTCCGATAGTCCGCTTCCGTGATCAGCGAGACCCTTTCGACGCGCTCGAAGTCCCGAGTTCTGGCGAGCGCGATGCGCACTCCATTTCGCGAGTAAGCGCTGTATGTGATCAGGTATTCGCCCTCGAGGTGAGTCACGCGTGGATCTTCCACACCGTATTCCTCGTAGGCTGCGAACGGGCCGCCCTGCTCAGGAGTCAAAAAAGGCTCCGAATCGGCAGTAAAGTGAAATCCATCATCGCTGCGCGCCAGGCCGATGATGGAGCGTCCCGTGCGCAGATGGGAGCGGAACAGCATTATGTATTCCTGCCCGTGCTTCACGACCGCGGCATTGTGGACGGTTTCCACGGGGTACGGGATTTCAGCCTTGGTGAGGATCGGGTTGTGAGCGTATCGTCGGACGATATCCTCAGTCATGCTCGCCCGCCCGCTTCCATTTCAAAGATCTTCCGATAGACCTGTTCGTACCCATTCACCATCGTGTCGATCGAGAAGCATTGCTCAACGCGGTTGCGGCAGGCAGTGCGATCGATTTGAGAAACACGCTCCAATGCCCGCACGGCTTCGTTCACGCCGTTAACCAGGAACCCGGTGCGCCCATCCTCGATTACTTCACGGCAGGACCCCAGATCCATGGCGATCACGGGCACTCCGGCGGCATTGGCTTCCGCGAGGACCAGCCCGAAACGCTCGGGGATTGTGTTTAAGTGCAGCAGCGCACGTGCGCTCGCGAACAGCTCATTTTTGCCCGCCACATCTACCGAACCGATATACCGGATCGTCGCGTCCAGGTGCGGCTCAACCTGTTCCCGGAAATACTTCTGATCCTGGATCAAGCCCGCGATAGTCAGCTCCAATCCCGTCATGCGAGCGACCGCGATGGCCAGATGCACACCTTTGTCCGGGTGAATGCGGCCGAGAAAGACCAGATGGTCGCCGCCACTTTCCTGGAACGGGTACAAGGAGAGGTCGATTCCGTTATAGACGGTCGCCAGGTAATTCAGCCCCGGCGCACGATCAGAATTACTGACCGAGACGAAGTACCCGTCACGATACTTGTCATACACCGGCATGATTTGAGGCGATGAGAATCCGTGGATCGTGGTTAGCACGGGCGTTCTTACCACGCGCGTGAAGGCCAGGGGCATGAAGTCGTAGTGGCTGTGGATAAGGTCGAACTCATCCGCATGCTCGAAAGCTTCGGAAATGTGCAGGTACTCGGCGACTTTGGGATCGATGCTGGGATCCTCTTCATATCCGCGTTCCACCACTGCATGCAGGTGAGCACGGGACACGGAATCCCGAGTTGCGAACAAAGTAACATTCCAGCCACGAGAGACCAACCCCTCCGTAATATTGCCGGCCACCGTCTCCCATGCGCCGTACTGGCGCGGCGGGGTTCGCCAGGCGACTGGCGACAGAACAGCCACTCTTTTATTCGGAATCATCATACGGCTTCCATGGCGCCTAATACTTCATCAATTGGAACGGTGGCAAAACCCGTGGCATGATCGGCCAGCCCATAGGGGATGATCAATACCCCGTTATGAAGCAACGCGCCGCAGGTGTACACCACGTTCGGGACGTAGCCTTCCCGCTCGTTCTCGTTCGGCCTCAGCAAAGGCTCGCGCAAGCGGCCGATCACGTGCGCCGGATCATCACGATCGAGGAGGAAAGCTCCGATTGAGTAAGTTCGCAGAGCGCCGACGCCGTGGCTGAGAACCAGCCAGCCCGCATCGGTCTCGATTGGAGAACCGCAGTTCCCGAGTTGCACCAATTCCCAGGGAAAAACAGGTTTGAGAAGCAGCCGGCTTTCATTCCAAAAGTGGACATTGTCGGAAGACATCAGGAAGATGTTCTCGTTGTCCTGGCGGGAGAGCATCGTATAGAGGCCATTGATTTTCCGTGGGAACAGGGCCATGCCTTTGTTCTCCGCAGCCGGACCGTTCAGCGTGATAAACCGAAACAGAAGGAAGTCGGAGGTCTCGACAAGTTCCGGCATTACCACCCTACCGTCATATGCGGTAAACGTCGCATAGTAGATGTGTGTGCCATCGTCGTTCTGGAAACGAACGAAACGAGCGTCCTCCATGCCATTGCGCTGAGAGGGCGTCGCCGGGAACAGAATGCGCTCGCATAGCTGTTGTTCCGGCTGGAACTGAACCTCGTAATTCGAGCGGGCCAACATCCAAATACCCTGCGCAATATTCTGATCTTCGGGCGTCATGCCGTCCGCCTCGCGGAACTGCTCCGCTTGGAGTGCAACGCGAAGATTCTCGAGCGTGAACGACTCGCTCAGCCTGTTCATGACGCGCCGCACGAGCAGGCCGTTCAACCCCAATTCCACGAGTTTTCGCCCGAACAGAGGTTTTTCGTAGATCGGATTTGGGATCTGGTGCGGCTCAGTAAGGAAGCCGGTGGGGGGAAATACCTCGATACTGTGATCGGCGTGGATGACACCGGTTCGAAAAGTGATCGAGGACACATGGCCTTCGCCCGTGGCGCGCAAGCTGAGAATAAACCGCAGGCCGCCGGGCGGCAGATCCGTCTGGTCAGGGTGCGGGACGATGGAGGGATTGAAAAGGGCGGCGGATTCCAGCGAGTATTCCGCCATGAAATAGGCGCCAATCAGAAGTCTTCGTTGTTCGGACAATTCCCCGTCCGACGACAGCAAATCGCGCACCTGCTCAAAGCGATCGAGGAACAAATCTTTCGCGTGCTGGTGCCTTTGGGAAAATTCGGTGGCCCCTTCATCAAGGAGTCGGCCAACCTCGGCTTCCGGAAGCTGCATGATTCGCGAGATAATTCCGGCCATCCGATCAGGACTTCCCGGGCTGAAGGGCCTAAGCAGCACGCGTGACTGATCGGGCCTCAAGATTGTGGTGGTGCGGGTAACGTTCATAGATTCTTGTTCAGGACTTTTGCAGTGCAGGCCGGCACTTGCGCGCGATGAGCGATCGCGCCGGGCCGCAACGGTTTCTCGTGGGGGACACGGAAGAAACCAATGGGTCGCGAAGCCGCCTGCTCCACCCTTCCGTAGCCTGCGGCGCATCGATTTTGTCTACGCACCATTGGCTATGGGGGCCTTGAAACTCGTCAACATGTTCTGCGCCAGCCGCATCTCCGCCAATGAGAGCAGGAAGGCCAGGGTGGATTCAGCTCCCTGATTTCCATTGACGCGGTCCACGTGCAATCCATCTCCGCAAGCGCCGCTTTCGGGCGAATAGAGTTCCAGGCCGAGATCGTTCCACCCGAGGAACCAATCGAAAGCGCGCTGCGCCTGTTCGTACCACCAGACATCCGCTGTCACGCGATAGGCTTCCAGGCACGCCGACACCATGGCGTGCGCCTCGATCGGTTGTTGATCGAAATTAGCGCGCACGCCGGCACGCCGGTAGAAACCATTGCTCCCAATGGGACGAAAGTGCCCCTTCTCGGAGATCTGCAGCTCATTCAGCCAACGCAAGGCTTCGAGGCCCCGCTCAAGAACCGCCGGCTGCGCAGTGGCGTAGCCGCTGAGAATCAACGCATGGGCGAGCTTCGCGTTGTCGTACGACAGATCTTCTTCAAACCAGCACCAATCCGGCTTGGAGTTACGCTCCAGAAGTCCAAGGAGCCGGCATGTCAGCGTATCGCGGGACTGGTTGACCAGGCTGTCCCCGCTCAAGCGGCGCAGATATTCGTGAATGCCGATCAAGCCAAAAGCCCAGGCCCGCGGCGAAGTGAAATCCGCCAGGGGTGGTAGCGCCTGCGCGAAGAGCTGCCCGGCCATCATCTGGAAACTTCGGAACGGCGAGCGTCCCACGCCGATGCCCAGAGCCCATAAGGCGCGGCCTTGACTGTCTTCCGATCCCTGCTCATCCAGCCACTGGCGCTCAAAACTCAGGTGATTGTGAAAGCGTTTCGTTTTGCTGTCGAAGGCATGATGCAGGAACGCCGCGGAGGTGGTAGCTATCGATCGCACGCGCTCCGGGTCGTCGCCGAGTTCACTGAGCAGCACCGCGAGAATGAATGCTCGCGCGTTGTCGTCCGTGCAGTAGCCTTCGGAGAAGTTCGGTACGCTGAAGACCGCGTGCTGGAATACCCCGGTGGAATCGGTCATCCGCGAAAGATGAGTGAGCTTCAACGTGGGGAGTTCCCGAGGCCGCCGGTCCAGTGTCTTCGTGATGAGAGACCGGCGCGATGACGCGGCTCCCTGCAATCGTGAGAGCTCAAACGAATGCATGTAAAGCTGCGCGACATTACCCCACACCATCTCGCGTCCCATGCGATAAGCGTTCTTGCGAATCGCGTGCCGGCGCGTATCGTCGCGGAGCAACGCAATCACTTCACGCGCGATCGCAGGAGCATCGGCAAACGGCACCAGCACGCCGCGATCGTCAGCCAGCAGTTCAGCCGCATGCCAGTACGGCGTGGAAATCACTGCTTTGCCCGAGCCAAACGTGTAGGCCAGCGTACCGGAAGTGATCTGCGCCTCGTTCAGGTAAGGCGTTATATAGAGGTCGGCGGCCCCGATAAACTCCTTCAGATTCTCCAGTTCCACGAAGTCGTTATAAAAGATAACGTTCTTCTCTATTCTGTTCTTCTTGGCAAGCATCTCCAGGCTGACTCGATAGGCTTCGCCATGTTCACGGAGTTCGTTGGGATGGGTAGCGCCCAGGACAATGTAAACGACCTCGGGGAACTCTTTGAGAATTTGGGGAAGAGCCTCCAGAACATAATGGATGCCTTTGTTTGGAGAGAGCAGACCGAAGGTGAGAAGCACCACTTTCCCTTCGACGCCAAACTGGTCTTTGAAGTACGTCGGGTCGACAAAACCGACATCGGGAATGCCGTGCGCGATTAGGTCAATCTTCGCGGCGGGGGCCTCATAGATTTCCTGCAGCATCTGGCGACCGCGCTCCGCCATCACAACTACGCGCGTCGAGAGTGAGACGATCTCCCGCAGAACCCGCCGCTGGTCGGCTCTCGGCTCGCGCAGGACCGTATGCAAGGTCGTGACCACAGGCATCCTCAACTCGCGTAGAAACGCCAGTATGTGACCACCGACGGTGCCCCCAAAGATGCCGTATTCATGCTGCAGGCAAACGATATCCACGTTGCTGATATTGAGGAAGTCAGCCGCGCGCAAGTAAGACGACAAGTCCTGTTCCTCAATCTCAAAGCGGACCACTTCGGGGTAGTCGTAACCTCCTTCGATGTCATTGACGGAGACACAGAAGCACTGCGTCTGGGGATGAGCCGTCGCGACGGCAGAGAGCAGGTCAGCGGTAAACGTTGCGATGCCGCACTTGCGCGGCAGGTGATCGCCGACAAAAGCGATCTTGCGCACTCTAGAGTTTTCTTTCATTAGGGATCTCCAGCGCTTTGGGCACCGGCCTGCGGGTTCCGTGAGGCATCAGCCACAACGCGTCCTCCTAAGCCAGCTCGCTTCCTCCGCATGGTGGTCCAATCGTAGGGGATGTGACGTCCACACGTTAAGCACACCATGTACGTTTCAGATTGCGCGCTAGTCACGGTCGTTCTCGGCAAGGTGGTTCTGCGGTGACGACAACCGAACAGCCAGTCCGCAAGGTCCTGTAAAAGCATTTTTCGACACTTCCTTATGACGCTTGAATACGGCGGTACTGGGGCCGCCACATTGCGTCCTGCACCTGCTGCACGAGGTCGGCGAACTGAACGCGGGCCAAGCCCTCGGCGTCCGCGGTTTCCGCCACCGCCACCGCCACTGTTGCCGACACGCTGCGCAAGTCGTCAATATGGGGCAGAAGTGACGCTCCTGGCTGGCGCACGGTCACCAGGCTGGACACGGCGCTCGCTGCAGCGGCTATCATGCCGTTGCTGATCCGGCTGGCTCGCGACGCAATCGCGCCGAGGCCCAGGCCGGGGTACAGCATGGCATTGTTCACCTGGGCAACAACGTATGTCACACCTCGATAGGTGATGGGGGCGAACGGACTCCCGGTCGCGATCAGCCCGCGCCCATCCGTCCAGGCGATCAGATCCGCCGGGATAGCTTCAGCGCGCACCGGCGGATTCGAGAGCGCGAAGATGATGGGGCGCTCGGTATGCGCCGCCATTTCTTTCACAATCTCTTCCGTGAAGCTTCCGGATACTGTGGACGCGCCGATCAGCATCGTCGGTCTCACGCGGAATACGACCTCGGCCAGGCTCGCGCCCGCTCCATTGGCGCCATGCCTCCAGCCCTTGCATTCCGCGGCCGGCCGCGCGTACGCCGCCTGATATTCGCGAAGTTGACCGGCCATGTCCGTCGTGAGTAAGCCCTGACGGTCCACGCACCAGAAACGCCGGGCGGCTTCCTCATTCGAAAGCCCCTCACTCACCATAGCGTGGCGAATCTGATCGGCAATTCCAATACCGGCGGTGCCGGCTCCGAAAATTACGACACGCTGATTGCGCAGCGGTGTACCACAGACGCGAACAGCCGAGATTGCCGCCGCCAGCGTGATAGCGCCAGTGCCCTGCATATCGTCGTTGAAGGTGCAAATCCGGTCGCGGTACTTTTCGAGGATGCGCCGGCCATTGCCGGCTTCAAAGTCCTCCCATTGCAGCAATGCATTCGGAAAGAGCCGGGTGACCACCCTGACGTAAGCCTCGATGAAGCTGTCATAGCGCTCTCCGCGTATGCGGGCGTGACGGTTGCCTATGTAGGTAGCATCTTCCAGCAGACTCTCCCGATTGGTACCGACATCGAGCATGACGGGAATCACTCGCGCCGGATCGATGCCTCCGGCAGCCGTGTAGATCGCCAGTTTGCCGATTGACACTTCGATGCCGCCCACTCCCCAATCGCCGATTCCGAGAATCTGCTCTGCGTCGGTCGCAAGAATGAGGTCGACATCGGACGGCGCCATGTTGAGGCTGGCAAACGCCTCCTCGATCCCTTCCGCGTGGTCGATCGAGAGATAGACGCCACGAGGACGACGGCATTCGTGATTGTACTGTTCCATCGCCATTCCGACCGTCAGATCGTTGACGATGGGGATCATCTCGCGCAGATGCTCTGAAAAGAGCCGGTAGAACAGCACCTCATTGCGATCGTGCAAAGCCGTGAGATAAATGTTCTTGCTCAGCGCGTCCGGTAGCCGCTCGTACTGGATATAAGCCCGCTTTGCCTGCTCCTCCAGTGTGCTGATGTCAGGCGGCAGCAGTCCGGTTAGTCCCAGCGCTTTTCTCTCTTCTACGGTAAAGGCCGTTCCCTTGTTCAGGCGCGGCGAATTCAGTACGCCCAACCCACGTACTTTGGTCTCGTAGAAGCCGTCGGCATTCTGGCGATGCTCTGTCACCGGCGCAAGTAGCGGAATCACTCTCTGTCGCATGCGGTTGCTTAATCGGTTGTGCACGCTGCATTCCGGGTTCCGCTGCCCGCAAATCACTGGGTTGACCCTCCGCGCAGGCAGGACGCGTTGGCAGTGTTGGTGTGGAATCATCCGGCTTATGGGTGACCCGCCGCACGAGCGAAAACTCCGCTGTGGCAGTCTGTTGAAGGCTGGAGCCGGCGGTTTCGTCTGCCTTTGGACCTCATTGAGAACACGCTGGTGAAACTGGCTGCGCCATTGTTTTCATCCACTCTGTGAACCGCAGATCGGTCGCAAGGGTTGACAACCTGCGCTAACGCGCACTGCCCTTATCTTGACGGCAGACGGTCACATGACCAGATATGGTCGATCTAGCCACCGAACGCGACTGTTGCGGATAACGGCCCAAACAGCGGGGCGATCCTGCGGATCGGCAATTTCTGCGACCGGGCAGGTTGGCGGAGGCCGTGCAATGTATGGCATCGTGATCCTTCCTGATGAAGCCGAACGTACGGCACCGCAGCGCTTGATCACGAATCTGAAAACTTCAAGAAAGCAGTCGCCTTGAGATTAGAGAAACGACGACGCGCTCGTTCCTGGGATAAGATCCGTGAGCGTCTCCGTCCACCCGTACCGTTTCCCGCCAGGCAAACGGCTTCGCGGGCCAGTAGAACAAGGTAAGGAGTAACGCAATGTTGGTTTTGCTTTGGATCGGTTTCGGTGTAATCGCCGGCATGCTTGCGAGTAGGCGATTTCACCATACCTCCGGCGCTATGGCGTTGGACATCACGTTGAGCGTTGGCGGCGCGATTGCCGGCGCCCTGGCGGTCAGTTCGCTGGGGTTCCCGCAAGCGGCAGCATTCGTCCCCGGCTTGTTCGGCGCCGCGATAGGTTCTATCGCGACGCTGGTAGCCTATAGAACCATCTTTCGCCGCGCCTAGATCCTGCCGCGCGCGACCAATATCAGGCTGACCAAATCCGGTCAATCCGACGCTGTTCCAGAAGTCTGCAGTGCTAGCATGTAGCCAACAGCGAAGGAGAAGCGTTGGCCTCGGAAGGCTCACAGGCACAAGCACTAACCTGGCTCTTAGAAAACGGTCCGAGAGAACTCGAGTTGCTGTTTCGGGCGATCGTTTTTCACCCGTCCGTGCCTATTCTGATTACCGACAACGAGCGCAATAATCGCGACGCGAGTGCCGGAGCCGAAAAACTGCTGGGGATTCGACGCGATCAGATTATAGGTCAGAAAGTGGACGACTTTGCGGACCCCAGCTTCCAGCCTCGGATTTCCGACCTCTGGCGAGCTTTTCTGGGACAAGGGGAGCAGCAAGGGATTCTGCGCCTGGCCGGTCCGGATGGCACCGTGTGGGATGTCGAATACACGGCCAAAGGAAACGTGTTGCCGGTGCGCCACCTCCTTGTTCTGCGCGACAACAACGCGCCGGCTGAACCCTCAGACCACATACCGTCGTGGGTGCAGGACTACGCGCTCTGTTTACTCGATGCCGGGGGGCGTGTTGCCGCCTGGTATTCGGGGGCGGAGCGTATCTATGGTTACTCGGCCGAGGAAGCCGCCGGCAAACACATATCTTTTCTCGATCCGGCTGATGAGAATCCCGGAGCAGAGTCGCTACATGAACTCAATCGAGCCGCCGCCGAGAGCCACTTCGGCAACGAACGCTGGCATGTAAAGAAGGATGGTTCGCGATTCTGGGCCAATGCCATCACGATGGCTTTGCGAGACACAAACGGAGAGCTGCAAGGGTTTGCGAGAGTAGTTCGAGACTTCAGCGAACGTCACGAACGTGACGAGCAATTGCGCCGCAGCCGCGCTCGGGTTCGTCCGGCGCCGTCGGAACCTAGCATCGCAGGCATTGTTTCCGGTGAATTCGACCAGATCCCCGAGGCCAATGATGCGTTCCTCAAGCTGGTGGGTTACAGCCGCGACGATCTGGCCGAGGGCCGTCTGCGCTGGCCCGATCTTACGCCGCCGGAGTATGCCGCCCTCGACGATCTGGCGCATGAGGAAGGCTTGCGGTTCGGCGCTTGCACGCCTTATGAGAAGGAGTTGCTCCGCAAAGACGGGACGCGAGTTCGGGTTCTGGTCGCAACCGCGGTTCTGAAGCTGTCTCCTTTCCGGTGGATCACATTTGTGCAGGACCTTCGCGAGCGTGACGGCGGCGAATCAATCGGAGAGGAGGACGTCGAGGGCAAGCAAAACTTCGAGGAGATTGTCGGGAACAGCGCGGCGCTGCGGCGAATTCTGCGGCAAGTGGAGGTGGTGGCGCCGACCGACGCAAACGTATTGATCCTCGGCGAAACCGGTACTGGAAAAGAACTGGTAGCGCGCGCCATTCACCGTCTGAGCCCTCGCAGGAACTTCCCTTTCATCACACTGAACTGCGCGGCGATTCCGACTGGTCTTCTCGAAAGTGAACTATTCGGATACGAGAAGGGAGCCTTCACCGGCGCATTGTCGCAGAAAATCGGCCGCTTCGAACTGGCTCACCGCGGCACGCTGTTTCTGGATGAAGTAGGCGACATCCCGTTGGATTTGCAGCCAAAACTGCTCCGGGCCTTGCAGGAAAAGGCGTTCGAAAGGTTGGGTGGCACTAAGACCATCCCTATCGACGTCCGGCTCGTCGCCGCGACCAACCGCAATTTGACCCAGATGATGGGCGACAAGCTTTTTCGAAGCGATCTCTATTACCGCCTCAAGGTTTTCCCGATCACGACCCCTCCTTTGCGTGACCACCCCGAGGACATTCCTATCCTGGCGCGACACTTCACACAGAAGTATGCGCGTCACATGAATAAGCCGATTGAAAAGATACCGTCCGACACGATGCGGGCGTTGGTGAGCTGGTCGTGGCCGGGAAATGTGCGAGAGCTCGAGAACTTCATTGAACGGGCCGTTATTCTTTCCCGGGGTCCCAATCTGCGGGCGCCTTTAGGCGAAATACGGCACGATCCCTCGGAGGCCGCTGGCAGCAGCACGCTGGAGCAGGTGGATCGGGAGCATATCACCCGGGTGCTTCGGGAAACGGGTGGGATTGTAAGCAAGGCGGCTAACCGTCTCGGGATGCCGCGCACGACCCTCAACGCGATGATGCGGAAACTTGGGATCTCGCGCAAGGATCTTTAGCGGGCAATGTCGCTTCGCGAGTGGTGACACAGCTACTTTGATGGCGCTCAGTTCCCTTCCCGGCGGGTGCCGTCGGGCTTGCTCAGCAAGGGTTGGGCAAGTTACCCACTGCGACATTGGGATCGCAACGTCAGCGATCACGCGACAAGGCTGAGCCCACCTTGGCTCGCAACCTGTTGAGCCGTAAAGGTGGCGCAGGCGGTTTCGCCTGGCATGCCGCTCTCAAAGACTTCTGCCACGGGCTGTTAGCTTGGGACGCCGGCCGGACTCAGTGTTATTCCGGCGAAGAGTGTGCCGCCCGCGACAGCCGAATTTCAATAAAAGCGGCCCGATGCCGGTGGTCTCGGTGGGAGGAGAACAAGCCTGCCACCGGTATCGTTTGTGCCGGCAAACTCTTCCTCGTTTTAAGTACCTTCATACACCGCTGATCACCGCGCATCGCCGCTCGCCTTACGAAGCGCTCCACTGGGCCTCCCTCACTGCTGCAGCAGTATGGCCGATCAAATGCACCCTCCGAACTGTGCTGAACCCTACCATGGTTCAAGGAACACAAGAGCTCTGGCGGCTGAGCGGCGTACGCTGCTGAGAGGGAAACCGAATCAAAATGACGGACTCTCCGACCGACGGCCGGACCAAGGTTCTCTCGAAATTTCAGGACTTGCGGCCGGACATCGTCGAAGCAATCTTCGACAAACTATCCTACGCAGTATTCCTGTACGACAAGACTCTTCACATCGTGGGCGTCAACCAATCCGCCGCGCGTCTGCTTGGAATGACCGCCGAAGGAATGATGGGTAAACACTGCCGGGAACTATTCCGCCGTGGCGATTGCGGAACTGAAACCTCCTGGCTTACGAGCGGAATGATTAGCGTCCATATAGATCAGGGCGGGGGTCGTATCGCGGTGGTTCGAATCGTTCAGCTCTTTGACGATGCTGGCGCCCTGGAGGGCATGGTCGGCATCGTGGAAGATGTCACGAAGGAAGCCGCACCGCTTCAGCGGCAGATCATTGCGGAATCACCAGCCATGCTCACGCTGCTCGATTTTGTGCGGCGAATCGCCGTCAGCGAGGCTACCTCCATTCTTATCGAAGGCGAAAACGGGGCTGGGAAGGATCTAATCGCTCAGCTGCTACACCATCAGAGTTCGCGAAGTTGCGGACCTTTCATTGCAATCAACTGCGCCGCCATCCCCACAACATTGCTTGAAAGCGAATTGCTCGGGTACGAAAAAGGGGCCTTCACCGACGCACGGAGCCAGAAACTCGGCCTGTTCGAGTTAGCGAACAAGGGCACCCTGTTCCTGGACGAAATCGGAGATCTTCCGCATTCACTTCAGGTCAAGCTGTTGCGAGTTCTTGAAGACCATTCCTTCCGGCGGCTGGGTGGATTGCGTGACATCACCATCGATGTACGGATCATAGCCGCCACCAACCAGAATCTGGCCAAAGCAGTGAAAGAGAAAACGTTCCGGCAGGACCTTTACTATCGTTTGAATGTCATTCAACTCATTGTCCCGCCACTGCGGGAGCGGCCCCAGGATATCCTGCCTCTGGCGCGGTTTTTCGTCAGACACTACAACGGGAAGTTCAAGCGCCAGATCGATCGCATCAACCTCGACGCTGAGAACCTGCTGCTGATGCACCGTTGGCCCGGCAATGTACGCGAACTGCGCAACGTGATCGAGCGTGCCATGATCCTCGAAGACACCGCGGAAATCCAGCCGTCCAGCCTGCCGTTTGGCGTACCGCCTCCGGCTTTGTCCTTTGCGGCCGCCGCCGGCGTGGATGCGTCCTTACAGGCCGGCTACGAGCAATCCTTAGCAGAGCAGGAGCATCGTCTGCTGGTGGAAGCGCTCCGGAAGATGGGCGGCAACAAGACTCGTTCGGCGGCCCTTCTCGGCATCACACGCGACCAGTTGCGCTACAAGATGAAGAAGTTAAAACTGCCGTGAACCGGCCACGATCATCCGCCGTCAACGCGGGCAATGGCACAGACGGTGCAGGAAGCACACATGCGATGAGTACCAAGATAGTAGATGAAGAAATCGAAATACTTCTGAGCGGGTATGCGGCTACCAGCCGTGCTTTCTCCGACTCTGTCGACCGCCTCCGGCACGTCGCTACGAACACTGAAGCGTTCATATCCGCCCTTGCCGAGGCGGGCGCTGCCCACCGGCTTTGTGAGCGGTCGCGCATCGCTTTGGATCGACATCTCAGTCGACGATGGCGTCCCGCCACGGCAGGCAAATAACCTCCGGCGCGGCTCTTTCCTGGTCTGAAAACCACTGACCGCCCATGGTCAGTTGACCATATATCGTTACCTTTCGCGCGCTTCCCTTCCCCCAAACTGCCCTCTGGATCGTTCGCGAGCGCGCCGGCTTGGCAGAAATGAGGTTGGTTGTACCCGTGCGACAGAAAGACTGCAAGGAGAGAGCAACATGATCAGCATTTGGCTCGTCGTACCGGCTATCCTCGTCCTCTATCTACTGTCCTCGATCAAGATCCTCAGAGAGTATGAACGGGGCGTGTTATTTCGATTAGGACGAGTCTTGCCCCGGGCCAGTGGACCAGGCGTGGTATTTGTCTTTGCGCCGGTGTACCGCATGGTGCGGATGTCGCTCCGCATCGAGGCGCTGGAAGTGCCTTCCCAGGACGTTGTGACACGGGATAACGTCACCGTAAAAGTGAACGCGGTGATCTTTTTCCGGGTAATCGATCCACGACTGGCGGTGCTCGAAGTCTCCAATTACCTGTATGCAACTTCGCAACTGGCGCAGACTACGCTTCGCAGCGTTCTGGGTGAAGCCGAGTTGGACGAATTACTGAGCCAGCGCGGCAAACTCAACCTCCGTTTGCAGTCGATTCTCGATCAACATACCGCTTCGTGGGGCATGAAGGTCAGCCTGGTTGAGGTGAAACAGGTGGAACTCGCGGACCAGATGATCCGTGCCATTGCCCGTCAGGCGGAGGCCGAACGGGAGCGGCGGGCAAAGGTCATCCACGCCGAGGGTGAATACCTGGCAGCCGAGAAGTTGTCGATGGCCGCCAAAGTCATCCAGCAGCAGCCCGCGGCGATCCAGTTGCGTTATCTGCAAACCCTGGTGGAAATCGGCGCCGAGCACAATACGACTATCGTGTTTCCGCTGCCGATCGACCTGATTACTTCCATAACGCAGGTGATGAATGGATCCAAAAAGATCGAAGCTATCGCTGCTTAGCCGGTCGCCGGCGGGCGAAACCGGCCGCCCCATGGCCAAGATTGATGTGTTGAAAACGAAAAACGAAAGAGGATTGAGTATGTCGACGTTGGTTGATGTCAAGGTTCTTGATGAAGCATCGTGGCAGGCATGGGTGGCGAAAGGCCGGACGAAAGACGATCGGAGCAACGCCGCGCTCGTGAGGGTGGCAAAATGCATCGCGGCCGTGGCGCTGATCGCCGCGGCTGCATTTTGGTCCTACGTTACTCCTTATGACATTGGCATCCGATTCATTGCGTCCATGGGCGCAGTCGTTGTAATGTTCCAGGCACTCTATGCGGGGCAATATGCCTTTGCCGTCATTTTTGCAGCGCTCATGCTGCTCTATAACCCTGTGGTGCCGGTTTTTGCTTTTTCAGGCGAGTGGCAGCGCGTGGTTGTGGTACTGAGCGCGGTCCCTTTCCTCGCATCACTCGCGTGGGCGAAAGCAAGGCTGGTACACCATGTATAAATCGGTAGTCACATCGCTTGTTTTGTTCGGAGTGTTGCCGGTGGCCGTATCGGCCGCGGATCTGTCCAGGTACCGTGACTTTGAGTTCGGCGCCGCATTACCCGCCGTTGCCAAACAGGCGGGCATGCCGCCGTCGCAGGCCAAGGCCGTCCACCGGCGCCCCGTATTGATACAGACACTCGAATGGCGGCCTCAACCTCTCGGCCGATCGACGAAAGCAGAGGCCGTGGAAGAGGTGCTCTTCAGCTTCTATGACGGCGAACTGTATCGAATTGCCGTCGAGTACGATCCTTACCAGACGAAGGGGTTGACCACGGATGACATCGTGGAAGCCATTTCGGTGAACTACGGAAAGGCCGAACGGTCCCCAGACATGAACAAGACCCTGCAAGGGCCATACGGCGAGAAGGAAGACGTGGTTGCGAGATGGCAGGATTCGCAGTATCGCTATGATCTGGTCCATCTCCCTTACGGACCTACCTTCAAGCTGATCGGCGTGTCGAAGAAAATGGAAGCGGCTGCCGAAACCGCCCTGCTCGAATCGAAGCGGCTGGACGACGAGGATGCGCCCCGCAGGGAGGCAGCCCGAGTAGCGAGTGAAGAGGACGCGGCTAAAGCCATCCTCGACAAAGCCAGGCTCGCGAATAAACCAAATTTCCGCCCCTAGCAGCCCGTGGCAGAAGCTTTTGAGAGGGGCATGCGCAGGCGAAAGCGCCTGCGCGACTTCAACCTCAGCCTGCCAGGTATATCAATATGATCAACACAAGTACAGTTAATCCGGCCTTTCTCGCAGGCGACGAAGTGATACTCGTCGGCGGCACTTATCAAGGCACACCCGGCGTATTTTTACATCTGAAAGAGGATACGAAATGGGCGGACATCCAAGAGCGCAGTGGCGCGGTTCGAAGCCATCCTATCGAATGGCTTGCGCATGCTCCCGACGGCGCCCACTCATCCAGCGCACCAATAACATACTGACACCAATGGAGACGACAAACATGGAATTGAGACCGTTGCACGACCGCATAGTGGTTAGGCGGATCGAGGAACAGGAAACCACTCGTCACGGCATCGTCATACCCGACTCTGCCAAAGAGAAACCCCAGGAAGGCGAAGTCATGGCTATCGGCCATGGAAAGCGGCTCGCTGATGGAAGCCTGGCGGCCCTGGATGTCAAGGTGGGCGACCGTGTTCTTTTTGGAAAATACTCGGGCGATGAGACCAAGTTGGCTGGGACAGAATACATTATCATGCGCGAGAACGACGTTCTCGGCATTCTAGACTGACAAGGAAATCATTTCATGGCAAAACAGATTATTTATAGCGATCATTCCCGGCAGGCGATTCTGCGCGGCGTGAACCAACTCGCCGATGTAGTCAAAGTGACCCTCGGCCCCAAGGGGCGTAACGTCGTTCTCGGAAAACAGTTCGGTGGACCGTCCGTTACCAAAGATGGCGTCACGGTAGCAAAGGAAATCGAATTGAAGGACCCATTGGAGAATATGGGCGCTCAGATGGTGCGCGAAGTCGCATCGAAAACTTCCGACGTGGCCGGTGACGGCACCACGACCGCCACAATTCTTGCCCAGGCCATCTTCCGCGAAGGCGTGAAAGGGGTCACGGCCGGCGCCAATCCGATGGCCATGAAACGAGGTATCGATAAAGCGGTCGAAGCGGTGGTTGGGGAACTCCAGCGGTTTTCCAAGCCCGTGTCCGGCGACATGATCGCGCAAGTCGGCCGAATTTCCGCCAACAGCGACTCCACCATTGGCGATGTTATCGCCGAGGCGATGAAGAAGGTGGGCAAAGACGGCGTGATTACCGTTGAGGAGTCCAGGACGATGACCACGG
Organism: Bryobacteraceae bacterium; assembly: GCA_035295125.1. GTDB lineage: Bacteria > Acidobacteriota > Terriglobia > Bryobacterales > Bryobacteraceae > JAICMB01. The sequence goes on along the minus strand of DATGJP010000121.1, from coordinate 54,949 downwards.
AGCTGCAAACCGTGGACGGCATGCAATTCGATCGCGGCTATCTCTCGCCTTATTTCGTAAGCGACGCCGAGCGCATGGAATGCGTCCTCGAAGACCCTTACATCCTGATTCACGAAAAGAAGATCGGCAGCATGAAGGACGTGCTCCCTGTTCTGGAGCAGATCGCACGCGCCGGGAAGCCGTTGTTGATCATCTCTGAGGATGTGGAAGGTGAAGCACTGGCCACATTGGTTGTAAACAAGCTCCGCGGGACGATCACTGTTTGCGCGGTGAAGGCGCCCGGCTTCGGCGATCGCCGCAAGGCGATCCTGGATGACATCGCGATCCTGACTGGCGGGAAGGCGATCATGGAAGAGACCGGCATCAAGCTGGAAGGTGTTCAGCTGGATGACCTGGGCCGCGCCAAACGCGTCACGGTGGATAAAGACAATACGACTATCATCGACGGCGGCGGGAAGCCGAACGAGATCGAGGGCCGGATCAAGCAACTCCGAACCCAGGTCCAGGACACAACCTCCGACTACGACCGCGAGAAACTGCAGGAGCGGGTGGCGAAGCTCGCCGGCGGCGTGGCGATCATCAAAGTCGGCGCCGCCACCGAAACTGAGATGAAAGAGAAAAAGGCTCGTGTGGAGGATGCCCTGCACGCTACTCGAGCGGCGGTGGAAGAAGGTATTGTGCCGGGTGGCGGCGTTGCGCTATTGCGAGCCTCAATCGTGCTCGAAGCGCTAAAGCTCCCGGGCGACGAACAGTTCGGCGTCAGGATCGTGCGTCGCGCCTGCGAGGAACCGGTCCGTCAGATTGTGGCGAATTGCGGGCCGGAGGGCGCCGTGGTAGCCGAGAGGATCCTGCACCACGAGAATCCCAACTTCGGGTTTAATGCCTTCACGGAAGAGTACGAAGACCTGGTTGCCGCCGGCGTCATCGATCCCACCAAAGTGACGCGCACTGCTTTGCAGAACGCCGCCTCGATTGCCTCTCTGATGCTGACGACGGAGGCAATGATTTGCAGCGTGGTGGAGCAGGAAAGCAACGAATGAGCAAGCAGATAGGGGTACGCCGCAGTTCAAGGCGCACTTTTAACTCCTGGTGTTATAGGGAAGTAGAACATGTTTAAGTTCCTGATGCGCCGCGTGGCGGGACTGTTCTCAACACAGTGTCCATATTGCAGATCGATTGACTTCAGAGGGGTGGGCGTGCGAAACACGGTGGAAGGAATGCTCTACTGGCTTCTTCAACCGTGCCGCTGCTCGCTTTGTGGCCGCCACTTTTTCCTGTTCCGATGGCAAACGCCGGCAGTAGGCTTGGTGTAGCCGCTCCGGCGGCTTGTGCATACCTTCGATGCGGCGAAGCGATCTACAATCGTTGCACCCGCGTTGCTGCGAAGAACGGCCATGACATGGGACCAATACCACGAATTCACCAAACATAGCGTTGAATCCTTAAGCCGAGATCCGCATGTCCTTGATTGGGCAAACATGCCCGATCCGTTCCGTGAGTATGAGGGCGTCCCGGTGCTCGACTTGCCGGCGGATCCGCCTTGTCTTGACACGCCGGCCCTCGACGTACTTGGTGGCCTCGCCGGCTCTACGACTGTCCGGGATGGGGCGACGTTTCTTTCGCAGTTACTATATTCTTCCGCCGCGATTAGTGCGTCCAAGCGCGTGCCGTCCACCGGCTACCGGTATGCGCTGCGTGTAAATCCATCGTCCGGAAATCTTCACCCAACCGAATTCCACTTCCGCACGAGAGGGCTGCGCGGGTGGCCCGATGGATTCTATCATTACCGTCCCTCTGCCCACATGGCCGAGCAACGCGCTCTGGATAATCTTGAGACGAAGTTGGCGGGCAGCGCCGCGCCAATCGTGTTGGTGCTCACCACCATCGCATGGCGCGAGGCCTGGAAGTATCGCGACCGGGCCTATCGGTACTGCTTACACGACATCGGGCACGCCTGGCAAGCGCTTGTCCTCGCCGCCCGAGCCATGGGATGCGACAGCTTTGCGACTGGCCGCTTCCCAGATGATGAAATCGCACGCATCAGCCGCGTGCACGACGATGAGTGGCCGATGCTTATCGTCGAACTGCAGGGCAGAACCATCCCGGTAGAGGAACCAGGCTGCGGCGCATCGGTTTGGTACGGAGGTCACCCAAATTATCTTTCGCGGGAAAGTATTACTTATCCATCGATTGAGGCAATTCACGCTGCCACCAAGCTCAGCCCTTCGGCGTACCACGCCGTCTCCTCTGTTGACGCTGCGCCGAGGGCCGCCGCCCAGGTCAAGCTCCCTCCCCCAGCTTTCTCGATGCGCACATATGGTGAGGTCGCACGAACGCGGCGTTCGGCGCTCAACTTTCGTGGTGGAACCGAATCGATGTCCATGGAGCAGCTTTCCGCTATCCTTACAGCGGCGTCCCGGCCGCTTTTTGCTGATTTTGCAGGTGAGCGCTACGTCCAACTCTATTTGTATGCCCATCGCGTAACCGGACTGGAACTTGGCGTCTACAGGTTTTGGCCGGAGTGTTCGGCGTTGGAGCTGATCAGGCCGGGAGTCCAGTGCGTCGCTATCGCTGGTCTGAGCCTGGGGCAGGACCTCGCCGGCAACGCATGCGTCGCGTTCTCGATGATTGGCGATCTCAGGCGCGCCGTCCGCTTACACGGTGATCGTGGCTATCGCTACGTGCATTTCGAGGCAGGTGCCATTGGCCATCGCCTTTATGTGTCCGCGGAAGCCCTCGGCCTGGGGGCGACCGGCATCGGCGCGTTTTTCGATGATGAGGTGCACCGCTATCTCAACCTGGACCCCGATCTTGGACAGGTGGTGTATCATTTCGCGATCGGGTATCCTGTTCCCGATCCTCGCATCGAGGCATGAGGCAAGGCCTTAGCATCAATTTCCTCTGCGTTCTGAGGCAGCTTACTTCTAAATCGGAGTTTTAGCGCCGACCAGGTTTTTCAGACCGGCGCTGTGCTTTTCGGAGCGGTTCTTGTGATCGCGGCCCTCAAGCGGGCACGCACCAGGCGACCGAATGCGACTGTTTTCCGACGAGCAAAGCTAGTGGGGGACCCGAGAAACACTCCTACGTGAAGATTCCGTGTGACGCTCGCGACGGCGGCGGCACCGAGAGTATGGCGGGTCGGCGACCCGGGCCCTGAACCCCGAATAGTCCGCTAAATGTGCGCGCGAAACCCGCTTTAGTGTACAGGAGACCCGATGAACATCAACCTTCAGCCAGATGAAACAAACCTGGGCACTTGGACCCTGTTCTATTTGCCACCATCGGGTGGCAAGTACAACGGAAAACTCACTGTCACTTCGAAGCGATTGCTCTATGATGCGCTATTCGATGCCTCCATCCAAGGCATGGTTTCCGAGGCGCTCTTCATTAAGTGGGGCCATGAGGGCTACCTCGAAATCGACAAGCAGGCCATTCAGGCAGTCGAGGTGCAGAAGAAGTTGCTCAGCAAGAAATGTGTCTTGACGCTTTCCGACGGGAGCAAGCACACTTTCGATTACGGGGCGCTCAACATCGACAAGACTGTAGCCGCCATTCAAGCCCGTTAGGCTGATAGCTATCGCTGGCGCTCTCTTGTGCACAAAATCACCAAGATCATACTGTCCACCCTGGTCTATCTCGTGGTGTTTGACCTCATCGGCGTCGCCGTGTGCTCCTTCTTCGACCTCGCGAGTGTTCTGCCCCTGAAGATAGGCGCCACCAGCACGGTCCTGTTTTACGCGATCTGGGTCGTCCTTGGGATCTTTTGCGGCCTGCTCAGCTACGACGCCGGAGGCAAGATAGGCTCGGCAAACGGGCCGGGCGATTGGACGAGCCGGGAAGGCGCAGGACGGACCGGATTAATGGTGGTTTGGATTGAATCCGCGATCCTGGCTGCTGTATTGATTCTCTGTTTCCTGTTCTTGTGGCAGCACGATTTGGCGTCCGGCTTCTTCGTCCCGGGCGATGCCCGCCTGACGTTGGTTTTCTTTGCGGCGATTGTGGCTTCTGTTGTCCTTGGGCATACTCGGCTGCGTCCGACACCGGAAAAGTGAAGCCGGACCGGGGTTGGAAGATTTTCTTTGCTAAATGCGGGCGCGATACCCGCTTTCCTATATAGACGTCCGGGAAATCTACCGGGGAGGGACACCATGCGTAATGCGGTTGTGCTTTTCAGCCTTTTTCTTGGGTCTTGCGGAGAATCTGGCCCGCCCACGCGCGGCGTCCCGATAGCGTTTAACGCCGTCTGCGAGAAAGCCAACGAAGGCAAGAGAGTGATGCTAGAAGGCTACGTCAGTTTTCCGAGCAGCTTCAAAGAAGACGATATCACGGTTATGATGCGAATGCGGCCGTCGATGGCATTGGAAGATACACCAGTCGGCGTCAGCGCCAAACTGGGGAACGCAGCCAATAATCTGGAGAAGCCCCCCGATCATTACCGGAAAACCGATCTTAAGCTGCACCTGGCCGATGGACAGGTAGTTGGCTACACCGACAAGCTCAAAGTGTCCGGGACGATGTATTATCCCAGTTCCATCGCTCACGTCGAGTTCAAATGCGGGCTCAGCAACACCCTATACGAACGTGGTCAGTGACGGGCCGGAGACCGCACGTCTAAATGAACGCGGCACCCGGGGGAGTATGCGGAAGCCCATTTTACTTTTCTCTGTTGTACTGACCGTCTGCGCCCAATCCGGGCCACCAATTCCCGCTGTCCCGATGAAATTCGAGGATGCCTGTACTAAAGCCAATGAGGGCAAACGATTGATGGTTGAAGGATACGTGGATTTTCCGGTCAGCTTCGACACCGAAAATAAAGCCGTCGTCCTGCGGGTGCGTCCGCGCCTGGCTTCCTGGGAGTACACGGTGGGAGCCACCGCCGCTTTCGGGGGCGGACCAAACAACGTGGAGATGCCTCCCCTGCACTACAAGAACCGGGATCTCAGACTGCACCTGGCGAATGGGCAGGTGGTCACCTATTGGAACAAGGTTAAGGTGTCGGGGACTATGTTCTATACAACCGGAGCGGCGCCGGGCGCTTATACCTGCGGACTCAAGAACACGCTATATGAGCTGGGCAGCGGGTTTCAGCCTCCATTTCCGAAATAACGACGACGCTATGTGGAACCCGCCACCCGACGTTACCGAACATAATGGCGAGCCGCTGGCTCCCGACCTGGACTTCTTCCTGGCGCCCCCCGCAGAGATCGGCGCCATCCGCACGGCACACACATCACTAAAGAAAGGCGTGCGCGAGAGGCCCGTGCCGCTTCGCGTGGTGCTGGCCCTGGCTGCCGGAGCCGTGGGATTTTTGCTGACGCTGGGATTCGATCATCTCACGAAGATCCTTCTTGTGATATCGGATATCACGCGGACGCCAGTGCTTCTCTGGGAAGTCGTTTTTGTGCCGCTGTGGGTCTACCTTGGCTGGCGCAAATGGGGATTCAAGCACTTCTGCACGTTTTCCGGCGAGTACGGTTGCGCTCACTTCCAATGTGAGCACGAGCGGACCAGGGTCTCGCGGAAGTCCTGTTTTCTTTTCAAGGATGCATCGGCTGTGTCGACACGGATGGTTCGCCGCACCAAGAACGGCGTCTATCATGGCACCAACTTCTACTTTCATTGGTATTCGTCCGATTCGGAGAACGCCATCTTTAGCATCACGGGAAATCACATGGCGGATTCCAAAAAGCCGCCGGCCGCCAACTTCTACAATTTCGCTTGTGCGGTGGAGTCCGCCTGGTACCGCTATGCGACTCCGGGGATCGACGCCGAGTTTATTAAGAAAGGCTCCGTGAAATTCTACATGGGCTACAACTGCTGGTCGGTTCTGGGCCGCGGCTACATTCAATTCGTTGACGAGCACGGCAAGGTCAGCCAGTGTGGCGCTGAGGAGATCGGTTCAGCCAAGTTGTTCGATGGGCGATTGACGATCCGGCGCAAAGACGCCAAGCGCAGCCTCTTCGACTTGTTCAACTCCGAAGGCGTCTTCGGCTTTCCCTACGGCGCGATTCATAACGGGCGCCTGTTTCTCTATCTGTTCGAAAAGTCTGTCGGTATCCGCGTTCAATAAATTTTCGACGGCTTCGCCAGTTGTCCAGGATCTGGTTCGGAAAGGCGTTTCGAAGAGGTTAGTCGGCAGGCGAAACCGCCTGCCCCAGCAAGCTGCATAGCCGCACCCCAAAGGTTCGCAGGCGGTTTCGCCTGTGCATCCTCCCACAACGTCAGAATATTCGCGAGGCGCGAAGAATCGGAATTGGTGGGACATCGGCGTCATGCACTCCCCGCGGACGACGCGCTCCGGCGATATGTTTTGCAAACAAACTCGGTACCGATACCCGAGATCAGCAGCCGCTCTTTTCGGTTCTCCAGACGACGGGCAGTCCAATCCGTAAAGCCACCATCCACAATCGGATAACGGTTGCCGTCCGGCGCCTGCGGCGAGATGCGAAGGGTGAATGAGCAGTAGTAACCCAAACCTTCCAGCCGCCGCTGGTTCACACGGAACTCCGCTTCGGGGAACTCGTCACGCAGCGAAGCGATCACATCGGCTTCGAGGTGGGGGTGATGCGCGTCCGGAAGTGCGACAACGCCCCGCTCGCGCAGAAAACGTTCCGATCCACCGAGTCGGTGAGCCCGCACGGATTTTCGGATCTCTTCGCGGGTTACTCCTGCAGCGTCCAATGTCTCTTCAATCGCGAGCATATCGGCGAATTCGACCAGCGGATTGCGGAACGCGAACCCAACGTCAGTGAGCAACCGAAAAATCCGCAGATAAATGCGCACATGATCCACCAGGTTTGCCGTTTCGAAGCGCAATGAACCCGTGTCACGGCCGGCCGTCACGAGAGCAAACACTCTGAAGTGGGGCGAGTATCCCGGTACGTCGAATGGCTGCAGCCGAATCACGCGGTGACTGGCGCACAGGCGAACCAAAGCGGCGGCCGGCCGCCGACGGACGGCCTCCAGAGCGAGGGAGATCGTTGGATCGCCGAGGGCCTCCGCATTGCGAATGGCCGTTACGACATTGTTCTGGCTCGTCCCTCCTAGCGTGGCTGCTGCCGAAAATGGACAAACCGGAGAGAGGTCCAGTGCAGCAAATTCCGACGCTACTTGAAACGCAACTGAATCGAAAGCTATCAGGTCCCTGGCACTCACCGCACTAGGCGCCATGAGCGGGTCCCGAAGAGCTTGCGCCCGAATTTCGGCCTCCTTAACTCCCGCTGACCGGTCCCGAAAGACTTCCATCAGTATTGATCGCAAGTCGCTCGCCGACAGCTTGCTCGCCAAGGCATCTACCAATCCCGCCATTCCTAGTTCGCGCTCAATACGGCGCGCGATCGTCGATTGCATCCGGCCATCATAGCCGATGCGTTGTGCGACCAGATCACCGCCCGACTGGCAACGTTGCGCGTCCGGTATCGATCCATCCAGGAGCCCGTGGCACAACCACAGTCTGCTAGCAAAAAGAATGGACGGCCGTTGTTTCCGAGTGGGCATTTGGTTCCGTAAACCGATCGTGAAAAACTAGCGGGCGGTCTTCGATTGCAGGGCGGCGATTGCAGCTTGCGCGGCTTCGGCAACCGATTCCAATTTGCCAAAATCCGATCGCACATGGTCATCCAGCAACCTGCGCAGGCGCGGCAGGGCCTCACTAGCCTTGAGTTCAGTCAACGCGTAGATTGCAAGAACTCGCATGCTCGGATTTGGATCGTTCAGTGTTTCTATTAGTGCTGGAATCGCCGACCGATCGCCAATCTGTCCCAGGGACCACGGAACAATGTAGTTTATGTCAGCGTCCGTCAAAAGAGGGACAAGGATGGGGACAGCGCGTGCATCCTTCAAATCACCCAGCAGGTGCGCAGCGTAATAGCGGTCTTCACGGATCTGCCCTTGCAGATAAGGACGACCATCCGAAGCAATCGAGTGAACCTTGCGAGCTTCGGAACGATCACTTAGAAGAGCGACAATTACGTCAAATCCCCGGCGATCGCCAAGCTTTGAGAAGATGAACGCGGCGTTTCCCCGTAAGTGCCGGTCTTGATGCGTCAACCATGACTCCAGTCGGGGAAGAACACTCAGGTCGTTCGCCGCGACAATGGCCTGGGCCACATCGAACTGGCGCCAGAAGATCCCCTCACGCTCAAACTGCTGGAGCAACTCGGAAACGGGGGGACCCTGCTGGCCCTGAATGACATGCGTCGAAGTCAACAGCAACGCGACAATGCCCAAGTGGCCGAAAGTCGCTCGCAGGGCTTCGGCCGAAAAACATCGATCCTTGCCCATTTGCTTCAGTTTAGTTTGCTTGCAACTCCGGACCACAACTGGCAGTTTACTAGTCGTGCGCCTGAAAGGACCGGACTCAGATTCCCAGAACGAAACGGAAACGGAGCTTTCTCGAGCAGCGACGTTCATTTCTTAGCAAGCAGGCTTCGTCCGAGGGGCACGGAGCCGCAATCTCGGGGAACTGCCCCATTTAGGCGCGGACGTTATGCGAGGCGCTTTCCCAATAAACCGGCGCTTTGCGGAAATACGATTCGTTCGCCATGTGGCAGGCGATCGCGGCGTGATTTCCGAACACAGCATCTTCAGCGACGTTGCCGCGAGTCTTCACCGCCTCGAAGAAGTTCCACATGTGAGGACGGAGGTCGTCCCAGTCGTCGGACTGGAATACCGCGGTCTGGTGCAGCGCCTCTTTGCCGGGCGGAATGACGTGTTCGGCGCGCCAGTTGCGCACATATTGCTCACGCATCTTTGACGGGAATCCGCCGGAGTAATAGCTGGGCGCGGTGTCCAAGCCGGATTGCGGAATGTGGCGCAGTTCGCCGCCGCTCGCTTCCAGAACGCCCTTGGGACCATAGAAACGCGCCATTTCAGGACTCTGCGAGCACAGATCGAGCCGCACGTAGACCGGTACGCCGTGGTAGTCGAACAGCACGAGGTGCACGTCAGGCATGTTGCGCCCATCATTGAAGCGGAAAATGCCGCCGAGCGCTGCGGCGGATCGGGGCGGCTCGTTCCAACCGAGCGTGAAGAGCATGCCGCTGAGCAGGTGTACCATCAGGTCCCCGCCCACGCCGGTGCCGTATTCGCGCCAACAACGCCAGCGTGCGAAACGCACGGGGTCGAAGGGAATCTTGGGGGCATCATTGAGCCAGGTGTCCCAATCGAGCGTCTGCGGCGTAACATCGGGAGGAGGATAGACCCAGGCGCCATTGGGATCGTTGCGTCCCATGGTGAGTTCGACGAATTCCACGTTGCCGATGGCGCCTTCCTGATAGAGTTGGCGTGCCTTGGCACAGAGCACCGAACTCACGCGCTGCGAGCCAATTTGGACCACGCGCTTATTGTCGTGGGCGGCCTCCACCATGGCGAACCCGTCGGCAATGGTGTGTGACATGGGCTTCTCGCAATAGATATCCTTGCCCGCTTTGCACGCATCCACCACCACGCGCCGGTGCCAGTGGTCGGGCACCGCGGCGACAATACAGTCGATGTCTTTGCGGTCAAGGAGTTCCTGGTAGCGGCGGGTGGTGGGCAGGCTGGAGTTGCCGGTGATCTCTTTGGCGAGCGTGTGACGGCCGTCCCAAAGATCGGCCGCGCCGACGCATTCCACTCCAGGCAGGTTGATGGCTGTGCGTAGCAGGCCGGAGCCCTGCATACCGATTCCGATGATTCCGAAACGAACGCGCTCGGATGGTGCGGCGTTCGACTGACCGGAAGGGACGTCCGCTTCGAGCCGGGTCGCTAAGAGACTGCCAGCCGCAGCAGCTTGCAGGAATCGGCGGCGGGGAAAAAGGGAAGCCATGGTGATGTCTCCAGCACTCAGTTTACTTCTATAGTTGGCAGGTGAGCGGCCGTGGCAGTCATCTCGCGCTCAAACTCACGCGAATTTCCGAGAAGAGCGAGTTTGGCCGAGAAGTGTTGATCACCAGGAGGTGTCAATGCGGGCAAAGCCGAGCCAGTCGCATGTTCGAGCTGCTCAGATCTGTAGAAACTTGACCGGCTTAAACTCGCGGCTGAGTCCTTGAAATGAGTTTGATTCTTGTTGTTGAAACGCAGTTGATCTTCGCCGATGGACTGCATTACCTGAAGACCCGGCCATTGACGAGAATCAAGTTCGGAGCACCGACGCGGATGGCAAATATGCGCACTCGCTCTCCAAACTATGAAGACTGTCGCTTCTTCTCCGTATTTGTCAGATCTCGGTAGAATGTCAGTGCGTTGCGATCTAAGTCGTAAAGAGCAAATTCGCGCGTCCCCCACGACGTATTGTCAACGCTGTTTGGAGTGCACTCAACGCCACGTTGGCGGTATTCGTTGAAGAGCGCGTCTGGGTCCTCTACCAGAAACCGCACGCGGATCGTGCTCATTTCGTAATCGAACTGAAATTGCATATGGAGCTCGACCGCGTCACGGCGAAATCCGACGTAGCCTTGGGGATCCGCGGTGTCTCCAAAGGCCACCTTGAAGCCAAGCTGCTGGGTATAGAACTCAATCGCTCTTTGGACATTTCGCGTGCCGAGAATCGGATGGGTTTCTTTGAACATTTCAGGCTTCCGAAACACGTCGTCGCGGCTGATGAGCGCGCGGGACGTGATTCCGTCAAATGTACATCCTTATACAATTGTCAATCAGGGAAGGAACAATGAGAAAATCGTGACGCTGTTTATAAGTGCACGCCGGCGACGCGTGCCACACCCGCTAAAATCTAGCAGTCCGTGGCAGAAGTCTTTCAGAGCGGCATGCGCAGGCGAAACCGCCTGAGCCACCTTTAGGTTGCGAGCCAAGGTGGGGCAGACATCGATCACGGTACTCGAAAGACGCGCAGGGTCACAGGCCCAGACTTTCAATCACACGATGCTGCCGAGCGAATAGATTCTTTAGTTACAAAGAAAACGTTTTAGAGGGAAAGCAGCATGTCAAATAGCATAGAGTTGTGGCGCACGGGTTGGGTGATAAGTCATAACGGCAACAGCGGCGAGGTTTCAGAGTTGTGGGTCGGTGACGCTCAGACTCCTGATAAGCGGTTGATGTTCTGGGCGCTGGAAGCTTTGATGATCAACTGCAAGCGCTCAGAGTTACGGGCACAACAAGAAAGCGGGCGGGGGTGTAGCGCCCATACTGATTCATTACGCGAATTATCCTGAAGACCCGGAAGGGTGCATCGCCCTCGTTTCGACCCACGCAGTCCTTCACCTTCTCTGCCGTGAGGCCTTCGCACCATGGGCCTGCACGCGCTTTGGCAGATTCGCAAACGGGCATTCCGAAGTCTCCGAGCCCTGAAGCCATTTGAACAGTTTCTCGCGCGAATGCGTGTGAACCCGCTCTTAGTGCGCGCCCCGAAAATCAGTCGGTGAGAGAATTTGGGCCGGGCTCTTTGAACTATCAGCGAGTCCGAAATATCAGATCGGTTAACAAAGAGTTTGTCGCAGGATCCGCAAGGTAACCAGACGTTGCTGGTCGCTCAGATCCAGTAAAAACAGGCGCGCCCATCGCCGATAACAAAGCTCAGATCGGCTCCTGACAGGCGCACCACAATCCTCTGAGAAGGGTTGCGGATGGTTGATGGGAGGCAGTCTGGCCGGGAAGAACGCGGACAGCCAGCCGGCGATCTTCCCGGCCCTGTGGGCCAAGCCTCCCACGCTAAACCAGCACACAGTACGGGCTGGAGACCTCTGCGAGCGCACATCCGGTGGATGTCATGGGTCACGCTGGAGCATGTGCCTTTGAACCGCGGACCCTCGTACTGCAGGGATCGATCGACTGATCCGCGTTGCTACCAGGTCAATTTTGCGAAAAATCACAGCGGCTCAATCCTTTCGACCCGCACCTGCTTTTCACTTTGCCAAAACCGTGTTGCTGCGGGAGGTGCGACGGCCTTCGTTCGCAGCAGTATTCGAAACATCAAGCCATGCGTTACGAAAAGAAGTGGCACATAGGCGGCCAGGATAAAATAGCCGGCTCCTAACAAGCCTGTGCTATTTGGAAGCGAAACGCGGCCTCCCAGGTAAAAAGCAAAGACCAAGTCCGCCGTCCCGAAGATATTGAAAGCCCAGGTCACGACTGTCCCTGCACGGATTCCCAGGGTAGCCAGGGCAAGCAACGCCAGGATGGCGGTGATGAGATCACCGTAAGCTACTGGCCTGGCAAATGCGGTAGGTAACTCTGGAGACACAACACCCGGTATTACAAATGCCAATCCGAGGAACCTGAACCCATGCAGCAGTAGGATGGGCTTCACGGTCTCGGGGCTGGGGCGCTCTCTTAGCGCTGGCCAAATGTAATGCCACGCGATTATTCCCCAAACGGCCAAGCCGAACGCTACACTGATTGCGAACAAAGCTGCAGAAGGCATCATTGATCCTTTCGCGCGGCGGTTTCCGCTATTGTCGAGCGGGTCCACTGCCAATCAAGGCAGTCAGCGGCATAAGGGGACCGACTGGAACGTACTCGTGGTCCATCAGGTTCTCTTTCGACAACGGCAGTGTATCCATGACGGCATGGGCTTCCTCAGCGGTCTTCACGTCAAGGAAAAGAATCACGCCACGGCCGTCGCCCCTTGAGTACCACTGGCGAATCCTACCTTCGAGATAGAGCCTCACCGTCGCGCGGATCTCGTCCGGCATGACGTTCATGATCTGCTGACGGGTCACTCCCTGCTTGGCAGTCAAAATGACCATTACTTCAGTTGTCTTAGGCGACGGCATGCCCGGCGGCTGCTGGGGTGAGGGCGGCTGGGTTTGCGCCAGCACAGTTGCCACCGGAAACATAGACATAAGGAGGGGGAACAGTAGTTTCATGGATTACCTCGATTCAGTTTGGTTTGGTTGCGGGCGACCTTTTGCTCGCCTGTCTGATATTTGCCCCCAGCGCCCGACCTGTGACACGATTGCGAGTGACCGATTTTTTGCTTAAGACCGGTCACAAAGATGCCTCCCGCGGCAAAGAGGTTAGTGTGAGCGAAGGAGACGAGGAACTTCGCGCCCTGATGATCCGTTATCAGGGCGGATCACTCGAAGCATTTCAGGAGATCTACGCGCGGCTCGCGCCGGGAGTGCGCCGGTATCTGGCGCATTTGGCAGGCGGCTCCGAAATCGCCGATGACCTGCTTCAGGAAACGTTTCTTCAAATGCACCGGTCGAGAGCTGCATACAACCTCGCGTATGCGGTTAAACCCTGGGTCTTCGGTTTGGCGCGGAATGTATTTCTAATGAACCGGCGCGCGGCCCGCCGATGGGCAAGGGTTCACGAAACGCGCGAGGACTTGCCTGACTTCCCGGTGCCTCCGGAAGCAGACAGGCTCGGCTCCCAGGACGAGATCCGGAGATGTATCGCTCATTTATCGCCGGATCAAATGGAAGCGTTGCTGCTGCACCATGAATGGGGGCTCAGTTTTGAGGAGATTGGCGGGATGTTGGGCATTACCGCCGCGGCCGCGCGGGCACGTGCCAGTCGAGGAATGGCAGATCTGCGCGTCGCCCTCAACGGTCTCCAGAAGGCTCGTGCATGATGGATCCATTACCTAAGCCGCCGGAAGCGCTGATGCGGGCAATCGCTCAGGATCTCGCACCCGTCAGACCTTCGCCGCGACCACTCCACCTGGCGTTGCGAATGGTTCCACTCGCTCTTCTGGTTTCGTCGGCGATTCTGGTGGCTATTGGCCCCCGTGGAGACTCAGGGATTTTAGGGCCACTCTTGACGTGGGGTGCCTCCGCGGCGCAATTCCTGTTCGCGATTGCGCTCATCTGGATCGCCGCGCATGAAAGCACACCGGCTGCCAGGCTGCCGAGGCAGGTGGTCTATTCCGCGGCCGTCGGGGCATCTCTCGTTGTTGTAGCGGTCACCTTGTCAACCTTCTCGACAAGTCCGACCGGTCCCCTTCCTGGCTTGCTACCACCGCGTGTTTCACTACTGCTACGTGACTCGCCTTGGATCATGGGCTTAGCCTGTGGGATTGGCAGCACAGTAGCCGGGGGAATCCTTGTTTTGCTCTTCAGCCGGCTGTTTCGCAACTCGCTCGCGACACGCCCCACTATGGCCGGCGCCCTATATGGCGCAGGCGCTGGTCTCGCGATCAATTCCGCTTGGCGCATTGCATGCCCAATATCGACACCGTGGCATGCGCTAGGAGCGCACGGAGCAGCAATCCTTACCACCGTGATCTTAGGAGCGCTCATCGGGCGTTTTCTAGGAAATGGCAAATTGCACATCGGCGGCGAGCATTCCTGAGCGCCAGCGCGTCGCCCGCTTCTGAAGCGCAAACGCCATCCGCCACACACACGAGTACCCAAAAACATGGGACAAGAAGCCGGGCCGCCTCAATAACGGGGCCGAAGAAGCGGTTGGTGCGGCCTGAAGGTTGGTTTCCCAATCCGGACACCAGGCGAACCGCGGCCCCGCTGTCTGAACCGTCGATGACAATGATTTCTATACCAGGCATTCTTCCTCCTTTGCCTACCTGCTCTCAACGTGAGCGAAACGGGCAAAATGTAGGGTCAGGAATGGGGTTGTACCGGTGAGAATGGAACGGCCGACAATCCGGCGGAGGTTGTTCCGGCTTCATCAAGCGGCGTGACGAGTATGCGTTGTCGACCTAAGTTGTTGAACCAAATCGGCTGTACGTCTTTTCAAATTCCGTCTTCAAAGTGGGCGGGGGGCTTGGCAAGCCGTCAACAACCTGCTTAGCCCAATCGAAATACTCCTTCTTCCGCTCGGCACTCCAATCTTCGGGCGGGCTGTTCAAAATCGCCCTGAGGTTCGAGATCTTGTCGGCCACCTTGATCGCTTGTGCCCGGATGGACTTCTTTGGAGCATTGACGATCTGAAGTCGTTTCCGTTCGGCTTTCGGCAGCGACTTGTCGTCGGTCACTTCAGCTACAAGCTCGGCCACATCGGAGCCGAAAAGGTCCGCTACCTCGGCTTTCGTAACGCCCACGTCCTCGACAACATCATGGAGCAATGCGGCCATCAAGAGGTTCGTGTCCGGTTCCGTCAATGCAGATGCAACCAGATCAGCGACCTCAAGCAAGTGGTTGATATATGGTTCGGCGGCAGCGCCCTTGCGTTTCTGTCGTGCGTGCCTCTCGGCGGCGAACAGCGCAGCTCTCAAAACGTCTTTTGTGCCGCTCAAATCGGCGGGGGGCAAGGATCTCGTTTTGTCCATCAATCCTGCATTATACGAACCGGGCGGACGGATATGGCGATGGCCAACGGACGACTGTTGTACGTCGGCCTTGGATTGCACTAACCTTCAGGTCGCTAGTAGGAGCACCAGCAGCCCCTGGCAGAAGTCTTTGAGAGCGGCATGCGCAGGCGAAACCGCCTGCGCCACCGTGTCACTACTGCACAAACTTCTCGACCGATGTTCCAATATGTTCTGCGCAGGACGTCCTGCCCTCGGACGTCCATGCGGGTTCGGCGAGGACCTGACTGCAACACATGTTGCACGTATTGTTATCCTGAAGAGTCCAAAGATTGGGAATGCGTTAGTGCCCTTTCAGATCTATCACACAGTGCCTCAACAAATGTTGCACATTCCACACGACGATCTTGTCATCGCACTTTCAAGCATTCGGCTGCCGGCCTGCGTGAATTCCCGCCGTGAGCCCGCGCTGGAGATGCTGCGCAAAGCCGAAGAGAAACAGCGCAACAGTTACCGCTGGTACACGGAATGAACGCATGGGCGCCATAACTAAAAACACCGGCTTGTCAGCCGCGCTTTCGTTCTGGGACGGCGTTGCCATTGTAGTCGGCACGGTAATCGGATCGGGTATTTACCTCGTGCCCGGAAATATCGCGCGTCAGATTCCATCGCCGCCAATGGTAATGCTGATCTGGCTGGCCGGCGGACTCCTGACCCTGTTCGGAGCGTTGAGCCTGGCCGAACTCGGGGCGGCGTATCCAGGCGCGGGAGGATTGTACGTGTATCTGCGCGCGGCGTACGGGCGGCCTGTTGCGTTTCTTTACGGTTGGGGGCTGTTAACGCTGATCCACAGCGGAAGCATCGCGACGCTCGCAGTCGCATTCGGACTGTATCTCTCCCAATTGCTGGGATTGTCTCCCGCCGGGCAGAAACTCGCATCTGCAGCAGCGATTCTTCTGATGACTGTCGTGAACCTGTTTGGTTTGCAATCCGGCAAGCTGGTTCAAAACATCGTTACGTGCTGCAAAGGCGGCGGCATAGCTTTACTCGTCATTATGCTGCTGAGCGCTGGAGGAACAGCGAAAGCCTCATCAGCGCAGGCTCCAGTGGCTGGTCCGCCGATGATACTAGGCATTGGGGCCGCTCTGGTTGCGGTTCTCTGGGCGTACGAAGGGTGGCACGTCGTGTCGTTCACGGCGGCGGAGTTTCGTAATCCGCGACGGGACCTGCCGCGAAGTCTCTCATGGGGAGCGCTGGCGCTGGCAGGGATCTACCTGGTCGCGAACATTTCGTACTATCACGTGCTGAGCCCGGCTCAGTTGCAAGCGACGGACCGCGCAGCGGCAACAGCTGTCGGTGCCGCGTATGGGGGACCGGCAACCAACCTGGTGACCTGTTTGATTGTGGTCTCTATTCTCGGTTCGATTAACGGAATGACACTCACGGGACCCCGTGTGTACTTCGCGATGGCGCGGGATGGATTGTTTTTCCGATCGTTCGGACGACTGAGCGCAGGATCACAAGCCCCGAACGTCGCTATCGTTGTACAAGGAATCTGGTCGATGATACTGGCCCTGGCGGGTTCTTTCCAGCAACTGTTCACATACGTCGTTTTTACGGCCTGGATCTTTTACGGTATCGCCGTGTTCGCTGTTATCGTTCTCCGCCGGCGTGAGGCAAACCTCGACAGACCATATCGAGTGCCGGCATATCCCTTCGTCCCGATCCTGTTCGTCGCCGCTGCCGGATTCATAGTAGCCATAACGATCGCCAATGAACCGATGCAAGCGTTATACGGAATCGGCCTGATTCTGACCGGTCTTCCCTTGTACTGGTTCGCGTTCCATGTCAAAGAGGCCAGCGGATCGGCTGCAGAAACGTCCGTCGAGCAATAGAGGCCATCCTATGAAGATTGATCAGATTGAACTTCGAGAAATTCGCATGCGGTTGCGCTCACCATTTGAGACGAGCTTCGGATCCTTCCAGGACCGGCGCATGCTCCTCGTTCAGGTGCATTGCGATGGCGCAGAGGGCTGGGCCGAGTGCACGGCAATGGAAAGGCCCTTCTTCAACTACGAAACCATCGATTTCGCGTGGTCTGTGCTGAGCGACTACTTGATTCCGCAACTTGCCAATCAGGACCTGACGAGCGCCGCTGATATCCCGCTATTGCTGGCGCCAATTCGCGGGCATGAAATGTCCAAAGCGGCTCTCGAAAACGCTGTTTGGGATTTGGAGGCACAGATTCAGGGTGAATCCCTGGGCAGGCATTTGGGCGGAACACTCGAACAGATTCCGTGCGGAGTCTCATTAGGCATTCAGCCTTCGGTCGATCAGCTCTTAGCTCTGGTGGAGCGAGAGGTCGCGGCAGGCTACCAGCGCATCAAGTTGAAGATCAAGCCTGGCAAAGACGTGGAGTACGTGCGTGAGGTACGGCGGCACTTTCCGCACATCAGACTGAGTGTGGATGCAAATTCGGCGTACTCGTTGGACGATGCCGAGCACCTCAAGAAACTCGATGAATTCGATTTGCTGATGATCGAGCAGCCGCTCGAATGGGACGACATGTACAGACACTCGTTATTGCAGCCGCAGCTTGCGACGAGCCTTTGCCTGGATGAGTCGATCCGCCATTTGCGCGATGCAACCGCGGCGGTGGAGATGGGGGCGTGCAGGGTCATCAATATCAAACTGGGCCGCGTGGGTGGTCACACGGAAGCGCGCCGTATTCAGAGATTTTGTGCAGAGCGCGGGATTCCCGCATGGTGTGGCGGCATGATCGAATCGGGAATCGGGCGGTCGCATAACATTGCGATGTCTACGCAGGCCGGGTTTGTTTTGCCCGGCGATGTTTCAGCCAGCCAGCGCTATTGGGACGAGGACATCATCGAGCCCGAAGTCGAAATAACGCCGATCGGTACGATTTGCGTTCCAAAGGGACCGGGGCTGGGGTACACCGTTCGACATAGCCGGGTTCAGCAACTGACGGTCCGTCATAAGACATTCTCGTTCCGCTCGGTCGCGGTTTCGATTAACTGAGGAGAACAAAGCATGCCCATGCTGCGGCGGATAGTTATAGCAGCTCTGGTGGCATTTGCCGGCCAGGCGCAGGAGTCCACGAATGCAATCGGCGCCAGGCTGGATGCCGTCATCCGGGCGGAGATGCAGGACAAGGCTCTACCTGCGCTATCCATCGCACTGGTGGACCACGATCGCGTTGTCTGGACACGAGACTACGGCGACATCGCCGGCGCGGTCTATCGCGTGGGGTCTGTATCCAAGCTGTTCACCGATATCGGGATCATGCAGCTGGTGGAACGGGGGCGGCTCGATCTTGACGCACCGGTGAACCGCTACCTGCCGAATTTCCATCCGCACAATCCGTTCGGAAAACCGATCACGCTGCGGGAGCTGATGTCCCATCGGTCCGGTCTCGTTCGCGAGCCGCCAGTCGGTCATTATTTGATAACTCCGCACCGACTCTGGACCAAACAGTAGCGAGTCTGAATGACACGACGCTGGTGTACCCGCCGGAGTCCCATACGAAGTACTCCAACGCCGGGATCGCCGTCGTCGGCGAGGTGCTGGAAGTAACGCAGAAAACTCCGTACGCGCAGTACGTGCAACAGAAAGTCCTGGCGCCTTTCGGCATGCGACATAGCGCGTTCACGCCACAACCCGATCTGATTGCGCGCCTTCCCAAAGCGGTGATGTGGACGTATGACGGAAGAGTTTTCGACGCTCCGCGGTTTGAGCTGGGGATGGCCCCGGCAGGGTGCATGTACTCGACCACCGCGGACCTCTCGACCTTCCTGATGGATCTGTTTGCGGGCGGCCGGGGAGTGATCCGGCGCGACACGCTCGAAAAGATGTGGAAGCCGCAGTTCGCGGCGCCGGGCGAGAAGACGGGGTACGGACTGGGATTTCGCATCTCCGCACTTGCGGGGCATCGCGACATCTCGCATGGCGGGGCGATTTACGGATTCGCCACGCAATTAGAAGCACTGCCGGACGATCAACTCGGCGTTGTTGTTGTGACCACAAAAGATGGCGCGAATGCAGTCGTTAATCACATCGCGCGGCTGGCCCTGGAGTGGATGCTCGCTGACCGAAACCATGAACCGATGCTTTCGGCGGAGCTGACAACGCCATTAACTGACGAGGAAATCGCGGCCACGCAAGGCGTATATCCCGACGCCGAGATCGCGGCTTACAACCGCAGGATCTACTGGACTCCTCAGCAAAGCGGTGCGCGCGTCGAGGTGAAGAAACTCGATGACGATCTTTTTTTGGATGACGTGCACGCGTTCGGTCCGAAATTGCGGCTGGAGCGAAACGCGCGAGTATTTCCGCCCCCTAAGCCCAGGCCAGTCGCCAAGCAGTGGGAAGGACTGATTGGCGAATACGGGTGGGACTACGACACGCTCTATATTCTGGAGCGGGGCGGGAAGCTGACGGCTTTGATCGAGTGGTTCACATTCGATCCTCTCGAGGAGATGGGAGCCAACGAATTCCGTTTTCCGGAGGCTGGGCTGTATGTACACGAGCCCGCCATATTCACCCGGGATGCAACCGGCCGGGCGACATCGGTGCGGGTTGGCGGTGTCACGTTCATGCGTCGGCCAGATCCGGCCTCGCCCGGGGCTACCTTTCGAATTACGCCTGTGAAGCCAGTGCCCGAGCTGCGCAAGGAAGCGATGCTGGCACAACCTCCGAAGGAGAAGGGCGATTTCCGCACGCCAGACCTGGTGGAACTAGTGAAGCTGGACAGGAGCATTCATCTGGATATCCGATATGCCGGCACGAACAACTTCATGAGCACGCCCTTCTACACGGCAGCTCGCGCGTTTCTGCAAAGACCTGCGGCTGAGGCAGTGGTGCGGGCAAACCAGAAGCTGCATCAACTCGGCTATGGCCTGCTGATCCACGACGCATACCGACCGTGGTATGTAACGAAGATGTTCTGGGACGGAACTCCTGCGGATAAGCATGAGTTTGTGGCCGATCCGGCGCAAGGTTCGCGGCACAATCGAGGCTGCGCAGTGGATCTGACCTTGTACGATAGCGCGACGAGCAAGCCGATTCAGATGACGGGCGGCTACGACGAAATGTCGACGCGCTCGTATCCGCAATACTCGGGTGGAACGTCGTTGGAGCGCTGGCATCGGGATCTGTTACGCAGGATTATGGAGTCCGAAGGGTTTCAGGTTTATGACTTTGAATGGTGGCATTTCGATTACAAAGATTGGCAGAAGTATCCGGTATTGAATGAGGAGGTGGCAGGAAACTGAAGCCGCCGGAACTAATCGATGCCTTTGGGATAGAGCGCGGTCCGCTTGTACGTTGCGCGATCGGAAATTCTATCGTAACCGTGGACCGTCGTATCGGGTCCCACGCCCTAACCAGCCCAAACAGACCACACCTGAGAAATACTTGGCGGAAATCGCCAGATACACTGCGGATCTGAATGGAGTGTTGAGCGGCTTTGACCGGTTGGTCTTCCCCGGAACGCTGGGACTGAATCACGAGAACGGCCTACTGGGGTATCTGTGGGCCAATGGACTGGGGTTGAAAGACTTCGGAGAACATGCCGAGAAGATCAGCCGCGAAGTCAAAGAAGCCTCGCTGGCGATCATGCAGCAGGCTGGCCGGCCGGTGCGCTATCTGAACTCGGGTAAAGAAGACAAACAGGCATTGGCGCAACATATCGCCATTGCCGACGGCATCGGCAGCGGCCCGATCTGTGCGTTGAGCGCGGTCGAGTTGTGCTCCAGTTACAGAGTGCGAGGCGATCGGGTGACGCGGAAACTGCGCTTGGAGAGGGCCTACCGCAAAGGCCTGTTCATTTACCAGTATTGGATGCATCCAGAGTTCGGGTTCATGAGCGCGCGCTTGCAGACCTGGTTTCCTTTTCCCATCCACATCTATTTGAACGGACGGCTATGGCTGGCACAGCAGATGGAGAAAACCGGCATCCACTATCGCCGCCATCACAACTGCTTCACTTGGATCGAAGATTTCACGCGCGCGCAAGAACTCATGGATGCGCAGTTGCGGACGCCCTGGAAGGAGTGGTTCGACCGGGTGGCCGGGCAGGTGCATCCCTACTTTTCTCAACTGTGCGGCCATTACCCCATGGATTATTACTGGACCTGTCAGGACAGTGAATGGGCGATGGATCGGGTGTTTCGCGACCGCCGACAGTTGGAGCGCCTCTACCCACAACTGGTGCATCTGGGTATGACCACTTTCTCCAGCCCCGACGTGCTGCGCTTCATGGGAAAGCGGGTGAGCAAGCAAGGAACGGCCGTAGGTGGGCATGAAGTGCCGGTCAGTTCTGACCTAAAAGTGCGACCGAATGGCGTGCGGATCAAACACCGTCTGGGGGCGAATTCGATCAAGCTCTACGACAAGGCGTACGGCGAATTGGGCGCTGTATTGCGCCCAGAGATCACCATCACCGACACCTTGCTGTTCCGCGTGTTTCGGCCCAACAACGATGAACCGGACGGTGATCCCCAATGGCGTACGATGCGCCGCGGCTGGGCGGATTTGCACCGTCGGGCCGAAGTGTCTCAAAAAGCGCTGGACTGCTACTGTGATGCCTTAGCTGCCGTCGATGGCAGCACGACCCTTCAAGAACTGACCGCGCCGCTGGAAAAACGCGTTCGCTGGCATGGAAAATTCGTCCGTCCCTTACATCCCTTTTGCGCCGAAGACCATGCGCTGCTGCTGGCAATCAATCGCGGTGAGTTCACCATCGTTGGTCTTCGCAACCGGGATCTGCAGGCGCTGCTTTATCCTGATTCTCCGCTGTCGTCGACGGAAAAACGACAACGGTCCGCCGCCGTCTCGCGCAAACTGAGAATGCTCCGCGCCCACCTGCTCATTCAAAAGCTCCGCACACACATCGCTATCTCGTCACTTCATACGGACGCCTGACGCTCAATGCCATCTTGTCCGCTCATCGTCTGACTGCGCAAAGACTTACGGCGGCCGCCTGAGAAATTCGTCGCGCGCAGGAAACAATCTATGATGCTGTAATACCTTGGCTGGCAACCTGTTGAGCCGTAAGGGTGGCGCAGGGGGTTTCGCCTGCGCATGCTGCTCTTAAAACGAGGCGGCACGGGAAGGCCGACTGCATGAATCGTGCGCAGGCCGATGCCGATTGAAGATCCGCCGTGGACTGCTATGCAATACCGCCGGCTTCAGCCGGCATATGGGCAGCCTGAAGGCTGCGTTACGCACTGACCAGCGGTCCCATTACAGACCCCCTCCGTGGCGGGCTCCTCGTTCCACAGCCTGCACAAATCTTACGGCTGGAAAGTCGGAGAATACGGATAGACTTCATGCGAACCATTACCTTCCTGCTCATCCTGGCCGCCGCCCGTCCAACGCTCTCGCAGCCCATTTCGAACAACAGCCCACTGGAGCAAAAGGCCCGCTACCTCCAACAGGACTTGATCGACAAGCACCTCGTCGACGGGCTTTACGTCTCCATGGTGCCGGCTTCCCCGCCCGGCAAGAAGCTACAGCACACCGTGGATGAGCCGGGCAATGTCATTCACGCCGGAGTCTGGACGGGACGGTATCTGGCAGGTGTCGCCTATCAATACGCGGTCACTCGCGATCCACGGGTTCGCACACATGGCGGCGACTTGCTCGCGGGTCTGCGGCGGCTCCAGGAAGTGACCGGTAAACCCGGCCTCCTCGCGCGCGGGTACGTGAAGGGTCACGGTCCGGTCGAGCTATTCGAGCGCGGAGGCGGCGATTCCCGCGAATGGCACCAGGGACAGGACGCCCTCGCCGATTACCGCTTCTACAGCGATGTGAGCGTGGACAACTTTAATGCCGTGCTCTACGGTTACGCGCTTTATTACGATCTCGCGGCCGACGATGCGCAGAAGAAGATCATCGCGTACGATGTCGACCGCCTGATGACCCATCTCCTCGACAACCATTACCGCATCATCGATCTCAATGGACAGGTTACGCAGTACGGCCATGTCGGAGTGGACCCGGATCCTTCCCGGGATGCCTATTATCTCCAGCTCCGCACCCGCGAGTATTCGCGCTGGGTGGCGAATGGGGCCTGGAATCCGCCGCTTCGCGCTTCGCTCATGGCGCTACCCGACCTTCTCATTGCGTATCACATCACTGGCAAACAACGTTACATGGACGAATACCGCAAAGTCGTCGCCCGCTTCGCGGACAACCCGGAGCCGCCGAGGGACGCCCGTCCATATTCGCTCGAAAAGGTGGCGCGCGTGAATCACAGCAGCGAAGGACAAGCATACGAGGCGCTCTTTAACCTGATTCGCTACGAAGACGATCCCAAGCTCCTGGCAATTTACGAACGCTGGGTCAGCGAGCTTTGGGATATGAACTGGATGGAGGGCAATTCGCTCTACACGTTCATGACACTCGCTCTGTTCCCGCAGAAGTGGGAGCCCGTGAAACCCGGCGTGATGCCTCCCCTGAGCTCGCGCCTGGCGCCTCACTATGAGGAATCGCTGCAGCTCGCCGTCGAGACGCTGCGCCGCTATCCCGTCGACCGCGTTCTGCACCCGGTCATGAATTCCATCCGCAAGGATATCGAGGTCAACCCGTACGCCGACCGGGGAAACCAGAAGCAAGCGGCCAAGCCGGTACCGATCGACCAGCGGCCGCTCGATAACGAATACGCCTGGAAAGGCAATCCCTACGCGATGGATGGATGGCTGAAACCCGCCGTCACGGCCATTCAATTTTCGTGCGACGACCCGCTGGTGATGTGGTTCAGCGACGCGTCAGGCCGGCTCTACATGACGCGCGACGGCATGAAAACGTGGCAAGACGTCAGTTGGGGTTTGATGGGCGCGCACGTGCGAAACCTCGCAGCATCTCCAACGCGAACATTCGTCCTCTACGCCGATACCGACCGTGGAGTCGTTATGACTCGCGACGGCGGCATGAGTTGGCGTGCGGCCGAGGGTGACGTAAGTCCGAAGTTTTCTTCCAATGATCCGCACACCGGGCGCCGAATAGGAGACGCTGACGTCCGGATTGATGAAAACGGCCGGCTTATCCTTCAAACCAACGAAAATGAAATCGCCTGGATGGACGGATGGCGAATCCCGCTAGCCACGTGGATGATCGAAACCCCGCGTGGTTTGATGGCTGGCGGGCCGGGCGGCGCCTACCTCGCGAATCCCGACCATCGCTGGACGGAAGTCAAGTTGTGGCGCGAGGACGAGTCGGGAGCCGCGGACTACCTCCACGCTTACTGGATGGGACGCTATTACGGTTTTTACCGGTAAGGTGGCCACAGGCGGTTTCGCCTGTGGATTCACGGTGAAGTGCAAAGGCAGGCGAACCGCCTGCTCCACCCTTATATCCAGCAGGGCTTTCAGGCTCCACCTGCCGCCGAGCACCGGTTACAAACCGGTGCGCAGGATGGAATCCTGCCCTACAAAATATCGAAATCGATCAGCCGTTTCGTCGACTTATTCGCCGAGTCGACAGCCTGCAACTCGAGGGTGTACTGACCCGGGGAAAGCGTTTCCTTCGGTATCTGCATCCCGACCGGAACCACAGGATTCCCACCTTTTTCGGGAAGTGGAATGCGCATCATTCCGCTGTCCGACTTTTCCTGCTTGGTCTTGCGATCGAGTACGCGAAGTTGAACCGCAACCGCCAATACCTTCTTGGGATCGAGATTCACCAGGAGCGGCTCATAAACTTCGAAATAAGCCACCGTTGGTACATCTTTTTCAAACCGGTTGGAGCCGTAAGGTATGATCTGCATCCCCTGCGCGATTAACGGCGTGCGGTCCTCGATCAAAGCCGCATCGAGGTTGGTGCCCATGTCCGAAGCCCGATAGAGCGTCTTGCTCAGGGCAATCCCGCTCAGCGCAAACTGCTTCGAATCGTACGCATCAATAACCAGCGGCGCTTCCATTTTTCCGAAGCCCTCGCCGCCCGAGCTGAACACAACCTTCAGGTTGTATTGCCCCGAGCCGATGTCGAACTGGTTCTCATAGTGGAACGGCTTCTCAGCGAATGCCTGCATCTGCTTCTTGTCATCGAAATCGAGCTTGACCGTATCGCTGAACCGCGCGGCGACTGACCCGTCCGCCCGTGAAGCGATGCCGAGAACGTTCATCTCGGAGTGGAATTTTCCCTTGTGCTTATCGAATTTGAAAGCCTCGCCGTTCAATTCCACCGCAACATTCACGCGCGCGACGTTCGGCGACGTGTAAAAGTACGGCAGCTGCATGGACGCATTGACCGTTCCTGCCTTCGCGCTCGCGGCGATCGCCTCGAGCCCCTTCTCGGTGGTATTCCCGGCCAGCAGGTCGCGCGGCCTGGCGTAGCAGTACCCGGTTCTGGCGCGCACCACGGCTCCCTCAACTTTGACCTTCAGCGTGTGGCACGAACCCTCTTCCGACTCCGGAGGAGTGTAGCCAAGAAGATAAAACTCGTTCTGTTCCTTCGCAATTTTCTCCATCCCGGCCAGCAGATCGTTGGTGTTCGCAATCACAAATCCGCCGGTCCCGTTCGCCAGCATGTACATCAACTGCTGGTTGGTGGACAGGCTATCGGGAAATTTAGGAATCAGGTTGCGCGGCTGGTTCAACGGATTAAGCGGGTTGTTCGGATTGTTCATCGGGTTGATCATGGGAGAACCGCCGCCTCCACGGGCACCTGTATTTCCCGTGTTGGTGGGCGCCGTTGTAGTTCCCCGGCCACTGCCTACACCCGTACCTCCGCCTGATGTTCGCGTGCCCCCGCCGCCCGGAGGTGCACTCGTTGAACCGCCGCCCGTCCGGCCACCTCCGCCGCCCGGAGCGCCGCCGCCGGGTGCGCGCTGCCCCATAAAGAATGCAACCGAACCCGGCCGATACGCCGCAGGCTGCAGAAACGCGTTGATCCCTTGCCCAGAGGCTCCGTAGATGTCGGGCCGGTACAATGCGCCCTGAGGAGGCGCGGGCGGCGCCAGTCCGCGCACGTCGATCGGGTAGATGGCGACATTCGAACGATTGCAGATATCGATGGTAGCCGTGACTTCGGACATCTGCTCCGGCGTGACGGGGAAACCCGAGGTCAGCAGGACCAGGATCTTGCGTCCTGGTACCGAGGACAGGTTCTTGGCAAGACTGCGAAGCGACAGAATCATGTCGCGGGCGCCAAAATCCGCCGCCGCTGTGCTGAGCTGCGTGCCGGCCAGGGTTGTGACTTCGTTCGGCGAGACCGACGCGATCTTAATACCCGAAGTCGCCGCCTTCAGCCGTTCAACATCCTCCGTGAAATTCTGGCTGATCTGCAGGCCGCCGCTGAAATTGACCACCGCCATGACCCTGTTGGGGCCGGCATTCGATTCAATGAACTTCGTCGCCGCCTGCCGGGCCCGCGCCTGCTCGCCGAAATCCATCGTCGAGTTATCGAAAAACAGAACCAGGTACCGCTTCTGCGAGTTATTGGGCGAAGCGGGATCAGCTTCGAACGAGAAGCTGGTGATCTTCTGTTCCTTGTTGTCCTCCCAAACCTTGAAGTCTTTCTCCGTGAGGTCACGCTTGTATGCGCCCTTTTTGTCGGTAACCACGGCGTCCACGAGCACCACCTTTGTTTCCGTCCGAATCACATTTCCCGAATCGGAGGGCGCAGGTTGCTGTGCGCGAAGCATACCGCCTGGCAGCAAGAATAGGATCGACAGGATCAACGAACGGCCTGATTTCACTTTGATTCTCCCTATTACGGAATCTGGACGGCGCCATTACGCGCCGCCATCATTTGCCCCTCGGCGTCCCGGACCACCAGCCGCACAGCATAAGTGCCCGGTGCAACGTCGAAGCTTGTCTTAATGTTGACACCCGACTTCAGCAAGGTTTCGAGTGTAGGGTCCTTTAACCGCATTTCCAGCGTCTTAGTCACTCCATTGACGTAGTTGCCATTCCGGTCGAACAAAGCGGAAACAATCGTAAGCGTATTACGGTTTCTCCCGTCCGCCTTCTGAAAGCGTATCCCTTTCATATCGACGTGCGCCACAATCGCCAGCTTCGCCTCGTAATCGCTGGATTTAAAGAATTGCGTATGGATTTCGATAGGGATGTCGAGCAACTCGTCGCGCGAGAAAAGCGCTTCCGAGATCTCCTCTTTCGCGGCCTCGGCGGGATCGATTTCGTGCTTCGGCGCGAAGTAGCCGCGCCGGGCCTGCACCGACACGCTCTGAACTGTCTTCGCTACCGTCACTTTCAGAACGTGATAGCTACCATCCAGCCGCAGATTCTGAGGAGAAAACGCCAGGACGTAATAGTATTCCGGCGCGGCGGCGAGCCGTCGAAAGCCATCCTTGAGGTCGTTGCTGTTCTGGAAAAACGTTCCACCAGTAGCATCCGCAAGCTCCGCCATCACGTCGGCGTTGGCCTGGTAGCTCATTCTGTCGTACTGCAATCGATAAATCGAGCCTGTGACCGAACCGCTACCGGCTGTGCTGGCATCCCCGCCGGGAACTATGGTGTACAGGCCCCGGGCGTCCAGGGCTCCGATCGTTACACCCCCCTTGATGGCTCGATCCATGACGTCCATCTCGTCCGGTCGCAGGTAGTTGGTGAGATAAAAGCCCTGAGACACCAGTACGATGTTCCGCTGCCCCGGCATCGCCGAAATGCGTCGTACGGCATCCTTAACACCCATGAGCGAGAGACGGCTGTCGGCTTCCCCAATGCTCACCGCTCGCATCGCCGCGGAGCGGGCTAATCCTTCGGCCGCGGCTTGCTGTTGCGGATTCTGCAGGCCCGCGCACACGTAGGCATCCTCGACGGCGGCTTGAAATGCAAGGGGGTCATTCTTGTTCTGGATCATGTCCGCCTGGTAATACGTCACGCTGGGACAGTCCCCTCCCATGGTCTGGGCCCGCGAGCGGGGTTGGATTCGCGCCAAACCATCATGCAGCGCCAGGCGGTCATCCGTGAAATCCACCGTTACTTGCCCGGAGGTCGTAAAAATAGCCGCGCGGTCGGTGGGCTTTAACTCAGACGCAATGTGCACATCCGCGGCGTTCCGTGCCGCCGCCAAGTCCTGAAACGCCGTTTGCATGTCGTCGAACAAGTAGAGGATAAAGCGCTCCGGCGAAGGCGCCACCGGCGCGGCGCCCGGTTCCTCCTGCGTGACTTCGGCGGTGACCGCGGGTTTCGGCATGCCACCCGACTTCTCCATCGAAAATTTAAGAATTGTCTGTGGTTTACCCTTGTCGAAAAGCTTAAAATCCTGCTGCGTCAGATTTCCGACCGCCTGCCCTTTCTTATCGCGCACCACTACACGGACCAGCACCAGGTTTACGCGTGCTTTAAAGGTTGCGGGAGCATCGCTGGACGCCATCTCCTGTGTTGTCTGGGACGAGGCAGCCGTGGTCTGGGACGAGGCAACGCCGCAGCACAGCGCCAGGCAAAGTCCGGTATTGCGTAGGAATCTTTCCATCCCGTTGGTTAATTCTACTCCGTATTGAGAGCTTCGGGGGGCTGGAAAATACCCATCCAGAAAGATTTGCCTCCCGGGAGCGAACAGCGCGTCTCGTACCTGAGCGTATAACTCCTTTTTTCCATGCCGGCGCGAAAGGAGGGTTCGTCGATCAGCGAGAAGTGCGACTTCAGATTCTGAATCGAAACGAAGCGGCTGGGTGTTACGCCGGCCTCGGTCTCACTCGGGAGTTGAAGAACAACGGATAGCGCTCCACCCGGTGCAATCAACGCCAGCGCGTTATCGAGGCATCGCCCGAGACCTGCATGCTCGAATACCAGGGCAGCATGCACGAGTTCAACCCGCTGCAATTGCAGAGGCTGTTCCGCGAGGTCGAGGCAATGCAGTTCGAGGCCTGGAATTGCCGCGTACCTCTGACGCACGGCTTCGAGATAGGACGAGTTGCAATCGATTCCCAGCACGCGATGCGTGACGGCGGTATCGATACGATCGAGTCCGTTGCCGCCTGCGATTCCCAGCACCGCGACGGATTCGGGCCTGCGGATTTCGAGCGCCTCGCCGAACAGGTCCGCCAGTGCCGCGAGTTGCCGGATATCGTCCGAACCCATGTGGCCTTCGTAGTCGGCCAGCGGAATGCTCAACCACGGATTCGTCATAGCTTCGACAGGACCCCGGCGGCAGGCTTGCCGGACTCTATCTCACTCTAGCAGCCGCGGCATAAGTCGGCCGGGCTGAATGCCTGCCCGCGTTGACTCGCAAGCTATTGAGCCCTAAAGGGTGACGCCAGGCGGTTTCGCTGCGCACGCCGCTCTCAAAGACTTCCGTCAGGGGCTACTAGCCGTAAATTTTCACCCACGTCCTGAGGACGGTCTTCACAGGGACATGATCGCTGGTTGCCTTGGTCACGCCTTTGATCTGCTGGACCTGCTTCTCCTCGTAGCCCCAGACCTTCTCCGTCTTTTGATCCGACGGTACTTCCCATTGTTTGCTCGGGATAAAGTAGTCCGCGGTCATGCCTTTGCCCTTATGTGGGAAGTTGGTGTTTCCCTCAGGCATCGCCATGAAGGCGTCGTGCTTGTCGACAAAGGTGGAAAAGCTCTGCTTTACGCGATTCATCGGGAATATTTTGTCGGGTTTCACGTACCAGTCGCCCGCAAGCACCCACGGCACGGACGGGTATGTCTGGCTCATCGTCATCAGGTATTCCGCCGAGGTTCTTTCGACCTTCCACGATGGCGAGGTGTGGACCACGCCAACAACAAAACACAAACCAGTTGCGATCTCTTGAAAGTGGTAAACAACCAGCGGCCTTTGCGTCGTCCAGCCCAGAAAGTCTGGAATCTGCTGCATTTCCTTTTCTGTAATGCTCATCTCGGCTCGGGCCATGGTCGTGGTAAGCGTAGTCGTGTGCACGAGCTTCAGCCGCCTGGAGTAAAGCACCGGATAATATTCGTATTGTGTTCCGTCCTTCTGGACATTGATCGTACCCTCGACCTTCATTTGCGGTCCCATGGTGACATCGTGGGTCCAGATGTCCGTCACACCCTCGAGATCCTCCAGCGAGTTGACTTCCTGCAGCACCAAAATGTCGGCATTGGTGGTCGCAACCAATTCTTTGATCTGCTGGAGCTTCATTGCCTTGAGCAGTTCACGGATTTCCCGCTCAGTGAGTGTGCCCCCTTTGATCTCCGCCGCCAGATGGTTGATGTTCCACGTCGCCAGCGTGATGTCGACCGGAACCATCTTTGGTGTGGCAATCGCCGGTTGGAAGTACTGATAGCATTGGACGCTGTTAGTGGCCAGGTTTAAGCCCGAGAGCCCGGCATCACTCAGACTTATGGGTGACAGGACCCCGGTGGGCTGGGTGAATAAAGGAGTTTGGGCAGCTTGCACAATAGCCAGATTGAGCGCCTGCAGGTCCTGACCGAGATCGAAAGATACAATGTCCCCCATCTCGGGCAATTGACCGAATACCCGTGCATCGATGAAAGCAGTATCGGTCTGAACCTTGATCCAGCCAGGTTCGCGAGCGACCACTTTCCCCGTGGGCATGGATATCTCCTATCCCTGGTGCGACTGAGCGCAACAACTCAAAAGGTGAACCTTGGTGTCTTCATCGATGCGCCGTGCCAGCACCGGCTGGAGCCAAGGGGCCGGCGTTCCTCCCAGGTAGCCGCCGAATTGAAACAAATAAACGATGATTCGCAATACATTCTCAGATTTATTCACTCCATTGATCTTCGCTGTGTCGATTCCTCGATGGACCAATGCTTGCAGTTGCGGGTCACTGTGGGTGTCGAGAACAGCGCCGAAATGGTTGCGTAGGAACGCGACAGATCTGTCGACGAACCGCTGCTCAACGCTTTGCTGGAAGGCATTCACCTGAGCCTGACGAATCTTCATAACGCCTTCACTTAGCGCGAATTCGTAGCGTCCAGCGCAACTCGAAACCGGGAAACGGCCCTAAATGAGAAGCATATGAGCCGGGTCATGGCTCATAAGTGTACCACAATCCGAACATATGACATTCTTTCTTCGGTTAAGAGCCTGGCTTTGCTCGATATGGTTTGCCGGGTTCCATCTCTTGACAAATCAATAACTCGTTATGCGTCGATATTATGGCCGCTTTCGGCAGCCTGGCCGGCTCAAACGTTGCCGACGCCCGGCGGACCTCAAGAGACGTTTCGCATAGCTGATTGCGTCGCCCAGAACCTAAGAGCCTGCATGCCGCGATCGAGCCTACAGTACGCAGACCGGACGAGCGTTGCTTCGATCGGAGACTTGAGTGCGCGCCGTGAGCAATAGCTCACGAATGGGGCACCAGCAGACTGTGGTTGAAGTCGGGGCTGGATGCCCGGCTGAATGCCTGCACCACCTTGGCTCGCAAGCTGTTGAGCCATAAAGGTGGCGCAGTAGTTTCGACTGTGGCACGGGCTGCTAGCATGAACACATTATTGTTTTCTTTCGGCTCGTTCCCTATTCTGTGGAATCTTCTCGAATTGTTTAAAAAGAGGGGCCTGCCATGCTGCGATCAAATGGGAAGTGTGCGCGTCGCGTGTTCTTATGGACCGCGTTCGTACTGGGTATGATGTTGCCTTCCGGGGTCGCTTTCGCGCAGGGTTGAGTGATCTCTCGCTCCGGTCTGGAGTCAAACGGTGCAGAGGGTGGCGGCTATCTTCAGCCCGGCGATTGGACGGTTACGGGCGGCGTTCGGCACGTTTATTCGCACGTGCATTTCAGCGGTCCGACCGAGAACTTCTCACGGGCCCAACTCGGAACCGAAGTGCAGTCGAAAACCAATCTCGACGACATCATGTTCACCTACCAGCTCACGCCCCGGTTTAGCCTGAACGCAACATTGCCGTTCGTTTATGCGAGCCGGCGTCAGCAGGCCCAATATGCGACGTTGCACACATCGGGACTTGGCGATATTTCGATCGGCGCGCAGTCCTGGCTGCGCAGTCCCCGAAGCGAGAAATCGGGGTTCAACAATGCGCAACTCGGTCTGGGTCTGCTGATCCCATCCGGCAACGATCGTCAGAACAATGTTGTCGCGACCACCTACGGCGCTCCGACATCGACACAATATCCGGATTATTCCGTTCAGCCCGGCGCGGGAACCTGGGGAATGATCATGTCGTGGCAGGCCTTCCAGAGCTTCGCCGGCAACACCATCGCGTTTGTCGACGGCAATTATGTCATGACCCAGGGCGGGTATCACAACTTCTGGACGTCTCACGGGGGAACGTCGAACGGGCCGCCGGCCGCGACTGCCGGGATGACCCAGTTCGATGCCATTCAGGATCAGTACATGATCGAGATCGGCGCATCGCATCCGGCGCCGCGCATCAAGGGGCTTGGCCTGACTCTCTCGCTTCGCGACGAAGGTGTTCCCGCGCGCAATCTGATCGGCAACGACCTTGGGTTCCGCAGGCCTGGCTTCGGGATCGCCCTGACACCGGGCTTCATCTACACGCGTGGAGCGAACATGATTCAATTCAGCGTGGGCAAGGTGCTGATCCGCGACCGTACTAAGAGCGTAGCCGAACAAATAAACAGCGCTCACGAGGGCGATGCGGCGTTCGCGAATTATGTCTGGATGGCAGGCTACACGTTGCGCATTCCCGGAAGGCACAGCGGGATTGAAAGATCGGCGGACAACGATGCCTCGCCCGTGCTCGCCAGCCATCTCCCACCCGCAGCCAGCGACGCGGCGGATATGGGTCACCAGAGCACTTCCGAATTGTTCAAGCCGTTCCGGCTGAGGACTCTCGATGGCAAGAAGAAGACGCTCCGGGATTTCGCGAACACAGTCACGCTGGTAAGCTTCTTCTTTCCGCGATGCCCGTACTGCAATCTCGAGCTGCCTGAAATACAGAAGATCTACAACAAATACAAGGACAAGGGCATGTCGGCGGTATTGATCAACATTCAGCCCGACGAAGTGAATCTGATTCCGGGCTGGCAGATGGTCAAGAATCTTTCCATGCCGGTTCTCATCGGTGCGTCCGCGGAGTCGCTGCAACGGGAGTATCGGATTGAATCCACTCCTACTACGTACTTGCTGGATGCAAATGGACGGGTACTGTTCCGGGAGAGCGGCTATAAGCCGGGAGATGAAAAGACCCTGGAAGAGAAGATCGATGCCGTGCTGAACCCCGCGCCAGCAGCACCGGCGCCCTCGTCTGCAGCGCTGCCGCCCTGTCCGCCGGAAGGGTCGGATGCTTCGACTGCGGCTCCAGGGCCGAGGATTCTGGAGACGCGGCCGAGATAGTCGTCGCCGTTGGCCGGCAGGGTATAGCAGCCTGGGACAGAAGCCGGGCAGGCTGGAATGCCTGCCCACCTTGGCTCGCAACCTGTTTAGCCATAAAGGTGGCCGCAGGCGGTTTCGCGTGCGCATGCCGCTCTCAAAGACTTCTGGAACGGGCTGTTAGCACAACGCACAGCACAAACCGTGGTGGGGCGGCTGGTGGGATTTGGTACAGCCGCTATCCTTGAAGCACTGTAACTTACAGAAAACACATTGTCAACAATGCCATAGATGCCAAGATTGCTGCGGCTCATTGCCCTGTATTGCCCTGGAAGAAAATGTTGATATGTTCGCTCAAGCCGCTAGTGTGCCCCGATGGCGGGGAAACACAAAACCAAGATGGCGGCGAGCTGCGAAAACTGTGGCGCAGAGTATTGGGCGCGTGCTTGGTACATCAGGAAGGGCATCCAGCGGTTTTGCAGCAAGACATGCTCGCAGACGGGCAAATTCAATGGCAATTATCGAGGTGGAACAGCAGCCAGTCAGCGGACCAAGAGGGCCATTCGTAAGTATCCTGAACGTCATCGATGCCGTCGTCTTTTTGTTAAAGCGGTTCGAAAAGGACAGATTGAACGGCGCCCATGCTGCATTTGCAATGCTCCTCTCGCAGACGGTCATCATTGAGACTACTCTAAGCCGTATGATGTGTTTTGGCTTTGCAGACAACATCACAAGGATGTTCATATGAAGCGCATCGAACTACCCCTCCCTTCGAAGCCCGTCATGCCTGCGGTGCAAGCTCTGGTGCGAAAAAAATGGCCGCAGTCCACGCAAAACTGCGGCCATCCACAATTAGCAAGAAAGGGTAGATATTCGTCCTAGCGTTGAGCTAGGCCGGAAACGGTTGAAGTACTACTGTATGGTGCCGGGAGGGTTGCTCACGGCTGGGGGTTGAAGTGGCATTGGGACTGGACGGATCATTCCGAACCGAGCCATCACAGCCATTGTGCGCGCCGCTGCGCCGCTAAACGATAGCTGAACGCCGGCTTCGAATGTGCAGCTAGTTTCAGCCCACTCTCCACCTTCGTAAATCAGCGTCGTTGTTTTTGTGAAGCGGCAGTTGTGAAAATGCTTGTCGTCAACGACGACTGCCTTGCCGCTGAAGTCTTCAGCTTGAATCAGTGTCATAAAGTTTCAAACCTTCTTCTCCTGTGGAATATCAGCATCATTGGCCGCTCATCGATTGGGGGAGTACCATTTCGGAGATACTGGGCCCCTATATGGACCCCCTTGGTCACCAAGGCACCCACATACGGTAGCCATGGCGATCTCGATGAGTATATTGCAGCAGAATTGAATTCTGGAGCGCAACGGGGGTACCGCTCGCCTCCGCCGAGGAAAGTGTCTGGTTATGCCGGAGTTTCCAGAGAAATCTTCAGGAAGAACTTAAGCCGCATTGAACGCGCGGCGGCGTAGACTAATGTTCGAGCTTGAACGCGTCGCCTAGAGACGCTTGTAACGGTGATAAAATACCACCATGGCATCTCCAGGGGTATACCTCTTCACGCGGAAGGGCGGCAACGCTTACGTCGGCCGGGGTTGACCGGGATGGGTTTGGGAAGGAATGCTTCAGTCATACCGGCAAGCACCGAAGGGCCTGCCTTATGATCGTAAGGCACGGTTCATTCCAACGAGTTCTCCGAGACAGGCGTATCTTCTCGAATGCCGGCTCTTCCACGATCTCGATCCGATAGACAACGATAGGCATCCTGCTGTGCCAGCTGGAACGAACTGGCGGTGCCCCAGCGAAGGCTGTTGCTGGTCTTAGATCATTGGTCGGGTATCGATATCCATCCCCTCGATGTGGGGCCTGTCTGGTGCCTCAATCCTCACCTGAAAATCAGGGTGATACCCTAACACCCAATCGCATATGCGCTGCGCATCAGCAGTAGCCCTGAACAACTCCCACCGGTCATCCTTGAGCTTCATAAGCCACGTCTGGATGTATGCCGCATGATTAACGAAATCCGTGGGCAGACCAAGCGTATTACACACCATCGCCGCCGCCATCTCGACGCGGGCCTCTTCCATGGCGTACTTTTCTGAGCCAAATCTTCCAGTGAGATCGCGCTTCATTCTGCTTTCGTGGCCAGTGGAATGCCCAATTTCGTGAACGGCGGTCGCGCTAAAGTACTCCGGTCGTGGAAACGCAACATCGGGCGGCATCTGAATGAAGTCGCCGGTCGGAGAATAGAAGGGCTTGTCTCCTCCTACGCGGAACGGAACCCCGCAATTTTCTATAATCTTCTGCACGGCGTCTGGCCGCGTCCACGGCGCTTCCTCGACAGATGGCGGCGTGTAGGGCGGCAAGCCTTCGACCTGGCTGGCATGAAATACGCTATAGGCTCGCAATAGGTGGATACTGTGGCTTCGGTGGCTTCTTCACGTGCTCGATTGGTGCCTTCACCATTAACAATCTACACATCAAGAACAATGTATTTTTTGACAATGGCCACACTGCAGGAACTGGCTTCACGGATGCCGGCATGCAGTTTTCAGCGAGCGTCTCGAATATCGACATAACGAACAATTCGATCTATGACGACGGCGCTGGCTATCAGGCCTATGCGATTGGTGTTGGCTCCAGCGACACCCTGAGTAACGCGGTCATCGCGCACAATCAGATCTACGGGAACACGACCGCAGCTTACGATATCGTCGGCACAGTGAACGGAATTGTCTGGGACAACGGAACGCAGCCTGCTTTTACGATTTCCGGGTGTTCGGCTACAGGCGCGGCCGGCAGTGACAACGGTACGTTTACCTCTGGCACGACGGGAACGTGCACGGTGACTGTTACTCCGAATGGAACAACGCATATCGTTGCTCCCCACGGCTACACCGTATCTGCATCGGATCTGACGACACCCGCGGCTATGTTGCCGACCGCCATTACGACTACCAGCTTTACGATTTCCGGGAGCACAACTTCCGCCGATACGATCCAACTTCAATTCAGGCCGTTTTAATCGATGATAAAATGATTAAGAGGTAAGGGTCAGATGGTACTTAATACACTCGAATACGTAAATCGAATGTGGAGCAATAAGTTGCACCGGGTGGAGGTTCGGAGTCATTGGATTCGCAACGACGGTGCAGTCTGCCTTGCCGGGATGCTGGTGGCAGACACGCCTGACGCGCTGAAATTAGATTGGCCGATGCCAGATGTTCCTTTTCGAGTGACGCTCCCTGCGGGACTGGACGAGGGCGGTTTCCATTGGGCCATGACGGTTATGTATAACCGGCAGCAAGCTGGACAGAGTTTGATGGACTTGGACTTCGTTCCTAGGCCTATATCTCCTCCGGATGTACCGAGTACCAATTGGCGTGGCGTTTGCGCGTTTGTAGCGGTGGCTTTGTTCGGCAGTGCAGCTATCGGCGCGCTCTGCGAACGACGTTGAATTACCGAACTTTCTATTGCTGGAAGCCCGGTCCTAGGATCAAACCGGAGTTCCCAAATTTCTTCCTAGCATCGAACACATAAGCGCACTCTCGACCCGGAGCCTTCATCTCGGCTTCGAGAAGTGCGACCTTCCGTTTTTTGACCTGAAGCGCACCCTTGGCGATCTTGGACCAGTTAATTTTCACCAAGTCTTCGATGATCTCAAGCGGACTGATAACGAAGACATCGATGAAGCTGTTGGAGGTCTTTAGCTTGTGCAAGTTCATCGCCTTCGTGTATTCGTTGAGCGACCATTCGATATCGTCACGGATTTCAGCTTCGGTCTGATTCTTGCTAGCCAAGGTGTCCAAGAACCGGCGAAATCCCCATTGTTTATCGTGCGTCTCGGCTTTGAAGTGAAGGAGGTCGTCCCAGGCGCATGAGTCATCGGGAACCGGCAATGTGCTGAGTCCAATGGCAATGACGTCGCAGGCTTGAGAAGATGCTTCGCCCTGCGGCAACGGAAGCTCGCATATTGCAGTGATGTCGGCGTTCGGAGGCGGCACGGTCGCTTTGATCAGGTAGCGGGTGAAGAGGTCTCTGGTAGAGCTAATGGTTAATTGGGCCGCTGCTTCTCGTTCAATCGTCGGCTCCAAGGAAACTACCAGTTCGAAGCCTTTGTGGAGATCCTCTCGACTTAGGGATTCAGCAAAGTGTTTGGGGTCGAACGGCGGAACATCGTAAACAACTTGGCGGGCTCGCAGAAAATCGAGCTCGGTTTCAAAGTCCGGCGTGTGAGGGTCATCACCATCTAGCTGCCAGAGATGGAACTTGTCGAAAAGAAGCGCTCTTTGCTTGAGACTCAAGTCCCTGCGGCCAGAGCAGATGACGCCGTGTAGTTCGCGCATTCAATAGAAATATTATCGCGGCGGCGCCTTGCTGAGCCTTGGGCAATCCGGTAGCCGAGTTCGAAAGTGCCAGCGGTGCGGCATCAAGATCCGCGAAAGAGAAAAGGAGTGCCGTTATTGCAAGCCATGCGTCGCCTGTGGTGAGCTCGCGCAGAGGAGCTCGATGAAGCAAGGCCTTTGCTTCCGGTGCGCTTCAGAGAAAGGCCTCTGGGGCGAAGTGCCGTTCTAGCCCAGCTTAGGGACGATCTTGGGTTTGTCGCGAAAGGCGTCCTGCAGTATGCGAATGGTTCGTTCTTGACGGCCCGGTAGCCACTTGCTGTAATGCTTTCTCAAGATTTCAACCGTGTCCCCAATGAGATTTGCGACTTCGGTATCCGGCACCCCCTTCTCCAGCAAAATTCTGACGAAAGTATGCCGGAGACGATGTGGGTGAGGTGGCTCCTCGAACGGACCGGCGAGGTCAAAGACATGCGCAAGCCTCTTGTTCCTCCAAATATCCGTTAACTGTTTCATGTTGCGCGTAACACCCGCTGTGAAGATCAGTGACCCGTATTTCTTCTCGCGGGCTCTGAGCCGCTGAACAAGCCAATCCGGTATCCAGGTCAGGACTTGTGTTCCCGTCTTGTGCGTTCGCAAGAACACGTTGTTGCCGTCGAGACGCTTAGTGACGTCGAAGGTTGCAACATCGCTGATGCGAAGGCCGGTGTAAATGGAAAGCAGGATAAAATCCTTGGCGTCTTCACCACCCCAGGTCCGGCGTGGCGGCCCAGGTGCAGGTCCGATCTGATCACAGGCGTCGAAGATATCTTTCAACTCGTCGTCGGTGAACGGGGATTTATGATTGGGAATGGATGCGCCTTGGGGAGCTTCCAGATCATCGGTGATGTCCTTGGCGATCCATTCGCGCTTAAGGCAGAACTTGACGAATGCCTTTAGCCTTTCCAGCTTCTTGGCCTTTGCTCTTTTGCCATCTTTCCAGCCTGCATAGAATCGGTCCATGTCGCTGATCGTGAGTTGGTCGAGATGCAGATACCCGCGATCTTCCGCGTAGGACTTGAGCTGCTTGGAAAAAGTCTTGTATTTTGCGTAGGTAGTCGAGCGTATGCCGCGGTTCTGACATTTGGCAAGAAACGCTTCTGTCGCTTCGGCGATGGTGATCCGCTGAGATGCTTGCTTTGGCTCGGGTTTCGGCTGCGCTTCGGACGCCGGCACGCCCCAAGTTCCAGTTACCTCCCAGCCCGCCACAACAGCCTTGGCTGCGTCCCATTGATAGCTGATGGTACTTTGCCTGCGGAACTTACCGCTAAGCGTTCCAGAGGCATAAATCGGGCAGGCGCACTGCTTCCAAGCTTTCTTCCGCTCCTCAAATTCCCCTGAGCGGCTGTCATAGGCATGGCCGCCTTCGCAGTCCGGCCGATGGCGGCGATAGAGGTTCAACGGCATGGAGATATTTTACACTCCATTGCCCTCGATTGCCCTGATTTTTTGCGGATTGCCCGTAAGTGACTGAAACTACTATGGGGCGGCTGGTGGGATTCGAACCCACGACATCCAGAACCACAATCTGGCGCTACTACCAACTGAGCTACAGCCGCCGTGTCTTTCTATTTTACCATCGGGAGGCCGGCCTTCTTCCACAATTCGTCAACCCGCGCGCGCACCTCGTCCGACATGCGGATCACATCGGGCCAGGGGCGGGTGAAGCCCTCTTCTTTCCACTTGCGGGTCGCATCGATGCCCATCTTCGAGCCGTAGTTGGGCAGGCGGCTGGCATGGTCCAGCGAGTCGACCGGCCCGAGGACAAACTGAATGTCGCGCTCCGGGTCGATGTTATTGAGCGCCTTCCAGACCACCTCGCTGATGTTCTGCACGTCCACATCCTCGTCCACGACGACAATGCACTTCGTGAACATCGCCTGCCCCAAGCCCCAGATGCCATGCATCACCTTGCGGGCGTGCAGCGGATAGGATTTGCGAATCGAGACCAGCATCATGTTATGGAAAATGCCCTCGGCGGGCATGGAGATGTCGCGGATCTCGGGCAGTTGCAGGCGCATCAGGGGCAGGAAGATCCGTTCGATCGCTTTGCCCATGTAGAAGTCTTCCATCGGTGGCGGACCGACTATCGTGGTTGCGTAAATGGGATCTTTGCGGTGCGTAATGCAGGTAATGTGAAAGACCGGGTAGTCGTCGTCGAGCGAATAGAACCCGGTATGATCGCCGAAGGGCCCCTCACGGCGAAGCTCCCCGAGCTCAACGTAGCCTTCCAGCACGATCTCGGCGTTCGCCGGCACCTCGATGTCGTTGGTCTCACACTTCACCATCTCCACCGGTCTGCCGCGCATGAAGCCCGAGATCATCATTTCATCGATGTCGGGCGGCAGCGGCAGGATTGCGGAATACATCGTCGCAGGATCGCTTCCAATGGCGACCGCGATCGGCATCCGCGACTGCTTGCCTTCGCGCTGCAGCCGGCGGTAGTGCTCGGCGCCCTGCTTGTGCGTCTGCCAATGCATGCCTGTGGTGCGGTCGTCGTAAACCTGCATGCGGTAGCAGCCGCAGTTGCGCTTTCCGGTATCAGGGTTCTTCGAAAACACCATGGGAAGTGTGATGAACCGGCCGCCGTCTTCCGGCCAGCAGTGCAATATCGGGAACTCGCTGAGCGAGAAATTGTCGCTGCGGATTACCTCCTTGCACGTCCCGTCCTTGACAGTTTTCGGAAAGAACGCTCCCATTTCGGCAAGCTTCGGCAGCATCTTCAGTTTGCCGATCAGTCCCTGCGGCATGCGCATCTCGACGAACTCCGAGATGCGCTCGGCGATATCTTCCACCGCGCTGACGTTCAGGGCAATCTCCATTTTTCGCATGCTGGCAAATGCATTGATTAGCACCGGAACCGAACTGCCCTTCGGCTTCTCAAACAACAGTGCCGGGCCGCCTTGTTTTACTGCGCGATCGGCAAACTCCGTGATCTCGAGCCGCGGATCGACTTCAAACGAAATCCGCTTCAGTTCGTTGTTCTTTTCGAGTGCTTTGATGAACTCTCGCAGGTCTGCGTAGGCCACTCAATCTCCTTGGTTTTATATGATTGAAGTTATCACCCTTCCGAAGGAGAAAAATGTTCAACCGAGTCGCCTTCACTACGGGCGCTAGCCGTGGCATCGGCCGCGCCAGCGCGCTGGCGTTGTGCCGCGCTGGTTTCGATATCGTCGTGGCTTCGCCCGAGATGGAGAAAAACGAGGAGGTTGCCGCGGAGATTCGTGCTTGCAACGGCAACGCGATGACCATCAACCTCGACGTTTCCTCGCTCGATTCCGTCAAGGAAGCATTCGGGCGCGCGTTGAAGGAGTTCAGACGCATCGACGTTCTGGTCAACAACGCGGGAATCACGCGCGACAACCTGGCCATGCGCATGAAGGCGGAGGATTGGGACCGCGTGTTGCAAGTCAACCTCACCGGCGCGTTCTACTGTATCCAGCAGGTGCTGCCGCCAATGATGCGCGAACGCTGGGGCCGCATCATCAATATGGCTTCGGTTGTGGGCGAAACCGGCAATCCGGGACAGGCGAACTACGTTGCCTCGAAGGCCGGCATCATTGGACTGACGAAGGCCATCGCCCGCGAGATGGCGAGCCGCAACATCACCGTGAACGCAATCGCGCCAGGATTCATCGAAACCGACATGACCGGCGCGCTATCGCAGGAAATGAAGGACAAGATGCTGGCCAGCATTCCTCTCAAGCGATTCGGCCGCGCGGAGGACATCGCCGATGCGGTCCGCTTCCTCGCCAGCGAACATGCCGGCTACATCACCGGTCACGTGCTCGACGTGAACGGCGGAATGTACATGTGAGCGGTGGGAATCGCGACAATAACAGCATGCCGGTTGCAAGCGGTGGAAAGTTCCGGATCGGTCTTGTGCAGATGAGTTGCAGCACCGACCCGGCGGAGAATCTCGAAAAAGCGGTCTGGCGAACGCGTGAAGCGGCGGGAAAGGGCGCGCAGATCGTGTGCTTACAGGAACTGTTTCGATCGCAGTACTTCTGCCGCGAAGAGAATCACGACATGTTCCGGCTCGCGGAGACCATTCCCGGGCCGACCACGGAACGGTTGGGAACGGTAGCGCGCGAAGCGGGCATCGTGATTATTGCCTCATTGTTTGAGAAGCGGGCGCAGGGCCTCTATCACAACACCGCCGCGGTGATCGGGACCGACGGCGAAGTGCAGGGGCTGTATCGCAAGATGCACATCCCTGACGACCCGCTGTATTACGAGAAGTTCTACTTCACACCCGGCGATATCGGGTTCGTCAATTTCAACACGGCGGTCGGACGCGTCGGGGTGCTGGTGTGTTGGGATCAGTGGTATCCCGAAGGCGCGCGGCTGACGGCCCTGAAGGGTGCGAACGTACTCTTCTATCCGACGGCGATCGGCTGGCATCCGTCGGAGAAGGAGCAGTACGGCGCTTCCCAGCTCGACGCCTGGCGGACGATTCAGCGTTCCCATGCTATTGCGAATGGTGTCTATGTCGCGGCTGTGAATCGCGTCGGGTTTGAGGGACCCCCGGAGCAAGGGATCGAATTTTGGGGATCGTCATTTGTCGCCGATCCATTCGGACAGATCCTGACCGAGGCATCGACCAATCAGGAAGAGATTCTCATTGCGGAAGTCGACCCGCTGCGGCAGGACGAGGTCCGCCGGAATTGGCCCTTCCTACGCGACCGACGTATCGACGCCTACGGCCCCATCTGCAACCGGTGGATCGATTGAGCGTACCGCGGAGATTCCGCATGCCGGCGGAGTGGGAGCCGCATGAGGCCACCTGGCTGGCCTGGCCGCATGAGATCACGGACTGGCCCGGTAAGTTCGCCCCAATTCCCTGGGTTTATGGCGACATTGTGAGGCGTTTGGCGCGCGTCGAGAAGGTGCGGATCCTCGTCGAAGACGGCGCGGCCGAGCAAAAGGCACGGCGGGTGCTGAAGAAATGCGCTGTCGAGATGGGCGCGGTGGAGTTCTTTCAGCATCCGACGAATCGAAGCTGGACGCGCGATTATTGCCCCATCTTCGTGCACGACGCGGAGGGCGGCATCGCGGTTACGGATTGGATCTTTAACGGCTGGGCCAAGTACGACAACTGGGCGAGTGACAACCAGATTCCGGGGCTGCTCGCTGAGGGTTTGCGTATTCCGCTCCATGAGCCAGGAATCGTTCTGGAGGGCGGCGCGATTGATGTGAACGGCGAGGGGGTGCTGCTCGCGACCGAGGAATGCCTGCTCAGCCCTGTTCAGGCCCGGAACCCGAGCCTCGGCCGCGAAGAGATTGAGCGCGTGTTTGCCGAGTACCTGGGCATCGAACGAACGATCTGGCTTGAAAAAGGCATTCCGGGGGACGATACGCACGGACATGTCGACGACGTGGCGCGGTTTGTGAATCGCGAGACCGTAGTG
The DNA here is from genome assembly GCA_035295125.1 of Bryobacteraceae bacterium. Taxonomy (GTDB): domain Bacteria; phylum Acidobacteriota; class Terriglobia; order Bryobacterales; family Bryobacteraceae; genus JAICMB01. The sequence goes on along the minus strand of DATGJP010000121.1, from coordinate 11,802 downwards.
ACGGTTATTGACGATCTGGCGCTGCATCGCGCCGGATTGAAGGTTGTCATGCTGCCCATGCCGGAGCCGGTCTGGTTTGACGGGCAGTTGCTGCCGGCCAGCTATGCCAATTTTTACATTGCGAATGGGTTGGTGCTGGTTCCTACGTTCAACGATCCTAACGATCGAGTTGCTCTCAATACGCTGGCGGCCTTGTTTCCGGATCGTGAAGTTGTGGGGATCAGTTGTGTCGATCTGGTGCTGGGCTTGGGCACCCTTCATTGCATGACGATGCAGCAGCCATCTGAGACTGGAAGAGACATTGGCGCCGGGCGGTTTCGTTCGCCTCTGCATTCCCGGTGAGGTCCAAAGGCAGGCGAAACTCCCTGCTTCTCCTTTTTACGCTCGCCTTTAGCCGGTGACACATTTTTTGTACAGGTCCTGGAAGACACCGCCCGGGTCGTACTTCTGTTTCAGGGCAAAGTATCGTTCCTTGTTGTATATCTTCCAGAACGTCTCCTCGTCGTAGTAAACCGTCGAATACAGACCCTTCTTGCCGCCCAAGTCCATCGCCTTGCGCTCCACCAGACGGTTGAAAAACCCATGCTCGTGCGCTGCCGGAACCATGTCCCAAAACCCGAAATTAACGTAGACCTTTTTGGGATCGAGCGCATAGAGATCGAAAGTCACCGTCGGGTCGAACGCTTTGAAGGGACAGATCCACACTGGAGTAATGCCGATGTCGCGGAGAAGAAAGTCGAGAAACTCCTCGGCTTTCTCGATCGGGATATCGACATCCTGAATCACCGATTCGGTGCCACCCGCCGGCAGCAAACGCGACAGGCGCATGATCCTCTGATACGTCACCGAGTTCAGAGCCCATTTCGTAGCCAGAAGCCGGATGGTCGGATTCTGCACGCCAAAATGCTTCGAGCACCAGAACCAGTCCGTGTCCCAGCGCCAGATGTAGTGCTTCGCCGTGAGCCAGTCTTCCGTCTTTTCTCGAATCGATTTGTAATAGATCCGCAGATAGGTGTAGTCGCTCAGCCTCGGGGCCTCTTCCGTAAACTCGCCCGTCGTGACATACATCTCGTCGCGGCCGAAGACCACGCCGTCCAGATAATCCAGCCGGCCGGCCGCGCACAATTCGGCAATTCGATCGAAGTAACTCGCCGGCTCGTGGAACTTCTCGTGAACGAGGTGCACATACGGACGCGCCGGAACGAGCATCACCCTCAACCGCAGCACGTAACCCAGCGTGCCGTACGAATTCGGGAAGCCGTAAAACAGATCTTCGTGCTGCGACCGCGAGCAGGTCACGATGCTTCCGTCGCCGAGCAGGATATCCATCTCCACAACGGTTTCGTGCACCAACCCGAAACGGAATGAAGACGACTCGATGCCGAGGCCGCTCACTGCCCCACCCACAGTGATGGACTTGAGTTGCGGAACCACCGTGGGCAGCAGCCCGCAGTTCAGCGTTTCGTCGACGAAATCGGCGTAGGTGGTCATTCCCTCGACATCGGCAACCAGGCAATTGCGGTCAACGGTCAATACGCGATTGAAATTACGAACGTCGATCTTCGCAGCGCCGCGCCCGTCGCGATGCCGGAACAGGTTGGATGTCGATTTGGCCAGACCGATTGGGCCGCCCCGGGCGCGATTTGCCTGCAACTCCGCGATCAGAATGGCGCGCTTGTCCACGGGCTACCGGACCGGCACGTAATTCGGTATGTCGCCCTTGGACAGAACAAACTGCCAAAGCTGGAGCTTGCGCGCGCGGAAACGGCCCGCGGAGCCCATCAGGTAGAACTTCCACATGCGGTAGAAGCGGTCGCTGTATCTCGACCTCAGGCTCGGCCAGGCGCGGCTAAAATTGCTCCACCAGGCGAGCAAAGTCTTGTCGTAATCCGGGCCGAAATTGTGCCAGTCCTCCGCCACCCATAGCCCTTCCATCGCCTTGCCGAGTTGCGCGAGCGAGGGGACCATGCCATTCGGGAAGATATATTTGTCCACCCACGCGTCTGTACTCGTATACGACTCGTTGCTGCCGATGGTGTGAAGAAGAAAAAGGCCTCCAGGTTTGAGCGCACGTTCTGCGATTTCAAGGAACGTCCGGTAATTCTTGTAGCCGATGTGTTCGCAGAGACCCACGGCCACCACTCGATCGAACGGCGCGCGCTCCGAGACAGCCTCGCGGTAGTCTTTCTGCTCGAAACGGACCGGCAGGTCTCCGCATAGGTTTCGAGCGTACGCAACCTGCTCATGCGAGATGTTGTAGCTCACCACCTCACACCCGTATCGCGCAGCTATGAAGTGCGCCAGCCCGCCGAAGCCGCCGCCCAATTCCAGCACCCGCATTCCGGGCCGCAGATGAATCTTCTCGCAAACGAGCCGCAGCTTGTTCTCCTGCGCTTCTTCCAGGGTGGTCGCGTCCTTCCAATAGGCGCAGGTGTATTGCATCCTGGGGTCGAGCATGGCCTCGTAAATGTCATTCCCGAGGTCGTAGTGCTGGCGTGCGACTTTCGTGGACCTCCACTTGGCCTGTCGATTAACAAGTCTGCTTTTCAACGCCAGCCAGGCGGTGTTGAACGTCTTGAGGCTATAGTAGGGATCGGCGCGATGGACTTTGGTGAAGAACTCGTCCAAGGCCCCGACGTCCCACCAGCCATCCATGTATGATTCGCCCGCCCCCAGCGAACCATCGGATAGGACTCGCGGATAAAAGCGGGGATCGTGAACCTGAATGTCCCAAGGACGGCTGCCGTTCACATCAATACCGGCAGAGGCCAGGAAATCGATGATAATTTTAGCGGCTCCCGAAACCGGTTCAGCGCGTTGCGCGGAGCCGTGAGTTGATAGAACCGGATGTCTGAGGCTTCTCAGATCCGGTCCGGAACCGGACGACATGGGAATCGTCGCACCTCCTTCGGCGGAGAAGCTAATACCCTACTTCTATTTTAGGTCCGTTTGGGGCTATCAGGCCGAAGGCCGGGCGTAGATCTCGATCCACTGTCCCCGCTGTTCCCACCGCGACACCTGCACCAAACCGAGCTTTTCGCGACACTGCTCCGCCGTCATTTGAGGCTCGTAATCGTAAAAGCTCCGCAAGAAGCTTTCGATGCCGGGCAGCCGCATCACACCCCATTGCGGCTCCCAGGTGCGGGAATACAGGACCAGGACGTCCACGGTTTTCGGGTCCAGCTTCGAAAGCGTGGAATAGTGCAAATCCGACGTTTCCAGCGTTTTGAGCGGCTGCTGGACATACCCGAATTCGGGGCGGCGAAGCGCAGCCGTCAGGGGCCACGCCGTATAAATCGTGCTCTTCGGATAGTTCTTTTCCAGGTATTGCGCCGCGGCTTCGTGCAGTTCGACAAAATCGCGCATGGCGAGATTGTTTTCGTACGGGAATGGGAATGGCGGATTGGTAAACAGTCCCGAAAACAGGCCGCCGGCGAGCGCCAGCACCGCCGTGAGCCGCGCGAAACGATTCATCTTCGAAAGCGCCGCTGCAACCGCGATGTAGAAGATCGGCATCACCGGTAGCAGATAGCGCTCGAGTTCGGCTCCTCCGAGCACGCTGACCAACACCGCAAACGCTACGGCGAAGTTGACCGTAACTTTCCAGGCGGGCCGGTTATAGAGGTGAAAGCGGCGCCAGGCGAGCACAATGGCGATGGTTCCCACCCAACGGAAGTCCTCAAATCCGATGTAGTAGATACGACGCACAAGAGAAACGGCGATACGGACCGGATGCAGCGAATAGGTCACGTTGTAGTGCGCAAAACCGCTGTCGCCGAGCGGATTTCCCGTGGCCCCCCAGAGCGCGATCAGCCAGACGATCAGAGCGGCGAAGGGAATGGTGTAGTAAAGTCCAGCGCGCTTCAACTCGCCTTCCCGGAACAGCGTCAGGGTCAATACGAGCGGCAGAACAACGCTCGTTTCCTTCGACAGCACCGCCGCCGTACAAGCAATGGCCGCGCCGAGGTGCCGTTCCTCCAAAAACAGGAGGAGTCCCAGCAGGCAGAAAACCATCGACGGCATGTCGAGTTGCGCCATCATCGATTGCGTGAAGAACAGGGGGTCGAGCAACAACAGCAGCACTGCAGTCAACGCCGGAATTCCGGGCAAGCCCTCACAGAGACGCGTTCCCACGAGGAAGGTGAAGAGGACCCCGAATGAAGCCAGCACCAGCATCGCGACGCGGGTTGTCACGATGGAATAGCCGAAGACGCGCCACACGCCCGCGAGATATGCCATCACACCCGGTGGATGAACGTTCGGAGTGGCGGAATGGGGAACCCAGGATCCTGACTTCAAGATATCGAGAGCCGACGGGACGAACTGCCCGAGTTCGTCCCAAAAATAAGGCAGCTTCAGGAATTGAACATGGGTCGCGTAGAGAACAACGGCAAAGGCCAGGAAGAAAAACTGGTAGGTTCTCTTCCGGATATCATGTCTCCGGTCCACCTTCGCCGCGGGCGCTGACATTTTTTATTGGATCGTTTTCCCCGCGGACTGCGGTTCCAGGTGAATCTCGCCGAACGCCGATTCGTATTGCGAAATATTCTGCTGCAGAATGTTGAAGAGCGCTTTGGCCTGCTGCGGGCTGAGGTAGACGCCCTGGAAATTCTGGATGGTCACACTGTCGGGAGCGGTCTGGTTAATGGTTCCGAACATCAGGAAAAAGTCCCAGAGATTCACGCGAACCTGAACACTATTGGCATAGTTTTCCCGATAGTCGCTCGAGTGGCCGAGCTGGATCTTGGGTTGTGGTTGCGACGGCGTCATAGCTGATTATAGCGGAGCAACCCATCAGTTCGAAGAGCTTGTATTGACATGAAAGGACTTGGAGGAGAGTAAAGAGGGCTGTATCCAACCGGAGACGGCTGTTTTTGGGCCTATCTAGCCAGTAACTAGACAATGTGGGAGAGGGTCTGGCGCTGTGTTTCAGCCCCTCGTGAATCGGCCCAATAACGGGCTCACTCATAGGCTATGCTGGTGCTTCTTGGCCAGACAACAAGCCGTCTCTCGTGAGGTACTGAACGCCGCCTTCGAAGTTCTGGAGCTTCAAAAGACCCGGCTTGAACAACGCATGGCTGAAGTCCGCGCTCTGCTCGGGCAACCCGCTAAGCGCCGAGGGCGCCCGCCGAGGAATCCGCCCGCTCCTGCCTTACAGAGGCCGTCTAAGCCCGCCAAACGGGACGGTGGGATATGGCTGCTTTCGAAGCATCCGACGCGCCGGATACCACGTGGAGACCGCTTCTATGCGACCGCATAGCGACTGCCACAGAGGTCGCCAATGTTCCGAAAGCGTCGTGTTTAACCTACGTTACTCGTGGATCCACCGGGAGTTGGCGACCGCAACATGTTGGGAAATGCCATACCTGTCGAGTCAAGACGCCAGTCCAGCGGTAGGTGTCCCGTTCGACGACCGTAGCGTGAAATCCCGGCCTTTTCGATATCGTCTAAAAAGTGTACAGGTCAGCCTAACTGGGCGAAATCGAAACCAAACCCAGGAGGTTGTATTCAGCAAACGGTTAGACTAGCGCTTGTGCTTTTGACGTGCTGATTCCAGAACGCCGCAATATGAAGGTGGACTTGAAGGCGATGCTTCCTGCAAAATTCGGTACCGGCGAGAAGTTCATCCTAATCGTGGAAGACGACGACGCAGCCTTCATGCTCCTGCAAATGGGGCTTCAGGAAGTCGGCGGTAACTTCCGACTCTATAGGGTCGAGAATGGCGGGCAAGCGCTCGATTTTCTCCGGCGCTCTGGCCCTTACGCAGACGCACCAAGACCTAATCTCGTGTTGCTAAATCTCAACATGCCCAAGGTCAGTGGGTTCGATGTACTTGAAGGGATGAGAGACGACCCGACAATCGCGGACGTCCCTGCGGTTGTTTTCACGTCGTCCCGATTGGACACGGACAAAGCCAGGTGCCTTGGTTTAGGTGCGAGGAAGTTTCTGACTAAACCGACCCACTTGGATGAGTTCCAAAACGTACTCCACAACATTTGCTCTTTGCTTTGAGCTTGAACTGCTGAGCACGGTTTACGGCTCAAGAAACTTGGCCTCAAGAGGCGGCGACAACCATGTGCCCCTCGTTGGCGATGAAACATTGCCTCCCTTCATGGCGTCCCCCTAAGCGATGCTCGCGAAGTGCACCGCAGGAGAATACGAACTGCGCTACGCCCGACACTTTCCCTCGACGGTGCGATATTTCCAGAGTCGGGGTCTTCACCGGGACCGGGCGATGGAGCTCGCCCAACACGCCTGGGCGCGGCCTGGGAGCGGCTCACGCAACTGCGCAATTTGGATGCATTGCCGCGCTGGGTGATTACCATCGGGGTTCGGTTGTACCTCCATGAAGTTAGGCGTCACTCGGTTGAATATTCGTGAGCTTCCGGTAGGGATGCGTGAATTAGACCACCGCAGGTGTTACCGTCACGCCAGGTGAACTTGTGGCAGCAAAGGTCGAAGCGACACGTGGAATGGACCGCGCTCGGGCGCGATTTGAGGAATGGAGAAAGACGCGCTCGCGGAAGACATCGATCCCGGATGAGCTGTAGTCGATGGCCATCGCCGTTGCACGCCGGGAGGGCGTCAACCCGACCGCGCAGCAACTGCAGCTCGATGCCGGTAAGCTGAAACGGTTGTTGGTGGCCGCCGACGCCGGGCAGCGCCAGGGGCGCCGTCAACCCGGATTAGTAGAACTCATTGCACCGTTGGCGGCGGCCACTCCTAGAAGTACGACGAGACGGCATCGGCCATGATTGCGCAACTGAAGTACGGCAGCGGTATTCCGTTTTACCGGCTGGAGAGTCTCAAGGGGCAGTTGGGGATTCCGCTGCCGGCGGCCACACGGTGGGAGATCGTTGAGGAAGCTGCGGAGGCGATCAAGCCGGCGCACGAGGAGTTGATCCGTCGGGCAGCGCAGGGCGAAGTGCTACACAACGACGACACCGGCATGCGCGTGCTGCGCATGGAGCGCGAGCCAACCGATGAGCGCACGGGCGTATTCACCAGCGGGATCGTGTCGAGTGGCCAGGGCCACCATATGGCCTTGTACTTCACCGGCCGTCAGCACGCCGGCGAAGAACCTGGCTGACGTGTTGAAACATTGCTCCGCCGAACTACCGGGTCCGATTCAGATGTGCGACGGCACTGTCCCGTAACGTTCCGAAGCTGAGTGCGGGAGTGGAGATTCTGCTCGCTAACTGCCTGGCACACGAAGGCAGTTTGTGGACGTTGCCGGCAACTTTCCGGATGAGTGCCGTTATGTGCTGGAGATGCTGGGTCAGGTCTACGGCACCGATGCCGAGGCCCGAGAGCGCGGCATCTCCCCGGAACTGCGGCTGGAGCTTCATCGCGAGCGCAGCGGTCCGGTCATGGATGAGCTGCACAACTGGCTGGAGCGGCAGGTTGCGGAACGGAAAACGGAGCCGAACTCGGGGCTGGGCAAGGCCATCGCTTACCTGCTGAGACACTGGCGGCCGCTGACGCTGTTCCTGCGGCAAGCCGGGGCTCCGCTCGATAACAACATCGTGGAAAGAAGCCTGAAACGGGCGGTTCTGCACCGTGAAAACGCGCTGTTCTATCGCACGCTCAACGGGGCGGCGATCGGCGATCTGTTCATGAGCTTGATCCATACCTGCCAGCTATGCGATGTCAACTCGTTCGAAGATCTGATCGAGTTGCAGCGACACTCCCTGGAACTGGCGGCGAATCCCGCCAACTGGATGCCCTCGAACTTCCGCGAGACTCTGGCTCCTGCTCCACCGGCGGCGTACTAGCTAGAATGAGTCCTGCCTGGCAAAAAAGGATTATCTTCGGCCATGGTTAGGTGACACTTCGAAAATGTCCGAAAGATAGGCCTCTCAAAGAGGCGAATTCGACCACTTTTTTGGTCACCGACAGAAGCAGCCGAGAATGTTTCAGCGTCTTGTCATCGCGGTATAGAAGCGCCAGATGCGGCCCTCCCACTTGACAATCAAGTAAAGCCAATGGATACTGAATGTCGAGGATTACTTGGATGCCAAGTGAAGACTGCCGGATTAGCGTCCTGCAGGGAACACTCGACTTGATTGTTTTGCGCGTTCTGAAAACCATGGGCGCCCGGCACGCCTACGCGATTGCTGCGCGCTTGCAGCAAATGTCCGAGGACCTCCTGCATCTCAACCAGGGCACACTCTACCCCGCGCTGGTGCGGCTCGAACAGCAGGGCTGGATCAAAGGTACCTGGGGCAGGACGGAGAGCAACCGCGAAGCCAAGTTTTACGCCATCACCGAGGCTGGAGAAAAGGCTCTGGCGCAAGAGACCCTCCGTTGGAGGCGCATGTCTGGTCTGGTGGATAAGCTGCTGGCGGAAGGAGCCTGAACGATGCGCCGGTTCTTATCGAGACTCACGAATCTGTTCCGCCGGGGTGCCGCGGAGAGTGAACTCTCGCGCGAAATCGCGTCCCACCTCGCCCTGTTGGAGGAGGAGTACGAACGCGGCGGCTTGACTCCTTACGATGCCAGGATGGCGGCCCACCGCGCTTATGGTGGCGTCGAACTCGCCAAGGAACTGCACCGCGAAGCGCGTTCCTTTGTGTGGATCGAGCAGCGTTTCAAGGATCTGGGCTATGGCGCGCGCAGCCTCCGGCGCACGCCCGGCTTTACCGCACTCGCAGCAGTTACGCTGGCGCTTGGCATTGGCGCCAACACCGCGATTTTCAGCGTGGTGAACGCGGTACTGCTACGGCCGCTCCCCTACAAGGACCCGGGCCGGCTGGTCACTCTTCTGCACGGCGGCACCGATCCCGTCGCGGTCGCGAATTATCTCGACTGGCGCGACCAGAGCCGCTCGTTTGAAGCCATGGGCGCGGCGGATTACTGGACCCCGAATCTCACAGGCGGCGATCCCCCGGAGCATCTCTGGGGTCTTCAGGTGACCCAGAACCTGATGCCGATGCTCGGCGTCCAGCCAATGCTGGGCCGTCTGTTCCGCCCCGGAGAAGACCAGCCCGGTTCTGATCATGAGGTGATCCTGAACCATCGTCTCTGGCAGCGGCGATTCGACAGCGACGCGGGTGTGCTTGGTAAGCCGGTCATCCTCAACGGCGAGGCTTACACGGTAGTGGGCGTGATGCCGCCTGAATTCCAGTTCGCGCCCTTCTGGGCCGCCCACGCGGAATTGTGGGTGCCCGATGCGTTTGGCGACCGCGTACACAACCGGGAAGGCCAGAGCCTGCGCGTTTTCGCGCGCCTGAAGGCCGGCGTCACGCTGGCCCAGGCGCGTGCGGAGATCGGGGCCATTACTGGGGGGTTGGAGCGGCAGTATCCGGGCACGAACCGCGGTGTGCGAGTGACCCCGTTGAGAGAGAACGTGGTCGGTGATGTCGAGACGCCCCTGCTGATCTTATTGGGTTCGGTCGGCTTTGTGCTGCTGATCGCCTGCGCCAACGTCGCCCACATGCTGTTGGCCCGCACCAGCGACCGCGAGAAGGAAATCGCCGTACGCTGCGCGCTGGGCGCCGGAAGGAGCCGGGTGATCGCGCAATTCCTCACCGAAGACGTTCTGCTGGCAGGCCTTGGAGCATTTGGCGGCCTGGCGCTGGCTGCGGGGGGAACGAGGGCCTTGGTAATGCTCGCCGCGGGGTTCGTGCCGCGCATACAGTCGGTGGCCATCGACGCCAAGGTGGTGCTGTTTCTGTTGGGCATCACCCTGCTCACGATCCTGATTTTCGGTCTTGCTCCGGCGGCACGCGCAACGGCGGGTGACCTGACGGGCGGCCTCAATCAAGGCGGCCGGGGAGGCGGCGGCGGGGTTCGCCGCAGCCGATTGCGCGGCTTCCTGGTGGCATCGGAATTCGCGCTGGCGTTCATCCTACTGATCGGCGCTGGGCTCATGATCCGGAGCTTCGTTGCGCTCGAATCGGTCGATCCGGGATTCGATCCCCACCACGTTCTCTCGATGGTGGTGTCGGTCGCCGGATCGCGGGAGGCTGAGGCCGGCCGGAGGCCGACCTTCTATCGCCAACTCCTCGAGCGCCTTGGAGCGATGCCCGGCGTAGTGTCGGCCGGCGGCATCAATCATCTCCCGCTGGCGGGCGACATGTGGGGTTGGCCGTTTACCATCGAGGGCCGTCCCAAATCGGGACCCGGTGAATCGCCCAGCGCCATTTACCGTATCGTCATGCCCGGGTATCTTGAGACGATGCGCCTGCCGGTGCTGCGCGGCCGCGCGATTACCAGCAGCGACGATGAGCGAGCCCCTGGGGTAGTGCTCATCAACGAACATGCAGCACGCCGCTACTGGCCTGGGGAAGATCCGCTGGGGAAACGAATTGCTTTCGATCGTGACAGCCGGGGAGGGCTCACATGGCTAACCGTGATTGGTGTGGTCAAGGACGCAGTGCAGGGCGACTGGGCGGCCCGGCCCGAATCGGAATGCTACCTGGCCGCGCTTCAGCACCACGCGTTCCTGAAAGATCCCGCCGCGAATTGGGCGTACCTCACGCTGGTGGTGCGCACGAGCGGCGATCCGGCGGAATTCGCGCCAGCGGTGAAGAGGACGGTCTGGTCGTTTGATTCCAACCTTCCCATCTCCGAGGTCTTTACCATGGACCGGGTAGTGGCGGATGCCAATGCGCAGCCGCGTTTTGAGATGCTCCTGCTGGGAGTCTTCGCTGCCATCGCGCTCGTACTGGCCGCCATAGGAATTTATGGCGTCATGAATTACGCTGTCGTCCGTCGAACGCATGAGATCGGAATTCGCGTGTCGCTCGGCGCTGGCCGCACGGAAGTGCTGCGGCTGGTCGTGCGGCAGGGGATGCTGCAGGTGTTGACGGGCTCCGCTGCTGGCGTTGGCGGCGCCCTGCTTCTATCCAGACTCATGGCCGGGATCCTGTACGGTGTGCGGCCAACCGACCCGGTTACGTTTGGTGCGGTGGCGATCGTTCTGGGCGTGACCGCATTTCTCGCGGTTTATGTACCGGCGCGGAGAGCCACTCGGATCGAACCAATGGTCGCGCTACGCCACGAGTGACCCTCAGATCGGCGAACGTGCGCGCAGCCACTACCGGCTTGCGTGCGACGACCAGGGATCTGGGTCGCCACCAACCGCGTTACCTTAACTTAACCAGGTCTGTTGTCCTGAGCCTACGCAGATCTGCCGAAAACTCACGAATATTCTGACGAATCTCTGCCGGATAAGGCCGCGTCTGATTGCCACCTCGAAGCAGGTCTTGACCTCGACAGGGTTTTAAACCTCTGTCACGCCAAAGAACGCGACTGGCTGGTCCGTTATTACCTCCTAGGATATTCGGACTCCTAACTTGCGAGGGAGAACCAGATGAGCAAGGGGGCCGTGCGGGTCCGCATTCACCGAGCCCGAGGACACGCCCGGAAACTGGCATTACGGAGAGGTGCTCAAATTGGCGAGCCTGGAAGAGAATTATGACGACGCAATGGGAACACAGACGGTTTGGAACCAAAATCGTATGATTCCGGCGATTGCCTCGAAAAACTCGTCCAGGTTACTCCCTTTGTTGATCCACAGTTCGCGCCCTCGGCATAAGCATCGCGGACATCAGCGAGTAGCAATGACGAACTGAACACGATTATGGGAATCGGTAACAGCTTCAGCTTCCTTTGCAGGTCGCGGATTGCGATTAGCGTTTGTGCTCCCATATCCACTGGCAAATGCCAGTCCATCAAAATCAAGGCGACGTTGAGGTCTTTGCTGAACTGGTTCTGCTGTTTTAAGAAGGCCACCGCTTCGGGTCCGGAGGTCGCTATGTGCAGCGTGAGGTCCAGGCCACACTCACGAAACGCAAA
>DATGJP010000120.1:0-235562 GCA_035295125.1 Bryobacteraceae bacterium | reverse complement strand
GGCATCGATTCTCAGAGCACTCGCCTTGTCAATGTTGGATACGTCAGCCGCCAACTTCCGCATCTTAATATGCTGGCTCGTCTGATATGTCTCAAATCCGCGAAGTATCCCTGTCTGCGCATCGCGCATCGACTCGACCAGTTGATCTCGCAGTCCAGTCAGCTTCGCTTCCAGGTGCGCATCGAGACGAGTCTCCAGATCGATGAGATCCTTCGTTGCGTGGTCGTTACTGACCATTGCCGCGCGCCTTTCGGACATCCTCGACCAGCTTGTCAAACTTGTCCGGCGTCACAAAATGATGAAAATCGTAATTCACCTCGATCGCCGGAGCCCACGAGCACGCCCCCATGCATTCCACTTCCTCGAGCGAAAACAGACCGTCCGACGTCACCTCTCGATTTCCGATGCCGAGCTTCTTTTTCGCATGCTCCATCAACTCTTCGCCACCCACGAGCAGACAACTGATATTGGTACACACCTGCACGTGATACTTACCGAGCGGCTTGCGATGCAGCATCGAGTAGTAGCCGACCACTTCGTCCACCTGCAACGGTTGCACGCCGCATCGCTTGGCTACTTCCTCGATCAGCTCGTTCGAAACGTGCCCCACTTCGTCCTGCGCGTACATCAGCATCGGTATGACAGCCGAGCGCGTGCGCCCCGAAGGATAGCTCTCCAGCATCTTCGCGAACTTCGCTTCCAGTTCCGGTGAAAACGTCATTGCGTTATCGGTCCGTATCCCCCAGCACAAAATCCATACTACCCAGCGAGGCGATGGAGTCGGCGATGAGGATGCCTTCCAGCATTTTGCTCAAGCCCTGCAGATTGCCAAAGCTCGGAGTGCGCATGAACACGCGATAAGGGTGCGACGTGCCATTGCTCACGATGTAGTAGCCGATCTCGCCGCGCGGCGACTCCACCACCTGGTAAACGTCGCCCGACGGCACGCGATAGCCTTCCGTCACGATCTTGAAGTGATAGATGAGCGCCTCCATCTGCGTCTTCATCTTTTCGCGATCCGGAAGCACGATGTGCGGCGCATCCGCCTGCCAACGTCCGCCCGGCATTCCTTCCAGCGCCTGCTTCACGATGCGCGCGCTCTGGCGCAGTTCTTCCAGCCGCACACGGTACCGCGCGTACACGTCGTTTTCCTTGCGGGTCGGCACTTCGAAATCGAACTTCTCGTAGCTCGAATACGGCTCGTCCTTGCGCGCGTCCCATTTCAAACCCGCACCACGGATCATGGGACCCGTGACCCCCAGGTCCAGCATGTCCTCAAGAGCAACGAACCCAACACCCTGAGTGCGCCGCAGCCAGATCGGATTCGTATCGAGCAGTTCCTCGTACTCGTCTACTTTGCTCGGAAACCCATTGATGAACTTACCGACTACCTGCTGCCACCCGCGCGGAGGCTCCAGCGCCAGGCCGCCCGGCCGGATGTAGCTCGTCATCATGCGCTGGCCCGAGAACATCTCAAAGATCCGAAGAATGTCCTCGCGCTCGCGGAAGCAGTAGAAGAACACTGTCATCGCACCGATGTCGAGAGCATGGGTTCCCAGCCACACCAGGTGGCTCTGAATTCGCGTCAGCTCCACCAGCATTACGCGCATCCACTGCGCTTGCGGCGGGATCTCGATGTCGCCGATCAGTTTTTCCACTGCCAGCGCATAAACCAGGTTGTTCGAAAGATTCGCAAGGTAATCGACGCGATCCGTCAGCGTGACGGTCTGCGCCCACGTCTTCACCTCGCACTCTTTTTCGATCCCCGTGTGCAGGAATCCGATATCAGGCTTCGCGCTCCGGATGGTTTCGCCTTCCAGCTCCAGCACAATCCGAAGCACGCCATGGGTCGAGGGGTGCTGCGGACCCATGTTCAGCGTCATGCGATGACGCTTGATATCTTCGGCAGTCGGCTCGGCGTCCAGCGTTGCGGTTGGCGTTTTTAGCTCGTGCATCTTTTTCTCTACTCGTTCTGATAGCTGTACTTGTGCCCGTGCACCGGATAGTCCTTGCGAAGCGGATACCCTTCCCAGTCCACTGGCATCAAAATGCGGCGCAGATCCGGATGATTGCGGAAGCGCACGCCGAACATGTCGAACGTTTCGCGCTCATACCAGTCCGCAGCGCGCCAAACAGACGTTACCGACTCGATCTCAGCGCCTTCCGCTACGCGGCACGTCAACCGCAGACGTTCCTTCTTCGGAATCGAATGCAACAGGTAAACGACCTCAAACCGCGGCTCGGCGGGCAACCAGTCAACGCCCGTCAATCCGCTCAGCCGGTTGAACTGCTGCTCATCTTTCAGGAAACGGCAAATTTCGACAATCGCTTCGGGAGCCACGAAGAGCGCCAATTCTTTACGCTCGTCGTGCCCGCCCGTGATCGCATCGCCAAACCGCGACGCGAGTGCCGCCGCAACAGGATACTCGTTCAAGTGTTCAGAGAGCATTAGTCAGTATGCGAAGGTTGAGTAACCGCAGGTTGCGCCGGCTCATCCTTGCTCCAGTCCAACACGCCCTTTTTCCAGATGTAGAAGAAGCCCGCGAGTATCAGGACGATGAACAAAAGCATCTCGAAGAATGCGAAGAACCTCAGGTCGCGATACACCGTGATCCACGGATAGAGGAAAATCGCTTCGATGTCGAACAGGATGAAAACAATGCCGACAAGGTAATACTTCACGCTGAAGCGTTCCCGCGCCGTGCCGATCGGATTCATGCCGCTTTCATATGGCATGTCCTTTGCCCGGTCCCGCACGCGCTTCCCGAGAACCGTCGAGAGAATTACGAGCGCTGCGGCGATAACGGCCGCAAGCAGGACCTGAACCAGTACCGGAAAGTACACCTCAGGATAAGAAGTTGGCATGGAACGACTTTGAAATGTTCGTCTCTACAATTTGACTATAATGAGGTACGAAACACAGTGTCAAACGCGGACGTCAGAACAGATCAGATTCAAATTGTGGTGAACGGCCGGGATCGCACGGTTCCTGCCGGACTCACACTGACAAATCTGCTGCTCCATCTCGATGTTGATCCATCGCGAGTGGCTGTCGAATTGAATCGTGCGATCGTTCGCAAGCCGGACTGGGAAGCGACGATCATTGAGGACAGAGCCACTCTCGAAATCGTGCAATTCGTCGGCGGTGGGTAGTGTGGAGTTTGAGTTCTACCGTTTGCGTTTCCATCTAACCGCCATTGGCGCCATCCACTTTCCTTCAGGCCACTCCGGCAACATACTACGAGGAGCACTGGGCACGATCCTAAAAGACAAGCCCGCCGCCTACGCCGATGTCTTCGCGCCAAGGGTGGGACAGGCTTTCAGCCGGTCGCCAAGCGGCCTTGCCGATTGGCCTCGTCCATTTGTCTTTCGCGCCTCGCATCTGGACGGAGCGGTGATCCATCCAACCGAACACTTTCATTTCGAAGTGAATCTGTTTCAGGCTAAGGAACCACCCATCAGCGATTTCGTCGACGCATTTACAGAAGTCGCGAATCGTGGTTTCGGCCCCGGGCGAGGTGCCGCCGCGCTGTCGAGCGTAGATCAGGATCAAGCGCGCATTGTTCTTGATGCTCCATCGCACGCCATCTCACATCTTCAACTGCACTTTCGAACGCCCACCGAGTTGAAAGCAACCAACGGCTTGGCGCCCAAACCCGATTTCGCCATTCTCCTCGCGCGAATCCGCGATCGCATCAGCACGCTTCGTGCCCTCTACGGCTCCGGTCCACTCGAGATCGATTTCGCCGCCTTCGGCGATCGCGCCGCACAAATCAGAATGACTCGCTGCGAGATCGAGATGCGTCACGCGACGCGGCGAAGCACCCGCACAGGCCAGCGTCACCCACTCGGCGGCTTTGTCGGTGTCGCCGAATACGAGGGCGACCTCACCGAATTCCTCCCCTACCTGACCGCGGCACAACACACCGGCGTCGGCCGCCAGACCACCTGGGGCAAAGGCGAAATCAGTGTGCTATCTTCCTCGTGAATTCAGGAGACGCCAATGAACATCACCGCGGATCGCCGCCGATTCATGTCCTTTTTCGCCGGGCTCGGCTTGTCGCAGACACTTTTCCCGGGTGTTCTGTGGGCGCAAGTACAAAACGGGAAGCCCGCGGTTATCACGAAGGACATGCTGACCAGCGCGGCCATTGTCGCAGGTCTCACGTTCACCGACCATGAGCTCGACGGAATGGTGAAGGCCATGAACGCCCCCGAATCCGAAATCGTCAAACTCCACGCGGTCGACCTGCCCAACTCCGTCGCGCCGCCGCTGCACTTCAACCCCGTTCTGCCCGGCATGAAAATCGATCGCACCAGGCGAGCGCCGCAGCCGGGTAAACCGCCGCAGGTCCAGCGACCGGCAAACCTCGAGGACGTCGCCTTCTGGCCCGTCACGCATCTCGCCGAATTAATCCGAACGAAGCAAGCCAAATCGACCGAGCTCACCGAGATGTATCTCGACCGACTGAACCGATACAACCCGAAGCTCCTCTGCGCCGTAACCATCACCAAGGACCGCGCCCTTCGCCAAGCCCGCGAAGCCGACCGCCAAATCGCCGCCAGCAACTACAAAGGTCCGCTGCACGGCATTCCTTTCGGCGTGAAAGACCTCCTCGCGGTGAAGGGCTACCCGACCACCTGGGGAGCCGCACCATTTAAAACCCGCATCATCGACGAAGACGCAAATGTAGTCACTCGCCTCGATGCCGCGGGCGCCGTACTCGTTGCAAAACTCACCACCGGAGAACTCGCGCTCGACGACATCTGGTTCGGCGGTCAGACCAAGAACCCATGGGATCTCTCGATGGGCTCCCAGGGCTCGTCTGCCGGTCCCGCATCGGCAACCTCCGCGGGACTCGTCGGCTTCTCAATCGGCACCGAAACCGGAGGCTCCATTGTCGAACCTTCCGGGATCTGCGGAGTCACTGGACACCGTCCTACGTATGGACGTGTCAGCCGCAATGGCGCTATGACGCTGGCCTGGAGCCTCGATAAGATCGGCCCCATGTGCCGTGCCGTCGAGGATTGTGCGCTCGTTTTGACCGTCATCCAAGGCCCGGACCACAAGGACCTCACCGTCCAGGATGTACCCTTCAACTGGGATGCTCAACTCGACATTCGCAGCCTTCGCGTCGGCTACCTGAAAGCCGCCTTCGACCACACCAACCAGACACCCAAAACCGACGCCAACGACGCCGCGGCGCTCGACAAGCTGCGATCACTTGGCATCACCCTGCATGAAATCGCGCTCCCGAAGCACTCCGACCTGCCCCTGACCGCAATCATGTGGAGCGAGGCAAACGCCGCACTGAAAGATCCGATCCGAGTCCAGCCGGCCGACCTGGTTCGCCAGGATCGTGTCGCCAATCAGAACTCCTACCGATTGCTCCCCGCCGCCGAATACATCGACGCCAATCGCATCCGCGGACTGCTCATGGCTGAGATGGCCAAAGTTATGGCGGACATCGATGTTTACGTCGTGCCTTTCGACTACGGCGACTACACCCCGAACCCGGTGGCGACTGCGAACACCACAGTGACCAACCTGACCGGCCATCCCTGCGTTGTGGTCCCACACGGCTTCAACGAGAAAGGAAATCCTACAAGCCTGACGTTTGTGGGACAAATCTTCGGAGAGGCGAAGATGCTG
Source organism: Bryobacteraceae bacterium (assembly GCA_035295125.1). Taxonomy (GTDB): domain Bacteria; phylum Acidobacteriota; class Terriglobia; order Bryobacterales; family Bryobacteraceae; genus JAICMB01. The sequence continues at coordinate 229,909 of DATGJP010000120.1, read as the reverse complement.
GCGCTGGCGAAAGCGTATCAGGATGCGACCGACTGGCATCTCAAACACCCGAAGATGTAGAGCAGGAGCGGGGTTTGAGGATTGTCTGCAAGCGTGAAGCAGGCGGTTTTGGAAACACAGCAAAAACGCGCAGGCGAAACTACCCGCGCCAGCTTATTGAACCGCGATCGTAACCCCCGGCTGAGCTCCGAACGTCCCCACCACCAACACCAGCGGCACGTTCGGACCTGGAGTCACCGTGTCCGGCACCTGGGCGTTCACCTGCAGCAATCCAATACTCTGCGAAGGCTCACCGGCAAAAATGAGATTCGCCGGCTGATTCCCAATCTGCACCGTGACCTGCAGCACGGGTGTAGACGCGGTATCGCCAATCACCTGCCCCGTCACGCCAGGAGGCGATGTCTGCCCCTCACCCGTCGCGTAAAAGTAAATCGTATCGCCGCGATTCGCGGGATTTGTGGGTGAATTGATGCTGCCGTCCTGGTTGTAGATGGTCGTGAGGATGCCGGGTGACGCGTCTTTCACCGGAACCGGAAACACGGTCGAGTTGTTTCCTTGGACCGAAACCACCACATTCGTGAGCGTCTGCCCGGCGATCTCATACGGCACGATCGCATCGATCTGGCTGGCGGAAACATACAGCAAAGGGGCAGGCATTCCGTCGAACAACACCTGCGTCCCTGCCAGGTTTGTCGCTATTCCGTTCGTCGGATCCTGCGACACGCCGACCGACGGACCCATCTGGAATCCATAGATATTCACCCGCTCTCCCGGAGCGACGGTGCCTGGCAGTCCGCTCAACGAATTCCCGATTCCCGTCACGGTAACGAGTCCCGGCGTCAGTTTGCGAACCCGATTATTGTCCTGATCCGTGAAATACACATTGCCCAACATGTCGGCCACGACATCGCGTGGAGACGCCAACATTGCCGAAAGCGCCGGACCGCCGTCTCCCGAATCTCCGGGCCCCGTGCTGCCCGCGATGGTGCTCAGCACACCGCTCGCGGACAATATGCGGATCCGATTGTTCAGAGTGTCGGCAATCAGCAGATTGCCCTTCACGTCGAACGCAATGCCGGCAGGCAGCGCCAGTTGCGCCTGGGTTCCAGGAACGCCGTCGCCAACCCCGCCGCGCGTGCCCGTGCCGGCTACGGTCGTGATAATTTGAGAACCTGCCTGCACCTTGCGAATGCGGTCATTAAAAAAGTCGGCAATATACAAGTTGCCCTGCGAATCCACCGCCAGACCTCGTGGATAAGAGAGCAGAGCCGAAGTCGCCGGTCCGCCATCGCCTGCAAAACCAGGCAGCCCCTGTTTCGGCTCGCCGGCATAATTGTGAATGTTCCCGTTTGAGCCCACCACGCGAACCCGGTTATTTCCCGAATCCGCGATGAACATATTCCCGAACGAATCGAACGCCACCGCGGTGGGATGCAACAACTGCGCGCCTGACGCGGGTCCCTCATCGCCGGCGTTTCCGGCATGGGTCGGGTCGCCAACTACCGCCGCAACCGATCCACCGGCGACCTTCCAGATCACGCTGTGGTTCGTGTCCGCGACATACAGCGCGCCGCTCTTGTCGAGCGCCAGCCCATTGGGATTGCTCAAGCCAGAAAGAAATGTGCTGATCGTCCCATCCGGTGTAATACGCCGGATGCGGTTGTTATTCGAATCCGCAACATACACGGTTCCGGTGCCGTCAACGACGATGCCGCTTGGTTCAAACAGGCGGGCGCTCACCGCGGGGCCGCCATCGCCGCTCCCGCGATCCGATCCGGCAACCGTTGTGATCGTACCTTGAGGCGAGACGCTGCGGATACGATTATTGCCGCTGTCCGCGATCAAAACATCGCCCAGGCTGTCAACGCTCACTCCCATGGGATCGTACAGCGTAGCGGCAACGGCACTTCCGCCATCGCCGGAAAACCCCGGCGCACCGGTCCCAGCGACCGCGGTAATCAACGCCGCCGGAGACAGCGGATTCGATACCTTTCTGATCTCGTGATTGCCCGAATCGGCGATATACAACGTTCCGCCGGCATCGACTGCAATCCCGGCGGGATAGTTGAGCGCCGTCTGCGATGCCGCAATGTTGTCGCCCGTGAAACCAGCCAGACCCAAACCGGCGACCGTGTTAATAAAGCCATCCGGAGTGACTACGCGGATACGCTGGTTGTAGGTGTCGGCAATGAACAGATCACCGCTGCGGTCGAGCGCAATTGCTTCCGGGAATGAGAACCACGCGTTAATTGCCGCATCACCATCCCCGCGATGGCCAAACGCTCCCGTTCCGGCGAAAGCTGCGATTTTGCCGTCAGGGGTCACCTTACGAATGCGGTTATTGCCGGAATCGAGAATATAGACAGTCCCGGAGCTGCTGACCGCGACGTCATGCGGAGCGTTGATTGTCGCAGCGTTCGCGAGACCGCCGTCACCGTCGTTGCCCTGCACGCCCGTTCCCGCAAAAGTCGTCACGTTGGTGCCGGAGATCTTCAGAATGCGGTTATCGTCGGTATCGGCCACATAGATATCGCCAGTCGAACTCACCGCCGCCCGCCAGGGAAACTTGAGTTGGCTGGAAACCGTGGTGATGATGCCGGACCCAGAAACCCGCCGCAAGGAATTGTCGGACGTGTCGGTGATCAGCAGGTTGCCGGCGCCGTCCGTTGTGACCCCAAACGGCGCCCACAGGATCGCGGAAGTCGCCGCCGCGCCGTCTCCCATCGCATGAGGAACGCCGGCGAACGGTTGAATCGTGTACGGACCCAAACCCTGCCCCCAACCGCTAACAGCAACCGCAAATAAGATCAGCCCGCCGCAAAATGATTGCTTCACAGTATGAAAGTGCCTCTCACCTAAAGCAGGTTTATTTCTGTGCATGCGCCTCGGCCTCCGCCGCCAACCGCACCTTCCAGGCGTCGAGTATCTCGGCCCCGCGCGCGGTCTCAATCCGGCTGCATCCGGCGTCGAAGGCGTTCAAGGCCGCCTCCAGAGTCCCGGCTCCTCGCAACTTTATCTGAATGCGTCCTTTTCCATGCTCGCGAAGCAGGGCGACGTCCGACGGCTCGGGTGTGGCGATGAAGTCTGACGAGACGCGCTTGGCGATACGGCAGGCCACAATCTTGTGTTCGTCGGTCAGATACCCGCTCTCCAAGCTAACGGTGAGAAACGCGCCGATCTCGTGGCAGGCTTCCGCGATCTGAATCAGCTCCATTTCCACGTACTGAAACTGCCGTGAAACGAGCTTGCCGGTATTGATGGCGACCGTAATTTCTTTCGCGCCCCGGCGTAAAGCGTCGCGCGCGGCATACTGCTTCACAGCGGTCGTCGAAAACCCATGCGGCCAATCGATTACAGCTCCCAGGACGAACGCCGACCGTGTCCACCGCTCCGCAAGATCAACATCCGACGGACGAACAATGACACTCGCCATGCCATATTGCCGCGCCGTTTCGCAGCCCTGCGCCACCTGTTCCTCGGAGAGTTCGGAACCAATCAGTGGAAGTTCAATGATCTTCGCGAGTTCTTGGTAACTGCCGGGTAGGCGTGGATTTCGGGCATCCACAGTGGTGGGTTCTGACATCGCAATTCTCGGGGGCTTGTTTAATAGTGTAGGACGACGGTGGGAAATATCTAGGGGGCGGGATATTAGACTTTATTCATCTAACGTTTGGAGCGGCGGTTAGCCGCTCCGGTTCGGGTGGACAAGCCGAGTTTGCTCAGCTCCGCTTTGCACTTCGGCGCTACTTCAGTGTTCGGGTACTTGTTCAGCACTTCGCGAAACTCCTTAGCCGCGGCATCGCGCTTTCCCAAGGCTACTAACGTCTTACCCTTCATATAGTGGGCGTCAGGTGTCTTGTTGCTCTCGGACCAGTGCTCGAGAACGTTATCGAATGCTTGCAGCGCGTTATCATAGTCCTTCTTCTGCGTAAAGTAAATCTCGCCGACGTAATACTGTGCGTTGGGCGCTAACGTAGTGTCGGCATACCATCTCACATAGTCGCCATATTCCTGCAGCGCGAGATCCCAGTTGCCGGCCTGCTTGTCCTTCGTGGCATTGGTATAGAGCGTCCCAGAGGTCATACCGGGAGGCGGCCCCGCCGGCGCAGTCGAGGCGGGAATGGTACCCGTGGCAGGCGAACCGCTGTCGGTTCCACTCTGGGCGGGAGCCCCTGGAGGCGGCGTACGCATGATCGAGACGGTGTTTTGAAGATCCGTTACCTTCTGATCCAGCTTCCCGAGATGTGCATTCATATCGGCGACGGTCTCTCGCAGATTGCGAAAATCCTCACCCATCTGGTCGAGCTTATTCCCTACCGACACCAGGGGGGCGCTAACACCTTCGCGCGTGCTCCTCACCGATTCGGTCACACTATTCTGCATCACCGCGAGTGACGAATTTACCCGATTCGACGCATCGAGCGATTGCTGGACCAACGTCTGCATGGCCGCCAGTTTCTCGTCGAGGGTCTTCTGAATCTGGCGAACCTGCTCCTGCAGACTCGCCACATCGCGTTGGAGTTCAACAATTTCCCGGCTGGCGCCGAACGAAAACGGCATGCCGGCCAGAAACACACAACTAATTCGAATCCACTTCATGGATGGCTCCTTCGAAGACGGGCCGCACGTAACGGCCCGTCCGGTCTCCTGCAAATACGTCGCCCCCTGGCGCGCTCTTACTGAGCGACCCCGAGATGTGCGCGCCTGTTCTTTTGATAGCACTCTTCCGACGCGTCCGTACACTGCGGCCGTTCCTTGCCATAACTGATCGTCCGCAGTTTTTCGGCCGGGACACCCAATTGGACGAGGAAGTCCTTGGCTGCCGTAGCACGCCGATCGCCGAGTGCGAGGTTATATTCCGCCGAACCGCGCTCGTCGCAGTGACCCTCGACCATGATGGTCATGTTCGGTTCCTGCTGGAAAATGCGTTTCAGCAAGTCCGCGTCATGGGTCAAAGCATCGCGCGCGTCAGGCCGGATATCGCTCTTGTCGTAATCGAAAAACGCATCCTGGCCCTCTCGGGACAGCATCTCGGTTCCCGTAACCGTCGGTGCCGTGGGCGGCGGCGGAGGAGGCGGAGGCGCAGACGCTACCTCAACCGTTACACTTCGCGTGTCTGAACCGCCAGGCCCGTTCGCCACCAGGGTATAAGTAGTTGTGTTGGTCGGGAAGACCTGCCGGGACCCCTGGCTCTGCACCGGGCCGATTCCCTGGTCGATGTTCATGTCGGTCGAGTTGCTGATAGACCATCGCAATGTCGACCCCTGGCCTCGCTGCACCGTCGTGGGTTCAGCGCTGAAGCTGTTAATGACGGGCTTCCCAACAGTGGTTGGCCTCGTTTCGTTTGCGGGTGGAGGCGGTGGCGGCGGCGGAGGCGGCGCTTTCTTCTTACATCCCGCTGCCAGCACCAAAAGCACGAGTACAGGTGCGATTGCGATCAGGCTCGCAAGAGTCGATCTACGTTCCCTTCTTGGTCTCATTTCTCTCCTCTGTACACGACACGAATCTATTGTGATGCTGCCCTGCTCCAGACGGGTTTGATGTTGTTGCCAATGGATGTGAGTTGCTGCTGGCCGGTTCCATCCGCCAGCATAGTGTAGATCTGAGTGCTTCTGCCGCGCTTGGACGAGTACACAATGTGAACGCCATCCGGCGCCCACACGGGATTCTCGTTCCGCCCCTCGCCATGCGTAAGCTGCACAACTTCGCGGGTCGCGACATCCATGATGAAAACGTTGTAATTCCCAGGCTCAAATCCACGCGTCCAAGCAAATGCGATATGTTGACCATCCGGGTTCCAGCAGGGGTTCACTGCCTCCCCTTCCCCATTCGTCAAACGCACCACATCTGTCCCGTCTGCATTCATTTTATAAATTTGTGGCAGTCCGCCGCGCCCCGATACGAAGACGATGTCGGCGCCGGTCTTGGGATTGATTTTGGCCTCCACCTCGAGCGCTCTCGAATTAGTGATCCGTTTCCAGTCGCTGCCGTCAATGTTCGCCGAGTAAATCTGTGAGTCACCACCGGCCGCGGTCGAGTATAACAGCAGCCGCCGGCCGTCCGGAGTGAAGTCCGAAGGTGCGTTCATCGATGCCCTCTGGTTATAGAAGGGCAGCTTTCTGCCGGTCTCGGTGGAGTAGATGTAGATTTGCGGCGTCCCCCCGGTGTAGCTCATAAAGCTGACCTTGCTGTTGTCCGGCGAGATCACGGGGAAATTTGTGATTGAGCGATAATGCGTGAACTGCTTTTGGTCGGAGCCGTCGTAGTTCATCGACCAGATTTCCTTTGCCCCACCACGGTCGGACACAAAGTAAATCTTCGTTCCCGTCAAGCTGACTGCGCCAAACTGCTTCAGAATATCCGCGGCAAAGTCGTGCGCGACTTTGATGGCGCCGGCTTCGTCGAGCGTGCCGACATAGATTTTCCCGATAATCTGCGCGCTGGACGGATTCGGCGCCGCGGTCGCGTCCAGCCACCCGAACAGCACCAGTTGGCCATTCTGCACGGCGGTGTACCCGAACGCCAGCCAGTTCGCCTGCGTCGGCGGCGAGTTCCATTGCGCAAGAGAGGGTGTCGCCGGCGCCGGTTTGAGATCCTGGGGCTGCTGTGGAATCTGGGTCGGGTAGAACGATTTCGACACCATCTTGACTTGGCCCGAGGTTGCGATATCGTTCCACAGTGTCTTGTTGAATGTATCCATGAACTGCTGTGCCTGGCCCGCGCCGCGGAAATCGGGGATGGCGACCGTGGCTTTCTCACCCCGCCCCGTGATGCCGATTTCGGCTTTCTGCGCATACATGAATCCGGCCATGCCAAGCATTGCCAAACTGAGACCGAGAAGTGAATGTCGTTTCATCGCTGTAACGTGAACTGAAAATCTACGTCGAGATAGCCACCCCGGTAATCCGGAGGCAGCGGTGGAAGAGGAGCGGCTTCAATTACGGCGCGTAGAGCTGAATTATCGACGGCGCCATTGCCGCTGGACTGGGTAATCCTTGGGTTCTGTATCGACCCATTTCGGAAAATTCGAACTGTAATGACCGCCACAGGCGCGCGGACCCCCGCAAGCCCGCCGGTATTCCAATGCTCCGCAATGCGCTGCATAAGGAGCAATGCATAACCGCCAAATTCAGTGCCCAGAATGCTGTTCGGATTCACGCCCACACCTGCCGCCGTACCGGGTTTCGCATACATCGGCGATACCGCGGCCGGCGCCTGATTTGTGGTCACCTGATTCTCGCGAAGCGGTTGTGGACGATATCGCTGTGGAGAGGTCTCCTCAGGAGTGAAAGGTTTGATCAAATGAGGCCTCCCCTTCAGCGGAATTGCTTTTGGTTCGGGAGGCTTCGGACGGCTGATTGCCTTGACGGCCTGCTTTTGTGGGACAAGGCTCTCGGTTTGATTCGCAACTGGATTCAGCGGGCCTGACCGGGAAGGCAAATGAATCGATCGCACGGCGTTCACGGAAACGGAATCGCCGAAGCCAGGCTTTGCCGTACCGAGTATCATACGCGTGCCGCTATATGTTTGGAAAGCGATGAACAGCAGCGCCACACCGACATGGAACGCAACCGAGCCCAGGAATGGCTTACTGAGTGATTCACGATCTTCGAGTATGTCGGCGTGACTTACCATGTCAACGCTTTCTTCCGGACTCTTCCACCGGCTGAGTCACGAGATTCACGCCCAGCTTTGCATCGCCGAGCGCTGCCACCACCTGCGCCAACGCATTCCAGGTGGTTTCCTTATCCGCACGCACGTAGACCGACTTCGCACTAGGAAACCGCTGCCTGACCTCGTCGCCAAGCTGAGTTACATGTGCCAGTTTGTCGTTCAGCATCAAATCACCCGTGCGTGTCATCGTGATCACCGGCAACTCCTGTGCCGTGTCCTTGACGGTTGTAGTCTTCGGAACATCGACTTCCAACCCAAACTCCATGACATGCGCCGTCAGCATGAAGATGATCAGAAGCACGAGCACCACGTCGACTAACGGAACGATGTTGATATCCGACAGCGTCCCGGTCCCCCGGAATCGTCCGCGCCCGTGGTTCGATCCCCCGACTGAGAAGGCCATTAACTAGTCCTCGAACGTCCGCTCGGTGAGATTCATGAACTCCAGCGAGAAATCTTCCATGCGCGCGCCGAACTCTCGTATCGTGTGCCCGAACCCGTTGTAGAAGATTGCTGCCGGAATAGCGGCGGCCAGACCCAACGCCGTAGTGATGAGAGCTTCCGAAATTCCGGGCGCTACCGCCCGCAAACTCGCGCCTCCCGAAGTCCCCAACGCCGAGAACGCGTCGATGATGCCCCATACCGTGCCGAACAGTCCGATAAACGGAGAGACCGTCGCGGTGGTCGCCAGGAGATTCATATTGCGTTCCAGCTTCGTGACCTCCTCGCTGATGCCCAACTGCAGCGTACGCTCCAGCGCCTGCTTGTTTGTCACTGCGCCGCGCACCTTCATCTGCCGGCCCACCTCGTTATAGCCGAAATCAAAAACCGCGACCAGCGGCGACAAGCGAAACTGCTCGCTTACTACCGCTACTGCTTCGAGCCCGGTTGCTTTGCGAAATGCTCTGAGGAACCTGCGATTGGCGGCACGCGCTCCCCGAAACGCCCCCCACTTGGAAAAAATCACGGCCCAGGAAACAAGCGAAAACAACAACAGAATCGCACTCACTACCTTCGGGACGATTCCCGCTTGTAGTATCAACTCCCAGGGACTGATCTGCAGGAAGATGCCACCGGAAAGCGGTAGTATCAACTCGGCTCCTTTCAGTTTCCATCATATCCGGCTAACTGCTTCAGTGCACCTAAAACATTCTGACGTGATGTTGTTTCCTTGCGATACCACATGCCCGGCAGCCGATAAAGCCTGCTGAACTTAGGACGCACCGGCCTGTCGATTTAGACGAATCCCGAACTCGTATAATTTCATCGAGTGTTAGTCGAACTCTCAGTTGAAAATTACGCCGTTGTGGAAAAGGCCCGCATCCGCTTTCATGCCGGCCTCAACCTCCTGACCGGCGAGACCGGCAGCGGTAAGTCTATCGTTGTCGATGCTTTAGGGCTGCTCTTCGGAGGCCGGGCATCCGGCGATATGGTCCGCTCGGACGCTGCACGAGCCCGCATTACAGGTATTTTCGAGGTGCCTCACAGTGGTCCGTTGCGTAAGCTACTCGACGAAGCGGGCATCGAAATCGAAGATGAGGAATTAATAATCGAACGCGAAGTGCTGACCGGAGGAAAATCCCGCGCGTTCGCCGGGAGCCGGCCGGTGACCGTCGCACTGCTGCGGGAGGTGGCTCCTTACCTGGGCGATATACACGGCCAGCACGAGCAGCAGCGGCTTTTTTCGGCGGACGCCCAGCTTGAAATGCTCGATACCTTCGCGGGCGATGCGGCCGCCACTGTCGAAGTCGCCGCACTGTACCGCGATTGGCGCGATTGTTCCCGCGAACTCGAGGATTTAGAGCGCTCCGAACAGGAACGCCTCCGCATGGCCGATCTCTGGAGTTTCCAGCGCAAGGAAATCGAGGCCGCCGAACTCCAGCCCGGCGAAGATGCGGAACTCGAGAACGAGAAACGTGTCCTGAAGAACGTGGCACGGCTGCAGGAGAGTGCCAACGCCGCCTACTCCGCTCTCTACGATGCTCCCGCCAGTGCCGCAACTCAAATGCGCGTCGCCATGAAACGCGTCGAAGAATTGTGCCGCATCGATGAAACCCTGCGTGGCGTCCTGGAAGCTCTGAAGCCCGCCGATATCGCGGTGGATGAAGCATCCGGCGCGCTGCGCGATTATCTCGACCGTCTCGAAGCCGATCCACAGCGCCTCGAAGACATAGAAACACGGCTCGCCCTCATCGATCGCCTGAAGCGCAAATACGGATCGACCGTGGAAGAGATTATCGCCTTCCTGGCCGACGTCCGAGCCCGCATGGGCGTTGTGGAGAGTGCCGGCGAACGCAAGACCGCTCTTGAAAACCGCAGGAAAGAGCTGGGATCGTGTTACGAGGCCGCGGCCGCACGCCTGTCCAAGATCCGTCAGGACGCCGCGCGGAAGCTCGCCCGCGGCGTCGAAAAGGAACTGGCCTCTCTCGCGATGCAGAACACCATTTTCCGCGCCAATGTCGAATCGGCTGAATGGTCCGCGATGGGAGCCGATCGCGTTGAGTTTCTGATCTCACCCAATGTGGGAGAAGAACCTCGGCCATTGGAGAAAGTCGCCTCAGGCGGTGAGTTGTCGCGTATTGCGCTCGCGCTCAAAACCTGTCTCGGCCACCCCGGACCCAAAAGCGTTCCTCGCACGCTGGTTTTCGATGAAGTCGATGCCGGCATTGGTGGAGCAGTCGCGGAAAGTGTCGGCCGCCGCCTCAAACGACTGGCCGCGTCGAGCCAGGTTCTCTGTGTCACGCACCTGGCGCAAGTGGCGGGATTCGCCGACCATCATTACATCGTCGAGAAACGCGAAACAAAAGGCCGCACCGTTGCCGAAATTGAAGAGCTCAGCGCCGACGCTCGCAAGCAGGAGATCGGGCGCATGCTGTCCGGTCAGAAAGTAACTCCCGAAGCGCTGAAGCAAGCGGAACAGTTGATCCGGGCAGCAGGAAAGGAGTAAGCAAAGTTGATCATCGCCGACCTGGCGCAAATCGCGGGCCGTACGTACCCCGCGCGCCGCAGAACGCAAAACCTCGTGGGAGGAGCCAGCCCCATTCAGGCGACGAACTTCAGTATGGGACACGTCAGGCTGGAGCCCAACGGGGGACAGGTGCCCTGGCACAACCAGGAACAGGAGGAAATTTATTTCATCATTGAAGGCACCGCTGAAATGTGCCTGGGCGAAGAACGCGTGACGCTCGAAACCGGCCAGGCCGTCTACATCCCGACGCGCGTCTTCCATCAATTGACTAACATCGGCAATACGCCGTGCCGCATGATGTACTGCTATGGACCCGCCGGCGACGTGGCACACTGGCGTCAGGAACTGGACGGGACCCTGCCGCGCGCAGGCCACGAAGCCCCGCCCCTTCCCGAAGGAGCCCGCCCACAAACCGTATGAACACCCAAAGCATAGGCATCATCATGAATGGCGTCACGGGACGCATGGGGCTCAACCAGCACCTGCGACGCTCCATCCTGGCCATCATGGAGCAAGGAGGCGTTGAGGGCATCATGCCTCGTCCGCTCCTGGTTGGCCGCAACGCCGCCAAACTCGAAGAGATCGCGCGCGAATCCGGAGGCCTGCCTTACACGACCGATCTCGACGCGGCGCTCGCCGACCCCACGTACTCCATCTACTTCGACGCCCAAACCACCGATCGCCGCGCCGAAGCGGTCCGTGAAGCCATCAGCGCCGGCAAGCATGTATATTGCGAGAAACCCATCGCCGACACGACCGAAATCGCGCTCGATCTCTACCGCCAGGCGCAACAAGCCGGCGTGAAACACGGTGTGGTGCAGGACAAACTTTGGCTTCCTGGTCTGCGAAAGCTAAAAACCCTGCGCGAGCTCGGCTTTTTCGGTCGCATCTTTGCCGTCCGTGGCGAATTCGGCTACTGGGTCTTCGAAGGCGACATCATCCCTGGGCAGCGCCCGTCTTGGAATTACAAAAAGGAGCTCGGCGGCGGAATCATCCTCGACATGCTCTGCCACTGGCGTTACGTTCTCGACAACCTGTTCGCACCGGTGAAGTCGGTCTCCTGCACAGGCGCGATCCACATTCCGAAACGCTGGGACGAATCCGGCCAACTCTACGACGTGACCGCCGAAGACGCCGCTTATGCGACATTCCAACTCGACGGCGGCATCGTCGCGCAGTTCAACTCCGCCTGGTGCGTTCGCGTGCGCCGCGACGACCTGCTGACGATTCAGGTCGAGGGTACGAAGGGTACTGCCGTCGCCGGATTACGTAACTGTTGGATCCAATCCGACACTGCGACGCCGCGCCCCATCTGGAACCCCGACATCGAAAGCCCGCTGCGATATCTCGATCAGTGGCAGCAAGTGCCCGAACAAACCACGTTTGATAACGCTTTCAAACGTCAGTGGGAGCTTTTCCTGCTTCACGTCGTGAAAGATCAACCCTTTCCCTGGAACCTGCTCGAAGGTGCAAAAGGAGTCCAACTCGCCGAAAAAGGACTGGAGTCGTGGGCGAAGCGCTGCTGGGTCGACGTTCCTGCTCTGCAAGGGGCAAGGGTGGAGCAGGCTTGAGCCTGCTCTTCCACAGGCTTCCGTATCTCGAGTCTTCGACCGTACCTTCGAAGGGCGGAGTACGCTCAAGCGTTATCGAAACGGCCGCGGCCTTGTGATCCGTGGTAGCGCCGCACAGTCACCGACGCTTTCGACCTGGACTTCGCCCCCCCGCTCCGCTACTCTACAACTTCGGGAGCATCACGATAGTCAAGGTCTGTATACTCGCCAGCGGCAGTTCCGGTAATGCGACATTCATCGCCACCTCTCGCACACGTCTCCTCATCGACGCCGGGCTTAGCCGCCGCGAAGTAGCCGCCCGGCTGAACTCGATCGGCGAAGATATCGACAACATCGACGGTATTCTCGTCAGCCACGAACACACCGACCACGTCTCCGGACTCATCTCACTCGCTAAGAACACCCTCGGCACAAATCACAATCGTCCCATCTTCATGACGCGTCTCACCGCGCCGGGAATCGATTGGGGCGAGTATCAGCCCAACCTCGAATGCTTCCAGGCCGGCTCGCGATTCACCATCGGCGACATTGATGTCGATAGCTTCACCATTCCACACGACGCCGTCGACCCGGTCGGCTTCTGCCTCTCGTCACAAGGCGTGAGGATCGGCATCGTCACGGACCTCGGCTACGTCCCCGACTCCGTCAAATTTCACCTGCGCGGTGTCGACCTGCTTCTCATCGAATCCAATCACGACCTCGACATGCTCAAGGTCGGACCTTATCCATGGTCGGTCAAGCAGCGCGTCATGGGACGCAAGGGACACCTTTCCAATGACGTCGTCTGCGATTTTATCCGCAAAGACCTGGACACCACGGCGACCACCCTCATCCTCGGCCACCTGAGCGAGCACAACAATCATCCCGAGATCGTGCGCCTAACCGCCAACCAGGCGCTTCAGGGGCGCGCGCTGTTCACGCGGCTCGTGGTGGTTCAGCCGCGGCATCAATCCGAGGTTTTTACCTATTAACGAATGATCCAACGCTACACCCGCCCCGAGATGGGCCGCATATGGAGCGAAGAGAACAAGTACCGGCAGTGGCTGGAGGTTGAGCTGGCCGCCGCCGAAGCGCTGGCCGATACCGGAGAGGTGCCCGTCGAAGCCGCTCGCCTCCTCCGCCAGCACGCCTCGGTCTCCGCTGAGCGTGTCGCCGAGATTGAGCGCGAGGTTCGACACGATGTCATCGCTTTCACGAGCAGCGTGTCAGAGAGCATGTCCTTAGCCGGCTATCCCGAAGCTTCCCGCTGGCTGCATTACGGGCTCACCTCGAACGATGTCGTTGACACCGCCCAGGCCCTACTCGTCATGGAGGCCTCGAAGGTCATCGACACCAGTCTCGGACAACTCTCGGAAATCCTGAAACGCCGCGCCTTCGAATTCAAGCACACGGTCCAGATCGGCCGGACCCATGGGATTCACGCCGAGCCGATCACCTTCGGCCTGAAGATCGCCCTTTGGTACGACGAGCTGCGCCGCAACCACGATCGTTTCCGGCAAGCCGCCGAAGAGATGCGTGTTGGCAAGATCTCCGGAGCCGTCGGCACCTTCGGCCACGTCGGACCGGAAGCCGAGGAAAGGATCTGTGCATGCCTGAATCTGAAGCCCGCGCCGATCGCCTCCCAGGTCATCTCACGGGACCGCCACGCCTACTACATCTCCGTTCTTGCCCTGATCGCCGCGACATTGGAGAAGATCGCCCTTGAAATCAGGCACTTGCAACGAACAGAGGTCCGTGAGGCGGAAGAACCGTTCAGCGCCGGACAAAAAGGTTCATCGGCAATGCCCCACAAACGCAACCCGGTAACCTGCGAACAGATCTGCGGTCTGGCACGCATCGTTCGTGCCAACGCTCAGGCCGCCTTTGAGGATATAGCCCTTTGGCATGAACGAGATATCTCGCACTCGTCCGTCGAGCGCATCATCCTGCCCGATTCCACCACCTTGGTCGACTACATGCTCGCCAAGGCGGTCTGGCTAATGGACGGTCTGCGGGTCTACCCCGATCGCATGATTCACAACCTCGAATCCACTCACGGGGTCATCTTCTCCGGTCAACTGCTCCTGGATCTTGCCGCCGCGGGCATGCTCCGTGAGGCAGCTTACCGTGTAGTCCAGAAGCACGCCATGGGCACCTGGGAGGACGGCGCCGACTTCCGGGCCGCCGTCGAGGCTGACCCGGAGGTAGCTAAGCATATGAGCCCGCAGCAGATCGAGGAGACATTTTCAGTTCCCCGCTACCTGAAAAACGTGGACCGCATCTTCGACCGGGTATTCCCCTAGTTGCGGCTTTTCGAACAATTTGAGTGCCATTGCGATTCATCGCGAAATCTTTGTTCCATTTCCGCGGCATTCGATTAGAATACTTCTAGGGTCGAATGGCCGCGATGAAAGTTACCCCTCGTCCGAGCGTGGAGATCGCCCGAGTCCTTGTCGTCGATGACGATCCGACCTCGCGCTTGACCCTGCAAACCGTCCTGGAAGCCAGCGGATATCGAGTGGATGCGGCTGCCTCGGCGGCCGAGGCTGTCGGAAAGCTCGAAGAACAGCAATACGAGCTTGTTTTGAGTGACTTACAGCTTGAATCCCCCGAAGCAGGCTTGAAGGTCATAGCCCATGCCCGTATGATGGCTTACAAGCCGGCTACCGCACTGGTTAAGACCTACGGGGAAGAGCGAACCGCTGCCCAGAAGAGTTCGCGACGAATGTTGATCAAGCCCGAAGACATACCGGGTCTTCTAAGTAAGGTAGCGGGCCTGATCAGCGACCGCGCAGCACGCCGCGTGGAACGCGAGCTTCGCCTCTCCAACAGCTAATCAAAGCTCTGGGCTTTCCGGCGTAGCCGGGTCCTGACCCCAATTCTGATGGACGACTCCGTCCTGGTCGATGTAGAATGTTCGCCGCCCCGTACTCTGGAACACTCTTGGGTTCGCATGAAGCACGTAGCCGCCGGGGGTCGGAGTCAGCATAAACAAATAACCGTCCTTCTCTCCGGAAGCCAGTTTCCCGGTGATGATGTTCGCTTTCTGTAGCTCATCAAGGCTCGAGGCAAACCGCCCGAATTGGGACGAGTACTGTATCTGCGCTTGATGAATGGTCTGTACCTCGCGTAGAACGGCCGTCTCCTTGGCGTTGAGAATCGCCGCCATCGCGCGGGGAATCGCCACCGCAAGAATCACGAGAATGATCGCCATCACGATCAGGAGTTCAACCAGCGAAAAGCCGCGTCGTCGCATACTCGCTACATACGACGCGGATTTTGATTGGGCGTGCAAAGCATGGTTCGCGCACGCGGCCGCAGCCGGTTTGAGTTCGATGTGGCGAATCACACACGTCTCCATCGCGTACGCTGCTGCTTTCATCATCCTTGGTATTTCTACAGCCATTAACAGGAGACCCATCGCGCAGGAAGCCAAAACCGCTTCCGGCGAAAAACAAATTCGTCGCACTTGCTACCTATGACGTCCGGAGGAACGTGAAAGTTGAAGCGATTGGGGCAGGCCGGTTGATCATTCGAGCACCTGAGCTATACTCGTTTGCTATATGCAAAAGGCCCTGGTGGTTCGTCTCGCGGGACTCGTGTTGGGAACGGCCGGATTATGGCTTATCTGGTCGCAAGGACAGGAGCGGCAGGCGTTAACGATGGAGAAAGTGTCCGACAACATCTGGGTCATCATGAACAACGGCGGCAATGTCGCCGTCATGCCGACCAGCGAGGGCGTCCTTCTCGTGGACGACAAGTTTGCTCAGGATGCTCCAAACATCGTGGCGAAGGTGAAGACCGTATCGGACAAGCCCATCCGCTACATCCTGAACACGCACCAGCATGGCGATCACACCGGCGGCAACGAATTCATGATGGCTGCGAATGCGGAAGTGATCGCTCACAAGAACGCTCGCGCGAACATGGTCACCCAGAAACAGCCGGGACTGCCACGCATCACGTTTAGTGACGAGACACAGGTATTCCTGGGCGGCAAGGAGGTTCGAGCCAAATACATCGGCCGCGGTCACACCAATGGCGACGCTGTAATCTACTTCCCCTCCGAACGCGTCCTCCATACCGGCGACCTGTTCGTAAACGGCGGGGCTCCCTTCATCGACTACAGCAACGGCGGAAGCATCGTGGAGTGGGACAAGACCCTGGAACAAGCGCTCCAGTTCGACTTCGATACGGTCATCCCGGGACACGGCCCCGTGGGCAAGAAGGCGGACCTGGTGAAATTCCGCCAGACCATGGCGTCTTTGCGGGAGCGTGCAAAAGCGGCCTGCGGGCCTTCGGCTCCTGACGTGATGAAGCAGATGAAGCTGGAAGATCTCGGCATGAAACCGGGTCCGCTTTTCGAGCGTAGCGTTGCAGGAATGTGCGAGGAGCTCAAGCGCTAGTTCTCGATGACATTTGCCCGACTCGCAGTTTTCATCGTCGCGCTCGCCGGCGCCGGCGCAACCGACCTGTCCTCTTTCACCGGCCTCTGGACCGCGTCGTGTGGCGCGGGAATCCTGATCAATCCCAACAGCGATCGTGGCGAGCAGACTTTTGTGATGCACTACCGCATGATTCGAGCCGCCGGCCCGAGCAGCATAGAGGTGCTCGAGTTCGCCTGGGAGCATCTCAACTTCTATGATTACCCCCAAGATCTGCAGTTCGCACCCAACGAGTACGCGAAGGTTGTGGTCGAACCGCAGCGCCTCACTTACAACCGCGTGAGTGACCTGGCCTTCGAAGCCTCGAAGCAGCGGATCGAATTCTCCCGTGGCGCTACGGGGTTCCAGATGTTCCGTTCGCAGGACAAGCTGAAGGCCCTCGGCTGCGAAGACATCACCGATAGCGACCGGCCTTTCAGTCGGGACGCAAGCGACATCGCGCCGAGTTTCAACTGCGAGAACGCCTCGAATGCGCGGGAAAAGGCGATTTGCGGGAGCCCGGCCCTTTCGCTGCTCGATGTCCATCTCGCGGCAGCTTTTCAAACCGCCTCATTGCGTGCTTTCCTGCAACCGCCGGCGAAGGCCCAGCGGAATGTCGCGCTCAAGCGGTTGAAAGCGGACCAGTCTGACTGGTGGGCGCACCAACTATCGACTTGCCAGGCTGCCGACTGCGTTCAACGCCTTTACACCGATCGCATCCACGCTCTCGAGGCCACTGCTCGCAGGCCCTAAGCGGTTTCGGCGGTTGTGGCGCAGGCGGTTTCGCCTGTACATTCCCGGTGAGATCTAAAGGCAGGCGTTATTGCGCCGCCACGCCCGCGGTGGCGGGTGCAGCCGGGCCTTTTGCCTCAACAACCCGCGCTTGGAAGTCCCGGATGAAGCTCTTTCTCGGGTATTGGAAGAAACTCATGCCCATCTCCTTGGCCTCGCTCAGCGCATGCGTGTTCTCCCAACGATCATGATCGATGCGATAGGCCGCAATCACAGCT
Organism: Bryobacteraceae bacterium; assembly: GCA_035295125.1. Classification (GTDB taxonomy): domain Bacteria; phylum Acidobacteriota; class Terriglobia; order Bryobacterales; family Bryobacteraceae; genus JAICMB01. Next base: position 212,283 of record DATGJP010000120.1, on the reverse strand, counting down.
CCGGTCCGATCGGCGCCGCGCCTGCAGTGGACAAACACGGGGCCCGCGCTCTCATTCTCCATGAGCCCGAGAATCTTCGAAATCTCGCTCTCCGTCGGAGGAATCAGCCCGGTCATCGGCACATTGACATACTTCATACCGGCGCTCGTCACAGCGGCTTCTTCTGCCTTCGACCGCTCTCCGGCTTCCCGCAGATCGATCACAGTCCTGACACCCAGCTTGGAAAGAGCGGCAAATCCCTCGTCGGTGGGCTGCCCTCCCCGATAAACATGCTCATTCACCTGGTGGAAGTTCCGAATCCCCTGGACCGGAGAAGCGGCAAAAGCGGGCAAAGCAAGAACGAACACAAAAGCACGGCGGGAGCGCGCTTGAACATCCATGTAGCGATACATCCTAGATTTGGGATTGCCGGGAGGGCTCACTTTATCTGATGCTACCGATCTCGCGCGGGTTCCCAATCTCCCATTAAATTCAGTTGTTTAACGTCTTGTAACGTCGACGCAACTTCCCCCGTCTCCGAACCATCACGTTAAAATAAACTAACATGCGCCTGCTGTATGTTTTCCTCGCTGCTGCCGCGCTCCTGATCGCTGCGGATTACACCGGTCCGCGCCCGCCGAAGCCGGATATCCCTTACCTGCTCCACGCCGACCACCTGGTAGAGACAGAGGTGGGCGTGGCTCAGTCGGAACAGAAGAAGAACGACGTTAACTACACCATCGCGGGGGCCAGTTCTCCGGCCAAGACACCGCTCGCCGAACCGATTTTCATCATGGAATCAAAGCAAATCTCCCCGGATCAACTGGAGCTGTACCGGCTCGATACGAAGGGTGGCCGCCGGGAGGTGATGATCTCCCAGAAGCGCCATCGCGGCAATGCCGGGCCGTTCCACCTGATAGTCTCACGGCTTGGCGGAGCGCTGTACCGGATCGAAGCCGACGAACCGCTCGAAAACGGCGAATACTCGTTGTCGCCAAACGGCTCCGATAAGGTGTTCTGCTTTCAGATCTATTGAGTGGGTGCGCTACAATCCGAGTACCCCATGTTTACAGGATTGGAGCACACGGCGATTGCTTCGCCCAACCCGTCGAAGCTCGCCGAATGGTACGTCCAAACTCTCGGATTCGTCATTAATTATCAGTACGACGGCAACTACTTCGTTCGCGCTCCCAATGGCGCCATGCTGGAAATTATTCCGTCGGAAGGAGACCGCGGTTCCAACAAGATGAAGGACCCCGGCATTCGCCACCTCGCTGTGATGGTCGAGAATTTCGATGCCGCATACGAACGTTTGCGCTCGGGCGGCGTCCAATTTCTTACTGACCCATACGTGAATCAGGGAAACCGGCTCGTTTTTTTTAGCGACAGCGATGGCAACATCCTCCATCTCATCCAGCGCGAAAAACCTCTCCCATAGCGAGAATCCCAGCGTTCTCCGGCGCATTTTCAAAGCGCTCGAGTATCGCGATTTTCGCATACTGTGGATGGGCGCCTGCACGTCCAGCATCGGCACCTGGATGCAAAAGCTGGCGCAGAGCTGGCTTGTTTTGCAGCTATCGAACTCGGCGTTTTATCTCGGGCTCGATGCATTTCTTGGCGAGATCCCGATCGTACTGTTCTCGTTGATTGGCGGAGTGGTCGCCGATCGCCGCGAGCGCCGGCAGATGCTTCTGCTCTCGCAGATCATTCAGATGACCTGCGCTTTCACTCTGGCTCTCCTGTTCGCGACCAACGTAGTGCGCGTCTGGCATATCCTGACGCTGTCGTTTTTCACGGGACTTGCGCAGGCCTTTGGAGGCCCGGCCTATCAGGCGCTGCTTCCCTCGTTAGTGAATAAGGAAGACGTACCTAACGCCATCGCGATGAACTCCATTCAGTTCAACCTGGCCCGTGTTTTCGGTCCCATGCTGGGCGGCATTGCGCTGCTGAAGTTTGGAGCCGCATGGTGTTTCTCGCTGAACGGCGTTTCGTTTGTAGCGGTGGTCATTTCGTTGTTGATCATTCGGGCCCGCTTCGTTCCAACGCACACCGGCGAATCGATGATGAACAGCCTCAAGCAAGGGTTCGGATTTGTGCGGCAACAAGCCGCCATGGTCTCCCTCATTGCGTTGGCTTTCTCGATGACGGTTCTGGGCATCCCGCTCCTTGTATTCCTTCCCGTTTTCGCCCGCAACGTGTTCCACGGCGACGCCAACACTTACACGCTTCTGCTGTGTTGCTCAGGCGTCGGCGCGATTGTCGGCGCCATGATCGTTGCCTACATGGGGCATTTTAAACACCAGGGCCGCGCCGCTCTCGTCATGCTGGTTATCCTTGGCCTGTTAGTCGCCGGATTCGCGCTCTCTAAAAACCTGGTCCTGAGTTGTGCACTGCTGTTCTGTGGCGGCGCCGCTTTGATGGCGGTGATGGCCACCATCAGTTCGCTGGTGCAATTAGTCACCACCGACCAGATGCGCGGCCGGGTGATGAGTGTATACAATGTCGCGTTTCGTGGTGGCATGCCAATCGGAAGCCTCGTGGTGGGCGCCCTCGTGCCCCGCTTCACCGCGCCAATCGTCCTGAGCGTCAACGGCGCCCTGCTGGTGGTGCTGGGCATGTATTACCTGTTAGGGCACCGTAAAATCGCAGAACTCTGACGGCCATGCTGCGGCGTTCTCTGGTGGTTGCGACCGGGTTCGCAATCTTCTCCTTTTTCCTCACCAACCTGATTATGGGCCAGATCGGCCTAACTACCGACCTGACCGTACGTTTGCCGCTGATACTCGGATACGTATACTTCTGGGCGTTTCAGGTCCCTTTGCTCGCGCCGTTCTTTGCCCGCTTTCCGCTGAACGAACGCCCCTGGCGCCACTCGCTCTATTACATGGGGGTCTGCGTTTTCGCAGCCGCCGGCCCAGCGTCGATCATTCCAGTATTCCTCGCCAGCGCTCATTTGTGCGGGTGGCACGCGTCCGGACCGGTGGGCGCCGCCCTGATGTCCGGAAGCCTCTGGAAGCAGTTCGTTATTCAGTGGGTAGGGGGAATTCCTCCGTTTTGGATCATCGCCGGCGTATTTCAAACCGTCGTCGCACGCCAGAAAGTGCGGGAGCTTCAATCCCGCCTGGTACAGGCCGAGCTCCAAAACCTCAAATCTCAGCTTCATCCGCATTTCCTTTTCAATACCCTGCATACCATCTCGGTGCTGATGCGAGAGGATGCGGAGACCGCTAATCGCGTCCTGCTGAAGCTCAGTGAGCTCCTGCGCGTCTCGCTCGACCGTTCCGGTGTCGATCGCATTCCGCTACAGCAAGAGCTCGATTTCCTGGAGACCTACCTCGCCATCGAACAGACCCGGTTTCAGGAACGCCTCCGCACTTCAATCGCGGCCGACGGAGATGCGCGGGGGGCACTCGTTCCCACCCTGCTTTTGCAGCCGCTCGTGGAAAACGCCGTCCGGCATGGAATCGCGCCCCGAGCCTCGGGCGGAAGCCTAAGCATCTCGGCCCGCCGGGTGGAAGATGTGCTCGAACTGAGGGTCGAGGATGATGGCCTGGGATTGGCTGCCGATTACTTCGAGCGTTGTGCGCGAGGCTGCGGCCTGCGTAACACCGAAGGGCGCCTGCGCGCTTTGTGCGGCGCCGCCGGGCGACTGGAGATCGGAGCGCGCAGCGGGGGCGGAGTGGCGGTCAGTATTCTGCTTCCTTACTGCCAGGCATGAAAAAGCTGCGGACTCTTGTTGTCGACGATGAGCGCATTTGCCGCCACGGCCTGCTGCGGCTGCTCCGGATCGATCCTGAAGTCGAAATCGCCGGCGAGTGCGCCAACGGCCTGGATGCGGTCGCCGCGATCCGCGAAAACCGCCCCGATCTTGTATTCCTCGATATTCAAATGCCGGAGATGGATGGCTTCGCGGTCCTGCGCTCGCTCGCACCCGACGAGACGCCGCGTGTCATCTTCGTCACCGCTTACGATCAGTACGCCATTCGAGCGTTCGAAATCAATGCGCTCGATTATCTGCTGAAGCCGTTCTCCGATGAGCGGTTTGCGAACGCGTTGGCGCGCGCCAAAAATATCCCGGCCAGGCCTCTCGACAATCTCCTGGAGCAAACCCCGTCGCCCGCCCGATTTGTCGTGCGGAGCGGGGGACGTGCCCGCTTCATCGCGGTGGAGGATGTTGATTGGATCGAATCCGCGCAGAATTACGTGTGCCTTCACGCCGGAGAAGACTCGGGGCTGCTGCGCGAAACCATGGCGTCTCTCGAGGAGCGGCTGCGCCCCGCGCAATTCGTGCGCATTCATCGTGCCCTGCTCGTAAACGCTTGCCGTGTCCGCGAGATCAACTCCATCGGCGAAGGTGAATACGAATTGCTCGTGGGAGGACGATTGCTGAAGTCCAGCCGCGGCTACCGTCGTGCCGTGACGAACCTGATACGGCTCGGATCACTGCCGCCTCATCTGTGACTTTCAGCCGGGTAGCAGAAGGTGTGAGCGCCTTCCGTGGGCGCCCAGACCACGCGGCTCGTGGTCGTGAGTTGAATGGCCGATTCCGCAATAATTTGCTGCCGCGGGAAGCACTGCACGTAAATCAGCCCCGGATGCGTCCGAGCAAAAGCAATTAGTGCCTCGGTGGGCGCGGCACGGGCCAGGAATTGCGATCGCTTTTTGACCCACAGGTACCCGACATTATGAATCAGCAGCAGTCCACATACCGCCACGACTATGGCGCGGCGGCGCTGCCAGTAACGATGGAATAGTTCCATGAACGCATATCCGGCAACAAGCGCGAGACCCACGCTGGCAAGATGCAGTTGGCGGCTCGGAATATAACGCGAATACGTCAGGAAGCTGTAAGGAATCAGGCCGAGGCCGGCCCAGCATAGGCCGAGCGTCAATAATTTGCGATATGCGGCCGGTCTCCATAGGAATATCGCGATGAGAGCGGCCAACCCCCACGGCCAGAACAACCGCAACATATTGTGCGGCCAGGTGAGCCAGAATGGCGCGCTCATCGAGAAACTCCCATCCTGGAATCGGAACGACTGGGAACGGCTTTCGAGGATCGATAAAGCCACTACGGCAGAAAGCACAGCATACGGAACAAGCAAGAAGGCCTGTCTCCAGGATGGCCGGTCGAAGACGATTGGCAACAGGAGCAACGCGGCCCAGATCACGGCGGATTCCTTTGAAAGCAGTGCCAGAGAGAAGCAGGCTAGCGATGCGACGTAGAACGCAATCCGCATAGCGCCGGCATTCTGGATCACTTGGATCCAGAAAAGCAACGATAGGAGCCCGAAAAACAGCATCAGCGGTTCGGTGGATCCGGAAAGCCACATGACCGCTTCCTGATGCCCCTCATAGACCGCGAAAAACGCCGCCGCCCAGGCGGCTGTGCGATATCCGATGTCTCGCCAGGAACCGAGGGCAAATACAAGCCAGGTGTTCAGAATCTGCAGGGCGACCAATGCTGCGTAATAAGCCGGCGCCCACATGCCAAAGACGCAATGGATGCCATACATGAGAAGCCATGTCGTAGCCCGCACCCGAAACACGGGATCGTGCATCATTGCCGGCCATCCCGCCACAGGACCATACAGCTGCGCTTGTGCGATATTGGGATAGTCGTCCTCAATCAGTGGCTGACCGAACACGGGGCCGTATGCGAGGACGGTCAGAGCCGCTAGCAGGCACAAGAAAGCGACGGTTCGGAGAGTGCGGTTCACTTTCTCCACTGTAGACGAAGCTGTCTAACGGTTAGCGACAGACTTGAAGGGCGGCTTTTCGTCGTCCATAGGTCAGTAATACTGCCGACAAAGGTTGAAGTTGCCCACCCGATTACAAAGGCCTTTTCAAATACTGATCGTTGAGGACAACCCCGGCGACGTCGGCCTGACCATTGAGGCCCTGCGCGATGCCCGGATACCGAATGAAGTCCATGTGGTGATGGACGGAGAAGAAGCTCTCGACTTTTTGAGAGCGGAAGGGAAATATTTAAAAGCTCCGAAGCCGGATCTGGTCTTTCTCGACTTATGCATACCGAAAATCGATGGCCACCAGGTCCTATCCGCGATGAAATCCGACCCCCGGCTCCGGCGGATTCCAGTAGTGGTTGTGAGTTCCAGCGGCAATGACCGCGACATTCAGGCCGCCTATGACGAGCAGGCCAGCACCTATGTTGTGAAGCCCGCGGATCTCGACGAATACTTCACCGCCATTCGAGCCTTGAAGGAACTCTGGTTTCACATCGCCGCGTTACCGCGCGCAGCCAAGCTCAATTAAAAGAGCGAGGGTGCGGGCACCCTCGCCCTCGACAACCTGTGCCGGGAGGGGGGATGGGCCGGCATCAGGTCAGCGGACCGATTACACACTGATTTCTTGTGGGGCCCCGGCAGACGCGGATGCGCTCGTCAGTTGGCCTGACCGGGGCCCCATCCGAACGGGTGCATGCCGCAAGGCTACACCAGCCCAACGACCGGCGGCTGTCCTCGACCTCCGCAGGCGCAGCCCTTGAACCCTACGGTTGCCGCTCGCGTCCGGAAAACGGTTCGAATCTGGATTCCCGCCGATTCCGTGCAAGCGCCGTGCCAGTGCTGAAATTCGATTTGTCGGAGATCCCGGTACAGCGGCTAATTCGGCTGAGCGAATCGGCGCAAAATCGCGTGGTTCCACACGCCAGGAGGAATCATCTATTTGTCTATAGGGTTATAGGATATCGTATGCTAGACTTGAGTATCACGATGGGCCGTCTGAGCCATCTGCGTACGCTGGAAGCCGAAAGTATTCACATCTTTCGTGAGGTGGCTTGCGAATTCCAGAAGCCGGTTATGCTGTACTCGATCGGCAAGGATTCCTCGGTGATGCTGCGCCTGGCGCAGAAGGCGTTCTATCCCGCGCCAATTCCTTTTCCTTTGTTGCACGTAGATACCAGCTACAAATTCCGCGAGATGATCGAGTTTCGCGATTCGTACACGCGCGAAATCGGCGCCAAGCTGATCGTGCACACGAATCAAGAGGCATTAGATGCCGGCGCGGATCCCTTCCGCCTGGGCACTTCACGTTGTTGCGGGCTCCTGAAGACGCAATCCTTGCTGGATGCTTTGCGCGAAGGCGGCTTCGATGCCGCTTTCGGCGGGGCGCGCCGCGACGAGGAGAAATCACGGGCAAAAGAACGCATTTACTCGTTTCGCGACACGCGCGGCCAATGGGACCCTAAGAATCAGCGCCCCGAGTTGTGGAATTTGTATAACTGCCGAGTCGAACCGGGCGAGAGCATCCGCGTTTTTCCGCTGTCGAATTGGACCGAGTTGGATGTTTGGGAGTACATCCACGTCGAGAATATCCCCGTGGTTCCGATGTATTTTGCCAAAGACCGGCTCATGTTAGAGCGTGGCGAATCGTTGATTTCAATCGAGCAGGATTTTATCCCGCGTCTGCCCGGTGAGAAGCCCAAGCTGGTTCGCTGTCGCATGCGATCGCTGGGCTGTTCGCCCTGCACGGGTGCTATTCGCTCGGATGCCGACACCGTCCCCAAAATTATCGAAGAGCTCATTTCATTCCGTAAGTCGGAGCGCGAGAACCGCGTCATCGATCACGATCAGGATGGTTCCATGGAGATCAAGAAACGGGAGGGCTATTTCTGATGGCCGCCGTTCCAGATACTCCCTTGCGCTTCGAAATTGAAGACTTTCTCGAAGAGGAACAGCAGAAAGATCTGCTGCGGTTTACAACGGCGGGCAGCGTGGACGATGGCAAATCCACGATGATCGGGCGCCTGCTCTACGATTCGCAGAACGTTTACGAGGATCAGCTTCGGTCCGTCACCAAGGCCTCCGTGAACCGCTCCGCTGGTCCGATCGATTTTTCACTGCTCACCGACGGTTTGCGGGCCGAACGCGAGCAGGGCATCACGATCGACGTCGCTTACCGGTATTTCGCTACGGCGCGCCGGAAGTTCATCATTGCCGATACGCCGGGCCACGAGCAGTACACGCGCAACATGGCGACCGGGGCTTCGACTGCCGATCTTGCCATCATCCTCATTGATGCCCGAAAAGGCGTGCTGCCGCAGTCGCGGCGGCACACGTTCATTGCATCGCTGCTTGGCATTCGGCGATTCGCGATCGCGGTCAACAAGATGGACCTGATCGATTACGACCAGGCCGCGTTCGAGGAGATCAGGCGTGACTTTCTACGCTGGCATCGCGCGGGAGAACAATGCTACTTCCTGCCGATCAGCGCACTCGTCGGGGACAACGTCGTTAAGCGCAGCTCCAATATGCCATGGTTCGAGGGGCCGAGTCTTCTTGAATACTTGGAAACGGTTGCGGTTGAAGACCGGTCGGCCGGTGCTGTCTTCCGCTTCCCGGTTCAGCGCGTCATACGGCCGAATCAGGATTTTCGAGGCTACGCCGGCCAGGTTGCGTCGGGGACTGTGCGTCCGGGTGACACCGTGTATGCCCTCCCTTCGGGACGCCAGAGCCGGATCAAAAGCATCACGACCTTTGATGGCGACCTGAACCTGGCTCACGCGCCGATGTCGGTCACATTGACGTTGGAGGATGAACTGGACCTGAGCCGCGGGGACATGCTGGCGCCGGTAGGGCGGCTTCCTCAAATTGCACGGCGTTTCGAGGCGCGGCTGGTTTGGTTCGATCCGCAACCTCTGGACCTTGCCCGGCGGTTTCTGCTAAAGCACACGACACAGCTTGTGTCGGCACGCGTGGTGACGCTGCGGCATCGTGTGAACGTCAATACGCTGGAGACCGAGCCGGCTGACACTCTCGAGATGAACGCCATCGGGCTGGCGGAGATCGAGACGAATAAGCCGTTATTCTTCGACGCGTACGAAAAGAATCGCGCCACCGGGAGCCTCGTGCTCATTGACGCTGAAACAAACGCGACCGTAGCCGGTGGAATGATTGTGCGGAGCTCTACCCGGCAAGCAAAGCCAGTCGGCCCGGTCACGGCGGCCGAGCGGCGCGCCCGTTTCGGACATGGCCCGGCTGCGGTGGAGGTCGGCCGGCGCGAGTCCCTGGCGGCGTTGGTGGAGAGGCGGCTGTTCGACCGCGGTTGCCTGGTCGTCGTCCTGAGAGATCCCGACGAAGAGACTCTTCGAGCGACCGAATCGGCGGGTCTCATTGCTGTTGTCCTTGACGATAGTCGCGTCTTACTGCCCCCCGACGACGAACGTGCAGCCGACGAGATCGTCCGCCGCCTATTCGAGACGTCCCCGGGTTGGGAGAAGGGCGAGGGCATCTGACGTGACCGAAAAAACCGCGGAAGCAAAGCGTCTCATCCAGTCCGTACTCGCAGAGCGTTCCGGAAAGGTCTGCGTCACATCCAGTTTCCAGGCGGAGTGCGTCGTCCTGGTCCATCTATTGACAGAGCAGCGTCCGGACATTCCGGTCCTGTTTCTGGAGACCGGATATCATTTTGCGGACACTTACGCCTACCGCGACCGCATCGTTTCGCAGTTTGGACTGAAGCTCGTAAATCTCGAAGCGAAACTCAGCGTCGTCGAGCAAGAGCGGGAGTTTGGCCGACTTTACGAGACGGCGCCTGACCGGTGCTGCGCGATTCGCAAAATCGGTCCGTTGTTCGCCGGCCTGGAAGACTACGACGTATGGTTTACGGCTTTACGGCGTGACCAGTCGCCTAGCCGGGCAAATTTGCAGGTGGTGGATGACTTTCGCCTGCCCACCGGGAAAGCGCTGACCAAAGTCAGTCCGCTGGCCGATTGGACTGCGCGCGATGTTTGGGCGTATCTGAAAGAAAACCGGATTCCGGTTCTTTCGCTTTACGATCAAGGCTACACGAGTATTGGCTGTGAGCCGTGCACGTCTCTGCCGCTCGATCCCAATAACCCCCGCTCGGGCCGCTGGTCCGGCCAGAAACTCGAGTGCGGCATTCACATCGAGGCCCAATGATCTTCCTTCTCGGCTTTCTGATCGCTTTGGCGATTGGCGTCACAGGCGTCGGTGGGGGAACGATTACGGTTCCGGTTCTGATCCTCTTTCTGCACGTCGCTCCGGCAAAAACTGTGGGGACGGCGCTGGTTTTTGCCGCTGCCGTTAAGCTGCTGGTCGCGCCCGTCTACCTCTACAAGAAACAGGTGAGCCCGCGCACGCTGGGCCTGATGCTTGCGGGCGGCCTGCCCGGCGTAATTGCCGGGTTGTACTTCCTGAAGGCAGCCGACCAGAAGGGCACGCTGACGCTGTGGATTGGCGTACTCATCATAGTGACCGCGATTATCAGTATTTTCCGCATCGCCATGCGCCGGAAAGAGGACGTACAGATCGAACGGACTCACTGGCTTCCCTGGTTGATGCTGCCGGTCGGCGCCGAGGTCGGCTTCTCATCGGCCGGCGCGGGCGCCGTTGGCTCGCTGGCGCTGCTGAATCTCACGCGGTTGTCAGTGGCTGAGGTCGCCGGAACAAACATCGTATTCGGACTGGTACTTTCGCTCATCGGCGGCGGCGTTCAGATGTACGCCGGAAACTACGACCCGATCGTGCTCACGCAACTCGTCATCGGCGGATTGTTCGGGGCTCTCATCGCGCCAAACCTGAGCGTCTGGATGCCTTCGCAACCGTTACGTGTCGCACTCTGTGTGTGGTTGGCCGCTCTCGGAACAATTTTGTTCTGGCACGGCTATACTACCGGTTGGTGAACCTTCCGCATAAGGCTGCCCTGGCCGCCATTGCCGCGGTTCTCATTTATCAGCTCATGATTCCGCCCATTGTGGGCCTGGCGGATCAGGGAGATTATGCCCGGCTCATCGGTCCGCTGCATCTCGGCCCAACTGTCAAGAAATTTGAGGAACGCTACTACGGTTTTCTGAACCGTACCTACCAGCACGACACGACGTTCCGCATTCGCGGCTGGGAGGGTTTCACGACCCAGTACATCTTCGTGCTGGCAGCTATGGGCGTGAATAAAGCCATCTCCCGAAGCGGGCAGTTCGACATCCGGGTGCTTGGGGCGCTGCATATTCTGGCGTTCCTGATGGCGGCGTTCTTCATCCTCAGAGCCGCCCGGCGGCTGGTTCCGGGACGCGCTTATCTGCTCGTACCTGTCGCGTTTGTTCTGGTTTTTTGCGATGTGGGGTATGTCAGCTATTTCAATTCGTTCTTCTATGAGCCCGCGTCGTATTTGTTTCTGCTGGGATTGCTTGCGGTCTGGCTGGATTTGATTGCTTTTGAGCGGCAGGGGACGTTGCCGCTGGCTCTGTTCGGGACGTTGGCGCTGCTGTTTACCGGGGCCAAGCCCCAGAATGTCGTGGCAGGCCTGGTGCTGGCTGTTTTCTTGGCAACCAAAACGTACGCTCAGAAGGGTGGCCGCCGGTCCACGAAAGTGGACGAAAACAAGGTGTCGCAGGCGGTTTCGCGTGCGCGCTTTTGGGTGAACTCCCAAGGCAGACCGAACCGCCCGCCGCACCCTTCCCGAGCCTACGAACCCGAGGTTTTCGCCCGTGCCGTTGGATCTCACCCGGAATGCACAGGTGAGAACGCAGACTTCTTTCAGGAGACCGCCACGGATTACAAGGCAGGCGAAACCGGCTGCGCGACCCCTTGGCTCGCGTACGCTTTCAGTGCCGCGCTCGTGGCGGCGTCGATCGCCATGTATGCGTTCATGCCGCGGCTGGTGCGCCTGTCGCCGGTATACGACATGGTTTTCATGACCATCCTTCCGCAGGCATCAGATCCGGCCGCGGAACTCCAGTCGCTTGGGCTCGACCCGAAATATGCGAAATACAGCGGCACCGCAGCGTTCGCGCCCAATACTGCCTTCTGGTACGCCGATTTCCAGAACCAGCTCGACCAGCATGTGAATCACTTCAAGATCGTCGCTTACTATCTCCGGCATCCCTCAAAGTTTCTCTACTATCTGCGGGGCAACTTGCCGCGCTCGGCCGGCTTGCGTGCCGAAGTGTCCGGAAATTTCGAGGCATCAACCGGGTATCCTCCGATGGCGCGAAGCCAGGCGTTCGCGGTCTGGAGCCGGTTTCGCGGCGAGACGCTGGCGCCTGTTTCGTCTGGACTGCTGATTGCCCTGATGTTAAGTGTCCCCGTCTCGTTCTGGATGGCGGTTTCCAGCGCAGCCGGCCAGAAGAAGATGCTCGCTGAGTGTTATTTCGTGCTCTCGCTGTTGGCGGTAGGAACGTTCTTCACCACCGTGCTCGGCGATGCACTCGACATGGTGAAGCACCTGTTCATCACCGACATTCTGATGGACATCTGCCTGGTGTTCCTTCTGACTACCGCGGCGGCCGAATTAGAACGGCGCTGGACTGGCTTGCCCCTTCACTACTTCAATCGGGATCGGGGGGAAACGACGCAGGCCCACGTGTAGTTCCAGGTGATGCACGCCGGCTTCGACGGCGTTATCGAGCCGCACAGTCAGTTCATGACGCGGCGCGCGCGGTTCCACGCAGAGAACGTCGACCAACGGGATGCGCCGGCCATCGACTTGCACCTCGAAGGACTGCGCCAGATCCAGTTCCTCCACCGTCACCTTCACTGCGTCGTTCAGGATGCGGGTGCCTGCCATCAGATCGATGGCATCCGTGACGGAGAGGATCTTGGGAGCGCGAGGACCGGCGGGGATCACGCGCATTACGGCATCCGCACATAGCGGCTCACCGGCCCATTTGATCTCGACCGGAACAAGCCCGGTGCGCGTGCCTGTGGGCAACAGAACATTGATCTGCTGCTGTCCATGAGGAAGCGCCACACTGATGTAGTTCGGCGTGCCCGGACGGCCTTCCATCAGCACCTCCAGGTGATTTAAGCCGCATTCGTCCGGTAGGTTTTCTACCCAGACGGACGCGCACGCCAGTCGACCCCGGTCCGGCACCACCGGCTCGTGACTGTAGGGATTCGAAATGCGGATGACCTGCGTGTGCGATGGCGGCCGCTGATGGTGAATCGCAGCATTCCAGCCGTCCGGGCGTTTGCGCCAGCTCGTCCACATATACTGCGTGTAGGCGCCTTCCAGCGTGTAGACCTGGAAGTCGTTATCGCGGGCAAACTGGAGGATTTCTTCTGGCTTGAAGCGCACTCCGCTCCAGGTGTCGACCACGATCGGCGGCTGCGGCAGCCCGTTCACCTGAAACCAGAGCAGGCCGCCGGTTTTCAGTACCCGGCGAGCTTCGAGGAGATAGGACAGGACCACTTCGCGGCTCGGAATGTGCTGGAACACGGCGTAGGAGTACACCATGTCGAACGATTCGTCGGGAAACTGGGCGAGGCTGGAGCCTGAGGTCAGGTGAACGTGCGCGTTGGGAACTGCCGCCAGCTTTGCGCGCGCCCGTTTCAGCATCTCGTCGGACACGTCAACGCCATGAATTTCATGGAAGTGGCGGCTCATGAAATGCATGAGCCGGCCGGGCCCGCAGCCGATTTCGAGACCCTTTAATCGCGGGCTGTGCAATCGTCTCAGGTCGTACTCGAGGCCATAGACGACCTCGTGAGCGGTGGCAAAAAACTCCCGATCGTCCTGTTCATGACGTCCGAAAGCGACGTAGTATTCCGCGTCCTCGCGCGCGCGGCGGTTCCAATCCTCGCGCATGCGGTCGTGCAGTGCGTCGTCAGCCATTGCATTCAGGATAATAGGACTGATGCCTTTGATTCGGGCCAATGACGATGCGTGCGCGCAGTTGCAGAGTAAGCTGCGGGAGGAGTTCGGAGTCAAGGGTTTTTACCACTCCATCGAGCTTCCCGACGGCCGCATCCTGGAAGGCATCCTCAAAATCGACAAGCTGCGCGAACGGCTGGCGGCGCTGCCGATCCCCACGGATTTGCGCGGGAAGCGAGTGCTCGACATCGGCACCTGGGACGGTTTTTTCGCGTTCGAGATGGAGAAGCGCGGCGCCGAGGTCATGGCCATCGATAACGTCGAGCAGGAAAACTTTCACTTCGCGCACGAGCTGATGAATTCGCGCGTGGACTACCGCGTGATGGACGTCTACGAGCTATCGCCCGAGCGGGTCGGCCGTTTCGACTACGTCCTGTTCCTCGGCGTGCTCTATCACCTGAAGCATCCTCTGCTGGGCCTCGAACGTGTGTGCAGCGTCACGCGGGAAATGGCGATTGTGGAGTCGTTCGTGACCGACGAGACAATCGGCGGCCAACCCACCATGGAATTCTACGAGACGGACGACCTTCTGGGTGAGGTCGACAACTGGGTCGGCCCGAATCAGAAATGCATGATCGCATTCTGCCGTACGGCGGGGTTTGTGCGGCCGGAGCTGCTCGAGGTGAAGTCGCAGCGGGCAGCTTACGCCTGCCACCGGCAATGGGAGCCGGAACCTGACGAGCCATTCGATGACGCACCTCTACTTAACGCCGCGGTGCACTCGGTGAATTACGGCATCAATTTTCCGAAGTCGCAGGATCAGTATGTTTCGTCGTTCTTCAAGACCCATGCCTCGGAACTGACGCTCGATTCCGTAATGCCGGTGGTCGACCAGTATGCCGTGCGGCCTGTGGCCGTGGTCCGGCACGGACCCGACGGCGCCCAGGCGAACTTCCGTCTGCCGATCGGCCTGGACCCGGGATGGCATGAGGTTCGGGTTCGCACGGCGAACAGCCGGTATAGCAACCCGGTTCGAATTGCGGTCGATCTTCCGCCGCCGACGTCTTCCATATCGATCGCCGGAGCCTGTGACGCGTCCTCGTCCAAACCCAACGAACTCGGGAGCGGCGAGGAACGTGGCCTGTCCATCTGGATCTCCGGATTGCCTGAGAATGCCGACCGTCACAATCTTAAGGTTCGGCTCGGCGGAGCCAAGATGGATATCAACTACATGGCTCCAACGGATGGCAGTGATGCGCGCCAGGTGAATGCAATTCTCCGGCGCCGATTGCGTCCCGGCGAGCATGAGCTCACCGTCGAGCTTGGCGATTCAATCTGCTCTCCTCTCCGGATTCAGGTCAAATAGCATGGGTATTGAGTTTCGCTCCGCGGCGCGGTCTCCGCTTCAACCACTGAGTGCCACGATTCCCGATGGCTTTGTGGTCGGCGTTGTCGGAGCAAATGGCTCCGGCCAGGAACAATTAGCTCGATTGGCCGGTGGCCTGGACCTGCCATCGTCAGGCGAGATTCTCGCCCGCGAGCCCCGCCGTTTTATTGGACCTGAAGATACGTTGGAGTTCGAGGGCTCGGAAACGCTCATCGTCTATCACGCCTTGGCTTTTCAGGACGCGTTTTCGCGAGCTCAGGCGGCAGTCGGGCTCGAGAAACTGCGCCGCCGGAAGGGTGCGGCACTGCTCGTCTCCAACGAACCAGAACTGCTCGTCTCACTGTGCGACGAGATCTGGTGGCTTGACTCCGGCCGGCTCATGGCCCGAGGCAATCCTCGCGAGATGCTCGACTGCTACCAGCGAAGCGTCATGAAGCGGTTGCGAGCTTGGGGCGAGACTGTCTCGGGTGTCATACCTCCCGTCATGCGGCGCGGCGACGGACGCGCCCAGTTGATCGCGTTCGAAACCCTGGACGAAAACGACCGTCATACGACGGTCTGG
Source organism: Bryobacteraceae bacterium (assembly GCA_035295125.1). Taxonomy (GTDB): domain Bacteria; phylum Acidobacteriota; class Terriglobia; order Bryobacterales; family Bryobacteraceae; genus JAICMB01. The sequence goes on along the minus strand of DATGJP010000120.1, from coordinate 196,783 downwards.
CAGTCAGGCACCATGGTCGGCGTTCGGGTCTCGGTGCGATTCGAGCAGCCGGTGGAGGATCCGGTGGTCGGCATTTTGATTCGCACCCGGGTTGGCCTCGACGTCTACGGCACCAACTCGGAGCTCGAAAACGTGAAACTCGGACCTTGCGCCTCGGGCGACGTTCGCACCGTCACGTTTCGTTTCCTATGCACTCTTTGCCCCCAGGAGTGCACCATAACCGCCGCCTCTCACGACCCCGATGGCGTCTGGCACGACTGGATCGAGGAGGGGCTGATGTTGGAGATCACCGACAACCGCTATACGGCAGGCGTGGCGAATTTAAGGGCCCGCGTAGAAGTGATTCCGCGATAGCACCACCTTCTCCTGGAGCTACCCCTTGTGTTCGGATAACAAAGGTGCGATAAAGAATGTGAATAGGTTCATTAAGCTGGCTCTGGCGAATTGTCGCTAGACTTTTGCCATCCCCAGGCGGCGTCCCTTCCGGCTGCTGTTCACACTCCTTCCGGAGGCGTTTGCATGCATTTTATCCCTACAGTCGACGAAATCATACCTCTCCTGCGTGATGCCGGCGCATTGCGCGACGGGCACTTCGAATACTCAAACGGACTACATACTGATCAACATATCGAGACAGCTCTCGCGATGCGTTCCTATCGCACGGCCAAGATTCTAAGCGTCGCACTGAGTCGTTTGCTGCGTGCCAATTCGGAACTGCGCGCCTGGATGCCCGACGTTTCGATCGTGGCGGCGACCCCCGCCGGTTTGCCGGTAGCATTCGGCTTAGCGGAAGTCCTCAAGCCCAAACAGGTGTATTGGGCCGAAAAAGAAGACCCTCGCAAACCCATGCGCTTCGAAATCACGCCCGCAGCCGGTGAGCACGTCATTCTCGCAGACGACATTCTGCGGTCAGGTCAGTTGCTCAACGAGGCCAAAGGTCTATTGGAATCCCAAGGTGCGATCATTGTCGGGTTAGCTGTTCTTCTCCATCAACCCACTCCGCAGACCGTCGATTTTGGCGCGCTTCCCATTTATGCTCTGGCGCGCCTGGAAGCCCATGTTTACACCGATTCTTCAAACTGCGATCTGTGCCGGCGCGGTGTGAAATTGGACCGGATCGGAATGGACTGGAAGGCACAAGATCTTCCGGAAGCGGCCCTCGTACCCGCTCTCTGAAGTTGCGTCCGTCACGACGCAGCGTTCATACATCCATAGTGATCATGTGTTAAGGAGGCTGCTCCATGTTAGCAGCAGTTGCAGAACGTAACGCATACGAACTGGCGTTGGAAAATTTCGATATCGCAGCCGATGCGCTCGATCTCGAACATGACATTCGGGAAATGATCAAGTTCCCCGAGAGAGTCCTGACCGTAAGTGTTCCGGTGAAGATGGACAACGGGCACATACGGCGTTTTGAGGCGTACCGGGTGCAGCATAGCACCGTGCGCGGACCGGCAAAGGGCGGTATCCGCTTTCATCCCAACGTGACGCTGGACGAAGTGAAGGCGTTGGCGATGTGGATGACGTGGAAGTGCGCGGTAGTGAACATCCCGTTCGGCGGCGGCAAAGGCGGCGTGACCTGCAACCCGAAGGCGATGTCGCTGCATGAACTGGAGCACATGACACGACGTTACACCAGCGCCATCCTGCCGATTATCGGGCCGGAGCAGGACATTCCGGCTCCCGACGTCTACACCAATCCGCAGACGATGGCGTGGATCATGGATACCTACAGCATGATTAAGGGCTATCCGGTTCCCGGTGTGGTCACCGGCAAGCCGATCAGCCTGGGCGGATCGCTTGGCCGCAACGAAGCAACCGGCCGCGGCGTTTTCTACACCATCCGTTCGGCAGCCGACCATATTCATCTGCCTCTGAGGGATGCCAAGGTTGTGGTGCAGGGATTCGGCAATGCCGGGTCCATCGCAGCAAACCTGCTCTATGGCGCCGGGTCTAAGGTCATCGGAGTGAACGATTCTACGGGTTGCATTTACAGCAAGGCCGGGATCGACATTCCGCAGTTGATGATCTTCAAGGATCTGACGCACAGCGTGGTGGGCTTCCCCGGCACGGAATCCATCACTGCGGATGAACTGCTAGCGCTCGACTGCGACATCCTGGTTCCGGCGGCGCTCGAAAACGCCGTTCACGAGGGAAATGCGTCGAGGGTAAAGGCGAAGATCATCGGCGAAGCTGCCAATGGTCCGCTGACACCGGATGCCGACACGATTCTCGAAGAGAAGGGCGCGTTCATCATTCCGGACATTCTTTGCAATGCCGGCGGCGTGACGGTGTCCTACTTCGAGTGGGTCCAGGATACGCAGCATTTCTTCTGGGAAGCCGATGATGTGTACAAGCGGCTGGAGAAGATCATGGACGCAGCGTTCAAGGATGTGCTGAAGATCCGGTTGGATCGTAAGGTCAGCATGCGGGCGGCGGCCAACATGGTCGGGATCGGACGCGTGGCGGACGGCGTTCGAATCCGCGGTCTGTATCCGTAAGCCACAGCATCGAGTTTTGGACTCTGTGGGAGGGTGAAGCAGGCAGTTTGCCAGCCTTTGGAAGTACAGACCCGATCTCGACGCTTAAGCAACAGATCAGAGCGGAGCGGCTTGCCGTTCCGCTCTTTTTGTCAGTGCCCTTCCGAACAGGCGGTCGCCGGTATGGTTACAGTGCCGATGGCGCCGGATGGGGGATCACGCACGACGATGCGGACAGAAGCGGCGCCGGGTTCGGGAGCGACGGACAAGAGATAAGCAAAGCCCTTCTGCTTCGCCCGGTCGTAGGTCTCGCTCCTGAGTTGCAGCCCGACGGTTTGATCCAGGTGGCGGGTCACCGCACGTTTGAGTAGGCCGGAGGTGGTCGCCTCGTCCTCACGTTGTACGACCGAGATGCCAAGCTTGCCCGTCCATCGATTGCCAAGGTTTTGAAGCGTTACCGAGTTTAAGTCGATGTTGAGGTTTACATCGCAGCGTCCGGCGACGGGGGTAACCTCAGCAGTAAGGGCAATGCCGACGGATTCGGCGGGACTGGTATAGGCTGCACGAATGGCGGCCTGTTTATCTTCGATTGCATTCCGGTCGAAGTAACCTTCCCGATAACGGACACGGGAATCTGGTACGCTCGCCACCGCGACGCGAATGCGATGATACTGACCGTCATCTCGCAGGGCAGGATAGTAGCCAACCCGATAGCTGCCGCGCGTGTCATTGAAAGCCGTCCGCAGGGCGCCCGTCAGGTCGTTGGCATTGAGAAAGACGCGGCCACCCGTGTCGCCCGCAAGAGCAGCCAAGGTCGCCTGCCGGGCCGTGATGTTCTTAAGCTCTGAACGGCGACGCCTTGCCCCGGCCTCTGCATACGAAGTTTTCAACCCCGGCGCATCGACGGAATAAATTGCAACGCCCGCATTGTTCAGTTCTTTGGCTGCTGGTTCCACGAGATCCTGGCAGCTTTCGCGCGCGTTCGACACCTCCAAAGCCGTCGACACCCCAAAGACGTTCTTGCGTCCAGGGAGGCCCGCGAGGTGCTTGGCGATTGCGGTGAGTGCATCGAGTGTATACTCGCACCGAAGCCGCGAGTAAGTGTGGGGCACCGTCCCGCGGAGTGCGGCTCCGTTGAAGAACCAGTCGCTGGTTGCCGTGGAGAGGCGGTCCGCAAGATTCGCGGCGCTGGTCTGGCCCGGCTCACTCAGCACCCGGAATGATTTCGCAAACATGAGATAGATTCCAATCGGTTGCCCCGAAGGCAGTCCGTGCAGGAATCTCGTGACCTCAGAACGGGCATAGACCAGGTCAGCCCAATCGGTGTTCGCCCAATCGAGCAGAATAATGCTCGATTGATTCGGCGCGCCGCCGGCGGTACCGAAATTCGAAAACGTCAGTCGCTCAGGCTTGCGTGGCGCAGCCGCCGCGTTCACTGGTTGATCTTCCACCAGCAGCTTCACATCCTGGCTCGTGCCGTTGTCGAAGACCTCAAAATCTTCTCTCTTTAAACCCTGGACCGGAACGCCGAGCTTATCAGTGACCACGACCGGTACCTCGACCAGGTGTGTCGACGATCGGATCGTCACGTTAGGTGATGGAGCGGGCGGCGGCTCGACGGCGGCCGGCTTCGGATCGGGCAGACCGGGCAGATTGCTCGGTGTTGGTTCCAGCCAGGGCTCCGCTTCTTCCGCGGGGGCTGGGTCCGGTGCAGTGGGATGCGCCTCCTTTTCGTCCGTCACCAGCTTTGCCTCGGCGGTAAATCGCCGATAGCGGACGAAGCGCATTTCGCTCAGATAATGGACCTGGTTCGTTTCGGAAAAGGTCGAGCTCCGAACTGGGCACAGATAGGAATCTTCGCCGATGCGTACCAGTTGGTAGTCAACAATCGTATCGACACGTCTAGTGGGGAAGGCCCGGGGAAGATTCAGCGCGCGGCGAGTCACTCGCCAGATCCGGCCGGTAGCCGGGTCGACGTACAATTCGCCGCGGTATCCAACCGTCACCGTGATCGGCGCTGGAGGTTCACCCCGGCAGCACACGCCGACCTGGTATCGCGAGTGGGATTTGTCGACCGAGTATTGGAAAACCGCCACGCGGGTGCCTGCAAGAGTTTCCCAGTACGCCCAACTCATCAGAACATGAGAGTCCGGCAGAAACAGCGCGCCAATCATACTCCCGAATTCGCCGATCGAAGATAATCCGCGGGTTTCGTTGTTACCGGCACTCTGCTCAATATAGGACTCCACACCACGATTAAACGTCAACTGGCCGGCGGAGGCATCCCTGAATCGCAAGCCCTGCCAAACCTCGGGGCGGTCCGCCAGGTTCGACTGGGAATCGAAGCGGCGCGTCAGGCGGGTGCAAATAAAATCCGGGAGATCGCGAATGTATTCGCGGACGTAACGGTGCGCTCGCGCCAGGATCTCCGATTGTTCGGAGGCTGCGGGCGCGTCGCCTTCCTCCGGCCTGGAGTCGACAAATGCGCTGGCATCGCTAAGAATCTGAACGAGGTCACGCGTCCGCGGACCCGGTGTAAGAGCCAGCATGGCAGTACGCTGATCCTCGGAAATATGGCCGGAGGGCTCGACGTCCGCTAGGGAATGGGCGATTTGCGCGTCGGACTGGCCTTTGGAGAGGCCGGAATTGATGATGGTCTGGAGCTGGTCGGAAGAGACGGTTCTCGGGGACGAGAATAACCCGAAGGAGATTGCAACCACTAAAAACCCAAGCCCGAAGATCCGAATCCCGGGCCTTTTGGACATCTATTCTAGTTTAGGGCGGCTGAGCGGATCGGCGGAGCAAGGATACTAGCAGTCCGTCGCATACGTGTTTGAACAGCGGATACGCAGGCTAAACCGCCTGCGGCACTTCTATGGCTCGACAGGCTGCGAATCCAGGTGGGGCAAGCCTTCAGCCTGCCCGACTTCTGAGACGGCTCACATGTATTCCGGCGCCTGGATGCCGAGGACCGCCAATGTACGCTCAAGCTGGCGCCGGAAGTAGTCGCACATCCACAGCAGGAACGTCTTCTTCTCGCGGTCCTGCTCATGAATCACCGGGTATTGCTGGTAGAACGTGTTGAATGCTTGCGAGAGCTGGAAAGCGTACTTGCCGACGTGGGCGGGTTCGCCGGACCCCACGGCGCGCTCGATTGCCGAGTCGACCTTGGAGGCAATCAGCAGCAGTTGCCAGAGGTCTTCAGAAGCAAGTTGGCGACGCATGGCGTCCGCATCGAGTTCGGCTACGAAATCGGGCATCTTCTCGCCGCGTTCGTGCAGCTTTGCCAGGATCTTACTCGCCCGGATGGCGGCGTATTGCACATACGGCCCCGTCTCCCCCTCGAAACTCAGCGCTTCCTGCATATCGAAAGCAATGACAGAGTTCCGCGTGAACTTCAGCATGAAGTAGCGGAGGGCGCCCGAAGCGATCAGGGTCGCTACGCTGCGGCGGTCGGCTTCCGGCTCTTCGGGATGCCGTGAATTCACCTCTTCGAGGGCTTTGGCAATCAGGCTGTCTATCAGGTCGTCCGCCTTGACGCCGAGTCCTTTTCGTCCGGATACCTCCACGTAAGACTTGCGCTTGTCCTCTTCGCTCAATTCAATCCCCAGCTCCACGCAGGTGCGCGGCGAGAGAGCGACCATTTCGTAGGAGAAATGTACAGAGCGGTCCGCCTGTTCGTTGAAGCCGAGCGCTCGAAGCCCTGCGACTACGACGTCCTGAAGATAGGCCTGCCGCGAGTCGATAACGTTGAAAACCTGCTGTGCCGCGCCGAAAGACGGGGCGTCCGGCTCCGAGGCTTCGTCATTCGATGCCCATACTTCGTGACCATCGGGATAGCGAAACCAGCGGTGATAGAAGAAATCCTTGCCCAACAGGCCGAATTTCCACAACTGATAAGCGATGTCCTTGCCGACGTAGGTCACGGTGCCGTTGGAACGCACGATCACCTTGCTGTCATCTTCCCCCGCCGAATTCGAAAATGCCGATCCCGGCATAACCCAGCAGCCGGTATTCTTGCCGTCGGTTTCGAGGTATATCGCGTTGCGCTGCTTCAACAGTTCGAAGGCCGTCGCCCAAAATTTCAGGTGGAGAATCTCGCTCTCGCGCGGCAGCACGTCGTATTCGACGTCGAGCCGCAACATGGTCCGCAAGTGGGCGTTGACAATTGCATCGGCGACGATATGCGCGATTTCGGCCTCTTCGCCCTCTCCAGCTTCGATTGCATGCAGCATCTCGCTCCGCCACGCGAGCGATTCGGGATTGTCCTTGAAGTACTGGGAAATACGCGCATAGAGGTCCCAGCAGTAAAAATCGAATGGGCGTTTCGTCTCGGCGATGAGCGCCTTCACATCTTCGGCGGACTTGTTCTCAAGACGGCGGAAGCCAACCACGACGTCAGCCACCTGCACGCCTGTATTGTCGATGTAATTCTGAACTTCGACCTGCGCACCGGTAGCCCGCAGCATTCGGACGAACGTGTCGCCGAGGATCGCATTGCGCAGGTGGCCGATGTGGGCTGCCTTATTCGGGTTGATATTCGTATGCTCAACGATGATCTTGCCGTCCGCCGCCGCAATGTTTGTCGGAGCGCCTCGAAGTGCGCCGGCGCCGTACAATCCCCGGTCGAACCGCACGTTGATGTAGCCGTTTCCTGCGACTTCCAGCGCCTCGACCCCTTCCATCGGTCCGAGTTCCGCAACCAGCTCCCCCGCGATCGCCCGAGGAGCTTTCTTCAATTGACGTGCGAGTTGGAACGCGATAGGGAGTGCCAACTCGCCGAACGATGCTTGTTTCGGTTGCTCCAGCGTCACCGGGACGTCAACGCCATAACGGATACGAACGTGCGCTTCGATGCGTTCTGTAATCTGCTTTTCGAATGTATGGAACACGAAACTTCAGTATAGAATCCCGTTCGACAACCGCAGGTGCAGGTTCGTCACAAATTGGAGTTGCGGCACGATTGCGGTCACAGCGGTCATCAGACGCGACTGGCGGTGTGGATACCGTGCTTTCCGTCAAAGTGCGATCCAAGGGGGCTACGGGTCCTTTTCCAGGGTCATGTTCCGAAGAGTGGCGCCATCCGTTCGCTTAAGTGTTCCTTTCATACGGCTGCCGGTAATCTTGAGAAACCAGACCTGTTGCGGCATCCTCCACTCCAAGGTGTTTGCCGTACGATCATAGCGCCACTCACCGGCTCCCATCGTGACCGGCTCGCCATTCACGATCTTATCGGCTTGGATAAAGACAAAGTCTGACCTGTTGGAGACGTGCTTGATGTAGTAGACAACGCTCTCGTCATGGCACGCTAGAAGTCCTGCCGCGCAGAGCGATTCTCCGCGCCAGGTGCCCGCGGGATCCGATCCTTCCGCCCAGGAGAGTCGCTGATTGAGGATGCCGACGGCGCCGAGTATGACAGTCGCCGAGATGTGAACGAAGCGCACCTGCATTCTGCATTGACGTGCAATTGTGGTTACCGTTAGATGCCTGCCAGAACATGTCCAGACCTGTGCCTCTGGCACAGACACGGCCAACACTTCGCACGGATTCCGTTCCATTTAGAGGTCGCCTGATATCGGGTATGCCTCGAGGCGCCGACTGCCGTCCACCAAGATCTTATGCAACTGCGTCACCGTTACTTTGCTGCATGTTCTGTTGTCAACCACTTTGCGGTGCTTCTTCGATATACTCAAAACATCGAATGTCGCCGGTAAGGGCTTCGAAATTCCGAAGCGTCGTAGTGTACCTGGTCGTAGTATGTACGCTGCTACTGACCACTACGCTCGCGTCCGGTCTGCACGAGCACAGCGCAACTCACTGCTGCGTCTTCTGCCATTTTGGACAACTGACGTGGGCGCAGCCAGCGGGCATTCCGAAGATTCTGCCTCCGATAGAACGGACGTGGCACGTACCATCCGAGCAAACCGCGCGACTTATCGATCCAAGCAATCTCCCCAGCAGTAGCCGCGCTCCTCCTTCCTCCTAACGCTATCGTCGCAAACTGATTCCCTAGCCCGTTAGGAAAGGAGTCCTATATATGAAGGAGTGCAAGCTCCTCCGGCATCGGTCCGGGGGACTGGCCCTTTTTTGGCGAATTGGGTCATCGATTCTGACCTTCTCGCTAATTGCCTGTCTACAGGAAGGATGCGGCCCGTCAACGACGCAGCCGAGCACGGCCTCGGCCCACTCGGACGATCAACAACCGGCTCTTCTTTCAGTGAGCAACGACCAGCTTGCGCGGCTGCGGATGACGCAAGCGCGCTACGAGACGTGGTCGATCGCGGTCCATACAACCGGTACCGTGGACTGGAACGCCGACCACACCAGCCAGGCGATCACGCAGGTCAGCGGACCGATCTCGCGCATCCTTGTCGATCTCGGAACGCCCGTAAAAAAGGGAGAGCCGCTGTTGTACGTATCGAGTCCGGACATCGCCAATGCGGTGTCGACGTACCGCAAGGCGCGCAGCCAGCAGGACCTCGCGAAACGGACGCTCGATCGCGCGCGAGAGCTATACGACCGCGGCGCCATCGCTCAGAAGGACTTGGAGGCGGCGCAGGCCGCCTATGACGACACCAGTACGGATGTGCAGAACGGTCTCGAGGTGCTCAAGATCTTCAATATCGCGCAGGAGCAGATGGATGCCGCCGCGAGACAGGGAGTTCCGGTGAGTTCCGAGATGCCGGTGCGTTCGCCTATTGACGGCGTCATCATTCAGAAGCTCGTATCACCCGGCCAACTCGTGCAGGCGGGCGCCACGGCCTGCTTCCTGGTCAGCGATACGTCGAGCGTCTGGGTCCAAGGTCACATTTTCGATCGTGATCTTCCCGCAGTCCACAACGGAGACGCGGTGGAAGAAACGAATACGTCATTGCCAAACGTGTTTCGCGGTACGGTCTCCTACATTGGCGCTTTTGTCGATCCGGCCACGCGTACGACCCCCGTTCGCATCGTGACAGGCAATCCCGAAGGACTCCTGAAAAAGGACATGTTCGTGGACGCGGTGATCCACACAAATATGCGGAAGAGCGTTCTCTCCGTGCCTGTTTCGGCCGTCTTGCGCGACGCCGAGAACCTGCCCTTCGTATACGTCGAGTCCGCGCCGGGAAAATTCGCACAACGCGTCATTGACATCGGCGCGCAGCATGACGACCAGTTGGAGGTCGTCAAGGGTCTCAAAGAAGGAGAAACCGTCGTCTCGGAAGGCAGCGTGTTTCTCCAGTTCGCGAGCAATTACAAATAAACCCGACATGATTGCTCGCCTCGTATCGTTCGCGCTCTCGCAGCGTTTCCTTATTATTGTCAGCTCGCTTTTGCTCATGATCTGGGGTGCCATCGCGTTCCAGAAGCTTCCCATCGACGCGTATCCTGATCTCGCTCCACCGCACGTCGAGATCATCTCGCAATGGCCCGGCCACGCCGCTGAGGAGATGGAGCGGCTGGTGACGATCCCGATCGAAATTGAAATGAACGGGATTCCCAAGCTCGACTCGCTCCGTTCGATTTCGTTGTACGGGCTTTCGTCGGTGCAGATGAACTTCAACTACGATGCCGATCCGTACTTCGTGCGCGAGCAGGCCTTCGAGCGCGTGACAAATGCGCAGATGCCGGCTGGAGTGTCGCCGAAACTATCGCCTTTGTTCAGTCCAAGCGGCTTGATTTATCGATATGTGGTTCAGAGCCCGGACCGTAGCCTGGAGGATCTCAAGACGATCGAGGATTGGGTTCTCGAGCGCGCCTATCGCGGCATTCCCGGCGTGGCCGACGATTCGGGCCTCGGGGGACTAACGATGCAGTACCAGGTGCTGCTCGACCCCAATAAGCTCTTCGCGTACGGAATTACCGTGAGCCAGGTCGTCCAGCAACTGGGAGGCAATAACGCCAACGCTGGTGGGGGGTTCTACTCGCAAGGCGGGCAATTTTATTATGTTCGTGGCCTGGGACTGGTGCGAAATACCCAGGACATCGGCAATATCGTGCTGGGCGTGCACACCGGCATTCCCGTGTACGTGCACGATGTAGCCCAGGTGGAGATCGGACACGCGGTTCGTCTCGGGCAGTTCGGCTTCATGCGCCACGACGACGCTGTGGAGGGTGTCATCCTGATGCGCGTTGGCGAGCAGGCGCAGGTCGTGCTCAAGCGCGTGGAGCAGGTTACGCAGAACTTGAACAGGAATGTCCTGCCTCCCGACGTGAAAGTGGTCCCGTTTTACGATCGCCACCAACTCATTGATGAAACCACGAAGACGGTTGAGCGCAACCTGTTGCGCGGCATGCTTCTGGTCCTGGTAATCCTCGGGCTTATGCTGTTCAGCGTGCGCACTGCGCTAATCGTCGCGGTGACGATTCCGTTCGCGCTGCTGTTCGCCTTCATTTGTCTCGACTGGCGGCATATCCCCGCGAACCTGCTCTCGATCGGAGCGATCGATTTCGGAATCATCGTGGACGGCGGCGTGGTCATGGTGGAAAACATATTTCGCGAACTGGCGGAGAGAAAGGACCAGGAATACAACCTGGTGAATGTCATTCGCGTGGCCGCGCACGATGTCGAGCGGCCAATCTTCTACGCGGTCGCCGTAATTATCGCAGGCTATCTTCCAATTTACGTTCTGCAGGGTCCGTCGGGCCGGCTGTTCGCGCCCATGGCGGACACAATGTCCTTCGCGCTGCTGGGGGCGCTGCTTTGTTCGCTCACGCTGCTGCCGGTCCTGTGCGCATATTTTCTGAAAAAGCATGTGCACGAGCCCAGAGCGCGGGCCTACGAAGCGCTCAAGAACGGATACGGCCGGTCGCTCGATTGGTGTCTGCGGCACCGCATCGCGACTGTTGTGGCCTGCATTGCCGTATTTGGCGCATCGTTGCTTCTGATTCCCTTGATCGGTGGCGAGTTCATGCCGCACCTGGACGAAGGCGCACTGTGGGTTCGAGCCACGACGCCTTACACCATATCTTTTGAAGACGCGAGCAAACTATCCCCCGAGATTCGGAATATCCTGCTTGGGTTTCCGCAGGTGACGACCGTGGGGAACGAACTCGGGCGTCCTGACGACGGCACCGATCCGACCGGCTTTTTCAATAACGAATTCTATGTAGGCCTCAAGCCATACGGGGACCCCGCCTGGAGCGGCGCTATCCACACAAAGCCTGAACTGATCGAAGCCATTCAGAAGAAGCTCTCTTCATTTCCTGGCGTCATCTTCAATTACACGCAGCCCGCCGAGGATGCCGTCGACGAAGCGGAGACAGGCCTGAAGAGCGCCCTGGCGGTGAAGATTTTTGGAAGTGACCTGAATACGCTGCAACAGAAGGCTACCGAGGCCAGGGATATTCTGTCCAAGATCCCGGGCGTGACTGAAATCACGTTGGTGCGCGAGCTTGGCCAGCCCAGCTTGATTATCGAGCCTGACCGCGCCAAGATGGCGCGCTTCGGCCTGAACGTCAGCGATATCAATACACTGATTGAAACCGCCATCGGCGGTGCGGCCGCCTCGCAGGTAATCCAGGGCGAGCGTCAATTCGACCTCGAAGTACGCCTGCAGGAACCCTTTCGCAAGAACATGGATGCGATCAAGAACCTCCTGGTGGCAACTCCGGACGGTCAGTATCTGCCCCTCAGCCAATTCGCCAGCATACGGGTCGAGAATGGCGCATCATTTATTTATCGCGAAGAAAACGAGCGCTACGTTGGCGTGCAGTTCAGCGTGGAGGGCCGCGACCTTGCAAGCGCGGTCGGAGAAGCGCGGAGCAAGGTGGAAGCGGCGGTGCACCTGCCCATCGGCTACCGGTTCGATTGGGGCGGCGAGTACAAAGATTATCTTGCCGCGCGCTCCCAGATGAAGTTTATTCTGCCCCTGACGGCACTGTTGATCATCCTGATCCTGTTCGCGCTGTACGGCAACCTGAAATTCCCAGCCATCATCCTGCTGAGCGTATTTCTTACGCAGCCAGTCGGCGGTCTGCTGGCGTTGTGGATGACGCACACGACTTTCAGCGTGTCGTCAATGTTGGGTTTCATTGCGCTGATGGGCGTCGCGGTGCAGACCAGCGTGATCTTATATTCGTTCATTAACAAGCTTCGGCTGGAAGGTCGCGACACCATGACGGCCACGCTGGAAGCGTCAGTCCTGCGGCTGCGGCCCATCATGATGACGGCCCTGGTTGCCTGCCTTGGCATGCTGCCGGCTGCCATGTCCACCGGCATCGGCAGCGACTCGCAAAAGCCGTTCGCCATCGTTATTGTCGGCGGTCTTCTCTCGCGTTTACTTCTGTCGGTGTTCCTGGCGCCCGTGCTCTATGCGCTCGTGGCGCGCGATGGCGACGTGCTTCAGGTATGACGCCCCTCGAAACGACCATTCAAATTGGAGGTAGTATGCAGCGCATTTGTCGTTCACGGCATCTGTGCACAACATTTCTGATTGCGGTCTCGCTGACGCGTCTGGCGACGGCTCAACAGGTTTTTACATGGCAGCAGATTCGCGACCGGTTCATCGCGACGAACCCCACTCTGAAGGCGGGCCGTATCGGCATTGACGAATCGCGGGCAGACGAGGTGACCGCGTACCTGCGGCCGAATCCGGACGCAACCGTCGGAGTGGACCAGCTTCAACCGTTCACGAGCAACCCATATCGGCCCCTGGCGTTCGCGCTGCCGATATACTCGTTCAGCTATTTGCACGAGCGCGGGCACAAACGCGAACTGCGCCTGGAGAGCGCCAGGCAGGCCACCGATATCGCCGAGTCGCAGCAACAGGATCTGGAGCGCACCATGGTGTTCACCGTGCGCAATACATTCGTGCAGTTACTGCAGGCCAAGCAGGTGCTCGCCCTGGCTCGCGAGACTCTCGCCTATTACGACAACTTATTGTCGATCAACGAAGCCCGGCAAAAGGCGGGCGACATTGCCAGGGTGGATCTGATTCGCCTGAAGTTGCAGCGCGTACAGTTCGAGACCGACGTCCAAACCGCCCTGGTAAATCTGCGCACCGCAAAAATCCAGTTGTTAACGCTGCTCAACGATCGCACCTCGGTGGATCAGTTCGATGTGACCGGGACCTTCGATTTCACAGAAGACATTCCTCCGCTCACTCGACTGCGCCAGATGGCGGCGGACAACCGGCCTGACCTGAAGGCCTCCGTTCGAACGATTGAGAAAGCGAAAACCGATCATAAGTTGGCGATTGCGAACGGTTCCACCGACCCGACATTTGGAGTGGACGTCGCACATAACCCGCCGTTGACCTTCTACTTCGGGGTGAACGTGAGTATTCCTCTGCGTATCTTTGATCGCAATCAGGGCGAGAAGCAGAAGACTCTGCTGGATATTAGTCGTTCTGAGCGAACGCGCGATGCGACTGAAGCCCAGGTTTTCGGGGATGTAGACTCCGCCTATGCGACGCTGAACAGCAATCTCGCCCTACTGCGGCCGTATAAGTCGGACTATTTGAAACAGGCCACTGAAGTTCGGGATATTATTTCGTACTCGTATGAGCATGGCGGAGCTTCGCTGCTTGATTTTTTGCAGGCACAGAGCGACTACCGGAGCATTCAGGTGGCCTACCTGAACCTCATCGGCGCGTTTCTGACGGCAGGCAGCCAACTCGACCAGGCTGTGGGAGCTGAGGTCGTGCTTTGATGCTTCCGATTCCCGTTTACGCGCCCTTCGTGTTCAAAGGCCCAGTGGTCGAAATCTGCCCTGGGGCTTTGCGCCAAGCGGCTGAGTATTGCCACCGGTTTGGCGATCTGAGTCAATTAGTGGATTGGGCGGCCATTCGCCTCAAACCCGGACAGGATTAAGGTGCGAAGTATGCGTTGATGTCGAGGATCAGATCCGTAGGGTTGGTCACGAACACGGTAATCGCACCATTAGTCCCAGCCCGCACGATCGCGGCATTGGCCACGACCTTTCCGGCTGGAGAGTTGACCGTGGAGACAACAGGCTGAGGCAATCCTGTTGGCCAGGCAGTCAAGTAGCTCAAGGGACCGTTTGGCACTACCGTGACGTTGAGCGAATAGGCTTGTACCGAAGCAGGAATGCCAGCACACGCTCCGGTCGGAATAGGGAAGCTTCGCGATCCACCGAGCGGCAGGCTGGGCGGCCCGAACGGAGCACTGAACCCTCCCCGTGTATCTACCACCCGGCACGGCGACACCGTGTACAGCGACCGCGCTGCGGGCGAGCCCGGCGGAGCGAAGTATCCATTAATGTCGATGATGACGTCGGTGTCGCCGGTCGCAAAAACGCTGATGGCTCCATTGCTACCGGCAGGCACGATCGCCGCATTGGCGACAACGCTTCCATCGGAGGAGTTCAAAGTCGACACGAAAGGCTGTGCCTGGCCACTCGGCCACGTAGCCAGATACTCGAGTGGCTGGTGAGGCACCACCGTGATGTTTAGCGCATACGCCTGTGCCGTATTCGAACCTAAACAAGGGCTGGAGGCGATGGGGAAATTGCGCGCGGAACCGCCACTGATGAATGGACCGCCCAACTGCCCCGCTGCGCTACGTGTATCGGCAATCCGGCACGGAGTCAGGCTATAGAACGAAAGACTGCCTGGAGTCTTCGACGGAGCGAAGTAGCCATTGATGTCGATGACGACGTCGGTAGTGTCGCTGGCGTACAAGCTGACCGCGCCCTGCGTGCCAGCGGGAACAATCGCGGCATTGGCGACAACGCGGCCATCGAAGGAGTTCAAGGTGGAGACGAAGGGTTGTGGCTGGCCAGCAGGCCAGACGGAGAGATACGAGAGCGGGCCGGGTGGAACCGCCGTGATATTCAGCGAATACGCTACCGCGGTTGCCGGAATGTTACAGGCGCTTGCCGGCACGGCGTAAGTCCGGCCTGTGCCTCCGATGAGTGCTGGTCCACCGAAGGGCCCGGTGGCACTGCGCGTGTCAGCCATGCGGCAGGGCGTCACCGGCACAAACTGGAAGCCGGCGATTAATCCAAAAACACCAATTCCGTTCGTCGTTGCTACATACACCTTGCCATTCGCCACAGTCGGGACGATGTACTTATTCCCTGTACCGAAATGATCGCGGCCATTCGCCGCTTGATTGCTGTTGTATAACTCCTTCGAAAGATCCGCGGCATCGTAAGCATGCAGCACGGCGGGATTCGAATTCTCGGCCACCCAGGCAATCCCATTCGAGTTTCCACTCGCGGAAATGGATGGAGTTGCGCCCGGATACGGGAAGGTCGTTGCCGACTGGGACGTTGGGCTCTCGACGAAAACACCATTCCGAAACACGAACTGCATAAGCCTTCCGCCGACCGAGGCATAATACAGGCTTCCATTGAACCAGGCCGGCGTGGAAAAAACGCCGCCCAAGGCACCCTGTAGATCCTGGTAGATGGAGTTGCTGTCCTTTCGGAAGTGTCCCATGTTGTTGCGATCCACTACGTACATGTTGCCGTCTTTTCCGGCGCCGACCGTGAGGTCGTGGGCATTGCCTTGCGCATCCTGGAGCGACGGAAGCAAAATCAGGCCGCCGGAACCCAAGTCTTCATCCGCGGCCGACTCTGAAACGGTGTTCGACATGGTGAAGTAATCTGTCACGGACAGTGCCGTGCCGGAGGGTGTGAGCTTCACGAATGCATTTCCGAAATCGCCGCGAGAGGGCATCCCCGAACTATCGAGCGTTGTGTCGAATGTTCCATTGGCTGTCATGAGGTAGATAGTTCCAGAGGCATCTGCAGCCGGGCCCGCTCCTGAGGCCCAGATCGAACCCTCGCTGCCATTCGGCGTCAGGTTCATGACCGTGACACGCTGCAGGGTACTTTCGTCGTAGCCGATCACCCAGCCGGTGTATGGAGGAATATCGCAGTGCGAGGCCCAGCTTGTGTAGACGATGCCATTTGCGATCAGGAGAGCTGCCCGTTCTTTGTACTGTTTCCCATCGAAGTTTCCAGCGCCGGGATAGCTGGCCTGAACTTCTACTGGTCCACCAAGCTGTTCCCCACCTGTGATGAGATCCAAGGCATGCAAGCGCTGATGATAACTGCCCGAGGCGTCTTTCGACATCGAGACGACATACATCACTCCATGGGAACCGATCCGAACATCGATGACTGGCGTTGAAGTGATCCCGATCTCCGGTGTCACCTGACCGCAACTACGGTCGTCCGAGGTTGACTCGCCGGAATTCAAAAGCGAGACATGCCAAAGCGGCGTTCCGTCGTCCGCGTCGAACGCATATGCGCTGTCGTGTTCCGTGACGACGTAGAGCACATTGTGCGTTCCCTTATTGGGCACAGCAACCGAGGGAACGTAAAGCGGCTGGGCATCGACCTTCCCATCCACGGGAATCACGAAAAGCTTACCAAAGGTGCTGGAATCCACGGTAGCCGGGGTAAGAATCGTCTCGTTCAAGTTCTGTCCGGTCCGAGCATTGTCATTATGCCATGTCAGGACGTTCACTTGGGCATCCAGGGACAAGACTACCGCGAGAGACACTACGAGCCGCATGTCCTGTGAGATTCAGAATGGGGCGGTTTGGTTACGGCCATAAATCCTGTATGCATCAGTGATTTCCTTAGCGGACAAAACTGAACTGCATGGCATGCTGCAGCGTGCCATGGTCTGAAAGCAGAAGCCTTGACGTCATTTGCCTGGCACCAGCATCCAAAAGTCGACGAGGTTGCCATCCGGATCGCGAAAGTAGAAGGATCGCGTTCCCCAAGGTGTGGTTGCTGGCTTCTTGACCCACGACTCAACGAAAGTGCTGAGCCGTTCATATTCAACGTCAACGTTTTGGACGTGGAATTCCAGAATGACGCTCCGATTTTTCGCTGCCTGAGCTGAGCCTGGGATATAGCTTTCTTGGGCCTCGGCGGAGAACAGCGCCAGCACGCCGGTACCCGTAGAAAATTCAGCATAGCGATCGTTGACCTGCCTCGGCTCCACTCGTAAGACGCGTTTGTAAAACCGGACCATTTCGCTGACGCGGTTCGTTATCAGGCACGTGTTGACCAAGACGGGCTGGTCCGCGGCGTTCCCATGCGCACTGAGCAACAAGGTGAAGAGCAATACCCTACAGAAGTTTCGGCACATGAGATCACAATAAGCAAGCTCCCTATACCTTGTATTGGAGAAAACGGTCATCCAATATGGAACGCAACTGGATGCGGTCGTGAATCTGACGAGCCGTAAGCTGGTCCTGTTCGGCACGCTGAAGAATCGAAGGTGCACGCGGCGCCCAACGGGAGTGTCGGCGCAGAACGCGCCATCGGGGGTCGAGGCGTCCCCGACCAGATCGCGACAGCGCGCACGGAACAGGAACTCGGCATTGCGAAAATTTCACACGCTGACTGCCTTGTTGCATTGGCTGGCCGGCGCTCGATAGCGGCAGGATCGGGCGGGAACTTCTCGCCATCACCTCGTGTCCAATTAGCCAGGGTGATCGCATGGCAATGCTACTCGGCTCTTCCGATCGGCAAACTGCATCTATTAACGTCACGCCGATGATCGACGTACTTCTGGTGTTGATCATCATCTTCATGTTGATTACGCCGCTCGCCCCGAAGGGTTTAAAGACGCTAGTGCCGGAGGAGCCGCAATCCGCACAAACCCCGGCGCCCACTACCGATATTGTCGTCACCGTCCTGCCCGAACGCGCCGTTCGGATTAACCAGGAACGAGTGGCTATAAGCGACCTCTATGCTCGTTTTGTGCGCATCTTTGGAGGCACTGCGGATCGTGTCCTTTTCATCCGAGCGGAAGGTGATCTCGAGTTCAGCCAGGTGGCCGAAGTCATCGACATTGCGAAAGGAGCCGGACTGACACGCGTTGCTCTCATGCCCGGGGAACATCGGGAATCGCTACGCTAGCGGTGTGAGGCTTGTCTTATCTGGCGGCTCGCCCGCGCACGGCCCTGCCGTGGACCCAAAATCTTGCGGACTCCGGATGCTCTCCAAAAGCACGGCGGAGCAGGCGGTTTCCGTTGGCTTTGGACTTCATCGAGAACGCGCAGAAGAAGCCGATACCGCCCGCGCCAGCTTAGATTTCATCGACTCTCTTGAAAGGCTGGTAGATAAGCGTCCTATTTGGGTCTGGCCGCTGCTCATCACGGCGTTGTGCCTGCCGCTCAGCTCGCAGCCCAGTTTGATGGGGCTTCGGCTGGCAGGTTCGGCGACGTACCAGGGCGAGACGCTGCGGCTGACGCCGGCCACAGAGTGGTCCGTGGGAGCCGCGTGGTACGGCGAAAAGCAGCGAGTCGGTGACGGCTTCGACACGACATTCCGGTTCCAACTCACCGGCGAGGGCGGCGCCGGAGCGGGAGCAGATGGTTTCGCTTTCGTTCTCCAGAATGCCGGGTCGGCCGCCATCGCGGGACGCGGCGCTTCCGGAGGCTTCGCCCTCGGTGATGGACGTGGCGATATGAACAGTCCTGGGATTCCTCGTAGCATCGCGGTCTTCTTCGACACCTTTCGCAATGCGGAGCTAGGCGACCCGTCTGACAACTACGTGAGCATGTGCACCAATGGAAGGCTGCCGTCGATGAGTTGGCCGCCCCCTCGCCTCGCCTATGTGCATAAGCTCAAGCCGCACCTCAAAGATGGCGGCATTCATGTGGCGCGTGTCCTGTATCAGCCACCGATCCTTTCCATTTTCCTGGACAAAGCCGTGAAGCCGGTGCTCACTTCGCCGGTCGACCTGTCGACCGTCATCGACGCGGACGGGTCGGCGTACATCGGGTTTACCGCATCGACTGGCAGCGGTTATGAGAATCACGACATCCTGAGCTGGTCTTTTGTGCCCGCCCCGAAACCGGACGTTTCCTCGACTGTGTCGTTCGCTTCTTCAAGCGTGTCTTCGCAAGGCACCGCATGCCTTCCGGACCGGAATTTGTGCACGCCGGAGCGCGCGACGGTCGAGGCGGCGGGTTCGGGGCGCTTTCACGTTGTGCTGCCGGCAAACGCGGCGTGGGGCGCGACCATCCCGAATCGCTCGCATCGCCACCTGGACATCAGCAATGCCCGAGGATTCGTCTGTTGGGACATCGCGCGCGGCACCCAGGGCTGTGGCGGGCCTTCGGACACCACGTTGATCACGCGCACAAAGCGCGGGCAGACGGAGTTTTCGGTTAATCCCCGGCTCGGAAAACCCGCTGATAACCAAGGCTATTTCGAATTTGACGTCGAACTCCGGCCCTGACAGCCCGTGGCGGAAATCGGGCAGGCCGAATGCCAGCCCCACCTGCTGAGGCCTATTTGGTGAGGAACTCGTGCAGCAGCATGTGAAAATGGTGCACGCCGTTTTCACGCTTCATTGAGTAACGGCCCTGGTTATAGGTGCTCGAATTCAGCCCCCGCTGCACGTTCTCGCAGATTTTGATGTCTTCCTGTTGAATCTCGTCGCTGAACGCGATGGTTTCCGGCGCTACCTGTCCTCCGCCGTAAGAGAACCACTCAAACACGGTCAACGTCTTGTCGGGGCCCAGCGGCAGGATGATGTTACTGCTCAAATTGTCGGGGTAAATGTTGAGCATGAAGTTCGGGAAGATCCAAAAGTAAAGCGCTCCACGACCCTCACTGTCGTATTCATACCGCCGCGTCTCGCCAGTCCCGTGCTTGGGCCGGATTGGTGCATATTGCGAGGAATGATAGCGGAAAGTGTCGACCCGATACTGCTGATAATCGAGCTCCCGAAACAGGCCCGGATGCGCCGCCGGGAGATGATAGCCTTCGAGGTAGTTGTCGATATAGACCTTCCAGTTGCAGTTGAGCACGTAGTCGCGACGTTCGGAGAGCCGAAGCTTGTCCACCGGACACCCGAATTCCTCGGTCTGCTGAGTAATGTCACCCCACATCTCCCGCAGTGGAAGAGCGTCGCGATCCTGGTTGACGAAAGCGAATGGCCCCCAGGTGTCGACCCGGAATTCCGGCAAGCAGACCTGAGTTCGATCCCAATCCTCGACCCCGTCAAATTCGGGCGCTCCGATTAGAGCGCCTTCGAGGGAATAGCTCCAGGCGTGATAAGGGCACCGCAGAACTTTAGTCGTTCCGTTGCCCTCAAGAATGGTCGAAGCGCGGTGCCGGCAAACATTGGACAGTGCTCGCAGTGTCCCGTCCTTGCCACGAACGAGAGCGATCGGTTCGCCCTGGATCTCGCACGCTGAAAAATCGCCCGGGCTCGTTAATTGCGACAGGTAGCCAGCAGGCTGCCAGGTACGTGCGAAGATCTTGCGCCGTTCCAGGCTGAGAAACTGGGGATCGGTATACCATCGCGCAGGAATGGTGGCCGCGCGTGCAAGGTCAGGCTGAGGACAAAAGTCGGAAAGGTCCAACCCTTAAGGGTAGCTAAACGCCGCCGGCCGAGAAAGACTCCGAGCCGAACGATTCGCGCTGATCCTGGAGCATGAGATTGCTCGGTTCCATGGCGACCAGCACCTGACTTCGCGGGCCGTAATAAACGCGGTATGACCCACCTGGATCGATGGCCCGGAACGCTTCACGAGAGACCTCAAAGGAGCGCTCTTTCATTTCGAAGTAGTAGAAGGGACTCTCATCGCGGCGTCCGGGGAGGCGCTTCTCTTCTTCTCTAACCGTTACACGTCCCTCCGAGCATTTGACGCGCCCAGCCATGATGTCGAAGGCGAGGTCGATGGGGATCTTGGTCGCATAGTAGACACCGGCTCCCAGTGAGGCCAGCGCAGCTTTAATACCCAGAACTGTCCGCAGCCAGCCGTGAATTTCGGCGTATTCCCATGGGCGCATGAAGAATCCGAACACTTGCAGCAACCCATCCGAGAGCGATATGTTGCTCGACATGGCGGTGTAATAGGCTGCAAGGAATAGCGGACCGAGCGTAAACGCCGCGGATTCGGCGAGGGGCTTCAAAATGCGCTTCAGCAGCACGCGGGTTTGGCTCATGGGGAGCCGGCCCTTACGGTACTGATAGATTAGACTTGGACGAAACTCTAGCGCCTTCGCAAGGTCGGAAAACAGCTCTTCCGGAGAGCGTACCCAGTCGATGTGGTCCATGCCTGCTACCTGAAGTCATCGGCAGGCCTGGAAATGACCTTTAGACCCGTCGCCGACATCGTGTACACTATAAGGAAAATCCCCGAAGGATTCCCCATGAAGCGTATACTCGTACTCGCATTGTTGTTGGCCGCGGTTAGCTTTGCGCAAACCAAGCCGAATTTCACCGGAACCTGGAAACTCAACGTTTCCAAGAGCGATTTCGGGCCATTGCCTGCCCCCGAAAGCCGCCTCGACACCATCGAACAGACGGATGGAGGCATCAAGGACGCGGTGGTCGCGAAGAGTGCGCAAGGCGATCAGAACAATACGATTAGTTTCAAGTTCGATGGGACCGAGACGGCCAACCAGGCTGGTGGCCGCGAACTCAAAATGTCGTCCGCTTGGGAAGGATCGGCCCTCGTTGTCACGACGAAAATCGACTTCGATGGCAATGCGATCGTGGTGAAATCCAACTGGACCTTATCGGCGGATGGTAACACCCTGACCCAGGCGGCGCATATCAACAGCCCCATGGGTGAGCTCGACCAGAAGTCGGTATTTGAGAAGCAGGCCGGCGGCGCGGCGGCGACGGCGACCGCGAGCACCGCCCCACCCAGCCCTGCGCCCGCGAAAGCGACCGGCGCGATTCCCAATCTGAGTGGTGTGTGGAAGCTGGATACCGCGAAGAGCGATTTTGGTCCGCTGCCAGGCCCTGAGAGTGAGACCCAGACCGTCGATCACAATGAACCGAGCCTCAAGGTGGCGGTCGCTTCAGTCGGCCCGCAGGGAAAACAGAACTTTGACCTGAATCTCACCACCGACGGCAAGGAATGCGTGAATCACGCCGGTGAACTCGTGATCAAGAGCACTGCCGGGTGGGAAAGCGGCAACCTGGTGGTCAACTCAAAGCTGAACGTTCAGGACCAGGAGATTGGGCTAAAGCAGGTGTACGTTGTGGGGCCGGACGGTAAGGTGCTGACGGTCAACGTGCACCTGACCAGCGCCATGGGCGAGGCCGACCAGAAGATGGTGTACCAGAAGCAGTAGGGCTGAGCCGGAGAGCCGTCGGTCCGATTTCGACAATATTCTGTGCACTGATGGTATCTTTCGATCTGCTAGACCAGCAGTTCGAGATTCGGTCGACGCACTGTCTTTGCCGACCTTGAGCGCCAGAACCTGCCCAGGCTTGGCATTCATTTCTCGCGGCTCGACAGTCCATCCGCGCAGGAAACAGGCTGTCACACGGCCACGCCTTCAAAAAGGCCGTGAAATGCGTTATCGCCTAAGCGTGGACCAGGTCCCGCGCTTCGACACTCTCGGCAATGTGAATATCCACTCTCGTTGGAACCTGCAGCGTATTGTGGATCAGGCAGGCATCCACGGCACGCTTCAGCCCTTCGCGATGGCGATCGTCGGCAAAGTCCAATCCCGGCGCTTTCACGTCGATCTGAATCCTTGCGATCCTCACCGGCTTGCCTTCCTTCAACGCCGATACGTGCACTTCCAGTCCATCAGTCGACAGACCCCGAACGATGAGATACTCTGCCGCATAATAGGCGGCGCAGCTTCCTAAGGAACCGAGAAAGAGCTCAGGCGGCGTCATTCCCTGGTCGGTGCCGTTGTCATCCAGCGGTTGGTCGCTTACAACATGATGCCCGCGGGCTTCGGCGTCGAACTTCTTGCCACCCAGATACCGAACATTAAGGTCCATGAAAGTCCCTCCGGCCCTCAACGTGCAAACGGTGGTCCGACATGGAGCCGTTTAGATTCATAATCATCGCCGTCGAACATGCGCGCAGTGCGCTATTTCACACACCCAGATTGAGGAGTAACTAGTGGACTCAGCTCTTGCAGTACACCGCCTGCACTTTGCGTTCACTGTCACCTTTCATTACTTGTTTCCCCAATTGACGATGGGTTTGGCGCTGCTGATCCTTGTATTGAAAACCCTGGCGCTGTGGAAGCACGACGACCGCTACAATGCTGCTGCCCGCTTTTGGGCACGGATCTTTGCCATCAACTTCGCCGTCGGCGTCGTGACCGGCATCCCAATGGAATTTCAGTTTGGAACCAACTGGGCGCGTTTCTCCAAAGCTGCGGGAGGTGTCATCGGTCAAACATTGGCGATGGAAGGCGTCTTTTCATTCTTCCTTGAATCCACCTTCCTGGGGTTATTCGTCTACGGCGAAAAGCGCCTCGGGCCCAAGCTCCACTGGCTCACATCCGCAATGGTGTTCCTGGGTTCGTGGCTATCGGGCTATTTCATCATCGCAACCGACGCCTGGATGCAGCATCCCGAGGGCTACGCGCTGGGGTCGCACGGAGAGATTCTGCTCAGCAGCTTTTGGGGCCTGGTGCTGAATCCTTGGATTCTCTGGCAGTACCTCCACAATATGACCGCCTCGGTCGTCACCGGGAGCTTCGTGATGGCTGCCGTCGGCGCGTTTTATCTCCTGGCACACAGGCACGAGAGTCACGCCCAGGTGTTTGTGAAAACCGGCGTCTTGGCAGGATTGATCGCCACCATCGTTTTGATTTTCCCCACCGGCGATGGACAGGGTCGCAACATTGCTCAATTTCAACCCATCACGCTTGCCGCGATGGAGGGACTTTTCGAAACCACGTCCAGCGCGCCGATTGCTCTCGTCGGCCAACCGGATGCCGAGAAGTCGCGCCTCGACAATCCCATCGTGGTGCCGGGAATCCTGAGCTTCCTTACATATAAGCGATGGAACGCCGAGATCCAGGGACTAAACGCGTTTCCGCACGATCAATGGCCCGACAACATTCCGCTGCTGTACTACTCCTACCACGTGATGGTCGGACTGGGAACCATCCTGGCCACCGTAATGATCGCGTGCGCCCTCGCATTATGGAAAGGCGTTCTGTTCAAGGCGCGGCCGCTCCTCTGGATTCTCATGCTGATGATTCCGTTCCCCTACATCGCCACAACTGCCGGTTGGATGACGGCCGAACTCGGGCGTCAGCCCTGGCTCGTGTATGGCTTGATGCGCACGCTGAACGGATACTCGGAGCGCGTCTCGGCCGGGAACGGACTGTTCACTCTGATTGGGTTTATGGGCCTATACATGGTGCTCGGCATTCTCTTCCTGTTTCTGGTCTTCCGCGAAATTGAGCAGGGCCCCGTGGCCGCCGAAGGAGGTCACTAATCATGGAGGTGCTCTGGTTTTGTCTCGTGGCGATCATGATCGCCGGCTACGTGGTCTTAGACGGATTCGATTTCGGCGTGGGAATGCTGCACCTGTTCGTCGCGCGCAACGACGCGGAACGACGCCAGGTACTTGGCTCCATCGGGCCGGTCTGGGATGGCAACGAGGTGTGGCTGCTGGCCGGCGGCGGTACTCTCTATTTCGCGTTTCCCAGCCTGTATTCCTCGGCTTTCAGCGGCTTCTATCTGGCGCTGATGATCGTGCTTTGGCTCTTGATCCTCCGCGGCATCGCAATCGAATTTCGCAATCACATCGACAGCAACGTGTGGCGACCGTTCTGGGATACGGTCTTCTGCGGCGCCAGCGCGGTTCTTGCCCTCGTCTTTGGCGTGGCGCTCGGGAACGTCGTCCGTGGTGTTCCGCTCGACGATTCGGGTTTCTTTTTCGTTCCTCTGTGGGTCAATCTGAGTGTCGGCCACGAGACCGGCATCATTGATTGGTACACGCTGCTGGTTGGCCTCACGGCCTTCGCTGCCCTGGCCCTTCACGGGAGTCTTTGGATCGCACTAAAAACCACTGGCGCCGTCTATGAACGTGCGACGCGAATGGCGTCCACCGTCGCCTGGCCGGTCGCTCTGCTGACTCTCGTCATCACGTGGTTCAGCTTTCTCATCCAACCCAACCTGGGTGCGCAATTTGGCGCAAATCCGTGGGGTTTTGTGTTTCCGGCGATCGCGCTGGCCGGTTTGATCGCAGCTTTTGTCCTCAATCGACGAGGCAGCAACCTCGGCGCTTTCGCCGGTTCGTCGGCGTTTTTGGTCGGCATGCTGTGTAGCGCGGCCTTTGGTGTTTTCCCATACGTTTTGCCGTCAAACGGAAAAGCCAGTGCGGGCTTAACGATTTACAACGCTGCCGCGGCACACTACGGCTTGGTGGTCGGCCTGTGGTGGTGGATTCCGGGAATGCTCCTCGCCGCCGGTTATTCGATCTTTACTTATCGCCAACTCGCCGGCAGAGTCCAGGCGGAATAAGCCGAGACGGTCTGGACGATGGATTGCACGTTACAAGTTGGGAAACAGAAGGAGAAATCCCCAATGCTCCGGTTCACGACAGTTTTTTTGGTGTGTGTTCTTGCGGTATTCGCGATCGCCTGGGCCGCCGATCAGCCGTACAAACCCGTACCTATGATCAAGACGGTCGATCCGGACACCGTGAAAATGGGAGACGAGATGACCGCAACGGGGACCAATCTCCAGAAGGAACTCGTTGCTTCGGTTTATCTCATTCAGGGCGATAAGACGATCCCGGTTACGTTGACGAGCCAGACGGAAACCGAGTTGAAGTTTAAAGTACCGGCAGCCGCGAAGCCGGGCCGCTATCAACTGATGGTGTTGACGGCCCCGCCGAATCCTCAGTATCTCGAGGAGCCGGTTTGGTTCACAGTTGAGGGAACCACGTAGTCTCCCTTAGCGCGCTTCGCCCCGTTGCGAAGCGTTCCTCTTGCCGTGCGGGTTCGGGTCGGTCCGCGGCCCCTCCATTCACCACCCGAATCTGCACGGCTAGGTACCTCCCTCCTGGATTCTGATAAACTCCAAACAACTGAAGTTCAGTTGTATGTTACATCCTCGCTTTTCCTTTGCTTTCCTTTTCTTGATCTCGCAGCCGCTGGGCCTCTTGCTGGCGCAGGCACCGAATTCCTGCGCTACTGGCGCGAACCCGCCGGTCGTACGCGCCGAAGGTCTGACGGAGCGGCTCGGCGATATTGTCTTTGACTGTATCGGTACGCCAGGCGCTACCCTGACCGGCAATTTCACGGTCTCGCTCAATATTCCGCTGTCGAATCGCGTCGGTGCCGGGGCTACTGTGCTGGGAACAATATTCTCCATGGACCAGGGATCGGGACAGGTTCCAATTCCGGTGCTGCCCCTCCTCACGGGTTCGAACGGACTTGCCTATAACGGCGTCTCATTCACGTTCTCATCATCAGGCAGGGTGACGCTCCGTATCGCCGGCATTCGGGGCAATGCCACACAGGCTCCTACCGGCGCGTCCCTTTTTGCGTATCTGGCGGTGAATGCGTCGACCCTGCTTCCGATCACCAACGCTCAGGTCACGGTAGGGACGCCGGAACGCGGACTATACACCGGCTTTTCTTCCAAGCTGGTTTGCGCGCCGAACGGCTCCCCCCTCCCGGATACGATCAGCTTTAGCAGTCTCATTGCTTCGAACGCGATTTTTGCCACGACCCGGGTGACCGAAGGTTTCGGCGACGCCTTCACGCAATTATCGGCTTCCGAGAACCTGAATGCCGATACGGGGACGCGAATCGTCGTGCGTTATTCAGGATTCCCCGCGGGCGCTCGCCTGTTCGTTCCCGATGTCGTAGCGGGCTCGGACGCTGTGCAGCCAACGGCTGGCGGCGACTTTGGAGTGCCGCCGTCGGGTGGCGCGTATCGGCCGTCAAAAGGTGGTTCCTTACTGCTGGCGCGCGTCCCGGGAGCGGATAACAACGGCGCAGGCGGGAGCCCGGTTTATACGCCCGGAGCCGCCGGTTCCGCAGTCGCTATCTTTGATTCCGTCAGCGAGTTGTCCCTTCAAAATGGGTCAGCATACGCAGTGTACGAAGTAGTGGACGCGAATCCAACAGCGATCGAGACAGCGCAGTTTCCGACTTTCCTGGGCCTTGCGCCGAGCGGAGGCGGAAGCACAATCGTGACCAGCGAGGACGTGTTCTTCGCACCCGTTTCGACCATCGGGACCACATCGCCGACAGCGCCGATTCCCCGCTTCCTGGCACTCGGTCCGCTGCCGGACTGCACCATCATCGGCGACTGCAACGCGTCCTACGTTCCCAAACTCATGGTGAACACGACGCCTCTCGTCTACCAGGCAACTACCGGGTCAGATTACCAGGTGAACTATGTCTCCGTCCGCAACGGTGGCTCAGGAGTGCTCCGCTGGGTGACCAGGGTGACCTATGCCAGCGGCGGCTCAGGATGGCTCCGGATCGACCCCACTTCGGGTGTGAACAACGCCACTATCCGCATCGACGCGCTTCCGGATGGGCTTGCGCCGGGAACCTACCAGGCGACGGTTACCGTTGACGCCGGCGTCACCGGCTCAGCCACGATTCCGATCACGTTCACAGTCACGGTTGCCGGGCCGTCCGTCGCAAGCGTTGTGAATTCGGCCAGCTTGACCGAAGCCCCAGTGGTTCCGGGGTCGCTGAGCACGGTTTGGGGCGCGGCTTTCGATGGGAAGTCGGTCACCGCTACGTTTGACGGCATTTCCGCGAACATTCTCTTCAGCAATACAAACCAGATCAACCTGCTGGTTCCGACCGACATCGCCGGCCAAAAAACCACGCAACTGGTGGTCGCAGTGGACGGCATGAGCAGCGCTGCTCGCACCGTTCCGGTGATAAACTTCCAACCCGCCATCTTCCCGGGCGCGATTCTGAATCAGGATTATTCGGTTAACAGCGCGGACAACGGTGCGGATCCGGGTAGCGTGATTCAGGTCTTTGCCACCGGCCTTTCCGGCTCGGGCACGATTACAGGCCACATTCACGATCGCGACATCACGGCGCCTTACTATGCCGGACCGGCTCCAACCCTGCTCGGGGTGCAGCAGATCGACCTGGTGGTGCCGGCCGATTTGCCGGCCATGACTACGTCGATGTATGTTTGCGGCACGGATGCGGCGGGAACCGTGTGCAGTTCGCCGGCGCCTCTGACTCTTCGTTGATCGGAACGGCGGCGTTCAGGCCCCATTCCATTTCGTTTTTATTGGAGGTTGCCAACCGGCGTTCGTCGGCGTTGTTGAACGCGACCGGCAGTCGCGTTAACAACCCGACGCCGGCTTAAAGCCTGGATTACCGGCCGGCCCGAATATGATCTGTGGCGGTTCTGGCCCGCAGGAACAGCAATCCGAGACAAGCAGCGCACGTTAGGACCGTGAGTATCCACCCGAACCAGTTTTCCAGCGGAGTCTCAAACTGGAAGTGGATCGTCTGCGCGCCTTGCGGCACGTCGACCAGCATGAAATCCAACGGGTCCCTGCGAATCGCGAGAGGCTTTCCGCCGGCATACGCGTGCCATGCCGGATCGAAGCTTTCCTGCAAAAGCAATGCCTGGCCGGCTGAAATGTTTGCGGTGATGTCGAATACTTCGGGGCTGGGCTGGACAACTTTCGCTCCCCCGTTCTCAATCGCGGCGTCATAACGTCGCAGCGTGTCAAGATCGTCGGCGTGCGGGATCGCCATCGAACTCAACAGAACAGGGTCAACAATACGTGCGATGCCAGGCGCGCTTCTTGGGACCCGGTACACGACGTTCCCCTGGTGATCGTCAAAGAGCACGGGCATCGCGCCTCGAAACTTATCGGGAAACGAGACGTCATGGTACACCTCCTCGGAGGTCTTGTCCGCGACGATGTAAGCGTCGACGCCCAGCGCATCGAGCAGTGCGATAATGACGTCCGGTTTGTCCATATGTAATGACACCCAGGCGGCCCCGGGAAGGATCTGGTTCAATAATCCCTGGTCGGAACCGCCGTACATCTGCGAGTTGTCAAACCACGTGTCGTACCAGAATCGGATGGAACCGGGCGGCATTGCGCGGGAATTCGGCAGGTTCTCATGGACCCATTTCGTCACCCGGTACTCGCAGCGCTGCTGCACCGCCTGCCAACTGATACGCGGGAATACAGACCAGGCGTGCCGGACGTAGTGGATCGCCGGATAGCATGCTGCGATAAGGACGATGGCCGCGATCGCGCGAATTGGCCAGCGCAACGTCGTCGCCGCGTACGCCAGCAGCAACAGGATCGCGAGGTCGAGTTCGGGAGCCAGGCGCATGGCATTCCCGGTGATGACGAAATGCAGGTAATAACTCGACAGAACGTAAATGGCGAAGAACGCGACCGAGCCCGCCAGGAAAACCGGCCACGCGACGTTTCGACGATCTTTGGCAAAACGGAAGCTCAAGTACCCAAATGCTCCGAGGCAAACCAGGACGAACGGCAGGGACCAGGAGGAGCGCGGTTCGGCAACCCAGCGAAGGTTCAGCGTCGTGATCCGGATGTACGATGGCGTCAGCCAAAAAGCGCATAGCCCATAAGCCACGACTGCGATTCCAGCGGCTCGCAGCCACACATCGCGCCCACGAACATCCAGCCAAATGGCCCAGGCCATCAACGGGAAGCAGATGGCGAGCGCCGTTGCGCCGTAGAAGTTGTTCGAGACCACTGCGGCGCAGAGAAACCCGGCAAGAACGAAGGTGGGTGGCCGCCATTCCCGTAGTGCAACGAAGCACGCGGCCAGCGCAAACCCGAGGATCGCGAGCGCCGAGATATGAGGCCCTTCTCCGTAACTCATCAGAACGTGCAGCCGCTGTGGCACCCAATCCGGGCTGTCGTTGTGCAGCGCTTTCATTAGGACCAGCGAGGGGGAGAACAGCGCGACGCCGAGCGATGCGATCCACGCCTGCAAGCGCGAACGGCTGCCGGCGAAGGCTAGCCAATACACCCCTACGATTCCGAGCACATACAGGGACGCCGTGTACAGGTGGTAAGCGCGCGCTGTCGATCGCCCCGTTGCCAAAGAGAGGAGCGCTGTGCCGTAGGGCAACGCGGGTGGATAGATGTAATCGAACCGCGTGCCGCAATACCATAAGGGCTGCCAGGACGTGTGCGGCAAATGCTCGCGCAGCATACGCCCTTGGGCGATGAAGGTGCTCTCAATCGACGCCCAATTGTTGAGGTATTCCAGATTGAACAATGGCTGGATGAGCGCGAAGCCCAGGGCCAGCAATATGAAACTGTCGAGTAATGACCGCCTCCGCGGCGTCATCAGACCACCTCGACTCGAGCCGGCGGAAGGTCGCGGCCGGAGACACGAATCGAGATGTCCAGCGGGCCCTTCGGCGTTCGATGCGGAAGATAAAAGGAGTATTCGTATTTCGACAGGATCGGGTCTTTGCACTCCACCTGGACGATTTCCGCGATTCGGCCGCGTAGATGGAAGGAGACTTCGTGTGGCTCCGCTATTCCCTCCAGCGTTACTTTCAGGCCGCCCGTCTCGATCCGAAACTTGGATCCGATTTCGATTGCGTCGGTGATGGTTACTACGGAAGGCGTCAATTCCAGATCGTACACTTCGATTGGGCAGCGGGCAGGCGGAACCGCCTGCTCCACCACGCTGCCTCGCCGCAATCCCAAGGTGGCGCAGGCGGTTTCGCCTGTGCATCCTTCCACAATGTCAGACTCTTCGGGAGGCGCGGAGAATCTGAAGCTGTGTAACACCTTTATCCCGACCAGAACGGTTCCGGGCGCGATGCTCGGGGGCACGCGGGCATTCAGTTGGCAGCCTCCCGTTTCCGTGATTGGAGACAGGTAGCAGCCTTGGGTCCTCATTTCGCCGAACCAGACTTCCAGGTTTCCGAGGTGGCAATGCGATGGCAAACCTTCGATCCACAGGCTGACACAGGCATCCTGGCCGCGATTCGGCACACGATGCTCACTGCCCGAGGAGATTGTCACATCCTTCAGAACCAGGCGCGAGAACTCTTCGTTTAGCGGGGGGCCGGGTTTGCGCCAGGTGGTCCACATGTACTGCGTATCGATGCCTGAGATCGCCACCAGTTGAAAGTCATGGTCTTCGGCAAAGGCAAACATCTCGCCGGCATAGAAGTAGCACCCTGTCCATGTTTCGGTTTCCCTCTGCATTTCGGTGTCGAGGGGTGGAGTGCCGCGAAGCTGACAACACAGAATCCCGCCGGACCGCAGCACTCGCCGCGATTCTCGCAAGTAGTTGAGCACTACGTCGCGACTGGGAATGTGCTGAAACACCGTGTAAGAATACACGAAATCGCAGAAGTCGTCCGGGAAGTCCGCCAGGTCGGAGCCCGAACCGACGCGCACATGAGCATGAGGAATGTTTTTTAAACGGTCGCTTGCGAGAGCCACCATCTCCTCGGAGATGTCCACGCCGTGTATCTCCGCGAAATGACGGCTCATTGGTACCATGAGCCGGCCCGGACCACAACCGATCTCGAGCGCGCGCTGCGTGCCCGGCAGACGCCGAAACTCCTTTTCGAGCGTCGGCAGGGTATCCGCCGCGCTTGCGATGAACTCCTCATCCGTCTGATTCCTCCGCGCAAAAGCAGCGTAGAAGCGAGCGTCCTGGCGCGCGCGGGCATTCCACTCCGCGCGCATCTGAAGGACGAAATCAGTTTTTTGGGGACTCTTTGAGGAAGGAGATTCGGGCACGAATTAAATTTTTGGCTTTGGAGGAGGCAATTCACGGGCCTGACAAAGCGATTCAAAGCCCTGCACGCCGTGATGACCATCGCAGAACGGCTTGTTCTCGGAAAACCCGCAACGGCACAATGAGATAACGGTACGGCCCGCCAGCCCGTACTCTCCTCCCGCCGCATCATGCAGTGTAAATTCACCCTCAATTCGAATTGGACCGTTGTTAGCTACGGTTACTTTTGCTCCAGGCATACTTGCGATCCTAGCAGGAAACGATATATAACGAATACACCGATGCGTTGTATAGCAGTCTGCCTGGCGGCAGCTTGTGTGTGTGCCGCCGCGAGCGCTCCGGATAACCCTATCCTGGATAGGATCAAGGCGCGGGTCGCTGAAAACCTGCTGAGCCTTCCGAATTACACGTGCGCTGAAAGCGTCACCCGATTGCAACGCCGCAAATCCTCCCGGCATTTTGAGTTGCTCGACCGGCTGCACCTCGAGGTCGCCTTTGTGGAAGGGAAAGAGATGTTCGGTTGGCGCGGAGCCAAGCGGATCTCCGAGACCGATCCCCGGCGGCTCGTCAGCGGCAGCGGCGCACTGGCAAATGGAAGCTTCGGGCTTTTTGCGAAGGGTGTTTTTCTCACTCCGGACGTCGAATTCAGCTACCAGGGCGCGGCGGTCCAGGGCGGCGTCAAGTGTGAGCGGTTTAGTTACCGGGTGCCCGCCTCGGCCAGCGGCTATCATCTGCATGTCGATCCGAATGACGCGGTGGTCGGATATCACGGTTCGCTTTGGGCAAACGCCGAAACCTACGATTTAATACGCCTGGAGGTCCACGCCGACGAAATTCCCGATGAACTGGGACTATCGTCCGCTAACCATGATCTGGAGTATGCACCTGTCGACATCGGTGGATCGAGCTTTGTGCTGCCGCGAAGCTCCGAATTGATGCTGGCGGAATCTTCCGGATTCGAGAGCCGGAACGAGACGCGCTTCGACACCTGCCGTCAGTATTCGGGAGCATCATCCCTATCGTTTGTGATTCCGGATGAAAAGGTCGCGCCCGCGCCGCCGGTTCCGGTTCCGGAGATTGAACTACCCGCTGACTTCGACATGGACGTGGCGCTTGTAACGCGCATCACGGGCGACTCAGCGGTGGGCGATGCCGTGACGGCACGGCTTGTGAAAAAGACGAAGTTTCTGGCGAAGGGCGCGATTCTGACGGGCTACATCACGCGTCTGCACCGTGACGACGGATCCTATCATGTCGGTATTGCTTTCACTGACGTCGATTCGTCCGCCGGCCATGCGACGCTCGAAGGCCGCCAGAATGCCCTGTTCGCAAACCTCGGGCTCCGGGAATTTCGCTGGCAGCTCGGATTCCGAAAGAACGGGCCGTCAGACTATGGCACTTTGAATATTCCGGGCAGCAAGCTTAACCTGAAGCCGGGCTTTCATATGCTGATCCGGAGCCGCGCGGCCGAGAGCACGGATTAATCAGCCATAGCCGCAAAGAAAGCCCCTGGGCCCAGTCCTTGGCCGTCTCGTTATCGGACCTGAATTTCACACGAATGCAGCAATAGACAGGTTTCCGGTAGATTGCATTGACGCGGCCGTGCGCTTCGTTCGAGAGACGCTCGACCGCCTCGAACATAGGGGAAACGGTCCTGAGGGCCGCCAATCGCGGTATCGGGGTCCAATCGACTTAAGAATAGTTCAGGCCGTGGCCGAACGGAAACAGGGCCCGTCCGTCGATGTCACCGCGAGGCCATGTGAAGGACAGCTTGCCGCTGGGATTGTAATCGCCGAACAGAACGTCCGCGACCCCATGGCCCTCCGTACCGGGCAGCCAGGCCGCGACAATCGCGTCGGCTTTACCGAGGATCTCGTCAATGACGAGCGGCCGCCCCGATACAATGACGGCCACCACAGGAACGCCCGCCGCCTTGAGGTTCTCGATGACTTCGACATCTTCGGGGCCGAGATGCAGGTCCGTCCGGTCACCATTCGACTCGGCATACGGAGTTTCGCCGACCACCGCGATGGCCACGGTCGAGCCTTGGGCCGCGGTGCCATGTTCCGAGTAGGTCACCTGGCCTGGCGCTGATGCTACGTTCCGGATTCCACCCAGAATCGTCGTGCCCTTCATGAGTGGGCCGCTCTTGCCCTGCCAATAGATGGTCCAGCCACCGCACTGGTTGCCGATGTCGTCGGCGTTTTTGCCCGCGATATGGATACGTGTCGCGTTCTTCTTGAGCGGCAGGACGTTATTGTCGTTCTTCAGCAACACAAGCGACTCGCGGACGCTTTGCCGCGCGACGGCTCGATGCTCGGCCGACCCGAAGTTCTTGTGCAGGCTTCGATCTGCCAGCGGCGATCGCTTGGGGTTCATCAATCCCATGGCGAACTTCACACGTAGGATGCGGGTTACGGCATCATCGATGCGCGACATGGAAACTCGACCTTTGCTCACCAATCCCAACAGCGTGTTGTAAAACACCGGGTAGCGGTCGGGCACCATCACCATGTCCATTCCGGCGTTGATCGAAAGCTCAATCTGCTGGTCATACTCACCGGGGAGATCGTTCAGAGCGCCGTAGTCGGAGATCAGGAAGCCCTCGAACCCAAATTCGTCCTTCAGGATGTCAGTGAGCAGTTTGCGGTTCCCCGAGCACTTTATGCCATTCCAACTGCTATAGGAGGGCATG
The DNA here is from genome assembly GCA_035295125.1 of Bryobacteraceae bacterium. Taxonomy (GTDB): domain Bacteria; phylum Acidobacteriota; class Terriglobia; order Bryobacterales; family Bryobacteraceae; genus JAICMB01. The sequence goes on along the minus strand of DATGJP010000120.1, from coordinate 162,204 downwards.
ATGGTGGCGACTCCCGCCTCGATCGTCGTCACGTATCCGGGTAGATGCACTGCACGCATCGTGGCCTCGTCGATACGGGCGTCGCCCTGGTCGAGCGGAAAGCGCTCTTCGGAACCTCTCCTCTTCGGGTGTCCCGTACCGAACGCTGTGCCGCCGTCCGCGGCGTAATGCTTGGAACAGCCAGCCACGGCCAGGGGATTGTCCAGCCCTCGATTCTGCAGCCCGCGGACCGCCGCCGCTCCCAGCACCTTGACGACGTCCGGCGATTCGCTGTAGCCCTCGTACGTCCGGCCCCAGCGGATATCCTGCGGCACGGTCACGCATGGAGAGAATGCCCAGTTGATCCCGGTAGCGCGAACCTCCTCCGCCGTGACGCGCGATGCTTCTTCAACGAGCTTTGCGTTCCGCGTGCATCCCAGTCCTATGTTGTGGGGAAAGATGGTGGCGTCGATGATGTTGTTATGCCCGTGGACCGCGTCCACGCCGTAGATCAGCGGAATGCGCAGCCGCGTCTTCAGCGTGCGGGACTGGTAGTTGTCGTAAAGGTCGGTCCAGGAAATCAGATCGTTGCCGGATTTTGGGTCAGAATCACCACCGTTTAATAACGAGCCAAGATGATATTTATCGATGTCATCGAGGCTTCTGAGGTATAACTGATCGGGCTGCGTCATCTGGCCGATCTTCTCTTCAAGCGTCATCTGCGCGAGGAGTTTGCGTACCTGCGGGTCGTGTTGGGAGAATGTGCCGGTCTTCGCGGCGGCAGCGAATCTCGACGCACCCAGCAATGCGAGAGAGCCAGTGACGAAATGGCGTCGCGATGTGTTCATCTATTAACCAGTCTAACGTTAAGTACCGCAGGATTCGGATGGATAACTAAGTCCTTCCGCTATGTCCTGGTTACTTCTGAAGGACGTCGAGTCTTGCCCGCGACAAGTATTTGCCGGCCGCAAAAACCGCCGAAATCTTCTCGGTATTGTGGATGTCTTTCAATGGATCCGCGTTGAGAATTACAAGGTCTGCCATCTTACCCGCCGCGATGCTTCCGAGAGACTCGTCGGCATTCAAAAACCGGGCGGGAGTTAACGTCGCAGCACGCAAGGCTTCGAGCGGGGTGAGCCCGGCCTCCACCAGGAGTTGCAGTTCGCGATGCAGGTCGTAGCCGGGAAAGGTGTACGGGTCGCCCGTGTCTGTTCCCGCCATGATCGGCACATCGGACACCTGCATGCGACGGACAAGCGCCGCATCCATCTCGTACTGGCGCTTCAGGAGGTCCAGGGTGGCCGCGGGGGTTTCCTTCAGTTGCTCGCGCGGGTCGTCCCAGGTTTTTCGTATCGAAGCCGGGATGGACTTTACGTGGGGATCGTGGACCAGCGCCTCGGCGTTCAGCAAGGTCGTGCGGCGGAGCATAACCAGGGTCGGCACTTCGTAAACCTTAAAGCGAGCCATGCGCTCCACCAGCTTTTGTGCTTTCTTCTCGTCGAATGTCGCCAAGACGCGCTGTGCCGCCGCCAAACCCGCTTCGCGGTCCTTGTGTGCAATCGCATCGGCTCGATCCTTTCGAATGCGGCGCTCGTCGCTCGAGCAAGCCAGCAGGACACCCGTGAGGTGCTCAATGCTGTCCTGGCGCGCATCGATGGCCTCGTCGACAGTCACCGATTCAGGCACGTGCCCCGCCACCTGCAACCCCCATTTCCGCGCACGCTCCAGCAGTGCAAAGTAGGCGTCGCGAGGCAGCCGCGAAAGAACCTTCACGAAGTCGACATTGTACTTTTGTTCCAGGTCGTCGTAGGTGTTGCGGGCTTCCACGGGCGTCTGCACCACAAGAATCGGCAGCTTGGGATCATCCGAGGGGCCTCCATCCACGGGCGGACCCGACGTCTCGATGTGCGGTCCAACGAATTTCCCGGCCTGCATCTCGGCACGCCAGCGCTTCACCTGCGCGAGATCGCTGCCCATGTCGCGGACACCCGTGATCCCCCACGCGACGTACTGCGGAAGCTGATTTTCCTTATACCAGAGGTGGACATGCATGTCCCAGAGGCCGGGAATAAGATACTTCCCCACCCCATTGACCACCTCGACATGCGGGCCCGCGCGGAGATTGGCGCCGACGGCACGAATGCGATCGCCGTGAATCAGGACTGACTGGTGAGCGGATTCGTTGCCCGTCGCCATATCGATCAGGGTCACGTTGCGAATCAAGGTGTCGGCCAGCAAAGCCTGCGAGAGGGCAGCGGCCCAAACGATTGCGACTCTCATTGCAGCAAGCGGCGGCGCAGCATGTCCAGAGCATTTTGGACGGAAAGGGCGCGAATCCGGTAGCGATCTCCCGGAACTTTAAACCGGCGCGCCTCGGTGCCGCCGGCGCCCGACAGTCCGATAAACACCGTCCCAACATCGGTTCCGTCCGGCCCGGCGAAGCCCGTAATGGACAGCGCGTAGTCAGATCCGGTCCGTTCCCGTGCACCTTCGGCCATGGCCTTAGCCGCCTGCTCGCTTACGGCCGTGAACGCCGCCAGCACCTCTTCGGGCACCCCGAGCAGTTCCTGTTTCATTCTGTCGGTGTAGGTGAGGAATCCTCCCAGGAAATAGTCGGAGCTGTTGGGAACCGCCGTGATCCACTCCCCCAGCATGCCGCCCGTCGCGCTCTCAGCAACGCTCAGGGTTGCCGCGCGGGCACGCAGGAGATCTCCCACTACCTTCTGGAGGGTCTCGCCAGTCCGCGAGGCGATACGGTTGCCCAGGAGATGTTCAATCTGTCCCGCGACTTCATTCAGCAGCGCCTCGGCTTCCTGTTCAGTCGGACAATGGGCACGCAGGTGCACCTCATTTCCGCCGACACCAGAAAGGATGGTCGTCACGGGATTGGTGTATTTCGTGTAAACCGGCGCAATCAACTGATCCAGGTCCGATTCCGGAATGCCGGCCACCCGGTAATGCCGCATACGGATCACGCTGGGAGGGAGCAGCCGCTGCAATCGCGAGATGCAATGGTTGGCGAACATCGCCTTCAGTTCACTCGGAGGTCCCGGCAACAGGATCGTGACCTTCCCTCCGCTTTCCACCCACTGGCCAGGCGCCGTACCGCGATCATTTCCCAAAATCTCCGCGCCTTCGACCACGTATGCCTGGCGCTTGTTGATCTCCACCATTTTGCGGTTGAATCGCCGGAAGCGCTCCTCGATCGCGTCGCAGATTGCCTGGTTGAATATCAAGGGCCGCCCAAACGCCGCGGCGACGGAATCGCGAGTGAGGTCATCTTCCGTGGGCCCCAACCCACCGCTCAGGATCAGAACATCGCACGCCGCCAAGGCTGTCCGAATGGTACTCGTGAGGCGCTCGCGATCGTCCCCCACCACGCATTTCCGAGTCACCTCAATGCCGAGGTTATTGAGCTGCTCGGTCAGGAACAGCGAGTTGGTGTCGATTTTCTGCGGGGTCAGCAACTCCGAGCCGACCGCGATGATCTCGGCGCAAGCCATTTAGGGAAGGGGTCGCCCGGCGATTCCAACGTCGACGCGGTAAAGCGCGTTATTCGTGCAGAGCATCAACGCCCGCGATGGGGTGAACGCAAGACCCACAATGCCGGGGCCTGACAGGAACAACTCCGGACTCCGCTTCGCATCGAAGCGGATAATGCCACGGCGGCCACCAAGCGACGCCGCGACGTAAAGGCGTCCTTCGGCATCGAAAGCGATGCCTTGCGGCCGTCCCAGTCCGCGATAGTAAGCTTCCACTTCCCCGGACGGCGAGATCCGATTCACCGCGTCGAAGCTCGATGTCGTCGGACCGCTGACGTACAGGTATCCGTCGGGACCGAACGCGAGGTGATAGGCTGCCACCGAGGGCTCCAGCGTCGCGAACACGTAAATCTGGCGCGAGCGGCTGATTTTGAAGATGGTGCCGCTGCGATCCCCGACATACAGATTCTCGTCCTGATCGAATGCCAGGCCGGTGGCCACACCCATACCCTCAACGTACGTGTTGACGCTGCCATTCTGGGTCACCTGGAACACCACGCCATCGTGCCGGCTCGAAACATACAGAAGGCCATCGTTGTCGACCGCAAGCCCGGTGGCATTCATGATGTCGGTGGCCAAGGGCCGCGGCGTGTAGTTCAGATCGACCTTGTAAACCGACACTGGAGTCTTTTGCCCGCGTGAGCCGCTGAACGTGACGTAAACGTTTCCAAAACTGTCGACGGCGGGATTCGCGACCGGATACAAGTTCTCGGCGACCAGTACACCGACGTCGCAGGAGTAAGGTTTGCTGGCATGCTCGCCCGCCGCGATCACCAGGTCGCCAGCGGAAGCACCCTCGGGCACCCGCACCACTACGTAGGAGTCTGAGCCGATGACAACCGACGCGGGAACCTCGCCGATGGTCACATGCGGCCGCGCTGATCGTGCCAGACCTTTGCCGCGGATCTGAAATTCACCGCCCGGGATCGCCGCCGCTGGTGTTACGTTGTCGATGAGAGGCCGCTGCCCGTTTGCGTCTTTCCGTGCCGCCATGATTAGAAGAGATGAGAATAACCTAACACGATCATAACAACTGCGCCGTAGATACCCGCCATCACGTCGTCCGCAATAATCCCCGCACCTTCGCGCAGTCGTTCGAGTTGACGCACGGGGGGCGGTTTCCAGATGTCAAAGAGCCGGAAAAGGAGCAGCGCGGCGAGGTAGCTTTTCCAATTGAGCACAGGCGCCGCCGCCAGCGTGATCCACTGGCCGATGACTTCGTCCACGACGACCATTTGGGGATCATCGCGATGCAGCGCGCGAGCCACGATGGTGGCGGACCAGACTCCCGGCGCGATGAGCAGCACTCCCAGAATGCCGAACCAGAACGGCGCAAGCCCGAACCAGGCATGCAGAGCCCATGCGATCAGGATCGCCGCCAGGGAACCAACCGTTCCGGGTGCCGCCGGGAAAAGCCCGCAGCCGAACCATGTAGCCAGAGCGATCGCGATGAAATTATGTTTCTTCATCCTCGTCGTTCTGTTCAGTTTGCGACGAATGAATCGGCGTCGAGATTACATATTTCTCGGACGCCCAGTTCCCCAGGTCAATCAGCTTGCAGCGTTCACTGCAGAAAGGCATGTACGGATCGTCAATATGCACTTCTTTTCTGCAGATGGGGCATTTCATCGGCTTTGAAGAATCGGGAACGGATTGGGTGGCGGCGGAAACCAGGCCATCTCGTTGCCCGCATGATCGACCAACTGGCCAACGAGGTCGTAATCGTGGGTTTCCGTAACGCGCATGCGGCGGATCTGCCCGGGGCGAGCCGGGGAATCGCCGAGATCGCTAACGTAACAGACGCCGTCAATTTCGGGGGCCTGGGTCGACATACGTGCCTGCCACAGCAGGTCCGATTCCTCGGAAGGGCCTTCGAGCAGCACGTCGACTTCGCGGCCCACTAATTCCCGGTTTCGGGCGCGCGAAATTCGGCGCTGCAGCGCCATCAGGCGGCGCTTGCGGTTGTAGATCTCGCGGGCTCCAACTTTGCCGTCGAGGTGATAGCTCGCGCTGGTGTCTTCGTCCGAGTATGAGAACACTCCCAGGCGATCGAACCGCGCCGCCTTGACGAAATCGTAAAGCGTCTCGAAGTCGGCCTCCGTCTCACCGGGGAACCCGACAATCATGCTGGTTCGAATGGCCACACCGGGTATCGTGTGACGAATCCGCTCCAGCAGCTTCAGGAAGAAATCGCCGTGGGAGCCGCGCTTCATGCGTTTGAGCACCCTGGAGCTGGCGTGCTGCAGCGGCATGTCGATGTATTTGACCAGCGCGCGATGCTCCGCGATGGTGTCGAGCAGCTTCTGCGTGATGCGGTTCGGGTAGCAATACAGAAAGCGGACCCACTTCTCGTGCGGCGTCTCGATCTGGGCGAGACGCGCCATGAGAGTCGCAAGCCCGTCCTTAATGCCCAGGTCCTCACCGTAAGAAGTGGTGTCCTGTCCGATTAAACTAATTTCACGAACACCCTGCGAGAAGAGCCGTGTCGCTTCCACCACCACCGATTCGAAACGGCGGCTGCGGAACTTACCGCGATATTGCGGAATGACGCAAAACGAGCAGGGATGGTCGCAGCCTTCCGCAATCTTGATGTAGGCGTAATGGCGCGGAGTGGCCAGTACGCGAGGCGTCAGATCGTGATAAAGGTACGGTGTGGTGGGACAGGCGGTATCGCCTGTCCAATCCTCGCATAACCCAACGATTCGCTCCAGTTCGTTGGTACCGATGATCGCATCGACTTCAGGAAGATCTTTTTGGATGTCACCCCGATATCGCTCCACCAAGCATCCCGCAACAATTAATTTCTGCGCCTTGCCGGTTTTTTTGTACTCGGCCATCTCCAGGATGGTGTCCACAGACTCCTGCTTGGCGGGCTCGATGAAACTGCAGGTGTTCACTACGATGACGTCGGCATCCTGGGGCTGGTGCGTCAGTTCATGACCGCGCGCAACAAGTTGCCCCATCATCACTTCACTGTCGACGAGGTTTTTCGGGCAGCCGAGACTTACAAAGCCAATCTTCAAGGGGTAGGGTTCCTGAGGGTTTGACAAGCTATAGCTTGTTCTATTTAGAATAACATCGCCAGGCCAGCAGCAGCCAGGCGGCGATAAAACATAAGCCGCCTAACGGCGTTACAGCGCCAAGGATACGGATGCCGGTGGTAGCGAGCAGGTACAAACTTCCGGAAAACAGAACAATCCCTGCCACCAGGAGCCAGCCAACCCCATCAGTTTTAGGGATCCGCGAGACAACCAGAAGACCGAGAGCGTGAACGAAATGATAAAAAACGGCTTTTTCCCAAATCCCCAGAGATTCAGGGTCAAGCCGGCTCTTCAGAGCATGCGCGCCGAAGGCTCCCAGGATAACTCCCAGGCCCAACGCAACGGCCGCCCCCGACGTCCACGTCATAAGTTTGTATAGTAATTTACTTCGCCCTCATAAGGGCAAAATACTGTAATCTTGTGAAAGACTGTAGCAAAGTTCTACCGTCATAAGGCCCAGTGTGAAAGGGCCGGGTTCCACGGAGGGGCCATGAAGAAAGTTGCGGTCACAGAAGTCCTTGATGCCAGTCAAGTCCTGGCGGCGCTCATCGCATTCAAAAAAGGGGACTTCTCAGTAAGACTCCCTGTCAATCAAATCGGCTTGGCGGGGAAAATCGCCGACACTCTCAACGACATTTTCGAGTTGAACGAGAACATGGCGGCGGAGCTGTCTCGGATCAGTACAGCGGTCGGAAAGGAAGGCAAAATCGGACAGCGCGCCTCGCTGGCGTCAGCCGCGGGGAGTTGGTCATCCTGCGTCGATTCCGTGAACAGCCTCATCTCGGATCTTGTGCAGCCATCCACCGAGATCGCTCGCGTCATCGGCGCGGTGGCGCAAGGCGACCTGTCGCAGAAGATGTCGCTCGAAGTGGAGGGTCGCCCGTTGCAGGGCGAGTTCGTCCGCACGGCCCGCGTGGTGAACACCATGGTGGACCAGCTCAACTCTTTTGCGTCGGAAGTGACGCGCGTCGCGCGCGAGGTCGGCACCGAAGGCAAGTTGGGCGGCCAGGCGGTGGTGACCGGCGTCGCCGGTACCTGGAAAGATCTCACGGACTCCGTAAACTCCATGGCGTCGAACCTGACGAACCAGGTTCGAAACATCGCCGAGGTAACCACAGCGGTGGCGAAGGGTGACCTTTCCCGCAAGATCACGGTGAACGTCCGCGGCGAGATTCTGGAGCTCAAGGACACCATCAACACGATGGTCGACCAGCTCAGCTCATTTGCGTCGGAAGTAACGCGTGTAGCTCGCGAGGTCGGCACCGAAGGCAAACTCGGCGGCCAGGCGGTGGTTACGGGCGTCGCCGGAACGTGGAAAGATCTCACTGACTCCGTCAATTCGATGGCGTCGAATCTAACGGCTCAAGTCCGCAACATTGCTGAAGTCACGACGGCCGTCGCCACTGGCGACTTGTCGCGCAAAATCACCGTTAACGTCCAGGGCGAAATTCTGGAGCTCAAGAACACCATCAACACGATGGTCGACCAGCTCAGCTCGTTTGCATCGGAAGTCACCCGCGTAGCTCGTGAAGTCGGAACGGAAGGAAAACTCGGCGGGCAGGCCGAGGTCCGGGGCGTGGCTGGAACCTGGAAGGATCTGACGGATTCGGTCAACCTGATGGCCGGCAATCTTACCGCCCAGGTTCGCAACATTGCCGAAGTGACTACAGCGGTGGCGCGCGGCGACCTGTCGCGCAAGATCACGGTAAACGTGCAGGGTGAAATCCTGGAGCTCAAGGACACCATCAACACGATGGTCGACCAGCTTAGCTCGTTTGCCTCGGAAGTCACGCGCGTGGCCCGCGAGGTCGGCACTGAAGGCAAACTCGGCGGCCAAGCGGTAGTGAAGGGCGTCGGCGGTGTCTGGAAGGACCTCACCGATTCGGTCAACTCGATGGCCGGCAACCTCACCGACCAGGTTCGCAACATCGCAGGCGTGACCACGGCGGTGGCCCTCGGCGATTTGTCGCGCAAGATCACGGTCGACGTGCGCGGCGAGATTCTAGAGCTGAAGAACACCATCAACACGATGGTGGATCAGCTTAGCTCTTTCGCATCGGAAGTGACGCGTGTGGCGCGCGAGGTCGGCACCGAAGGCAAGCTCGGCGGCCAGGCAGTGGTGAAGGGCGTCGGCGGCGTCTGGAAAGACCTCACCGATTCGGTCAACTCCATGGCCGGGAATCTGACAGCGCAGGTTCGCAACATTGCCGAAGTGACCACGGCGGTGGCGAATGGCGACCTGTCGCGCAAGATCACAGTCGACGTGCGGGGCGAAATCCTGGAGCTGAAGAACACCATCAACACGATGGTCGACCAGCTTAACGCCTTTGCATCCGAAGTGACGCGTGTCGCGCGCGAAGTCGGAACCGAGGGCGAACTCGGCGGGCAGGCGCAGGTGAAGGGCGTCGGCGGCGTCTGGAAGGACTTGACTGACTCGGTCAACTCCATGGCCGGCAACCTTACGGCCCAGGTCCGCAACATCGCCGAGGTGACCACGGCGGTCGCAAACGGCGACCTGTCGCGCAAAATCACGGTCGACGTGCGCGGCGAAATTCTGGAGCTGAAAAACACCATCAACACGATGGTCGACCAGCTCAGCTCATTTGCGTCAGAGGTAACGCGCGTAGCTCGCGAGGTCGGCACCGAAGGCAAACTCGGCGGCCAGGCTGTAGTGAAGGGCGTCGGCGGCGTCTGGAAAGATCTCACGGACTCCGTCAATTCGATGGCGTCCAACCTGACGGCTCAGGTCCGCAACATTGCCGAGGTGACGACGGCTGTGGCGAGGGGCGACCTTTCGCGCACCATCACGGTCGAAGTGCGCGGCGAAATCCTGGAGCTCAAGAACACCATCAACACCATGGTGGACCAGCTCAGCTCGTTCGCTTCTGAAGTCACGCGCGTCGCTCGCGAGGTCGGAACGGAAGGCAAGCTGGGCGGGCAGGCCGACGTCAAGGGCGTCGCCGGAACCTGGCGCGACCTCACCGAGTCGGTCAACTCCATGGCCGGCAACCTTACGGCGCAGGTGCGTAACATCGCCGAAGTAACGACGGCCGTAGCGCGCGGCGATCTCTCACGTAAAATCACCGTCGACGTTCGCGGAGAAATCCTCGAGCTGAAGATCACTATCAATACAATGGTCGATCAGCTCAACGCGTTCGCCTCTGAAGTAACACGCGTGGCACGTGAAGTTGGTACGGAAGGGCGACTCGGCGGCCAGGCAGACGTTCGCGGTGTTGCGGGTACGTGGCGCGATCTCACGGAATCCGTGAACTGGATGGCTTCTAACCTCACCAACCAGGTTAGAAACATTGCGGAGGTCACGACGGCGGTTGCGAAGGGCGATCTGTCCCGTAAGATCACCGTCGATGCCCGCGGCGAAATTCTAGAGCTGAAGAACACCATCAACACGATGGTCGACCAGCTCAGCTCATTTGCCTCCGAAGTGACGCGCGTGGCCCGCGAAGTGGGTACCGAAGGCAAGCTTGGCGGTCAGGCCGACGTCCGAGGCGTCGCCGGAACCTGGAAAGATTTGACCGACTCGGTCAACTCCATGGCTTCCAACCTGACGAACCAGGTTCGCAACATCGCCGGTGTTACCACTGCTGTTGCGAAAGGCGACCTCACAACGAAAATCACGGTCGACGCCCGCGGCGAAATTCTGGAACTGAAGAACACCATCAACACGATGGTAGACCAGCTTAATGCCTTCGCCTCGGAAGTGACGCGCGTGGCGCGTGAGGTCGGCACCGAAGGCAAACTCGGCGGCCAGGCCGATGTGCGCGGCGTCGCTGGAACCTGGAAGGATTTGACCGAATCAGTCAACTCCATGGCTTCGAACCTGACGGCGCAGGTCCGCAACATCGCCGACGTGACGACGGCGGTCGCGAAAGGCGACCTGTCGCGAAAAATCACTGTCGACGCACGCGGCGAGATTCTGGCGCTGAAGGACACCATCAACACGATGGTCGACCAGCTTAGCTCGTTCGCGTCGGAAGTGACCCGCGTGGCGCGCGAAGTCGGTACCGAAGGCAAACTCGGTGGACAGGCCGACGTCTATGGCGTCGCCGGCACCTGGAAAGACCTCACCGAATCTGTCAATTCCATGGCCTCGAACCTGACGAACCAGGTTCGCAACATTGCGCAGGTCACCACTGCCGTCGCCATGGGCGACCTTTCCCGCAAGATCACTGTCGACGTCCGCGGCGAAATTCTCGAGCTGAAGAACACCATCAATACGATGGTCGACCAGCTCAACTCCTTCGCGTCGGAAGTGACGCGCGTGGCGCGCGAAGTCGGCACCGAAGGCAAACTGGGCGGCCAGGCCGAAGTCCGAGGCGTCGCCGGTACCTGGAAGGATCTCACCGACAGCGTCAACTTCATGGCGACCAACCTGACCACCCAGGTTCGCGGCATCGCGAAAGTCGTCACCGCCGTGGCCAACGGCGACTTGGAACGTAAGCTCGTTCTCGAGACCAAGGGCGAAATCGCCGAGCTCGCCGACACGATCAACGCGATGATCGACACGCTCGCGACCTTCGCCGACCAGGTGACCACCGTCGCGCGCGAAGTCGGCATCGAAGGCAAGCTCGGCGGCCAGGCCCGCGTGCCGGGCGCCGCCGGCATCTGGCGCGATCTCACCGATAACGTCAATCAGCTCGCGGCCAATCTTACTACGCAGGTACGCGCCATTGCCGAAGTGGCAACGGCCGTCACCAAGGGCGACCTGACGCGCTCCATCACGGTGGAAGCGCAGGGCGAGGTCGCGGCGCTCAAAGACAATATCAACGAAATGATCGGAAACCTTGCGGAAACGACGCGCAAGAACACCGACCAGGACTGGCTCAAGACCAACATCGCGAAGTTCACGCGCATGGTGCAGGGCCAGCGCGACCTGTTGACGGTCGCCCAATTGCTCCTCTCCGAGCTCACGCCGCTGGTCAGCGCGCAGCGCGGCACCTTCTACATTGCCGACTCATCGGAAGGCGAGTCCGTCCTGAAGTTCATGGCCGGATACGCTTATGACGACCGCGACAACATTCCGACGCAGTTCGGCATCGGCCAGGGCCTCGTCGGCCAGTGCGCCAAAGAGAAACAACGCATCCTCGTCAGGGATATCCCGGGCAACTACATCCGCATCAGCTCCAGCCTCGGTTCCGCGACGCCACTGACCATCGTTGTGCTGCCGGTGCTGTTCGAAGGCGAAGTGAAGGCGGTTGTGGAGCTGGCGTCGTTCGGCCAGTTCACCGACGTTAACCTGATCTTCCTCGATCAGCTCACCGAAAGCATGGGCATCGTGCTGAACACGATCGCGGCCACCATGCGGACCGAACAGCTTCTGCAACAGAGCCAGGCGCTCGCCGAAGAGTTGCAGAAGACCAACGCCGAACTGCAGGAGAAGGCGCAGCTCCTGGCCGACCAGAACACCGAGGTCGAAGCCAAGAACCGCGAAATCGAGCAGGCCAAGCAGGCGCTCGAAGAAAAGGCGGAACAGCTCGCTCTTACTTCCAAGTACAAGAGCGAATTTCTGGCGAACATGTCGCACGAGCTGCGCACGCCGCTCAACAACCTGCTCATCCTGGCCCGGGTGCTCGCCGACAACACCGAGGGCAACCTCAATCCGAAGCAGGTCAAATTCGCGGAAACGATTCACTCCTCGGGTACCGACCTGCTCGCGCTCATTAACGACATTCTCGACCTCTCGAAGATCGAATCGGGCAAGATGGACGTGGAAGTCGGGAACGTCCGCTTTGCCGAGCTCGAAGATTACTGCGCCCGCACCTTCCGGCACGTCGCCGACGGCAAGGGTCTCGAATTCACCATCGATATCGACCAGCAGCTCTCTTCCGAAGTGATCCGCACCGACGCGAAACGCCTGCAGCAGGTGCTCAAGAACCTGCTTTCGAACGCGCTCAAGTTCACGGAACACGGCTCCGTCCGGTTGCGCGTCGAACGCGTGGCCAAGGGCTGGAGCGCGGCGCATCCGGTGCTCAACCGCGCTAAGAGCATCATCGCGTTCTCGGTGACGGATACCGGTATCGGTATTGCACAAGAAAAGCAACGCATCATCTTTGAAGCCTTCCAGCAAGCCGACGGTACCACCAGCCGTAAGTACGGCGGAACGGGTCTTGGCTTGTCCATCAGCCGCGAATTGGCGCGCCTGCTGGGCGGCGAAATCCGACTGCAGAGCAGCCTGGGCCGAGGAAGCACCTTCACCCTCTATCTGCCACAGGCGTACATCTCGTCCGCGCCGAAGGTGGAAACGTTGGACACGGCCGCCATTCGCAAGGCCGCCGAAACCCACGCCATCTCCGAAGTCGACCTCATCCTGCCGGCCGCCTCGGTGACTGTCGAGGATCTTGTCGTCGACGACGATCGCAACCTCATCACGCACGCCGATCGTGTGCTGCTGATTGTCGAGGACGACGTCACGTTCGCCCGCATCATGGTCGACCTGGCGCACGACCACGGTCTAAAGGCATTGGTCGCCCTCCGCGGAAGCACCGCCATTTCGCTCGCCCGCGAATTCCAGCCCGGGGCCATCACCTTGGATGTCCGGCTTCCCGACATGAGCGGCTGGACGCTGCTCGACCGTCTGAAGCACGACCCCGTAACCTCGCACATCCCGGTGCACATCGTTTCCGGTCATGAGAACAATCGGCGCGGTTTCGCCCTCGGCGCCATGAGCTGCCTGCAAAAGGCACTCTCGAAGGAGTCGCTGGAAGAAGCCTTCCGCATCATTCAACATTCCGTCCAGCCGCGCCAACGGCGCCTGCTGCTCGTTGCTGAAAACGATGTGCGCATCTCGGATATCACGCAACTCCTCACCGGTGATGACCTCGAGATCATTTCGGTGCCGACGCCTGCCGAGGCAATGGACATCGTAAGCCGGGAGTACATCGACGGCATCGTGCTCGATTGGGTGCTCCCGGAGGCCACCGGCCTGGACTTCATCGAGGCCGTGCAATCGAGGCTCACACCGCATGTTCCTCCAATTGTCGTCTCGGGAACAAACAAACTAACCGAAGAGCAAATCGCCGAAATTCACCGCTGTGCGCGAACCAGCGCGGTTCGCTATGCCCCGACCATCGAACGACTTCTCGAAGAGACGGTGATGCTCCTTCACCGAAACGAGAATACCCTTTCCGGCGAACAGCAGCGCGTTCTGTCGGAGGTGCGTCAAACCGATCCGATGCTCGCGGGCCGCAAGGTGCTTGTCATTGACGATGACTTGCGCAACATCTTCGCCCTCACCAGTGTCCTCGAGCAACATGGACTCAAGGTCATCCACGCCGAAAACGGCCGCACCGGTATCGGACTGCTAAAGGAAAGTAAGGATATCGACATAGTCCTGATGGACATCATGATGCCGGACATGGATGGTTACGAAACCACCCGCGCCATTCGTCTGATTCCGGAATTCGCGACGCTGCCCATCGTTGCGCTCACCGCGAAAGCCATGAAAGGCGACCGCGAGAAGTGTTTGCAGGCCGGCGCGTCCGATTATGTCACCAAACCCGTCGACCTCGATCACCTCTTCTCGGTCATGCGTGTTTGGATGGCGCGCGACGCCGACAACCGCTTCGAGCACGGCTCCATCTCCATCCCCAACTGGCTTGCCGACCACGACCTCATCGTGGATGACGACCGCAACCTGATCGCGGAAGGCGATCGCGTCCTGCTCATCGTCGAGGACGATGTGACCTTCGCCCGCATCATGGTGGACCTCGCCCATAAACACGATTTGAAAGCTCTCATCGCGCTGCGCGGCAGCACGGCAATGGCGCTGGCACGCGAGTTCAAACCCGGCGCGATCACCCTCGATGTCAGGCTCCCCGATATGAGTGGCTGGACCGTGCTCGATTACCTGAAGCACGACGCGCTCACCCGCCACATTCCCGTTCATGTCATTTCCGGACACGAAAACAACCGGCGCGGCTTCGTTCTGGGCGCCATGAGTTGCGTTGGGAAGGCTTCCGAGCAGGAACCACTGGAACAGGTCTTTACGCGCATCCAGCACTCCATGGATCGCCGTACCAAGAAAGTCCTGCTGGTCACTGATACGCTCGCACTGCGGAACGAGATCCACGCGTTCGTGGGTGCTCCCGATCTGGAATTCATAGACGCCTCGAGCGCGAGGGAAGCAATGCAGGTGGTTGGCAGCGAGTACCTCGACGGCATCATGCTCGACTGGGTGATGTCCGACTCCGCGGGCGTCGACTTCATTGAAGACGTACAGGCGCGCTTGACGCCGTTCGTTCCACCGTTCATTGTCTTCGGCTCCCGGAGGCTGAACCAGGAGCAGGCCGCTCAGCTTCATCGGCTGTCGCGGATCAGCTCTGTGCGCTACGCGCCATCGCTCGAACGGCTCCTCGACGAGACCGCGCTGCTTCTGCATCGGCCCGACGATGCCCTTTCCGAGCAGCAGCGCCGCGTCCTGGCCGACGTCCGCCAGACCGACCCGATGCTGTCCGGCCGCAAAGTGCTTGTCATCGACGATGACTTGCGCAATATCTTCGCCTTGACCAGTGTGCTCGAACAGCGTGACCTCCAGGTGCTGCACGCCGAAAACGGCCGCAGCGGTATTGAGGTGCTGCAGAAGAACAAAGACATCGATATTGTTCTGATGGACATTATGATGCCCGAAATGGACGGTTATGAGACCACGCGAACGATCCGCGGTATGGAGGATTTCGCATCTTTGCCGATTATTGCTTTGACGGCCAAGGCCATGAAAGGCGATCGCGAGAAATGTCTGCAAGCCGGTGCGTCCGACTACGTAACCAAACCCGTGGATCTCGATCATCTGTTTTCCGTCATGCGCGTCTGGCTGGCACGCCTACTCGAACGCAATGAAGTATCCGCTCACAATTTCGGCGAGTAAACGGGGCATGCAATGACCATGGCGGCATCAGTTCCTGCTAGTCAGTACGGCGCCAGTGCCATGGTGCCGGACAAGGTCAAGCTCCTGCTCGTCGATGACGATCGCGACAATCTGCTTGCTCTGCAGGCGATCCTCGAACCTTTGAACGAGGAGTTGATGCTGGCTGAGTCCGGCATGGACGCCCTGCGCCTCTGCCTCGAGCATGACTTCGGCGCGATTTTGCTGGATGTGCGAATGCCGGAAATGGACGGCTTCGAAACGGCTGAGCTCATCCGTTCCCGCAAGCGATCCCGCCAGACCCCAATCCTGTTCCTCACTGCGTATCGCAGCGACGAACAGCTCTTTCGCGGCTATGACCTCGGCGCAGTCGACTTTCTTTTCAAGCCGATTGTGCCGGAGGTTCTGCAGAGCAAGGTATCGGTCTTCGTTGAGCTGAGCCGCAGCGAACAGTTGCTCCGCCGGCAGACGGAGGAACTGGCCCGCACCGAGAAAAAGTTCCGGGCCGTGCTGGAAGGCGCGCCGGACGCCATGGTGATCACGGCTGCCGATGGCACCATACAACTCGCGAATTCCCGGACCGATGGGCTGTTCGGCTACACTCGTCAGCAGTTGGTCGGGCTTAATATTCGCAAGCTCATTCCGGCTTGGGAACCGCCTCCTTTCGACTATGACGAATCCCCGTCGGAACCTGCCAGCCTCACCGAGAAACGTGTGAGCGCGATCTGCCAGAACGGAGCTTCCTTCCCGGCGGAAATCACCAGCAGTCCATTTGAAACCGGTGAGGGTCTCCTGGTCACGACCGCAATTCGTGACGCCACCGTACAAGTGCAATCAGAGGAGAAAATAAGGCGCATCAATCAGGAACTGGAGCGGCGCGTAAACGAGCGGACGGCGGAGTTGACGCGATCCAACGAGGCGTTACGCCAGTTCGCCTGGGCCGCCAGCCATGATCTGCAGGAGCCGATCCGCATGGTGATGGCCTACACGCAGTGGGTCGACCGGCTAGCGGGATCGAAGCTGGACAAGCGCGAAACGGAGATGCTGCAGTTCGTCCACGAGAACGGAGCGCGCATGCAGACGCTTCTGGCCGCTCTCCGGCAGTACATCTACATCAGCGAGTCGGGAGACCAGGAATGGGCTCCTATCGACTGCGGTTCCGCGGTGCACGTCGCAGTATCAAACCTGGAAGGAATGGTTTCGGAAACTGGAGCAACCGTCGAGATCGCCGAACTTCCGACGATTCTTTCCATTGAAGTTCTGCTGGTCCAACTCTTCCAGAACCTGGTGAGCAATGCCATTAAATACCGCTCCGCCGACCCCCCGCTGATTCGCATCTGGGCCGAACATCACGACACCTCGTGGCAATTCTCCGTGTCCGATAACGGCGTGGGTATCGACCCGCAATACCAGGAGTACATTTTCGGCGTATTCAAGAGGCTGCACGGAAAACAGTATTCCGGAACCGGCATCGGGCTTGCCATATGCAAGGCTGCTGTCGACCGTTTAGGTGGTCGCATTTGGGTGGAATCAACTCCAGGGCAGGGCGCCACGTTTCGTTTTTCATTGCCAGAAAGAGGTTCGCGATGAACCAAGAGTTACGACGGATCTTTCTCGTGGAGGATAATCCCGGAGACCTTCGCCTGATTCAGGAAGCCCTGAACCTGCAGGAAATCCAATACGATCTGACTCACGTTGAAACTGCGGACGAAGCCATCCGGGCGATCAATCAGTACAACGCCCACGCCGGGAATATTCCCGATCTGATACTGCTGGACTTCAATATTCCACGCGGCGACGCGCGAGATATTCTACTGGCAGTATCGAAGAACCCGGCGCTCGACGGAATCCCGAAAGCCGTTGTTACGTCTTCGGTAGCGCCCCGCGACCGTCAACAGGCCCTGGACCTCGGCGCTCAGTGTTTTATATATAAACCGCCCGATCTGGACGCTTTCCTTGCCGAGGTCGGGTCGACTATCGCCAACCTCTTGAACCAGAACCATACCCGCGGCATCGCGTGTAAGGCGCAATAAAACTCGCTACGCGCCGCCTTAGCCAGTCCGATTCCAACCGCCAGCCAGGGCGGAATGCCGGAGAACGCCGCGCCCATCGCATACAGCGTCTGTAGCGAGAAACGTCTCTCGCTGGAAACAGCGTAAACCGGTTCCCAGCGTTGCGGGGCCAGCTTGGTCCGGAAGTGCTCCAGTCCGCGGAAATTATAAAAGCGATTGGCGTGTGCCCGGGCAAATTGCATCATGGCCCGCAGCCAGATGGGGTTGCGGCTCATCTCGGCATCCGCCGCGTGCGCCAGCGCCACCAGGCCAAGGGTCGCGTATTCGCGGCCCGCTTCCGCGAAGCGCCGCATCGCAGTATCAATTAATAGCTCTGAAGTCCCGTTTGGGGCGGCCCGCGACCGCGCCAGCAGTTCGACCAGGTATCCATTTCGAGCTGGAATCGGCGAGGCAACCAGGAAAGCCACGATTCGGTTCCAGCGCCGCGCCACGAGAATGACGCGGTCAGGGGTATTACACGAAGACCTGGAGGATGTGGGAGGGTGAAGCAGGCCTTCAGACTGCCGTTCGACCTCACCAAAAACCCATCGGCGAAACCGCCTGAGCCACCTTTCCCAGCGCGGATGTATCGCTTGGCTTCGACGATGCTGCTCGCCAGTCAATATTTCGGGCTCAACGAGAAAATGCAATTGCGGCAGAGTCCGGCCCTTGAGCCACTCGTCGAGGACCCTTCGCATTCCGGCACTGACTCCGGCGCCGCAAGTATCCACCGCCTCCACAACAACGTTCTTATTTCGCGAGCGATTCAACTGACAGCGCAACGAGTGATTAATATGCGCCAGCCTCGGCCAGTTCTGAGGGTTCCACACCGGCTGTGCGCCCATAGCGATAACCGAATGCCCGGGTCGCGGCAACCGTTCATCCGCGCACACGTAACAGACGCTGCATCCCTGCGCGGACGCAAACGCTTCGAACTGCTCGCACACGCTTTCGATTGATGCCGCGGCGCAGACCGGCGAACCGGCGGCCAATAGGACGTGCCCACGTCGCGTATACCCAACTACAGCCGTATTCCCCGCCGCGAACCAATGCTCAATCCCGGGATTCAGGATCTGATAGGCTGTCGAGTTCCAACCGTAGGTGAGAACGAGTTCCCGGGCCAGAGCGTAACGCTGCTCCCCACTCTCCAAACTAATAGCGTCGCACAGGCGGGGGCAGCGGAGAATCGGCTCCCATCACGCTCTTCCAGATGATTTCATTGAGCTTTTGTGCCGGCGCCCGATCCACGTCGGAGAAATCCATCCGGCTCGAGGCGCGCGCGCCGTACGATTTCGGCGTGTTCTTCGCGTTCAAGTCCACTTCCGCGGGTCGGAGCGTAAAAGGAGTTGGGTCCGATTTCAAGCCAAATGCTTTGTACATCGGGGTCGCAGCCGCATCATATTGGCTCATCGGCGGAAGCCCCAACAGCAGCTCGATCGTGCGCAGCATCGAACTGGTGGTATACAGCGTTGAATCTACGATTTCGCGTCGGATGTAAGGGCTGATGGCGAGCGCCGCCGTGCGGTGCTCGTCGACATGATCCGGCCCGTCCTGGGCGTCGTCCTCGATGATGAAAATCGCCGTCTCCGGCCAGTACTTGCTGTGCGTCACGCGCTCCACCAGCATACCCACCGCGAGGTCGTTGTTGGCCACCATGGCGACCGGAGTGTACGCCCCGGGCGCGGTGCCGCGGGTATGGTTTTCCGGCATGCTCATCACGATGACGTTGGGCAGGCGCTGCGCCGGGTCGGTATCCTCGAAATGCTTCTCATATTCGTCAAACTCGCGGATGAACACCTTCACATTGTCGGTATCGCGGACATTTCCGCGTTTGTAACCGGGCGAAACGTGTCCCGTAAGCACGCCGGCAACCGGGGATGCGCTCATCGGCTCGCCCTCGCTCGCGCGGATCACATATTCGCCATAGCTTCGGTACGTCAGGCCCTTGCGCTTGGCCAGATCCCAGAGCGTGCCGCCCGAAGGAACCCATGCCGCGGTATGACCGGGAGCCACGGCCTGTCCGCCATAGTTCGCCGGCCAGGTTTTTTCGTTGTAATCCGTAGCGTAGGCCGAATTCGACCAGGAGTGTCCGTCTTCGCTAACCTCACCATCGCAGTAGAGGTTGTCGAAAAGCACGAAGCTTTCGGCCATCGCGTGCTGATTCGGTGTGACCTTACGCCCGAATATGGCAAGCCGCGAATCGCCATCGCCGCGCGATTCATCGCCGAACACCTGGTCGTAAGTCCGATTCTCCTTGATGATGTAGATTACGTGATGGATCGGCGATCCCACCCCGACCTCACGCGGGATAATCGACTCCACAGGCTTAGCGGCTGCTTCTGCGAGTTGTTCATCGCGGTATGGTGTGTTAGCGTAAACCTGCCTGGTCCAGCCCGCGATTTCTTTGTCAAGATTCGCAATATCGATCATCTCGACGTCGCCCTTCTGCAGCGTTTTGATGCTCCCTTTCCCGTCCTCGTCGCCAGCCCCAGGAGCCAGCGGGCTCGACGGTCCGAAAATGTCTGAGTGAGAAGCCTGGCCCTTGCTATTGCCGACGTACAGCGTGCGCCCACCGTTTGCCAGCGCAAGTGCTGAGGGGTACCAGCCGGTCGGCATAAACCCAAGCACCTTGCTCTCACCGGGTTCCTTGATACTGATCACCGCAACGTTGTTGTTGTCGGCATTGGCCACGAAGAGCCTCTGATGCGCCGTGTCCACCAGCAGGGCGTTCGGCGTCGAGCCTTCCGGAGAACGCGGCGTCAATGCCGTCGAGATCCGTTCGACAACCCGGCGCTGTTTGGTGTCCACCACGTGCACGCTATTGTCGTTGGCGCACGCAACGTACAATCGCCCGTCACGCCCCATCTCCAGAGCGTTAGGATTTGGGCCAACTGCGATGGTGCCGACCACCTGCATCGAGTCGGTGTCGATGACGCTTACCGACTGGCTTGCCCAGTTTGACACGTAGAGCCGCGAGCCGTCGGCGTTCATTGCGAGCCCATACGGATTCACCTCAACTCCGATGCGCCGCAGCATTTTACCGGTCGAAGTATCGAACACGGTGACCGACCCCTGCGCGCCGCCAACCCCCAGGTTCGCTGCAAAGAGCAGGTTCTTTCTGGGGTGGTGCGCCATGCCGGACCAGTAGAGCTGACCCATGTCCATGGTCTCTTCGAGCGTGCCCGCCGGTTTCGGCGAAAGCCGGCCATCGCGATAGTCGAAAACATAAATGGGCGCGCGGCTACGAGTCCGTTTACCGGTAGCATTGCCGCCCGAGACATACAGCTTCGTCCCATCGGGGCTCCACGCCAGGCCATGCCAGGCGGTATCCAGCGCGATCCGTTGCGTCGGCTCGGAGGTCTTGGCATCGATCACCAGCAGGCCATGGTGGTTATAACCGGCGTGAACCGCAATGATCGCCCGCCCATCGGGAGCGGATACGGTATCGAGCACGAGGTCCTCAGTTGGAATAGACTTTCCGAGCGGCGTGAGCCGCCAGCCGTTCGGCAGTGCAAAACCTCCCGTAATCGGATGTGGTTTTTCCTGCGCGCAGACGAGTGAAACCGCCGCGAAGAATAGTGCGAACCTTTTCGAAGGCGCCATGGGAACAGCCTACCAGGACCATACGACAACTGAGTTACAGAACAGGATGTGGAAAAGTGACGCAGAAGTTGCCGGCCTTTGGAGACTACCAAAAATCTCAAATTATGATCAAAAGACCATATCGGCCACAGACTGATTAAGCGACGAGGGTGCGCTTGACCTCGTTCAACGTTTTCGATCAGAATGTGAAGCCAAACTGCCAACGACTAGTGCGTGCCGGACAGCCTTCTTCGGGTGATTAAACAAGTGCGACCCGGCATTCCTGCCGTACTCAAGGGCAGGAGTGAGCGCAAGTTCTTGCGAAGGAGCCTCACTTCAGAGATTTATTCTTCTACATACTGCCCGCATCATTGGTCACGCAAGGCAACCATCGGATCGATGCGCGCGGCACGGCGCGCCGGCACCCAGCAGGCCACGAGCGAGACGAGAGCCAGCAGAGCAGGAGCTGTTAAGAGAACCAGCGGATCGGCGCTTCTCACCTTGTAGAGGATACTGGCGAGAATCGCGCCCAGCCCCAGCGACAACGCCAGTCCAGCTCCGACACCGATGGCAGTCAGCATCATCCCTTCGCGGAGGATCATCCCCAACGCATCGCCGGTTCCGGCTCCAAGCGCCATGCGAATTCCGATCTCACGCGTGCGCATGCCCACGGTGTACGCGCGGACGCCGTATAGGCCGATCATCGCCAGCAGCAGCGCAACGGCGCCGAAGACGATGAACATCCGCGCGCCGGTCTGCACGATCCAAAGGTCGGGGCTCGCGTCAAGGTGCCCGCGCACGGTCTTCAACGCGAGCAACGGCATCCGGTCGTCGACGGCGCGGATCTCTCGCCGCACCGCGTCCAGCAGCCGCGAGGTCGTCTCGGGCCCCGCGCCTGCCAGCCGGATGTGGATGTTCATGTCGGCCTGGTAGCGCTGAGGGAACGACAGGTACACGTGCGGCTGGTCCGTTCCGAAAATGCCCTCCTTGACGTTGCCGACCACGCCGACCACCTCCGGCTCCCGGTCCTTCGCCTCGCCCTGCTTGGTGACGATGCGAATGCGGTTGCCAACCGCGTCGCCGTGCGGCCAGAGGCGATCGGCGGCCTGCTGGTCGAGGATTGCGACCGGCGAGTTCTTGCCCGCGGCCGCGTCCGAAGACACGAAGGTCCTGCCGCGCAGCAGTGGGATCGCGAGTGTCTTGAAATAGTCCTCGCCTACGATGTTATAGCGGCACTGCATGACCGAGCTTTGCGACGTGGTCACGGAAGGCGACGGTGGCGCGTCACTTGCGCGCTGCACGTTGAAGGCGAACTGCACTGTTCCGAACGGGACCGTGGCGGCAACGCTCGCCGACTCGACGCCCGGCAGAGCTCGTAGCCGCTCAAGCAGCGCCTGGTAGATCTGCCGGCCGTGCGCCTCGTCGTAGCCGGCCAGACTCGGATCCACCTCGGCGATCAGCCCGCCTTCGATGCGAAATCCGGGCTCTACGCGGGCCGCCCGGATCGAGCTCTCAAGGAACAGGCCCGCCCCGGTCAGCAGCATCAGCGATAGCGAGATCTGGCCCATCACGAGCATGTTGCGGCGCGAGAAGAGACGCCGCGGCTTGCCTCCCGAAAAGTCCTCGTACTGGCCCTCTTTGAGATTGCCGAGGATGCTCGCGTTGCTGAGCCGCCACGCTGGACCAAGGCCGAACAGCAGTGTGCTCAGTAAGCAGAACACCATGGTCGCCAGCAGCACGCGCGCGTCGGGGCCGGCGGAGTAAACCAGGTCGACGGGCACCAGCAGAGTGAGCGATCGCACTAGAGCCGACGTTCCCCAGTAGGCCACGGCAAGCCCGGCCACGCCGCCCAACAGGGCCAGCACCAGGCCCTCCGTAAAGAGCTGCCGCAGAATATCGCGTTGTCCGCCGCCGAGCGCCAGCCTGATCGCGATCTCCTTGCCGCGGGCCGTGCCGCGCGCCAACATCATGTTCGCGACGTTTAGCGACGCAATCAGCAGGACAACACCCGCCATCGACAGCAGCAGAACCGCCGGCAGGATCAGCTCGTTCTGGTTGGGCGGGTTGGTCGACACACCAGCGCGGGGCAGGCGCCGCGCAACAAATGTCTGGTCCTTGTTCTCCGCGGGGTAGGCAGCGGCGAGACGGGCGGCTATCGGAGCCAACAGCGGATCGGCAGCCTCGAGGGGCAGGCCGGGTCGCAACCGCCCTACCACGATCAGCGCGTCATGGTTGCGGTCGGCGAGCTGCCGGCCGTGGCCTTCAAAGTCGTTGATCATCGACTCGTACATGCCGAACGGCAGGTACAGCTCCGGGCTGAACAGCGCCGCCGTCCCAGTAAAGCCCTCCGGCGCAATGCCGACGACGGTAACGGTCCGTCCGTTGACGCGCAGCGTCTTGCCCAGTTCGCCCGGATCGGAACCCGTTTTCTTCCAGAGCGGGTAACTCACGATCGCCACCGGGATCTGCGCGCCCGGTTTCTCCTCGGCAGGCGTGAACGTCCGCCCGCGGAACATGGCGACACCCAGCGTGCTGAAGTAATTCGAGGATACGAGATCGGAAAACACTCGGCGAGTAGCGTCACCCTCCGCCAGCCCAGTCATCGCCATGTTGTGCGCCGCAAGGCTCGCGAATACCGCGTTGTTGTCGCGCAGGTCGACGTAGTTGGGATAAGAGAAGGCGCGGTACTCCGGTTTGCGCGTGTCGCGGCTATAGCATCCCACCACTTCCTCCGGCTTCTGGACCAGCAGGGGCTTCAGCAGGAAAGCGTTTACCAGGCTGAAGATCGCCGTGTTGGCGCCGATGCCGAGCGCCAGCACGCTCACCGCGGCGAGCGTGAATCCGGGCTTGCCCGCCAGAATCCGCATGCCGTGACGAAGATCGCGAATCAGGTTACCCATTAAGTGTCCGCCTTATCAAAAACACCTTCCGTAGGTAGTAGATACGCGCGGATCGCGGACGAAGTTCCCTGGTTCGCTTTTTCAGGTACCTGCTGGTTTTGGACGTCACCGAGAACGCAGAGGCGAAACCCGCCGCCCGACGATGCGTCCCTGTTTGTCCAGTTCGAGGATCTCGCCTGCCCACTCCACCGTGTTCCCCCCGAGAGCGGCGGCCCAGACTGCGGCGGCATACAGATCCCGGAACGGAATGAGCAGCGCGAGTCGTAACGCCTCGGGACAACGCAACACCCCCCATCCCGCGGTTAGCGCCATCGCGAATCGGACGGCCAGCAATGGCGCCGCCAGCCACCACGCCCCAAACGCGGCAGCGACAGCCGCCCAAAAGGTCGCGAAAGTCACAGGCAATCCGATGTAGCCGCCGCTCGACAACCGCACCGTCCGCGCCCAGCGGACCTGGTGCCGCCAGACATCCTTCCACGAAGGAGCGCCCAGGCTCGTGCTCACCACCACTCTTGCGATAACATTCCTGCGCCCGAGAGCGTGTAATTTCGCTCCGAGCTGGTAATCGTCGGCGAGATAGTCCCCCACGGCGCCATAGCCACCGATCCGCTCCAGATCGACGCGGCGAAAAGCCAGGGTCGCACCCAGCCCGAATTCCGATACGCCAACGAACGGCGCAACCAGCGTGCTGGGGGCAAAATCGGTCGCGATCCCTAGTGCCTCCCATCTTCCTGCGAATGTTCGAGCCTCCGCTCGATACAGGCACGTCACGAGTCCGACTTCGGGCGGCTCCAGCTCGGCGGCGATCACGCGCAGATAGCCGGCCGGGACGCGAATGTCAGCGTCGTTCACTACAACGATCGAATGCCGGGCTTCGGCCACGAGATCGACCAGGGTGCCGACCTTGCGATTCGGCGTTTCGGTGTGAGTCACGATTACCCGTGCGCCAGGCACCTCGGGCACAATCCCGCGCGCGCCCAGAAGCACCTCGAACTCCGGATAGTCCTGTTCCACATGGGAGCGAACAGCACCAGGCAATTCAGGACCCGGCCGGTAGACGGGCTTCAGCACTGAGATGGGAGGGAATTGGCTGGCCGCCGGGTGTCGCCGCCAGAGATGCCACAGACAGCCGGCAATCGCAAGAAGCTGATAAATTGCTGCGACGGCGCAAACAGCCGCAAGAAGCCAGATCACTTCACGGCGAGCAACGCCACACCGAAAGCAATCAGGCAGGCGCCGGTCCAACGCCGCAGGTCGACGGCTTCCTTCAGCAGGACGCGCGCCAGAATCGTCTCCAGCACGAAACTTCCCGCTGTCGCCGGCACCGCAAAACTCAAATCCGCCACCGACAGCAGTTTCATGAAGGCAAAGAATGACAGCGCCATGCAGGCAATGGCCAAGACCAGGTAAGGCCGCCGCATCAGCTCAGCGAATTTGCTGCCGAGCTTGTGGGGACGGAAATCCTGCACCTCGCCGGCGCGCTTCATCTCGATCGTCTGCAACACGTCGCCGCACACTGTGCTGCCGACGATGATTCCGACCAGGAGCCACTGGATCATAGCGCTTCGGTGACAGCCGCGGCGCTCGTTCGGGGATGGGTGAGCCCGACCAGCGTTATTCCCGCAACGATCAGCAGTGTGCCGAGCCAGCGCTGCCAGGAGATTTGCTCCGCAAAGAAGTACTTCCCGATGATCGCGGTAATCACGTAGCCGGCCGAGGTGGTCGGCAATACATAGCTCAAGTCCGCCCAACTCAGCAGCGCCATTCGCGATAGCAGCCACAGAATCAGCAGCGAGATCCCGAGAGCCACCCACGGCGTGGCCATAGCCTTCAGGAACATCAGCGGAGAAAGCGATAATTCCCCTACCCGCTTCATCCCGACGGTCAATGAGAAGTTCCCGAGGACGTTCGTAATGACTACAATTCCCGTGAAGAGGCGGGTCTTGAAGTGCAGCCGTTCCAAAACGGTTAGTCTCCGGAAGTCGCCGAGCTCTGGGCAGCGGTGATCGCGGCCCGCTTGCTGTCGCGCACGAACTGCTTGCGCTTCGAACGCAGCGAAAGATACTCGCGGGCTTCCTTGTACAAACGCGGCACGTCGTTGTTTTGTACGGCCTTCTTGATCACACGCCAGGCGGCCTTGGGACGGAAGTAGTATTCGCCGTAGAAGCGCTCCACCCAGTCGACCAGTTCGGCACGATCCAGGTGATCGTAAACCACATTGGGCAATTGGTGACCGGCGCCGTCGTGCATGCCTTGAATCGTCACGAATGCACTCTTCTGGGCGTAATCGTAAAACTCAGTGCCAGGATAGGCGTGGCCGAGCGAAACCTGAATGGTCTCCACGTTCAGTGACTTCGCGAAATCGATGGTCTTGCGCAGTGTTTCGCGCGTTTCGCCGGGCAGCCCCACGATGAAATCGCCGTGAATCGTCAGGCCTACTTTGTGCGCCTCGGTGGTAAACCGCTTCGCCATTTCGATGGTGGCGCCCTTCTTGATGTTCTTCAGGATCTGGGCGTCACCCGATTCGTAGCCGACAATCATGAGCCGGCATCCCGCGTCCTTCATGGCCCGCAGCGTCTCTCCGTCGGTAGTGACGCGCGAGGTGCAGCTCCACGTAAAATTCAGCTTCTTGAGCTTGGCACAAAGCTCCAGCGTACGATCCTTCTTGTAATTGAAGGTGTCGTCGTCGAAGAAGATCTCTTTCAGTCCCGGAAAGTTTTCCAGCACGTAGCGGCATTCGTTCACGACATCATCGCTCGACCGCAGACGCCAGCGGTGACCCGAGTGAGTTTGCGGCCACAGGCAGAAGGTGCACATCGCCGGGCATCCGCGCGTTGTGTAAAACGAAATAAACGGATTGAGCAGGAACGGTACGTTGTAACGGCGGAAGTCGAGGTCGCGCTTATAGACCTTGGTGACCCAGGGGAGCTCGTCGAGGTTCTCGATCACGCCACCCTCGGGGTTGTGAACCACCGTGCCGTCCTTGCGATAACTGACGCCAGGCAGCTCGGATAGCGGAACGCCGCTTGCGAACTTTGCAATCTGGTAGTCGAACTCCCGCCGCACCACGAAATCGATTGCCGAGGACGCTTCGAGCGATTTGTCCGGTTCGATCGTGACCGGCGGTCCGACGAACGCCACCTTCATCTTCGGGTTGACGTCCTTCATCATGCCGGCGATTTTGACGTCGACATCGAAACCCGGCGTTGAGGTGAACAGCACCAGTAACTCGAAGTCACTGGCCATCGCCACCGTTTGTTCGATCGATACTTTGTGCGGCGGTGCGTCGAGAACTTTGCTGTCGGGGAGCATCCCAGCCGGATAGCAGAGCCACACGGGGTACCAATACGATTCGATCTCGCGCGAGGCGGGCCACCGGGACCCTGCGCCTCCGTCGAAACCTTCAAAGGACGGCGGGTTCAGGAATAGGGTTCGCATGAAAGGATACCTCTCCAGCTTAAGGCACGTCGGCCCTTAACCACAACAATCCGAATGGGAAAAGCTTTCCGGAAGGTTCCAAATGACGGTTTATCGACTTAAGCAGCGGCTTCCGCGCCGTCAGCGGTTACTGATTGCTGCTTTGGGACGTCGCGACCTCGTCGCTTTCCCGCGCGAAATGGGTGTAGTTGATCTTCAACTCCACCGGGCCGAAGATATGTGTATCCGCACGGCTTTCCATGCTCTCCGGGATCGCCAACCCGTTCTCCACATTAAAGGTGAGCACGAAATCGACCTTCTTCATGATAAAAGAGGGCGTCTTTACAAAGCGGCCGGACTCCCGCACCATCAGGTAGCTCTTGGCGTCGATCCAGATCTCGCCCTTAAACAGCCTCTCCTGCTTACGCCTGGGTGTGACATGGAAGACATATACATCCCGGTCGTCCCGGTTCTCCAGGCCCTTGTACTTGAACTTGTAGTTTGTGGGCGTAACTGAAGCATCCGGGCCGGTCTGCTCCTGCGTCTCGGCCGTCAGGTAACGGGCGATCACTTCGGTCTTAACACTTTTGTCACCGCTGAACCCCAGGATATTGTAGGTGATCTTGCCCAGCTTCGAGATATTGCGGAGGGCGTGCAACTTGCCTTGTTTCTTTAGCTTAGGAACCTGTGCGTCGATGTCGACTTCCATCGAGACGCCTCGCATCGCGGGTGCCTGCCCCTGCGATGCCGACAGGTATTTATCGAGGACCTGTTGCTGTTCGGCATTGTCTGCGTCAAGGGCCAAGGTCGTCCTGCAAGCCAACCCAAACAGAAGTATGATGGCCAGCGCGCGCGTTACGGGTATCATCTGTGCCCTCAGGCGGGCGAACACACCTTTCATGAAAGGTTGTTTATCTAATGTAGCAATCGGTACAACCGAATTCAATCCCTTCTCTCCCCTAGACCCATACGAAGGTCTCATGTATTTGGATTCATGCGACCGCCCTCTGGATACGCGCAATTGGTTGGAAGTTCGGCTCACAGTGATATAATTCGCCAGAGGCCGGGCCCGAGCACATTTCCATCCAATCGGTACGCCCTTCCGTATATTCTGTTGTGAGCCGCGCAACTATATAGTGAGCCCCGCAATGTTTTTTCTTCCCCTCCTCGCGGTCGCATTACAAGTCAAGGAAGACCCCGAACTTGTCCGCCGGCTCAAGAAACGAGACCCGGACGCCATGGCGGAGCTGTATGACCGCTACGGACGGATCGCATACGCCCTTATCTATCGTGTCGTAAAGAACGACGGCGTTGCAGAAGACCTGGTCCAGGAGACATTCCTCAGAGTCTGGAATCGCATACAGGCTTTTGA
Source organism: Bryobacteraceae bacterium (assembly GCA_035295125.1). Lineage (GTDB taxonomy): Bacteria > Acidobacteriota > Terriglobia > Bryobacterales > Bryobacteraceae > JAICMB01. The sequence goes on along the minus strand of DATGJP010000120.1, from coordinate 133,442 downwards.
CGACGAAAAGGGCGCCTTGGGCCCGTGGATCCTGACCATTGCCCGGAACCGGGCGATCGACTATCTGCGCTCGGTTGACGGCCGTATGGCGCAGAGCGCGTTCGAGTTGGACAAGATCGAGCAGCCCGCGTTCTTCGCCAGCTTCGAAAGCGACATCCTGAATCTGGACCGCGTTCGGGCGCTGCGAAGCGCCTTCGAGCGCCTGACGGCGAATCAGCGCCTGGTTCTGGAACTGGCGTATTTTGAAGGACTCTCGCAAACCGAAATGGCCGAGCGATTGAAGCAGCCGCTCGGAACGATTAAGACTTGGGTTCGTACGGCGCTCAAATTGCTGCGCGATGAACTCGGACAGGTGGCGGTGGCATGACACACGAGGAACTTAGAGATCTTTACGAACTCTACGTCCTGGGTGTGCTGGAGCAGGACGAAAAAGCCGAGATCGAGGGGCACCTGTCACGAGGGTGCGAGGAGTGCAACGAGGGGTTGAGATCCGCCATCGGAATCACCTCGTTTCTGGCGACGCTCCCGGAACCGGTGCAGCCGCGGAAACAACTTCGGCAGCGTGTTCTCGCATCCGTTCAGCCAACGCCGCGTGCCATCTGGTCATGGTCCTGGCCGACGATTGCGGCGGCGGCATGCCTGCTGGTCGCAATCCTGGTTTCGCGGGATGCGATCAACACGCACCAGCAACTCGTGATTGCCCGGCAGGACATCGAGGGGCGAAATCTCGAACTCGGCCGCTACCGGCAGGCGCTGGATGTACTCAACCAGCCAGACACCGAACAGGTGACTTTCGGGAAAGGTCCCCGCGGCCGGGTGTTCGTCAGCCAGCAGCGCGGGGTGCTGTTCATTGCTTCGAATCTTCCTCCTGCCGCGGCCGGAAAGATTTATGAAATGTGGATCATTCCGAAAACGGGGGCTCCGAAACCCGCGGGCCTGTTCCAGTCCGACGCGCAGAACAATGCATTGCACCTGCTACCGGGTCCTCTGGACCGTCGGTCGACGTCGGCAATCGCGGTGACGGTTGAGCCGGAAGCCGGATCGCCGGGCCCCACCACGACCCCGATCATAGTCGCAGCTCTGACCGACTAACGATAGCGCCCGTCAACTCCTGCATCGCACGGCTCACGCGCCGTTCACACTTTTCCACCCCGCGCCGATACGCATTCTTGTAGGACGGAACACAAGACGATGCAATCAGCCCTAGCTGTTGAATCGCGCGGCGCCATGACGCCTGCGGCAGACCCGCGAGCCGGGAAGTACCTGACATTCAAACTCGGAGAAGAGGAGTTCGGAGTTCGCGTCGTCAAAGTACGCGAAATCATGGGCATTCAACCGGTCACGGCGGTGCCCCAAACCCCGGAGTATCTGAAAGGGGTGCTCAACCTGCGTGGCAAAGTAATTCCCGTCATTGACCTGCGCCTCAAGTTCGGTATGCCCGCCATAGAGTATTCGCAGCGAACCTGCATCGTTGTCGTGCAAGTGGAAGCGGATACGGGTTCCATCCTGGTAGGCCTCGTAGTGGACGCGGTATCCGAGGTTTTGATGCTGGCCGGCTCCGATATCGAAGACACCCCTGATTTTGGCGTCAAGGTGTCGACGCCCTTTCTGCTAGGTATGGCGAAGCTCAAGGGCAAAGTCAAAATCCTGCTGGACATCGATCGTGTTGTAAGCGAGCGCGAGATTGCCGCGCTTGACACCATCGTGTCGAACTCCGGAGGAGATTGACATGGATGTGCTCATCGTTGACGATTCCGCAGCCATTCGCAAGATCCTCCAACGGGTGCTGAGGCAGGCCGAAGTGCCGGTCGGAGTGGTGCGAGAGGCAGGGGATGGCGTGGAAGCACTCCAGGCGCTAAAAACTCAAAAAGTGGACTTAATCCTAACCGACATCAACATGCCGAACATGGACGGCCTGGAGTTTCTTCGCAATCTCAAAAACGACGAGGGCCTGAAGGCCGTGCCCGTGATCATGGTCAGCACCGAAGGCAGTCAGAACAAGGTGCTTGAAGCCGTGCAACTGGGAGCGGCCGGGTACGTGCGCAAGCCATTCACGCCGGACCAAATCAAGGATAAGCTCACGGGCCTCTTTTAAGTAAAGGAAATCATGAAATCCACGATTACGCACGACGAAATGGCGAGTGCCATCTGTAATGCGACGACTGAGGTGTTCACGACTATGCTCGGCACCGAGGTCACGCCGGGCGAGTTACGCCTCTCAAAAACTGCAGGAGCCGCCCAGTCCGGGGTTGTCGCGGTGCTGGGCCTGGCCGGTGACTGGGTCGGATCGGGGAGTCTTTCCTGCGAGCCCGAGCTGGCCTGTTTCCTGGCGGGGCAATTATTGATGGCGGAGTACGCCGTGATCGATGAAGAAGTGCTCGACGCCGTTGCCGAGGTGGCAAACATGATTGTCGGCAACATCAAGACCATGCTCGAGGATACGCTCGGCCCCATGGGATTAAGCACCCCGACAGTAATCTTCGGCCGGAATTTCGAGACCCGCAGTGTCGGCAACCGGGACTGGGTGATTGTTCCCTTCGGGTGCAACGAACACACCATGGAAGTACAGTTGTCGCTGGCTCCCAACACTGGACGTTCCGTTCGCATGTCGCCGGGCTTTCCGATCGAGCATGAAGTCGCGTTTTAGCGTGGGCGGGAAAACACCATGGGAATCGAGTTGGAGAATCTTGTACAGAACGAACCGGCACGTCTCACCGGCCTGGCCGCCGATCCCGAATTGCTGGCCGAGTTCATCGCGGAGTCCCGCGAGTATCTAAACACGGTCGAATCGCAGACGCTCACACTTGAGCAGGATCCGCGCAACACCGATTCCGTCCATGCCATATTCCGTGGCTTCCATACCATCAAGGGATTAGCCGGTTTCCTGGAACTCAAGCCGCTGGAGGAGCTGGCGCACGAGATCGAGACTGTGCTCGATCTCGCACGCAACGCGAATCTCGCGGTCACGTCGGCGGTGATTGACCGCATCCTCGAGAGCAAGGATTTCCTGGTGTCGTGGATTACGGCTCTGCAGCGGTCTCTCGATACCGGCGCGCCGCCTTCGGGTCCCAACCCGCAGAGTCTCATCGCAGGCATTCGGGCCTTGGTCACAGCGCCGGCTGCTGAATCGACTGCGGGCCTGCAGGAGCTTTCGAGTGCGGTTCAGGAGGCGGCGCCGCCTCCAGCGATGTCGCCGGCTCCGGAGCCCGCTGCCGACTCAGGCGCCCGCCCGGCTGAAGAGACGCGGAAGGATACATCGATTGTTCGGATCAACACTACTAAGCTCGATCACCTGGTGGACATGGTCGGTGAGTTGGTCATAACACAGAGCCTGGTGCGGCACGATCCCGAGCTGGGCATGCAGAACAAGCCGCGACTGTCGCGGAACATTATGCAGTTGGCGCGCATCACCGACGACGTCCAGCGCACCGCTATGTCCATGCGCATGGTGCCAGTAGCGCAACTGTTTCAGAAGATGTCGCGCCTGGTGCGCGACTTGTCCAAGAAGACGGGCAAGCCCGTGGAAATCGCGCTCTCTGGAGAGAATACGGAACTCGACCGCAACATCGTCGAACAACTGGCCGATCCTCTCATGCACATGCTGCGCAATGCGCTCGACCATGGCATCGAGAATTCCGCTGAACGTGCCGCGGCCGGCAAAAACCCTACTGCGTCCATTTCGCTCAAGGCTGGACACGAGGCGGGCCACATTGTCGTGGAAGTGGGTGATGACGGCCGGGGTTTGGACCGCGAAAAAATCCTCGCCAAGGGAATCGGCCGAGGTCTTGTCGCGCCCGGCGCGCAACTCCTGGATGCGGAAGTCTATGACCTTATTTTCCAGCCGGGATTCTCCACTGCCGAGCAGGTGACGGCGGTCTCCGGGCGTGGCGTAGGCATGGATGTCGTACGAAAGAACGTGCAGAAGCTGCGCGGAAGAGTGGACATCCATTCTGTTCCCGGCAAAGGCACGACATTTTTCGTTCGTGTTCCGTTAACACTCGCGATCATCGACGCTCTTCTCGCCGGGGTGGGCGTGGAGCGTTACGTCATTCCGATATACACGGTGCGTGAAATGCTGCGGCCGACACCGGATATGATTTCCACGGTGCAGGGACGCGCGGAGATGGCGTTAATTCGCGGCTCGCTTTTGCCCATTATTCGGCTGCATCGCAAGTTTCATGTCCAGCCGCGCTCGGAGGACCCCTGCGAGAGCCTTCTCATCGTTTCCGAAAGCGGCGGCCGAAGGTTCTGCCTCATGGTCGACGAATTGATCGGTAAGCAGGAGGTTGTAATTAAGAGCCTGGGTGAGAAATTCCAGCATGTGCAAGGAGTGGCCGGCGCTGCCATCCTTGGCGATGGCCGTATCGGACTCATCCTCGATCCGGAGCGGATATTCGGGATCGAGGCACATGTTTAAACAGGCATCGGCGCCGCGCCTGCCGGACGCGAATGGGATTCCTCGGATTCGTGATCTGCGGCCATCCGAATTCGAACAGATCCGCAAACTTGCCGCGCAAAAGTTCGGCCTCGACCTCAAGCAGGGCAAAGAAGAGCTGGTATCGGCACGTCTCGGCAAACTGATCCGCAAGGGCGGATTCTCCACCTTCAGCGACTATCACGATCACGTGATCGGGGATGTTACCGGAGCGGCGCTGGCGGAGATGATTGACGCGTTGACAACGAATCACACCAGCTTTCTGCGGGAGCCGGCGCACTTCGACTTCCTGCGCAAAGTATTGGCGGAGGAATTCCGTGGGGTATCGGCCATGCGGATCTGGAGCTCAGCCTGTTCCAGCGGAGAAGAGCCCTACTCGATCGCCTTTCACATGCTCGATGCGGGCCGCGTTCCCGGAAGTTTTGAAATCCTGGCCACCGACATTTCCACGCGCGCGCTGGCCAAGGCGCGGCAGGCCGTTTATCCCCTGGAGCGCTTTGACCTTCTGCCGCCTGATTTCCGCAAACGTTTCCTGCTGCTCGGCGAGGGACAGTGGAAGGGGTGGTTCAAGATCAAGCCCGAGGTCATGCGGAGCGTCGAGTTCCGGCGCCTCAATCTCATTGAGCCGCTTCCCACGTTGCCGCATTTCCACGTCATCTTCTGCCGCAATGTGATGATCTATTTCGATCGTAAAACGCAAGCCGGGCTGATCAATCGGCTGGCAAGATGCCTGGAGCCCGGAGGCTACCTGTTTGTGGGACATTCCGAGAGCCTCAACGGTCTGGACCAACCCCTGACCTATTGCCGTCCCGCAATCTACCGCAACGGCGCGGTTCTCCATAGGAGTCACACATGAGCTCTCTTCTCGCCAGCGTGACAGGACGCAAGATCAAGGTACTCGTCGTCGACGACTCTGCGATTGTGCGGAAGCTGCTTTCGCAAACCCTGTCGTCGGAGAGGGACATTGAGGTGGTCGGCGTCGCGCCGGATGCGTTCGTGGCGCGCGACAAGATCCTGAAACTCGAGCCGGACGTCCTCACGCTTGATATTGAAATGCCACGCATGGACGGACTCACCTTCCTCAAAAAGCTGATGCAGTTCCATCCACTTCCGGTGGTGGTAATCAGTTCGCTGGCGCAGTCCTCCAGCCGCGCCGCGCTCGAAGCGATGCAGTACGGCGCGGTCGAAGTTCTGGCCAAGCCAGGAGGCCCCTATTCGGTTGGCGACCTGAAAAATGATCTGCCTCACAAAATACGGGCGGCCGCGCGCGCTCGGCTTGGAGTGGCGCCTCTCCCGGCGTCAGCAATTCCCCCGCCGGTAATTGCAGCTCCTCCCCAGCGTCCAATCGATCTGCGGCCGGCTGCGCACAGCGACAGTGTTGTGCTCATCGGGGCGTCTACCGGCGGCACTGAGGCGATTCGCGAGGTTCTGGAGTCTTTCCCGGAAGACGCACCGCCAGTGCTCGTGGTGCAGCACATTCCCGCAGTGTTCTCACGCGCCTTTGCCGACCGCCTGGACAATACCTGCCGGCTACGGGTCAAAGAAGCTGAGAGTGGTGACCGGCTGTCTCGCGGGTTAGCGTTGGTTGCCCCTGGAAATCACCACATGCAGTTGAAGCGGGATCCCTCCGGCTACCGGGTTGTTCTGGATGATGGCCCACTGGTCTGCTATCAGCGTCCCTCGGTTGACGTGCTGTTCCGCTCGGCGTCAGTAATGCCGGCAAACCACTTCACGGCAGCGATCCTCACCGGTATGGGGTCGGATGGAGCGCAAGGCATGCTGGCTTTGAAACAAGCGGGGGCCCACACGATCGCCCAAAACGAGGCAACCTGTGTGGTTTTTGGCATGCCGCGCGAGGCGATTCGCTTGGGGGCCAGCGATGAAGTAGTGCCTTTGAAACGAATCGCAGCGGCCATCCTGAATAGCTCTTACGCGGCCCCGCGCACGGCGTGAGCCGATTTGCGTCTATCCGCGGCCGAACAGGTTCCCGTCGAAACGAGCCGCAGCTAGACAGATAAACGCAGATCAGAGTGTCACTCATACCGCAACGCCACAATCGGATCGATATTCATCGCACGCCGCGCCGGTAGATAAATCGCCAGGGCCGCTGCTGCCAGCAACGCCAGGGGGATGCTCACAAACGTCGCCGGATCAGTAGCGCTCACGCCGAAAACCAACGAAGCCATCAGGCGGGCAAAACCGTAGGCTGCCGGAAGACCAACAAGCAAGCCCGTCAGGGTTACTACCAAACCCTTCCGCATCACCATCTGCAGCACGGACAGCCGGTGCGCGCCCAAAGCCATGCGCACTCCAATCTCCTGCGTCTGCTCGGAAACCATGTATGCCATGACCCCATACACTCCGATTGCCGACAGGATTAGCGCGATTGCTCCGAATACCCCCATCAACGCCGCCATGTAGTTCAGGCCGATCGACTGGTCATAGATCGATTTGCTCAAGGTCCGCATCTCGGTGATCGGCTGCTCAGGATCGACCGAACGGATCGCGGCGGTAACGGCAGAGGCCAGTAGCAGGGGGTCAGCCGCGGTTCGAACCCCAATGTCCATAAACCGTTCCGGCGCCTGCTCCGCGGGAATATAGAGCGTAGCGCGAGGCTTGCGGTCGTATGTATTGTGGACGACGTCGCCAACGACACCCACAACAGAAACCCACGGATTTCGCGAACTGGCATCGCCGATCCTGATGCGGCGCCCGATTGGGTTCTCGTCACGCCACCACCGCTGTGCCAGGCGTTCGCTGATGACGGCGACCGCCTGCGACTGCGCTCCATCCCCGGCGTCGAACACACGTCCACGCAGAAGGGGGACGTGCAGGGTCTCGAAATACCCGGCGCTCGCGACCTGATACATGGCTGAGGGCCGGTCGCCGCGTTCTAACTGCCGGCCTTCAATTGTGAATATCCGGCCGCTGGCATGGTTGCTGTAAGGCATGGCAGTCACGGCCGCGGCTGAGCGCACTCCCGGCAGGCGTTCGATCCTACCGACGACCGTGCGATAGAAGTCCGCCACCTGGTATTTTTCGTGATACTTGTGATCGGTAATTGCGAGCCGCAGCGTGAGCAGGGTAGATGGTTGAAGCGCTGCCCCATTTTTCAGCAGGGTGCGAAAGCCGCGCACCATCAGGCCCGCACCAACGAGGAGTACAACCGCTAAAGCCACTTCGCCCGCCACGAGGAAATTACGCAGCCTCTGCCGCGACTGGCCCGCCGAAGAACCGCGTGCACCCTCGCGCAATGTTTCGTTCAGATTTGGCCGGGCGCACTGCCATGCCGGCGCCAGTCCGGCCAGTACGCCACTGAGTAGAGCGGCAATCAGCGTAAAAAGTAAGGCCCGGCCGTCCAGGTGGATGTCCTTGAAACCAAGAATGTAGCGTTCGATTTCAGCCGGCATACCGCCGCGGATCATGTTCATGCCCCAATGCGCGACCAGCAGCCCGAGAGACGCACCCATCAGCGACAGCAGGATACTCTCGGTGACAAGCTGAATCAGAATCCGTCCGCGGCCCGCCCCGAGAGCCGTCCGTACAGCGATTTCCCGCATCCGCCCAGTGGCTCGCGCAAACTGCAGATTCGCGACATTGGCACAGGCAATTAGAAGCACGAAAACCACCGAGCCCAACAGCATCACGAGGTAGTGACGCGTTTCGTAGTCGACGAGAAACTCCAGGGCTGGTCCGACACGAAATCGCCGGTTCTTGTTCGAGTCGGTATACAGACTCTGAAGCCGTGCCGCAGTCGCGTCTGTTTCAGCCGCAGCCTGGGCGATTGTGCGCCCGGGCTTCAAGCGGGCGATGGCCACGAGCGCCTGATTATTGCGATCGGTCAGTTGCGTGGGATTCAGGGCCAAAGGAGTCCATAACTCCGTCGCGATCGGGAAATCGAAGGTGGCCGGCATGATTCCGATGACGCTGTACGTTTCGTCATCCAGTTTGATCGACTGCCCTACGATGCCGGCATCGCCGCCGAACCTGCGCCGCCAAAGCCGGTCGCTCAGGATCACCTCGCGGTCGCGGCCACGTTGATCGTCGCCGGGCTGAAACGCATGTCCTCGGGCCGGCTGTACTCCACTGACGTCGAAGAAATTGACGCTCACCAGCGACTGCTCGACGCGCTCAGGCTCGCCGCCTGCTCCAGCCAGATTGGCGAGACCGGAGGTCCAGCTCGCAACGCTTTGAAGAGACGTGTTTTCGCGTTGAATGTCCGCGAGGTCGGCGGGGGAAACGCTGTTCCAATGGTCCGGATCGTCCGGAACCCGCCCCAGCACCGTGACCAGGGTCTCCAGGTGCGGCAGGGGAACCGGACTCCAAAGCATCGCATCACAAGTGCTGAAGATCGCCGTCGTGACGCCGATTCCAAGCGCCATGGTCAGCGTCGCGGTCAACGCGAACGCCGGCGACTTGCGCAGCATCCTGGCGGCATAGCGGACATCCTGGATTAAGTCCATCTATTCCTCTGCTGGAGACTACGCACAAAAGCCGGATGAGTTCCAGTAATGTGCTTCTGCTTGTGATAGGATGATGCACCTGTGCCCCCGAAGAAGCATACCGCCGCCCTCGCCGTCCTGTTCGCGATCAATATTTTGAACTTCTACGACCGCCACGTGGCCGGCGCCCTCGCCGAGCCGATGCGGAAGGAGTTTCACCTCAGCGACGGCGATATCGGTCTTCTTGGCAGCGCTTTCATTTGGATCTACGCCGTTATTGGCGTGCCGTTCGGTCGCTTTGCCGACAAACGCAGCCGCAAAGGATTGCTGGGTGTTGGAATACTGATCTGGAGCGCCCTTACAGCCTTCGCCGGCGTCGCCAGCAGTTATGCCATGCTGATGTTCTCGCGGATCGGAGTTGGCGTGGGCGAGGCTGTAGTTGCGCCTTCGGGCACCAGTTGGATTGGCGATCTCGTCCCTCCGGAAAAGCGTTCCAAAGCATTGGCGCTGTTCATGCTCGGAGTGCCGATTGGGGGAGCTCTCAGCTATTTCTTCAGCGGGCCGATCGCGCAGGCTTTTGGATGGCGGGTTGGAATGATGGCCGCCGCCGCGCCCGCCCTGGTTCTGATCCCCGTTCTGCTGTTTCTCAAGGAGCCGGACCGTGGCGCCGCGGAAGCGAAGCCGGAAGTGGTGGAAGGGTCCGTTTGGTCTGTTCTCAAGATCCCCACTCTGTGGTGGATCATCGCCTCGGGAGCCCTGCTCAACTTCAACATGTACGCCTATGGGACATTCCTGCCGGCATTCCTGAGCCGCATCCACGGCCTGTCGCTTGCCCGATCGGGCATCGCCACGGGGATCGTGTTCGCCGTGGGAGGCATTTCGGGAGGCGTGATTGCGGGCTGGATCGGCGACCGCATTTTCCACACCCGTAAAGACGGCCGCATGCTCACCGCCGCCACCATAGCGCTTCTGGGTGCGCCGGTTGCGTACATCGGGATTCTTCAGCCGCATGGCGCGCTCATCAGCGCCGTTATACTCGTCACATTGAGCTACGCATCTCTGAATTCGTATTACGGCTGCGTGTACTCCTCGATTCAGGACATCGTTCCTCCCGTGTTCCGCGGAACGGCGATGTCGGTGTATTTCCTCGTCATGTACCTCGGTGGCGCCTCGTTCGGGCCGCTGCTCACCGGCGCGCTGAGCGACCGTATGGCGCACCGCGCCGCCGAGGCCGCCGGCGCTACGCAGTTGACGGAAGCCTTCAAAGCCATTGGTCTGCAACAGGCCATGGTGGTTATTCCAATCCTTTCGGTTGCGCTGGCGATTGTTCTGTGGGCCGGCTCCAAGACCATTGCACAGGACATGACGCGCCGCCAGCTTGCCGCCGCTGCGGCCGCGGCGGACTAGGTCGGACAAGCGGTTTCGCCTGTCCGCTGGCGATTCAAAACGTTACTGCTAAAATATGTTCAGCCACATGGCGGATCCGAGCCCGCTCCAAAACGCCATTCAAGAAGCTCGCGAGACCGCCCGCGAGCAGTTGAGCGCGGCCTGGCAGATCGAAGTCGACCGCATCCAGGAACAGATGGCCGCCGGTTGGCGCGGTCATCTCGAACGTGTCTTTGAAGAACGCTTCGGCGAGCTTTCCGCGAGCCTGGAACAGCATTTCAAGTCAGCCGTCGAAGTTGAGAGCGCTCGTTTGCGCCGCCAGCTCTCATCGCAGCTCAATCAGGCCATACGCCGATTCCACGACTTTGAAAGCGAAGAGGCCTGGAGTAAGGCCTTTATCGACTCGACGGCCGGTTTGTGCGACCGCTCGGCGTTATTTATCGTGGGTGGCGTCTCGCTGCGTCTACAAGCCAACCGCGGCTTCGCATCCGAGGGTAAAATCGACAACACACCGCTGGCCTCCGCGCCGGCATTCGCGCACGTCGTCGAAACCCGCGATACGATCGTCGCGCTGCGCACAAAAGGGGAACTGTCCGATCCCATTGCCGAGTGGGCTGGTGAGCAGCCCGACCAGCGTTTCTACCTGTTTCCCATCACCGCGCGAAGCCGTATCGCCGCCATCCTCTATGCCGACTCGGGAACTAACGGTGAGATCGACGCCAGCGCCCTCGAACTGCTGGCCATGGTCGGGTCCCTGGTGCTCGAAAATCAAACCGTTGCACCTGCGCCATCCGGCGCGTCTCACTTGGTGAGTATCGCAACGGGGAAGCCTGCGGAACCGTCTATATCATCGTGGTTTTCCCTCAATAAAGAGGATCAGGAGCTGCACCTGAGAGCGCAGCGATTCGCCCGCGTGCAGGCCGCTGAGCTGCGGCTGTACAAATCGCATGCGGTCAAGGAAGGCAGGCTGACTCGTAATCTGTATGCTGCCTTGCAGTCTGAGATCGACGCTGCCCGAGAAGCTTTTCGCCGTGATTTCCTATCGGCCTCCAACACGATGGTCGATTATTTACACGTAGAACTCCTGAGAACGCTGGCAAATGATGATGTGGAATTGCTTGGCCCCGATTATCCCGGTCCGCTCGCTTAGCACCGCAAACTTGCCTGTGACTTCGCACAACACCGAATTTTGGATTCGGTGGAAGGGTGGAGCGGGCTTTAGCGGGCCTTCGGACAAAACAGGAATGCACAGGGGAAACCGCCCGCGCCGCCTCGCAGTCACACCTTGGGCGCTCGGTTTTGGCCTGTTGTTCTTGTTTACAACCGCGCACGCCCAGACTCTGGAGAGTCTCGCCCATGAGTATCGCGATCACCCCACGGCTCAAACGCGGGCCGCACTCCAGCACTACGCGACTGTTCATGCAAAGGACCGCGACGGAGCTCTCGCACAGCTCGTCCTGGGCAACGAAGAACTGGACGCCAAGCAGTACCCGGCCGCCATCGAGCACCTCCAGGCGGCTGAAAAACGCCTTCCCGAGTTAGCTGACTACGTGGGATTTCTCAAAGCCTCCGCGCAGTTCGAGCAGCATAATCTTGTTGCCGCGGACTCCGCGATCGCGCCGGCTCTCGCGCATTCACCGGTCTCCCCGCTCCTGGCGAAAGCAGTCCTGCTGGCGGCAAACACCGCCATCCAGCAGAACGACCCAAAGAAAGCGCTGGCTTTGCTCGACCAAAACAAGAGCGCGCTGGCCGCCGAAAAGCTGGAGTTGCTCCTGGCGAAAGCATACGAAGCCGCAGGCGATGGCACCTCCGCCGCCGAGCATTTCAGCCGCATCTATACCGAGTATCCGCAGACTCCGGAAGCAGACGAGGCCGGCGCTGCGCTCGCGCACTATCCACCCTTAACGCCAAAAGGCCGCCTGGTCCGTTGCTCGAAACTGCTCGATGTCCACGAGTACACGAAAGCTAAGAGTGAACTGGAAACCCTGATTCCGCAATTGAATGGTGAGGACCTGGACGTCGGCCGCGTCCGTCTGGGAGCCGCGATGTTCTATCTCAAGGACGCTGCCGCGGCGCTGCACTATCTCCGGCCGCTCGAAGTGCAAGCTCCCGAAGCCGATGCGGAACGGCTATTTTATTTGACTCAGGCAGCCCGCCGTCTCGACGCACAGGACGATCTGAAGCGCTCTCTGGACGACCTCGCGAGCAAACACGCCGATTCGCCATGGCGCCTGCGCGCCATCATTGGAGCGGGCTACTATTACCGCGTCAAGAACCAGCCGGCGGATTCGGAGGCCGCCTACCGGGCCTGTTACGAATCGTTTCCAAACGATCCGCAAGCTGCCTCCTGTCAGTGGAACGTTACGTGGAGTCAATACCTCAAGGACCGGCAGGGCGCGCGGGACCTTCTGGCCGCGCACGTAAAGAACTATCCGGGTTCCGAGAACGCCAGCGCGTCCCTGTACTTTCTGGGGCGGATCGCAGAATCGGCCAATGATCCCGGCAGCGCGCGGGTGTACTACGAAAAGATCACGGCGCAGTTTCCGAACGAGTACTACGCGCTGCTGGCACGGGCTCGGATGAACGACGCCGCTATCGGCAAAGCGACCCCGTCGGACGCCGCCGGTCAGTTCCTGGCAGCCATCACGTTTCCACAGCGCGTTCCGACGATCATCACGGAAGCTAACGATGCCAATAAGGTGCGCATCGAACGTGCCCGCCTTCTGGCGTCCGCCGGGCTCGCCGACTTAGCGGAGGGCGAACTCCGCTTCGGCGCGCAACACGACGGCCAATCGCAGCTTATGGCCATCGAATTGGCGCAACTCGCGGTCCGCCAGAACGCCCCCGACCGCGGGATTCGGCTGATCAAGCACTACGCCCCCGGATACATGAACCTGCCGTTCGACACCTCCACCCAGAAGCTCTGGCGGCTCGCGTTCCCGCTGCCGTTCTGGAAGTCGCTGGAGGGGTATTCGCAGGAACGCGGGCTGGATCCCTTCATGGTGGCTGGTTTGATCCGCCAGGAGTCGGAGTTTAACCCTAAAGTCATCTCGCCTGCGAACGCCTACGGACTGACGCAGGTCCTGCCGTCGACCGGGCGTGAACTCAGCCGCCGCCTGAATATCCGGCCGTTTCGGGCCAACATGTTGTTCAGTCCGGATGTCAATCTCGAAATCGGGACGTATTACTTGAAAATCATGCTCGATTCCCTGAATGGCGACTGGGAACAGGCCCTCGCCTCCTACAACGCGGGCAAGAGCAGAGTACTGAATTGGCGCAATTGGAGCACTTTCCAGGAGCCCGCCGAATTCGTCGAAAGCATCCCTTTCACGGAGACCCGGAACTACGTCCAGAACGTTCTGCGCAACGCCGATGTCTACCGCCGCCTCTATGCGGGTGTGGACCCGGTTGCGTTAGCATCTACAGATAATGGCAACAGCAGTGACAAAGACCCAGGTTCAACCGGCAGCACTCGAAAATCGCAGAGAACGGTTCCGCAGCGCACGAACAGCAAACTTCACCGAGTCCGTAATTCGTGAGATGACGCGGCTCGCCATGCAATGTGGCGCCGTCAATCTCGCACAAGGATTTCCCGATTTCAGCGCTCCCGAAGATATTAAACGAGCGGCCCAGCAGGCGATCGCGGACGATATCAATCAATACGCCGTCACCTGGGGCGCCAAGCCATTCCGGGACGCCCTAGTCGCCAAGTATAAGAATTGGTACGGGATGGAGTTCGATCCGGAACGCGAAGTGACCGTCTGTTGCGGGTCCACAGAAGGCATGATCGCCTCCATGCTGGCAATCACCAACGCTGAAGACGAGGTGATCGTGTTCGAGCCGTACTACGAGAACTATGGCCCGGACACCATGCTTTGCGAAGCGACGCGCGTTCTGGTGTCGCTGCGGCCTCCGGACTGGTCGTTCGATCCCGACGATTTGCGGCGCGCCTTCAGCTCCCGGACCAAGGCCATCATCCTGAACACACCCAACAATCCGACGGGCAAGGTATTCAGCCGCGAGGAATTGCAGTTCATCGGCAACCTGTGCCAGGAATACGATGCGCTCGCCATCACGGACGAAATCTACGAACACATCCTGTACGACGGCGCCGAGCACGTGCTTATGGCCAGCCTCCCAGGGATGAGGGAGCGCAGCATCATCGTCAATAGCATGAGCAAAACCTATTCGGTGACCGGTTGGCGCGTAGGATGGGTACTCGCACCGCCCGACCTGACCGAATCAATCCGCAAAGTGCATGATTTCCTCACCGTCGGCGCCGCCGCGCCTTTGCAGCAAGCTGGTGTGCTGGCGCTGAACATGCCTCAGCACTACTACGATAATCTCGCCATTTCTTACCGCAACCGCCGTGACATGATGCTGGGAGCCTTGGAGAAGGCTGGTTTCCGCTGCTTCCGTCCCGATGGCGCCTACTACATCATGAGCGACATCAGTAGCTTCGGCATGAAGGACGACTACGCAATGGTTCGTCATATGATTGAACACGCGGGCGTTGCGGCTGTTCCCGGATCGAGCTTCTTCGCCGATCCGCGAGACGGCAGCAATCTCGTCCGGTTCTGCTTCTGCAAAAAACACGAGACCATTGAAGAGGCCGGCCGCAGATTGTTAGCCATGCCGGTGTAACGGTACGTGGGGTATGGCCCACATGTACAATAGAGTGGTCTCATGCCTCCACAAGGCCGATTGTTGGACATCTCGTTTAATCCCATTGATGTCCATTGGTGTCCCTTGTGCCCGCATCCCGTTAAGGGCCCTGCGATTACGGGTTCGCCGAACGTCTTCGTGAACAAGCTGCCCGCCTTGCGCATCACGGACAAAGGTTTTCACTTGCTGTGTTGCGGTCCGAATAAGTGGATGGCATTGACCGGAAGCATGACCGTTTTCATTAACAAGCTCCCCGCCCACCGCCTGATGGATAAAGATCTGCACTGCGGCGGGCTTGGCTTCCTGGTGAAGGGCAGTCCGAACGTGATTACGGGCGGTTGATGCCCGACCAGCTTCCTGTCATCTGCCCCGCTTGCCGGTCGAGCCACCTGTTTGGGCCCGTCAAATCATTCCTGTATTGCGGTCTGGAGACGTGCGCGTTCCGGTTTCCCGTGATCGACGGCGTCCCGATTCTAGTGCCCGCCTGGAGCGAGTACGTCCGCGGAGAGCGCTGGATTATCCTGCGCCGCGGCGATCTGTCACCCGAGATGGACTGGCTCCTGGACGAACCTCTCGGCGATGATCATGCCGAGCGCATCCGGCAACGTCACCTGGACTCCTATCTGCGATCGCACTTCGGAACCCCCGTTCCAGAGCTGGCGGAGATGTCTCGCCAACTCCCCGACTGGGTCCGTCGCCACATGCGTCCCGGCGCCCTGGGACTCGATGCCGGCTGTGCGACCGGCGGGTATACCGCGATTATGTCGGAGAAGGTCGCAAGCTCGGTCGGCATCGACCTGCACTTCGAGCGCGTGCGCGCGGCGCGGTGGAAACTGCCGAATGCGTGGTTCTATATCGCCAGCGCCGAGGATCCGCCGTTCGAGCGTTACAGCATGGATGTGGTGCTGGCGATCAACCTGATTGACAGCATCGGACATCCCCGGCTGGCGCTGCACAATCTCCTGGAATGCGTGCGTCCCGGCGGGCTTTTGCTATTGTCCACGCCATTCGATTATTCGACTGTCTACTCGCCACTGGGCGAGTGGGTCAGCGATGCGGAACTAACCGCCACGCTGGCTGCAGGATTCGACATTATTGACGACCAGCCCAGGATTCCGTGGGTCCTGCCCGCCAACGACCGGCATAATGACGTGTTCTTCGTTCGGGCTGTAGCGGCGGTGAGGCGAGCATAGTGTTGCCCCTCTGTTCGCCCGCGGGGCTGCTATGTTAGTTTGAAACTGAAATGCAATTTTTCCCGGTTCTGGCCCTCGGTGTCTTGATGGTTGCGATCCCGGCGGGCTCCCTTTGCGCGCAGCCGCAAGGACAAGCCCCGGATGCGCCCCGCAAGGAGATTCCACCCGACGAATCGAAAGGAATGCCGCCGAGAGCAGCACCCACTGAGTATCAGGCTCAGGGCAAAGCCGGTGATGTCACCATCGGCGCCGAATTCACTGGCCACGCCATCGCCACTCCCGATGCGACGTACGCCAGCGAAGAGTATATCGTCGTCGAAACGGCCCTTTTTGGCCCGTCGGGGGCGCGGCTAAAGCTTTCCCAGGCGGACTTCGCATTGCGCATAAACGGTAAGAAGCAGCCGAACCCCGCCCAGCCCTACGAATTGGTGTTCAAATCGCTCAAGGATCCGGAATGGGAGCCGCCAGTCAAGCAGGATTCGAAATCGAAGACCAGTCTCGGTAGTGGAGGAGGCAGCAGCGACAACACCCCGCCGCCGCCCCCGAAGATGCCGATCGAGCTTCGCCGGGCAATGGAACAGCGGGTACTCAGGGCCGCGATGTTGGAAGGCGACCGAGCCCTACCTCAAGCCGGATTGCTGTTCTTCGAATATCGGGGAAAGACCACACACATTCGTTCGCTGGAGTTGGTTTACTCCGGCCCTGCGGGAAACGCCACCATCGCACTGCAGCCGTAGCTTGGCGCGCGCTGTAAAAGCGCGGTCGAAAACTCAACGCTCCAGGATGTAGAAGCTTGGAGCCGGCGGCGCGCAGGCGAAACCGCCTGCGCCACCAGGATCCAATCCTGCCTTACGAGCCATTGAAGTGCAAATGTACTCGCAAAATTAGTCATTTCCCGTTAGCCATTTCCCCACACCGCTGCGCATGACATGTGTACGCACATGATCGCCTCCAACATTGTTAACTCGCTAACGTCCACAACCCACCCTCCACTCTCCCGAGCCCAAGGTAGTCTCCGGCTTGGTATGCCGCAGCTGTGTGGGGTGGGCCTCTCGGAAACCTGGCTTCTCGAGAAGTGCGGCGATGTCCACTGGACGATGATCTGCGAACGGATCGGAGCGCTTTCGCACGAACTGAAGGACAGTGCCGGCCGGCGAGTCTATGCGAGCTTCGTCGCAACTCGGATTTCCGGCTCCGGTCTCGGAGGGCTGACGGAAGGCGACATGCTTCACTATGAAAGCCGGCTCGAGCACCTCAACAGCACGTGCTCTGAGAGCCTCCACCGTTGGGACTGCGGGGAAACCTCCGTTGTTGTCGAAATGCTCTCCGTATTTCTCCGGCGTCGTGACAATTGGGGAAACGAGTTGACCAGAGTCGTGATCCCAGGAGTAACCGAGAGTCTCTATGGCAGCCACTCCGATATACAGGATCGGTTTCGCCGGCAGAAACGGCGCCCCGGCAGCGCCCAGCCGATTCTGTCGGGTTGTACCTGGCAGCCAACCCTGACCCTCGATTACAACGGAGCGGGCCTGCTTTACTTCGCGCGCTTTCACGAGTTGGTGGAACGCGGCGAGGTGGCCCTACTCGGAGAGTCCTCAGAAGCCTGTTACGCCGTGGAGAACCGCGAAACCTACTATTTCGCCAACATGAACCCGGGCGAAGGCGTGACGGTCGCATTTACAGATCTGCTCAACACCGACCAGGCCCGACGCCACCAGGCTGAGATTCGCCACGCCAGCGATGGCCGCCTGATGTCGCGCGTGATCACGAGCAAGAAGCGGGCGGCTATGCTGTCGGACGCCGCCGATTCGACACCTCAGCTTAAGCGGATGGCTATCTGATCATGAATTCCTTGATTACCCTCACAAGTGGCGGAACGGTGGCCTTGAACGAAGGGCTGCTCGGCTGGACCTCTGCGCCCTGCGGCGGGAGCGACCTGGCCGGACATGTACGATCGATCGGCCATGGGCTTCGCGCGGCGTTTGCGCCGGTGTGCGAACAAAACACCAGGAGTCTGTCGTTCCGAGTGCCAGATCAGCGCTTCGGCAGCGTGAATGTGACGGGTCTTTTGCGCGAGCGTTCAAGCGACTCACTGGCGCTGATCGTTCATGGTTTGGCGGGTTCGGCGACGAGCCGCTACTGCGCAATGGCTGCGGAAGCGGCTTATCGGGCGGGCTATGATTCCTTCCGCATTTCGATGCGCGGCGCGGACATGTCCGGCGAGGACATCTATCACGCCGGGCTCTCGTCCGACATCGCGGCGCTCCTCAGCGATTCCCGGTTTTCTCACTACCGGCGGATCGTGCTCCTCGGGTATTCGTTCGGAGGAAACATCGCTCTGCGATCGGCTCTCGATAATGTCGACAGCCGGCTCGCGGCGGTAGCGGCCATCTGCCCGCCGCTCGACCTGGCCGCTGTGATGAACGCCTGCGACACGCCGTCGCGCTTCGTCTACAAGCGCGCGATTAACGTAGGCTTGAATCGCGCCTATGCGCAGGTCGAGGCTCGCGGCCGGGCCGTAACCCCATTCCGACTGGTGGCACAGGCCAGGCAATGCTCCGATTGGAATGAGGCCGCAATCGTTCCACGATTTGGATTTCGAAGCGTCCAGGACTACTACGAACAGGTCAGCGTCATCCCGGATCTTCACCGCTTGAAAGTTCCCTGCCTCGTGGTAGCCGCCTCAAACGATCCGATCGTGCCCGCTCATACGGTTCGTTGGGCCCTCGGCGAAGGTGCAGGTCCAGTGACTGTGCGATGGGCCTTCGGCGGGCACCTGGCATTTGCCCCAAACCTGGACCTGGGCATGCCGCGTGCGCGAACGGGCCTCGAAAATCAGGTGTTCGAGTGGTTGCGTCACGTATAGAAGGAGCAGATCATGCAAACGTTAGAGAGAATTCAAACCGCTTCCATGCCGCGGCGAGGTGAGTTGGCGGTCGCTACTTTCCTCGAGCGGCTGTTGGCTGGAAACCCGGCCGTAGCTTGCCAGTTTCAATTTCCCAGCGGGTATCGCGCAGCAGTCGGAGCCCGCCCGCCTGAATTCACGATCGACATTCGTACCCAGCGCGGCCTGCGCGCAATTCAGTCCCTCAATGAGCTGCAGATCTGTGAAGCGTACATGAACGATGACATCGATATCGGCGGCGATATGCAGCGAGTCATTGCTCTGCGCGACCTGCTTGAGGACCAGAGCGTCTGGATCACCGCGTGGCGTAAGTTGCAGCCACTGCTTGCCGGGAAATCGAAGTCGCAGGAAGCGTGGGTCCACAACCACTACGACTCGGAGAACCTGCAGCTTTACTTTCTCGACGCAGCCTATAACACCTACACACCCGGAGTTTTCGAGCGCGAGGACGAAAGCCTTGAAATGGCGAGCGAGCGCAAGCACCGCCTGGCATTCGAAGGGCTTCAACTGAAACCGGGCGATCGAGTGCTGGACATCGGCTGTGGATGGGGATCCTTTCTGCGTTTTGCGACCCGACGTGGAGTCAACGTCACGGGAATCACGCTGTCTCGCCACCAACTCGGTTGGGTGCAGCGGGAATTGATCGACAAGGAACAGCTTCCGGCAACGCTGCACTACGGAAACTTCTTTGAATTTGAAGCTGAGGGTACGTTCGACGCCATCTCGATGCTGGGGGTCATCGAGGAGCTGGCGGATTACGAGCGTACCCTGGAACGCGTGGCGCGTCTTGTGAAACCAGGCGGGCGCGTCTATCTCGATTTCATGGCCGCTACCAAGGATTTCGTCTTTCCTGCGTTCATCAGCAAGTACATCTATCAGGGAGGCACCAGCCGCGTCTACCTGCCCAAGTTCACCGAAGCCGCAACACGTTCCCCCTTTGAGATCGTCAGCATTCACAATGACAGGCGAAACTACTACCTGACCTCACAACACTGGTTCAATAATCTCGAGCGGAACCGGAACGCCGTTCGTGAGCGCTTTGGAGAGAAGACATTTCGTATGTTCCGGCTGTACCTGGCAGGACTGCCCGAGATGCTAGACGCCCGTTCGCATCTGACCACCGCATATCGCGTGATGCTTGAGCTGCCGAAGGATGCTATCCATGCTTGAAACAACGGTGGCGGCTCCCGAAGCCGAATTAACGCCGCGGCGGTCGGGCCCCGCCATCGATTTCCGGATGCTCGGGACATGGGGCTTTCTCCTGCTCCACGCCGGTTGCTTTCTTGTACTCTGGACGGGAATCAGTTGGCCTGCGGCAGCCGCGCTGGTTGTTTCCTACCTTGTCCGGGGGTTCGCGATCACTGGCGGCTTTCACCGTTATTTCTCGCATCGCTCGTTTAAGACGACGCGCGTTTTTCAGTTTGTGCTGGCGTGGATCGGCACCTGCGCTCTGCAGCGGGGACCATTGTGGTGGGCGGCGCACCATCGCCACCACCATCGTTTCTCGGACACCGACCGCGACGTGCACTCACCCGTCAGCGGAAGCTTCTGGTGGGCTCACATGGGATGGATCGTGTGCGAACGTGAAGACACCCCAGGGCTGTCACAGATTCCGGATTTCGCCAAGTACGCCGAGCTTCGTTGGATCGACCGGCACTTTCTTGTACCTCCCGCGGTAATGATCGCCTGCCTGGCAGCGCTGGGCGCCATCCTGCCGAACACTTCGGCTTTACAAATGGTGACCTGGGGATTTGTGGTCAGCACCGTGGCGCTCTATCACGCTACCTTCGCCGTCAATTCGATCGCTCACCGCTTCGGAACGCGCCGTTTCGAAACACGCGACAACAGCCGCAACAACAACTTCGTTGCTTACACGATGCTAGGTGAAGGATTCCACAATAACCACCATCGTTATCCTTCATCGGCGCAGTTCAGCATGGGGCGCGGCGAGATCGATCTGGGGCATGGCATCTTGCGCGCCCTGGCCTGGATGCGGCTCGTGTGGGACGTCCGCAAAACCCCCGCGGAATATGTGGATCAGGGCTTCATGCCGACAGCCCGATAAAGTTCCGCGCTGTGGTAGACCGTGCCATTCTTGATCACCACCTCGGTCTTGCGGACATCGGAGATGTTGTGAATGGGATCGCCATTCACCAGGACCAGGTCGGCCAGTTTTCCAGGCGCGATTGAGCCGAGTTCGCGATCGACCCTTCCGACCCGCGCGGCGCCGATCGTCGCCATTCGCAAGACCTCGGCAGGCGGAATTCCGGCTTGAGCCCACAGTTCCA
This sequence comes from Bryobacteraceae bacterium, assembly GCA_035295125.1. Lineage (GTDB taxonomy): Bacteria > Acidobacteriota > Terriglobia > Bryobacterales > Bryobacteraceae > JAICMB01. The sequence goes on along the minus strand of DATGJP010000120.1, from coordinate 112,128 downwards.
ACTCGCGATGCAGCATGATTCCCGACAGGCCGTCGGTGCCGATTACCAGCGGTACGCCGGCGCGATAAAGCCGCAGGGTCATTCGCATCATCGCATCGAACGATCTCCGGTAAAGGTCGTCTTTGTCTCCAGGGGCTGGAAGGCCGCCCTGGAATGCCGCTCGTTTCACTTGCACCGGCAAACGGTCAAGAACCGGCGCCAAGCCCGGACTCGCCACGCCCGGCCGCGCCACATAGCTGCCCTCGAATACTCCTAAAGTGGGGTCTACGACAATCTGTTTGCTCTTGAGCTTCGAGATGAACGCCGTGACCTGCGGCGAGTCCAGATCGAGGCCGGCGGCCCGCTCGGCAGGCAGAATCAGACGCGTACGTGTGTTGGTCTTCGCGGACTCCTCCGGCCAGAAGTTCAGGAAGACGAAGTTGATGTGCTGCATCTCATCCACACCGGCGTCCACAAACTGGTCGGCAATCATGCCGGCCGGCACGTGCCCGCTGACGCGGAGGCCTTTGGCGTGCGCGGTCCGCACGATAAATGGGACCAGGGCAGGCTTGACGGAGCTGTAAATCTTGATCTGTGTGTAACCGGCCGCCGCGTAGCGCTCGATGGCGGCGCGCGCCTCGTCTTCCGTGTCGGTGAAGACGTTGGTTGGACCGGCATACGGACCACGGCCTTCAACGATTCCCGCCAGAATGACGCGAGGTCCGATCATCTTGTCAGCATCCATCTGCCCTTTCCAGGCCAAAAGCTGATCCATGTCGTTGCCCAGATCGCGAACGGTAGTGACGCCTCCGGCGATGTTCACCAGCCCCGCGGAGATGTCGAAATGCGCGTGCATGTCGAAAAGGCCGGGCAGCAGTGTTTTGCCGGCGCCGTTGATGCGTTCCGCACCCGCCGGCACTTGGGCCGCGGCGCCGGTGGTTACGGCCTGAATCCTGTTGCCCGATATGACAACGGTTTGATCGTCGTGCATCGTGGCGTTTTCGGCATCGAAGAGGCGTACGTGTTCAATCACGAGCGCGTTGTCGGGCCGATGCGCGAACTGGGCTGTCAAGTGCTGGTATCTCGCGGTTTCGGTCTGCTTCTCGGCGGTTCTCAGCTCATCGAGCGAATCCGCCCATCCTGCCCGGACGACTGCAAACCCGCTCGCTATGGCAAAGAATTCATGGCGATCATCAAGCCATACCGTCGTGGGTGCGAATCCCAGTCCTGTAATAGAAAAGAGGGTCACGTGAGCTGTCTCGCCGTGCGCCTTCAACTGCAGTGACCGCCCTTTTTCTATCGTGGCTTCGCCACCCGGCAGCAGGGGCATGGATTCCCGATGAGATCGCAAGAGCGCGCGCACCAGCCAGGCCGTCTCCGAGAATGGACCGCCATTAGTGACATACCAGCCGCGCGTTCGCGACTCGCCGGATTCCGTCGTACTCTTCCAGCGCGCGACTCCATCGCTGAAAGAGAAATGCTCGTCCACCGCCGACTTGTTGTAATCGACTCCTTTGAGGTCGATAGCAGTCGGCATTCCCGCAGCATCGAAAACGAACCGGCACGTGACATCCGGCCCCCGGCCCCTGTCATTGTAAGAATAGGTCGCGACGACGGCGCCATTCGCAGCCGGAGTAAGAGTTTCCTTGCCGGCAACTCGACCCGCGACAACCACGCTGTACTCCTGCGCGCCTGCCGCGATACTGAACGCGAAGAAGATCGCGGTCCGCGAAATCTGCATGCCTCAATTATCGAACGCACAAATGTGCGCGAGCGTTTCCGCCGCGTGATAGACTAACTCGCCATGATCGGTCGAAAACTCGCGACAACGCGCCGTCAAGCGCTCGCAGCGGGCGCGGCGCTCCTGGCCGCTCCTTTCTTCAATCGCGGCCGGTATCGTCTGTTCGCCCAAAGCGCCGACCAGTATTCGGAGCGTGCCGTGCGGCTGGTGCGTGAATCCCTCGTGATCGACATGCTCAATCAGTTCCTTTATCGAGCGGACCAGCGCGAGAAGTTGCGCGCGTGGCTCACCAGGCCTGGCGCCTTCACGAATGCTGACTTCCAGCGTTTCCGCGATTCAGGAATCAATGCCATCAACTTCGGAGACGGCGCCAATACGTATGAAGACGGGATCCGCCTCTTCGCCGACTGGAACAGCTTCATCGCCCAGTATCCCGACTGGCTGCTTCGCATAGGCACGGGCTCAGATTTCATGAAAGCCAAAACGTCGGGTCGTTACGGAATCCTTTTCGGCCTGCAGAATTCCGCTCACTTCCGCCGCGCGGAGGACGTTGACACCTTCTACGGTCTCGGCCAGCGCGTTTCGCAGGTGACCTACAACTTCCGCAATCTGATCGGAAACGGAGCATTTGAGCCGCACGATGACGGCATTAGTGAATTCGGCTCGAAAATCATCGAACGCATGAACCAGGTCGGCATGGTAGTGGACTGCGGCCACGCGGGCGACCGTACGATGCTCGACGCGTTTTCAATGTCCAAACAGACGGTGATCATCTCGCATGGAAATTGCCGGGCGCTGAATCCAGGTCATCCCAGGTGCGTTACCGATGAAGCTATCCGGGCCATGGCCAAACAGGGCGGCGTCATGGGAATCAACTTCATCAGCTTCATGGTGAAAGATCACGAGCCGACCACGGTAGACGACGTCATCGATCACATCGATCATGTTTCACAACTGGTGGGAATTGAACATGTGGGAATCGGCAGCGACATGGGAATCGAGAGCAACGACCTGGGCGATCCCAAAGTGTTGCAACAGATTCTAACGACAGCCGACAAGCGATATCGTGTTCACCATCGTGAAACCGTCGCACACCTCGACCATCAGAAACGAACCTACGACCTGACCGAAGGCTTGATTCGCCGCCGTTACACGGACGAGCAAATCCGTCTCATCCTGGGCGAGAATTGGCGTCGGGTGCTCACTGGAATCTGGAACACGCGGACGGCTTGAGAGACAGCGGCTTCATGCCCCGGTGATCTTAAACACCACCGCGTGCTCGCTCGGCGCGGTGGTGGTCTGAATCACGAGACCGCCGGCGTCCTGCCTCCAATTCACTTTGCTCCTGTCGCCGAGCATCTCGACATTGCGAATCCTGCCGACCTTGTACTCGCCGCCCTGCGCCAGCGCCGGAATCGCAACCTGGCCCTCAGGTTTGCCCATCGCAAAAGCGTAAAGCGTACCGCCTTTCCGGGTGAATCGGATGTCGGCGGCAGTAAGCGGTTTACGACCCGCCTCGTTGAACGCGCCGGCCTGGTGGTGATCGTTGCCCGCGCGGCGCGCGGCGCTTGCCGCGGCCAGAGCAGGCCCATCACCGAACGTCTTCCACGGACGCGTGGCATAGATCGCGTCGCTGTTCACCGCCATCCACTTCGTGATCTCGTCAAGGATGGCGAGTTCCCGCGCGTCGAGCATGCCGTTCGACGGCAAAGGGAAATTCAGCAGCAGGTTGCCGTTGCGGCTGACGATATCCACCAGCATGTCGATCACGATCTTGGGTGCCTTGTATTTCGCTTCCTTGTTGTAATGCCAGTCGCCGATGCAGGTATCCGTCTGCCACGGATCGTCCCAGATCCGGTCGACGACACCGCGCTCCAGATCCAGCAGGCAGGTGCCGTTCACGCAATCGTCCTTACCCTTGTTCGCCCACACTGCCTCCACTTTGCCGCCGTGGTTTCCGGCGATGACGTTGTAGTGGTGCGCCATGAGCGCTATGCCCCAATTCCCGAAGAAGATCGGGCCGTCGGTGTACATCAGGTCGGGCTGATACTGATCAATCAGATCTTTGATGCGGAGGAAATAACGCTCCTTCCATTTTTCCGGAACGCCCGTGGGGTCCCACGGATCCTTCGGCGCGTCATGCGTTTCGTGATAAAGGCTGGCGTACTTCGGATCGGCGCCGTCGTACGGCACGCCCTGGAATTCGCCCTCCTTATCCGCGCCGTGACTGGTCTGGAACCAGTGATAGCTCACGGCGAGGTGCTCGCTTACTCCAAAGCGTAGCCCCTCTTTCATTGCAGCCTGCCGCCAGAGTCCAACGATGTCTTTCTTCGGACCCATGCTGACCGCGTTCCACGGGTTCAGCTTTGAATTCCACAGATCGAAGTTGTCATGGTGCACGCCCATGCTGACGAAATACTTCGCACCAGCTTTCTTGTACAGCGACATCAGGTACGCCGGATCGAACTTCTCCGCCTTCCAGGTCGGGATGACGTCTTTGAAGCCGAACTTCGTAGGATGGCCGTACTTCTGAAGATGATATTTGTATTGCCGGCTGCCCTCTATGTACATGTTGCGCGCGTACCAGTCGCCATACTCCGGCGCGGACTGCGGCCCCCAATGCGCCCAGATGCCGAACTTCGCGTCGCGGAACCACTCCGGGACGCGATACGACTTCAGCGAGTCGCGCGTGGCTTCAAACGGCCCCGAGGCGATCGAGGGGGATTGGGCATTCGCCAGGCGCGCGCCCGGGACTCCTGCCGCCGCGAGTTTAATGGCTTGTCTTCGTGTGATCTGCATCAGTTTCTTCCGTGATACCTATGGGCGCTTCTCAAACTCATACAGATCGATGCTGATGGGCGCGACCTGAAGCGTCTTAGGCACATCGTCCACGGCCGACTCGGTAATCTGAACCTCGTGCTTGCTCAGGCCCGTCACCGCCTCTAATCCCGGGCCGGTCATGTGCCACATCCGGCCATGGCCACGCAGCTCCACGCCACTAATTGCGAGGTCCACCATCTGAGCGGATTCCGTCGGATTGACCACCGCCACCGTCAGATGCTTTCCGTCGGCTGTCAACGCGGCGCTCACGTCCAATGGATAAGTGGGACTTCCCGCGTTCACCCGCGGCTGGTCGCCGCCTACCGGATACTTCGGCGAGGGCGGGGGTGAATTGCCGCCCACGTCCACCGGTACATTTCCGAAATGATCCCGATAGAGCTGAAACAGTAACCCCGTCGTGTTGAGAGCCGCATCCGTGGCGGTAAACTCGATCGAAGACGTCCCCATGGTATGCCCGGCCATGCGGATCAGGTCCGTGTGCCGGAACATCTCGTGAAATACGAGAGCGTTTGCCAGCGTTTGTTTCAAATTTGAAGGCAGCCTCGTGAGCGCCCATTCGTCGATTGCCATTTGCAGGTATTTGTTCTTGCGAGCTGGAAATTGCCGCGCATAATCTTCGTATGCCTCCACCTTCTCGCGCACGCGGTTGGCAGGCCGGTAAGATGCATCGACCAGCGGCTCCTCAACGGGAACTCTCTTGTTCTGACTCAGGTCGAATCTCTCATGGTTGTAGCTGTACCAGTGCTCCGACATCACATCGATGCTGTCCAGGCAGTTGGCAATCAAGCCGCCCGTCCAGTCGCCTTCGGAACGCATTGAGATTCCGTTCACGGTCATCTCATCGGGAGTGGCGCCGGTACCGAGCAACGTGATGGTCGGATCCACGGCGCGCATCGCTTTGGCGAACATGTTGTGCTTGATCACATACTGCTTGAGCGCCATATGGCCGAACTGCCACGGCCCGTACATCTCGTTGCCGATGCCCCACCACTTGACGTTGTACGGAGCGGGATGGCCGTTAGCGGCGCGAAGCCTACCCATGGGAGTGTCAGAGGCGCCATTCACGTATTCCACCAATTCGGCGGCGGAGTGAGCATCTCCGAACCCCGCATTGACACTGATGAAAGCGTCTACTCCGAGAAGCTCGCACAGCGTCAGAAACTCGTCGGTGCCGACATCATTCGGCTGCAATGCCGACCAGACCGGGTCCCAGAGCGGTGGCCGCCGGTCGGGGTCGCCGATCGCGTCGCGCCATTCGTGGGCGGAAAGGAAATTGCCGCCGGGAAAACGGTACATGCCCGACCGGAGCTGCTTCAGAAGTCCCGTTGTGTCGCGGCGAAAACCGCGAATGTTGTCGGCCGGCATGAGCGAGACCGCTCCTACGTGAAAAGATCCCGTCCCTGTCGCGGCGATTTCGATCCGTCCATTATCGGTGTCGCCGCCGGCGGTGAATTCGAAGGGAAACTTAGCGTACTTCGATTCAAGGCCGCGAATAGGAAACGCCTGCCGCTCAGCGGGTCCCGATCCCCATACCATGCTGACCGTAACGGAGACTCCCGGTCCGCCGGCCAGCACAACTCGTCCCGAATAAGCTCTGGATTTCCGGAGCACGATTCCGGCCTGCTGTATTCCGCGCGGGTCGGCACCGGCGAGCTTGATCAGTGGCGTATGTTCTCCAACGTAAGGATGATCGCGATCCATCACGACGGCTGAATCAGGGCCGATAGGCCGCCAGCGGCTTGGCCGGCGTCCTCGCGGCGGACCCTGTGTGGGAGGCGCCGGCGCCTGGTCTTCCGAGTTGATGGTGTAGTAGAACTTCCGATCGTCGATCATTTCGGCCCACACACTTCGGTTCACTAGGTCGCCGATATGCTCAATAAACTGGCCGTAGATGTATGGAGAAATCGGCGCGTGAGTTTCGCCGGCATCAATCGTTACGGCAATCCGCGATCCGCTGGTTTGTGCACCAGTCGAGGCGGTGAGAAGGAAGGCCAGGAACATCGCCGGCCGCATTTTCGGGCTCATGACTCTCTCTACCTCACAATGGCATCCGCCGCATTCGCCGCCAGCACCCATTTACTGGCAACATCGATTACGTATTCACTCTCGAACCATAGGAATCCGAAGTCGTCGATGCACTCCGGGAAGTCCGGCTTAATGATGATGTACCCGGGAATCACGCCGCCGGGAATGAAGGTGTTATCGGCGCGGTTATTGCCGTAAGCCTTCAATTTCGACGACGTCCCTACCGACGACACATACGAGGTGCTCGAAACCGGGTGTGTGCCTAGCATGTAGTTGGCGGCACGAAGCGTGTACTCCGTGCTCACGATGTCGGGAAATGCTTCGTGAAGGAAATACATGCGCACTCCGAGATCGGCCACGGCGGCCGAGCCTCCCCATCCCCCGCGGCTCGGAGGAACGCCGAAGGGTGTACCGGCCAGTTCGCGGTCCAACTGCGTCACGTATGCTTTCACCGCTTCTCTAAGCTGGTCCTTAGACACCGGGTCCATGTAGGGCAGCGCACGCACAGCCGTCCAGCCGTCGAACCCGAGCCGCTGCTTGGCCGCGGGAAACATCTCCAGCAGTCGCTTCTTATAAGGCTCGCCTCCATTCGTGGCGATCAACAATTCCAGAGCCGCTCTCCACTCCTGCGCCGACGCCTGCCCGCCGGTGGTGTTGAACGACTGGGCCTGGCTCGGCGTGGGATGGGCTTTTTCGTCATTCCAGAGTTTGACCGCGGTTTCGAGACATTCCCTGGCGAGGGCATTATTCCAGCCTTTGAGAATCGTGGAGGCTGCAGCCAGCGCGGCCGCCGCGCCGTATTCGAGAGCCGCCGTCTTTGTCGTGAAGGCCCAGCGATCATCCGGGATGCCCGAGAAATCCCCTTGCACGTCGTAGAGACCAAGCTTATCCGAGTAGATGCGGCCATCCGTCTTCGATGCGCCATCACCCAAGTGCGTATACTGCCGCAACGTCGGCTCGATAATACCCGGAATCGGATGTCCGATGGCCTTGATCTGCGCCAGCACCTGAAGAATGCCGTGTTCCACCTGTTGCACCGCATCCGGAACGCCGTCGGGCCGATGCATCTCCACCGAGCGAGCCTTCTCGTCCACCATGAGTTGGTCCCACTTCAGGTCGAACTCCCGGTACGCAAGCGCCAGGTCCTGGATGACCTCGTATTGGCTCTGTGCGCGGATGTCGAAGTCTCCCGCGTCATACCAACCGCCCACATTCAGACCGGGAATGTGCTGCCCACCCTGGAAGGGAGAATCGGTGTTCGGGCCCATTGAGTACCCGTCGAAGTGCTGGGTATTCGGTGGCGCCTGCCGCGCATCGTCGAGGTGCGACACTCCGTGCCACAAGCGGTAGCCTTCCCGGACGGAGACGTGGTCCATCTCAACCGCGAGATAGCCGTCCAGGCTCGATTGCCAGGTCTTGCTGTAAACATCCTTCGCAATCGGGAAAAGCTCCGTGCGCTGGCCGACGTATTCGATCGAGTACAAGCCGGGCTCCTTGACCGCGGAAAAATCGAATTTCGCGTAGGTGTAGCGCAGCCATGGTACAGGCGCCGAGATTTCGCCTTCGAAAACCTGCTTGTAGGTCCCATCCTCCGCCAGCCGGAGGACCTTGGCTGTCTTCGGTGCATTGAATCTCGGGTCCAGCTCAATCACGGCGATCTTCGGGAAATTTGGAGGATACCCGACCTGGCTGTGAGCCACCATCGGTGGACGTGTCCAGTTCGGAATCACGTCCGGGTGGATGTGCCACACCACAGCGCCTTCTGTTTTACCCGAAGGAATAAAAGTGCGAAGGACGAACCAGCCATTCTGGGCACGATTGCGCCCGTCATACAAAGACAGGGGCGCGGTCTCCGAAGTCACCCTGACGCGATACAGCGGGTCTTCCACCGCGAGCGTTATGCTCTTGCCCGTCGCAAACGAAAGCGGCTGGGTGTAGCCTTTGGCGGCGTCCCAGTCCTCCTGGTAGCCGAGCTTCTTCGGATCGTCGGCGCCCCGCGGCGCCCGGATCATCGCGTCCTCGGGGCTGTGCGGGAACACGCCGAACGTGCTGCTATCGACCGAATAGGTTTTTCCTACATAAGCAGACGGGAGAAACTCCAGATTGAAGCCCGCCCGGCCGGCCAGCTTCTCCGGCAGCGGTTTGTCGAGGTTGATGCTGACCCGAACGCCACCCGGCTCGGCGGCCACTTCAAGCCGGTAGTCCATCTGGTAATCGGGGAAGGCAAGCTGCGCTTCAAGACGATTCTTCTCCTTGTCGGCCTTGCGGCCCTTAAGCTGCGCGACCGCATCCCACTGTTCCGGTGTGGGCACGAGGCGTACGTCGCCATTCGTGGCGATGCGGTGGCCGTGGAGAATCATCTCCATGGCGGTGTTCTTCTGGTCGACAAATACAGGATGGAAAGTACTGTGATACAGGATGACGCTGAAACCTTGTGTATCGAGGTAGCCGCTGTCGGTTACCTTCATCTGGAAGTCGCCGCCGGACAGCATGACGGCCGGGAGCAGGGCCATCAAGAGTGCTCGCGCTCGATTGAGCATATATACACCAGATTAGTCGTGCGGCTCTCACAATTGGACGGGCCGGCCTACTATTCAGCATCTGGAAACAGTTCTCGTGTGCGCCTCTATGGGCCGCCTGTCGGCCCAGACCCGATCGGCGGATATCCGTAACAGTCCTGACGAAGGGTCTATTGGCGTTCAAGGCCGGCGGCAGAACGGGCGGGAGCGCCAGACGGTGGCGACTTTCCATTTCAGGTTTCCATCACGACGAGGTTGCCGACTGGAAGTGGAGGGCGCGATGACTCCGCCGATGGCGACACAACAGTGTAAGCCCAATCCGTCGGCGGTACGAGTGTTGGAGAAAGGGATCGCTACGCAGTCTGTTGAACTTCACGAATCAATCGCGGACACAGTACATCGGGTCGGACGGAAGGCCGGGAAAGTACGCTTATAGACGGAGGATCCGCTGTGCTCTGTTAAGAAGTGTAAAAGCCCGTCCTTTGCGGTCGCCTTAGGTCCAGTGGTGGTAAAGGTTCCCAGTCCCCGCGGCGATATCAATTGCATAACCTGATCGCCTGGAAGTGGAGTGGCAACCCGGGAACCAGGTCGGCTGACGAATTCATTAACCTATGCCACGCTGGCACGCGCAGGAACGGCTCGATTTCAATCGCATTCACTCCCTCGTGAATGCGATCTTTGCTGGATTTACGGCTGATCAACTTCAGCCGCACGTGGACGTGCTGACTGGCCGTGAGCGGAATACAGTTCTCTGCACCATTTGCTGCGTAGCCGATGAGGTGGCGGCTACCTCAACGGTACACGCCATGGAATGCAACTCCTTCCTGGCTCGGAACTGCCGTTTCTTCAGTTCCGCAGGCACCCTTTGCGGAGAGTCGGATCGCTCTCCCTACCTGGTTTGGCTGGGCTGGAAGGTTGTCTGAGCCGCGGATGCATGCACTGGCTTCGGCTGGTAGTCTCCTGGAACCGCTCTGAAAGGAATGCAGAGGCGATTCCAGCCGTTAATAGCGATAATGCCCATCGTGAGAGTCACCAGCTCTTTTTCGGTGAAGCGTTGACGCACGCGCTCGTATAATTCGTCGGCTGTTTGGCCATTGCTGATCAGAGTGACAGCCTCGGTCCACTCGAGCGCCGCCCGCTCACGATCCGTGTAGAACGGAGCATCGCGCCAGACCGACAGACTATACAGGCGCTGTTCGGATTCACCATTCGCGCGGGCGTCCTTGGTATGCATGTCGATGCAGTAAGCACAACCGTTGACTTGCGATGCCCGAAGCTTAACCAGGGCTATCAACTCATGCTCAAGCCCGGAGTTTGTCACGTACGACTGCAGCGCCGCCATAGCCCGGAACGCATCGGGAGCAATTTTGTCGAATTCCAAACGTGGTTGCATGTTAGTTTCATCACCTCTGCTTTAGAGATGTCGCGAAATGGCCTGCGGAGCGGACCATAATCGAAATATGGACTGGTCCACTCATGGCCAAGACTGCAAAGTTCCAGGATCTTCCTCTAGCCCCTCCACGCGGCGTTAAGGAATTGTGGCGCTGGTTGAGGGACGAATTACGGGCGGCAAGCGGACTAGTTCTTGGCTTCGCGGGTTGCGCGCCTGGTGAGTTGCGCCGCGGCGTTCAGGTGTTGGCGTCCGTGTTGGGTTGATAGGTCGTACCGATGACGAAAGTGTCCGTTAACATTGGACCATGCTAAAGACGAAACCCGATGGGCCGCCCCGCGTGGATCCGATCCCGGCTCCTTATCCGCCCGACGTGCAGGCGATTTTCGACAAGATTATGCCGCCCGGAATCGAGCCATTGTCGTTGTTCACAACTCTCGCTCGCGTCCCCCGCATCTACGAGCGTTTCCGAGCCGGCAGCCTTCTCGACCGCGGCCCCCTGTCTTTACGCCATCGGGAAATTATCATCGATCGCACGTGCGCACGCTGCGGCTGTACCTACGAATGGGGCGTGCATGTTGCTTTCTTCAGTGAACGCGCGCGGCTCACTCCGGAGCAGATCCAAGCGACCGCAGAGGGCGACGGGAATGACCCGATCTGGAGCGGCGAAGAACAGTTACTCATCCGCCTGGTCGATGAATTGCACGATAGCACCGACATTTCGGACGAGCTTTGGAAGGCTCTCGCAACTGCTTTCAGTGTGGAGCAGATATTCGAGATGATTGCTCTCGTGGGGTTCTATCATACGGTGTCGTTTTTCGCGAACGGTTTGCGGCTTCGAGCGGAGCCTTTTGCCGCGGCGCCGCGGGGCGCTTCCAGCCGGGATTAACCCCTCTGAACTGCAACTTCTGCCCTTACCGCGATTCTAATAAGGCAGCAAAGGCACGGTTTTTCGAGAGGAGAATGCGGCATGTCAGGTTCAGGGATTCGGACGGATATTTTGATCGTCGGAGCCGGCCCGGTCGGATTGTTCCTTGCAAACGAGTGCGCGCGCCGTGGTATCCGCTTCAAGTTGATTGAGGCGCACTCAGGGCAATCCGAACATTCGAAGGCTCTTGCAATCTTTCCCCGTACTCTCGAGATCTTCGATATGGCGGGAGTCGTGCCTCCATTTCTCGAAAAGGCTAACCGCGTGACAAATGTCGCCGTTATAACCACTGGACGCACACTCGCCCGCATGCGGTTTGCTCCCGAGGAAACTCCTTACTCGTTTGTTGCAATGGTTCCCCAGGACGTCACGGAAAAGCTTCTCCTTGATAAGCTCCGCAGCCGAGGTGGAGATGTCGAATACGGCACCAGCTTCATTTCCGCATCTCCGCAGGATGGTTACGTCAAAGTGACCTCGGAGCGTGCTGGCCAATCGGCGGAGCTCAATGCATTATTCGTGGTCGGCTGTGATGGCGCTCACAGCATGGTCCGGCATGCGTTAGATCTCCAGCTCGAAGGAGGAGAATATCACGACTCCTTCATGCTGGCAGACGTCGAAACGAACGATGTGCTTCCTGCCGATGAATTGCAGCTATGCCCCAGCGAATTAGGGCCAGTCGCCATTTTTCCGATGAGCGCGCAGCGGCGGAGAATCGTCGCAACTATTGCGGAACCCCAAGGCGATGCGCCCACGATGGAGCTTGTGCGAAAGATACTGGCTGAACGGGCGCCGGATGGACTTGAGGCACGCGCGCTTCACTGGAGCACCTACTTTCGGATCCATCATAGGAACGCGGCGCACTTGCGCAAGGGATCCATGTTTATAGCAGGGGATGCCGCTCACATTCATAGCCCTTTTGGCGGGCAGGGGATGAATACCGGGCTTCATGACGTTTGGAATCTGGCATGGAAGCTCGACCTTTTCCTTCGCGGTCACGGTAGTGAAGAGTTGCTCGCGAGCTATGAGGCGGAACGACTGCCGGTGATCAAGGGTGTGATTGAGACCACAGACAGATTGACCAAGGTGATGGGAACACCGAATAAGTTCGCCCAACTCCTTCGCGATACCTTTATCCCGATGGTGTCTCGCCTGACTCCCTTCCAGCACGCGTTCGTTCAAAGGCTTTCTGAGCTGGGCGTCGACTACCACGGAAGCCCGATCGTCGAAGGTCCAGGGAAACGGTATTTCGAAGACTCTATTCGCGGCGGCAATGGCATTGGCAGCCACTTTCTCCTTTTCATCAACGATGGCGAGGGGACCTTCGGCCGGGCAGGAAACGAGTTCCTCGGAACCTTCCCCGATGTTCTCGAGCTGAGAACCACTGCTCGCCCCGGTATCACGCTCGTCCGGCCGGATGGCTATATCGCATATGCAAGTGCTCAAGGTGGCGACTCTGCCTTAGAGTCGGTGCGATCGCTTTTGGAGAAGCAGGTCAGCCCCGCAGTACCAGTCCACATCGCGAATTAACGAGAGCCCCATGTCCATCATCGTTCCTCAATTTGATCGTCCTGTCATAGTCCGCGCGTCCGACGCTGAAGTGGTTGGCAGCGAAACCGCCAAGGTGACGCTCCTCGCGGACAGCAGCTCTTGCGGGGGCGCGCTGTCCACCGTTCGCGTCAACCTGGAGAAGGGTGTCGACGGTGCGCGGCCTCATCGCCATGATCGTTCGGCGGAGATGTTTTACGGCCTCGATGGGGCGGTTGAGGTTCTCTCAGGCGTGCAAGTCGTCCGAGCCGAAAGCGGTGATGTGATCGTCGTCCCGCCGCGTCGCCGCACGCCTTTTCGGCCCTGCCTGGTTATCGTTCGGAGCTTCTGATCGTGATCGTGCCGGGAGTCGAGCGCTTCGAATACTTCCGTCAACTGACGCGCATCGCGCGAGGGGAACAGCGCCCGAAAGCTTGCGCGACGTTCAGGACCTCTACGATACCTGGTTTCTGAACAGCCCCGAGTGGGAGGCGCGGCATGCAAACACGTGAGGGCCGCACGCTTACCTGAGGGGCTCTGATTGGGGCAGCTTTTCTAAACCCCGAGTATGCTGCGGCGATGAGTCATATTCGCACACTGATCACAGTGGGTCGACCCGGTCCACATTCTCTCCCGATGGCGCTGTACTCGTCTTCAGTGGTCAATCCGGAACGACCACACAACTCTACCGGCGCGCGCTCGATCAGGTTGCCGCTGTTCCGATCCCGGGGACGGAGAATGGCGAAGCGCCATTCTTCTCGCCCGATGGTGAGTGGGTCGGATTCGTTGCGGGCAACGAACTGAAGAAGGTCCCGATCCGTAACGGACCGGTGTTGACAATCTGTAAAACCGCTTCGGCGCAGGCTGGCCTTTTTTGGGGAGCCACGTGGGGAGCGGGAGGGTTGATCGTCTTCTCCGAAAATTACTCGCTTAAGGAGGTCTCCGCCGGCGGTGGGGAGCCCAAAACTGTCCTTCAAGCGCCCGCGGACAGAGCGCACGCTTATTCATCACCTGAATTCATGCCTGACGGGAAGACACTGCTATTTGCGATCCGGCGATCAACTGAGTGAGACGACGCTGAAATCGCAATTCTTCCACCCGGCGGTTCGCCGCGTACGCTCGTTAAGGACGGCGCCAGTCCGCACTTTACGCAGGGCTACCTTCTTTTCCTGCGCCGAGGTACCCTTCTGGGGTTACCTTTTGATGCAAACAAACTAGCCGTTTCAGGAACGCCGGTCCCGATGCTTGACAATGTGATGCAGTCGGTAAACATGCTCAACGTATATCTGGACTCGGGAATTGGGCAATTTGCGGTAGGACGTTCCGGCACCTTGGTATACGCAACCGGGGGCCTATATCCCGCGGACTCGGGCTCCCTGGTCCGTCTAGACAGGAGCGGAGCAGTGACCGAGTTGAACTTCAGAGATCTTGTCTTCTACGTGCGATTCTCTCCTGACGGTGCCCTAGCGGTAGCGAGAAAATCGCCTCCAGGTCGCAATGTGGGGAATTATGATTTGGAACTTTACGATCTGGCACGAAGAACCTCAGCCCGTTTGACGACGGACACCTTTGGGACCATGCCCGTTTGGTCGCCCGACGGAAGCGAGGTTGCGTACCTGGCTCCATCGGGCGCGATTTTGTCACTGCAAGTGAATGGGCAAGGAGCAAGAGAAACTATCGTTTCGAAGAGCTACAGGGCAGGACCGACAAGCTGGTCCCGTGATGGAAAATGGCTGATGTACCTGGCTAATAGCGACGACAGTTTCCGACAGATCTGGGTCATGCCGATGAGGCCACGTCCAGGTGAGACTGCCGAGCCCAAATTAGTCCTCGAATCGAAGGCCGCTTTGCAGGACGCTGAATTCTCGCCTGATGGCAAATGGATGGCCTATGTTTCCAACGAGACCGGGGCAAACGAAGTGTACGTGCAAGCGTTTCCGGGGCCGGGGCACAAGCAACGTATCTCTTTATCCGGGGGTGCCAATCCTGCCTGGGCCCGTAAAGGCCGCGAGCTCTTCTACTTGAGTCGGGCCTCTGATACCACTGCTACAGCCTTGATGGCGGTGGACGTCGAAACAGGCGACACGTTCCGGGCCGGCATTCCGCGGGCACTGTTCACCTTTCCCAGCAACGTTGCCAGCATCCCGTCGCGCGGTTACGATCCTTATCCGGATGGTCAGCACTTCATCGCGGCACTCCACAAAAGGCCAACAGTGCCGCCTACGACGAAACTGAACCTGGTCGTAAACTGGATCGAAGAAGTTAAGCGTCGCGTTCCACTAGGGAAACCATGATCTAGCAGTGACAGAGTCTTTGAGAGCGGCATGCGCAGGCGAAACCGCCTGCGCCACCTTCCATAGGCGCGAGTGGAGAAGGAATCTTCAGTTCGCCGTCAAGAACGTGCTTCCGCGAAGACACACCCACCTTCTATGCCAGGTCAATTCCCGAACTGAGTTCAGTACCATCACACTGATGCGGATGATCAAAGCTAATTGTTAGGCTGGCTCAAGATGAGAATCGGTGTTACGGAATTGATCGACGCTCCCGCTGATGGCATTTTTGTGTTCAGCCAGGATTATTCCAAGCGCTTGGCGTGGGATCCCTTCCTTCGTGAAGCGATTTTGCTGGGCAACGACGGCGCGCTCGGTGTCGGCACTCGGAGCTGGTGTGTCGCCTGGTTCGGAATGGGCATGGAAACGGAATATGTTTCGTACGAGCCTCCGAGAGTGGTCGCGGTGAAGATGACGAAGGGTCCGTGGATACTCAAGCGATTTGCGGCCTCGTGGATTTTTCACTCGATCGAGGCGAATCGAACGGAGGTAGCCTTCGTGTATTCGTTTCAGATTCAGCCTCATCTTCGAGTGCTTACACCGATCGTGGGGGCGATGTTTCGATATGAGATCGGACGTCGATTACGGTCGCTCAAAAAGGCGTGCGAAATCGCCGACGTTCACGTTTTGTCGGGGCCGCCAACAAAAAAGGCTCCGACCCATCCGTAACGCTCGTCTCGCGAGTAAAGCCCGCACCAGCACCCTCCGCGCAGATTTCGTTGCTGATTCGGGCCGCCAATAGTGATCCATGGTGTGCGCCAAGCCCGCGCAGACGTTGAGCAGCAAGTTCAACATCCCAAACGCCGATGCGAAGTGCGCGCGAAGGCGCCACCGCCGCTAAGCAAACTCGCGCGGACGTTGCACCGGAGAAGGCACCGCGCAGAAAAAGGGCCCATTCAAAAGAAGGTCGCCCGCACGGGCAAGAGGAACGCGATGGGCGGGAAGCCGAAGAACGGATCCATCCTTGTGATTCTAACGACAGTTGCGATCGACAGGCGCGCTCAAGCCGACGACAATCGCGTCATAGGGGCCACCGCCGTAAGCTCGCTGGACTTGCGAACCCTTCTGCTGGAGGTTCGTGGATGAAGTGATGCCCGAAGCATAGATTCTCCCGCCACGGACGGTCACTCCTTCTAAGGTGTCATGGCCGTTTCCGCCGAAATACGACCCATAGCAGAGTTTCGCCCCGTCGGACGACAAAGACGCTAGGAATCCGTCAAAATCGCCGCCCCCATACGCTGGCTGCGATGGATTTCGCGTAGGCAGATCCATTGAATTGGTCATGCCTGTGAACCAGACGCGGCCGTTCTCATCAACCGCCAAGCTGCCTCCTAAGAACTGATCGGAATTGGACTTGGAGCCTCCGTAATATGTCGACCAGAGCACGCGGGCGCCGTCTGCGCTGAACTTGGTTACGAACGCGTCAACGGAGCCACGCAGCCTCGGTTGGAACGCGGACTCTGTGCTCGGGAAATCGGCCGATTCGGTTATTCCAGAAACGATCGGGTTGCCTGAACGGTCCAGTGACAACCCGTAGGCAGCGTCTTTCTTTGAGCCTCCCAAGTAGGTAGAGAACACCAACTTCCAATCGGCGATGCGAAGTTTCGCCAGGAACGCGTCGGCTACGCCCCCCAAAGGCAGCTGCCGGCCATTCTTCGTGGGGAAGTCGCTGGAGGTAGTAAATCCCGCGACGAAGAGGTTACCGGATCTATCGAGCGCCACACCGGTGACCTGCTCCGTTCCCGTCCCCCCAATCAAAGCCGTTTGCAAGCTCTTCGGATCGCCCGGCCGCAAGCGTGCGACAAACCCGTCCGGCGACCCGCCCGGCCCAAACTGGCCGACCCGCAAACCCGGGAAATCCGACGACATCGTTACCCCACCGATGTAGACCGTGCCGTCGTCGGCGACGGCCATGGAAGTCGGCTCGTCATTCTTCGTGCCGCCCAAAAAGGTGGAGTATACAATTTTCCCGCCGGCATCCAGCTTCAGCACAACCACATCTCGCCGCGGTCCCCCGAATTGACGCTGCACGGCATCCGCAGTCGTAGGAAAGTCGGCCGATTCGGTCTGTCCCAAGACGTACACAGACCCATCTTTCCCGACCTCAAGATCGCCCGCGGCGTCCCATTTGCTGCCGCCGGTACGCGTGGCCCACACGATTCGGCCCGTGCGAGCCTCGATCTTCAAGACCACTGCATCCATATCCCGGGCTTGCAGCCCCGCCTTGGCGGGCAGGTGCGGAAAGTCCGGCGAGTCGGAGTGGCAAGCCAGGTAGATGTCGCCTGCTCGATCGAGCGTGATGCCATCGCAGTCGTCCGTTCCTATGCCGCCGAGGTAAGCAACCATGGTCATTTCGGGTGTCGTTGCCGAAACGGCGGCAAGATATGCAAGACAAGTTCCGAAAGCCAGCCGCATAGCGTGAGTCTAACCAATATCCCCATGTACAGCGATTGAGACGTCGCCATGGGAGACAGACCGGGAAGTCAGAGTCATTTACGCGCCCTGAGCTTCCGGCCGCCATTCGAACGTATCATCGACCCATCCAGGCGGGCACGCCACTCAGAAAGAGCGCGTGTCGTTAAATCGAGGCGCGCTTTCAACTCACATGAATTACGGGACGGCGCTGAGGGTCCGGAATGGTGCGCCGGAGCACCTCGTGCGCAATCGGCGCAACGTCGCCTTCACCCAGAATGAGAAACCGCAGTAGGTTCCCGACCGGGTTCCCCTCGGTCCAATTGAAGTAGGCATGAGGAATCCGGCCAGTCGTTTTTTCCAGATGGATCAGCAGCGCCGCAATCGCGTTAGCGACAACGGGGCTTTCCGCCCGCAGTACGGCATGGTTCCCCAGGCACTGTCCTGTAACGCGAAGAGTGTCTTCAAACTGAGAGGCGTCGCCTCGTTGTACGGCCAGGAAGAAGATCTGCTCCTCAGGACTAAGACTGTAGCGATCTCGCACGTTGCGATCAAGCTCGTCAAGCACCTCTTCGGTCTCCACGCGCGGCCGGTGCGCCACCAAATGAATCACCTGGTCGTTATCCTTCGACAGCAGCGTACGGGCAAAATCGTCCAATTTCACTTCGCTGATCCGCAATTCGGTAGAACGCAGCGCGCGTGAGACCACCGAGGTCACCACCATTGTTCCAATGAAAAATCCGGCGATCTTGATTCCTTCCGGGCGCTCGTGGATGTTCACCACTGTCGTGTAGAGAAAGACGGCTGAGACGACCAGAAAAGGCCAGCGAAGCCATTCCTTCCACCAGGCAATGGTTACAGCCACCGACGCGGACGCGATCAGAACAAGAACGCCGGTGGCATAGGCGCCTCCCTGCGCGTCCACATCCGCGTGGAAGAGTAGAGTGATGATCGTAGCGACGGCCATGAAGACCAGCACCACGGGACGTGACGCGCGGGCCCACTCCGGCGCCATGCCGAATCGTGGCAAATATCGTGGAATCAGGTTTAGCAAGCCGGCCATTGCTGAGGCGCCGGCGAATGCAAGGATCAGAATCGTACTCGCATCGTAGACGGATCCAAAGCCGTTGCCCAGGTACTTATGCGCCAAATAGGCCAAGGCGCGACCGTTCGCCTCGCCCCCCTCCCTAAACTTATCGGGCTCGATCAACAAGCTGGTCACGATGCTGCTGGCCATCAGGAACACACTCATCACCAGGGCCGCTGTCACCAACAACTTTCGGGTATTGCGTACCCGTGCGGCTAGATCGTCGCCACGGATCAGCGGCATCACCGCCACCCCGGTTTCGAATCCGGAAAGTCCGAGAGCTAGCTTCGGAAACAGGATCAACGAGATCCCGATCATGGCCCACGGCCCACCGTGTTGCGCGAGCAGATTGTGCTTCCAACTGGTGAAGGCGGCCGGGTGCAGGAGAACCTGGCGGAAGGCGACCACCACGACCACTCCGTTCAGGGCCAGGTAAAGCGCCACCAGCGCGACCGCAATTCCGATAGCTTCTTTGAACCCCTTAAGGAAAATCGCGCCCAGTACAAGGAGCAAGACAAGTGTTACTGCGATCTGGCTTTGCATCCAGCCGGGTGTGAATGGGTTTTGTACGACATGGGCCGCCGCGTCAGCCGCCGAGAGCGTCATCGTGATGACGAAATCGGTAGTAGCGAAGCCGAGGAGAATCAGCACCATCGTCTTGCCGCCCCATTGCGGAAAGAACTTCTCCAGCATGCCGATGCTCCCCTGCCCGTTCGGACTTGCCGCCGCAACCCGCCAGTAAACAGGCAGAGCGCCGAACAGCGTTACCAGCACGAGAATCAGCGTGGCCACGGGCGAAAGCAGGCCGGCGGCCAGAAATGCGATGCCCGGCTGGTACCCGAGCGTCGAAAAATAGTCCACGCCGGTCAGGCACATGACGCGCCACCAGGCGTGCTCCGGCTCGGACGCGCTCTGAATGCCCTTCGGCAGGCGGAGATCGGATAACAACCAGTCTGTAAGGTTCACGAGACTCTTAGAGTATGGCGTATCCCTTCGAGCACGAACCGCCATATTCCTGCTCGACGAAATCCACTTGCGCGATGGTTCGATGTGGCATTTGAAAATGAAAAGTCAACCGAGGACTGTCGTGGGTCGGCGCTGTTGTCGATCCGCGACTGGTTTCTATTCGATTGCTCCTGCCAGGCTCTCCAACCCGCGTCCTTCGCGCATCCACCGATATCCATACGGCTCCAGTCGGACTCGCTGCCGGCCATCGCCATCCGCCCGGTCCTCGCAGTTCTTCAGCAGATCGTAAAGTCCATCTACTTTTCGCCCCAGCTCGATCGTCGTCTCCACCTCCCGGCCGCTGAGGTTGTGCACTGCGAGCACGCTCGATTTTTCACCGCGGCAGCAGTGTGCCAGGACTGCCGGGTCGCCTGTCTCCAACCATTCGCACCGTGACATGCCGAACTCCGGGCATCGCAGCCGCAGCCTGGTCATCCGCTCGATCCAGTTCAGAAACGAACCGGGATCGCGCTGCTCAGCCGCGACGTTCACCTTCTCATACCCAAACTCGCCGCCGCTGACCACCGGCAACACCAAGCGGGCCGCAGGCGAGAATCCAGCGTTCTTTGCATTGGCCCATTGCATCGGCGTGCGGATCGCATCGCGTTCCTGCAAATCGAGATTCTCTCCCATGCCGATTTCGTCCCCGTTCCGCAGGACGGGTGTCCCCGGAAGCGTGAGGATCAGGCTGTGCGCAAGTTCCAGCCGCTGCCGGTTATTGCCCAACATTGGAGCTGTCCGCCGCCGAATGCCGCGGTTGTATAACTGCATCCGCGGCTCCGGGCCGAACTTATCGAAGACCTCCTGCCGCTCGCTGTCGCTCAGCCGCGCCAGGTCCAATTCATCGTGCGTACGAAGGAAATTGGCCCATTGGCAGTACTTCGGAATCTGCGGCAGCGCGGCATAGGCATCGAGGATCGGCTGCGCCTGCTCTCGCGCCAACGCCAGCCACAAATGCTGGTTGACATAGAAATTGAAGATCACATGGACCCGGTCGCCCTCGCCGAAATACATCGGGACCTGGTCCGGAGGCAAGTTCGCCTCCGCCATGAACACGGCGTCTCCTCGTCCCCAAGAGAGCACCTGCCGCATTTCCACGAGGTACTCCGGACAGTCGCCGAGCGCCGTGCACCCCGGGCCTTTCGTGCTGATCACGAAGGGAAGCGCATCAACCCGGAAGCCACTCACACCAAGTTGCAGCCACGTCTTGATGATCTTCTCGATTTCCGCCCGCACCTCCGGATTGCCGGTGTTCAAGTCCGGCTGGTGATCGTAGAAGCGGTGATAGTAGTATTCACCCGCGACTTCGTCAAATGTCCATGTGGTCTTCTGGACGCCAGGGAAAACCATGCCTTGTTCCGCGTTTGGCGGTTTCTCCTTCGACCACACGTACCAGTTCCGGTATTTGGATTTCGGATCCCGCCGCGCCGCCTGAAACCACGGATGGTCGATTGAGGTATGGTTCACCACCAGGTCCGCAATGATCCGGATGCCGCGATCGCGCGCTGCCTGCGAGAACTCCACGAAATCGCCCAGCGTCCCATATCGGGGGTCGATGCCATAATAGTCGCTAATGTCATAGCCATGGTCCCGGCCCGGCGACGGAAAGAACGGCTGGAGCCACAGGCAATTCACGTTCAAACCCGCGAGATAGTCGAGTTTCCCCGACAGACCAAGGAAATCGCCTACCCCGTCTCCGTTCCCATCCGCGAACGATTGCAAGTCAACGGTGTAAACGATCGCGTTCTTGTGCCAAAGGCCTTCCATACGGCTCCTCTATTGGGTTGTCGACCCGCACCACGAATGCGGGTTGCATTCGGCTAAATAAAACCCTAGCTGGTCTTGCAATTCGGCGTCCACGTGCCATCCTATCGTTGCGATAGGCTGTCATTGCTGAGGGATGCGACCTCCTGGGTCTCGGTCCACACTCTCTCAGGCGTGCAAAAATCTCCTGGCACCAGGAAGCCGGCGGCAGTATTTAAACTGCTCTCTCAATTGTGCGGTTTAGGGAACGTCACGCGTTTTTGGAGGCCCGCAAAAGGGCCCAACCGCGCCAGCCGTAATGAACCCCGCTCCAAACGGTGAGAACGATCATAATCCACAGGAACGGGTTCGCCGGAATCGCCGATCCGGCCTTCTCGTTCACCACGGCGAGTGCCGCGAGAATCTGGGCCAGGGTGCTGAGCTTACCCCAAATCGATGGTGGAAAATCGCGAAGGGTTGTAAAGAAATACCCGTAGCCCGCCATCGCGAGGATGAACAAATCGCGGCCAAAAACCAGCGCCACCATCCACCACGGCACCAGGCGCGTAGCGCCGAAAGCGATGTAACTCGCGCCCAGTAGCAGCTTATCGGCGATCGGATCGAAGTATGCGCCGACACGCGTAACTCGTTTGGTGGTGCGTGCCGCCAGGCCATCCAAAATGTCGGTGACACCCGCCGCGATGGCGAGCCAGAAGGCGCGCCGGTATTGCCCATTGACGATCGCCGCAATGGCAAAGGGCGTCAGAATTACTCGGAGCAGAGTAAAGAAGTTCGCGAGATTGATCAAGACACGAGAGCGTGCGTGACCCGCGTTGCCAGTTGGTCGAAGGTGATGACTTCGTAGAGACTAGGGTCAGACATGATCCTCGCCACAAGTGCGGTGTGCATGGCGTGGCCGGCGCGCTCGGCAATGACATGGCCCAGCAGCGGACGTCCGATCAACGCGAGATCTCCGATCAGGTCGAGCGCCTTATGCCGGCAGCATTCGTCCTCGAACCGCAGGCCGCCGTCGTTGCGCACCCCATCGCCGTAGAAACATAATGCGTTCTCCAGGGTGGCGCCGCGGATTAGTCCCATGTCGCGCATTTGATCCAACTCGTGCTCAAACCCGAAGGTTCGCGCGGGCGCGATGTCATCGGCATAAACCTCGGGTGTGACTTCCAGGTCGAGCGATTGGCGTCCGATCATCGGATGGGCGAAGAACACATCGCACGTGAGCAGAAAAGCATCGGCGGGAAGAATCGAAATGCGCTTACCGTCGGCTTCTACGCTGACGGGCCGGCGAATCCGCAGGTAGCGTTTGCGCCGGCGGTATGATTTCAGCCCCGCTTTGCGCAGCAACTCGACAAATGGCTGGCCGCTGCCATCGAGAATCGGAACCTCGAGGTTATCAATCTCGACATAGGCATTATCGAGCCCCATGCTGTAGAACACGCTGAGCAGGTGTTCGGTGGTCGAAATGAGCACACCCTGCCGCATCAGGCTGGTCGCATAGCTCACGCGCGCGACATAGCGCCAACTGGCCGGAATCGTAAAGCGGTCCAGGTCCGTACGAACGAATACGATGCCCGTAGACGGCGGTGCGGGCAGTATCCTGATCGAAACCGGAACGCCGCTATGCAGACCGACACCGACCGCTTCCACTGGCCGCTGTACCGTTGTTTCAAACCGCAAGGAGTCCCTCCCCGGGAATTAGGTTTTTGTACGAAGGTTCCATTTTATACAATCCCGACGTATCTGCCTAGCTGTTTGATTCCCAAGGATTTGTAAAGATACAAGTGTTGCAACAAAGCCACAGTTTGCGGCTATTGCACGTCGCTTTTAGAGGCTTCTGGACGCTCCAATGGCTTCTGTTTGCCGGTCGTGCTCGACAAGGTCCCGGCCTGCGGAACCGAAGTTTTCAAAGTTCTTCTGGAAGCGCGCGAGCAGGTCCTGCGCGGCGCGATCGTAGGCGGACGCACTGTCCCACTGGGCACGCGCGTCGAGCATTCGCGATGGGACGTCGGGGCAACTCACGGGCACAGCGACTTGGAAAACCGGGTGTTGCACCGTCTCCACCTGGTCCAATTTGCCTTCCACGACGGCATTGACCATCGCCCGGGTGTATGGCAGGTTCATGCGCTCGCCGACGCCGTAGCCTCCGCCGACCCAGCCTGTATTGACGAGGTAGCAAGTGACGTTGTGCCGCCGCATTTTATCGCCCAGCATCCTGGCGTATACGAGCGGAGATCGGGGAAGGAACGGCGCACCGAAACAAGCGCTGAAAGTGGCGGACGGCTCTTTGCCTAAACCGCGCTCCGTGCCGGCGAGTTTGGCGGTGTACCCGCTTAGGAAGTGATACATCGCCTGGGCCGGAGTGAGCCGGGAAATTGGGGGAAGAACGCCGAAAGCGTCCGCCGTCAGGAAGAGGATATGATGCGGATGCCCGCCGACGCTCGGTGTAACGGCATGTTCGATGTAGTCGATCGGGTAAGCAGCACGTGTATTCTCGGTCAGTTCGTCGGAGTCAAAGTCCAGGGTGCGTGTTTCCGGATCGACCACGACGTTTTCCAGCACGGTGGCATAGCGGATCGCATTCCAGATTTGCGGCTCTTTTTCCTGCGACAGGCGAATGCACTTCGCGTAGCAGCCGCCCTCGAAATTGAAAACGCCGTCATCGCTCCAACCATGCTCGTCGTCGCCAATGAGGCGCCGCCCCGGATCGGCCGACAGGGTCGTCTTGCCGGTTCCAGACAAGCCAAAGAATAATGCGACGTCGCCGGTATACGCGATGTTCGCCGAGCAATGCATCGGCAGGACGCCGCGCGCCGGAAGCAGGTAATTGAGGACCGTGAAGATCGACTTCTTCACTTCGCCGGCATACTCTGTACCGGCAATGATCACCATACGGCGGCTGAAACTCAGGGCGATACAGGTTTTCGAGCGCGTGCCGTCGATGGACGGGTCGGACTGGAAGCTTGGCGCGAAAAGGACGGTGAACTCGGGATTGTGAGTTGCGAGTTGTGCTGCATCCGCGCGAATTAACAACTGACGCGCAAACAGAGAATGCCAGGCCCGTTCTGTAATGACGCGGACCGGAAGAGTGTATACCGGGTCCGCGCCGCCAAAACAATCTTGCACATACAGATCTTTCGTTTCCCAGTGCTTCAGCAGACGAGCATAGAGACCATTAAACGCCTCTTCGCTCAAAGACTGATTGACGCTGCCCCAGTCCACTGTATGTTCGGTCCCGGCGTCCCGGACGACGTATTTGTCTTTGGGTGACCTGCCCGTAAACTGCCCGGTTTTCACTACAAGCGAGCCGTCGGCCGACAGCACACCCTCGTGGTGTTCGAGTGCTCTTTCGATGAGTCGGGAGGGCCCCAGATTCCAGTACGCGGTTGAAAACTTCTCAATCCCTTGCCCGCGGAGATCGTGTCTACTTGGACTGATTCCGGCGTTTGTCATATTCAAAAGTCAAAATGCTCTGCCTAGTTTAGCAGCGTTCGCCCGTTTCGGCCTTGGACCAGTATGCTCGGACCACTATGATGGTATTAGGTATGTGCTCTCGCTGGTGTATTCTCGCGGTCATTGCCAGCGCCTGTCTGCACGCGCAAGTTATTGACTTCGAGTCCAACGGCCTCCACTATAAGACGCTCACCAAAGGAGGCGTTACAGTGATGTTCGCCCACCTGACGGCCCAGGTGAAAGACTATGCGATTGTGCAGGTTACGATCTCGAACGGTTCCCCAATTGCCTGGGTGGTACGGCCGGAGGATTTTACGTTCGAGAAAAACGATGGCATCACCCTCCATGCCACACCTGCGCTGACGGTGGTCAACTCCTTCATTCACAAGGCTGGACGACACGACGTGATCAAACTGGTTGCCACCTACGAAGCGAGCCTTTACGGCAACACCAAGATGCAGTCGAACAACGGTTACGAGATTCGCCGCCAGAATGCGCTTGCGGAAGTTTCGTCCGCCAAACTGAAGGCAGCCGCCGCAGCATCCGCAATCTGCCTGGTTCCGGTGAAACTGGCTCCCGGCCAGACCACCGACGGAGCCGTGTTCTTCGAAAGCGCCGGGAAGCCTTTGGGCACCGGACACCTACTCCTCCACGCCGCAGGCGAAACGTTCGACTTCGAGTCGGGCGATGAACCCCGATTCTGAGTCAGACATTGATCGATCTTCACACCCACACCAACGAATCCGATGGCACATACAGCCCCGCCGAGCTCGTCGAGGCTGCTCTCGCAGATGGCCTGGAAGCACTGGCTATTTCGGATCACGACACCTTCGCGGGCTACGATCAAGCAGCCCAACTCGCGGGAAAGAATGGCCTCGACCTCATTTGCGGCATCGAGGTGAACAGCCGGCGAGAGGACGGACAACTCGATTCCGACCGCGCGTGGTCCGTACACATACTGGGATATTTCCTCCATGAAGCGCCCGCGAGGGAGTTCCGCGACTGGCTGTCCGATTTACTCCGAACCCGGCGGGAACGCAACACAAAGCTGGTCGACAAGCTCCAGTCGATGGGCGTATCAATTACACTCGACGAGGTGCAGGCACTAGGCCGAACCCTCACCGGACGTCCACATTTCGCTCAATTGCTGGTTCGAAAAGGATACGTCTCGAATACGGACGAGGCGTTCCGTAAGTATCTCGGCGAGTCCGCGCCTGGATTTGTCCAGCGCGACAGCCCGCACACCGCGGCCGCGGTCGAAGAGATCGAAAGGGCCGGTGGTCTGCCGGTGCTGGCGCATCCCATTCGTCTTGGCATCCGCGATCACGAACGTGAGGCAAAATTCATCACTGAGCTTCGCGATAACGGGCTTCGGGGCTTGGAGGTTTATCACTCCGACCACTCGAAAGCGGACATGGAGCGGTATCAGGCTCTTGCGAAAAAGCTCGGGCTCGCCATCACGGGAGGCTCGGACTTCCATGGCGACACGAAGCCGAGAATTCGACTCGGCAAGGGCGTCAACGGCAACCTGGCTGTACCCCGTCGCGTGCTCGACGACCTTCGAAACTTCAGGGTTCATACAGGCTGAACCCTACGGTACCTTACCCCTATCTTTCCTCCCAGGGATCTACTATAATTCCGGTAGCTCGGAAAGGGACTCTGTCAGTCCCGGCATTATATGGCCTTTATTGGAGGTTAATATGTTCGAGAGCCTCGACGAGCAAATGCGGCTGGACGAGCACAAATCGACCAGCGGCAAAGAACGGATGATGCGCTACATTCTGGCCGGCGTCGTAGCCGTGCTGGTTTTTGGCGGTTTGTACTTAGGTGTACATCTGCTGCAAGGAACCTAGTTCACAGCAGCACTAACCGCAGGCGAGGCGGCCTCTCCAATCGTCTGCATCACGGCTTTAACACGTTCAGCATACTTGGGATTTGGGTTGTAGGTCCTCAGCAATCTATCTAAATCCTTGTTTCGGTAGAGCTTCGAGGTGCCGAGCTTGGCGGCGACGATATCGATCGCTGCTTCAACCGACGGAAAACCGGATCGGCCGGAGTTCCAGCCAAAGATGTTGTTCCTCCTTGACGCTCTACCTCCGTCCGATTCGACCATCGAAAGACTAGGAAGCAACCGCCAGTCGAGCGCATATCGATCGGCGGCGCGCACGAATTCCGCGGCAAGGCGGGACAACGGGCTTTTCCGTTCGACGAAGAAGCGCTTGAGCCGCGGCAGCCTGGCATCATCCTCTTGTAAGACTGTGGGTTGCGCTACGACTGCGGGCTTGATTTGGCCACTGGCGGTCGAAGGTACTGCTAATAGCCCAGCGAAGAACACAAATTCTCTACGAACCATTGACAGCACGGCTTCTCTCTCCTCAATGGGCGTGAAACGAGCGCTATGAAACCCGAAGGATTCGTTCGCAGTCCGCTTCAGCGCGTTTAGTGGGCACCGACCTGTTGCTACAGGTTCTGTTGCCATTTTGGCGGGACCACAGGAAGTTCACCGCCCAAGGCCGCTGATGAAGAAACTTTCACCGGCAGAAAGGGAGATTATAGCACCCGGCGTCTCCCCGATTGAATCCCACCCCCGATTTCGGTAGGATGTGGTTTCCCTCCTGCAGGCAAGGAACACTCGGAAATGCAATGTAGGCAGGTCCTGATGATCGAGGACAATCCCGGCGATGCCATTCTCGTTCGGGAGGCGCTGAAAGAGGCAGAGCTCAGTTTCGAGCTTACGCACCTTAAGGACGGGGACGAAGCGATCGACTACATCGAAGCGCTAACCCAACCGGGACGGGTGCAACCCGACCTTGTCCTTCTTGATCTGCATCTACCCAAGCGCAACGGGTGGCGCGTTTTTGCGGCGATCCGGTCGCATCCACTTGTGATACAAATCCCCGTCGTGATTTTTACTTCGTCGTCAGATCCTCGCGACCGGGTGCGCGGCGAGAACGCCGATCGCACCATCTACATCCGGAAGCCGTCGACGATTGAGGAGTTCATGGCAGTCGGCCGGGAGATTCGACGGTTCGCATTCGACTATTGGGAAACCGCGTAATCTGCTATCATTGGACTGCGGGACGTCCCGCAAACCCACTGATTTAAAGGTACTTACGCTAATGCACGCCGGCCTATCGACAGCCCGCCTGATTGACCATACGCTACTTCGTCCCGACGCTACGCGCGCCGAGATCATGCGGATTTGTGAGGAAGCCAAGCAATACGGCTTTGCCAGTGTCTGTGTGAACGCCTATTGGGTTCCATTCGTTGCCGCGGAGCTGCGGGGATCGCCGGTCAAAGTCTGTTCCGTGGTCGGTTTTCCGCTGGGCGCCACACTGACCGAGGCCAAGGTTGCCGAAACGGGGGCTGCTCTTCGCGCCGGAGCGCAGGAGATCGACATGGTGATGAATATCGGCGCGTTGCGCGACAGCGACAACTCGGCGGTTGAAGCCGACATTCGCGCCGTGGTGGAGACGGCGCACGCGGCGGGGGCAATTGTTAAGGTCATCCTCGAAACGGCGCTCCTGAACGATGCGCAGAAAACTACCGCCTGCCAACTCGCGGAGGCGGCCGGAGCCGATTTCGTGAAGACCTCGACCGGGTTCGGCCCTTCCGGAGCCACGGAGCATGATGTAGCGCTGATGCGAGCGGCAGTGGAACCTCAGATGGGCGTCAAAGCGTCTGGCGGGATCCGCACCTATGACGATTTGCGGAGAATGGCCGCGGCGGGCGCGAACCGCATCGGCGCCAGCGCCAGCGTGAAAATTATGGAAGGATCGGAGGCGGAAGCCGGCGCCTCAGGGTATTGATGGCTTCACCCGAACATGCCCCGGTTAAGGGGTCGCCCCAAAAGAAGAAGTCGGCGCGCCGCTTTCAAGAGCGGGCCGAGCTGCTGGATTTCCTGCTCGAAGTGTCGGAAGCCACTTCCGAGACCCTGGACCTCGACCGCATTCTGGCGAACCTCGCGCTGCTCGTAAAAGAGGTCGTAACGTACGATCTTTTTGCCATCCTGCTTTATACCGAGCGGTTGCGCGGCTTACGGATCCGTTACGCGATCGGGCACCGCGACGAGGTGGTCAACAATCTCGTAATTCCGCTGAACGAGGGCATCACGGGCTACGCGGCCGAGACCCGCCGGCCGATCATGGTTTCCGACGTCCGCAACGACCCGCGCTACCTGAATGCCCTGGACGCCGTTCGCTCCGAGATTGCCGTCCCGATGATGGCGCGCGGCAAGCTGGTCGGAGTAATCGATATCCAATCCATCCGGCTCAATGCATATAACGAGCAGGACATGTCCATCCTGCAGCTCATTGCGAGCCGGGTGGCGGTGTCCATCGATAATGCGCGGCTATACCGGCGTGTCGACCGGCAGAACCGGTTGCTGCGCACGCTGGCGAGCCTGGCCCAGGAGTTCAGCTCGATCCTGGCGCTCGACGAGTTGTTGGGAAAGATCGCAAAGACCGTACACACGGTGGTTGCTTTCGACGCTTTCAGCATCTTTCTCGTGGACGCCGAGCGCAAGCTGCTGCGGTTTCGGTTCAGCGAACGTTACGACGAGCGGGTCGATCTGAACAATATTCCGATCGGCAAGGGTATTACCGGGGCGGCGGTGGAATCGCGCCAGATCGTGCGGGTGGTCGACACCGCGGTGGACCCGAGGTATATCGCGTCGCATCCTGATATTCGATCGGAAATTGCGGTTCCATTGATCGTGCAGGATCGCGTGGTCGGGGTCATGGATCTGGAGAGCGACCGTATTGGTTTCTTCACCGAAGATCACACGAGGCTGCTCGCGCTGCTCGCCACGCAAATCGCCAGTTCCGTGGAAAACGCCAGGCTTTACGAACAACTTGCCATTCGTGAGCAGAGCCTGGAAGAGGATTTGCGGGCGGCGCACAAGCTGCAATCGGTTCTGCTGCCGCGTGTGGCTCCGCTGATCGAAGGTCTGGATATCGGCATTCGCCTGCGTCCGGCTCGCGAGATCAGCGGCGACATCTACGATTTCTTCGATGGAGCCGATTATGCGGTCATCGCGTTTGGAGACGTGAGCGGGAAAGGCGCCGCCGCGGCTTTGTACGGTGCGCTTGTTAGTGGGCTGCTGCGGATGCTGGGGCATCGCAAACGGGGCCCGGCCGAGCTTCTCACGTTAGTCAACGAGGTGCTTCTGGAACGTAAGGTCGACGCGCAGTATGTCACCCTGACGGTGCTTCTGTGGGAGCCCTCAGAGCGCCGTTTCGTGATGGCGAACGCCGGCGCGACTCCGCCCTTAATCTGCCGCGGCGGAGAGATCATCCGCCCGCGTGTGGAAGGCGTGCCCGCAGGCCTCCTGGAAAATCGCCAGTACGAGGAAGTCACCTTCATGGCAGAGCCGGGAGACGTGCTTCTGTTGTACTCTGACGGCATTGAGGACCAACCGAACGAACAGGGACATGAATACGGAAGGACGCGGCTGAGCCATGTTCTTCGGAAGTCCTGTGGGATGCCGCCGGTGACCATGGCGGACGAAATCCTTCGCGACCTCGACCACTTCAGCGCCGGCGCTCCGCGTCACGACGACCAGACGCTGGTGGTGATGAAAATTCTCTGATGACACCTTTCCAGTACCAGGACAACGCGCTATATTGCGACGGCGTGCCGCTGGCGGAGATCGCCCACCGGGAAGGGACGCCCTGTTACGTCTACTCGAAAAAATTCATCCTGTCGCGCCTCAGGGAGTATTCCGAGGCCTTCGGGACGCAGCCGAGCCGCATCTGCTATGCCGTCAAAGCGAACTCCAACCTTTCGATACTGAGGTCCGTCGCTGGAGCCGGCGTGGGCTTCGATATCGTTTCGGGCGGCGAGTTGTTTCGAGTTCTCAAGGCAGGTGGCCAGCCGCGCTCGGTAGTGTTCTCGGGCGTCGGGAAGACAGCCGATGAGATCGACTACGCCCTGTCGAGCGGCATTCATAGCTTCAATTGCGAATCGGACACGGAACTGGCGTTGATCGACTCGCTGGCGCACCGCCGGGGGATGCAGGCACGGGTGGCGGTCCGGGTGAACCCGGATGTCGACGCGTCGACACATCCTTACATTTCCACGGGGCTCAGCGAGCACAAGTTCGGTATCAACATCACGGACGTGGAGGGTGTTTATCAGCGGGCGCGGGCGCTGCGGAATCTGCGGCTGGAGGGTGTGAGCTGCCATATCGGCTCGCAGTTGCTCGACACGGCGCCCATGATGGAAGCGTTCGACAAGATGGTGGCGTTGGTGGAGCGCCTTAGGGCAAGCGGCCTCCCGATCCGAACGCTCGATCTGGGCGGCGGCCTTGGTATTCCATACAAGCCCGGGGACGAGAAGCCGTCGATCCACTGCTACATTTCGAAGATTTGCGAGAAAGTGGCGGGCCATGACCTGGAAGTGATGATCGAGCCGGGCCGGTCGGTCGTCGGCGAGGCGGGCGCGCTCCTGATGCGGGTCCTCTATCGCAAGACCAGCGGTGCTAAGGAATTCGTCATCGTGGATGCTGCAATGAACGATTTGCTTCGTCCGGCACTGTACAAATCGCACCACGAGATCATTCCGGTGCGGCGAAACGAGACCGGAACGGTGATCGCCGACATTGTCGGCCCGGTCTGCGAGACGGGCGATTTCCTGGCACGGGGCCGCGAGGTGGCGAATGTCATGCCCGGCGATCTGCTCGCCGTACTAACTGCAGGCGCCTATGGGTTCGTGCTGGGGTCCAACTACAACGCGCGGCCGCGGCCCCCCGAGGTGCTTGTGGATGGGGCGGAATGGCGGGTCGTTCGTAAGCGTGAGACGCTCGAGGATCTGATAAGGGGGGAGTGATGCTGTTCCTGGCTTCGCTTTTCGTCATTCTCCTCGGCACCGGCAACCCAAATCCCGACCCCGACCGGAGTGGACCCGCGGTCGCAGTCGTGTCCGGGAAAAATGTGTATATCGTGGATGCCGGCCCCGGGGTGGTGCGCCGCGCCGCAAAGGCCGGTATCAAAATGGATCAACTGACCCGCGCCTTCATCACGCACCTGCACTCGGATCACACCGTCGGCCTGCCCGACCTGATCTTCACTCCCGCCGTTACCGGCAGGCAACAGGCGCTGGAGATCTACGGTCCGCCGGGAATCCGCTCGATGACCGAACACATCATGGCGGCTTGGAGCGAAGACATGCAGATTCGCCTGCATGGTTTGGAGCCGGGAGTTCCAGAGGCATACGCCGTGCATGCACATGAGATTAGTCCCGGAGAGATCTATCACGATTCGGCCGTGCGCGTCACGGCGTTTCCGGTGTCGCACGGGACTTGGAAGTTCGCTTATGGATATCGCTTCGACAGCGCTGAGAAGTCCGTCGTCATCTCGGGGGATACTGCTCCCAGCGAGGAGCTGGTCAAGGCCGCTAAGGGATGCGACATTCTGGTTCACGAAGTGTATGCGCAGAAGGGCTGGGAAGGACGCGAGCCCGAGTGGCAGCGTTACCACGCGGCGTTTCATACTTCGGCAGTGGATTTAGGCAAGTTGGCCGCTCGCATGCAGCCGAAGAAACTGGTTCTGTATCATCAACTGCCGATGGGGCAGCCTCCGGATGAGGTGGTACGGGAGGTCCAGGAACACTTTAAGGGCGAAGTGATCTATGGGAATGATTTGGATGTGATTCGGTGATGTAAGTGGGCGGCTTTGGAAACACGCGATGCCTTCAAGCATTTTGAGCCCTCGAAGATGCACCGTCAGATCCAAAGGCAAGCGAAACCGCCCGCGCCCTTCCACAGGCTATGGTCCTTTACGAAATCAACACTTGGGTCTGGCTTGGTGAACTGACCCGGAAGTATGGGCGGACGGTCACGCTCGCAGACGTTCCGGCCGAGGAATGGGACGGCATTGCGCGATGGGGGTTCGATTCCGTCTGGCTGATGGGAGTTTGGGAGCGGAGCCCGGCCGGCGCGAAGATCGCACGCGAGCATCCCGGTCTCGCGAGTGAGTTCGCCGCGGCGCTCCCTGACCTGACCTCGGCGGACGTGATCGGATCGCCGTACGCGGTCCATCGCTACGTCGTCGATGCCCATCTTGGCGGACAGGCGGCCTTGGCAATCGCGCGCCGCGAATTGGCCGCGCGGGGGCTTCGTCTGCTGCTCGATTTCGTGCCCAACCACGTCGCGGTGGACCATTCGTGGACCATCGAGCACCCGGGGTATTTCGTTCATGACCAGGCGGGCATTGCCAACGGACGCGATCCTTACTTTCCTCCCTGGACCGACACGGCGCAACTGAACATTTTCCGCCCCGAAACACGCCAAGCCCTGCTGGAAACGCTGCTCGATATCGGGGAACAGTGCGACGGCGTGCGGTGCGATATGAGCATCCTGCTTCTGAATGACGTTTTCTCCAGGACCTGGGGAGGAAACGCCCCCGCCACCGAATTCTGGGGCGACGTTATCCCCATCGTTCGCGCCCGGATTCCGGAGTTCATTCTCATGGCGGAGGCCTACTGGGACCTCGAGTACACCATGCAGCAGCTAGGGTTTGACTACTGCTATGACAAGCGACTCTATGACGGGCTGGTGCACGGCGACGCATACGCCATCCGGCTGCATCTAACCGCTGACCTGCACTACCAGAACAAGCTCATCCGGTTTCTCGAAAACCACGACGAGCCCCGCGCGGCCGCTGTTCTTCCGCCCGAGAAGCTGCGCGCGGCCGTGGTGGTGGCCGCTACTTTGCCGGGCGCGAAGCTGTTCCATGAAGGCCAACTCGAAGGCCGCCGCATCAAACTGCCGGTGCAACTCGCCCGCCGCGCCGCGGAGCCGGCCGACACTGGCCTGGAGAACTTCTATCAGCGCGTGTTAAAAGCCGCAGGAGCTCTGGAAGGCGACTGGCAGCTATGCGAGACTTCGGGCTGGCCAGATAATCCATCGCACACCAACCTTCTCGCCTGGACCTGGAGCGGGTTTGTCATCGTCGTGAACTACTCTTCTCACCCCGCGCAAGGCCGGATAAAGGTCGGGCAGGCCGTGAGCTTTCCCTACTGCCGCCTGACGGACCAGATCACGGGCGAAATCTTCGACCGCGAGGGCAACGAACTCCAGGCGGAAGGTCTTTTCGTAAACCTCGCTCCCTGGCAAGTGCACTTCCTTCGTTTCGATGCATAAAAAAGGCATCCGCCGAAGCGGATGCCCGAGGTTGCACTGCATCCAAAACCGATCTAAAACTGACCCGAAGCCGGGTTGATGCCCTTCCCACGTCTCGACTCGGGGACTGGGGCAAAACGCACCGACTCAGAGCCTAGAAGTAGAACCTCAGCGAAAGCTGCAGATTGCGAACGTCGTTGTTCTTGCCCGTGACCTTGCCGAATTGCGGGCTGGTTGGGTTGAACTGGGCGCCGTTCCCACCATTGCTTCTGTCAAGGTTCGGGTGATTGAAGGCGTCAAACGCTTCGGCGCGGAATTGGAAGCCCATACGTTCGTTGATCGCGAACTTCTTATACAGGCCGAGGTTCCAGTTTTCGAGTCCCGGATTGTGGACGAAATCACGGCTGGAAGGACCAGTCACAAAAGTGCCGATTGCCGGGGCTGTGAGTAGTGGCGAGCCGTTGGTGGTGGTGGGGTTGAACCAGAAATGAGGATCGTTGGTGCCGTTCGGCGAGAAGTTGCCGGCGACGGTCACGGGGCCGTTGAGAGCCCAGAGTTCGCCGGTGCCGCCGCAGTCGTTCATATTCCCATCTACGCCCACCCGGGCGTAATCGGTATTCACGACTGCCGCGCATGGCTGACCGGTTTGCAGTTGCGTAATACCGCTGATCTGCCAACCGCCCATCACGGCATCGACGCCCCGGTTCCAATTGCTGCCGAAGTGCTTGCCTCGGCCGAACGGCAACTCGTAAAGATAGTTGATCGTCATGACGTGGGTCGTGTCAAACGACGACAACGCCCACAGATTCTGGGCATAGTACGTGTCGGGCAGGATGTCGCGATAAGCGGAACCATCGTCGTAACTCCTGGAGTACGTATACGCAACGCCGAACATGAAGTCGTTTGCGAATCGACGGTTCCACATGAGTTGCAGGGAGTTATAGCGCGATGTGGCGACGTTCTCGCTGGAACGAATGGAATTGTAGCCTTTATAGGGCCGAAGCGAGTCGAGATTGACGGTCAGATTGCCCTTTGAGTCGAGGTAGGGAGCAATAGCCTGTACTGTCGGCTGGTTGATGTCTTCTTCGCGCGGGAGATGAAGCCCGCGCCTCCCGACATAGGCAACACTGGCCACCGACTTCCAGAATATTTGACGTTCGACCGTGAAATTCCAGTTCCAGGCTTCCGGGTTTTGCCAGGTTAGGGGATAGGTGGTAACAGTCAAGGGCAGAACGTTGGTGGAAGTTCCGCCTGGGTTATCGGCGATACCGTTCGTAACGCTGGCCGTCGGCTGAAACGGTGGATTTCCACCCAGGAAGATCGAGTCGCTGACTCCCAGGCGTGTGAAAAAGCGGCCGACGCCGGTTCGAAAGACGGTCTTGTCGTTCATCGCGTATGCGATTCCGACGCGTGGCTGCGGCGTGCTCCACTGAATGTTCGAGAAATAAGGTGGCCTGACGCCGCCACGGAACAGATAGTCGTAGGTTCCAGCGGTTGCTTCAGGGAAACGACCTTTCGCTGAATCCGGCCAACCATTACCAGGAATAACGATGCCGTTGTAGCGGTCGGAACCGGGCGTAAGGATGACCGCTCCCGTTTTCGGATCCACCCCGACTGCTTTGCTCGGGTCATAAAGCGATGGATCGAAGGCAGACATATTGCGCCAGATGGCCTGGTTCGGGAAGTTAATCGTATAGCGCAACCCGAGGTTGACGGTTAGCTTCTGATTCACCTTCCAACTGTCCTGGGCGAACATCTCGTACATATTGCTGCGGAAGATGGTAAATCCGCGCTGACCTAACTCAGAGTAGGTGTCGAAAAGACCGAGTGCCGCATTCGCAACCGCGACCCCCGTTCCGCCCGGGCGGCTGTCGGTGAAGGAGAACTGACCGTTTTGATTGTTGGTGCAAGTCGGGCAGGCGCTGACGTTGATTTCGTCGTTGTCGTTTTCTCCGGAGCGTTCAAACGCGAATCCGAACTTGAAGGTGTGGGCGCCTTTGATCCAGGTCAGGCTGTCCGACAAGGTGTAAATGGGACCGGAGGAATGGGAGGGGTAGGGGTTTCCGGTCAGGGTTGTGAAATTCGTGATCGCGGCAGTTGGGATGCGCGTAGGGATCAGTTTGCCACTGGGAAAGATGTAGGGGTAATTGATGCCGGCGGTGGTGCGGTCGAAGAAGTGTGCCTGGTCAACCGGGATGTAAACGTCGTCAAGACTGACGGTGGCCAGGAACTCGTTGACGATCGTCGGACTGATCGTCCACACGTGATCGAGCGAGTTGGTCTGATTTGGACGGTTGAAGTACTTCGGCGTTTCCAGCGGCGTGCCGTCGAGAGGTTGATACTCAAAAAACGAGTAATTCAAGCGCCGGAATTGCAGGCGCTGCTTTTCCGTGATGTTGATGTCCACGGCCAGCGTATCTTTGCGCTGATTTTGCGGGTGGAGGGCAGCAGCGTAAAAGTACTGGTTTCCGTTCAACGGCGAGGTCAGGTTCGGTACCGGGAAAGCCTTCAAAATGCCGAGGCCGTTTTGGCTAAGCAGGTTTGCCGGGATGACGTTGCCCGCAAACGGCACCCCGTTGCTGGGATTCGTGATCAGGACGGGGATCTTGTTGCCGCTGGCGTCTTTGCGAGTGATGTAGACGTTGTTCGGGTCCAGCAGTTCACTGAAGTTGCCTTGTCGCATAAGCATCGACGGTACAGTCCAGGTGGCTGTGTCCGTGAAGCGATAGCGCACCCATTCCTGTCCCCAATACCAGAAGAACTTGCTCTTGTCTTTATTGAGTTTGCCGGGAATGTAGAACGGCCCGCCGATATCGTAGCCGAACTGGTTGTAGTGGAACGGCGGCACGAAGTTTGTAGAAGCATTCTGGTTACGCTGCCAGGTGTTCGCGTTGAACGCCGTGTTGCGAAGATACTCGTAGGCCGCGCCATGGAACTCTTGGGACCCACTCCGAGTGATGATGCGAATCTGGCCACCGGAGGCCCGCCCGTATTCGGCCGCATAGTCTGCGGTCAGCACCTGGATCTCTTGAACCGAGTCCACGTCAGCAGCGCCGAGGCTCGTACCGTTGGCGCGGGTACGGGTCGCTGGAGCACCGTCGTAGGTGATCAGATTGTCCCAATTGCGAGAGCCGTTGAAATTGGAGGGGCCCTGCGTAAAGTTGAAATTGAGACCTGCGAGATTCCCGCCGCGAGTTCCCGCGACGAGGCTCGCCATGTAAATGGGATTGCGGCCATTCAATTCCAGCGCATCAATCTGTTGTTTGCTGACATCCTGCATGACAGATGCAGATTCGGTTTGCAGGCGAGAGCCGACCGCTGAAACGGAAACGGTTTCGGTAGCGGCGCCGACGGTCAAGTTTGCATCCAACGTTAAAGTGGCGCTGGGGTCGAGTTTATTGTTCGAGGATTCGAACTTCTTGAATCCTGGCGCCTCTACACTAAGGTTGTAAACAGAGGGCGGAATGTTCGTGATCGTGTAAAACCCATCCGCGTTGGAATTTGTGGTGCGTGTAATACCTGTCGCATTAGTGACGGTTACTTTGGCATTCGGCACAACCGCGCCACTGGGATCTTTGACATAGCCGGTGATAGATCCCAGGTCCGATTGCGCGAACAGCACAGTGGCCGAGATGAGCACGGCAAAAAGAACGAACGCGATTCGACACTCGCTCGCTCTAGAACATACATGGTTCATGGATGGTCTCCTCCTCAAGCGAAACTAAGTTTCTCTAAAGAGTCTAAGACTCTTCCGTTGTGATGTCCAACAAAAAAAACCAGACAGTTGGATCCACACAGACAGCTCGATTCAGCGGTCCCAAAATACTCGCAGCGGTCGCTGTACGTGTCTATCATTAGACCGTTGTTTCTACGCGATTAGTAACTTGACGTTTGGATCCGGGGGCCTTGAGGTGAGACGACGAAGCGTCTAGTCTGTTACGCTATTTTCGTGGCGCCATTTTCGCTTTTTGATCCCCTCGTTGCGGAATGGTTTGAAACCCGTTTCAAACACGCTACAGAACCCCAGGTACAAGGGTGGCCGGAGATCTCGGCCGGCCGCGACATCCTCATTTCGGCGCCCACCGGCTCGGGCAAAACACTCGCTGCTTTTCTCATTTGTATCGATCAACTGGTTCGGCAGGCGCGGTCGGGTACACTGGTCGACGAAACGCAGGTGGTCTACGTCTCGCCGCTGAAAGCGCTCTCGAACGACATCCACAAGAATCTCGAGGTGCCGTTGGCCGAGATTGCGGAGTTGGCCGGAAAACGCGGTATCCTGCTGCCTCCTATCCGCACGGCTCTGCGCACGGGAGACACGCCGGTTTGGGAACGGCAGCAGATGACCAAGACGCCGCCGCACATCCTGGTGACGACGCCGGAATCGCTGTTCATCCTGCTGACGGCCGAGCGGCCGCGACGGATTCTTCGCACCACGCGAACCGTGATCGTCGACGAGATCCATGCCATTGCGGATGACAAGCGGGGAGCGCACCTGGGCCTTACCCTAGCCCGGCTCGACGCATTGACAACCGCGGCGCGCGGGGCTCGTCCGCAACGCATCGGCCTTTCCGCCACGGTCCGCCCGATCGAGTATGTAGCTGATTACCTGGCGGCCGGCGCGCGCATCATCGATGTTGGGCATCGCCGGGATATGGACCTCTCCATCGAGGTTCCGAACGATGAACTCGGCGCGGTGGCCAGCACCGAGATGTGGGCAGAGATCTACGACCGCGTGGCCCGCCACATTCAGCAGACGCGTACCACGCTTGTGTTCGTGAACACCCGCCGGCTTGCTGAGCGCGTGGCTCACGGCTTGTCGGAGCGTTTGGGGGAGAACGTGGTGCTGCCCCATCACGGCAGCCTTTCGCGGCAGCTTCGGCTGGACGCCGAGGCGCGACTGAAGGGTGGGCAGTTACGCTGTGTCGTCGCGACGGCTTCATTGGAATTGGGTATCGATATCGGGACCGTGGATCTTGCCATTCAGCTCGGCACGCCGCGTTCGATTGCGGTTGCGCTGCAGCGAATCGGACGGTCGGGGCACTGGGTGGGCGCCAAGCCTCGTGGCATCCTCTTCCCCACGACCCGCGACGAACTGATCGAATGCGCGGCGCTTATTCACGCTATTCGGTCAGGAGACCTGGAGCGCATCGAAATTCCCCAGAATTCCCTGGACATCCTGGCGCAGCAGATTGTCGCCGAAACCGCGGCGGAGCCATGGCGCGAGGACGATCTCGTCGAGATGGCGCACAAGACGCACTCCTATCGGAGCCTTTCGCGGAAAGACTTCGACAGCGTGGTCACGATGCTCTCGGAGGGAATTGCAACGTCGCGCGGCCGTAGCGGGGCGTTGCTGCACCGCGACCAGGTGAACGGGCGCGTGCGAGCGCGGCGAGGCGGACGACTGGCGGCCATCACATCCGGCGGCGCGATCCCCGACAACGCCGCGTATGCGGTTGTGTTGGAACCCGAAGGAAAGACGATTGGGACTGTCGACGAGGATTTTGCCGTTGAGAGCGTGGCCGGCGATGTCTTTCTGCTGGGCACGCATTCCTGGCGAATCCGCCGTGTGGAGGCCGGCCGTGTCCGCGTCGAGGATGCCCAAGGTTTGCCGCCATCGC
Source organism: Bryobacteraceae bacterium (assembly GCA_035295125.1). Taxonomy (GTDB): domain Bacteria; phylum Acidobacteriota; class Terriglobia; order Bryobacterales; family Bryobacteraceae; genus JAICMB01. The sequence goes on along the minus strand of DATGJP010000120.1, from coordinate 72,397 downwards.
TGCCGTTCTGGCTGGGCGAAGCGCCGGGACGTTCGGCCGAGCTTTCGAGAGCTGTTTCCCAGGTGCGCGAAAGAATCGCCGCCGACGTGGAGACCGCTCCGGGATGGCTGATGTCGAACTGTGGAGTCGACGAGGCGGGCGCAAAGCAGGCAATCGCTTACGTGCAGGCGGGCATCCTGGGATTGGGAGCGCTGCCCACCAGCAACACCGTAATTGCCGAACGATTTTTCGATGAAGGCGGCGGCATGCAGCTCGTCATCCATGCGCCGTTTGGATCGCGCGTTAATCGCGCCTGGGGGCTCGCGCTCCGCAAGAAATTCTGCCGAACCTTCAATTTTGAGTTGCAGGCCGCGGCCACCGACAACGGGCTGGTCATCTCGTTGAGCGACCAGCACGCGTTCCCGCTGGAGCTGGTATTCGAATTCCTTAGACCGGAGACGCTCGAAGATACCCTGACGCAGGCGATGCTGCCCGCGCCCATGTTCTCGGCCCGCTGGCGTTGGAACGCATCGCGGGCGCTCGCGATCCTGCGTTTCCGAGGAGGCGCCAAGGTGCCAGCGCCGATCCAGCGCATGCGCTCCGACGATCTGCTGGCTTCCGTTTTCCCCGACCAGGTGGCCTGCCAGGAAAACCTGAGCGGACCGATTCGCATTCCCGATCACCCGCTTGTGAAGGAGACGATCGATAACTGTCTGCACGAGGCGATGGATCTGGATGGTCTGAACCGGGTGATCACGGGGATTCTGGACGGAGGCATTCGTACGATTGCGATCGATACGCCGGAGCCGTCGTTTTTCTCGCACGAGATTCTCAACGCGAACCCCTACGCCTACCTCGATGACGCCCCTTTGGAGGAGCGTCGCGCGCGCGCCGTGCAATTGAGACGGACAATGCGGCCGGATGTTGCCGATGGGGCGGGGATTCTCGATCCGGCGGCGATCGAGCAGGTCTCCGCGGAGAGTTGGCCCGAGGTTCGCGACGCCGACGAACTGCACGATGCGCTATTGACGTTGATCCTGCTGCCGCCTGTCGCGGAGTGGAGGGCTTTCTACGACGAATTGACCGCGACCGGGCGTGCATCTACCCTGATCCGGGATGGGAAGTCGTTCTGGGTGGCCACGGAACGCCGCGAGGTTGTAGACGATGCCGCGGCCGTGCTGCGCGGGTGGCTGGAATCGACCGGACCGGCAACCCTCAGCGCCTTGGCCGAGTGCCTGGCGTTCCCGCACGAAGACCTCGAAATCGCAATGGCGCGACTCGAAGCCGAAGGCCAGGTGCTGCGGGGTCGCTTCACCCGTTCTTCGGCTGATGGCGAGATGGAATGGTGCAATCGTCGTGTGCTTGCCCGCATCCACCGCACCACGCTGGGGCGTCTGCGGCGCGAGATCGAACCCGTCACCGCGCTGCAGTTCCAGGCCTTCCTGCAGCGCTGGCAGCACGCCGTGCCGGGATCGCAGTTACATGGCGCCGACGGGGTGCTCCATATCGTGCGGCAATTGCAGGGCTACGAAATACCGGCCGTGGCCTGGGAATCGCGCATCTTGCCGCAGCGGGTCGCGAAATACGATCCGGAGCTGCTGGACGATGTTTGCCTTTCGGGTGAGGTGATGTGGGCGCGGATCTCGCCGCCGTCTCCTGACAGCCGCCGCATCCGTCCGACACGCATCGCGCCGGTATCGTTTTTCCTGCGTGAGGATGCCGCATGGCTTGCCGGCGGACCCGTGGAGAGTCCCGCCAACCTGTCGCACGCCGCCAATGAGGTGCTGGATGCCCTGCAGAGGGATGGCGCCTGTTTCTTTGCCGACCTGGTGAGGGCGTCGCATCGGCTTGCGAGTGAAGTGGAGGATGCGCTTTGGGAGTTGGTTGCCGCAGGGTTGGTAACGGCCGACGGCTTCGAGAATTTGCGGTCACTCATCGATCCAAAACGGCGGCGGGGTGAAGGGCGCGGCCGGCATGCGCGTCCGCGGCATGCTGCCGGTCGATGGGCGATTGTTCGGCATTTGACCGTTGAAAGCAACGAGGCTCGCGTTGAGAAGTGGGCTGATCAGTTGTTGCTGCGCTGGGGAGTCCTTCTGCGCGATCTGCTCGCGAGGGAAGCGGCGGCGCCGCCATGGCGCGATTTGTTGCCAGTACTGCGGCGGATGGAGGCGAAAGGGCTGGTTCGAGGGGGCCGCTTCGTGGGCGGGTTCGTCGGTGAACAGTTCGCACGTCCGGAGGCGCTCGATCTGCTGCGTGCGGTGCGGCGAGGGGCGGATTCGCAGGATATTCGCGAGGTGTCGAATGCCGACCCGCTGAATCTGGCGGGGATCATTTTGCCGGGGGCGAGGGTCAGTCCTTTGTTGACGGCGGCGGGTTAGATCCAGAAGGGCGAATACTGTGAATTGGTCGCACGGAGGTGTTCGCCGGTATTCCTGGTGACATCCAAAGGCAGGAGAAACGGCCTGCTTCACCCTTCCGCATTCTCCACATCTTCGCGTGGCAAAAAGCATCAGAGGCTGTGTAGTACCTGATAAACTCGATCCCATGCCTACATTCGAACGGCGCCGGGGTTTCCTTCAGCGCCTCCTCGGAGCAGCCGGTCTGGCAGCGGCTCCGCAAGCCGCGCGCGCCCAGAATGGGGTAAATCGTGAGGTTCGTTTTCTCCCCACATACGCCCGCGCCCAAAATCACCAATCGCTGAAGCAGTCGAGCTACGACACCACCGGGGGCAATCGCGACTTCTGGAACATCCCCAAAGGCGAGACACACGAGGTGTTCAACGCCACCGGACCTGGCGTGATTACGCATATCTGGTTCACTATCGCGGCGCGCAGTGGAAATCACCTGAAGGAGATCGTCCTGCGCGGCTATTGGGACGGCAACGCGAAGCCCAGCATCGAGGCTCCGATCGGCGATTTCTTTGGCCTGAACCTCGGCCAGTATGCAATTTACCAGTCCGCGTATCTCGCCTGCTCACCCGGCAAGTCGTTGAACTGCTACTTTGCGATGCCATACCGCAAGTCGGCGCGATTCACGGTGACAAATGAAGGTAAAGACGATGTCGGGGCGTTCTATTCCAACATCGACTATCAATCGGTCCGCGTGCTGCCCGATGACGTGCTGTACTTCCACGCGCAGTATCGGCAGGCAGCCCCATGCACTCCCAATAGCGGCGCGAAGCAAAACCTCGACGGCAAGCTGAATTACGTCTACGGCGAAACGCGAGGCCGGGGCCACCTGATGGGCGTCACGCTGGGCGTGCTCCAAAACGCCGAGGGCTGGTGGGGCGAGGGCGACGAAATGATCTTCGTTGACGACGAATCGAAGCCCGTAATCAATGGCACGGGGTCGGAGGATTATTTTCTCGGAAGCTGGGATTTCGGCGGGCGGGACGGCGCGATTCCGTTTGCCCACGACCAATACGGCGCTCCGCTCATCGTCGCGGCCGAGCGAACCGGCGGACGGTACTGCTGCTATCGCTGGCACGGCGACAATCCCGTGACGTTCTCACGGTACATGAAACACACCATGGAGCACGGCCACGCCAATGACCGGGGCGACAATTTCTATTCGTGCTGCTACTGGTATCAATCGGAGCCCTACGCCGACTTCCCCGCCCTGCCGGCGGTCGACGCACGGATTCCGAGAATCAGGGCGTCGTAAAAAAGTTCGTCTAACCTTTTCTTCCCTAGATCGTCATAGGATACGTCGACCGAGGCGACCATGGGAAAATCGACGACGCTGCTCCAGGGGACTCTCGACCTTCTAATCCTGCACGCTCTCCAGCGGGGCCCGATGCACGGCTACGCCATCGCACAGACCATCCATCTGCTTTCGGACGAAGTGCTGAAGGTTGAAGAGGGCTCGCTTTACCCTGCGCTTTACCGGCTGGAAATGGATGGCGCGATTAAAGCAAGCTGGGGATTTTCGGAGAACAACCGCAAGGCGAAATATTACGAGATCACCAAGCGCGGGCGTCAGGCTGTAGCGGAGCAGCAGGAGACCTGGAGCCGGCTTTCGACCGCGGTCGCGCGTGTGCTCGCCCGCTGAGGAGGGAACCGCAATGCGAAGATTCTGGCTAAAGATCTGGCGCCGGCCGCGACTCCATCGCGACCTGGAGACGGAAATGGCATTCCACCGCGACATGGCCAACAGGCATGGGAATCCTATTGGGTTGGGCAATACCTCGGTTTTGCGCGAGGAGGCGCTCGATATCTGGCGCTTCAACCTCGCCGAGAACCTGTGGCGCGATTGCATCTACGCGGCTCGTGGGCTGGCAAAGAGCCCGGCGCTCGTGGCGGCGGCGGTTTTGTCGTTAGGGCTGGGCATTGGGGCCAACACCGCGATCTTCAGCGTGATCGACGCACTGCTGCTCCGAATGCTTCCAGTGCAGAGTCCGAAGGAACTCGTATCCTTCGTCCAGCACTCAGGAGGCGACGCGTACCAGTATTTCCCGTACCCAACTTATGTCCACTTTCGCGATGAGTCGCCGGGGTTTGCCGGAGTTGCGGCGATTTCGGAAGATGCCCGTTCGAACCTGACGATCAACGGCCTCGGCGGCGGGCAGGAAACGGCTCCCGTCCAAATCGGTTTAGCTTCAGGAAATTACTTTTCATTACTGGGAGTGAAGCCCGTAATCGGACGGCTGTTTAGCGCCGACGAAGATCGCGTGCCCGATGGACATCCCGTGGCCGTGATCAGCTACGGATACTGGAAGCGGCGATTCGGACTTGCTCCTGATGCCGTCGGCCGCACATTCACGCTCGGATCCACGACGTACACAATACTCGGCGTTACCGCCGCTGGGTTCTCGGGCGACTCCGTGGGACAACCCGACGATATTTGGATTCCCATTGCCATGGAATCGGAGGTCTACCAGGAGCGGCCGAATCTCTTGACGAATCCGAATCCGCCGTGGCTGAGGATGATCGCGCGGCTCAAACCTGACGTGACACTGCAACAAGCACAAGCGCCTCTGACCGTAATTTTCCGCCGCGCGCTGCTGGAGACAAGAAATCCGAGTGCTGCGATGCGCCGCGAGATGCAGACGGCGACGATGTCGCTGGAGCCGGCCGGCCGCGGATTCGCCCCCAAACGAGTCACCTTCGCGCGGCCACTCATGATCCTGATGACTGTAGTTGTGCTGGTGCTGCTGATCGCGTGCGCGAATCTTGCCAACCTGCTGCTGGCAAGAGCAGCAGCGCGGGATGGCGAGATGGCCGTTCGTGTGGCTCTTGGCGCGGGCAGAGGGCGACTGTTGTCACAACTCCTTACCGAGAGCCTGTTGCTGGCCGCCATGGGTGGAGCGGCCAGCCTGGCATTCTTCGACTGGGGAACCGCTGCCCTAAAGAAGTTGGTAGCGGCGGGAAACCTGGATATTCGCCTCGATTTGCAGGCGGATGCCAGGATTCTTACCTTCACCGTGGTATTGAGTCTTTTCACCGGACTCCTGTTTGGACTCGCTCCGGCGTTTCGAGGCTCAAAGATCACGCTCACGCCGGCGCTTAATCGTCGTGGCGCGGGCGGCACGGGGCAGGCCCGTTTCGGCTTTGCAAAACTGCTGGTGATCTCGCAAGTGGCGCTCTCGCTTCTGCTTCTCACCGGAGCCGCGCTGTTCATCCGCACCTTGAGCAACCTGAAAGCGCAGGACCTGGGCTTTGACCGTCAGCATGTCCTCCTGGTCTGGACCCAACCTGGCCACGAAGGACGGCGCGGCCCCGACACGGCGCCAATCTTTCAGGCAGCGGTGGAGCGCATGAGGACATTGCCGGGGGTCATTTCCGCAAGCGCGTCGGATTCGGGACTACTCGCAGGTGGAGGCGGCAGCCCAGTGTCAGTGGAAGGATATACACGTAAATCCAATGACGACTGGTTTGTGCCATGGAGCCTCATTACGTCAGGCTTCTTCAAGACAACAGGAACGTCGCTATTGTTGGGACGCGATTTCACCGACCGGGACATCGAGAATGCGCCACGGGTCGCCATCGTGAGCGAATCGTTCGCGCGTAAGTTCCTGGTGGGGCAGAATCCTATCGGGAAACACCTCGGGATGCGCCGCGATACTGACTTCCCAATCGAGATCGTCGGGGTTGTGAAAGACGTCAAGCGCAGTTCCGCGCGCGACCATGATGTGAATACCGTGTACCTGCCATACAAGCAAGACACAGCGCATCTGGCAGGCATGTGCCTTGTCCTGCGGGTGGCCGAAGTATCTCCCGACCTGGTCGCGCGAATTCGCCAGGAGTTGCGCGACATTGATCGCAACCTGCCCGTGACCGCCGTTCAGACGTTGGAAGACCAACTCGACGATACACTGGCGCAGGAAAAGCTGATCGCCGGGCTCGCCGGTTTCTTCGGCGCATTGGCCGTGCTGCTCGCATGCGTAGGGCTGTACGGCGTGATATCGTATGCGGCTGCCCGACGAACCAATGAAATTGGAATTCGTCTGGCGTTGGGGGCCGAGCGCAAGGAGGTGCTCGGCATGGTGCTGTGCGACTGCTTCTGGCTCGTGGCGGCGGGCGTGGCGCTAGGCATTCCGGCCGTCGTGGCGTGCTCGAGCCTGATCCAGTCGATTCTGTTCGGGATCAAAGGGAGCGACCCGATAACCATTGGCGGGGCAGCCATGGCCATGTTCACCGTGGCGGCCCTGGCCGGAATATTGCCCGCGTGGCGAGCCGCTAGCGTGGACCCTTTAGTAGCCCTCCGCTACGAGTGATCGGTCAAGCACGCGCGGCGTGTGCCTGAACTGCCTTTTCGATGCCCGGAGCGGCGTTCGCCAAATCCTGAGCATTCATCACGGGCGTCAGCTTTACGCAAGCGTTGAAGGCCAGGAAGAATGGCTCGGCGATACCAGGGATCTGGGAGGTGTCGGCCAGGTCGAAAACGATAAAACCTCCGCGTTCGCCATTTTCCATGGTGGTGAAATAAGCAGCTTCTGGTTTCAACTCCGCAAGAATACTCTGGAACGCTGGACCAAAAGCGCCGGTTTGCGCCGCATGGTTGCCGGCTTCCACGGGAATCGTAATCTGCATCATCATTCGCATCGGTTGATCGCCCTCCTGAAGGCGCGGTCTAGAATGTTAGCACGACGGGTTTCCGTTTACGCTTGAGAACTCAGTCGCGGGATGCGAAGGGTGAAGCGAGCGGTTTTCGCCTGCCTTTGGACCTCATCCGAGAACGTCTAAGCGAAACCATGCAGAATGCCGTCCTGCGGGCGCTCTGCTCTGGGGCTGCCAGCCAGCATTACACGATTAGTTCAGGATGTGGAAATGCTCGCGGACCTTGCGCGCGGCGGCGGGGCCGATGGCCTTCACAAGATCCGCCTCAGGCGCCTCGCGCACCAGCTCCGCGCTGCCGAACTGTCGCAGCAGCTTTTCGACTGTCTTGGCGCCGACGCCTTCAACGTTCTCCAACTCCGAGACAAGCCGCGCGGCGTTGCGGCGAGTTCGGTGAAATGTCACGGCAAAGCGGTGCGCCTCGTCGCGGATCATTTGTACGAGGTGCAATACGGGTGAGTAATGATCCAGCTTGACGGGCTCGTCTTCCTGACCGTAGACGTAGATGATCTCCTCACGCTTGGCAATGGAGGCCAGCGGCTGATTGATGATGCCGATTGCTTCCAGTGCGTCGGCCGCGGCATGAAGTTGTCCGAGTCCGCCGTCGATCAGGATCAAGCCCGGCAGCGGCTTGTGCTCTTCCTTCAGCCGCGAATAACGTCGCGTCACCACTTCGTGCATTGAGGCGAAATCGTCGTTTCCCACCACCGTGCGGATGATGAACTTACGATAGTCCCCCTTCTTCATGCGGCCATCTTCCCAAACCACCATGCTCGCGACCTTGTCTGTGCCTTGGATATGCGAGATGTCGAAGCATTCGATCCTGCTGGGGGCATCAGAGAGATTCAACGCGTCCTGCAGCGCTTCCTGGATCGCCTTTGAGGAGGGCTTCAGGACACGGAATCGCTGGAAGAAGCTGTGCTTCGCGTTTGTTTCCACAAGCGCCAGCAGCGCCTTCTTCTGGCCGCGCTGAGGGGTGTGGATTTCGACCTTACGCCCTCGACGCTCCGACAGGAACTCTTCAAGGAGCTCGCGATCTTCGAAATCCGCAGGCACATGAATCAAACCCGGAATGTACTGCTGCTCCAGGTAAATCTGCTTGATCAGCGATGAAATCAGCTCGGCCGGGTTGAAGTCGAACTGATCCTCCCAGAACAGCTCGCGCCGGTCGACAATTTTGCCGCCGCGCAGGTGGAAAAGATTGACAGCTACCAGCGGGGGTTCGGCGTAGCAGGCGAAGATGTCGGTGTTCTCACCCTCGACGGCGGCGATGCGCTGCTTCTCGTCCATTTCGTCAACCGTCGACATCAGGTCCCGCACGGCGGCGGCTTCCTCGAAACGCATTTCGTCGGAAGCTAGCTGCATGCGGCCGCGGAGTTGATCGGCGAGATCCTTCAGGCGCCCTTCGAGGAACAGTCGCGTGGCACGGACGGCGGCCGCGTATTGTTCGTCGGTGGTGAGCCCTTCCACGCAGGGACCCAGGCAGCGATGGATGTGGTATTGCAAACAGGGATGCGTGTGTTTGCGGTTGAAATCGACCTTGCAGGACGGAATCTTAAAATTCCGGTGAATGAAGCTTACCAGCCGGTGTGCGAGGTTGGCCGGGAAGTAGGGACCGAAGTACGAGGAGCCATCTTTGATAAGACGGCGTGTCACGAACACCCGCGGATACTTCTCATTCGTGAGCTTGATGTACGGGTACGTTTTGTCGTCGCGCAGCAGGATGTTGAAGCGGGGCTTCCACTGCTTGATGAGGTTGTTCTCGAGCGCCAGCGCCTCTTTCTCGTTTTCGACCAGGATGTACTCGACATCGCATGCTTCGGATATCAGGGTGCCGGTTTTTGAGTCGGCCAGGCGGTCGTCGTTGAAGTAGCTGCGAACCCGGCTTCGCAAATTCTTCGCCTTGCCGACATAGATCACGCCGCCGTGTACATCCTTGTACAGATACACGCCCGGCAGCAATGGCAATTGCGCTACTTTTTCGCGAAGGTCCATCAGGGCGGGGCTATACTTTTATTGTGGCACGGCGTATCGCGGTAACGTTGTTGTTCGGGTTCCTAGCACTCTCGGGAGGTCTGTGGGCGCAGCCGAAAAAGCAGACTCCACCACCGCCAAAGCCGCAGGAACAACAGTCCGAACCACCGGAAGAGGACGAGGCCCTCAAGCCGAAGGAATACAGCTTCAATCCGCTACAAGCCGAGAAGGAGCTGCGCATCGGGAATTACTACTTCAAAAAGGGGAAGTACACGGCCGCCGCGAATCGCTTCACCGAGGCCACGAAATGGAATCCCAATTTCGCGGATGCGTTTCTGAGACTTGGCGACGCGCAGGAGAAGCTGCACGATAGCAAGGCGGCGCGCGAGGCTTACCAGAAGTACGTTGATTTGGCCCCCGACGGCAAGGACACCGAGCACATCAAGAAGAAGCTGGCCGGAAAGAGCTAGCCATCACTTTTCGCGTGAGGACCGGGGCAGTGAGGTCTTGAACCCGACCCATTAACAGGGCCGCCAAAACCATGAAGGCACCCCCCGCGACGACGGCATAAAGCCGGTTGTTATCGAGCAGGTGGTCCATCACCCATCCGAAGAACAGCGAGGCGGTGATCTCGGGCAGCACGATCGCGAAATTGAAAACGCCCATATAAATGCCGATCTTTCTAGGCGGAAGGCAGCCGGCCAGGATCGTATACGGCATGGCCAGGATGCTGGCCCAGGCGATTCCCACTCCGGTCATCGACAGCCACAGCAGCCACTTGTTGTGGATTAGCGCCACTGAAAACAAGCCCGCGGCGCCGCAGAGAAGGCACAGCGCGTGTGTGAGCTTCCGTCCGAACACGCGGGTAACTGAGGGTAGGGCGAATGAGAAGAGAAAGCAGACTACGGAGTAGACTGCGAAACAATTGCCGCCCCATTCGACGCCCTGCGTATAAAGCGGGGAATGGGTATCGGGCGCGCCGAAGACGTTTCGCGCCACCGCCGGCGGGAAATACAGCCACATGCAGAAGAGGCCGAGCCAGGTGCAAATCTGGACGACCGAGAGCTGGCGCATGGTTTGGGGCATGGCGCCGATAGCGGCAAAAATCTCGCGAATATTGTGCAGCACCCCGCTGTTCTCTGTCTGCGCACGCCGGAATTCATCGAGATTCTCCGGCGGATACTCTTTCGTCGTGAGCACGGTCCACAGAACCGCGGTGAAGAATATCGGCGAGCCGATGTAGAACGCCAGGCGCACCGGTAACGGGATCGTGTGCCCCGCCGCGGTTTCCCCTCCTACATGGAAAAGGTTCGTCAGAAGCCAGGGTAGCGCCGACGCGATACTCGCGCCCAGGCCGATCATGAGGCTCTGCATCGCAAACCCACGGGCTCTCTGCTCCTCGGGCAACATATCCGCCACGAACGCGCGGAACGGCTCCATGCTGATGTTGATGGAGGCATCCATGATCCACAGCAAGCCCGCGGCGATCCACAACGCGCCGGCGTTCGGCATCGCAACCAGGGCGAGTGAGCTGAGAATCGCCCCAGTGAGGAAGTAGGGCCGCCGGCGGCCCAGCCGGCCCCAGGTGCGATCGCTCATGTGGCCGATGATCGGCTGCACGATCAGGCCGGTGAGAGGCGCGGCCAGCCACAGCAACGGCAACTGGCTGGCGTTCGCCCCCAGGTACTCGTAGATCGCGCTCATGTTCGAGAGCTGTAGGTTCCACCCAAACTGGATGCCAAAGAACCCCAGGCTCATATTGACGATTTGCCAGGAGTTCAGACGAGGTTTTTCCATATTAATGGCCCATCAGGATACTGTAATAGGCTACTCCGAAAGCGGCAATCCCGAGGAAAGTCCCAAAAGGCAACTCATACGTAGAGGCATCCTTGCGGGCGAAGATTATGAAGCCGATGCCCACGACCGATCCCAACACGGAGCCTACGACAAGCGTCATGAGCACGCCTTGGAGACCCAGAAACGCACCAATCATCGCCACCATTTTTACGTCGCCGAAGCCGAGGCCTTCGCGGTGGCGAAGTTTCTCATATAGCGCCCCGACGGCCCATAAGGCGAAACTGCTGAATGCCGCGGCAACCGCCGCATCAATCACCGACAACACGCGCGGATTTCGAACCGACATCAGGATGAACCGCCAGATGCCGCCATCTGTGGGGGCCATCGCCGCCAGAACCAGCCCCACGATCGTTCCTCCGATTGTGAACTCGTCGGGGAGAATACGCTCTTCGAAATCCGAGAAGACCAGGGCGATGATGATGGTGCTGAACACACAGTATTTGATGGCCAGTCCATTCAGTCCCAGAATCAGCACCGCGGCAAAGAAAGCCGCCGCGGTGAGCACCTCGACGAGCGGATAACGTAAGGGAATGCGCACGCCGCAGCGGCGGCAGCGGGCACGCAGCAGGATATAACTCAACACCGGAATATTGTCGTACCACGCGATGGGGCGGTCGCATTCCGGGCAGAACGAACGCGGCGTTACCACGGAAAGGTCCCGTGGAAGCCGGTAAATGCAGACGTTCAGAAAGCTGCCGATCAGCAGCCCGGCGAGCGCCGCGAGCCACGCTTCGATCAACCGAGCACCTTCGTATATACCCGTAAAGTGTTCTGCACCATTTGCGATGTCGTAAACCGTTCTTCCACGCGGGCGCGGGCACGGCGGCCGAGGTACAAGAGGAGCTCCGGATCGCCGATCAGGCGCTGCAGTGACGTCGAAATTTCCTCCGGGCGATTCTCCGTCAGGACGCCGGTACAGCGATCCTCAACAATTTCCGGTAACCCCCCGACCCGGCTCGCAAGCACCGGAACGCCGGCGGCCATCGCAAGCAGCGCAGCGGAGCCCAAGCCTTCCAAGTCCGTAATATAAACGAAAAGCTGCGCGTCCGCGAGATCGCGTTCGAGATTGCTCGAAAACTCGACCGGGACTCGTGAGAGTTTCACTGTGCGCTCGATCAGACTCCGGCCTTTGCGCGGATCGGGCGAATCCATTGCCAGCACGCGTGTACGACCTTTGAACTCGGGCTCCGGTGGAAGCGGAACGCCGTCGTAGACAACCTCGATTTTCTCCTCAGGTACGCCCGCCGCTAGCAGTGTGCCGCGGACATATTTAGACACAGCCAGAAAAATCAGCGGCCGAGCGTATTTCCAGTGCGAGAAAAACGATCCGTGCACGGGAAACGCGACCCGTCGCGAGACAAACAGCGGACGTTTCGAAAGCACGGCCAGCGTGTGGGAATGGGCATCGTGAGCGTGGATCAGGTCGGCTTTGCGGCACCATTTTTGCAGTGAGGCGACCCGGAGCGGCTGGGCATCGAGCCCCTGCTCCTGGGCCATTTGGAGCAGTGGCGAACCTGGGCGTGCAAGCAGGATTGCGCTGTGTCCTGCTTCAACCAGGCCGCGGATGAGGTAGAGCACCTGCCATTGGCCGCCGCGCATTTCCCGGCCCGCGTCGATGTGCAGGGTTCTTAACACGTGAGGCAGGATCGTTTCTTGTGCGGGTCGGTTACAAACTTGCCGCGGCAAGGGCAGGCGAAACCACCCGCCCCACCAAGCTGCATAGCGGCAAGTGGCGCACGCGGTTTCGCCTGCGCGTTCTTACTTCCACGGCCTCCAAATCGTCGCGGGACGCAAAGAAGCAGCCGCCGTGCAAAACTCTTCCACCTGGAGCTCAGCATACGGTACCTAGCGCCGCGGCATCATGAACCGGGCCTTGGCGTATTTCACGAAATTGTACATGGCGGCCATATGCGCGATCGCCAAACCCTCGGTCCCGTCGAGGAACCCTCGTTTCAGGAAATAGCTTTGGAAAAAGGTCCAGCCGGGTTCGAGAAGGAGGTTTTTGAGGCCGATGGGTTTCTTCTGGGCCACGATCTGTTCAGCAGCCAGAGTGGTGTACTGATCCATCGACTTGAGATGCTCTGAAAGCGAGCTGCATGTGAAATGCAACAGGTTGGCTTGCAGGTGACCGACGCGGCCGCTCACCTGCACTGCCTCATGGACGTATTCGCCCGCCCACTCCGCTTTTCGGCGGTTGAACAACCGGACCTTGCGGTCGGGATACCATCCGGAGTGCAGAATCCAACGCCCCAGGTACTGCGCCAGTCGCGGCACCGTGTATGCGTCGTACTCAGGTCCGCTCTTCTTAATCTGCCAGATCTCCGCTTCCAGCGCCTCGCTGAGCGACTCGTCGGCGTCAATCGACAGAATCCAGTCGTTGGCAGCGCTATCCGACGCGAAATTCTTCTGTGACGCATACCCGGCCCACGCGTGGTCGATGACGCGGGCTCCCAGGTTCGTGGCCAACTCTACGGTACGGTCGTTGGAGCCACTGTCGATCACCACAATCTCGTCGCAGCAGCGAAGACTTTCTATCGCTCGCGCAATGTTGCGTTCTTCATTGAACGTGATGATCGTAGCGGAGATTTTCACGGATCTTCTTCATTATCATCCGCCCGACTGTTTCAAACCGTATACTCCTAAAGGAGGGACGATACATGAAGGTTGGGGCCGTAATGTGTCTTACCATTGCCGTAGCTGTTTCGGCGTTCGGGGAAGGGGATTCTAGCGACAGACTCTACCAGGCAATTCGTAACAATAGTCTGACCGAAGTCCAGGCGCTCCTCGCCGGCGGCGTCGATGTTAACTCCCGCGACAAACGCAAAACTACGCCCCTGATGCAGGCCGCGGCGTTTGGCAGCGTGGATGCGATGCGGCTTCTCATCGAGGCTGGGGCAGACGTCAACGCGGAAAACGCCTTCGATGCGACGGCGCTGATGTGGGCCGTGAACGATATCAACAAGGTCCGGCTGCTCCTAGGCAAGGGAGCCGACGTGAACGCTAAATCGAAACTGGGGCGCACGGCGTTGCATATGGCTTCCGCTGACGGCTCGGGGACCGGGGTTGTGCGGCTTTTGCTCGAAAAGGGGGCAGTTGCGAACGCGCGTGACGCCCAGCAAAGCACCCCGCTGATTGAGGCGGCCAATAGCGAAACTGCAAAATTGCTGATCGACAAAGGCGCCGACGTGAATGCAAAAACTGTTGATGGCACGACACCGCTCATGAATGCGGTCGGTGGACCGGGAACCTATGGCGATGTCTCGTGGATCAAGATGTTACTCGACAAAGGCGCGGACGTAAATGCTGCGAGCAAAGCCCCGTCCAGCATCACCGTCAAGAACGGGCCGATCGACCTGGGCGCCATGACACCACTGATGCTGGCGGTGGCGTTCGATTCCCGGGAGGCAGTAAAAGTGCTGCTCGATGCCGGCGCCAATGTGAACGCGAAGGATATGCGCGGTATGACGCCGGTCATGCTTGCCATCGCCTCCGACCACAACGATCCGGAAGTTGTGAAGCTGCTGGTGAGCCATGGCGCAAACCTAAAAGTCAAAAGCAAGGTTGGGGAGGATGCGCAAACGTGGGCGCAGAAATTCGACAGGGCTGACACCGTAGTGCCGGTGAGCGAGCGGAAAACGGACCTGAAACCCGCCGTTCAGAAGAGTCTCGATCTGTTACAGCGGACCAATTCGAAGTTCATGATCGAGGGTGGCTGCGTTTCCTGCCATGCCCAGAACCTGACGGCCCTCGCGATTGCAGCAGTGCGGACGAAGGGATTGAAGACCGATGCGGCTGCGGAAGCGGAGCAACTGAAGGCCACCAAATTCCAGTGGGCCTATTTCGAGCAACCGATGTTGCAAAGGCTCGACCCTCCGGGGCAGGCCAGCATGATCGCGTATTCCCTATTCGCAATGGCTGCGGATCGCTATGATGCCGACGTCATTACGGATGCGATGCTGTTTAACCTCGCCGCGGAGCAGAGGGAGGATGGATCGTGGGACGCCGGCGGAGTCGCGCGCCCTCCAATCCAGGATGGACCTTTCTCCGATACGGCACTGTGCGCACGTAGCTTGCAGTTATACAGTTTCGCGGGCCGCAAGCCCGAATTCGACGAGCGGATCGCGCGGGCGAAAGCCTGGATGGAAAGAACCGAGGCCAGGACGACGCTAGATCGGGCCATGCAGCTACTCGGGCTCAAGTGGACGGGTGCGGATCCTGCAAAGATCCAGCAGCTCGCCAAGGCACTGATCGGTCTGCAACGTGCCGACGGCTCCTGGGCACAAACCAGTCAATTACCGGGTGACGCGTACGCGACGGGCCAAATTCTGTATGCTTTGAACGTCGCCGGGATGCCGGCGAGCGATCCAGCGTATCGGCGAGGTATTGCTTACCTCTTGAGCACGCAATTACCGGACGGGTCGTGGCACGTCGCCAGCCGGGCGCCGAAATTTCAGCCGTATTTCCAAAGCGGGTTTCCTCACAATCATGACCAATGGATTTCTTCGGCGGGGACAGCCTGGGCCGTTATTGCGCTTAGCGCTGGAATTGAGGAATCTCGGATGGCGGGCTTACTTCCAGAGTAAGAGCAGCAGGAACAAACAAACCCACAGGCCGGTGAGGAAGTGCCAGTAAAGCGCCGCAACTGAAAAGACGCGGCGAGAGGGGTGAAACACCAGAACCGCCAGCGCCACCAGCCCGCCCAGAAGGTGTAGTCCGTGGGCGATTGTAACGATGAAAAACATCGAGCTGTGTGGATTGTGCCGCAGGAACAGCCCGTGCGCGATCAACTGCTGCAGTGCCAATACCTGCGACGCGAGGAAGCCGAGGCCGAGGAAAAGGGTTCTCAGCAGCCAGCGGACAGCGAGCGTTGGCCTGGCTCTTTCGAGAGTGAGACTACTGATCAGGATCAGCGATGTGCTCAGCCAGAGCAAGGTTGGCATCGGCACGGCATTCCAGTTCACACCGGTCTGCGAGCGGAGGTAAAAGACGTTGGCCGTGACGAGGAACGCGATGGTGACAGGCACCAGGGCGACCCGCATCCCGAACATGCCGAGTCCCACGGGACGGCGGCTGTTGTGATCGTCAGGACCTCCACCCCATCCGCGGCCGGGGTCGACCGGTGTCGGTCCTTTTGGCCCGCCGGTGTTCGGCTCTCCGGGACGGTGGATCAGGACAGTCTTAGTCTGAAGCGCAGATGACATGCGCGGCCCGTTTCGTCAGACTAGCGCGAAGCGGGAGGGGTTTCAAGTTTCTACTGTTTCTATCCACGTGGGGTCTTCCATCGTAATGCGGTCCAACCTGCGAGCCGTTTCAACCCAAGCCGAAGCACAATGTGTCTGTCCTCGCCCCTAATTGGAGTTCCACGGTATTGATAATATTCGCGTCTAGGGAACCAGGAGAGGGAGCAGATTATGCGAATCTTGGCAACCGCGACTCTGGGATTTTTACTTTTTGCTCTGGCTGCGTTCGGACAGTCCAGCCCATTACAAACTGAAGATCGAGTTTTATGCTTCACGAACATTGCTTCAGCATCGGACCTTGGACAAATGGGAGCGGTGATCCGAATGATGTCCCGAATCGAAAACATATCCACGGCCACGGAACAAAACTGTTTGACAGCGCACGGGACCCCGAGCCAGAACGCGGTCGCCGATTGGGTCGGCCGCGAATTGGACCATCCTTTGCGTGACTCGCAGGAAGAACTGTCTGAATGCCAGGTGGCGGGGGATCCCGATGATGTTGTGCAGGTGTTTCCACTACGGCATGTAAACAGCGTCCAGGAGTTGCAGGAGATAGCTGTGCTGGTCCGATCCGAACTGGACATTCGCCAATTCATGTCCTACGACCGTCTGCGGGTGGTTGTGTATCGCGGGACGGCTGCCCAAGCTAAGGCTGCCGAGTGGCTGCTTCGTCAATTGGACATGCCGGAATCCGGCACGAAGGCTCTCAAGGGACAGGAATTCCCGGAATCTACGCCGGCCGACGGTATTAAGCTCTTTTTCCTGAACCCTGACCATTCTGTGCAGCAATTCCAGGAGTTGGTTAATGTTGTCCGATCCATATCAGACATGCGGTTTGCATTTACATACAATTCGCGGCGGGCATTGGCGGTGCGGGGAACGTCCGACCAGATTACTCTCGTGGGATGGCTATTGAATCATCTCGAAAATTCGGGGCCGGGTCCCGACGCCTCGCCTGAGTACCGAGTGGCCGACACGCGTACTCCGGACAACGTCGTTCGGGTTCTGCATTTACCGCAGACGCTGAGCGACCAGAGCTTCCAGGCTGCCGCTCAAAACCTCCGAATTACGAGCCAGGCTCGATGGCTGTTTACTTATGCGCCGGATCGTGTTGTGGCCGTCCGGGGAACAGCGAGCCAGATTGCGCTGGTGGAGCAGTTGGCAGAACAGGGAAATCAGCCGGTTATAAAGTAGGAGCGTACATGATGATGGCTTTTGGCGTCAACAACTGCGCCAGCAGATTAGTTTCTATGGCTGTCGTGACGCCGGACCACTTCCTTCCGAACGGCATCATCCATGCGCTTATAGTCTTCGGCGTGCCTTAGTCTTTCAGGCAGCCGGCGACATCGTCCAACTTGGTGACCGGAAGACTCGGAGCGGGCCTAAGCAGTGACAGTCGGCGGTTTGTTCGATTGTGAATTCCATGCCTGGTGCCAGGAGTTGGACTCACTAAAATCTTTGGTAGGACCATTTGCGCTTTCTTCGAAAGTCGGCTGGTTTCCAAAGAGCAAGACCCCAGTGAAATTTATCCGTCCTTTAACGTGTGTGGATCTGACTCAGCGCCCAATTCGCCGTTTCACTGACTACAGGATCCCTCGATGCCGCCAACTTCTCCAACGGTGCACGGAACTTTGAGTCGCCCGCGTTTCCCATCGCAATGGCCACGTTTCGGAGAAACCCCGTGTACTTCGTACGCTTGACCGGGCTACCGCGAAACAAGGAGCGGAACTCGTCCTCACTCAGCGCGGCCAGCTTTTCCAGGGGTGGCGCGAAATGCCGGGCGGAAAATGCCACGTCTTCGGTCACGGGAGCGCGCCGATTCCAGGGACACACGTCCTGGCAGATATCACACCCAAAGACGTGCCGCCCGATTCCCGCCCGATGCACAGCGGGGACCTCGCCTCGCAACTCGATCGTGAAATATGAAATGCAAAGCCGCGCGTCGAGTTCGTAGGGAGTCAAGGCATGGGTAGGGCACGCATCAATACACCGTGTGCATGTCCCACAGCGATCCGGCGGCGGCGCGTCCGGCTCAAGTTCGAGCGACGTCAGCAATTCGCCCAGGAAAAACCAGGAACCCAGCGGCTCGTTTATCAGGCAGGTGTTCTTGCCAATCCAGCCCAGGCCGGCCTGACGCGCGTAGGATCTCTCCAGCAGCGGCGCTGTGTCCACACAGGCTTTCCACTCGTGATATGGTCCTAATCTGGCGGCGAGGCGTTCCAATCCAACCCGCAACACGTCGTGGTAGTCGTCTCCCCAGGCATACCGCGAGATCCAACCCAACTCCGCTGAATCTAAAGATGTTGAATACGGTTCAGGACCATTATAGAACTTACCAACGCATATGATGGACCTGGCTGATGCCAGCAGGCGCCTCGGATCTTCCCGTATCGCGGCCCGGTAATCGGCAAGATAGGACATTCGCGCGGCCATGCCGCGCTCCAGCCAGCCCGCATAGCGCGCGGTATCCTGATGGGGACAAGCGGCGGCGACGCCGGCCAACTCGAACCCGCACTCCGCAGCCAAGTCACTTATCTCACGCGGGCTCATAGTTTTATGATAGTTGCCCCGCTCGACTGTCGTACGCGCCGTTCGATGGAAGATATCCCCATACAGCGAACAATCGAGGCACTTTAATTCATTTGTGTAGCCTTCTTAATCGCCTCGGGCCTATACTTCGAAAGAACTGGAATTTTGGGTAAGCGGATAGGTTCCGCGCTGCTGGCCAGACCCGATGGAGACAAAGTAAGTACCTGATTCCAAAAGACAAACTATGCCCAAGGCAATAAAGTTCGTTGAGAAAGCCGTAACCGTAGCTGCTGGTGCGGCCTGGACCGTTTTCGATAAGCTCAATCAGATCAACCAGAACCCGTCCTTCACTCCGAAGTGGTCGGAAAAGCCTCTCCTCAAGAGTTACGAGAAGATGAAACCGACGCTCGGGTGGCCGCGTGAGACCGATTCTCTCTGCCCGAAGTGCGTCCCGGAGATGCGCAAGAAGATACTCGACGGTGACGTTCCGGTCGACATCCTCAAGTCGGAGAAGGTTGGCGAGATTAAAGCCACGATCATCGAGCGCGACGGCCAGATCCTCATGGTGAAGGATTGCCCGATCCACGGCCACTTCGAAGACGTGATGTCGATGGATCCGGCGTTTTTCAAGCACCTCGAAGAGGTGTTCCCCGGACGCGACATCCGCGCCCACAACGACGAAAAACTTCACAATCACGGCTCCAGCACGATCACGCATGGCCGCGGTTCCGTCCTGACAGTCGACTTGACGAACCGCTGCAACATGATGTGCGACCCGTGCTTCATGGATGCCAACCAGGTCGGCTTCGTGCACGAGCTCAGCTGGGAAGACATCAAGACGCTGCTCGACAACGCCATATCGATCAAGCCGCGCCGCCAGATGTCGGTGCAGTTCTCGGGCGGCGAGCCGACGCTGTCGCCGCACTTCCTGGATGCCGTGCGCTACTCCCGCAAGGTCGGCTACAACAGCGTGCAGGCCGCGACGAACGGAATCGAGTTCGCGAAGAGCCCTGAGTTCGCCAAGAAGGCCGCCGAGGCTGGCCTGCGCTACGCGTATCTGCAGTTCGATGGCGTGGGTAACGCCGCCAACTCGCATCGCGCCGTCGGCAACCTGTTCGACGTAAAGATGCGGGCGATCGAGAACCTGTGGAAGGCGGGCGTCGACATCGTTCCGGTTATCACGATCGTGAACGGCATTAACAACGAGCAGGTCGGCGCGGTGGTTCGGTTTGCCCTCGACAATCCCAAGAAGATTCCGTTCCTGTCCTTCCAACCGGTTTCCTTCACGGGACGCGACGAAGCGGTTACCGATGAGCGCCGCCAGGCACAGCGCTACACGCTGTCACACCTCGCCCACGACGTAAAGAATCAAGTGGGTCTCGGCGAGCCGGTTCGTGACTGGTTCCCGATCTCGTTCATGAGCACCTTCTCCGATTTCGCCGACCTTGTTCACGGGCCGGACGCGAATTGGGGACAACTGAGCTGCGGTTGCCATCCGAACTGCGGCATCGGCATGGCCGTGATGTGCGACAAGGAGACGAAGGAAGCGGTGCCGGTGACGGCGTTCCTGAATGCCGACCGCCTGGCTAAGGACGTCGCCCGCGTCAATGACGCCGCCCGGGGTAAGTTCCTTTCGGTGATGGGCGTCTCGTTGGCGCTGCTTCGCAACTACAATCCCTTCAAGGCTCCGACACACTTCAAGATGACCGACCTCGTTGCGAAGTTCGACAAGTGCTTCGGCATGTCCAAGAAGGACTACGGCAAGGTGACGGGCGACCGCACCATGGCGGATATCGAGAAGCGCCGCCAGGATCGCTGGAACTTCCTGTTCATCGCGGGCATGTGGTTCCAGGATCTGTTCAACTACGATTTCCGGCGGACCGAGCAGTGCATCATTCCGTATGCGACGCAGGAAGGTGAGATTTCCTTCTGTGCGTATAACACCGGCATCGGCTGGCGCAACATCATCGAGAAGATGCACATGACGGCCACCCTGACCAAGTGGTATGAAGAGCACGGGCGGCACGAGATCTTCGCCGGCGGCAAGTCGGTGAACCTCGTGAGCAAGGAGCACTCGATGGTCCTGCGGGCCGATGATGTGAATCACGGTTTGCAGCACGATCTCGACGAGAAAGGCATCGCCAAGACGGCACGCGAAGAGAAGAAGCGCGCTCGCGACGAGAAACTGAAGCAGCAGGAAGACGAGCGCATGGCGAAGCTCTATCGGCAGCATGTTCTGAAGGAAGCCCCTGGTGCGGATCTGGTTCAGATCGGCGGGATCGCCGCGGCGCCTGCGAAACCGGCGAAAGACGATGTTCGCGAAGAAGTCGGGTCCTTCGGGGACTAATTCCAACTTCAGTAGTGTTTTGAAAAGCCGTCCGGTTCGCGCCGGACGGCTTTTTGCATTCAATATAGTTTGCAGCTACCTCGCGCTGCTAGTAAACTGAACCCGTAATGCTTCCTAACAGTCGTTTTCGCATCCTGGCATTGCTGCTAGCGGGCTCCGCCGCCCTGCAGCTTAACGCCGCGAGCAAACAGACGGCGCTCGACCGTTACGTCGCAGCTCCGGATTCTAACTACAAATACGAGTTGGTCAATACCATCCCGGGCGATGGCTACACCACATACGTCCTCGACATGACGTCCCAGCAGTATCTGACATCGGCCGAGGTCGACAAGCCCATCTGGCATCATTGGGTAACGATCGTGCGTCCCGACACGGTAACAAGCACGACCGGATTCCTCTACATCACGGGCGGCAGCAATACGAGCAAGCCGCCGCAGAAACCCGATCCGATGATCGTCTCGCTTGCCACCGCATCGCATTCTGTCGCCAGCGAACTGCGCATGATCCCAAGCGAGCCGCTCACGTTCACTGACGAGACCAAACCGCGCTCGGAGGACGGCATCATCGCTTATACATGGAACAAGTACCTGCGAACCGGCGATGAAAAATGGCCGCTGCGCCTGCCGATGACCAAGGCTTCCGTGCGGGCCCTTGATACGATCACGGCGTTCTGCAAGACCGAGGCCGGTGGCAAAGTTTCGGTCGAGAAGTTCATGGTGGCGGGCGGTTCAAAACGCGGCTGGACCACCTGGACCACGGCCGCCGTCGATAAGCGTGTCGTTGCTATCACGCCTTTCGTCATCGATATGCTCAACGTCGAGAAGTCGTTCGAGCATCACTATCGCGCTTATGGCTTCTGGGCCCCGGCGGTGAAGGACTACCAGGCGCTCAATCTCATGGATTGGAGCGGAACGCCGCAATACAAGGCACTCATGCAGATGGTGGAGCCCTATTCCTACCGCGACCGCCTCACCATGCCGAAGTTCCTGATCAATGCCGGTGGCGATCAGTTCTTCCTGCCGGACTCATCGCAGTTCTACTGGGATGATCTCAAGGGCGAGAAGCACATCCGCTACGTGCCAAACACCGACCATTCGCTGCGTGGCTCTGACGCCCAGGAAAGCATGCAGGCGTTCTATGAAATGCTCCTGAGCGACACGCCGCGGCCGAAGTATTCCTGGCGCTTCGAGAAGGATGGTTCTATTCACGTGCAGACGATCACCAAACCGACCGAGGTGAAGCTGTGGCAGATCACGAACCCCAAGGCTCGCGATTTCCGCCTGGAGTCGATCGGGCCGAAGTGGACCAGCGCGCCGCTCGCGGAGAAGGATAAGGGGCTCTATGTCGGGAAGGTGGACAAGCCTGCTGAGGGGTGGACGGCGTACTTCGTCGAGGTCACGTTCCCGACCAACGCGAAGTATCCGATGAAAGTGACGAGCGGTGTGCGGGTGGCGCCCGACACATTGCCCTACGGTCCCCCGCCGAAACACGACATGAGCAGCGAGGGGTTTAAGTAGAAGCGAATCTGGCAGCGGGGTATCATTCAATTTCGTGGACCAGCGGTACTGGCCTGTGGGCAGCCTGAAGGCTGCGTTACCGGCCGCGCCGCTGGGTCTCGGGCTCGACCTGTTTAAACCCGGCCGGCACTTCGAATTTGGACGCATCGACGTCCGCGGTCGAAAACGCGCTCGATTCCGTGGTCATTTCCAGGAGCAAACCGGAATCGCCCCCAGCCGGCTGATTCGTTGAATTCTGTTGCGAAGAGCTCTCGTCCTTTTTATGCCGGCCGAGTCCTCCCAATCCACCGGCAAGGCCGCCAAAACGGCCAAGCCGGCCTGAAGCCTCGTTCTCCGCGGCGGTTCCGGCGGCGTTGCCCACATTGGAACCTGTCGAAGATTGTGTGGATGTCGGCTGGGACGTCCCAATTCCCTGCCCCGAACCCTGGCTGCCCATTCGTGTGATCATCGCGATCGGCACTCCGTCGAGCTTCGCGGCCTCTTTATAAAGCTCCTCAAAGCCCTTCTGCATATCGGGACGCTGCATCATCGCGCCCATGCCCTGGCCGGGGATGAAACCCAATTTCGCCGCCATCAACCGTTGGACCTTGCGGACCTCATCGTAACCTGCAACTTTGCCCAGCCACATGTCGGACGTAATTTCCGCGACGCCGCTTTGCCCCTGGTTATTAGTCGCCTCCCCCGTTAAGGTCACGATCAACTCATTCGTCTGCACGCCCGAAATGGTTTTCGTTTGCCCCGTGTCCCTGGTGCTGAGCTTGTACTGCACCTCCGCGCCATTGTCGTTCTTGGACTTCTGCATCCGCTGGGACATGTCCTGCATCATTTGCTTCAACTGCTCAAAGGTCATCACGGAATACGTCTTCTTCTGGAAGTTGACAGACGTGATGGTCTCATTGTCGACGTCGATGATCTCGGCCGCATCGGGGCGAAGATGAACCATGCGATGTCCCTTCACCAGGACGGTTGACATCATCGGCTCACGTGCGGTTTTGGATAATGCTCCGGCCATTTTCATCATGCTCATCATGGCCCCGCCCGTGATCCTGGACGTTTGCTCGTAGCTGAAATCAGCCAACAGGCTGGCCGCGCCCAAGCCAGCCAAAGCGGCGCTGAGAAATGGTGCCCTCATAGGGACCATTTTATCCGTGGGGCAGCCGTCCGGCGAAGGCGCTTTACAATTGAAGTATGCCCAGCAACGGCGCAGCTCTTACGCCGGTGGAACGTTTTTTCCAGTTTTCCGTCCTGGGACTACTGGCCAGCGGCTACTTCGCAGTTGTCGGCAGCGGCTATCTCGATCTTCCAACGATCGCTTTCATGGCGGCCGCCCTGCTATTCCGGTCATTTATGGCCGCCGGCCTGATTCGCTACGAAGTACCGCCGCGCCTGGTGACCCTGCTCACCCTCGTTTACGTCGCCTTCTACGCACTCGATTACTTGTATCTGTCGCGCACATTCGTTCCGGCGACCGTGCACCTGGTCTTCTTCCTGGCAATCGTGAAGGTCCTGACGGCCACCACGAATCGCGATTATTTCTATCTCAAACTCCTGGCGTTTCTCGAGTTGCTGGCCGCATGCATTCTCTCGTCGAGCATCAATTTCTTTGTTTTCCTGGTGCTCTTTCTGCTGCTCGGTGTGGCTACGTTCACGAGTTCGGAAATCCGCCGGTCCAGCCAGCAAACCACGATTATTTCCCGCACCGCCACCGCTCGTGGAATCCACTGGCGTCTCGCAGCAGGCAGCGTGCTTGTCTCTTCCGCGATTCTCACTCTGACCGGAGGGCTTTTTTTCGTTCTGCCGCGTACGGCTCGCGCCGCCTTTCAGCACCTGGTATCGAATCGCTACCACGTCCCCGGCTTTTCCGACACCGTCACGCTCGGCGAGATCGGCGAAATCAAGCAAAGCAACACGCCGGTGATGCACATCCGCATGGATTCTCCGAGTGAACCTACCTACCCGCCCCTGAAATGGCGCGGCGCGTCGCTGTCGGATTTCGACGGCCATCGCTGGTTCAACCAGCACGAGCCGGAAACAATCATTCGCCCGGATCGCAACACGGAGTTTCGACTTGTGGACCCCAAATATCGAACTATCAGGGGCCAGCATATCTCTTATTCCGTCCAACTGCGCGACATCGCATCGAACGTATTGTTTTTCGCCGGACGACCGGAGTTTGTGCGCATCGATGTACCGGTCGTTCTGCGTTCGCCGTCAGGGGCTTTCAAATTCGTCTACCGGGACCCCGGCACGCTGTCGTACGTAGGGTTTAGCTTCGTCGAAGGCAGCGGCGGAGACGCCGACCCGGACCCGGAACCGCTCAACGAAGGGCGGCGCGCGATTTACACTCACCTACCGACTCTGGACCCGCGCATCCGGCCTCTGGCGCAATCCATCGCGGCTTTGGAAGTGACGGACGCCGGCCGCGCGCGCGCCATCGAGAAATACCTTCGAACGTCGTACGGCTACACGCTGGAACTTCCGCCGACTGAGCCGCCCGATCCGCTGGCCAACTTCCTCTTCGAGCGCCACAAGGGGCATTGTGAGTACTTTGCTTCCGCAATGGCGGTAATGCTCCGCACCATCCATATTCCATCCCGTGTTGTGACGGGATTCGGGCCCGGGGTATACAATCCCGTGAGCGGCCTGCAGGTGATCCGGGCTTCAGACGCGCACAGTTGGGTGGAGGCGTGGTTACCCAGGCATGGCTGGACCACGTTCGATCCAACGCCGCCCGACCTCAGCTCCGCGTCGCCGTCTCTTTGGGCGCACCTGATGTTCTACCTCGATGCCGCCGACACTTTCTGGCAGGATTGGGTGCTCAATTACAACGTGGATCGGCAACTGCAGCTCGCCAGCAGCGTGGGCGAATCGAGCGAGCGTGTTCGAGCGAGCTGGATCGAACGCACCGGTGCTTTTCTAAGCACCTGGAAGACGACCATCGTCAACTTCGGCCGTGACCACGCATTTGGAATCGTTGTCACCTTCCTGCTCATTGTGCTGCCGTGGCGGTTCGGCAAGGTTTGGCTACACTGGCTTCAAGCCGAGCGCCGCGTCAGGAAAGTGAGCCGAGGGGAGGTGCGCGCTTCGGATGCTACGGTGCTTTACCTCCGTCTTCTGAAGCTGCTGAAGAGCCGCGGTTTTGAGAAGCCCGCCTGGTTGACCCCCATGGAGTTTGCCCGCGTGATTCCGGAGTCTGAGTTGTCGCTTCTGGTGCAGGATTTCACGGAATCCTACAACCATCTGCGGTTCGGCGCCGACACCGAAGCCGCCGCCCGGATGATGGGAATTATTGAGCGACTTTCAACGGCACGGGGATAATCAGAGGTCCCACGCCAGGCCGCGAAATCACCACCTGAACCTGTTGGTCTTCTTTGAGAGTCACCGTCACCGGGAGGTTAAAACGCTGCCCCGGTGACAAGGAGACGCGGCTCTCGCCTTCCGGATAGAGCCTTGTCCAGGACGAGGCGGCATTCTCTTTCACCTCGACGGCAAGCTGGCCGGCGTATGGCGAAATGATACCCAGACGCACCACGTCGCCGGGTTTGAATTTGGCAGACGGCGGGGCGTCTAAGAACATCCCATTATCCGCTTTCCTGGCGATGAGTACTTGCGGGCTGAGTCCGGCCTTCATAAGGGCAAATGAGCTACCCACGGCAGCTTTCGGCACGGGTGTCGTGGTGCCTGCGCGGAACTGAGTGGAAACTGCCGCGGATTCTGAGTTGACCGTCACGGCGTCCTGCGCCTTGTTTGCCTGAACGTTCACTTGCTGCTGCTGTTGCTGATTTGTGTTTTCAAGAGGTCCGCCGGCCTGGTTGCGCGCTTCGATGTTTTGTTGCGGAGGCACCGGTGCCGCAGCGGTTTTCTTCTTCTCTGTGACGAGTCCCTTGTCGCGCTCCTCGTCTTGCTTCGTGTCCAGGACGCTCGCCGGAGGCGCCGCTGCGGGGGCTTGCTCGCGCCGGCCCGCGAGGGCAGGGGATGCGTCGTCGGCAGCTTTCGCGATTTCCGGTTCACGAGGTTTCGCAGGTACAGGGCTCGCGACCGTGCCACGTGGTAGAGCCGCCTCGCGCGGTGGAGCAGGCGGCACCGTCGCAGGGGGCGCCGTGGCCGTTGGCGCTGTGGACACCGGAGCTGGGGCTGAGATGGGCGCCGGGTTGATGGCTTGCGCCACCTGACTCGCCGGCAGGCTCGTTGGAGGCCGCAGTAGAACAGCGAACGTGGCCAGAGCGGCCACTGCGATCCCCGATACCGCCCAAATCCAGGGCTGCCTGAACCAAGCCTGCTTCGGTTTCGCTAAGGCCGCTCGGCGCACCTGCTCCCGCGAGAACGGATCGTCGAGCAATTGCTTTAACGCTTGTTCGTCCTGCAGAGCGTCGAAGAGTTCCTGGTCCTCCAATGCAGCTTCAAACAGGAGCCGCCGTTCGTCGTCGGTAAGCGAATTGGTGGCGTATCCGCCGATTAACTGCCTGACCTCTTCCCGATTCATCGCTTACCTTCCCAAGAGCCGCCCATCAACTCCAACAACTGCTTGCGGCAACGGAAATCCCAAGTATAGACCGTGTTTACCGAAGGTACATCCAGGAGCTTTTGGATCTCCACAAAGCTCTTGCCTTCCAGTTTCAAGGCCAAAATCGTGCGGCAGCGTTCCCCAAGTTGCGCGATTGCCGCGATCAGCCGCGCACGCATCTCACGCCGCTCCGCTGCCATTTCCGGATCGTCGGCGCCGTCCGGCAAAGGGATCTCGTCTGCCGGAACGCTGTTATATTCGCCCCGCCGCGCCGATTTTCGCCGCATCGCCATCATCTTGAACCTCAGGATCTCAAAGGCGACCGGCAGCAGATCCTCCAGCCGATTGAGGTGTGCATACTTCTCGTGCAGGAGAATCAGCACTTCCTGCGCGACGTCCTCGGCAGCGTCTCCCTGTATACGAGATGCCGCGAAGGCGACGATCCTTTCACGGAGGCGTTCCAGGATCTGTTCGCGGGTTGTGACGGCGCGCTGGGGGCCGGTCATGCCATTCCTGTTTCCAGGCTAGCAGCAGGGAGGCGGAGCAGGCGGTTGGATTTGCCCCCGCGTTCCTGGTGAGGTCCTTATTTTCCACTAAGCGCAGTAGTTCAGCCCTGCGTGTGATGCAGGATAGTGTCCCGCCGCCGATTGCCAAGTGGCGCCGGCCGGCCCTTGTTCGGAGCTACGGCAGGCGAGTTCACAACCCGCCGCAGGCTAACAGCCCGCATTACAGGCTGGTCTGCCTCGACGTTCCCGAAAACTAAACCGAGTGGTAACGCTCATCCTGCATTACGGGGCACACGAAATGCGGCCCCAACGTGCCAAAATACTTCGACGAGGAGAGCGTAAATTCGTTAGTTCGCATTAGAACACGCCTGTTCAGTTCCGAACATTTTCTTTGCGTCGTGAGTTTTTCTACTCGTGCCGTTTCTTAGGCTTGCAAATAATCGCGGCGTGCGCCCCCGCGTGCACACCAAACCTCAAGGGGTCTTGGTCAATGCATCGTCTTTTTGTGTCAATTTGGTTTGCCAGCAGCAACCTTCTCCTGGGACTCGCCACGCCGGATTGGAGCACGGTCACCGACGCGGGAAGAAAATTCTACGAACAACATCAGTACGCGGAAGCCGAGCGTACGCTTCTCGAAGCGACGCGACTGGCGCAACCAAACGGAGGAGAGGCGGTGGCGGTTTCATCCTCGGAACTCGCCCTGACCTATCGCGCCGAAGGAAAATACGACCTGGCCGCTCGCGAATTCGAGCGCGCGCTGGCCATCCGCGAACATGGTCTCGCCAAGGGCGATCCGGAGCTTGCGAATTCCTACAACAACCTTGCCGCTCTATATCAACTGCGCGGCCAGTATGAGGAGGCGGAAAGGCTATATACGAAAGCCCGCGATTCCTGGGACCTTTCGCAGGCCGAGAAAAACCTGGACGAGATCATCACCTTCAACAATTTCGGAAACCTGGAATTCACTTTGGGACATTTCACGAAATCGAAGGAGCTTTACAACACCGCGCTGCGGCTGAACACCCGATCGGATCTCGCCGCCAAATGCGCTCTCGCGCAAACACTGACGGGCCTCGCTGACCTGGGTGAGACGGACGGCAAATTCGACGAAGCAGAACAACTTCTCGAGAAGGCCCTGGAAATCCGCCGCGATCCAAATCAACGGGACAGCATCGAAGCCGCGATAACCCAGGCTCACCTCGGCCATCTTTACCTCACTGCGAACGACCTGGCGCGCGCGGAGCCAACTCTTCTTGAATCCGCTCGAGCGTGCCGCGCGAATGTGAAGCCGTGGCCAACCGAATGCGCGCGGGTACTCGACAGCCTGGCGCTCATCTGCCGGCGCACCCATCGACTCGCCGAGGCCGAGTCGTATTATCGAGAAGCCGTCTCCTTGCCGGAATCGACCTTTGGAGAAGACCACCCCGTTCTCGCCACGAGTCTGAATAACCTCGCCGAGTTCTACCTATCCGAGAAGAAATACAAGGAGGCTCTGCCACTCCTCGAGCGGGCACGCGGAATCTGGGAGCGAAGGCTGGGTTCGGCTCATCCCGATGTCGGTTCGGTGCTGCAGAACATTGCCGGCGCGTACACCGCGCAACACAATTACAAGAACGCCGAGGTACTCTATCAACGCGCCATCGGGATCGACGAAAAAGCACTCGGCCCCAAGAGCATCAAACTCGCCAATGCCCTGCACAATCTCGGCTCGTTGTACTACTTGATGCATCGTTACGGCGAGGCCGAGGACCTGTTCCTGCGCGCCCTCGCGATTGCCGGCTCCAAGGAATCACCGAGCGACTCCCAGGCGGCGGTTACCCTGGGCAACCTCGGCCAGTTGTTCCGCTCCGAGAAGCGTTACGAAGAAGCGGCTGAAGCATATCGGAAGTCGATCGCTTTGCGAGCTCACCTTTTGTCGCCGGATGACGAAACCTGGGTCCCCCTTCTGCAGGGCTATGCGGCCGTTCTACGCAAGATCGAAGACTATGCCGAGGCGGAAAAAGTGGAAACTAAGGCCACTGGAATTCACGTCCGCAACACGCTGAAAGCGAATAGCTTTCTGGGCGCCCGGCCGTAAAGGGGCGGAGCATGGTAAATTAAGCGCAAATGCGTTTGGTTTGCGCAGCCGCGCTCACGACGGTTGTTCTCGTGGCGGGCGCGGTCGACGATCAGCAGTTTAACGGGCGATGGGACATTACGGTAGCCGGAGAGCCGCGTGCGCGAGCGTGGTGGCTGGAGGTCTTGGGAGCAGGCACCGACACGATCAAGGGGAAGTTCGTGGGTGCGCCTGGAGGGCAGATCGAGGAGATCCCTAAGATCTCGGTCTATGACGGTGAACTGCGCTTTTCCTTCGATCGCCGCTATCGCCGCGATGGGAAATCGGTACAGAGGGGCCTCTACTGGGCCCGCCTCGAGGACGGAAAGCTCAAAGGAACATTCGAGATCGAAGGCGAACCCGCGTCCTACCTGGAATGGACGGGCGTGCGTTCGCCGGCCATTGCCGATAAGGACGACCTGAGTTGGAAGCGAGGCGACCCGGTTATGCTTTTCGACGGCCGCGAATTAACGGGGTGGTCGCAATCGCCGGCGCCAGGTCATGGTCCCGGGTGGTCGGTGAAGCAAGGCCTTCTGACGAACGCTCCGGGTGCGGGGAATCTGATCTCGGACAAGAAGTTCTGGAATTTCACGTTGCATGTGGAGTTTCGAATCCCGCCGGGAAGCAACAGCGGCATTGGTCTGCGCGGCCGCTACGAACTTCAGATCGTCGATGATATCGGCAAACCTCCCACCGTGCACGGGAATGGCGCCATTTATGGGAGAATCGCGCCGGCCGTGAACGCCAGCAAAGAACCCGATGAGTGGCAGGCGCTCGATGTTCGGCTGGTCGGGAGGCAGGTGTCCGTCACGTTGAATGGCATAAAAATCATCGACAACAAAACGATCGAAGGGATCACCGCGATTGCGCTGGATTCCAACGAAGCGGATCCCGGCCCTATAGTGATTCAAGGCGATCAGGGTCCTATCGAAATTCGTAGAATCGTGTTGTATCCGCTCACGAAGACCCATTGAAGAAGATTGCGCGTAAGTACGAAGTGCGGGGCCGTGTGCAAGGGGTAGGCTTCCGGTATTTTGTCCAGCACATCGCGAGCGCGATCGGCGTGCGAGGATGGGCTCGCAATCGGGCTGACGGCAGCGTCGAGGTTTACGCCGTGGGTTCAGAGCCGCAGTTATCCGAGCTTGCGGCGCAGTTGTGGAGAGGTCCCCGATGGGCCGAGGTGCGCCATGTTGACGAAATCGAAGCTGCCGTTCAAGAATGTAGTGACTTCCAAATTCGCCATTAAACGCTCATGAATGCTGCCAAACCTGTGTCGCAGTCGGACGATCTCAAGAAGCTGATCCGCGAGGTCGCGGATTTCCCGAAGCCGGGCATCAACTTCTATGACATCACAACCTTGTTGAAGGACCGCGCCGGCCTGAGGGGGGTGATTGATCTTCTCGCCGCGCATTATCGGGAGATTCCGGTCGATGTCGTGGTCGGCATCGAAGCGCGGGGATTCATCTTTGCGTCAACTGTCGCGTACGCGCTGGGGACTGGTTTCGTCCCGGTGCGGAAGCCTAAGAAGCTGCCGGCTGCCTGCGAGCGTGTGGAGTACGCGCTCGAGTACGGGACCGACGTGCTGGAGATCCATAAGGATGCGATCGAGGCCGGACAGAACGTTCTGGTCGTGGACGACGTGCTGGCCACCGGCGGGACTGCGTCGGCGGTAGCGCGGCTGGTGGAGAAGTTAGCAGGCAAAGTGGCGGGCTTCGGATTTGTCCTGGAGTTGGACTTCCTGCATGGGCGGGAGAAACTCAAGGACTACGACGTGTACTCGCTGCTGCAGTATTAGGGTCGCAGCCGAAACCGCCTGCGCCGCCTTTGAGTTTTCTATGCCTCCTCCACCCTTCCTCATTCTCTGAATCGTCGCGGAACGGAGAGAATCAGACGAGGTGCGATACCTGGGTACACTGGACGTATGGCCAAAGAATACGCCGCTCCGCCCGCGATGGCGATTGATCCCAACAAGAAGTATTCGGCAACGATCGATACGTCTAAGGGGAAGGTCGTTTGTGACCTGTTTGCCAAGGATGCACCCAAGACGGTGAACAACTTCGTTTTCCTCGCGCGCGAGCATTTTTATGATGGCACCACCTTTCATCGGGTCATCAATGACTTCATGGTCCAGGGTGGCGATCCTACCGGGACGGGTCGCGGAGGGCCTGGGTATCGCTTCGAGGACGAGACCCGGACCAATCCGAACAAGCACCAGGTCGGATCCCTATCCATGGCGAATGCGGGACCGAACACCAACGGCAGCCAGTTCTTCATCACGCACGTAGCGACCGACTGGCTCGACGGCAAGCACACGGTTTTCGGACAGGTTCGCAACGGCCAGGATGTGGTCAATAAGATTGCCCAGGGCGACAAAGTAAACTCCATCACAATTGACGAGCAGTAGTCCCTTGCAACTCTTTTACCGCTAGCGCATCATTAACTACCAAGGGGTTAGTTTATGAAACGGGCTATCGGTGTAAGCATTGCATCGCTCTTGCTTTTGGTAGCCGCCGCGCCGGTCGTATTCGGGCAGGCGGCCGCTATCAACGGTCAAATTGAAGGAACGGTCACGGATCCAACAGGCGCGATCGTTCCCAACGCAACGGTATCGATTCAGCACGTCGAGACAGGTTTGACGCGCGAGTTAAAAACAGATGAGAGCGGATTCTATCGTTTCACGGTGCTTCCGCTGGGAACGTATCAAATCCGGGTCCAGGCGACCGGATTCAAGCTTGCGGAGTATAAAGCAGTGGTGTCCGCGGGTTCAACCGCCACTGTGAATGCGGCCCTGACCATAGGCGGTGACACGGTCATGGTCGACGTCTCGAGTTCGGTTCCGGTCGTTGAGCCGGGCCGCACCGATTTGGGGTCCACGCTCTCCACCTACCAGACCGAAAACCTGCCGCTGGTTTCGAGGAATCCGTACAACTTCATCCTGCTCCAGCCGAACGTGAGCGCGAATCCCAACACGGAATTTGGCGTGCCACGAAAGATCAATGCCAACGGCTTCGTCGATCGTATCAACTACCAACTCGACGGCAGTAACAATACCGAAAGCGATCGATCAGGCATCCGGCTACTCCCAATCTCCGACAGCTACATTGGCGAGATCCAGCAGGTCAACAACGGGTTTGCCCCCGAGTTCGGCAACACGGTGGGTACCGTTTTCAACGCCATCACCAAATCAGGCACCAACGAGCTTCATGGGGAAGCGGCATATATCTTCCGGCGAACCGTATTCAATGCCCGGCCAATTCTGCTCTCGCCCACGGCTCCGAAGCCCGACCTGAACGTGGACGACTATTTCGTGGATGCGGGCGACAAGATCATTAAAGACAAGCTGTTCTGGTATGGAGCCTTTGAGCATGTCAATCGCGACCTGCCGAACGTGGTGACGGTCAGCCCGGGGAATCTGAGCCTGCTCGGTCTGCCCGCCAGCTATGGAAATGCGATTCCGTTCAGCCAGAGCGTGTACTTCTACATGGGCAAGGCGGACTGGCAGATCAATTCCGCGAATCGCCTTTCGTTCCGGTTCAACTACTTCCGCAACGAATCGCCGTTCAATAACGGCGGTGGACAAACGGTGGTCACGCAGACGTACCTTTTCAAGGACCGGGCGCCTATCTATGCGGGGCAGTTGATTTCGACGATCACCCCGCACGCCGTTAACGAACTCCGGTTCCAGGTGCCGAAGCGTTACGAGCGCCAGGTGTCCTTCGAGGGAACCGGTCCGCAGCCCGCGATCACCATCTCGGGGATCATCAATTTCGGCGGTTCCCCTAATACCGGGCTAGTGTTTACCGAGAAGACGCCGGAGTTTGCCGACAACTTCAGCCTGTCGCGATCGACCCATACGTACAAGTTCGGCGGGGACTTTCGCTGGATTCTCGACAACCAGACCTCGCCGTTGTTCACTCAATACACCTTCGCGAACATAAGCGACTACCTGGCGGCGAAGGCCGGTACGAGCCCCAAATCGTACACCAACTTCCAACAGACCTTTGGAAACCCGGCGGTGATATACACCTCGGTGTTTTCCTCGATGTTTGTGCAGGACGACTGGAAGGTGCGGCCGAACCTGACGCTGACTTATGGCATTCGCTATGACATCTATAAGCCGCCACCGGCCAACAAGAGCTCGTTATTCGCGGCATCCCAGAATTTCGCGGTAGACAAGAACAACGTTGCGCCGCGCATTGGGATTGCGTACTCGATCGGCAAGGATCAAAAGACTGTGATCCGCGCGAGTGGGGGCATCTTCTACGATGCGCCGCAGACAAACATCTACTATCGCGCGCTCCTCAATAATGGCTTGCCGGCTTTCTTTACGCTGAGCACGGGCAATACGGCCGCATTCGCGCCGGCGTTTCCTACGATCCTGAGCGCTCTTCCGTCAGGGTTCACTCAACCGGTGAGCGACGTCACCACCGTTTCGCCGAACTTCCGCAGCCTGTATTCAAGCAATGCGAATTTCCAGATCACGCGTGAGGTTGCGAAGGACCTTTCGGTGAGCGCGAGTTATCTGTACACCAAGGGCACTCACATCCCGGTTTATCGCAATATCAACGTGGTGCCGACGGGCGCGTTGCTGGGCGATGGCCGGCCGATCCTGAAGTCGGGGGCGATCTACACACAGTTCAACAATGTCGTCATGGCTGAGTCGGTCGGGAATTCCAACTACAACGGCATGAACCTTTCGGTGAATCGACGCTTCTCGAAGGGCTACGAGTTCTTTGCCACATATACGTGGTCGCACGCGATTGACGACGCTCCGGAACAAAACGTGTTGGACAGCTCCAACCTGCTTCCGGAGGATCCGACGAACCGCCGGCGCGACCGGGGCAACTCGATTTCGGACCGGCGGCATAACTTCACGGCGAATGGCGTGCTCGAGCCGCACTTCGACGTCAGTGGACCCGGGGGCTATCTGATCAATAACAACAAGCTGTCGTTCATCTGGTCGGCGCGGACGGGTGAGATGTTTAACCTGGTCGGGAACCGAAACCTGAACGGCGATCCAACAATTCCTGCTTCGCAGCAGCGGCCCTTGTTTATTGGCCGCAACACGATCGAGGGGCCGGCGATTTATGAGCTGGATCTTCGCTATTCTCGGGTGTTTTCCATTCGCGAGCGGGTGAAGCCGGAATTCCTGGCGGAGTTCACGAATCTGTTCAATCACCCCAACGTTACGAGCATCAACGCAACGGCGAGCGTGGATGCGTTGGGGAATATCGTGTCGGGACCCTCGCTGGCTCCCGTTTCGACGATTCTCGATGGGCGGTTAATGCAACTCGGGATTCGGGTCAGCTTTTGAGGGAAGGGCAGGCGAAACCGCCTGCCCTACCAAGTGGCGCAGGCGGTTTCGCCTGCGCGTTCTTAGTCAGATCCAAAGGAGGGCTGAATGCCCACTTCACACTTCCAGACCTTACAGCCCTTTTTTCGCTAGGAAGTCGATCATGTCGATGATACGCATCGAGTAACCCCACTCGTTGTCGTACCAGGAGATGACCTTAACCATCGTTCCGTCGAGCACTTTCGTCAAACCGCCATCGACGATGGAGCTGTTCGGATTGTGCATCATGTCAGTGGATACAACCGGATCTTCCGTATAAGCCAGAACGCCCTTCATCCCGCCGTCGGCTGCCCCGTGCAGAGCCTTGTTGACCTCTTCGGCGGTCGTCGCCTTCTTGGTGATAGCGACGAAATCCACCACGGAGACATTGGGCGTAGGAACACGCATCGCGTAGCCGTCGAGTTTCCCCTTCAACTCCGGAATCACGAGTCCAATTGCTTTCGCCGCGCCGGTCGTCGTCGGGATCATGTTCATCGCCGCCGCGCGCGCGCGCCGCAGATCTTTGTGCGGGAAATCCAGAACGTTCTGGTCGTTGGTGTAGCTGTGGATGGTGGTCATCGAGCCTTTCTCGATGCCAAAGTTGTCCTGTAACACCTTGACGACGGGGGCAAGGCAGTTTGTGGTGCACGAAGCGTTGGAAATGATGTTGTGCTTCGCAGGATCATAAGCGCCTTCGTTCACGCCCAGCACGATGGTGACATCTTCGTTCTTCGCGGGGGCGGAGATGATCACCTTTTTCACAGTGCCCTTCAAATGCTTGGAGGCCTGCGTGGCGTCTGTAAATTTCCCTGTGGATTCGATAACGATCTGCGCGCCAAGGGAACTCCAGTCGATCTCGGCTGGGTCCTTGATGGCGAAAATCTTGATCTTCTTACCGCCGACGACTATAGAATCTCCGTCCACGTGCACATCTTCTTTGAGCGGACCGAGAATGGAATCATATTTCAATAAATGCGCGAGCGTTTTGGTATCCGTAAGGTCGTTGGCCGCGACAAATTCAATGTCGGAACGATGCAGACCGGCACGGACTACATTCCGTCCAATGCGGCCAAAGCCGTTGATACCCACTTTGATTGGCATACGATTTCATTGTAGCGAGAGCGCTAACAACGTTACCAGCGGCGCAGAGTGGCGTAGGAGTGACTCTGAACGTTGCGCGATTCGCCTTCGACACGCTCGAACACGGATTGAGCGGCGACACGCCCGGGGCCGGTGAGGCGGAGCCACATGTAGCGATTGCCCCAGTTGCCCCAGAAGCTGAAGCCGGTCTGCGGCTGTTCGAAGTGGAGATGCATTTGGACGGACGGATCCTTGAAGATCAAGGCCGTCGGCTTCAACAACAGGCTCTGATCGGGACCGAGTTCGCGGACGAAGACGTTTCCGGCCGCGTGGAGCAGGAGAAGTCCAGGCGTTTGCTGGGCCGTGAAGCGGTCCATGAACATGCCGAGCGGATAGTGCGTTTCTTTGTCGTCGCCGCTGCCGGTTGTGAACCAGATGTTGGTTTGGAACCAATCGTATGTGACATTGTTCGTGGCGACCAGGAAGAGGTGCTCGCGAACATCCACCTCCTGCCCAGGATGGATCGGGAGCGCGATCATTTCCCCAGGGTCATCGCGCGAAAAGGCAATGTGACCCGGGCCCTGGGCCTGAGTCATGATCAGCGGCATTCCCGCGAAGAGACGCTTCCAGGCGCCACGCAGGGACATGGCGGTGATGTTCACACTGGGGTCCTTCCAAAGCAGGACGTGATGCGAGAAGTAGACGCCATCGTTCGGCGAGAGATTCATGTCTGCGACGGGGACGTAAAGGCCTTCGACCTGGCAGAATGAGTCGCCGAACTGGAGCTTGGCCATGTCTTTGCGCCCTGGCAACTGAACCCAGCCGGAGCGGGCATGGCCGACGGGTGTGTCCAGGGTCGCTCCGCATCTCGGACAGGCGGATTGTGAGCCGTCGGTGATGGCGCCGCACCAGGAGCATTTCGCGGTCTTGCCGGTTGGGTGCGGCGGCGGTGGGCCTTCGAAGTGCGCTTGGCGTTGGGGTTGGGATGGAGGCTGGGGTTGGGATGGAGGTTGAGGAGGCGAGGGCGGCGCAGCACTCGGCGCCGGCGCATGCCTCACGGCCGCGCCGCAACCGACGCAGAAGTTGGCGGAATCGGGAACCTGCGAGCCACAATTTGTACAGAACATGATAGGCTCCCAGTTAATCCGTCTTATGGTGGACGTACATCGACTGAATGCCGACGCGCCCCGGACCGGTCATGCGGGCGAGACTCATGTTAGTGCCGCCGAAGAATCCCGATGTGAGCTTTTGGAATTCAACTTGCATCGTCACCGAGGAATCCTTGTAGAGGAACGCGCCGGGCTCCAGCATGATGCTTTCTCCGGGCTTCAACATGCGCTCGAAGACGTTGCCATAGCCGTGAAGAATCAGCAGGCCGGATGTGTTGGTCGTAATGAACCGGTCCATGTACATGCCCTGGCCGCCGAAGAGGATGTTGGCGAGTCCTTTGATGCGAACGAAGGAGTAGTCGATCTGGTGCGAGCAGAGCAGGAAGGCGTGCTCGCGGACGTCCAGTTCCATGCCGGGGTGGAGCGGCAGCACCACCAGTTCGCCGGTGGCGTCACGAGAAAAAGCGATGCGCCCAGGTCCGCTGGCCACACTGATGATGAACGGCATTCCGGCGAACGCCCGCTTCATACCGCCGGCGAGTGACATGACGGTCAGGGGAACCGATTCGTCCTTCCACAACATGACATGGTGCTCAAAGAAGATCGAATCACCGTGCCCAAGATTGATTTCGGCAACCGGAACGATTTCACCTTCCACCTGGCATGTGCTGGCGTTGAAGTGAAACTCGGTCATATCCTTGATGCGCGGGGCTTCCCGCCATCCGGACTCGCTCACCAGGTTGCGGATGTCGAGCGGCGCGCCGCAGAACCGGCATGTGAGATCAGACTTCTCGTTCATGCCCTGGCACCATTGACACTGGATGCGCTCGAACGGTTCGGCCATCGGAGGTGTGTTGGTCATGGGTATTCGTCCTTATCGTATCCGAATCGCGGCCGGGCGCGGTATGTTATACAGATGCGTTTTGCTTTCGTGCTTCTGGCCCTGGGCCCTCTGTTCGCGCAGAATATCGGGATTGACAGTCATATCGACACGATGCAGCGCGTTCTCATCGATCATGCCGACTTGACGAAGAGGTCGTCGGTGGGGCACGTCGACTTTCCGCGCCTTCGCGAGGGCGGGGTGAACGCGCCGTTTTTCGCTTTGTGGGTGCCGACGTATTACAAGGGTGCCGAGGCGGTCCGGCGTACGCTGGATCTCCGCGAGGCGATGCAGCAGGTGTTGGATGAGCATCCGGACCAGATTGCGCTGGCGGTGAACGCGTCGGACATCGAGCGTATCACACGGTCAGGGAAGATTGCTGCGTTTCTCGCGTTAGAGGGTGGACACCAGATCGACGACGACCTCCGCGTGCTGCGGGTCTACTATCAACTCGGCATACGCGCCATGACACTGACGCACTTCCGCAATAACAACTGGGCGGATTCTTCAACAGATAAGCCGGCACACAACGGGCTGACGGATTTCGGGAAGCAGGTGGTCCGCGAGATGAATCGTCTCGGAATGATCGTGGACATTTCGCATGTGTCGGACAAGACGTTTTATGATGCTGTCGCCGTGTCGACGAAGCCGGTCCTCGCGACGCATTCATCCTGCCGGGCATTGTCCGATGTTCCTCGGAACATGACCGACGATATGCTCCGGGCACTTGCCAAGAACGGCGGCGTCATTGGCATCAACTTCGGCGAGGGATTCCTGAATCCGAAAGATGCCGAGAAACTGAAGGCGGCGGTGAACAGCATGGGATACAGCGAGCCGAATCTCACCGGCAAAGCTTTGGACGATTACGCGGCGGAGGAGATGCACAAGGACATGGCTCCGAAACAGGCCTTTGCGACAATCGACGATGCCGTGGCGCATATCGACCATGCGGTGAAGATCGCGGGCATCGACCACGTTGGGATCGGCAGCGATTTTGACGGCATTACATCTCCGCCGAAGGGGCTCGAAGATATTTCGAAGATGATATCGCTTGCGGCGGCACTACGCAAGAAGGGTTACAGCGATGCGGACGTCCGGAAGATCATGGGCGGCAACACTCTGCGGTTGATCCGCGAAGTTACTGGGAAATAAGCTTAGCGGGCGACACCGTCTGCCCTAGTTCCTGATCTTTGTATTGGAGCTGGTAGAGCTTCCAATAGATGCCGCGAAGAGCCAGCAATTCCTGGTGCGTGCCCATCTCGCGTAAATAGCCCTTATGCATGACCATGATGCGGTCGGCGCGCTGAATGGTCGAGAGGCGATGCGCGATGACGATCGAAGTTCGGCCCTCCACCAGGCGCCCGAGTGCTTCGCGTACCCGCATCTCGGTGTCAGTATCTACGCTCGAGGTTGCTTCGTCGAGAATCAGCACTCGCGGATTGTGGGCCAGCGCGCGGGCGAAGCTGATAAGCTGCTTCTGGCCGGTCGACAGGCCCGAACCTCGCTCCCGTACGGCGTGGGCAAACTGGTCCGGCAGGCGTTCGATGAAGTCGAGCAGGTTGACGCGCTCCGCGGCGTGGATGAGTTCGCTTTCGCTGATACCTTCCGTGCCGAGTCGAATATTGCTTTCGATGGTGCCGGTGAACAGATGCGGGTCCTGGAGGACGACGCCGAAATTGCGGCGCAGTTCGTTTAAATCGAAGTCGCATACGTCGACTCCTCCGATTCGTACGCTGCCGCGCTGAACATCGTAGAAGCGCAGCATCAGGTTCGTCAGCGTCGTCTTCCCTGCACCGGTGTGGCCGACCACAGCGACCGTTTCGCCGGGCGCTACGCGGAAACTCACGTCCCGCAGCACCCAGTCATCATCCTTGTATGCGAACCAGACACGGTCGAATTCGATTTCCACGGGACCGGGTTGTAGTTTGACAGGCTGGGCGGGAGAGGTGATCGCAGGGGCAGTATCGAGCAGTTTGAAAATTCGCTCGGAGGCCGCCATGGCCGCTTGCAGAATGTTGTACTTTTCGCTGAGGTCCTGGATGGGCCGGAAAAAACGCAAGCCGTATTGGAAGAATGCAACCAGAATACCCAGTGTGAGCGCGCCCTGGCGTATGCGGAATCCTCCATAAGCCAGCAGCAGGGCGAGAGCCAACATGCCCAGGAACTCAACAACGGGATAAAACCAGCCGTAGGCTGTAATGGAGTCCTTGTACGCATCCATGTGGTCCCGGTTGATGCGCCCGAACTCCTCGCGGCTCTTCTGTTCGCGATTGAAAAGCTGTAGCACTGCGATGCCGTTGATGTGTTCCTGAAGGTAGGCGTTGATGCGCGCGATGGCTACGCGGATACGCCGGTAGCTCTGCTGCACGGTACGGCGGAAAATGATCGTGATCCAGACGACTACCGGCAGCACGGCCAGCAGCAGACCGGTCATGCCCGGGCTGAGGTTGAGCATTGCGATGATGACGAAGCTCAACGCCAGCATGTCGCCGATGATCATCACCAGGCCGGATGTGAAGAGGTCGTTGAGCGTGTCGACATCGGTCGTGACACGCGTAACCAGCCGGCCGACGGGGTTGCGGTCGAAGAACGAGATATCGAGCGTCTGCATGTGCGCCATCAACTCGCGGCGCAGGTCGAACATCGCCTTTTGTCCGGTCCACTGCATGAGATAGGTTTGGCCAAAGTCGCAGAGTAAGCCGCCAAGGACCGACAGCAGGTAGAGAAACGAGATTTGGGCGATGCCGGTCCAGGCATCGGCGGAGAGATAAGCGTCGAGCGGTGAGACGGTACGATTCGGTGCGGGCGCGATGTAGCGATCGATGGCCAGCTTAGTGAGCAGCGGGCCGGCGATCTGCAGTAGCGAGTTTAGGAAGAGCAGGATGAGCGAAAGACCGACCGTCTTCCGATACGGCCGCATGTACGTCAGCAGCCGGCGCATAATGCGCGAATCGTATGCTTTACCTAAGACCTCCTCTTCCACCTCTTTTCAGTTTAACCGGAGAGACAGCTATTTTTGCTTAAAGAACTGGTACGGACGGCAGTCCAAACTCGTTTGACCCGCGCTAGCGGTTGATACTCTGTTAGCGTGGATGGCGTAATTATCGTCGATAAGCCCGCAGGATGCACGTCGCACGACGTAGTGAATCGTCTGCGTCGTCTGGCGCAGACCCGCCGGATTGGACATCTGGGCACACTCGATCCGCTAGCGACCGGCGTGCTTCCTCTCATCATTGGTCGTGCCACGAGGCTGGCTCAGTACTTCCGGCGTAACGACAAAATCTACGAGGCAGTGCTGCGATTCGGAGTCACGAGCGACACGTACGATCGCGACGGCCAGATCCAATCTACCGGGCATTCCCTGGGGTTTTCTGCGG
Source organism: Bryobacteraceae bacterium (assembly GCA_035295125.1). GTDB lineage: Bacteria > Acidobacteriota > Terriglobia > Bryobacterales > Bryobacteraceae > JAICMB01. Next base: position 31,016 of record DATGJP010000120.1, on the reverse strand, counting down.
TCGATTTGGACGCCGCGCTCGCTTCCTACCGGGGAACATTCCAACAGACCCCTCCCCCGGTTTCCGCTAAGAAAATCGGCGGCGTGCCTGCATACAAGCTCGCGCGCAAGAACGTCGCCGTGGAATTGGAGCCCGTCGAGGTGACGGTGTACTCGTTGGACCTCGTCGAGTTCTCAGGCGAGACGGCTCGCATTCGCGTGCATTGTACCGGCGGCACCTACGTACGCAGCATCGCTCATGACGTGGGCGAGCGCCTCGGCTGTGGCGCGATCCTGGAGGGGCTACGCCGAACCGCCTCCGGGGATTTCACGATCGAGCGAGCCCGCACTCTGGAGGAATTGGCCCATCTTGTCGAAGAGAGCCGGCTGGATGAAGCTCTTATCCCCACATCGGAACTGCTGCCCGATATTCCGACCGAGATCGTTGACGCCTTGACAGCGGGACAGATCCGGCAGGGCCGCGACTTCCGCGTTTCGCCGTTCCGAGCCCGAGGCGCGGCCAAGCTTGTGAAGGCAGTCGATGGCGAGGGAGAACTCGTTGCGATCGGCGAAATCCGGCTTCCCAACGTCTACCACCCCGTCCTGGTTTTGTGAAGCAAGTTTAATCCGCCGTTCAGGAACGATTTCATGACGTTGGATTATCATGCAAGTAGTGCGACGAGTTCTGCTGGGTTTGGCGGCGTGTTTCCTGCTTGGATTCTGTTTCTTAACAGCTCGTCTGATGCCCGCTCAGGAATCCGCGCCGCAGAAGAGCGAACCCCAATATGAGGACACTTTCGCAGGTCCGGTCGTCGAACTTACCGAGGCGAAAGTGACGGTTTCGCGTACCATTCTTGGCAAGACTGAGAAGCGCACGTTCCTCATCAAACCGGACACGCGTATCGAGGGGAAACTCAAAGTGAAGGCGAAGGTCACCGTCGGCTTTGTGAGCACCGATGACGGCGACGTCGCGCGGCTCATCGTAGTCCGGCCCGCCCAGACGAAGAAATAACGGGCGCTACTGCTTCTTTCCCTTCTCGACCCAGCCTTCTTTAACCACCTGGCGACCGCGTCCCAGCGCCAACGCTCCTGGCGGTACCGGATCGGTTATCACCGATCCCGCACCCACATAGCTTTCGCTGCCGATCTCGATGGGCGCTACCAACGTCGAATTACTGCCGATAAACGCGCCTTCGCCGATTTGCGTACGATGCTTGCGAACACCGTCGTAATTGCACGTGATGGTGCCGGCGCCGACGTTGACGCGAGCTCCGATTTCGGAATCGCCCAGGTAAGCGAGGTGGTTCGCCTTAGCGCCAGCGCCGAATCTCGTGTTCTTCAGTTCTACGAAATTGCCGATATGGGCTGATGGGCCGACCTCGTTGCCCATACGGAGCCGCGCAAATGGCCCGATGTGTGCCGCCGCCGCGACTCGCGAATCGCTGATCACCGTGAACGGTTCAATGACCACTCCATCCTCCAGCATCGAATTCTGAACGATGGAACAGGCGCCGATGCGGCAGTTATGACCGATCCGTGTGTTACCCAGGAGCTGCGCAAATGCCCCGATCTCGCTGTCCATACCGGCGGACACGTCCGCATCTACTGTGACAGTTTCAGGCTTCTCGATCGTGACACCCGCCAGCATGAGTTCTCGGGTTTTGCGGGAGCGTAGCAGCGCGTCAACTTCGGCCAGCTCGGCTCGGGTGTTAATGCCAAGCAACTCCGTCGAATCCGCAACCTCCATCGCTCCGACGGTCTGCCCGTGATGCGCGAGGATCTCAGGCATATCGGTGAGATAGTACTCGCCTGATACCGGGTTTGGCTCGATCTCAGCAATATGCTTGCAAAGGAGATCGGTTCGGAAACAATAAATTCCCGAATTTACGAGCTTGATCTTGCGCTGCTCGTCCGTAGCCGCTTTCTCTTCCACGATGCTCAGCACCGAACCGCGATCGTCGAGCACGACACGGCCGTAGCCCCGCGGGTCTTCGAGAACGGTCGTGATCAACGTCGCGGCGGTGCCTGAGCGTTGCTCGGTCTCGACGAGCCGAGCCAGGGTGGAGGCTGAGAGAAGCGGGCCATCACCATAAATAATGACGGTGTAGCCGGGCTTGACGTGCAAGGCATCGGCGCACATCATGACCGCATGCCCTGTCCCTTTTTGTTCGGTCTGCATCGCGAAACGAACCGGCGTATGCGCGAGAGCCTTCTTCACACCCTCGGCCTGGTGCCCGACTACGACGGTAATGTTTTCCGGAGCGGCGATGGCCGTCGCTGTCCGCACAACGTGTTCGATGAGGGTCAAACCACCGGCGCGATGCAGCACCTTGGCACGTCGCGATTTCATGCGCGTCCCAAGCCCGGCGGCGAGAATAATTACGTTAGTGGAAGGTGTCATTATGATTGCGAGTTCAGGCGGCGAATCCAGATGTTTCGGAACCGGACGACCTCTCCGTGATCCTGAAGGCTGAGCGGTTCTTCGGCGGCGTGGGGCGTATATTGGGCCACCCGTGCGTGCGTTGACGTTCCGAGAAACTCCTTGTGATTCTGCACCAGGACGCCGTTGTGCACCACGGTAACGCAGGCGCGCTTTACAACCTTGTCGCCCTCAAACACAGGAGCTTCGAAGAAAATGTCGTAGACGTTCCATTGGCCTTCGGGGCGAGAAGCATTCACCAGCGGGGGCCAAGTGCCATAAATCGCCGCTGCCTGTCCATCCGCGTAGGTCAGGTTTTCGTACGACTCGAGAACCTGGATCTCATAACGCGTCATCAATTCGACGCCGCTGTTGCCGCGACTTTGCCCCGAGCCTTTCGCGCCTTGCGGAACCATCCACTCGATATGTAACTGGCAATCGCCGAATTTGTCCTTTGTGACCAGACGGCCGGTTCGAGGCACAATCTCCACGTAACCGTTTTCCACCTTCCAGACGGGATCCTGGGGTTGGCCGCTCCGCATTTGAGTCCATTGCGAAAGATCCTTGCCGTCAAAAAGAACGATGGCATCGGAGGGTGGATGCTCGTCAAGCAGGGGCAGTCCAGGAGCAATTTTCAGCGGCCGCGGCCTCGTGGCGTCGTGGACCCTCCACTTCTGCCCGGGCAGTTGTGGCGTATCGGTGTAACCGTTGCGATCGTCGCCGGTCTGCGAAAGGAGAAGCGCGGGCGTCAGCAGGAAAAGAACGATCCTCATGTGCGTTAGATTAACGCGCTCGACGCAACCCCCATGTATTCGTCCAGTTTTTCCAAGGCGCGGCGGCAGACCTCGGCATGACGGGCCCGCTTGTCATGACGGAAACGATGGCGGGCTGCTTCGTCCAGGACCGGGAGAAGGTCGAACGTAATATTGGCGGGCTGATAGTCGGAAGGATCGGCCCCCGAGACGTACGCACACAGGGAACCGAGAGCGGTCTCCCGGGGATAGGGACGGATCGGCTCGCCGGATGCCAGCGCGGCGGCGTGACGGCCCGCAATCAATCCCGTCGCTATGGACTCCACGTAGCCCTCTACGCCTGAAATCTGACCGGCAAAGAAGATCCGCGGATTGCTTAGGAGCTGCAGCGCCGGCGTCAGCAGAGACGGCGCGTTGATATACGTGTTGCGGTGCATCTGGCCGTATCGTAGGAACTCCGCATTCTCGAGACCGGGAATCATGCGAAAGACACGCGCCTGCTCGGGAAAGCGCATATGGTTTTGAAACCCGACCAGGTTGTAGCTGCCTGCGCGCGCGTCCTCCTGACGCAATTGGACCACCGCATAAGGACGGCGGCCCGTCCTCGGATCGGACAAGCCCATCGGTTTCATAGGCCCGAATCGGAGAGTATCGCGGCCGCGGCGGGCGATCTCTTCGATGGGCAGGCAGGCTTCGAAGTAAGGGCAGCGGTCCGCCTCGATGTGCGCAGGAACAGCCTGGGCTGCGAGAATGGCATCCACAAAGCGTTCGTACTGATCCTTGTCGAATGGGCAGTTCAGATAGTCGGCGCTATTATCGAGAGACTTGTCATAGCGCGAGGCCCGAAATGCAACGGAAAGATCGATGGTTTCAGCTTCGACGATGGGGCTGATGCTGTCGTAGAAAAAGAGCCGCTCGGAGCCAGTGAGGCGCGCGATGTCTTCGGCGAGCGCGTCGCTGGTTAGGGGACCGGTAGCGATGATCACAATGCCGTCCCGGGGAACCGCCACGCACTCTTCGCGTTTCACTACGATGCCAGGATGGCTCTCGATGGCGCGGGTGATCTCTCCGCCGAAAACTTCGCGATCCACCGTGAGCGCGTGTCCCCCAGGCACGCGGGCCTTCGCCGCGACCTGCAATAGAAGCGATCCGGTGCGGCGTAGCTCCTCCTTGAGCAGCCAGGGAGCGGAGCCCGGCTGTTCGCTTTTCAGGGAATTGCTGCACACGAGTTCGGCGAAGTTGCCGGTCTTGTGCGCGGGCGTTTGCCGGGCCGGGCGCATCTCGTAAAGGATGGCAGAGTGGCCGACGCGAGCGATTTGCCAGGCAGCCTCACATCCGGCGAGCCCTGCACCAAGAACGTGTATGGGTCCCACTATCTGCATTCGTTTGCGGGCCGGTTCACAGAAATGGGTAAAACGGTGGAGAGAACCTTAGCCCAATGAATGGTGCAGAAAATGGTTTCGCCTGCGGGTTCCTGGTGAGATGGAAAGGCACGGTCGAAAACTCCGGGCGGGGAGTCTGTGGAAGAGTGAAGCAGGCGGTTCCGCCTGCCTTTGGTGCTCACGGCCTGCCCAACCTTGTTTTCATCCACTTTGGTCGACCTTCGGTCCACGACGACAGACTCAACCCTACGATTCAGGATACCCGGATGGCGCGGAACGGCGCATCGTCAGGAGCACGATAAGCACAATCGTGAGCGCCAGCAGAACGGCCGCACCGACAAGCGCGATGTGCGTGATGCCCGTGGTTGTCATGGCTTCGGCGAGAAACTGAGGTGTCCTGCGGTCCGCGTAGACGAGAGCTGCAATCAACAGCAGGAATAGGAAACGGAATGCCGTTTTTATCGCTTGCGCCGAGACGTAATGCGCGACGAAGGCCGACGTGGTCGTGACGGCGACAGCCGCCGCGGCGCTCAGAAAAACACAAGCCCAGAGGAATGTTGTTCGAGGTAACAACAGATTGCCGTGCCAGTGGCTAAGGTTCACGGTAGCTAGAGCCGTAATGAGTGAAGCCAACGCGAAGCCAAATCCGAAAGCCGCGATCAATGCGATGCGTTCGAGAGTTCGTGACTCGGGTGTTGAAAACGCACTCGCACTCGCCGGAGCCGCCATCACAGCGGAAAGACATGCATAGGCGAAAATGATCCGGGGGTCAAGGAAATCAAGCCCCTTGTACCAGGGCAGCAGCAGCCCGAAAAGGGCAATGGCGCCGAGCACTACAATGATCTGGATCCTGGACATGCCTATGTTCAATATTAGCGGGACGCCGGCTCTGGTACTAAGTTAGGCACTGTACTTACAACGATATAAGGCTATTTTGGAAGTGGGTCGAAAGCTAATCAATTTCTTGGGGCAGGCCGATATCAAGGGTGTATGCTTGATAGGCGCGTTGAACCGCGACTCTTATGTGCAGATTTGGTAAACGTCTGCTGGAAAGACAAGACGGGTCGCTCCAGGCGATTGGTTGGCAACCTGGAGGACATTTCGCTCAGTGGCGCCTGCGTGCAAACGGACGTTCCGGTCCCGCTGCAGACTCTTGTCACGATCACGCATGACAAAGGGGACCTTTTGGGAAAGGTCAGATACTGCGTGTTCCGCGAAATCGGGTACTTTCTCGGCATTGAATTCGAGATGGGCTCCCGCTGGTCCCAACGCATGTTTAAGCCGCAGCACCTCCTGGATCCGCGGCGCCTGGTAATGAGAAGCATACATCGCGCAGTGAAGAGTAATCAGCAGCCTCCCACGGCGGTCAACTGAAGCGCATTACCCGAGCCACCGGCTCGACCGTCTTTGATGCGATCCTGTTAAAGGGATGAAGCAGCCGCGTGCTCCAGAGAAGAATCCCTTTGAAGGCGTCATCATTGCCGCGGTGACGCCCAGGCGCGAATCGGAAACCTCCATCGATCTCGCTGCCACGCTTGAACTCATTGATCACCTCGCCTGCTGCGGCCCGAGTGCGATCGCTTTGCTCGGTTCAACCGGCGAATTCGTCCATTTTGCTCTGGATGACCGGCGGCACATGGCCAATTTCGCTGTAAAACGCAGCCGCGTGCCGATCCTGGTGAACGTCTCGCATTCGACCCTTGATGGCGCTGTCGAACTGGCAAGGGAGGCCGCGACCTCGGGCGCATCGGGAGTCTTACTCATGCCCCCGTACTATTTCCGGTACGACGGCGAGTCGATCAAGCGTTTTTACTGGGAATTCATGCGGCGCACTGGCCGCCGTCTGCCAGTGTTGCTTTACAACATTCCGCAGTTTACGAGCGAAATACCAATCTGCGCGGCCAGGGAACTGCTTTCCAGCGGCGAGTTCGCCGGAATTAAGGATTCCAGCGGGTCCTGGGACTACTTCCTGGCTTTGCACGACCAGTCGATCAAGACGCCTTTTGCGGTGCTTGTGGGGAGCGACGGACTCTATGCCAAGGCCCGCAGGGCCGGCGCCCACGGTGTGGTTTCGGGCATCGCGAGCGCGATCCCGGAACTGTTAGGGGCCCTCGAACGGGCGATTACGACGGGAGATGAGGCTCGGATTGCGCTGCTGGACGGCCGGCTCGGTGAGTTTATTGCGCAGATTGAACACCTGCCGGCTCCCATGGGGATAAAAGAAGCCGTCAATGTGCGCAAATGGCGTGCCGGCTCCATGGCGGTTCCCCCGAGCCCACAACAGGCGACGTTTGCGGAGTGGTTTCGGGATTGGCTGCCAGGGGTTTTGAAGGAGTCTGCTTAGTCTTTGGGGCGGGCCGAGTCCCCACCTGGCAAACCTGAGGACATGCGCGCTAACGCCTGCTGTAGTTGCTCGCGGTCTTCATCGGACATTCCTGGATTGCGGGTAATGTCGTCGCGGGTGCGCAGGCGGCGGCGGTAACGTCCGAAGTATTCCTGGATGTCGCCCCCAAATTGGAAACTGTACATGATGTCGGCGAAATCCGACGTGTGTACGAGCCCCAGGGCATGCCCCAACTCGTGCAGGCAGGTCAGGTACACGATGGTTTCACGCAGCAGAGGGTCGTTCGGCTGGAGCGGCGCGGGGCGGACGTTGACAATGCCGCCGCGGCGTCCATTCACCAGAATGGGCTGAGTTTCCCCGAACAAACCCTCTTCCGCCGTTGCCCACTGCACATGGATCAAAGCGGATGCGCGCCTGGTCGCGCGCGTCAGGACCAGTTTACCTTGACCGGCCGCGACCCAGGCCTTAACCGCCCATTCGGCGAGCTCAGGATCGCGAGGCTGACAGCCCGTCTCCACTTTTTGACAAGGCTCTATCCAATAGGTGAACGCGGTTTCGGCCTGCGCCGCCAGGGCCGCGATGCCTAGCAGCAGAATCGTCTTCAGCACCCGGCGACAACCGCCTCCGTTTCTCCCAGCCGCAATTTCTCGTTGGGCTTGGCATGCTCCGCCCTCACGTATGCCAGCGCAACTACCTTTCCCAACGCCGGCGAGAAGGCTGCGGACGTGATTTCAGCCGCATTGGCGCCGGCAATGTCCAGGAGCTTCGTTCCGGGCTCGGGTGGAACCGATGAGTCGATCCGCAGCGGCGTGAGAACGCGATGGATCTGGCCTCGGGATCGTACCCGTTCAACGATCTCCTGCCCCAGGTAGCAGCCCTTGTTAAAGTTCAGGGCGCGGCTCTGGTTAGTTTCCTGAGCCAGGAACCGCTCGGAAATGTCTTCGCCGTATCGAGGGCGGCCGTTTTCGATGCGGACGACACGCAAGGCTTTCGAGGTGGCCTGGACGGCGCCGGCTTCTTCTAGCCGTCCCGTGAGTTGGGCCTTGTCACCCGGCGGTAGAAAAACAACCAATCCCGAGGCGCCGGCATAACTCAGCCGCGCTACCAGCCATGAATCCCAACTGTCGCTGCCATATTCGGCGTCACGCAGCGGAGCTCCCAACTTCCGCATGATCTCGGCGGATTGTGGACCCTCAATCGCAATAGCCGCCAGCGATTCGGTAACGTCCTCGAGCGTGACGTCATCTGCAATGATGTATTTGTCCAGGTGCCCGTAGACCTTCTCGTGAGTCTCAGGCTCGGTGTCGAGCAGGAAATAATCGTCGCGGCAGAGCAGGTTCACATCGGCAAGGATACGCCCCTGCGCACTGAGAAAAAAGGCATAGCAGCCCGTTCCGGGCGTCAATTGCTGCACTTGATTTGTGGTCATGGCATGCAGCAGACGGGCGCGGTCTTCCCCGGTAACACGAATCCGGCCGCGGCTCGAGACGTCGATCCACGCCGCTCCGCTGCGAAGTGCTTCGTAACCTTCAAGACCTGTCATATCAGTGTTGCAATGCATTCAGCGAGAGCAGGCGGAGAACTGCCGACAAGGCGATGATGATCAGTCCGGTCGTAACCATGCCCGTGAGCCAGCGTTGACGCTTTGCCGTGTCGCCTGTCGGGAGTGTATACAGAATCGTGACAGCGTAGATGTGCAGCACGAATAAAAACTTGATGCCAATGACCATTTGATAATGCGGCGGGTAAGAAGGTTTCGTCAGGAAGTTGTACAGGCCGGAAATCAAATTTGCCGCCAGGATCGTATAAAGAAGTCCACGGAACTGCGCGATCATCCGGCTCTCGAACACCGCGGTTTGACTGCCTAGAGCCTGCAGCGCGGGCCACACAGCGAATCGGGCGTAGACAAAGCCGCCGATCAGACACACTACGGACGAGATGTGAAGCCACCGAAAAAACACTCCGAGCACTGCGCCGAAGCTAAGGTCCATTTCCTTAGCGTAGCGCGGGCTATTCGTGACGTAGCGCGATCAGTGGATCCACCAGCGTGGCGCGGCGCGCCGGGAGGTAGCACGCGAACAGCGTAATGACCGACAGCGCGAGAGCGGCGAGCAGGAACGCCGCGGGGTCGAGCGGCTGGATGCCAAACAGCAGGCTGCGGACGAAATTTAGGAGCGCGAGCGCCAGCAGTGACCCAAGTACGATTCCCGCCACCAACAGACGAGCGCTCTCTCCGAGCACCAGTCCCAACGCCGACGATGGCGAAGCGCCCAGAGCCATACGGAGTCCGATTTCCTGCGTCCGTTGCACCACCGATTGCGACGCAGCCCCATAGATCCCTATACAGGCGAGTACTACCGACAGCAACGCAAAAGCGAGCAACATAATCATGACGAAGCGGCGCTGCAAGGTCGAACGATCGACGAGTTCCTGCAACCGGAAAACGTTGTACACCGGCATCGCGGCATTCACCGACCGTACTGCCGCGGCAAACGATGAGATCAGCGGACCTGGGTCGGCACTGGTCCTGACGATGAGGATGGGGTTGCTGAGCGGGCTGGCCGCGTACGGGCGATAGATCTCGGGACGCGGATCGACTTCGAGGCCAAAGTGCCGCACACTTCCGACCACGCCCACGATCGTGATCCAGCGTGCTTGTGAGGGATCCGGACCGAGCTTCACACGTTTGCCGACAGGATCTTCGCCGGGCCAGAGTTTGCGAGCCGCGGCTTCGTTGATCAGGATGACAGGGAACGTGTCGGAGTCGTCGCGCTCATCGAACAGCCGTCCCTTCTCGAGCGGAATTCCCATGGTGGTGAAGTATGTAGGCGTGGCAACCCGGTATTCGATATCAGGCGTGGCCTCGGACCGCACCATCGGGCGTCCTTCAATCCACAGCGTTGTGCCTAGATTCTGGCCCATCAAGGGTAGCCGACTTACGGTCCCGACGTCTTGTACTCCGGGCATCGCCATCAGACGTTCACGAATCAGCTTGTACACGGCGATGCGCTTCTCACGGGGAAGAGCAGACGGCGGCAACTGGGTCGTCAGGGTCACGGCATTCTCAACAGTGAACCCGGGATTGACTCGGAGCAACATCAGGAAGCTATGAATCAGCAAGCCCGCGCCGATGAGCAACGCGAACGCGATGGCGACCTGAGTCACGACCAGGGTGGAGCGGAGGCGACGGCTAGCTGCCGTGACGCCGCGGCCCGTTTCACGCAGTGCATCCGCTACCGGTATCGCCAGTATGCGCCACGCCGGGGGTAAGCCGGAAAGAATCGCGCTTAGGAAGATAATCAGCACCGTAAAACCCAGCACTTGGCCGTCGAGCGTGAACGCGTGAGTCTGGAAAATTGCGGGCGGGCCGGTGGCAACGAGTAACCGCAGCGTCGCGAAGGCAAGCAGGATGCCGGCAGCGCCGCCGACCAGTGCTAAGACGATCCCTTCGGTGACCAATTGGCGGATGAGTCGCCACCCGGAGGCGCCCAGCGCAATGCGAACGGAGATTTCTCTCGCCCGTCCCGCGCCGCGGACCAGCAGAAGCTGTGCAACATTCGCGCAAGCCATCAGCAGCACGAATCCAACCGCCCCAAGTAGAAGCAGCATGGTTGGCCGCAGCCGTCCCTGCACCGCCTTTGTCAGCGATTTCGCATCGAATTCGACGCCACGGTTCGATGCCGGGAACTGAGCTGCCAAACCAGCACCGGCACGGCGGAGTTCGTCGCGAGCCTGTTGCTCTGAGACGCCAGGTTTGCGCCGCCCTACCATTTTCAGAAACCGGACCGATCGCGGGGTGCCGATAATCTGGTTGTCGGAAAGCGGCATCCAGAGATCGATGTTGGTAGCCGTCCCGGCGACGGGCTCACCCAGGTACCGAAAGCTTTGCGGCAGCACGCCGACGACAGTGTACGCGGTGCCGTCCAGACTCATTACCTGGCCCACAGCCGACGGACTGCCATTGAAATGAGACATCCAGAATGAATGCGATAGGACCACGACGTGCGACGGCTTGGTCCCTTGGTCTTCCGACTCCAGGAAGGCGCGTCCGACCGCGGGTTGCACGCCGAGCATGGGAAAGAAACTCGCCGACACATACAGTGGTTCGAGCCTCTCGGCCTGCCCGTCGTGTTGGTACACAACATTCCAGATCGGCGAAATCGCGGCAATATCTGTGAACGATTCGAGGTGAGAACGCAGGTCGAAAAAGTCGAGCGCCGCGGCCCAGGGCTCGATCTCAGGCTGGCGAGGCTGGTAGCTTTCGATGGCCATGAGTTGAGCAGGCGAGTCGTAGGGCAGGTTCCGAAGGGCGAGCGTATCGACAACGGTGAAGATTGCTGTGTTGGCTCCGATTCCGAACGCGAGGGTCAGGACCGCAACGACCGTGAACGCGGGATTCGTCCTGAGGAGGCGCGCCGCAAATCGAAAATCCTGGAGAAACCCCGTGGGGCGGCTGCGTAGCTCGGCGGCATTGATGTCACGCCGGAGAACTGCCCAATCGGGGAACTGCGCTTCGGCCCTTTGCAGCGCTTCTTTTTCCGAACGGCCCTCTGCCAGGGCGTCGCTGTAGGCCTGTTCCAACTGCTGCGCCAACTCGCTTGCAATTTCATGTTCGCGTTCGGGGCGCACGGACAGTCGCGAGAGTCGTTCCGTGACGTAGTGCTTCCAGTCAGGCATTTTCGAACCTCGCAATGCGGTTGAGGGCGGCTACAAACTCGCGCCAGTTGCGGCGCTGTCCGGCGAGGATCTTGCGTCCCAGCGGCGTCAGTTTATAGAACCGGCGGCGCCGTTCGCCGGGCTTCTCCACCCAGCGGCCTTCGATCCAGCCCCGATGCTCGAAGCGGTAGAGCATCGGGTAAAGCGAGGCGACGTGAAAGTGCAGTTTGCTGTCTGATTGCGATTCGATCAGCTTGGCGATTTCGTAACCATGGCGGGCGCGGCTTTCGAGCAGCGCCAGGACGATCATCTCCGCGCCCCCCTTCTGGAGTTCGCGCGTGCCGGTAGGTGTCACGGACATATGTAGTGATAATACATATGCCGGAGACATACGTCAACACAGGAGTCCCGAAGTGTGGGATGTGGAAGGGTGAAGCAGGCGGTTTCGCCTGCCTTTGGATCCAAAGGCAGGCTAAATGCCTAATACCTTTTCGTTTACCGCGCCACGCGCTTCAGGCCGTCCCGGAGCTTCGCAGGAGTGGCGTTCCACAAACTCTGCCCAGCCCAAACCGCCGAACGCTTCATGGCGTCACGTCCGCGAGACCGTCCGGGAGGGAGAGGCTGGATACCCAGCCGCCGCAGAACGTAGTTGGCCCGATATACATTCGCCAGCACCGGATCGCGAAATTTGAAATTGAGACTGGCCGTGATTGAGATATTGTCGTGATTTTGCAGCCAGTGCGGGGCGTTGACCGGAATGTGAACGCCGTTACCAGGTTGCAGCAGAAACTCCGAGGCGCGGCTTTGCAGGTGCGGTTTGTATACGGCCGCGTTATTATCGACGGCCCAGAACTTTTCCAACTCGGTCTCGGGCGTCACTTCGCGATCGAACTTATCAAAGATGTAGATCGTCTTGTTCCCGCGGATCTGCGCGACAAAGTTGCACTCGCGATCGATGTGATAGGTGGTCAGGCGCTGCGGCGAGGTGATGAAGAGGATGACCTCGGCGTACTTCACCTGGCGCTCCAACTCGCGCCCGGTCAGTTCCAGCACCTCGCGCATGGTTCGCTCGATGATGTTGTTGTATTCGGGATCCTTCTGAGCGTGCTTGAGGATGATCCAGGCGCCTTCGTATTCGATGCGACGGATCGCCTCTTCAATAGGAAGGTCGCACGTGGGAGTTTCGTTCCAGCGCTGGCCCGGTCCCGTTGCGCCCTTATCGAAATACAAGTCGTCGGGACGTGTCACGGACGTCTGCTTTGCCAGAACGATCAATCGTTCCAGGTCGAATAGTGGATGGGACGCCAGCGTGTGTTCCAGCGGAAACCAGCGTTGATTGAAATTCTTGTGAAAGAGTTCTTCATCGAAAAGGATTACGCGCGATGAATCAACCGGTGAGAGGACTGCGGCGTGCATGCTCCGCAGTATACGGTTCGAGGTAGTCCTGAACCTACCCTCTCACAGTTCTACCAGTACTGGGACTGGGCCCCTTACGGCCGGGCTATCAAGCCCCGCGAAGAAGCATGTGGAAGCGTGGAGGTCGCGGGCTCCTAAGGCTCATCGGTCGCTTGCGGCCTCGCCGGCGCCTGGTGCGACTCGATGTAGGGAATACCGTGTTCCATCCACTTCGGCGCCGGCGCTCCCTTCAGGAAATGATCGAAATATTCCTGGAGTCGTACCGTGTAGTCCTTCTGATTCGGCCGGCGGCGGAGACCGTGCGGTTCACCGTTGTAAGTGAACATGTATACTTCCTTGCCGTTGCGGCGCAGGGCCAGGTAGTATTCGATGCCCTGGTACCACGGCACAGCGTCATCCGCATCGTTGTGGATCATGAGCAGCGGCGTTGTCACGCGATCGGCGGAGAACAGCGGAGAGTTCTCGATGTAGCGCATCGGGTATTCCCAGAGACTTCCTCCAATGCGGCTCTGTGACCGCTCGTATTGGAACTGACGCGGCAGGCCGGGCCCCCAACGAATGCCGTCGTAAGCGCTGGTCATATTGGCGACAGGCGCTCCCGCCGCCGCTGCCCGGAACCGCTTCGTCCGGGTGATCATGTAGGCGATCTGATAGCCGCCCCAACTGTGTCCCTGAATGCCAATCGCGTTTTCATCGACATAACCTTGGTCGACCACCGCCTGGATGGCGGGCAGCACACAATCCAGCGCGCTTTGGCCCGGATACCCGATTTTGTAAACGATATCGGGCTCCAGTACCAGGTAGCCGTTGCTTACATAGTAGGTTGGGTTGATATTGTGAGTCGGCCGCGGTTCGACGAAGCTGTGGACGTTCTGTGAGAGGCGCTCGTAAATGTAAACGATCAGCGGATATTTCTTGTGAGGGTCGAAATTCTCCGGCTTGTAAAGAGTTCCGGCCAGTGGAACCCCGTCTGCGTTCTTGAAATGCATGAGCTCGGCGGTCCCCCACAGGAACTGGTCCTTCTGTGGATTCGCATCGCTCACCTTGCGCAGCTCGCGGAATGTTCCGTCGGTCACCTGAAGGTCGGGAAACTCCGTGAAAGTCGATTCCGCGAGGACGTAAACGTCAGCATCTTTGGCTTTGATCGGCGTGCTGTAATTCTTTGCGCCGAACAAGAGCTTTTGCGGCGGCGTGGTGGCTCCCAGGCTGGTGCGATAGAAGCCGGTATCGTATGTTTCGGAATCTTCGACGCGGAGCAGCAGCGGTTTCGATGCATCGACGCCACGGTCGCGCGGATCGTTATCGACGCGCGCATAGCGGAACATCAGGTGATTTTTGCGGCCAAAACCGGCCGTCAGGTTCTTTGCCGAACTGCCGTCAGGCGCCACCTGCCAGATGTCGAAGTGATCGCTCAGAAGCAGCCACTTCCCATCCTTGGTCCAAACCGGCGGCGCGTACGCCGGAGGTTCGGCCGGATGATCGTCCTGCTCATTCCAAAACTTCACCGGCAGAGACGCCGTCAGGTTCACGTCCTTGTGATCCGGAATCGAAATCGCGTGCCAGTCATGGCCGTCGTACAGCGCAATGTGGCTGCCGTCGGGCGCGGTAGAAAGCTGCCCAGCATGTTTCTTTGAAATCAGGTGGCGCGAGCCGTCGGCAATATTGACGAGGTAAAGGTCGCGGTAGCGCTGATCGTACTCCACCATTGCCCGGTAGGCGCGGTCGTCTCCGCCGATGGCCCATTCACCGTCTTCCAGCGGCGTGATGTCGGTCATTTCGATGGAACCGAGAGCCTCGAGGCGCTTTTCAGGAATGTGATAAACGCCGCGATAGGAGCGGTTCCGATCCGCGTTCGCTCGGACCTTCTGCATCGGTTGGACAAAATCGTCCTTCCAAGTCCAAAGATCAAAGGAGACGCGCTCGTCTTCGGGTGTGTCGTCTTTCTTCGGGGGCTTTGACGCGACAGCGCAGCCGTAGAAGACATGGTGCCCATCCTTCGAAAAAGCGAGCGCCGCCTTGTCGGTGATGACTAGCCCGCTCTGACAGCCTGAGGCTTCGGCCGTGACGTCGGCGGGTGCGGTGGCTTTCCGATCCCACAAATAAAGCTTGCCCTTGTCGCTGACAAACGCCAAGTGCGTCGCTTTGTCGTCCCACGTCAGCTTGCTGAACTTGCCATTCGCCGCGAGGAGCTTCTGCGGCGCGGCATCGGTCGCCGGATCGGCCGAGAACAGGCCATCGGCGGCGTAAACCACGGTCTTCCCGTCTTTGCTGAGGCTGAATTCCGAGACGCCGTCGATTTGGCGGTCGGCTCCAGAATCGAGCTTGCGCACGATCATCGCCGAGGTTTTCTCCGACTTTGCCGGTTCAAGCTGGTACACGACGATGTCCGCGCCGTCCTCCGGAACCTGGAAGTTCTTCACGCCATCGACCCGCTTGGCGGCGCCCGTGGACAGGTCCAGCACTACCATGCCGTTCTTCGGCATGTCCTCCGGTTTCTTCCTCTCGCGCTTCGCCTTCTCGATGTCGGCGTTGGGCGGGTACGTCGAGAACACCACGAAATGCGTGTCGTGCGTGAACTCGATCGTAAGGCCCCGCTCGCGCGGCGGTCCTTCTTCAGCCGTCGGCTCCTCGTAATTCGGGCGCGGCGGAGGAGGCGTCTGCCCCGCGGATTCATGCCATTCCTTGCCCGTAGCAAGATTGCGAACGATGAACTCGCCATCGCCCTCCTGGGGAAAGAGTGCGTATGCGAGATATTTCCCATCCCGTGACAGATGCTGGCTGCGTATGTTGCGCCAGGCATCGTAGTCGTTGTGCGTCAGCGGCCGCTTCTGTGCGAGCAGCGTGACCGTTAGAAAGCCGGCGAAAAGCAGGCGATAATTCATAGAATCGATTGTATTATCGTCGGCCGTGTCATGCTGAGAACGTGAAACTCACATTCTGGGGTGCGGCCAAGGTGGTGACCGGGTCGATGCACCTGGTTGAGACCGGCGGCAAGCGCTTGCTGCTCGATTGCGGCATGTTTCAGGGACGGCGCAAAGAAGCGGAAGAACGTAACAGGAATTTCCCGTTTCCCGCCGCGAGTATCGACGCAGTGCTGTTGTCGCACGCGCATATCGACCACAGCGGACGCTTGCCGCTCTTGGTGAAGGAAGGCTTCAACGGTCCGATTTACAGCAGCCCGGCAACGGTCGATCTCTGTCGTGCCATGTTGGCCGACTCCGCCGCGATTCAGGAACATGACGCCGAGTTTCTGAACAAACGCCGGTCACGCCGCCGCGCCATCGGGATGGAGCACGACGGCGGTGAGGTCGCGCCGCTCTATACAACCGAGGACGCGGATCGCACGTTCCCCTTGTTTCACAAGGTCTCTCTACACGAGCCGCTCGCCGTGACACCCGGCGTGACATACAAGTCGTTCGAGGCGGGGCATATTCTGGGGTCCACCTACTTGACGGTGGAGTCGGCCGAGAACGGACACTCCACGCGGCTTCTCTTCTCCGGCGACCTGGGCCGGCCAGGGTTGCCGATCATCCGGGACCCTGAACCGGCTCCAAAGGCTGACTATTTGATCCTCGAGAGCACCTACGGAGATCGGTTGCACCGGCCGATTTCGTCCGTGGCGGACCGTCTTGCGGAGATCGTGACCCGCACCTACCGCCGGGGTGGCAAGATGATTGTGCCGGCCTTCGCAGTCGGACGTACACAGCAGTTGGTTCTCGCGCTGCACGAGCTTGTCGACGCGGGTCGCATTCCGAACTTCCCGATCTTCGTCGACAGCCCACTCGCCATCAATGTCACCGAGGTTTTCCAGCGGCACGAGGAACTGTGGGACGCTGAGGCGAATCACTACTCCAACAGCGCTGACGGACCGTTCGGATTCAAGCGTCTTCGCTATGTCCGAACGGTGGAGGAATCCAAGACGCTGAACGATTTGCGCGGACCCTTCATGGTGATTGCGGCTTCGGGCATGTGCGAAGCCGGACGAATCCTACATCATTTGAAGAACAACATTGAGGACCCGCGCAACACGGTGCTGCTCACGGGATACCAGGCTGAGAGCACACTGGGGAGAAAGATCGAGGAAAACCAGCACGAGGTCCCGATTTTCGGTGAACCGATGCGCCTTCGCGCGGAGGTTGCGAAACTCGACGAATTGAGCGGCCACGCCGACCAGAAAGAGATTCTCGATTGGATTCGGCCAATCGCGGACAAGTTGCGCAGGATCTTCCTGGTACACGGCGAACCCGACCAACAGGGTGCATTGCGCGATGCGATTCTACAGCGCCATCCGGTGCCTGTGGAAATTCCCGAAACCGGCCAATCCTTCGACCTGTAAGGCAGGTTTTCAACCTGCGGCGGGTTTGTAACCCGCCATCGGCCCTAGCCTTCGACACCCGGTACTTTTACTTAGTACCTAGTCCGGCCGTAACTTTTCGGGCTAGAGTATATCTAGTAGATTGTTAAGGTCATGATCGGTGTTCCTAATAATGCCGTTGTAGAGACCCGGGGACGGATGAATCAGCTCCTCGTGCAATACTCCTACCTGCAAGTTCTTGATTTTCTGACGACGATCGCGTTTCTTCTCAATGGGGTGCAGGAAGGCAACCCCGTGGTCCGGTTATTCGTCCAGGCAAGTTCGAATCCGATCGGCGGACTCGTTGCAGTTAAGGCATTAGCCGTCCTCCTCGGCATCTACTGCTGGCGCATGGGTAAGGTCCGTCTGCTGGGACGCATCAACTGGATGTTCGCCGCACTGGTCGCCTGGAACCTGGTTGCGCTGATCCTCGGATCAGTGCATCATGCCGCCTAGCTACTGCAGCGGCAGCATCACCGTATTGCTGTCCCTACCATTCACGCGGACTTTTAGCGGAAGAGTCACACCGGTCGGCAAATCAGGCGTGATCTGGAACTTCGTCACCATCATTCCGATGTAATCCGTCGCTGCACCCGACCACACGGGTGCCGGCAACGAGTCGCCGAGGTGGATCTCGAGCGGGTCGAGAAGAGCGTCGGGTTGCGGATTGACATTGAGGAACCCGTAAACCATGGGCTGCTGCAGGTTGCCGAAACCGGTCCCGTAAACGGTAATCGTTTCGCCTTGAATCGCCGGGTTATCCGAAGTCACAGGCGTTCCGTCTTGATGAACCGCGAGTGCGACAGGCTGCGAAACCGTCGTATTCGAGAAGACGCCCGGTGAGTTAATGGCAACGGTAAATGTACCGGTCACATCCGGCTGCCCTATACTCGTCACCTTGAGCGTGTACTGACCTTCAGGCAGATCGGGCGGCAATTGCGCAGTGATCTGTTCGGGCGACACCATCAGCAAGGGCAACATCTGATCCCCTACCGTTACGATCACGCCGTCGAGTGTCTGGGAGAGCGGATTGGTCGGCCCGGTAACCGTATCGGGAGCCATGCTCTCGCCCCAAATCGCAATGATCGATCCCGGCGCCACGGTGCCATCCGGCGTGTCGCCTGCCGCGTTCTTCACGCCGGCGGGTGCGATGTACGGTACCCGATCCAGCAGCGCGACGACATTCATCGAAGTGTTCATCGAAACTGTGGTTTGTGGATAGGTTCCACTGGCGTCGCCGTTCCAGCGATGGAACTTGAAGCCTGGATTCGCGTTCGCCGCCACGGTGACGTTCGTGTTGGCAGGATAGAACGAATCGCCCGCGAATGGAGTGAAGTTGAAACTCGCGCCGTTAGCGGGATTGCCGCTGGCCGAGAGCCGGTACATGGTCTGGTAGTTCACGGTCAGGGTCTGCGTGTCCGCGTTCATGGTATACACGTGATCCGATGGACCCCCATCCGACCACGACACCAGGTCGAGGCGGGAGTTATCGTCCACGGGAATGCTGGTTTTCGCGGTGACGTGAACCTGGCTGCCGTTCGGGCGATCAATATTGCATGGCGTCGTGCAACTTGTCCCATCCACCTGGACCGTCATTCCCGGAGGCGTGCTCTGTAGCGTGAGGCGGCTGAGGATGTCGAACGATGCCGTGAGACGCATGCCATTGTCGACGGCCGAAGAATCCACCGTGACCGACTGCGTCGGAGGGCCCGCATTAGACCAAGTCTTGAATGAATATGCCCGCCCGTTGCTGCCTGTCTGGTCGGAAGCACCGATGGTGTGGGTTTCTCCAACGCCCCAGATGAAATTGTAGGCAGGCCAATTTTCGCGCCCGTCGACATTGAGCTTCAAGCCTGCTGGAGCGGTCAGAAAGCTAACGTGCGCTCCCGGAATGAAATTAGCCGTAACGGTATCGGAATTGGAAGTGTTGAAGTCGGCCGTATAGACGGTGTTTTGTCCAGTGCCCCGATCCCAAACACTGAATACCCAGTACTTCCCGACCTGGTCCAGTTGCGGCGTTACACCGCTGATGACATGAGATGAACCGGGAAGGAAATCAAAATCTCCAAAGCAGAGCGGTGGAATCCCCGGCGGCGTTGTGCCGGCTTTGCTGTACTGCAAAGGACACGCGCCAGTGCTTGTGTCGAGAGACGGAAGAGTTGGGGTCGCCGTACGATCGACGTAGACCTGTAATCCAAGGGGGTTGGTTATAAAACGAACCCGCTTTGCCGGCTCAAACAGGACGGCTATGGACACAGGGCCCTGCAGGTTGTAGGTGGTAATGTACGGCCCGGTCGTGCCGTTGATCGACCAGCCGGCAAATACGAAACCGGGATAGGGAAATGCATTGAGCGTGATAGGACCGGCAGCAAGATATGCCACGGCACTGTTCCAATAAGCCGCGCCGTTCAGATAAACGACTCCGGTGCGCAGTGTATCGGGAGCCGGACCGGGTGCGCCGGGACTGGGCGGCGAACACGGAAGCTGGCTCGACTGGGCATCAAACATCAGCAACGTTACCCGGTAGGCGATCGACACTGATGCGGTGAAAGACGTGATGCTCGGATCGGCAGTGACCGTCTGAATCGGATCCGCAGTGGGATTCAGCTTGCCGGTACTATCCTTCCAGCCTCCAAATACGACGAGCGTGTCGGCGTTCTGGGAAAACTGCAAGGCCTGCTGAGTATTCGCCGAACAGCCTGCGGTCGCTGGCGTACTCACGGTCAGAAACTGAATGACGTGCTTGCTGCCTTGCGGCCAAGTGAAGGTCGCAGCCCCCTGATACTGCTGTCCGTCGACGTTAAATGCCACCCACGGGACGGTCATGTCGACCCGCACGCTGGTGACGGCCCCAGTTTGTGCCTGAAGACCCAATTGGAATGACAATAAAGCTAAGCAAACAATCCAGATCCGCTTCATAGACAGAAAATCCTGCACCATGAATCTGATCGTCGGTTGGTATCTGTATCTTTACGGTACTAAGGTCGTGTAAAGCCCAGTGAGGTGCAAACTTACCTACGACCACTTCCCTGCAATACCGACTGCTCGTCATTTATTAGGCAAAGTGCCTGCCTCACGTGATAGCTTTAAATTAAAGCCACCCAGTCTCGTTATGAGCGTCACCAAGCAGTCCGATGAGCAACAGATCGAACCCGTAGAGAACGAAGTGGTGGTGTCCCCAGTCGCCGACGAACCGCCGGTTCCGGAAGCTGAGCAGCAGCCCCAGGCTGAAATCGTTTCTCCTGCTCCCGAGCCTGAAACGCTTCCTCCGGCGCCTTTCGGTCTGCACCGTTCCTGGCTGCGTTTCGCATATATCTGCGAGTTCTGGATCGCGATGATTTCCATCTTTGTGATCTGGAGCGAGGTCGGCGGACAGGGCCATCTCGATCTTATGCCCTGGTACACCAAGCTCGGTTGCTCGATCGCACTGGCGTGGTGCATCGTCCGCATGAGTTCGGCGAGCGTGGAGCATGCCCGCGCATGGAACAAATCCACGTGGCTGTGGTTTGTCGCAATTCTGCTCATCGCGTCCCTGATGACTGGGATCACCTACTGGTATCACCTGCACGAGGTCCCGGACCAGATCGACAGCGATGAGAACACCGCGAACTCCATGGTCGTTTTGCGGGTCAGCCAGGGGCTCTAGCCCACGGCCAAGTTCAGTACTTGCTACTTTGGCACGGTCAAAAGGGTATTACTCAGCCTCTGATTCCTTGCGTTCGACGACGAGTTGGCGGATGTAAGGATGCACAGGCGAAACCGCCTGCGCCACCTTTGGGTTGCGGCGAGCAGTTCGGTGTTACACAGCTTCTGATTTGTTCGCGTCCCCGCAGGCCTGCTTTTTGGACGCACCGGGGAAGGACTGAGCGGTTTCACAATAATGGTTACATTCTCACTGGAAAAGTGTACAATATAATGCTTATGGGGCTTGACGCAGGTGCGCGTAGGCACGACACGTGTACGGTTGGCTTCCAAGCGCGTCTAACCATTGTCGTTCATGAACTTACAAGTGTAGGCGTGAAATGAAGGCCTACGTAGAGCTCACCAAACCGCGCATCACCTGGCTCATTCTCATGAGCACAGGCGTCGGGTACGTCTTCGGAGCCAAGCTCGGCGGCTGGCATTTCTGGGCACTGTTCCACACCATCGCCGGCACGGGCCTGATCGCGTCCGGCACCGCCGCGTTGAATCAGTGGTTCGAGCGCGATGCCGACAGCAAGATGCGGCGGACCCAGGCGCGTCCACTGCCATCGGGCCGCCTGACCCCGTCGCGCGCGCTGATCTTCGCAATCGTGATCTCGATTCTTGGATTTGTGGAGCTGGCAGCCGGGGTCAACCTGCTGACCGGACTGCTCGGCCTTTTTACGCTTGCGTCGTATCTTTTCATCTACACACCGCTGAAGCAGCGGTCGCCCCATTCGACAACCGTTGGCGCCATACCGGGCGCGATGCCGCCTCTGATCGGGTATGCCGCAGCCAGCGGAACGCTGACCCCCGAGGCCTGGATCCTCTTTGCGATCCTGTTCCTGTGGCAGTTCCCGCATTTTTATGCCATTGCCTGGATGTATCGCGAGGATTACGAGCGCGCTGGAATCAAGATGTTGCCGGTGGTGGAAGCCGATGGCGAATCGACGGCCCGCCAGATCTGCCTCTACTCGCTCGCGCTGCTGCCCATCAGCTTGATCCCGAAACTTCTCTCGATGACAGGATATGTTTACCTGGTGGGCGCGATCGTCCTGGGCGGCTATTTCCTGTTTGCGAGCATGAAGATCCTGCGAAACCGAACCCGGCTGCAGGCGCGCCGCGTCCTACTGGCTTCCATCGTGTACTTGCCGGTGCTGTACGGTTTGATGGTGATCGACCGAATCGCGTGATGCGTGCCGGTTGCGCCATAGTACTGCTCCTTCTCGCCGGGTGCCACGGGCGCGTCGCCGATTATCCTTCTTATGGCGCAGTCCCGGCGTTCCAACTCACCGACCAGAGCGGCCGAGCCTTCGATAGCACGACACTGGCGGGTCGTGTCTGGGTGGCGGACTTCATGTTCACTTCGTGCCCCGGCCCATGCCCGCGTATGACTTCACAAATGCGCGAGGTGCAGGAAGCGACACGAGACCTCGCCAATGTCCGGCTCGTGTCCTTCACCGTCGACCCCGAGCGCGACACGCCATTCGTGCTGGCAGAATACGCCAAGCTCCATCATGCCGAAACGCAGTCGTGGTACTTTCTGACCGGCGCCCAATCGGCTCTGCATCATCTCGGGCGTGACGTGTTCAAGCTGAACAACGTCGACGGCACGCTGAATCACAGCACGCGCTTCGTTCTGGTGGACGCGCGAGGACAGATTCGCGGCTACTACGACACTTCCGAGCCGGATTCCATTCGAATGCTGATCAGTGACGTGCGAGCACTCGCAAACCAGCGTACATAGCCATGCCCTGGGACCCGCAGCAATACGATTCACGCCACCACTACGTCACCGACTACGGCGCCACCCTGGTCAGCGCCCTCGCGCCGCAACCCGGCGAACGCATCCTCGACATCGGCTGCGGCACCGGACATCTCACACACGACATTGCATCGGCAGGCGCACAAGTGGTGGGCATCGACAGCTCGGCTGAGATGATCGAGCAGGCGCGCCGCAACTATCCTGACCTCGATTTTCGACTGGGAGACGCGAAAACCTTCCGGGATCCGTCGCCATTCGACGCCGTATTCTCCAACGCCGCACTGCACTGGGTGAAGCCGCCCGGCAAGGCGGTGGAAACGATCGCCGCCGCGCTCAAGCCGGGTGGGCGATTCGTTGCCGAATTCGGCGGCAAAGGCAACGTGCGCTCGGTAGTCGAGGCCATCGGCCCGCATCCCTGGTATTACCCGAGCATCGGCGAATATGCCAGCCTGCTGGATGCCCACGGGATCGAGGTCACCAACGCGGTGCTGTTCCCGCGGCCAACGCCGCTCGCCGGTGAATCCGGCTTACGGGATTGGCTAGGCATGTTCTGCGCCAGTTTCCTCGCCGAGGAGCGGATTGCCGCCATCGAGGCGCAGTTGCGCCCAAGGCTGTTTCGCGACGGTACCTGGTATATCGATTACGTGCGTTTGCGAATCAGCGCACGTAACGCGCCCTTTTGATCCGTAGTAGCGCCGCGACGCACAAGCGAAACCGCCTGCGCCGCCTTCGAATAGTCAAGCCTCAGGTGCATCGCAAGCAAGCTACTGGCCGCCGTACAATAATACGGTGCACACGCTGTTCCAGGACATTCGCTACGCGCTGCGTATGCTGCGCAAGAATCTCGGCCTTACGATGGTCATCGTACTGTCGCTGGCCATTGGCATTGGAGCCAACAGCGCGATTTTCAGCGTTGTCGACGCCCTGCTGCTGCGCCCCCTGCCCTACCCGCAGCCCAACCGGCTGGCGAATGTCTGGCTGCACTCGCCCGGCCTGGGAATCTTCCGCGACTGGCCGTCTCCCGGCGAGTACATTGACCTGAAGACTGAAAACCACTCATTCGATGCGATGGCGATTGCGCAGCTCAGAACGTTTACGCTGACCGGCCGCGACCAGCCTGAGCGCATCGACGGCATAACTTCAGCATCGACGCTGCTCCAGATGCTGGGTGCCAAACCGCTGCTGGGAAGGCTGCTGCTGCCGGAGGAAGACACGCCGGGTAAAGCGCCCGTTGCGATTCTCAGCCACCGCGTCTGGCAAAGGCTCTTCAATACCGACCCGCAGATCGTCGGCAAGAGCATCACCCTGAACGGGAAGCAATATACTGTCGCTGGAGTAATGCAGCCAACCTTCCGCCTCGATTCCGAGGTGATGCCCTCCGAAGGACCCATGGACAAAATCGACGTGTTCCTGCCCTTGCCCCTCGGTGCGGATGCAGTGAAGCGGCGCGGCGACGAGAACTACAACATCATGGTGCACCTCAAGCCGGGCGTGTCCATTCAACAGGCGCAGGCCGACGTCGACATCATCGCCAGCCGCATTCGGGAGAAGGACAAACGCGACCGCACATTCGGGATGACCGTGGTAGGGCTTCAGGAACAGGTAGTGGGCGATGTCCGTCGTGCGGTCCTGGTGCTGCTCGGCTCTGTGTCGCTGGTACTGCTGATTGCCTGCGCCAATGTCGCGAACCTGCTGTTGACCCGTGCCACCGCGCGTGAGAAAGAGGTAGCTGTCCGCACCGCGTTGGGCGCTGATTGGAAGCGGCTGATTCGCCAACTCCTGACCGAGAGTACGGTGCTCGCCGTTCTGGGCGGCACAGCGGGACTGCTGCTCGCTCGCTGGACGCTGTTCGTGGTCCGCACCATCAATCCGGGCAATATACCGCGGCTCGAGGATATCGAAATCAACGGTGCGGTCGTGGCGTTCACGTTTGGCATTGCCGTCGTCACCGGCCTGCTATTTGGGCTCGCCCCCGCCTGGCGCGCCATGAAGCTGGATCTTAACACGGCCCTGAAATCCGGAGGCCGCAGCGGGCAGAGCGAAGCCGGGTTCCGGCTGGTGCGAAATCCGTTGCGCGGCCTGCTCGTGGTTATGGAACTGGCGCTTTCGCTGATGCTCCTGGTAGGAGCCGCACTCCTCATCCGGACATTCCTTCATCTCCAGAATGTCCAGCCGGGATTCTCCTCCGACCACGTCATCACAATGATGGTGGCTCTCACCGGACCGAAATACAAAGAAAATAAGTCCGTGGCGCAGTTCTTCCAGGAGATCGGCACCCGCATCACCAGGCTGCCGGGGGTGAAGACCGAAGGCACGGTATCGACGCTGCCACTCTCGGGAACGGTAGGGTGGGGCGGGATCAGCGTAGAAGGCTACAAACCACCGCCGGACCAGGAACTGCAGGTCGATATACGCACTGCAAGCGCCGATTATTTCCGAACCATGGAAATCCCCTTGATCAAGGGCCGCTTCTTCTCGGAATACGACAAGATAGACAGCCAGCAGGTGGCGGTCATCGATTCGAAATTCGCCGAGCGCTTTTGGGCTCGGGACAACCCCATCGGAAAGCACTTGTGGTTCGACCCGAAAAAACCGTTCACGATCGTAGGCGTGGTCGCGACGGTTAAGCAGTACGCGTTGGATAGCGACAGCAAGATCGCGGTCTACTTCCCCGACCAACAACAGCCGGACAACGGGGCATTCCTGGTGGCCCGCACTTCCACCGACCCGGCGTTACTCGCGAATCCGATCGTCCGCGAGATTCACGCCGTCGACGCGAGTGTGCCAGTGTATAGCATCCGGACGATGCAGGAGCGCATAGAGGCATCGCTTGCACGCCAGCGATTCGCGGCGATCATGCTAGGCGCTTTTGCTGCATTCGCGGCCCTCCTGGCGGCCGTCGGCGTCTACGGCGTCATGTCGTTCCTGGTTTCGCAGAATACTCACGATATCGGGCTGCGGACCGCTCTGGGAGCCCATCCGGCCGACATTTTGGGCTTAATCGTGCGGCAGGGGATGGGATTGGCAGCGATTGGCATTGTCATTGGACTGCTAGGGGCCTGGGCGCTGACCCGGGTGATGGCGAGCCTGTTGTTCGGAGTGACCGCAACCGATACTTTCTCGTTCGCGGTGGTCGCCCTGGCGCTGGCCATCGTCGCGTTTGTAGCGACTGTTGTGCCGGCGCACCGCGCCACACGGGTCGACCCGCTCGTCGCATTGCGCGAGGAATAGACTTCAGTTCCCGTTTTGTAAGGGAATAATCAGGCTCCCGACCAAACCCGTCGCCGGATCGCCCGCAATGATGCGCAGCGACACCGCGCCATTCTTCGGCGCAATGTCCTGGCGGAAAAAAACGCCGGATTTCAGATAATCCTTGAATTGGTCGGGCGACAAAGCCAGGTTGACCCGATTGTGCGATTGCGCGAGAAGGTTTCCCGCGGCGTCCTGTTGCGTTACGAAAAACTCGATGGCTCCCTTGCGTTGCGTCCCGCTCTCGGTGAGATGCAGGTCGTGAAGATCAACCGAGCCCGTCACGCGCAGGGCCGCCGCGCTACGGTCGACCTGCGCAAGAATATGAATCGCGGACGACTCTATTGGACTAGCCATCGCGTTCCGTAGCGCGCGCTGGCGTTGCGACGCCGTCGAATCGTCCTTCACGGCAAAGTAGCCGCTCGGATACCGCACATCGACATGGGGCCGGTCTACCCGGATCTTCACTTCATGGAATTTCCCGTCGAGCTCATCGGAATTGAGATAGAACCCGAGCGTATAGGTCTCGTCGGCATCGTCCGTTGCGTTGCGGATTGCCGTTGAGAGATCGTTGTTGTTGTAGAACGCCACTCCCCCAGTTTCGTTGGCAAGTTCCTGCATCTCGCCTTGGCCGACGGGGCGGAAATAAGGATTAAACGAGGAAATCAAGCCGCGGGCATCCACTGGATAGATGGCCACGTTCGACCTACTCATTATTCGAGCGATGGCCTGTGCGGTAAAGGGTAGACTCGCGGTCAACCAGACCAGATTCTTGCGGCCGGGAATGTCCGCAGCGTGGTTCGCGATAGCGATCAGGGCAGCGAAAGTCAGGCCGGCGCGGTCGCTGTTGGCGAGCACGGCGTTCTTCTGGTTTCCGGAGTCGATGGCAGCGTTAAATTCGGGCGTCGTGGCCAGGTGCGATGCCGGCGGCTCGGCGACTTCGGCCAGCGTAACCGGGGAGTCCCGATACTCCGCCAAGACCCTTTGAAGTTGTGCCGCATCGCTTGTGAAATCACACAGCACCCGCAGCGATCTTCCGAGGGCATAGATGGCGACACGATTCTTCGGATCGAGCTCCCTGACGAACTTCATCACCTGAATCTTGCTATATGCCAGCGAATTGTTCTCGAAGCGCGTGGGCCCCGCAAGATCGGTAAAGGCCGTGCCAAAATGCAGAGTATTCAAAGCATCGAGCAGGACGATGGTCACGCTGCCGTTGGCATTGCCGCCATTCTGAGCCCGGTTCGAGAACGTATTCGGCGGTAGCGCAGCCGCGTTCGCCTGCGGTCCAAGCCTGGTAATGGAAAAAACGCTGATCTCGCGCCGTTTACCCCGGTCAGTAATGGTGAAATCGCCTTGCGCGAGATCCGGCACAGGCCCGTTCTTGTCGCGAACCACGACGTTGATCTGGACAAGCCGCGTGGAAGTGCGAAACGTTGGAAGCTGAAAGGCCAGTAGAAGTCCTGTCGCCACCAGCGCGCCGTTCACCATGAAAACCGTGATCCAACCTGAAACGCGCGCGGTCCACCGGTTCCAAAGATGTTTCCCGCGCGGCTGCTGGGCTGCCCGAAGCTCGCGTCCAGCAGGTTATTGCTGAATCCGCCCAGGTTCGCAATATTGAAAATGTTAAAGCCTTCCCCGAAAAGCTGCCATTCGTAGCGCTCTTTCCAGCGGAAGAGTTTCGTGACGCGGATGTCCTGGGAGTTGAAGTTGCGGCCGAAATCGTAATTCTGCGGCAGCGTGATCCTGGGGAAAACCTGGTTCGGATTCGGCCCTTTCTTGCCCGCATAGGTCGAGTTGTAGACACTCACCAGGTTCACGAGGTCGCTCCGGGTCAGGCCGCGGTTAAACAGCTCGTTGCTCATGCCGGGAAGCGGAAAACCCTCGAGGCCGCTGCCGGTGAGGTCGACACCGGGGATAATCGGCTGGAATGGTGTGCGGCTGCTGTATGTCGAGATGAACGAAGCCTGAAACTTCCAAGGTAGATCAACCATGCCGGAAACATTCAGGATGCTGCGCGGGCCTTGCGGCCCCCAGTATTTGTAGTAATTCTGGAGATTGTAGATGCCGTTGATGCCGTCCTGGCCTTGCAACGCATAGGACGCCTGCAACTGGTAGCGATGCGAAAAGCGCTTGTCGAGTTTCACGAGCAGGCCCTTGTAGACGGACCGTCCGCCGCTGGTGATCACTTCGACACTGCCGTTCGAGCATGGCGCGTTCGGCACCAGTTGTTGCGCGGATGAGCAGATCGGGATGACCGGTGTCTGCACGCCGTTGACGAAGCGGTTGAACAGGTTCAGGTCCTGGTCGCGTTCCGTCAGATGCAGGAAATGGCGATACACGAAATCGGCGCTGATGGCGAAATCGTTTGAGATCTGCCGCTGGATGCCGAGACTGAAATGCTCGGCGCTGGGGGGCACGAAATCACGGGCAAAAATCTCGGTGGCCGTCTTGAACAGACCCGCGGTGGTGACGGACAAGTCGGTATTATTCGGGTTCACCGGCACGATCCCCATCGCCATGGACCGTATTGTCGGCAAAATCGCGGCCAGGATCGCGCCGCTAAAGGCCGTCGGACCGGTGCTCGTGAAATCGA
This sequence comes from Bryobacteraceae bacterium, assembly GCA_035295125.1. Taxonomy (GTDB): domain Bacteria; phylum Acidobacteriota; class Terriglobia; order Bryobacterales; family Bryobacteraceae; genus JAICMB01. Next base: position 2,424 of record DATGJP010000120.1, on the reverse strand, counting down.
GCGGCTGGCCAATCTTGACTCCGGGAATACCCGGCACCTGGTTCGGGACGATGGAACCCGGCAGGGTCACGTAACCGGCGCCTAGCGGACCCAGGTAGTTGCGCTCCACCAGCCTCAGTTCAATATCGATGGTGTCGTAATACATACCCGCGCCGCCCCGGATTACGGTCTTGGTGCTCTTGTGGGGCGAGTACGCGAATCCAAACATCGGTGAGAAATGCAGGGGAGCGTGGTATTCGGGGCCGATCCCGTTAGCGCCAAGGATCGGCGTGAACCAGGCGGGCTTGGACATGTCGTGATTCAACGCGTTGGTTTCATACGTCCAGCCGAGCCCATAGTTGATCGTGAGATTGGATTTGACCTTCCAGCTGTCTTCCCAGTAGTAATGGAGGTTGTAATCGTGGTCGGCATTGCCGATCTGAAATGGCGGCGGCTGCCGGACGTCGCCGAAAGAGAACGAGAAACTCTTGAGTGGAAGTTTAAGAATGTCAGTCAGGGTATTGAATGACTTCGGGAGCAGCGGAACCAGCTTTGGCGCGAGTTGGCGGACCTCATCGGGCGAATACAGCGTGATAGCGGCCGGTTCATCGATCGTGTAAGTGCCGGTTCCCTTCTGATATTCAATCTCGCCGCCAAACTTCATGTGATGGCTGCCGTGCTGCCAGGTCATGTTGTCGGCAAAGATGTGCCGGCGCAACACGCGGCTCTGCGGCGTATTGGTCTGGTTGCCGAAGCTCAGGCCGGTGCCTTCCACGGCTATGTTTGGCCCTCCGAGTCCCAGGCATCCAGGGCACTGCTCGGCAGTCGGCAGGCTGTTCTTGTTGGACCAGAACGTCATGGAGTAGCGGAATTCGTTTACCAACGACGGCGTGAAGCTGCTGATCAGCGACGCTACGCCTGAGTCGGCCCAATTCACGTTGCTGACCCATGCCGAGGGCAGCGAACTGGCGTCGCGCGGGGCGAACGAATCGTTGCCATCATGCGAATAACGCAGGAAGGCAGAATGCTTCTGGCTGAGGTGGTAATCCAGACGGCCGCCCACCAGGTTGCCGTTGAACGGGCTTGGCGTGATGACGGCGAAGTTTCGGAAATCGGGTGTATTCGGTAGGGAATCAAAAACTCCGCGCTGGTTGTTGTGCTCGTAGTTAGCGAAGAAGAACAGTTTGTCCTTCTTAACGGGGCCGCCGAGCCAGACACCGGTTTGGCGGCGCGCGAAGAACGGGTCGGGGTCGTTGGGATCGCGCTGCAGCGCCGGGTACGCGGACATGTTGTGGTCGCGGAAGAAGAAGAACCCGCTGCCGTGAAAGTCGTTGCCGCCCGTCCGGGTGACGACATTTATAGCGCCCCCTGCGGCGATGGAGGTGGACAGGTCGAAATTGACCGCCGAAACCTGGAATTCCTGGACCACCTCCTGCGAGAAGTTCTGCTGCGTCCCGCCGGTGACCGAATCGCGCACGCTGGCCCCGTCCACGGTGATTCGCGTAAGGTTCGAGTCGCCGCCGAGTACGGAGACGTCGAACGCGCGGTTGTATTGCCCTTGCGATCCGGCCGACACCGTGACGCCGGGCTCCAGAAATGCGAGTTGCAGGAAGCTGCGGCCGTTCAGTGGCAGGTTTTGAATCTGCTGCCGGTTCACGACGCCATCGATGGTGTGACGGTCGTATTCCACCAGCGGGCTCGCGCCTTCTACCGTTACCACGTCTTTGGTAGCGCCAAGCTGCAGGTGCATGTCTACCGTAGTGACGGAGCCGGTTTCCACCGTCGCCTGGCGCACCAGGGTCCGGAAGCCGGTCAATTCGACCTTTACGTCGTAGGATCCCGCAAGAAGCGAGGTGGTGCTGAAGGAGCCGTTCAGTCCGGACGTGAGCGTGCGCTCGGCGCCGGTGGCTTTGTTGGTCACCAGCACGGTCGCATTCGGGACCACGGCACCCGATTCGTCGTAGACAGTACCCGCGATTTCGCCCGTGGGCGCCTGGGCGAAAACGAGCGCGACCGCAAGTCCCGCGAATGCACAAAATATGCGGCAAAGCCGCGTAAACGTATTCATATTGCCACCTGCTCCCACGAGGACGTGAAGCAAGACTGACATATCTGTAAGCTGGGCGTCAAGTTTGGCATTGAGTCAGCAAAGAATTTCGACGAGGATCTTCGCGTCTTATGACGCTTTGGAGATGTGGAAGGGTGGAGCGGGCTTCAGCCCAATGCCGCTTAGTATTCGGGAACGGCGAGTTTGATTGAGCCTGTGATGCAGGCTGTTAGCCTGCGGCGGGTTGTTAACCCGCCTCTGGACTTTGGCCCTTCACTAGATAAAACAACATTCCTGTAAGTTTCTGTTGCAGGCCGGCCGTTTTTATGTTATCTAGTTATATGACTAGTTAGCATGAAAGGACCTCTTTCCCATGGGTTTTCCCACTAAAGTCCAGC
>DATGJP010000119.1:0-4591 GCA_035295125.1 Bryobacteraceae bacterium | reverse complement strand
AGCGAATCGTATGCTGATTTCACGCCGGCGCGAGATGGCCCGCACCAGAAAGAGATTCGCGACGTTGGCGCAGGCAATTAATACAGCCAGAGCGACAGCTCCCAGCAACATGAGCAGAGGGAGGCGCACGCTGCGGGTAAGGTCGTCACGAAGAGGCGCAATTACGGCACGAACGCCGGAGTTCGTGTGGGGAAATTGCCGCGCGAGCGCGGCGGAGATTGCATCGAGCTCCTGTTGTGCGCGTTGGACCGATGTGCCGGGCGTGAGCCGGCCGATCACGCTCAGGTCGTGATCGCCGTGCTCGGCGAGTTGCTGAGCTGAAAAGGCGGCAGGCACATAAAAGTCGATATGTTGCGGATTGCTGAATTCGCTGGGTGACTGAAAGCCGGGAGGAAGCACTCCGACTATACGGTAGCCGTTGCCGTCGAGGATGAGGCTCTGGCCCAGGATCTGTGGGTCCGCGCCAAAACGGCGGCGCCACAATTCATTACTGAGGATAACGACAAAATTTGAGCCTGGGCGGCCCTCTTCGGGCAGGAACCCTCGTCCCAGAGACGGTGAGATGCCTAGCAGGCGGAAAAAGTTCAGGCTCACTCCCTGACCCTGAAGGCGCTCCGGCGTGCCATTGCCGGTGAGGTTCATGGGCGCGTTCTTAATGCCGCTGAGACCAGAGAGGGACCGCGCACGATTTTCATAGTCGCCGAGATTGCCCGCCGATACGCTGGTTCGTTGCGCTTGGATAATGGCGAACGGCCCGGGAGAGCCACTGAAATGCCCAGGACCCTGGCCCTGAAACTCTTCCCAAAGCGAGATCAGGCGGCCGGGGTCGTGGTAGGGTAAGCCCCGCAACATTACCGCGTTGACCATGCTGAACACTGCGGTATTCATGCCGATTCCCAACGCGAGCGTCACGATGGCGGTGATCGTGAACACCGGCGATTTCGCCAGCCTTCGGAGAGAGTAGCGAATATCGTTCATGTGGGACACCTCACTTCAATCCAGCACGCGCGAGCATCTCGAGGAACTGCCGTTCCGTCCGCATATCGATCGCTTGTGCCACCAATGTGCCGCTGCGGTCATACACAAAACTCTTGGGGATACCTTCTATGTCGAAAAGCTCATTCACTTTTCGTCCCGGATCGAGCAGGATCGAGCAGGATCGTGTAGGTGATGTTCCGTGCAGCAACAAAGGGCCTGACCTTGCTGGCGTCTTCGTCGGAGATCGCCAGGATTACGAGGCCCTGATCTTTAAATCGATGGTAAAGTGTCTCCAGATCGGGAATCTCTTTGCGGCAGGGCGGGCACCAGGTGGCCCAGAAGTTGATCAACACAACGTTGCCGTGCAACTTCTGTAACGGCCATGTCCTGCCGTGCAAATCCGAGAGGGTGAAATTCGCATGTTGGCGGCGCTGGTCGTCTGCTTCCAGTTTGGACATGGCTGCCGCGAATTGAGGGGCGTGCAAAAACACTTTTATATGTTCGTAGCGTGCCAACTGCGCCAGCTCAATATACGGCATAGCGGGTTGGTTCTGGCCGGGCGGAAGCGGCTGCTCGCGCAGTGCTTCAGCCAAGGTAGTTGCCACCTCCTGCAATACATCGCGGCCGAAATCTCCTTCAGTCGACAGATTCGCGAGGCCATTCGCCAGCGTCAATTTGTTCGCGGCCAGGGGCAGGCTGCGAATCTGAAAGGCGAGTTGTTTAGTAACTTGCGCTCTCTCGGCATCCGGCAACTGGCGAAGATTGTTCAATTGCCGCGCGATCGGCTTCTCCCGGTCGCTCCAGAGGATTTTCTGTTTCTGCCCGAGCAGAATAGAAAGACACAGGCTCGCGATCGCGAGCGCGGCTGCGAACTTCAGAGCAGGACAGCGGTTCACATTCATCACCGTACAACAGATTCGAGGTCCGCCGGCGAAAAGCGTCCGTCCTGTTGGACTCGCACTCGCCTGTCCCGAGTGCACGCCGGCTACTCGTCTGTACAGCCCTGTGGACCAAGTGTTATGTTGGCTATGGCGTGCTCAGGACGCCTCCGTGTCCGCGGAAAGGGACTGCGTCCCGCCTGAATTTCGACTCGTGAGGATTTGGTCAATGAACTCTTTTCCGCCTGAGCTAGCGGACACCGGGCGCTATGAAAGGAGCTCATGTGAAACAGAAGCTGCCCACTCGCAGGATGCGCGAGCAGCCCGACCTCGAACAACTCAAACGACAAGCGAAGCAGTTGCTCAGCGCCTTCAGGGCAGGCGATTCAGCGGCAATTGAATCGGTTAACGCACATTACGACAATGCGCAAGCTGCGGCGTTCGCTTTGCACGATGCACAACTGGTTATCGCCCGCAGCTACGGGTTCGATAGCTGGCCGAAGCTGAAGGCTTACGTTGACGGCGTAACGATCGGGCGATTAGTTGAAGCCGTTCGCGCCGGCGACATTGAGCGTGTACGAACGATGCTGAAGACACGGCCTGAGCTTGCGGATATGACGGTGTCATATGGAGACGAGCATCGCGCGATCCACTACGCCGTGATGCACCGGCACCCGGAGATTGTGCGATCACTCATGCAGAACGGCGCAAACGCGCGGGCGGGCATCCATCCGCATCGCGAGGCCACGTCCGCCTGGATTCTGGCACAGGAGCGCGGTTACCACGAGATAGTCGCGATCATGGAGGAGGAAGAGGAACACAGGGCCAAATCGGTACCGGATCCGGCGACTGCTCCAGCACCGGAACCCGGCGATGAGGCCGCCCGTACCGCCGTTGCGAACGGTGATTTACAATGGCTGCGCGCCCGTCTTGCGGAAGGAAAGCTCACAAATCGCGTTCGCTGGAACGACGGTGGCCTGCTTACTGTTGCAGTGCGGAACAATCGTATCCAGGTGCTCGAGTTTCTGCTCGAGTCCGGATTCGATCCGGACGAGCGCGTCTCATCCGGTGAAGGAGACTGGATCGCGTATTCGCAAGGTTATCCGTTGTGGTATGCGGCGGCGTTGGGACGGCATGAGATGGCGACGTTGCTGCTCGACCGCGGCGCGAACCCGAACGTGCATGTCGATTCCAGCGGGTCGCCCGTCCACAGCGCGTACAGTCATAAGCAGTGGCAGATGGTAGAGTTGCTGCGGGCGCGAGGAGGGGTCGTAACAGGCGACACGGCTGCCCTCTATCGTCAGACCGACGTTGCGCGACAGATGCTGATTGACGACGAGCACGACGCCCTGCCGCAAAGCATGAAGCCTCCGGACAAGTCGCTTGCTGAAGAGCTGCTCCGTTTCGGCGCGGATGGAGGCGCTACCGAGATCGTTCGTATGTCGCTGGAACGCATCGACTGGCCCCGCCATGACATGCGCTGGTTTCGGATGCTTGCCTCGCCGTTGTCCTTCTGGCATCACATTCCCTGGCTGTACGCCGGCAACAAGGACTTCGACCGGGAAAGTTACTTGGAGTGTTTCTGTCTCATTCTGAACGCGTGCGATGTCAACATCGTCGGTAGCTTCGGGCGAGCCATCCTGCACGAGATTGCGGCGATGGGCGAATGGATCGCCGAAGACGAAGTAGCGGCGTTTGGCCGTGCGGCGCTCAAGGCCGGCGCACGCATGGACCGGCGCGACGACATCCTGAGCAGCACTCCCCTCGGATGGGCGTGCCGTTGGGGACGGGTCCAGCTTGTGAGACTGCTAATGCAACACGGAGCCGACCCGGATGAGAATGATGCAGAGGCATGGGCGCGCCCGCGCTCATGGGCGCGAAAGATGGGTCACAACGAAATTGTACAGGCGCTCAAATAGCGTGTGATTCATAAGTATCGCTACATTGAGCGGCTTTTTCCAGCGGTACGGGCGAGGATGATTTCTGAGGTAGTCAATTCCCTCCTTCAGATTTTCGCGAACGCATCGGCCGGCGAATGCATCGCCGTTTCGACGTCCGTGTTGTACCGCGCGGTTTGCTCCAACACAAGAAACCAAGGCTCGAAATGAGAGCACCACCTCCCAGCCTTGCTGCGGCTGGAAACCGCTACGCCTCGGCCTGGATGAGGGAGCGAATGCGGCCAACAACTGAATGGTCTGGGGCTTGGGATAACGGCCCGAGCGGTTCGCCAGGGTGCGGGACGAAAAGGACCCTTAGTGAAACACTTGGGGCGGAGTACTAAGCATGTGGTTTCCGGGAAATGCCAGCTATACTGAATCAGCGATGCACGAGGTAAGAACAGATATTGAGATTGAGGCCACACCCGAGCGAGTGTGGTCCATTCTGCTAGATTTCCCCTCGCATCCCGATTGGAACCCTTTCGTCCGCTCTATCAAAGGAGTTGCGAAAGTGGGTGATCGGCTCACGGTCTTCATTCAGCCGCAGGGAGGCAAAGGCATGACCTTTCACCCGGCTATACTGACCGTGATACCCAATGCGGAATTGCGTTGGCGCGGGCGCTTCTTCCTGCCGGGAATCTTCGATGGTGAGCATTACTTCCAAATCAACCAGATCGCTCCGCGTCATGTAAGATTTGTCCAGGGTGAAAAGTTTTCGGGTGTATTGGTCCCGTTTGCCAAATCGAGGCTCGATGGCGGGACCAAAGCCGGTTTTATAGCGATGAATCAGGCTTTAAA
>DATGJP010000118.1:0-36789 GCA_035295125.1 Bryobacteraceae bacterium | reverse complement strand
ACCACGAAGCCGCAGAAATTCAAGCCCTCTCTTTCCAGTGCCCTACTGTACTGCAATGCTTAGCCGAGAATACGTCAAAAAGGGCCAAACTCCAGGGGCGGGTTAACAACCCGCCGCAGGCTAACAGCCTGCATCACAGGCTCAATCGATTAAACCAGTACCAGAGGACGACTAGGTTCCACTTCGCGCCCCAACACCGTCTCTCCCAGATCGATCCACCCATCCCGAACCGTATTCTGGACAAACGTCACCACCTCGACCCTGAAGTGCCTATCCTGGCGATACTCCCGCCATCTCCGCTCCGCCACATGGCTCAGTTCATCCACCTGGTCCGGCGTGAGATTCTGGGCCAGCGTCACGTGAGGGTGGTAGTTGAATGCCTCCTGGAATGACAGGTGGCCTCGATTGAGAGCATCGTGCATGCGCCGGAGTTGGTCTCCTCCGGCGCCCACGCCGATATAAATGACATCGGAAACAGGGAAGATCTCGACGCGCGTGAGTTCCACCGTAAGCGGCTGGGAGTGGCCTGCGGCTTCCATTACCTCCTCTTGGGCATCTTCGATGGAAGACGTAATAGGTCGGGGTCCAAGAAGCGTAATATGCGCCCGAAGGAAGCAGTCCGGAACCAGCTCCTGCCGAAGTCTATCCAGAAACGTCGCGAGAGGATCTGGAATGTAGCTTACAAGGGCGAATGAATTGACGCGCTGCCCCCCGTTCGGGCTGCATAACATACTCCAATGATTTTACCGCCAAACCGTAAAACGTGCAGGACCGCCGGTCCTATACCCCCAAATCGGGAATGGCGTCCACGGCATCGTTGAACCGGTTCGTGAAATTCGCCATGCACACGGTGAGTGTCAATTCGACGATCTCGCCCTCGTCGAAGTACTTTCGTAACTCCTCCAACTCCGGCTCCCGTACTGTCGTTGCCGCGCGCGTCACGCGGTCCGCATATAGTATGACCGCCTTCTCCTTCGCATCGAATAAAGAGCTCCGTTTATAAAAAGGAAGCGCCTCGATCTGCTCCTTCGTGACCCCCGCCTGTTTTCCGGAAGCCATATGCGCCCGGCTGCAGTACTCGCATCCGTTCACCATCGACGTCCGAAGATAAGCCAGCTCCTTGTATTTATGATCCACCGAGCCCTGATTGACAATCGCCCCATACAGCGGAAGAAACGCCTTTAACACATCGGGCCGGTGAGCCATGGACGCGAAAAAGTTCGGCACTTTGCCCAGGCGCTGCTTATGGTCGTAAAGGGTTCCGCGGACCTCGGGTGCAGCCTGTTCTTCTGTTACAGGATTAACAATAGACATATCCACCGAGTGTACCGAGAACATGGATAATGGTGTCTTCTTGGCGTCGCGACTCTACTGGCCTGCCGTTACTCTCTTGTTAGCCTTCCTGGCGGCCCTCCAGATCACCACCGCCCGCAAGGAAGCCGTCACGGTGGACGAACCGATCGAACTGGCCGCCGGATACAGCTACCTCATGACTGGAGATTTCCGGATGAACCCCGAGCATCCGCCCCTGGCCAAGTTAATCGCGGCTCTTCCGGTGCTGGCCTTCCACCCGGTTTTCCCACTCGATTCGGCCTATTGGGCCAAGCCCGACGAGTATGTTTTCGGGCTGCAGTTCTACTATTTCAACGGCCGGAGAGCAGACGATTTCTTATTCGCGGCGCGGATGACTTCGATTCTCCTGACCGCTTGCCTGGGCCTCGCCATTGCCCTATGGGCGCGATCGATCTTTGGCGCCGGCACCAGCCTTCTCGCGCTAACCCTCTTCGTTTTGGATCCGAACTTTATCGCGCACGGGCGCTATGTCAAAAACGACGTGGCCATGGCCCTTGCCGGCTTCCTCGCCTGCATCGCCTGGGCGGCGTTCCTAGAGAAACCCAGCCGCCGAAGGATCCTGCTCGCGGGTCTCGCGCTGGGGATCGCCGCCGCCACGAAGTTCTCCGCCGTTTTCCTCCTGCCCGTTTTTGTCCTACTCTATGCCATTCGCTACTTCGAAAACCGCGAGGAGCTTTCGATTCGCCACGGCATAATCAGTCTTTTATTGGCCGTGCTCGTGGCCGGAGCCGTCGTATGGCTGGTGTACGCGGTCGTCTCGTTCAGCCATGGCGTTCGGCCCGGCGGCGTGGACGCGCAAATCGTCCACGATCTGCTCGATCGCACTTACAAAAACTCTGTGGCCCGCATGACTCATCGCGGGGTCTTGCATGCGCATCCTTTCCTTGAAGGACTCCTCGTCCTGCTCGACCACGATCAAATCGGCCACCCCGCATTTCTCCTCGGCATGCATTCGTTGAAGGGCTGGTGGTATTACTTCCCCGTCGCCTTCGCGGTAAAGACCCCGGCCGCAACCCTGGCCGCTTTGATCCTCTGTGCCTTCCTGTGGTTTTTTCAACCCGCGAATGCTTGGAGGGTGCGCAACGGTGAAGCAGGCGGTTCCGCCTTCCTTTCGACCTCACCAGAACACGCAGGCGAAACTGCCTCAGCCACTTTTGCTCGGTGGGGCAGGCGGTTTAGCCTGCCCATTCAGTGGGCCGTCCTCATTGTCCCGGTCCTCGTCTACTGGATCTTCAGCCTGGGAAGCCACATCAACCTCGGGATTCGTCACCTCCTCCCGATCTGGCCATTCCTGTTTATCCTGATCGCCGCGACTCTGGTCCACACTCGCTTTCCCGCCAAACCCTGGGTGCTGGCCATCCTCATCGCCGGACTAGCCATCGAAACCCTCGCGATCCACCCCTACTACCTGTCATTCTTCAATGTTCTTTCCGGCGGACCCCGCAACGGAGGCAAAATCCTCGCGGATTCGAACATCGACTGGGGCCAGGATGCCAACCGCCTGAAGGACTGGCTGACCGCCCATCCCGTGTCTCACCTTTGTCTGGACTACTTCGGCACCGCGAACCTGCCGCTGCTGGGCATCCAGGGCCCGCACCCGCCCGCTACCGGCGAGAAGGGCAAACGCGCCGCCCTGGATTGCATTGCCGCCATGAGCGTAACGTCGCTCGACGAGGTGCTTTATCCCCCCGGCACATACGCCTGGATCCGGGACCTCGATCCCATGGCCCGGGTCGGCTATTCCATTTACATTTACGATTTGCGGAAAAAATAGCCCTACTCGCACCGCATAGCGATCAGGGAATCGACCCGCGACGCGCGCCACGCAGGCACAAAGCTAGCCACAAGAGCCGCCCCGAGTATCGCCACCGCTGACGTCAAATAAGAACCCAGATCGAGCACCGGCACGCCGATCATGTATCCTCGCAAGCCACGGCTCACCACCACCGCACAAACGAGACCCAAAATCGCGCCCAGGAACGAGCTGACCAGCCCGCGGCTTAGCATCTCCAGCAACACCCGGCCGCGGCTGGCGCCGAGCGCCATCTTCACTCCCACCTCATGCGTGCGGCGGGAAACAATGTACGACATCACTCCATAAACACCCACCAGCGCCAGCGAAAGCGCCAGCGCCGCAAGCACCGTGAGGAGCTGCGACAGGAATCGCGTGCTGGCCGTGGAATCCGAGATGATCTTCTCCATCGTCTTTACTTGAAACAACGCGGCGCCTGCATCGAGTTTCTTCACCGCTCGTCGCGCTGCGGTGACCAGCGATACCGATTCGACCGACGTCCGCGTCACGATGCTCATCGTTCCCAGCGGCCAGGGAAACTGCCGTAGTGGCGTAAAGATCATAGCTGGAACCGGATCGTACGCATCCCCGTTCCAGTGGTTCCCCACCACACCCACCACCGTCATCCAGGCATCGCGCCCGTCCCCGACCCCCAGCGCGATACTCTTTCCCACGGCGTCCCGGTTCGGAAAATAACTCTCTGCAGCCCGCCGGTTGATTACGGCTACCAATCTTCCACCCCGTGTATCCTCGTTCCGAAAACAGCGTCCTCGAAGAAGGGGAATCCCCATCGCATCGAAATATTCCGTCGTTACGATACGCACGAGCGCGCCGGGCTCTCGCCCGGGACCTGCAGGCTCAGCGCCCGCAATCGTAAAAACAAACCGGTTGTCGGAGCTCTCCACCGGAAGAAGGCTGGCCGCCGCTGTGGCGGTCACACCCGGCAGGTCTTTAAGATTCGAGAGAAGCTGATCGTAAAAGTCCGCCCGCGCTTGCGGGAGGGCAACTTTCATCGTCAAAACGCGCTCCGGACGGAACCCGAGATCCGCCTGACCCAGAAGGCGAAGACTCCTGACGAGGAGCGTCGCTCCAATAACCAGAGTGAGCGACAACGCGATTTCGGCAACCACGAGCCAATTGGGCCGATGCCGTGGCAGCGGCGATGCCGACTCAATGGTGTCCTTCAGAGCCGGCACCAGCTCGACGCGACTGGCGCGCAACGCGGGAATCAGCCCGGCCAGCAGCGCCGCAACCAACGTGACAATCGCGCAGAACCAGACCGTGGAGGCGTCTACGGAAACGGTCACGCCCACGGGCAATCGATCGCCCGCCCTCGCCCGCAGCGCGCTAACAGAAAGCCTCGCGCCCCACAGACCCGCGGCGCCTCCAAGGATGGAAAGCGCCAGGCTTTCAGCCCACAGTAGACGCACAATTCGCCATCGTCCCGCGCCCAATGCCACCCGAACCGCCAGTTCCCGGCGCTGCCCCGCGGCACGCGCCAAAATCAAGCTCGATACATTGGCGCAGGCCAACAGTAAAACAAAACCGACTGCGCCGGACAGCACCACAAGCAACTCCTCGGTTGCACGCACCGCATCACCGTGCAAGGGTTGAACCCGGACACCTCCGAAGCGCCCATACTGCTCCCCGATGCGCCGCGCAACCCCGTTCAGATTCAATTGCGCCGCCGCCCAGGAAATACCCGGCTTCAGACGCGCGATGACCATCAGCCAGTGCGACCCTCGCGCCCTCCTTGCGTTTTGGTCAAAGCTAAGCGGCGTCCATAATTCGGTTTGTGTTCGGGGAGGAAACTGAAACTCGGGCGGCATGACCCCGATGACGACATGATCCGCACCGTTCACGCTAATCTCGCGGCCTATGACATTGGAGTCGGCGCCAAACTCTCTGCTCCACAGGCCATCGCTGAGAATCACCACACGGTCGCGGCCCGTCTGATTTTCATCCACGAAGAAATACCGTCCCAACCGCGCCTTGACTCGCAGGATTCGAAATACCTCGGGTTCGACACGAGCCGCCGGAACGCGCAGAGTCGCATTACCCTGCGTTAGATTCACGCCGCCTGAAGTGTATGCACCGATGCCGTCGAACACCTGGTTCTGCTCGCGCCAATCCAGAAGATTCGGCGCCGAGGTGGACATTAACGTCGCTTGCCCCTGAAAGACGGAGGTCTCACAAATCGCTGCCAGGGCTTCCTGCTCAGGGTACGGAAGCGGACGGAGAACAAGTGCGTGAAGCGCGCTGAATACCGCCGTATTGGCGCCGATCCCGAGCGCCAGAGTAATCACGCCAAAGCATGTGAAGGCCGGCGTGCGAAGCAGCGACCGCAGCGCGTAACGCATGTCGCGAATCGCGGCCTCTAGGTCGGGCAGATAGCGGCGGTCGCGCCACGCGTCCTTCGTTTTCTGAACCCCTCCGAAGCTGCGCTGTGCGGCATACCGCGCCTCTTCAGGCCTCATTCCGCGGCGGATGTTCTCCGCCGTTTCCATATCCAGGTGGAATCGCAGTTCCGCGTCCAGGTCTGCATCCAGCGTCCCCTTCCGAAGCGACGCCAGCAGCCGATTGAGCAGAATCACCGGCTTCGAAATCTCCTGTTGATATCCAACAGCAGAATATACCCACACTCTGTAGGTTGTCAACAGAAAGGCAAAGACAAAAAAAGAGGCCCGAGCCGACCAAGTCGCCGCTCGGGCCATGAGGGAAGAACTTTAGGAGATTACCTGTGGTGTCCGCCGCCGCCACCGCTGCTATGCGAACCGCCACCGCCGCCGCCGCCGTGCGAACCACCGCCACCGCCGCCTCCGCCACGCGGGGCGCTGCCACCACCGCCGCTGTAGCTGCGGGGTGCGGGAGCTGGAGTCGCCGCGCGACCACCACCACCTCCGCTGCCCCCAAAACTACGGGGGGAGGACATCGCACCACCGCCGTAGTTCTGGGGGGTCGAGGGCCGCTCTCGTACGATCGGAGGACTAATACGGACCGCGCCACTGCCACCGCTTCCCCAACCGTTCCCCTGCGATGCCGGCGCGCTATAACGACCTCCACTTGGCGACCCGCTATTAGATTGCTCGGACCGATAATTCGCCTGTGGCGCGTAGCCACCTTGCCGCCCGGCAAAAGAGGACTGCTGTGAGGCGCCGCCACTGTTGTGGATTGGCTCGCCAAAACGGCTCCAGCCGTGATTCACGCCCGACGGCGGTGTCCCGCCACTCGAGGACGGACGATCCGACGACTGCCGCCAGCCACCCGGCGACTGCACGGGACTGGAGGACCCGCCCGCCCGTGAGAAGCCGCCGGGGTTCGTCACCGCACCACTAGATCCAGTAAACGCATTGCGTCCCGCTTGTTGTACCATCCGCTGCTGTTGCTCAAACGGAATATGCTGCGCCTGCGACTGCGGCATGCGGCTGAAGAACTGCTGGTTCCGCACCTGCGGCATCCGCGACATGTTCACTGCCCGGTCCGACATGCGCAGGCTCGACCGGTCCGGCGCCACGGGAAGCATTCCTCGAACAACTCCCGCGCTGCCCACCTGGTTCGCGCTCATCGCGTTGAATCCACCCGCCCGCCGTCCGAAATTCCCCGCGCTAACCGCGGTGATCGAGTTTCCAAACCGCGCGTTCCGGTAGACGTTCCCGATATTTCCATGGTTGATGATCGTGGTGTTGTTGACGAAAACGTTTCGGCCGTACCCGCCCCAACGACCCCACCAGGGGTGCAGCGGCTCAAACGGAGCCAGCGGAACCCAGCCGACATTCCCGAACCCGAAACCAACTCCAAAACCACCGCCGCCGAATCCAAAGAAGCCCACTAGCGCCGGGCGCCAGTAGCACGGACCAACGACCGGTCCCGGCCACCAGGCCCAGCCAAATCCGGCATGATACCAACGGCCAAAGTGATAAGGCGCCCAGCCCCACGGCTCAGCTCCAACCCAGGTCCAGCCGTACCAGTCTTCCCAAACCCAGCGACCGTCACGATACGGCGCCCAGTCCGGTCCCACCGAGGGAACCCACACATTCTGGTTGTAGGTGGAATCGTACTGCCAGCGCCCGTTCTGGTCCAAATCCTCGGTTCCGTAAATGTTGGGATTGACGTTCTGCGCCGACCGCGAACTTGTGACCTGCCGGTCGCGCGATTGATTCCAGCTATCCCATTCATCGAGAGCCGGCGCGGCCACAACCTGGAATTCCACATCCGGCGGGTTCCCGCGAACCATCATCATCTGGCCGGCCCGCACGTGCTCGGAGCCGCGTTGAGTGGCTACCTCCGCTTCTCCCGATCGAACTACGATCTCCGATGTGCCGTCTTCCCGAACTGTGATCCTATAAGCGCCCCTCTGTAATGGCCGAACCGCTACGTTGGGCGTATCGATTTCCGATTGCGCCTGCGAATCGTTCAGGACAGTATAAGTAACGGTCCCAATCGCCACCTGAACAATATGCACGTTGTACTGCAAATCGCCCATCTGGACTTCTGAATTAGGAGCGATCCGCACGGAATTGGCGGCGTCGAACTGCAATTCGGCGCGTGCGGTGGAACTCGTGAGCAGGCCATCCTGCGGTCCGAGAGGCGCGTTGATCGCAGCGGCCGTCACATCACCCGAGTCGCCTCGTCGTACTGAAACGTCGCCATTCAGCAGGCTGATGCGCGCGATGCCGCGTCCGGGCTGGTTGTCGTCCACAGCTTGAGCTTGCTGACCATTGTCCGGCGGCACGGCGGCCTGCGGACCCGGGTCCTGCGCAAACACGATGGACCCAGCGATCAGAAGTACCAAACTTGCGTGACTCAGTTTCATACGGACCTCGTTGCCGACCCATCATTTGCACTTCACGGCCCAACCAACAAACAGTATGGTTTCAATACATTAGGCCACATTGTTAACGTCCGTTCATTGGCCGAAAACCACCAAAGTGGCCGCAACGGGCCGTTTGAACTAAAGGATTGCTTTACCAGGACAGATACAATAAACTATAGTTAACTTGTTTTCGGAAACTACAGCTTCAGGTCGTTCCCTGGCGGAAGTCCACTCTTCCGTCCCAACCTCCCACCCATCGCTTTGGCGCCGCATCTTCGCGTTCTCCGGACCCGCTTACCTCATTAGTGTCGGCTATATGGACCCCGGCAATTGGGCTACCGACCTCGAGGGCGGCGCGCGTTTCGGATATCAACTCCTCTGGGTCATCGTGCTGTCCAGCCTGATGGCCATCCTGCTCCAGACACTCAGTGCCCGCTTGGGAATCGCGACGCAACGCGACCTCGCCCAAGCCTGCCGCGAAACCTACCCACGGCCTGTATCAGCCATGTTGTGGGTCTTGTGCGAAATCGCCATCGCTGCCTGCGACCTCGCCGAAGTCTTAGGCGCCGCCATCGCTCTCAACCTCCTGTTCCACATCCCGGTCCTGGCTGGGGTCCTGATCACAGCCGCGGACACTTTGCTCGTGCTCTGGTTCAGCCGCATGGGCATCCGTGTTATTGAGAGCTTCATCCTCTCCTTAATCACGATCATCGGGGGCTGTTTTCTCGCCGAGATTCTCTGGGCGGTGCCCGATCTCGCAAAAATTCCTGCCGGTCTCGTCCCCCACGTCAACAGTCAAAGCCTTTACATTGCCATTGGGATTCTTGGCGCGACCGTGATGCCCCACAATCTCTACCTGCATTCGGCTCTCGTCCAGACCCGCCGCATCGGCCCCACTGAAAACGAAAAGCGTCTCGCCTGTCATTACAACTTCGTCGATTCCACCATCGCGCTGAACGGCGCCATGTTAGTCAACATCGCGATTCTGGTTTTATCCGCGAGTATCTTCTTCCGCCGCGGAATCGTCGTCACCGAGATCCAGCAAGCACATCAGTTGCTCTCGCCGCTGCTGGGTACGGCGGCTGCGAGCGTCGTTTTCGGCATCGCGCTGCTTTGTTCGGGGCAGTCCTCCACAATGACCGGCACCATGGCCGGCCAAGTGGTGATGGAGGGCTTTCTGCAAATCCGCATGACCCCCTGGCTGCGCCGCTCCCTCACCCGGGCAGCCGCCATCATCCCCGCCGCGCTGACGGTGTGGATCGTGGGCGATCGCGGATCGTATCAATTGATCCTCTTGAGCCAGGTTATCCTCAGCCTGCAGCTACCCTTCGCGGTGATCCCCCTGGTCCAGTTCACAAACGACCGAACGCGCATGGGTTCCCTGGCCAATCCGTTCTGGGTTAAGTTTCTGGCTTGGGGGGCAGCCGCCACGATCCTTGGCCTCAACGTCTGGCTTGTGATTCTCGACGCCAAGGACTGGCTCTCGGGCTGGCTCGCCTGGATTCTGTATCCCATCATCATCGGCCTGGTAGTTCTGCTGTTCTGGATTACCCTCGAGCCGCAGCTTCGGCGTGCCCGCCGAAAACCAATTGAACCGCTCCCCGGAGCGATTCCGGCAGTCGCCGCCGCGCTCCCGACGCCAATCTACCGGAACATCCTCGTGCCCCTCGACCACAGCGCGCTCGATCGCCCCGCCATAGCCCACGCTGCCGCACTGGCGCGGCCCCAGGGCGCCAAGCTCTACCTCCTGCATATTGAGGAGGGTGTCACCAGCCAAATGTACGGCGCAATGTCGGAAACCGCGGAAATCCAAGAGGGCCGTGCCTACTTTACGCGCATTGAGGACACCCTCCGCAGCCAGGGCATAGAAGTTGAGATGGTGGTTCGCCATTCCCTGAACCCCGGACGCGAGATCGTCCGCTACGCCCGCGATCTCGAACCCGACCTGATCGTCATGGGAGCCCACGGTCACAAAGGCCTGAAAGACATAGTGTTCGGGACGACGATCAATGCCGTCCGCCACAATCTCAAGACCCCCGTCTTAGTCGTTCGTAGCGAAGTCTGACGCAGCTCGCTGGTCCACGGAAGTGCAGTAACGCAGCCTTTAGGCTGCCAATATGCCGGCTGAAGCCGGCAATACTGGAGTTGGCAACCTGCCGTCACACCCCATCGCGGAAGACTAACTGACCTTGGGCTTCTCCAAGCAGCCCGATGTCTAACGCTCTACCCCCATTAAGCCGAATAACTGAATGTGGGTGTACGCCCCCGACTACGACGCATAGGCATCGATGCTCTAACCGCGGCTCTCCTTCTCTCTGCAGGAGCCTGCCATCGCGCAAGTGTGCCTTCCCACCGCGTCATCACAACCGTCGAGCAACTCAGAGCCTTGCCCCCCAACTACCTTCAGGATCAGATCCAGGTTCATCTCACCGGCACCGTCACATACGCAGACCGGAACTGGAAGCTCCTGTTCCTTGAGGATGCCACCGGGGGCGTCCGCGTCGAAAATGTCGTTATACCGGAGATGTTTCGAGTCCCCCAAAAGGCCGAAGTCGTGGGTGTCGCGGCTGCCGGCGGGCACAATCCCCTGGTTATCCGGGCATCTCTCCAACCGCTTCGTGAAATTGAGAATACCCAGGCCCGCCCGTTTGAACCCGGAGAAACAGCGCCGGCGCCCCTGGAGTACCGCCGCGTAGAGGTGCATGGCGCCGTCAATCACGTAGCGCTCGCGGGCACCGGAAGACTCGATGTGATTCTGCAAACGAAACGGCAGCAGTTGGAGGCCTGGGTTTTGAATCTCGCGGGAAGCGACTTTACAAGGCTGAACGGTTCCACTGTCACAATCCGCGGCGTCTTAACGGCCAGCTACGACGCCAGCGGTGAACCGCAGCGCTTGAAGCTGTGGGTTTCCAGCTTTGCGGATGTCCAGGTAGACCGGCCGGCGGCCAACTCGAACCCCCCGCCATTACAAAAGTCCGAATCGCAAGACCACGCGATCACGAGTGTTGGCGAGATTCACACCATGGCGCCCGAAAAGGCCGCGCAGGCGTTGCCCGTGCACTTGCATGCCGTGGTCACCTTCTATGAGCCGGATGGCCGCGCGCTTTTCGTTCAGGATCAGACAGGCGGTATTTACGTCGCCGCCCACGCATTAGGCAATACCATCTTTGAAGAGGGCCAGGCGCTCGTCGTCGATGGGCTGACCGGCCCTGGGGAATTTGCACCCATCGTTACCTCTCCGCATATTCAGATCGTTGGAAAAGGTCCGCTGCCGGTTCCGCGCCGGCTGGAAATAGACGAACTGATTTCCGGCCGTGAGGATTCCGACTGGGTGGAAGCCGAGGGCGTCGTGCAGTCTGCCGCGTATTCGGGCAGCACAACCGTCCTCGAAGCGGTTTGGGGAACTCATCGCTTCTCGGTTCAAGTCCGCGGACGAATTTCCACCGGCGAATTGATTAATGCGCGGGTGCGGTTTCGCGGGGTCTGCGGTTCTCGCTTTAACTCCAGGCGCCAGTTAATCGGCATTCAGCTTCGCGTGCCATCCGCGCAGTTTATCCAGGTGGTGGAAGCACCATCGCACCTGGCCGCGATTCCGCAGCGCATCGTCGATTTGACGCGGTTCTCTCAGCGCGGTGGCCTGGGCGTCCCGGACAAAATCCGTGGCGTCGTGATTATGACGCGTCCCGAAGGCCCAACCTTCGTCCACGACGGCACCTCCGGGATTGTGATTCAACATCACAATTCCCAGGTTTTAAAGCTGGGTGACGTGGTGGAAGCCATTGGTATCACGCAACCTGGTGAATTCAGCCCTTCCATGCAGGAGGCTGAAATTCAACGCATCGCCTCGGGAGCGCCACCTCGTCCGCAGCGCGTTACCGCGGATCAGGTCCTCGATGACGGCGTCGATCTCCAACTCATCGAGATCGACGCGTTTCTGATCGACCAGTTCGTAACACCCACGGAAAAGACACTCCTGCTCGAAGCGGGTGGAGTAACGTTCACCGCGAAATTGGATCTCTCAGACAGGCTCCCCGTCCTCCAAACCGATAGTCTGTTGCGTCTGACGGGTGTCTCTTCGATCCATCTCGGCGACCTCCAGGATGTTCGGCCGGGGACTTTCTCCCTGGCCATCCGATCCAGCCGCGATATCGCCGTCATTCGAGATGCTCCCTGGTGGACGCTCCAGCGCACCCTCGCGGCATCCGGTGTCACTGCCGTAGTCGCGGTGCTCGCTTTGATCTGGGTCTTTATGCTGCGGCGCCGGGTTCGCCTGCAGACTTCGACGATTGTAGGAAAGCTGGCGCAGGAGCGGGTGCTGAAGATCGCGGCCGAACAGGCGAGCCGCGCGAAAAGCGAATTCCTGGCGAACATGAGTCACGAGATCCGGACTCCGATGAATGGCGTCATCGGCATGACCGGTCTCCTTCTTGATACCGACCTGACGCCGGACCAGCGCAGCTACGTCGACACGGTCCGCCGCTCTGGTGAGGCGCTCCTCACTGTCATTAATGACATTCTGGACTTCTCCAAAATCGAGGCCGGCAAGTTAGCCATCGAAGCCTATCCGTTCGACCTCTGCCTGGTCGTTGAAGATGTCGTCGAAATGCTTGCGCCCCGGGCGGAGGAGAACAGCATTGACCTGGTTCTGCAATATCCGCCGGAAACGCCGCGCCATTTCGTGGGCGATGCGGGCCGAGTCCGTCAGGTCATCACGAACCTGGTCGGCAACGCCGTCAAATTCACCCGCAGCGGCCATGTGCTGATCCGCGTGCAGTGCGAAAGCACCGACACGGAAACCGCCTCGATAAGGGTCGCGGTGAGCGACACCGGCATCGGCATACCGCCTGAAAAGCTGGCAGCTATCTTCGACAAATTTACGCAAGCCGATGCCTCCACTTCCCGCCGCTATGGAGGAACTGGCCTGGGACTGGCCATCTGCAAGCATCTCATCGAGTTGATGGGAGGATCCATTCATGTCGAGAGCAAGGAAGGCAAGGGCTCGACATTCTCGTTCACGCTCCCATTCAAGCTGGCCGCTGATTCATGCCAGGAACCGGCGCCCCTTGCGGACCTGCGTGGCTTACGCGTCTTGATTGTCGATGACAACGAAATCAATCGCCGCGTCATTCACGAGCAGATCTCGGCGTGGGGCATGCGGAACGGTAGCTTTGCCACCGGCGAGGACGCTTGGGATGCCCTTCGTGCGGCTCGAAACAGTGGCGATCCGTACGACATGGTGATCCTCGACTATCACATGCCCGGCATGGATGGAGCCGCGTTGGCGGCTTTGATTAAATCCGATCCCCTGGTGAGTGACGCTCTCGTTGTCATGCTCAGTTCGATCGGGCATTGGGGCGAGGTCAAGGGTCTGACGCAAGGAACGGTCGATGTCTGCCTCACCAAACCGGTACGAAGCTCGCAATTGCTGAACAGCCTGGCCACCGCCTGGTCGAAGCGCGCAAACCGGATTCAAGTGCCAAACGCCGCGCACGGCGGGCCCGCTCGGCCGAGTCTGGCCGGCAAATTCGCCAGTCTTTCGTTTCGTGTTCTTGTTGCCGAAGACAACATCGTGAACCAGACCGTTGCGCGCCGCATCCTGGAGCGTCTGGGTGTGCGGACCGATGTCGCCGCAAACGGCCGTGAAGCCATTGAAATGGTCCAGTTGCTCCCCTACGACCTGGTCTTCATGGACTGTCAGATGCCGGAAGTGGATGGATATGAGGCCGCCCGCGAGATTCGCCGCCGCGAAGGGTCCGCCCGCCACATAACGATCATCGCGATGACCGCGGAGGCCATCGATGGAAGCCGTGAACGATGCTTCGCCGCAGGGATGGACGACTTTGTCTCCAAACCCGTTAAGGTAGAAGACATCGTGGACGCCATCGAAAAATGGAGCTGCGCCGCCGTAAACCGGGCCTGATCGAGGTGACGCAGGCGTTCACCTCGCCGACCCAATAACGCCGGCTTCAGCCGGCCAAACGGCCGCGTAAAAGGCGGCGGTACCGTGGTTTCATCCCGGTTGCGGTTGTGAATTGGACCGCATCGGCGGTTCGAATAAAGAGAGGCGCTGAGCAGCCATCTGCTACCTCGCCGACGAATTTCGAGGTGTGAATATAAAGTTCACGGACCCAAATCCTGTTCAAGTGTTGCAAGTAGAACATCCGCGTCTCGTCGCGAACGCACCCGATGAATCGATGCACCGTCTCTACTGCGGTAGCGGGCAGGCAGCCCCGCCGGCCGTATTCCGGAAATTGTTGGCCGCCTGATTAAATGTGACGAACGGAGAATCGGCCAGAGTGTTAAGTCCCTTGAGATAGTTGGTTACGGCTGTTGTGTCCGTGCTCACTCCGGCATATCCGGGAAGCTTGATTGTCCCGTTTGTGGTTGCCTGGCCGTTGAATAGAACGTCGTTCGCCTGCCCAATGGCGACGGTTCCGGGCGCACCGCTAATGCTGTTCTTGTTAGCCGTGACTGAGTCGCCGATTTGGAGGCACGCAGTGGCTGTGTCAGTGGTAGCCGCCGCGACGGTAATGTCCATGCCAGCTACGGAGTCGTTCGTATTCGGGGTATCGATCGTGTTGCCGATGACGGTCGCATTCAGAGTTACACTGCCCTCTTCCGCGAACATCGACAGGCCGTATTCGTCGAATCCATGGATGTCGTTGTTTTGGATCAGGACAGTCATGGTTCCTTCGCCGTCGGCATCGATTTCAAGCGGGTCAGAGTTAGATCCCTGGGATGTGCCCGAGCCTTGCACACCCGCTGTCCCGAAATGATTACCAATGATCTTGCCTGAGGCGGTCGTCGACACGAGCGGCGACGGCACGGCCTTCCCCACGGCCAGCGCTGTAAATTTGAAACTGTTGTTCGGGGCGCCGCCAAAGGTGTTGTTTTCGATGTCAAACGTCAGGTTGTTGGAGCCTGCGTGCGTCAGGAACACGCCATGTCCAGCATGAGTCGTATCCGCATTGCTGAAATTGTTGTTCTTGATCACCAAATCCATTGCGCCCGAGCCGTTTGTTATCGCCGAGAGAATACTGCCATGAGCCCGTGTGAAGGTGCTGTTGGTGACCGTGAGGCCAATCGTGGCAGTGCTGCTGCCCGGCCCAAAGAGGTCAAATGCGTCGCCGCCACTTGCGGTGTTCGACTCGCTGATTGTGCAATTGTCTACCGTCAGCCTCGTGAGGGTGCCGGAGGTCTCGATGATCTCGATCGTATCGGCGACGCCGCCCGATATGGTGCTGTTCGTAAACGCCGACGTACCCAGGAGGTTGTAGAACTGGATCGAGCCTTCGCCCTGGTTCGGCGTGCCCGAAGGCGGGTTATTGAGATTGGTGTTGTTGCCGTTGGCTCCGTCGATAGTACTGTGATCCAGCGTGAAGTTCGTGACGCTGGTCCCTTGAATCGCATAGTTGCTGAAGTCGTGCAGGTGCATCCAGGAGAGCGACACGTTCGTGGCGCTGTTCATGTACAGGCCGGTTCCCTGCGTGCCCACGCCGACGGTGCTTTGGTCGGCGCCCGTCATGTTCGAGATCGTGCCGCCCGAATTCGCCGTGGAGCCGTCGCCGGTCACGGTGAAGCTGCCAGTCGTGTTTACGAGCGAGATGCCATTGGAGCCTCCGGTTGCAGAGATCGATTTGAACATTACATCGATTGCGCCATTGACCAGGTTCACTCCGCCGGAACCGTTGGTGTTGACTGTAGCGTCGCGGATCTTGAGACTACCGACACTCGAGCCAGTCAGTGCTGTGCCAGTGGCGCCCAGGGTCAGACCCCAAACGGTATTGCCTGAGCCCAAAGTGACAGTGTTGCCGGACGAGGTGATCGAGACATGATTTGGGGAACCGCCGCCGGTAGACGGGAGTGTGGCGCTGCTTGTACCGGGCGTCAGGCCGGTGATGCTCGAGAGGCTCGATGTCGCGTCCTGGCCGATCAGCTTCTGCCCGTTCAGCAGGGTGACCGGACCTGTATAGCCAGTGGCACTGTCATAGAGGAAGATATTGGCGTTGGCGGCGGGATGGCACCTTGGAGTATTGAGCGCATTGCAGGCAGCTCCATCATTGACCGCCTGGAAAGCCGTGAGAGTGTTGAACGGCGACGACAGGCGTCCATCGCCAGCCCCGGCCGTATTGTTAATGAACCAGATCACGCCGGAGACCGTGAGGTTCACCGTGGCGGTTGTACTGCCATGGGCGTTGCTGATCGTGTAAGTGAAGGAGTCGGCGCCCGTGTAGCCTGGCGCGGGATTGTAGGTGAACATCCCAATCCCGGCGCCGGATGTCGTTAAAGAAACTGTTCCACCGTTGGCGCTGGTAGTGTCGAAGGCGGTGATGGTCACAGCCGAGTTGAACTGATCGTTGGTGGTGACGCTGTAGGGGATTAGCGAGGAGTCGACAGAGACGTTTCCAATGATGGTCTCGGGGTAGGCGTCGCCGTTCGCGATCGGAGGTGTAGCGAAGCTGAACATGTTGTTGCTTGTCATGTTCCGTGTCGCGGCATCGCTGACCTGGTTGGCAACCACCGTCACCGTGCAAGAGTTGTCGAACGGCAGATTGGTCGAGGGATGCAGGACGTACGTAGTCGCCGGGGACGCCGGCGTTACTGTGAAGCCCGGCGTGGTACTCGGCGAGCAGGCGAGCATAAACGCGGAGCCGGTGACTGTGACCGGCTTGCTGAAGGTGATGGAGATGGTGCTGTTGAGCGCCACGCTGGTAGCGTTATTCGCCGGGTTGGTACTCGACACAGTCGGCGGAGTATCTACGACGAAAGTCTGCTGGACTTGCGGAGCCGCATTGTAGTTAGAGTTACCGGCCTGATTCGCATCGATGACGCACGTGCCGTCGGCAGTGAAGGTCACGGTTGAGCCGGAAATCGAGCACACCGAGCTTGCCGAGTTGTCGATGGTGAAGGTTACCGTTAGACCCGATGATGCGGTTGCGGTCGCTGTGTAATTTCCGATGCCGGGTGTCGCGTTGGTCGGCGGGGTGGAGGTCAACGTGATGATCTGATCGGCTTTAGCAACGGTAAAAGATTGTTGCACCTGCGGTGCCGCATTGTAGAGGGAGGTGCCGCCCTGGTTGGCGTCGATCACGCACGTGCCCGTCCCAATGAACGATACCGTTGAACCTACAATCGAGCACACCGACGTTGCTGAAGCGTCGATTGTGATCGTCACCGTCAAACCCGAGGATGCAGACGCCGTAACAGGGTACGTCGGCCCCGCCACTTTAGCGTTCAAAGGCGCCATGGAAGTGAACGAGATGGTCTGGTCCCCCTTGGCCACGGCAAACGACTGCTGTACCTGCGTAGCAGCAGTGTAATTCGCGTCGCCCGCCTGGTTGCCGTCAAGTATGCACGTCCCTACCCCGATGAATGAAACTGTGGAACCCACAAGCGAGCACACCGACGTTGCCGAAGCGTCAACCGTGATCAGGACCGTTAAACCGGATGACGCTGTCGCCGTCACTGTGTACGTCGGCCCACCTACCATGGCATTCACAGGCGCCGTTGAAGTGAAGGTGATCGTCTGGTCACCTTGCGCCACGGTGAACGACTGTTGAACCTGCGGCGCCGCATTGTAGTTAGCATTACCGGGCTGATTTGCGTCGATGATGCAGGTGCCGATCGCGTTGAAGGACACCGTCGCACCGGAAAGTGAACACACCGACGTAGCTGCCGCATCGATCGTGAAGCCGACGGTCAACCCTGATGTCGCGGTAGCCGTCACGGTGTAGGACGTCCCGCCCGCCTTGGCGTCGATGGGAGCAGTGGACGTGAAGGTGATCGTCTGATCCCCTGGGGACACGGCAAATGACTGCTGAACTTGCGGCGCCACGTTGAAGTTAACGGTCCCCGCCTGGTTGGCGTCAATTACGCAAGTCCCCGCGCCAATGAAGGACACGGTGGAAACCGCGAGGAAGCACACCGACGAAGCAGACGGATCGATGGTGAGGTCGACAGTCAGACCAGAGCTGGAGGTTGCGCTCACGTCGTAAACTGCGCCGTTCACCTGCGCGTTTAATGGCGCGGTTGAGGTGAACGTAATGATCTGGTCGCCCTTCGCCACAAGGAACGATTGCTGTGCCTGGGGTGCGGCATTGTAGTTGGAGTTGCCCGCCTGATTGGCGTCGATTACACACGTCCCCGTTGCCAGGAACGACACCGTAGGTCCTAGGAGTGAGCACACCGTCGCGGCCGACGCGTCGATGTTGAGCGTTACACCCAGGCCCGAGGATGCTGACGCCGTGACAGTATAGGTCGGCCCAACTACCTTGGCGTTTACGGGCGCTGTGGAAGTGAACGTGATCGTCTGGTCTCCCTTGGCCACAGCAAACGATTGCTGCACCTGCGGCGCCGCGTTGTAGTTGGCGTTGCCGGCCTGGTTAGCGTCGATTACACACGTTCCGATCGCGGTGAAGGAAACTGTGGAACCCAGAATCGAACACACCGCGGTCGCTGAAGCGTCGATGGTAAAGCCCACCGCGAGACTCGAAGTAGCTGTCGCCGTCACCGTGTAGGCCGGGCCGCCCACTTTTGCGTTCACGGGTGCCGTCGAAGTGAAGCTGATCGTCTGGTCGCCCTTCGCCACCGCGAACGACTGCTGCACCTGCGGCGCCGCGTTGAAGTTGGCATTTCCCGCCTGGTTGGCGTCAATGACGCAAGTCCCGGCCCCGATGAACGATACGGTCGAACCCAAAATCGAGCACACCGACGAAGCCGACGCGTCGATGCTCAACATCACCGTCAAAGTCGACGATGCCGTCGCCGTCACCGTGTAAGGTGGCCCGGCGACCTTTGCGCCTACCGGGGCCGTCGACGTGAACATGATGGTCTGGTCGGCCTTCGCCACTGCAAATGTTTGCTGTACCTGCGGCGCCGCATTGTAGTTAGCGTTGCCCGCCTGGTTCGCGTCAATCACGCACGTCCCTGCTCCGTTGAACGAGACGGTCGAACCCAAAAGAGAGCACACCGAGGTGGCCGACGAGTCGATCGTAAGTGTCACCGTCAGGGTTGATGATGCCGTCGCCGTCACGTTGTAGGTCGCGCCGTTGACCACTGCGTTCGGCGGCGCCGTCGAAGTGAACGTGATGGTCTGGTCGCCCTTGGCAACGGCGAACGACTGCTGCACTTGCGGTGCAGCGTTGTAGTTTGCATTGCCAGCCTCGTTGGCGTCGATGACGCAAGTGCCCACAGTGAGGAATGACACCGTTCCTCCCAGCACTGAGCAAACCGAAGAAGCCGATGCGTCGATCGTGAAGGCTACCGTTAGCCCCGATGTCGCGGTCGCCGTCACCGTATATGTAGACCCCGCCACTTTGGCATTTACTGGCGCTGTCGACGTGAACGTGACGGTCTGGTCGCCTTTCGCCACCGCAAACGACTGCTGGGCCTGCGGCGCCGGGCCCCACGTGGCGTCGCCGGCCTGGTTGGCGTCGATGATGCAGGTGCCCGCCCCGATAAACGACACCGTCGATCCGGCTGCCGAGCAAATTGAGGCCGCCGCCGCGTCAATCGTGAAATCCACGGTCAACCCCGAGGTCGCCGTCGCAGTCACCGTGTACGTGGGCCCACCCACCTTGGCAGTTACCGGCGCTGTTGACGTGAACGTAATGGTCTGCGGCTTCTTGGGCACCATCGTGATTACCGACGTCACGGGCACGCTATCCGTTGTCCCGTCGTTGACGATCAACTGCACGATGTAAGAGCCCACCAAATCCGTTAAAAAGCTAGGCGTTGCCGTCGTCGAGCTGGTCAGCGCCGCCGTGCTCCCCGGGGGCCGCGACAATAGAGCCCAGCGATACGTCAACGCATCGCCATCCGCGTCCGATGACGCCGTCCCGCTCAGATTTACCTGGGTGCCGACTCCGAAGACAGTCTGGCTCCCTCCGGCGTTCGCCACCGGCGTCGTATCACCCGTCGCAATCACCACCGTGTCGGGCTTGCTGACGCTCCCGCCGGACCCCGTCACGATCAGTTGCGCGATGTAATCGCCTGACACGTCTGGAACAAAAGTGGGCATGGCTGTTGTGGACCCCACCAGCGCCGCCGTGCTACTCCCCGGCCGCGCGATCAGCGACCAGCTGTACGTCAATGCCTGCGCCGGTCCGCACGCCGCGTGCGACCCCGTTCCGTCCAGCGTCACCATCGACGACACCACCGCCTTCTGGTCCGGACCCGCATTCGCCACCACCCCGCACGCTCCCGTCGTGATCACCGCCGTGTCCGACGAGCTTGCCTGCCCGTCGCTTACCGTCAACTGCACGACATAGGTCCCCGCGTGGTCTGCCGTGAAGCTTGCAAACGGAGTCGAGGCATTGGTCAAAACCGCCGCGCTTCCCGCCGGCAGCGACAGAAACGTCCACGTGTAAGTCAGTGGGTCGCCATTCACATCGGTCGAACGGCTCCCATCCAAGCTCACGACGTCGCTTACATTCACACCATGCGGACCGCCGGCGTTCGCCACCGGCGCCGTATTGGAGGTCGTAAATGTGACGGTGGCCGCGCTCCCCAGCGACCCATCCTGCGCCAATAGTTGGAATACGTACTCTCCCGCTACGTCCGCGTTGAACCTCGCTCGCACCGCGTTGTTCGCATACGGCGACGCCGAACTCGAGGGCGGCTTGCCCACTACCGACCAGGTATAGCTCAGCAGGTGACCGGCGGGATCGGTCGTACAACTTCCGTCCAATTCCACGACGCCTGGCGCCGCGATAGTGCGGTTTGCACCCGCGCACGCCGTCGGCCCTACCGCGCCCGGCGTCCCCACCGTCACCACTGCCGGCAGACTCGTCCCCGTCGCGTCGCTTACTACAAGTTGTACCTGGTATGTTCCCGCTGCATACGTCGATAACGTTGCGATGGGCGAGGTTGCATTCGAAAGACTCGCTAAAGCTCCCTGAGGCGTCCCGATCAGCGTCCAGTTATATGTCAGCGGAAGTCCTGCGGGATCATACGATGCGCTGCCGTCAAGCGTCACCGACCCCGGCGCGCTTAATGCCCGGTCCGGCCCCGCGATCGCTACCGGCCCGCCTCTCGGCATCGGCGTACCGCCCGAGGAATCGCTTACCAGTAGCACACCGTTTGGACCATAAGCGACCGCAAACGGACCCATCGCTCCGAATTGTCCCCGATTGGTGCCGAAGCCCCCCAGGGCCATAGTCTGGTTGCCGGAACTGTCCAGCTTGATCACCTCGTGTTTGCCAATATCGGCCACTTGGATGCTGCCGTCGGCGGCCGCGGCGATCCCGTTCGGCTCGGTCAGTCGCCCGACGCCCAGAACGGACTTGAGATTGCCGGAACCGTCATATGCGTTTACACGCCCGGTGCGCGCGTCGGCCACCAGGTAGTTGCCGTTCGACGCGATTGCTACGGCAACCGGGTCGTTAAGCTGTCCCGTCCCGCTGCCCCCATTGAACTGCTGACGATAGTTGCCCAAGCTGTCGAACACCTGCATGCGCCGGTTGCCTGTGTCGCAAACCACAATCGACCCGTCAGATTTGACCGCGATGCCGGTGGGGTATTCAAACTTCCCATTAGTAGTTCCGAAACCGCCGAACTGAAAGCGATAATTACCGGAGGAGTCGAAGGCTTGCACACGATGGTTGCCCGTGTCGGTGACCAGGATCGTGCCATTCGGAAGGATCGCCACGCCGGTGGGATTCTTCAATAGACCATTGCCAGTTCCATATCGTCCGAACTGAAAGTGATAGTTACCGGACGCGTCGAACTCCTCGATTCGATGGTTGCCGCTGTCTGCCACCACGATTAAACCGGAGCTTGTGACCGCAATTCCAGCAGGTCCGTTGACCTGTCCATTTCCCGAACCGTAGAATCCGATCTGAAGACGGTAATTCCCGAGCGAGTCGAACTCCTCGACGCGATGGATCTGCCCGAAAACGGGCGCAAGGCTACCGAGAATAACCGCGCACGCAGTGATAGTTCTCACCAACCCACCCCCAGAGAACGGTCTTACGGAAATGCCATCGGAAGCACTAGATTATCACCAGATTGCCAAATTATCGCCCCCCAATATCAGTGCCGGGCGCATTGGATACGATTGCACACGGAATCGGACGGTGTACTGTTCGAATCGAAACTGGTATGATCGCTCATGCAACGAATACCCTGGAGCACAATTGCGCTCGGCTCGGTGTTGCTGATCTCAGCCGGCTCAAAAGGAGGACAGAAAGTGCAATCTTCGCAACCTGAAAACCCGAAGCCGCCTGTCAAAACGGAGCAGCGCGGCCGCATCCTTGGAATCGGCGGAGTCTTCTTCAAATCCGCTAATCGTGATCAGATGCGCGAATGGTATTCAAAACATCTTGGACTCGTTGACAAAGGCTACGGCGTGATGCTGCCGTGGCGCGACCACGACGACCCTCAAAAGGAACACGTCACGGTTTGGACTGTTTTCCCCGCCTCCACTGAATACTTCAATCCCAGCCCTGCACCGTTCATGATCAATTACATCGTGGACGATATGGACGCTTTGCTCGACCGCTTAAAGCAAGAGGGAGTAAAGATCGACCCCAAACGAATGGATGAATCCTACGGCCGATTTGCCTGGATCTATGACTCGGATGGGAATAAAATCGAGCTCTGGCAGCCGTCCGCGAAGCCCTGAGCGCCTTCCCCTAACCCTTTGCCAAACGCACTTTCGTTCGTGCGGGTCCACCGTATACGGTTATAGGCGGCAGTAATTTCTAGGCTATTTCAATGGTGTTCAGTTGGGATCTGCATTCTCGTCGGGGCGCAACGGAGTTTGACGGCCTTCGAAATCTGCCGGCCATTTGGAACGATCGAACCATTGATGATCACTACGCTCCAGTTGGAATTCCGGATAGATACGGAATAGTTGATGGAAGAATTCGTGTTGCATCCATTGTGGCAAGTAGGCGCGGCGCTCGGATTCGGAGTAGGCAACTCGTCGAGCATAGGGAGAAGGTTTACGGAGCAACCATAAATCGTCGATGGGGAAGAGCGGGGATGCGCCGTCTGGGCCGCTGCTCATGCCACCGGTCACAAACTCTTTATCCGCGAGTTCTGAAGGCTCCGGTGGGTAGTGCGACGGATAGATGATCCACCACCAGTCGGTGACGGCTTTGACGGAGGCGGGCACAGCATTCCAAAGAACTCGTTCCGCGTCTTTGGCGAGGCCTATATCACCTTCCCGCATGGTCACCGCAACGTTCACGTTCGGCAATCGGACGAGATCCGTTTCAAGCGTTAGCGATCCACACGTCATCGCAGAAACGTATTCCCGGAACAGCCACACGGACTGTTCGACCACCGACTCCCAAGGAACCAACTCCAGATCGTGCGTCACAAAATGCCCGTTGTCGGCGTGAAGCTCTTTCTTCGTGGAAAACTGAATTCCGCTGGAATGGCCGACGAGCAGCACAGAGAGGCGGATGCGTGTGGAGGCTTTTGCTTTCGCCGATAGCCGCCACTGAAGGGCCTCCGACAGCATCCGCAAGGCGCTATAGCAGGCCGGAGCGCCATAGTTGACACCCGTTATCTGGCCGGTGCGAAAACCCAGGTTTGCGGCTTGTTCCCATTCGCGGGTTCCAGGCGGGTGTGCTTTCCAGAACGCGGAGACGATTTTTTCGATTCCTCGGCGTATTGCCCTTTGCGATAATTCTCATCGGCCTCTACAAACGTGTTCAGTGCCTCGCGGTAGAGTGCGGGAAAATTGTTTGGGCCTTGCGGCCGAAGCAGGATATCGGCACGATTCTCCGCCGTGACGGGAATCCTGAAGACAGTGACGGCAAGAACCAGCAAAGCCTGGCGCACCTATCGCGGCATCGTTGAAGCTCCAAGTGAATATTACCGCTGCTTTGGCAGGACTTCGCTTTACACTACTGCCCAAATGAACCCCGTTTTGAGCAGATAAGCACGAACCACTGGCCTCCTTGACGGACGTTGATGAAAAAAGAGCTTGCAGGCCAACTATCATCGTAGTAGAATAACTTTCGTTGTAGTCAGACCGATATGCCCAAACCAAAGCTTACGAAACTGGAACTTCAGGTGTTGGAAGTACTTTGGCAGAAAGGCGCTTGCTCCGTTCGCGAGATTCAGGAGACCTTTCCCCAGCCCGGAAGGCCGGCTTACACAACCGTGCAGACCGTTGTTTATCGCTTAGAGCGGAAGAACGCCCTACGCTGTGTCAAGCGTATCAGCAACGCTAATATTTTCGAGGCCGTTATTTCGCGTAAGGATGCGCAGCGCCGCTTCGTTGACGAGTTGCTGGCCGTATTCGGCGGCCGGGCCAAACTGGTGATGGCGCACCTTGTGGAATCCGGCGACCTGACCCTGGACGACATAAAGGAAGCCGAGAAGGCGCTCCAGAAGACCACCAGAAAGGACAGATCGCAATGACCTATGCGGATCTTTTGCCACTGGCAAATCATCTGTGGCAATCCACCGTGTTCGCCGCGGCCATGTGGGTATTGACGCTCGTGTTGCGACAAAACCGGGCTGCCGTGCGGTATTGGCTCTGGCTGGCGGCATCGGTAAAGTTCTTAATCCCGTTCTCGCTTCTGACCGGGATTGGTAGTCTCCTCTGGCGGCGGACCGCGGCGGAGATCGAACCTTCTCAATGGTCATTTGTGGCCGGACAGATCAGTCAGCCTTTCACCAACCCGGCGAGGGCCCTCCCGGGGATCGCGCCACCGATGATCAACCGGGCTCCAGCTATTCTCGTCGGCATCTGGCTGTGCGGCATTGTCGTCGGTCTCGTTTCTTGGCTGCGGTCATGGCGAAAAATGCGGGCAGTCTGCGAATCGGCTGCGCCAGTCGATCTCGGCTTGCCTATTTCGGCGGCATGTTGCTCAGTGCGGGTCGAGCCCGGCGTGTTTGGAATTCGTAAAGCGATCCTGTTACTGCCGGAAGGTATCGCGGAACGCTTGACACCAGCTCAGTTGGCGGCGATTGTCAGACACGAGATGTGCCACGTCCGGCGCCGGGACAACCTCACGGCCGCGCTGCACATGCTGGTCGAAATCGTCTTCTGGTTCTACCCGCTGGTCTGGTGGTTAAGAGCGCGCCTTGTTGAGGAGCGTGAGAATGCCTGCGATGAAGAAGTTCTTAATGTCTCGACAGATCCAGAAGAATACGCGCAAGGAATTCTCAGTGTTTGTAGGTTTTATCTGCACGCTCCGCCCTTTGTGGCGGGTGCGGCCGGTGCGAACCTCAGGAAGCGACTGGAACGCATTCTGTCTCGTCCGCTTGCGGTCCGTTTGAGCTTGCCGAAAAAAGTGCTGCTTCTCGGAGTTGGACTGTGTACGATTGCCGTACCGATCGCCGTCGGTTTGCTAACCGCGCCGACAGGGCATGCACAAGCCCAGCCAAATGGACGGCTGACCTTTGAAGTGGCGTCAGTAAAATCGGCGTCGCGAGATGCGGATGAAAGATCTGTCTCCCACAGCCCCGGGGCAAGACTGATTACGTCAAACGCAACCCTGAAACAGTTAGTTTTGCTTGCATATCAACTCATGCCATTTCAGGTTTCGGGCGGTCCTGACTGGGTGGGATCAGCCGGATTTGACATTGAAGCCAAAGCGGCGAATCCAAAATGCACTCCAGAGCAGTTCCGCCAGATGATACAAACACTCCTGGCGGACCGGTTTCAACTGAAGTCTCACTTCGCTACAAAAGAAATGCCTGTCTATGCATTGGTTGTTTCGAGAAACGGGTCAAAACTCGTTGAAGCCAAGGACGATGGCTCCGGGGTCAGCATGCGGAATGGCCGCGGTGAAATGACCGGCGTGAATGCCACAATGGCCATGTTCGCTTCAGCGCTATCGCGCCCATTGCGTCGGAAGGTCGTAGACGAGACCGGACTCAATGGCGCTTACACTTTCAAACTCCAATTCGTTCCGGATCAGAATTCGGCTCAGCCGGTCGACGACAGCGATGCGTCCTTAATTGATAGTCCATCCCTGTTCACAGCCCTGCGAGAGCAACTCGGGCTTACCCTGAAGCCTGCCAAAGGCCCCGTCGAAGTGTTGGTGATCGATCACGCTGAGAAGCCGGCTCCGAACTAGCCCGGCAAAACAACTTAACTTTTGGTCGCATTTGCTGGGCACACCTGGATGGATTCATCGCCAGCGCTGACGGCCAAAACTTGCTTAAAGGAGAACTACCACGTATGAAGAAGCTAATGATGATAGTGCTGGGCTTATCGCTGCTTGCCGGTACCGCCTCTGTAGCGTTCGGGGCGCGGCGAGGCGGCTCAACCGGCCAGTCGGGCGACACGGGAACCGGCAAGAAGGGCATTAAGAAGGGGGCCAAAAAGAGTAAGAAGAGCGCCAAGAGGGTGAGCCGCAACGCAACGCTTGACGGCCCCGCCGAATCCCTGCCGCTTCAGCCGCCCGGGCTCTTCGGCATCGCATTCCTGACGCCGGTCACAACTCGATTCATTATTTAAATCCCGGCCTCGCGTCGGTTTCACAACGCCTTACACGACACAGGCCACCCATCCCGCCCGCGTCAATACCCACCCCTCCTCTATAGTGCAATCGAAGGAGTCTTGAAGAATCTTGACGCACAACATGAATCAGAACGCCCGCACATTGCAACGCCTTGCACGTCGCGCCGATCAAATCGCAGCGTCGCATATCTTTCAATTCCCTCCAAAATCACCGGCATAGACAGTGTGTGCAGCACGACCTCACGATTGTGCAGGATTTCGGCCCTTCTCACCTCAACCCCCAACCCTCGCAGTGCGTCAACGCTTTCATCTGGCCTGTCAGCGGCATCGCTCAGGCATCCACCTCGCCGCCGGGCAGAAGTATTTGAAAGCGGCATGCGCAGGCGAAACCGACTGCGCCACTTTGATGGCTCAACAGGTTGCGAGCTAAGGTATTACAGCATCATAGAGGGGCAAGCATTCAGCCTGCCCGGCTTCAGCCCCGACCTGCTAGGCGAGTCTCCCAAAACCGCCGTTTTCCGCTGAAGTCCTGGCGAAGTCCAAAGGCCCGCTCTGCCCCATTGTCCGCCGCTATCCTGCCTGGCGTGCGCAGTCGGTTTTCGCGCATCGTACGATGAAAGATCGGGGGTACGAACATTTGCGATTCGTAATGTCGGGAGCAGCGGGATTCATCGGCTCCCATTTCAGTGACCGCCTGCTTTCCGAAGGTCACGAAGTTGTTGCATTGGACAACCTGATCACCGGCTCGCACGCGAACATCGCGCACCTCGACGCTCATGCTCGCTTCACGTTTCGAAAACACGACGTGACGGATTCCACAAAACTGGACGGACCCGTCGACGGCGTCCTGCATCTCGCGTCGTTGGCGAGTCCCGTTCACTATCTCGCGCATCCCATCGAAACGCTCGAATCCGGCTCCACCGGAACGCGTAACATGCTGGAGCTCGCCCGCGCCCACAACGCCCGCTTTCTCCTGACCTCGACGTCGGAGTGTTACGGCGACCCGCTGGTACACCCGCAGGTCGAGACCTACTGGGGCAACGTCAACCCGGTCGGCCCCCGCTCCTGCTACGACGAAAGCAAGCGCTTTGCCGAAGCGATCACCATGGCCTACCATCGCGTGTACGGCCTGCGCACCAATATCGCGCGAATCTTCAACACCTACGGTCCGCGCATGCAACTGAATGACGGGCGCGTAGTCCCGGCATTCATGGCTCAGGCGTTGAATGCCGAACCATTAACCATCTTCGGTGACGGTACCCAAACCCGCAGCTTTTGCTATGTGGCGGACCTCGTCGACGGCCTTTACCGACTTATGCTGTCGGACGAGCGGGAGCCCGTCAATCTCGGGAATCCGCAGGAGCTGACCATCTCGGAGTTCGCCGAGTGCATCCAGCGCCTCATGGGAAATCACCTGCCCATCGAGCATCGGCCTCTGCCGCAGGACGACCCCAAACGCAGGCGTCCCAATATCGGCAAGGCCAAGCGGATCCTCGGCTGGGAGCCGAAAACGTCGCTGGAAGAAGGGTTGAAGGAAACCGTGGAGTACTTTAGGCAGGTAGCATTTCGATGATTGGAGGCAAGACTTCACTCGACAAGGGCAAGATCAAAATACTGCTTCTGGAAGGCATACATTCCAGCGCGGAAGAGGCGCTCCGGGCCGACGGTTACAGCGATATCGAATCGCATCCCAAGTCGCTGCCGGAACCCAAGTTGATGGAAGCCCTTCATGACGCCTATTTTGTCGGCATCCGATCGGCTACCCACCTGACGGCGAAGATACTGGATGGAGCGCCGAAACTGACCGGCATCGGGTGCTTCTGCATCGGAACGAACCAGGTCGATCTCGACGCCGCACAGGATCGCGGCATCCCCGTTTTTAACGCGCCGTTCTCCAACACGCGGAGCGTCGCGGAACTGGTGCTGGCGGAAGTCATCATCCTGATGCGCGGTATTCCGCAACGCAACGCGGCGGCGCACCGCGGCGGCTGGGTGAAAACCGCATCGGGCTCGCACGAGGTCCGCGGCAAGATTCTGGGCGTCATCGGTTACGGTCACATTGGCACGCAGGTCGGCCTGCTTGCTGAAGCGCTCGGTATGCAGGTCGTCTATTACGACATCGAAAAGAAGCTGGCGCTCGGGAATGCGCGCCCTTTGCCGTCGCTCGACCTGCTCCTCGAAACCGCGAACGTCGTGACGCTCCACGTGCCCGACACGGCGCAAACCCGCGGGATGATCGGCTCCGAGCATTTGCAACGCATGAAACCGGGCGCGCACCTCATCAACGCCTCGCGCGGAACGGTAGTCGACATCGCCGCGCTCGTGGACGCTTTGAAGTCGAACCATCTCGCCGGAGCCGCTATCGACGTGTTCCCGAAGGAGCCGAAGGGCGCCGGCGACGCCTTTGAATCCCCTCTCGTCGGACTCGATAACGTGATTCTCACGCCGCACATCGGAGGCAGCACGGAAGAGGCCCAGGAAAGCATCGGAACGGAGGTTGCCGAAAAGCTGATCAAGTACAGCAACAACGGCTCGACGCTCAGCGCGGTTAACTTTCCTGAAGTTTCACTGCCGGAGCATCCCGGCCAGCATCGCCTGCTTCACATCCACCGCAACCAGCCGGGCGTTCTCTCCGCCATCAACAGCGTCTTTTCCGAAGCCCGCATCAATATCGCCGGCGAGTATCTGCAAACCAACGCCCGCATCGGCTACGTCGTTATCGACATCGAATCCGACGAGCCCGCCGAATCCCTGGAACTCAAGCGCCGGCTGGACGACATCCCGGCCACGCTCCGCACCCGAATTCTGTATTGAGGAATTGCACCGCCCGCTGACTCAGTTGGAAGGGTGGATGCCACTTACTTTTCCCGGACGTGGGACTCAGATGTAGGGCAGGTTTGCAACCTGCGGCGGGTTTGAAACCCGCCTGGCGCCGTTAACAAACCGGTGCGCAAACGGCATTGGTCTAGCATGCATTCCGTAGCGCCGTCGCCAGATCTTCCGGAAACGGCCGCGACTTCTGCGTATCGAAGTCCATACAAACCACAATGAACTTCCCCCGTGCCGCATGCCGGCCTTCGATCGTCGCGTCGAACCCGAGCGTGAGCGAGGTGGTCCCAACCCGCTCTACAATCACGGCGATATCCAGCAAGTCGTCGTACCGAACCGCGCTGGTAAAATCGCACTCCACGTGCACCCGCGGCAGTCCGAAGCCACCCGAAATCGGGTGAATCTTAGCGCTGCCTAAGCTCCGGAAAAACTCCTGCTCCGCGGCTTCGAAATGACGCAGCATGGCTGAATAGTGGATACGCCCGGACATGTCCGTATCCACAAACCTCACGCGAAGGGGGTGGACGAAGGGCATGATCTAGATCCAGACCTTTTCGAGAGGCACACCACGATGGCACAAATCGCACGAAGCGACATCCTGATAGTAAATCGCATCCAGCTTCGCCAGGTAGTACAGCGGCAGCGGAGCGAAGTTGATGGTCTTGGGCGTCGGCTGATAAACCATCACCGCCAGTCCGACTACCTGTCCGCCCTTCGATTCCACGAGCGATTTCAACTCCGTGAGCTTCCGTCCGGAGCGAAGAATATCATCCACAATCAGCACCTTCTCGCCCGGCATCACCTCCATGTACTGCCGGAAATGCAGCGGTTTTTCCTCATCCTCGCGTTCGGCCCAATAGACCTGGTGCGCGCGCAATGCCTCGCAAACGCCGTACCCGACCGGAAGCCCGCCCGTATCCGGACACACGATCGAAAGCTCCGGTATCATAGCGCGGATTTCCGAATTCGCTCGCAGCAGCCGGCTCAGACCGACACTCAACGTCTTTGCGGTCTGGTAATACCGCATGGCGAGCTGCGTCTGCATGTATTCGTTCGAATGCAGGCCGTTGGGATATTGGAAATGTCCGTCTCGGATGGCGCCGGTCCGGCGCAGTACGTCGACTACCTCTTGCTGAGTAGGTACTAATTCCATGTTTAGTTTAATTCGCTCCCTTCCCGGTAAGGACTCGTGGGATCGTGCGCAGGATAATCTTCCAGTCCAGCGCCAGCGACCAGTTGTCGATATATTGCATATCCATTTTCATCCAAGTCTCGAAATCGAGCGAGTCGCGGCCGGCAATTGCCCACAGGCAAGTCAGTCCGGGACGCATGCGCAGCCGCCGGCGTTGCCATCGTTGGTAAAGCTCCACTTCCTCCGGCACCGCCGGCCGCGGTCCAACCAGCGACATGTCGCCCTTCAGCACGTTCCAAAGCTGCGGCCATTCGTCGATCGAGAATTTCCTGAGAAACCCGCCCACCGGCGTGAGCCGTGGATCGTTGGGAATCTTGAAGGCTGTCGATTTGCGATTGAGATGCTGCAACTCCGCCTTCAACTCCTCGGCGTTGTTGCACATCGAGCGGAACTTGTAAAACGTGAACTGCCGCCCGTTGAGGCCGCAGCGCACCTGCCTGAAAATCGCCGGACCCGGCGAAGTCAGCCGGATCAGCAGGGCGGTCAGCATCATGAAAGGAGCCAACAGCACCAGACCCGCGCACGCCAGCATGACATCGATCGCCCGCTTGAAAATCAGCCGCAGTTCATCATGCGGCGCGGCCGAGAACGTCAGCAGCGGCGCCGACCCGAGCCGGTCCAGGTACACTTCGCTGTTGACGTGCGGGAAAAAATCCACCAGCACTCGCGTCCGGACGCCCTCCTCGTCGCACTGCAGGAACACCTCTTCCAGGTCGGCGAGTTGACGGCTGTCGACGGCAAAGATGATTTCATCAATTACTTGCTGCCGCAGAATCTCGGCCAGGCGGTCGAGGGCAAACACTTCGTAGCGTTCGTTCAGCGTGATTTCTGTCGGCTCGGGAGCCAGAAAGCCCACCAGCCGGACGCCGTAGACCGCCGATTGCTCGAGCGAGCGCCCCAGTTTAATCGCGCTCTCGCCGGTTCCCACCACCATCAAGTAGTGAAGTGTTCCGAACTTCCGCCGTACCACGCCGATAACTCTCCCGGCTTGAATTCGGAACAGGCACAGGAAAATCCACGAGTAAACCGCAAACAGAGCTACGAACGGGCGGCTGAGGTCGAGTCTTAAGAGATACTCACCCACCACCAGGCAGATGGTGCCGAGAGCGCACTGCCGGAACGTATCTCGCAGCA
Source organism: Bryobacteraceae bacterium (assembly GCA_035295125.1). Classification (GTDB taxonomy): domain Bacteria; phylum Acidobacteriota; class Terriglobia; order Bryobacterales; family Bryobacteraceae; genus JAICMB01. The sequence goes on along the minus strand of DATGJP010000118.1, from coordinate 5,246 downwards.
CCACCCGCGTATGGGCGGAGTCGAGCCGCTCATAGACGTTGAACCAATACCCGATGGCGACATAGCTCGCCCCGGAAAGTAACAGGAGCAGGGTAGCGACATGAAACTCAATGTAGAATCGATGTTCCAGCGGCAGGCTTTCGCGAGTTTGGTAAGCCGCAACGAAAGCAAGAGCGGTTAGAAAGACGTCCGCCAGTCCAAACAGGACTTTGACTCGTCTGTAATGGCGGCTATACACTCCCAAGACAGAATAACATCGAACCGCAATCTATTGGAAAGAAGATAGTTCTTCAAAAACACAAAAATTACCGGTACTTGTCTTTACCTCGCTTGCCCAAAGAGGTAATCATGCCGCTCATGAGCAACAGACGCAGATTTCTCGCCGCCGCCGGACTTACTCCGGCCGCCTTAGCCGTCGGTCAAAACGTCAAGGCCGACCCGGCGCCCGACCCTTTCCAACTCGCCTATAAGGGCGACATACCCGGCGAAACGGAACTCGCCAGGCTGAACCCGGCCTTTGCCAAACTCCGTTCGCCGGAAGGTAAAACTCCGCTCCACTACGCGGTGGAGGGTGGCCATGTGGACATGGTTTTTTTCCTTACCATCCAGGGGGCGGACTTGAGCGCCGGGCCAGAAAGTCCGCTTTTGGCTGCCGTCGACTATCCAGACGCGAAGGCTGCCCTCGCCATGTCCCAAGCGCTGCTCGGGAACGCTTCCGACCCCAACGCCAGGCGCGCCGACGGCCGCACCGCCATTGAATTGGCCTCGGCCCGGGGTTACACCGACATCGTGGAACTGCTCGCGCACCGGGGAGCAACCGGCCCGCTGGCCGATGCGGTCAAAACCGAACGGGTTTATTTCGGCCAGCGCTTCAGTTTCGACGCCAACGGACGGCCGTACAAGGCTGAAGACATCGACGGCCTGCCCCAGTCGTTCATTAATGAATTTGTGCGGTTATCGCACGCCGACGTCGACCGTGTGAAACACCTTGCCCGGATCGCTCCGGGGCTGGTTCATGGCCGCGCGACCTGGGACGAGTCGGGAATCGAAGCGGCGGCACACATGGGCCTGGCGCCGTTAGCGCGCCACCTGGCCGACCTCGGTGCGCCCGTTTCCATCTGCACGGCCACCCTTCTCGGTCTGCGGGACCGCGTCGAATCGTTGGTAAAATCCGACCCGAACTGCGTCCGGGAGCGGGGAGCACATGATATCGCCCTGCTCGCCTACACCGCGTATTCCGACCAGCGCGTCGAAATCGCAGACTTTTTACTGCGGTCCGGCGCTGGAGTAAATGCCAAGGGGTTGGGCATCACGGCGCTGCACCTGGCCGCCCGTAAAGGCTATCTCGAACTGGCCGATGTCCTGCTTTCGCACGGGGCCGAAGTTAATGGTCCATCGCCCACGCCGCTCGCCGTCGCGGTAAAGGCCAAGAACGATAAAATGGCCGATTTCCTGAAATCCCGCGGCGGCTCACTCTGACAGGACGCGGTGAAGGAACTGAATTGCAATCGATCCTTCGCCCACCGCCGACGCCACGCGTTTTACGCTGCCGGAACGCACGTCGCCGACCGCGAACACCCGCGGGACGCTAGTCTCGAGCAGGTAAGGCGCCCGCCGCAGAGGCCATTTCGCCGACGCGAGCTCGTCGGCCGACATGTCGGGACCGGTTTTGATGAAGCCTTTGCCGTCGAGCGTCAGGCAGCCGTCCAGCCACTCGGCGTTCGGCGCGGCGCCGGTCATCAGGAAAACGTGCCGGACATCTCTCGTCTCTTCCTCGCCGGTCTGCGAGTTGCGCCAGCGTACCCGTTCGAGATGTTCGGTCCCCTCGAGAGCGGTGATTTCGGTGAAAGGCCGGAGAGTCACCGCGTCGCATTTCTCGATGCGGCGGATCAGGTAGCGCGACATCGTGTCCGACAACCCGGGTCCCCGTACCAGCAGGTGAACGTGCTTCACCCGGTCCGACAGGAAAACAGCGGCCTGTCCGGCCGAATTGCCGCCGCCCACGATGGCGACCTCGTCTCCCTGGCAGAGTTGGGCCTCGACGTTGGTCGCGCCGTAGTAAACGCCGATACCCTCGAAGTGGCCGAGGTTCGGTAGCGGGAGCCTCCGGTAGGTGGCGCCGGTGGCCACTATGACAGTGCGGCCCTGGACGGTTGTGCCGTCGGCCAGTTCTACCGCGAACGGTGCCTGTCGGCACTTCAGGGCGGCGGCCGGCCGCGCAATATCGATTTGGGCGCCGAATTTCTCGGCCTGAACGAAGGCCCGTTCCGCCAGTTCCTGGCCCGAGATCCCTGTCGGGAATCCGAGGTAGTTCTCGATTCGTGAACTGCATCCGGCCTGGCCGCCTGGAGCGTTGCCTTCCAGCACCAGGGCGCGGAGCCCTTCGGAAGCCGCATAGACCGCCGCCGCCAGGCCGCTTGGCCCGGCGCCGGCAATGATCACGTCGTAGATCTTTTGTTCGTCGGTGTCGGCATTGAGACCGAGGCAGGCTGCTGCCTCGGCATCGGAAGGATTTCGAAGTACTTTCTGTCCGTGACAGATCAGGACGGGAATGTCCTCAATGCTGACGTGGAACTGATCGAGGAGTTCCTGAACACCGGTGTCACGGTCGACATCGAGATACGTATGGGGGTGGCCATTGCGTGAGAGAAAGCCTTTAAGCCGCAACGTTCCGGGGGAATGCCGCGATCCGACGAGGACGACATCTCCGGTCCCGGACTCGACGAGAAGGGCCCGCCGGAGCATGTACGCCTGCAGGAAAATTTCGCTGAGCGCCGGCTCGGTTTGGATGATTTTCTGCAGGTTGGTGCGGTCGATTTCGATCAGAGTGCTTGGCTGCTTGGTCTCGCCTCGGACCAGCGCCGGGCGCCCCGTGAGCTGAATCACCTCCCCACTGAATTCACCGGGCTCGTGCACTACAATGACTTCACCATTGTTGGGGTTGAGAATCTCGAGCCGGCCATCGAGGACAACAAAAACCCCAACATTTGTCTCGCCGGGCTCAAAAAGGACTTCGCCAGCCTTGGTCGACCTTTTCCGGCCGAAAGCCGCCAGCCTTTTGAGGGAGGCGGCATCGAGCTTCGGGAGGATCTTCTCGTTGTGCTCGGCCAGCATGATTACTCCATCATCACCTGGTCGATGTAGCACCACATCCAGGATTCGTCTGGCTGGAACGATCGGATGACAGGGTGATGCGTTTTGTGGAAGTGCTTGGTAGCGTGCTTGTTTTTGGACGAATCGCAGCAGCCTACGTGGCCGCAAGTCATGCACAGTCGCAGGTGGACCCAGTGGTCCCCCGATTTGAGGCACTCCTCACACCCGTTGGCGCTAGGGGTGACATCGCGGATTTCGTTGATATGAGTACATTCCGGCATGCGTGCTCCTCCTGGCATTGTTAGTACCACGACTTCGAGGAGCAGCGGGGGAAAATTTGAGAATTATCGCAAGCCGAACGTAGAGCGCATTGGTAACCGAACACCTAAGATGCGGTCAACCCAACGGGCGGAACTGCTCAGTACCTTGACAACGACGATTCGCATGGGTCGTACCTCCTACCCAAAACTCAGAATATAACCGGTTGGCGTTCTTGTAAAGATTTTTCCGTCTCTTTTGGGTGAAATCGAAACGGGACTTTCCGGAGAACTGGGGAATTCCCTTGTGGTAACCGGCTGCGGCCTTGATACATCGTGCACTCACGCGCTTCTTTGACGTATCGTATGGAGAAGCGTGGAAGGGCTCCGTTACGTTCTGGCGATCGACATGGGGTCGAGCAGCGTCAAAGCGACGCTGGTCTCGAACCGCGGTGATCTGGCCGGTAGCGGGCTGGAACATATTGATATTCTTCTGCTTCCGGGCGGCGGAGCAGAGCAGGACCCGGAACAGTGGTGGCGCGCGGCGATGTCGGCGGCGAAGTCTGCGCTGGCGGAGGCCCAAGTCGCGGCGGAGCGCATCGTTGCGTTGGTTTGTACGACGCAGTGGGCGGTCACGGTTCCGGTCGATCGCGACGGGCATGCGTTATCCAACGCAGTGACCTGGATGGACACTCGCGGGGGCCGGTACAGCCGGGCAGCCAGCGCCGGTTGGCCCCGAGCGGAAGGTTACGCCGTCAGCAAACTCCTGCAGTGGATCCGGCTGACCGGCGCCGCGCCAACCCACTCCGGAGTCGACGGGTTCGGGCACGTTTTGTATTTCAAATTCGAGCGGCCCGAGTTGTACGCGCAATCCTACAAATTCTTAGAGCCCATGGATTACATTAATGCACGGCTCACGGGGAAATGCGCGGCTTCCTACAGTACTATTTTTCCGTACTGGCTAACCGACAACCGGAACCCGAATCGGATCGAGTACCATCCCGCTTTGCTGCGGCTGGCCGGGATCGATCGCGAGAAAATGCCGGATCTGATGCCGGTTAACGCGGTTCTCGGTACGGTGAAGAAAGAGGTTGCAGCGGAACTGGGGCTGGCGGAAGGCACTCGCGTGGTGATGGGTTCGGGCGACAGCCATGCCGCGACCATCGGCGCGGGCTGCGTCCGGGATTTCGAGGGCTATTTCTGCGTCGGCACCACGGCGTGGCTGAGTTGTCACGTGCCGTTCAAGAAAACCGACGTCTCGCACACGCTGAACACCATGCCGGCAGCGTTGCCGGGCCGTTATATCGTGGGAGCGGAGCAGGGAACCGCCGGCCGCTGCCTGGAGTTCCTGAAGAACAATATTCTGTTTCCAGCGAATGGACAGAACGGCGATTTATACGAGATTCTGAACCGCGAAGCCGGGCAGGTGTCGGCGGGTAGCGACGGCTTGATCTTCACGCCCTGGATTAATGGCGTGCTCGCGCCCGGCGAGGACCCATACACGCGCAGCGCGTTCTTTAACCAGACCGCTCGCACCACCCGGGCACACTACATTCGGGCGGTGATGGAAGGCGTGGCGTTTAATTTGCGCTGGCTCAAAGGGCACGTTGAAAAGTTTATTGGCCGGCGCTTTCCAGCCCTGAATTTCATCGGCGGGGGCGCATCGTCGGAGATATGGTGCCAGGTTCAGGCGGATATTCTAGGGTGCCCGGTGCGGCGCATCGCGAACGCACGCAATGCCAATGCGGTGGGGGCGGCGCTGGCGGCGTTCAGCTCGCTGGGAGAACTCAGCCTGGAGGACATTACCGCTATTGTGAAGGTCGCCCGGACCTACGAACCCGATCCGAAGAATGCCCGCGTGTATGACCAGCAGTTCCGTGAGTTTCTGGAGTTCTA
>DATGJP010000117.1:0-68371 GCA_035295125.1 Bryobacteraceae bacterium | reverse complement strand
GTGAACATTAACGCGCCCGAGCTTCGCGGCCCGGAAAATAACAACCTGATTCTCATGAAGCTGGTGAAGCCTGGGGCTGTCGTCAAAAAGGGAGAAATCATCGCGCAGGTCGACGCTCAATCGACCAAGGATCACATTGACGATGTCACCGAGACAGTTCGTCAGGCCAGGGCGGACGTCGATAAGCGCAAAGCTGAGCAGGCGATTGAGTGGGAGACTTTGCAGCAGACCATCCGGCAGTCGAAGTCCGACATGGAAAAAGCCCGGCTGGACGCGAAAGAGGCGCCGATCCTGACGCCGATCGAGAAGGAGTTGCTGCAACTGTCAGTGGATGAAACCGAGGCGCGCTACAAGCAATTACAGCAAAACCTCGCGTTCCAAAAAGCTTCGTTCGCCGCGGAGCTTCGCATTCTCGAAATCACTCGTGAGCGCCAGGAGCGGCACCTCGCGCGCCACACGCACGATATTCAGAAATTTACGGTGGCGGCTCCTATGGACGGTATTGCCGTGATGCAGCAGGTCTGGCGGGGCGGGGACATGGGCCAGATTCAGGAAGGCGACCAGGTCTATCCAGGGCAGCTTTTCATGAAGGTGGTCGATTCCAAGAGTCTGCAACTCGAGGCTACGATCAATCAAGCCGAGAGCAGCGAACTGCGCATCGGGCAGAAGGTCACGGTTCGCCTGGATGCTTTCCCGGATTTACAGCTTCCCGGTACCGTATACAGCATTGGCGCCCTGGCGACGGGAAGCTGGGGGCAGAATTACTATATCCGCACCGTGCCCGTGGTTATTCATATTGAGGCATCCGATAACCGGTTGATTCCCGATCTTTCCGGTTCCGGGGACGTCGTGGTGGCGCAGGCTGAGAACGTTTTGACAGTGCCGCGGGCCGCGGTTCGGAACGGCAACACCGTATTAGTACGGAGCGGTGGCCGTTTCGTCGAGAAGACCGTTACGACGGGAATACAGTCCGAGATGTACACGTCCATCACGGATGGTTTGAATGCCGGCGATGAAGTGGCCGAGGTTTTCCTGCCTTCCAGCATGTAGATGAAAACCACGTAACGCGGCCTTCAGGCTGCCCATGCGCCGGCTGAAGATGGCGGTACTGCAATGCAGTAATAGCCGCCCACCGACCGAAGCTCTGGGTGAAGTGCAAAGGCAGGCTGAATGCCTGCTTCACCCTTCCACATTCTTCAAATAACGCGGAAGAATCAGCGGTTGTGGGTCAGGCGATCGTAAACGAATCCGCCGAGTCCCCCCGCAACAGCACCGATTCCGGCGCCTCTACCGCCGCCCGCCAGCGCTCCGATTGCGGCTCCGGTTCCTGCGGTGCCGGCCACGATGGCAACCGACTTCTTGAGGGACCTCGGATGATGTCTCGTGTAAGTGACCTCGCGGTCCGCACTGCCATAGTACTGCTGTCTCACTACTCGCACGGGCCTGTGCACGGTTCCGACGTATCCGCGATCGTAATAGCCGGGTTGCGCCGAGTTTGCATAGTAATCGCTGGAATACACGGCGGGCTGATATCCCTGATATCCATTGTCCGGGCTATTCGGCTCGCACGGGTTCGATGAATTGACCGGCTGTGTTGCAACGGGGTTCGATCCGTTGACCGGTTGCGCGACTACCGTGCCGGTCGGCTGAGCGTTGTAGCTGACGGGCGCCGCCTGCGAGTTGTAGTCAGTCGCTTGCGGAGTATTCGTGGAAGGTACCGCATATGTAGTGCCGGCGGTATTAACAGCCGAACTATTAGGAGCTTTACGCATCCATCCAGCAGCGGCCACCACGGCCAGAACGGCCATTCCACCGCCTAGTAGCGCGGTTTTGATGCTCAACATGGCGTTACGCCCTCCTGTAATCTGCAGAGCAATGTTCGTTCCAAACAGTGGAGACCCATTTGCTCATAAGAAAGCAGGTCTTCTGAATCAGGAGGATACACATATGTTTTCCCGCTCGGACACGGTAGGACTTACCCACACGCGTTGGGATCCCGGCAAAAAGAACTGGGCGTTGCTCGTGGCGCTCGTTATTCTGATCGCCATTGTTGTTTTCGCCATCATCAGCCTCGTCGGCGGGAATCGCAGCTCGCTTTTTCCGGTGGCGGTGAACGGTAAGTTCGGCTTCATCGATAAAGGCGGCAAGTTGCGGGTGCAGCCGCAATTTGATGCAGCCAGTGAGTTCGAGGAAGGCTATGCGCCGGTTCAGATCAACAAGCGTTGGGGCTATGTCGATAAAACTGGCAAGCTGGCGATCTCGCCACAGTTCGACATGGCCGACCCGTTCTCCGACGGATACGCGCTGGTTGGGCTCGGGCCCAAGCTCGGCTATATCGACAAGTCAGGCAAGTACGTGATCAACCCGCAGTATGACGGCGCCGGATCGTTTGGGGACAACCTGGCTCCCGTCTTGATGGGGAACAAGTGGGGGTTCATCGACAAACACGGAAAACTAGCCATCAACTCCCAATTCGATGAGGCGGGTGAATTCTCCCAAGGCCGCGCGCTCGTAAAAATGGGCGACAAGTATGGGTACATCGATTCGTCGGGAAAGCTGGTGATCAATCCGCAGTTTGCCGGCGCGGGTGAATTCAATGATGGGCTTGCGGCGGTGCGTATGGGTGAGAAGTTCGGCTACATCGATCGTTCCGGGAAGCTTGTGATCAATCCTCAGTTCGATCAGGCCGGCGATTTCTCTAGCGGACTCGCCGTAGTCTCGATTGGTCAGCGTTTCGGATACATCGATAAAGATGGCAAGTTCGCCATCAATCCCCAATTCGACAATGCCGGTCCGTTCGTTGCCGGGATTGCGCCGGTGTGGCTTGGTAATCGGGAAGGCTACATCGACAAGGCTGGCAAATACATCTGGAACCCGGCCAGCTAAAAACTCATCGACCGGCGCCAAGATCCGAGATGTCAACCTTCGCACGCCTCACCGCGGCGATCGTGGCCGCCCGGCTTGCCATCACCTGGGCTTCTGTTTTCCTACCTGCCTTCTTCAGGGCGGCGGCGTAGAGCGAAAGAACGTTCGCGAGGACGGGGTGGTCTTTGTCGTATGCCGATTCTGCGATTCTTAGCGCTCGATCCAGCAGAGGAAGGGCCAAGGCTGCCTGATCGGTCTTAATGTATACGGAAGCCAAGCCCGTCAAAGGATAAGTCAGACTCGGGTGGTCCGGCCGCAGATTCTGCTCAAACAAGGCGATCGATTTTTCATACTTGGCAATGGCTTCTGAGTACCGCTCCCTGCTTGCTGCCAGATGGGCGAAATTGTGAAAAGCTGCTGCCAAATGTGTCGCGTACTCGGGAGGGCTGTTTTCCAGGGCAGCCAGAGCACTCTCCAGATGCGCCTGCGCTTCGGGCATCCGGTGTGTCTGTAACTCTAAAATCGCCAGCCCCAAAAACAGGTTCCCCGTGTCGGGATGATTGGGTCCGACAACTGACAATGCCAGGTCGAGCGCCCTACGCTTCAATTGCTCAGCCTCTTTATTGCGGTTACCTTCAAGGAAATACACAGACCCTAGGTTTCCCAACAAAAGCGCCAGCGGGAAGCGATCGCCCTGTCTCTGCTCGATCAAGCGGATGCCCCGTAAGAAAGCTTTCTCGGCCACCGGATAACGGCCCAAATGGGTGGCTGCAATTCCTATGCGATTCAGGGTCATCGAAATCCGGACGTCGCCGGGGTCGAATTTTTGCGTCTCTTCGAGCGCTCTCGAGGATTGAACGAAGGCCTCGGCGTACCGCCCTTCGGCCTCGAGCCGATATGCCTCATCGAATAAACGTCCCCACGCGTCATTGGTAACCATGTCGCCTGCGGCGGCGGACAGGGCCACACCAATCAGGACCCAGGAAGTCATCTTTGTGTCCTCGGTTACCCCTGTACCGCGCAGGCTGCGCAATCACCGCGGCCGCAGCGAAGTCGAATGGCGTTCCGCGTCTTCATGTAAGGATTTTGGGTCTGACAGAGGCGGGTGAAAAGCGAAGTTTGACGCTGCAGAATCCCATGGCTTCTTTTGGCGCTACTTGGCATAGTATGGTAGTGAACTCACCTGGGTGCATTCCATGCCCTGGACACGCCCGACCCTTCGCGGCGTGGGTCCGGTCGCGGCCCCGTCTAACGCGCCTGGTAAAGGCGGCTGCCTCCACTCCTGGAAAGAAATCGCCGGTTACCTCAACCACGGCGTTCGCACGGTGCAGCGATGGGAAGAAACGGAAGGTCTACCTGTTCACCGGCATGCACACGAGAAACGCGATTCGGTGTACGCCTACCCTGATGAACTCGACGGCTGGTGGAGCCAGCATCAGGGTTCTCTGCAGGCGACGAAGAAGCTTCGTGTAACTCCTCCTCCCGATTCCGTCGCAAGCCGGAGCGTTCGCTTGCCGAAATGGGCGATTGCGGCCGCAACCCTGCTTATCTTCGTTCTCGTCGCAGTAGGCATCTGGAGGTCGTGGGCGGCGCGCACTTTGCCGGTGTTGCCTTTCGTCAGCCGGAACTGGGTGCTGATCGCTGATATTGAGAACCAGACAGGCGATCCGGTCTTCGATCGCTCTCTTCTTACCGCTTTTACTGCCAGCCTGGAGCAGTCTACCTACGCGAATGTGCTACCGAGATCGCGAATTAACGCCTCCCTACAACGGATGGGCAAGCGTAACGACACTCGAATTGACGAGCAGCTGGGGCGTGAGATTTGCCTCCGTGAGAATGTCCAGGGCCTGATTGCCAGCGGGATCACGAAGGTGGGCAGGGAGTACGCTCTGTCAGCGCGTCTCATTAACCCCCGAAGCGGGCTCGCGGTGCGGTCTCATCTGGAGCACGCCAGGAATCAAGACGCGATCATTACCGCTCTAAGCCACCTGACGGCCTCGATCCGGAAAGATCTGGGTGAGTCGCTCGCGTCGATCCGTCAGAACGACCATCCACTGCCGCTGGTGACTACGTCATCGCTGGACGCGTTGCGTCTCTTTTCCGAAGGTGGCGATCTATGGCGGAAAGGCGACTACCACGAAGCGGTAAAGGCGTTCGAAGCCGCTCTAAAGGATGACCCGGATTTTGCCATGGCTCACGCGGCGCTGGGTAGCGCGTACATAAGTCATATATTCAACGAGAAGGAGAAGGGCAAGGAGCACTATCAGCAAGCGCTGCGCCGTGCTGAGCGCATTACCGACCGCGAACGGCTCTATCTTCAGGCTTCGATGGAGCACCGCCTGGGCCACGTCCCAGAGGCCATCCAAGGGTATCGTCTCTTCCTGAGCAATTATCCAGATGACATCTCCGCTCGTTACGACCTCGCCAACCTCCTGCTGCAGGATGGGAGATTTGAGGAAGCGTTGCCCGAGTACGACGCGGCCTTGCGACTGGATGTTCGCGATGCCCGCTGCTGGGTGAACAAGGCCGTGTGTTTCAGGGAACAGAATCTGATCGCCGAAGCCTTGGAATGCTATTCGAAGGCGTTCGAACTGCAGCCGTCCTGGATGACCCTCGGCAATCTCAATCATGAGTACGGCTTCGCGTTGGTCGGGAGCGGGGACATTATGAAGGCCAGGGAGATCTTTGGACGAGCCGTGGCACGTCCGGAAATGAAGTCCCGGGGTTTGCGGTCTCTGGCTCTGCTCGATATGTTCCAGGGCAAGTATCGTGATGCGGAGGCACCCCTCAGGCAGGCCACCATGCTCGATCACGACGCGAAAGAGGCCCTCACGGAGGCGCACGATCATATGTTTTTGGCGATTCTTCTCGAAGGGCGTGGTGATCGAAGCGGCCAGTTGCGGGAACTCAACCAAGTTGGCGAGACGATGGCCGCGCATCCCCCCGCGCCGCTGTGGCTCAATGCGCGGCTGGGAGCGCTTTACGCCCGTGCTGGTATGGTTGCCAAAGCAGAGCGCTTCCTGCGAACCGTCACGGCACAGGTGGATCGCGAGAGCAATGACCAGGTGAGCGATTTACACTTGCTGGAAGGCGAGGTGGCGCTGGCCGGTGGCGATTTCCCCACCGCTATCGAGCGGTTGCAGATGGTTTCGCAATCCGCCGGCGTTCCGCTGGCGATGAGGAGCATGGCGCGCGCCTATCAAAACTCGGGGAGCACTGCCCAGGCGATCGCCACCTATGAACGCTTCGTGGCACTGAAAACGCGCACATATGGGTGGGAGCCGCAGCAAAGCTGGCTCGAGGCGCATGCGGACCTCGCGGAACTCTATCTGCGCAGCGGAGATCGTGACAAGGCCGCCGCGGTTCTGGATGAATTGGCGGGGCTGTGGAAAGACGCGGATGCCGATTCACCATTGATGCGCCGCATAAGGTCGATTGAGAGGGAACTGTCTCCGAGAGGCTACGTCGACAAGGCCGGCAAATACGTCCGCACCGGCCAGCTAAACTCAACGCTTAGGACACAAATCCGCCAGGCCGACTTTGGCACGCCGACGCGCGTCGATGGTCGCGGCGCGATCGGCCAGCGACTTCGCTTCCTTTTTCATGCCTGCCTTCTTTAAGGCGCCGGCGTAGACCGATAGGATGCTGACAAGAATCGGGTGGTCCTGTTCATACGACGAATCCGCAATCGCCAGGGCGCGGGCGAGCAATGGCAGGGCACGTTCGGGCTGGTTCATCCTGGTATACACGGCAAGCTAATCCCGTCAGAGGATATACAAGCTTCGGATGGTCCAGCCGTAAAGTTTGTTCGAACAATCCGATCGCTCTTTTGTAGTAGTCGATTGCGTCTGAGGGTCGGCCTCTGGTCACCGCCAGGGACCCGGGATTGTGAAGCGCAGCGGCCAGGTCCGCCAGATAGTCATGCAGGCCATTCTTCAATGCGGCCACGGCACATTCAAGATGGAACTGTGCTTCGGAAATCCGGTGCCGCTCGAGTTCTACCAGCGCCACTCACAGGAACATGTTTCCGGTAGCGGGATGGCTGGGCCCCAGGCTCTCTATTGCCAGATCGAGCGCTCTTTTTTTCATCCGCTCAGCCTCGTGGAGACGGTTGCCTTCAATGAAGTACACCGATCCAAGGTTGCCGAGTAACTCCGCGAGCACCACGCGATCGTTTTCTGTCTCCTCCACTAAACGGATGCCCCGTTCAAAGACGCGCTCGGCCTCCGCATAATTCCCCAGATCAGTGGCCACAAGTCCCAGCCGATTCAGCGTCAGGGCAATACGGACACCGCCGGGTGCAAGACTCCAGTCTCTTCGAGAGCTCTGATCGCTCGAACGTAGGCTTCTGCGAAATGACCCTCGACGTCAAGACGAGTGGCTTCCAGGAAGAGGCCATCCCAGGCGCCGGCATAAGCCAGGCCGCTCGCCAGCGCGACCAGGGTGATACCCTGCCGCACTGCGCCCATGTATGGTTCTCTATCTCTCTCATGATCGGAGAAGGTGAACGGGAGCGCAAGCGTCGAATTGCGCCAGGTCTGAGAACTGGTTTTTCCATCCGCTTCTAGGGAACGAAAGTGTCTTCGCTAGGGCGCAATCAGGAGAAGATCTTCAACGTAGCTAACGGTTTACAGCGAAATTTCGGAAGCCGGCAGGACATCTATTCGATAACTCCAGCCAGAACACCCTTAGGTGTGGTTCCTTCGTCTGGACAAATCTAATCGAACAAAGGAGTAACATCAATGACTTTGAAGAAACTCGCTATTCCGGCTTTCGCGTAGCGCTCAGCGCAAGTTCATTTGCACAAACGGTCTCGGCTAACGTGTCGGCGACCGTCACTGCCGGCTCCAGCCTCGATTTGGGAAGTGTGGTCGGCCTTTTGACCGGAATCCTAGGCATGCTGTAGGGCTGAGGGCACAGGGAAACCCCCATGCCCCCGCTCCGTACGAATAGACTTCGCAGAGCGCGCTTTATTTCATACGGGTTAACGTAGCGTGCAGCGGTCAGCTTTCAGCTTTCAGAGCTGCTGATCGCTGATTGCTACTTCAGTTTTGAAATAACGGCTCGCGCTTCGGCAATTTGACGATCGATCTCTGCCTTGTGCCGCCACGCCTGGCTGTCGAGGCCCGGCGACGGGTTTTGTAGTTCGTGTTCCACTTCTTTGAGGTATCCCTCTGCGACTTCGAGATTGTGAGCGACGGTCTCCGGGTTTTGGAAGCTGCCTCCATTGACCGTGATGTAGATAGGCGTCGTGTGCGCCACCTGGCCAGGTCCGGCGTCGCATTTGGCCGCGATCCACATGCCGTGCTGGACGGGTAATTCCAGGTTGACCGCGAGGTGCGCGGGATCTTTGCCATCGGAGCGGGCGAGTACCTTTCCGTGGGCGATGATTTCGAGCGAGTGCAAAGGCACTTGAGTGGCTTCTCCGAACGCTTCGGCGGTGACCTGGATTCGGGAACCGGGAGCAACGTCAAGCGTGTCGCCGGGGAGCCGGTCATTCACTTTCAGCAAAAGCATGGGACCCGTGCTGACGAACGTGCGGCCGTTCTTGAGAGCGTTGAGCCAGTTTGCGAATGTGAGCGGTGTTCCGGCATAGGTGTAAAAGCGGGCATTGCCGATCTGCGCGAATCCTTGGCCGCACCAGGGAAAATCTGAACCCGCGAGAGCGGTCAGCTTGATGCCGAGATCCAGGAAGAAGTAGTAATGATCGAGGGGCAGCGGCCCTTCGGGCACGCAGAATTGCGCCAGCTCGAGGAAATCGGTTTTGCCTCGCAAGGTGTTCAGTGTCATCCCTCGGTAGCCGTGAAAGCTCATGCCCTGGTGCGCGAAGCCGGTCAGGCCACCGAGCTGGTGAACACGGTCAAACAAGCGGTCGAAGGAATAATAATCGCGCGGGGAGCGCACTAACTCGTTCGCAGCCAGCGAAATGGTGTGACCGATTTCGGGAGTGCGCGGTTCTTCCTGTCCCGCCGAGAGAATGCGTCCTTCTTCCTGGTAGCGACCTTTTTCGCCAAAAGCATATTGGCTGAAGAATGTCGCCCAGAAGTCGCCCATCTCGAGGATGTTTCCGACATGGATATCTTCCGCTGAGATCCAGCGCGTGATCGCGGGATCGTCGGCTGGTGAGCGGCGCAGGTGGATGTGATCGTCGGAGGAGTACCAGCCGCGGGCGGGCATGTCGACCCAGCGCGCGATGCGATAGTCACGATGCACGTCAGCACCGGGCGCGAGATCGATCGCGACCACCTGGCGCACGTATTCGAATCCCTTCGAGAGGGTGAGCTTGTAACTACCCGGAGGCACTTGCAAGTCGAAGGCGCCGTCGACGTAGAACGAGCCGTCGGGTTGAATGGCGTAGCCCTGGGCGCGGTCCTGCTGCCCCCACATAACGGCAATCGCTTGTTTCGGAACCGGAATGGCTGACTCGGAAATCGCCAGCGCACCGCGCACCCTGGGCCGGTTGCCGTGCGAATCCTCGAGCAGAATGCGAACTGGGGTTTGCTTGCGGGTGCCTGCGTCGAATACGCGGACCGAGAGCGTCGCTTCGCGCATGGATTGAGCGGACTCGATCAGTGCGAACACGAAAAGGACAGCGAGGAGAAGCCGGAGGCGAGCCATGCCTATTATTCTTGGCGCAAGCGAGGTTAGGGCGGGTAGCACGACTACCCACCGTCCGGTCGGTAGGTCTGGATTTTGGAGTATACTGGCCCAGAAAGGAGACCGCGCATGGTCAACCGACGCTCATTCTTAACCGCCCTCGGGGCCGGATATGCTGTCACAACCAAAGGCTTCGCCCAGGAGCAAGCAGGAGGATCCACACGCAGCAGCCAGCTCTTCTACACCACCGATACGACCTATGGCAAAGTGCAGGGAATCCAGAACGCGGGGATTAAGGAGTTCAAGGGGGTCCCTTACGGCGCGTCCACTGCCGGCAAGAACCGCTTCATGCCGCCCCAAAAACCGGCCGCCTGGAAGGGCGTCAGGGAATGCTATGCGTACGGTCAGATTTCCCCGCAGACCATATCGCCACCCACCGGCGACTACGGTCAACTTATCCAGTGGGATCTACACTACGGCACGGGAATGGGTGAGGACGTTCTCACGTTGAATGTCTGGACCCCCGGAATCAAAGATGGCGCGAAGCGGCCGGTCATGGTGTCGTTCCACGGCGGCGGGTTCGCCACCGGCTCGGGCAATGGGCCGCAGTATGACGGCACGCAGCTTTCGAGACTCACGGATTGCGTTGTCGTGACCGTGAATCATCGGCTGGCGAGCCTGGGATATCTGAACCTGGCAGGCGTCGGCGCTCCGCCGGAGTTTGCATACGCCGGGATTGCCGGCATGATGGACCTCGTCGCCTCGCTCGAGTGGGTACGTGACAATGCTGAGAATTTTGGCGGCGATCCCGCGAAGGTCATGATCTTCGGGCAATCGGGAGGGGGGGCGAAGACATCAACTATGCTCGCGATTCCGTCGGCAAAAGGCCTTTTCCGCGCGGCGGGCATTCAGAGCGGCTCGGCCATTCGCTCGGCCACGCCGGAAGCGGCGACCAAATCGGCGGAAATGCTGCTTTCAAAACTCGGTATCAACAAGTCGAATATTGCGGACATTCAGAAGGTGCCGTGGCAGCAGATTCTGGAAGCACAGGCCAGCCTCACCGGCGTAAACTTCTCGCCGGTAGTCGACGGCAAGGTTTTGCCGCACCATCCTTTCGACCCCACTGCACCGCCGGAGTCAGCGGATGTGCCGATTATTGTCTCAACCACGCTCGAAGACGCCGCGCTGCGGTTGACCAACTTCGATTTGACCGAAGAAGGTCTGCGCACCATGATGAACCAGCGCTACGGGGCGAAGGCGGAGCCGATGCTGGCCATGTATCGCGCGCGATACCCGCAGAAATCGCCTTATCTGATCCAGGCGCAGATCGATACCGATGCCGGCGGACGGCGCAGTGCGATTCTGCAATCGGAACGGAAGTCCGCGGCCGGGAAAGCCCCGGTCTACATGTATCTCTGGACCTTTGCGAGCCCCGGATTCGGCGGACGGTTCGGCGCGGTGCACGGCACCGACGTTTCCGCGACGTTCAATAGTTATCGCGATGGGATTGGCGGCAGCGGATCGGACGAACAGCGGGCGCTGTGGTCCCGTTTTGCGACCACGTGGGTGACATTGGCGCGCGAAGGCAATCCCAATAACTCCAAGATTCCACACTGGCCCGCATATGACGCGAATCAGCGCGCGACGATGCTCTTCGATCGTGAAGTGCGCGTGGAGAACGATCCGCGCTGCGAGATCCGGAAGTTCTGGGAGGAGCAGGCGCAACGGGGTTAGCCGAAACCGCCTCTCGATTGAGGTTTAACGCGTCTTAACACAACTCGGGCAGCGCAGGCGACGTTAATAGACCATGACCCTTGTTCGTTCGTCTGTGCTGCTTTTTGCCGCGGCCATCGGAGTGGCCCAACCGGTCGGATCGCTCAAACGAGTGACGCTGCCGGAGCGTTCCAGCCTGAACCAGTATGTGCAGGATCAGACGGCTCTCATCGTTCTCGGCAAGGCGCTGTTCTGGGATATGCAATCTGGCAGCGATGGGCGCCTCGCATGCGCCAGTTGCCATTTTCACGCCGGGGCGGACCACCGCGTTCAGAACCAGCTTTCCAATTTCAGCAGCGGCATGGTGCCGAATGCAGTCCTGACGGACTCTGATTTCCCGTTTCATCTGCTATCGAATCCCAATAACAACCGGTCGGCGGTAGTGCGCGATACGTCGGCGGTGACCGGGTCGGCGGCCATACTCCGGCGGCTCCTCACGGCCATTGTTCCCGGCAACCCGGCGGAGATGGGCAACGACCTCACGGATGCGCCGGCATTCTCCTTGAACGGCATCAACACACGCCAGGTGACAACGCGCAATGCTCCTTCGGTCATCAACGCGGTGTTCAACTTTCGCAACTTCTGGGATGGTCGCGCGAGCGATATCTTCACCGGCGCGACTCCGTTCGGCGTTTCCGATACCGGGCTCCACGCTTTGAATGTTTCGAGCGGCGCGCCTGTCTTGGAAGCCGTCGAAGTAACGAACTCGAGTCTTGCTTCGCAGTCCGTTGGCCCGGCGCTGAATTCCGGGGAAATGTCATACGAAGGTCGCTCCTGGGCGCAAATCGGACAGAAAGTTTTGTCGCTGCAGCCGCTGGCACTGCAGCGCGTTGCGCCCGACGACAGCGTACTTGGCACGTATGCAGTCGCAGGCCGCCGAGGACTTCAGGTCACCTCTTATCAGGCTCTCGTTGAGGCGGCGTTCGCTCCTGACTATTGGCAGTCGGACCAGTTGGTCGATGTTTTCGGCACGCCGGCGCCGGACGGGGAGTTCACGGTAGAGCAGTACAATTTCGGGCTGTTCTGGGGATTGGCGATTCAGGCCTACGAATCGACCTTGCGCGCGGACGATTCCCGCGTCGACCAGTTCTTTGACGGTAATTCGTCGGCCCTCACGCCTCAGGAACAACGGGGATTGCAACTGTTTCAAGGCCGCGGCAATTGCACCAATTGCCATGCGGGCGCCGAGTTGACGCTGGCGTCGTATTCGGGTGTGACACAGAATCGTGGCGGGCCGGGGCCGGGACGGGGCCCTCTGCCGGACCGCGGATTTTTCCGCACCGGCGTCCGGCCCATCAGCGACGATGTGGGGCTGGGCGGCACGGACGTGTTCGGAAATCCGCTGTCCCGAGCGGTCGTGAACGGCGCGCCCCTGGCCGTTGTGCAGGGACTGTTCAAGGCGCCCGCGCTGAGAAACGTCGAGTTCACTGGTCCGTATCAACACAACGGCGGTCAAGCGACGTTGGAGCAGGTGATCGATTTCTATTCGCGGGGTGGGGATTTTCCAGAAGGCGGCAACCTGGGCCCAGGAATCGGGAACAAGAACTTCAGCCAGGCCGACCGCGACGCGATTGTTGCATTCCTGAAGGCATTGAGCGACGATCGCGTGCGTTATGAACGCGCTCCGTTCGATCATCCGGAAATATGCGTGCCGGTTGGAGAGCAGTCGACGGACGCCGCGTCGGTGGTGCTGGACACCTCGAATTCCATGTTTCAACTCAGCGCCGCCGACAAATGGGCGGGAATTCCCGAAGTAGGGCAGGGAGGCAACGCGGTTCCCCTGCAGACATTCATCGAATTGTTGCAGGGTGTGGGAACGGATGGATCGCGGGCGCATACGCTGCAGGATGCGTGTTCGGTTCCTATAAACTAGCTCATGTAGAATAGTTCAAGAGAGCTATTCTACATGGGACTTTGGGAAATCGCGGTTCTCTCGCTTCTTCGCGAGCGTCCGATGCACCCGTACGAGATCCAGAAGGTGCTGAAGGAGCGCCATAAGGACGCAATTCTGGTGCTCAAGCGCGGGTCGTTGTATCACGCCATCGGCCGGCTTGAAGCGGCGCAACTGATCAAAGCCGGGAGTACCAGCCGCAATGGGCTGCGCCCGGAGCGAACGACGTATCGTATTCTGGCCGCCGGCAAAGCCGCGCTGGTGGAATGGCTGCGGAAATTCATCGCGCTGCCTCAAAACGAGCGGTCCCATTTCATGGGGTCACTCAGCTTTCTCGTTCACCTCACGCCTGAGGACGCCATTATTGATATGGCCGGCCGCGCCGAGCGTCTGAAGGAGGAGATCGCGAGCCTGGATGGTCTCCTGGCCGAGGCGCAGTCGCGTCTACCCCGAATTCACCTGATCGAATCCGAGTACGCGCGGGCGATGCGGGCCGCCGAACTCTCCTGGGTCCGGAGTACTCTTCGGGAACTGGAATCGGGAGCATTGCGGTGGGACATCGACGAGATTCTCAGCGAGATACGTCCCCGGGATTCAAAGACCAGGTCCGGGAGGCGGCCATGATCGGCGAAAATGAGTCTCCGTTTGGCGTCGCGTGGTTCATTTTATACGGCTACAGCGGCGTTCCGCCGGCCATATATATGCCCCAATTGCGTGAGCTCGGCGCGGGATTCACGAAGGTTTACCTGTTCTGGCAGCAGATCGAGCCGGAGCCGGGACGCTTTGATTGGAGCGCGTTGAATGCCTTTGTTGAACAACTGGCCACACCCGAGGAAGGGCTAATCTCCATCTTCTCGGCTTCGCAGTGGGCCACAGAGCGTCCTTCAGCGATCCTGCCGCCTTCGCCGGCCAAGGATCTCGAAGAGTATTACCGTTTCGTGCGTCGGACGGTAGAGCGCTGCCGGGGCCGTGTGCGGTATTGGCAGAACGACGCCGAGCCGAATAATCCGGTGTTCTGGTCCGGCACCAAAGAGCAGTTCGTTGCCCAACTACGGGTGTTCTATCGCGCGGTGAAAGATGGCGATCCGGACGCTGTCGTCGTCGTGGGCGGCTACGATGGAATGTTCGTGCCGCCGGAAATGGTTCTCCTGCCCGGGATGCGGATGGAGCCGTTTCCGCAGCAGGAAAAATCGCTGGCGTTCTTCGATTACGTACTCCGAGAAGGTGGGAATGCCTTCGACATTTTCGATCTGCGCCTGTATGGAGATCCCTATAGCATCGTGGCTCGAGTTGAGCACATGCGGCGTAGGATGCAGGCCAACGGTTACGACAAGCCCATCATCTGTACCGAATATGGCGGGCCAAATCTCTTCGAGTTCCGCGAAAACCACCAGTACCGCGAACTAGTGGAGCACTGGTCGCCGCCGCAGGATCCCCGGATCACGGAACGCATCCAGGAACTGTACGCCAACATGGCAGCGCTTCCGCCGCAGACGCAAATGTTCATGTTGGATTGCCCCGCCGAACTGGATGCCAAGTATCAGCGCATCCAGTCGCGCAGCATCGTCATGCGGAATGTCCTCGCATTGTCCGCGGGCGTTCGGAAAACGCTGTATTGGGACCTCCTCGATGTTCACGGCGAGACGTGCGACCTAATGACGCTGATGTACGCCAAGATCGGGCTGCTGGGCCTCGAAGGCGAGGCGCTGACGCGGCGGACCCTGTCGGCGGATGTGTTTGCCCGCATGGCGCAAATTCTGGCGGAAGTGCGGTCGGTTCGGCGTGTTGCTACGCCGGAACACGAATCGGTGTTTCTGTTCGAGGTGGATCGCGGCGCCCGGGGGCCGCTCCACGTGGCCTGGGAACGCCGCGATGCATTCTCGGGCGAGGATTTGCCGCCGCGCCCGTTTGATTGGGATTGGGTCGCGCCGTCAGCCACTGCCACCGACGCCTTCGGCGCGCCGGTTCCGGTTGCGGTGGAACATGGCCGGATCCGCGTGCTGCTATCGATCACTCCGCTTTACGTGGAGGCGTGATGCAAGAGAGCAAACCGCAAAATCCGATGCGTCTCTGGCTTCCATTTCTCGTTGATATCGTTGCGCCGTTTCTTGCCTACCTGATCGCGTCCGAGTTCGGGGCGAAAGGGGTGTGGGCGCTTACGGCGGGCGGCATTGTCGCAATCGTCACAACCACCGTAAACACGATCCGGCGCAAAGGGCTGGATTCGGTTGGCGGGCTGGTGGTGGCCGAGATCGGGGTATCGATCGCCTTGATGATCTTTCTGCGCGATCCCCGGTTAATGCTGATTCGGCCTTCGTTCTATACCGGGTGCGCGGCCGTTTACCTGATGTTCTCCGCTTTCGCGGAGCGGCCCGTCAGTTTCGCCGGATCGCGTCCGATGGCTGCGAAAGGCGGTCCGGAGCGGCTCGCTGCTTTCGAGCGCGCATGGGAGCGGTCGGCGGAGTTTCGACGTACGCACCGGTTTCTCACCTTTGGTTTTGGCGTGGGGCTGGGCCTGGATTCGATTCTGCGCGTGATCATTGTTTACAGCAATTCGGTGGCTCGTGCTGCCTGGCTTTCGAATGTGCCGCATACCGTCGCCATCGTGCTCATGGTGGCATTGAGCGCCATGGCGGGGCGCCGGTTCAGCCGCTTAGTGGATGAGCAGATGCCGGCGGCCGGTGTGGGGAATTAGTTAAGAATTAATCGTGAGTTCGCGGGTTCGATGGTGGCCCTTGAGACCTGCAATGGAAGCCGGTACTTGGGTCCGGTGAATTTGCTGGCCGGGTAAAGTCGCAATGGCTGTCGGTGCTGGGCTCGCCTGCCGGAAACGAGTCAACGATGATGCGGCCTTCCTTGTCCGTCACGAACAACATTTCGATCATTGTTTCTGCTTTGCTTATGATTCGAGTCACCTCAGATCAGTCGTTGCGCCACCCTGGAGATTGAATCGGTCACCATGCGGTCCCCAGTTGGTTACCGTTACTGCGTATCGATAATAAGGCGACGCCTGGCTGTAATCGAAACTGCCACCAGATCCTGCTCCTACTAATCCGTAATCCAGACTCTTTGAGAAGTCGGAAACTACGAGTTCGCACGGATACTCCCCCGGAAGTGGATGTGCCATGATCCACTGCGCGCCATGATCATCGCCTGGGTTTCCGTACCACATGGTAATTCGAGCGGTACCCCCGGGGGCCAGATAGTATGGTCCGCTTGAGGGCTGCAGATTATTGCATGCCATGAGCTCTCCTGACGGCAACAGTCAGGTGTTATTTTACTCCGAGCGCAGCGCGACTACCGCGGGAATCCGGATGGCGCGGCGCGCGGGAATCAGGGTGGCGAGTAGAGCCACGGCGGCCAGAGTCAGGGACACACCGATCAGAGTCAACGGGTCGCCCGCTTTTACGCCGTAGAGCATGCCGGACATCAGACGTGTGAGCCCGAACGACGCGGCCAGTCCGATGGCGAGGCCTGTCAATACCGGCATCATGCCCTGCGATACCACCACCTTCAGCACATCGGATTGTGCGGCACCCAGCGCCATGCGTATGCCGATTTCGCGCGTGCGCTGGGCGACCGTGTACGAGATCACTCCGTAAATGCCAACCACGGCGAGCAACAGCGCCAGCGCGGCGAAGATGCCGAGCAGAAGCATGGAGAAGCGCCGGTCGGCCATAGACGCTGTGATGATTTGATTCATGGTGCGAACATCGTAAACCGGCTGATCGTTGCCGGTTTCAAGTACAGCGGCGCGGATGGCTGAGACCGTGGCGAGCGGCTCGATTGCCGTTCGAACTACGAAGGTGGTGAATTGGGTGGTGCTCTTCATGAACTGATCGGGGATCTGCGACAGGGGCATGTACAACTGATTGCGGACGCGCGCGGTGGCGTCGCTGTCCAGCCCCCAGTGACTGACGTGCCCGATTACACCAACAATCTGCAACGGGATCGACATTTCGGGGCCCATGTCACCGCTCAGGTCGGCGACCACGATGCTCTTACCGACAGCGTCTTCGTGCGGGAAGAGAGTACGCGCCATAACCTCGTCGATGACGACGATGTGCGAGTTTCGGCGCATGTCCCGCGGTTCTACAAAGCGGCCGCGCAGCATCGGAATGTTCATGGCCTGCTGATAGCCGGGGTCCGTCAGCGTCAACAGCGCCCAGGACATGTCGCCCTGGGAAGTGGGGCGCGGGCGGCCGAACACATAGAAGGGAATTTCGTTGTCATTCCCGGCCAGAGGGATCAATGTAGAGATCGACGCCTTGCTCACTCCGGGCACGTTCTGAACGTGTTCGACCGTCTGCTGCCACGTCTCCAGAATGCGGTCAGTCGTGGTAATGTTGGCCGGCGAGAGTCCCACAGAAAAGGTCAGCACATGGTCGGGAGTAAATCCCGGATTCAAACCGCTGAGACTCCACATGGTCCGCAGCATGAGACCGGCGCCCGCGAGCAGCACCAATGCGGCGGCCACCTCGCAAACGACGAGCAGACTACGGAGGCGGCGGCGTCCGGCCGATGACCCGCGGGTACCTTCCTTCAGCATGTCGTGCAGGTCGACCGCGGAGAGTTGGAGGGCCGGCGCCAATCCGAACACAATTCCGGTGAGGAGCGCTACGCCCAGCGTGAAAGCGAGCACCCATCCGTCCATCCGTATGTTTTCCATGCGAGGCAGGCCGCCCGGCACAGCCGCCATTACGGCTTTCGTGCCCCAGCGTGCGATGGCCAACCCGGCAATGCCGCCGGCCAGCGCCAGCAGTACGCTTTCGGTGAGTAGTTGGCGTACGATCCGGCGGTGGCCCGCGCCCATGGCGGAACGAATTGCGATTTCTTTCTGGCGTTGCGTGAAGCGGGCGAGCAGGAGGTTCGCGACGTTGGCGCAGGCGATCAGAAGCACAAAACCCACCGCGCCTAAAAGGACCAGCAGGGTCGGCCGGACATTTCCGATAACGATGCGGCTCAGCGGCACGATATTGATGCCATGCTTGGAGTTCGATTTCGGATAGGCGTTGGCCAGGTGGGCGGCGATGGCAGTCATTTCGGATTGCGCCTGGGCTTGCGTGACACCGGGCTTGAGGCGGCCCACCACGTAGATACCCGGGTGCATTTCACGAGAGCGGGCCATCAGGTCGTCCCACTGCTCCAAAAGCGTATAGACGTCGGCCTTGCCTTCGAATTGAAAATCGGCGGGCGCGACGCCCACGATGGTGTAGCTTCCTCCATTCAGGATGATTTGCGTTCCGATGACCGAGGGATTAGAACCATAGCGCCGGGCCCACAGACCGCCGCTAATCATGACGACGGGCGCGGCCCCCAGGCGGTCGGTGTGCGCGTCGAAATTCCGGCCGAGCGTCGGGTTGATTCCGAAAGTGCGGAAGAAGTTGGTGGTGACCATCTTGGCACTCACGTGCTCGGGTTGGGACCCGCCGGTGACGTCATACTCCTCCCAGCGGACCGCTGCCAGGCTGGAAAAGCTCTGGGACTGGTCCTTCCAGTCGCGGAAGTTGGGGTACGCGACCGACATGCTCGTAAAGTCAGGCGACGTTTCACCGAGGCGGAACAAGCGGTCCGGTTGGGCATAGGGCAGCGGCTGGAGTAACACTCCATTAACGACGCTGAAGATGGCTGTGTTGGCGCCAATGCCGAGCGCCATCGCGATTACGGCGATGCTTGTGAAACCGGGGTTTTTGCCAAGCATGCGGACGCCGTAACGGATGTCCTGCGTGAGTGTGGACATGCTTACTTACTAACAAATACGAGTAGTTGCCGTGTCGGGTTCCTTTTTCATAAGGCCGATACCTCAGGCATTCAACCCGCCCGAACGCGTCAAAGCCGGTCGATTGCCGCGAGGACCGCTTCCGGCCTGGCCCGCACCCGGATATCATCGGTCAGGTTTACCCAGCGGATCGTGCCGCCCGCATCAACGAGAAATTCGGCGGGCCGTGCGATGTCTTTACCTTCCTCGCCCCCCTTGGGATGCAGCACTCCATACTCCCGGATCGTCTCAGCCTTGGGATCGGAGAGAAAAGGAAATTTATACCCTCGGGACTGGCAGAGCTTCTGTGACTCGGCGGGCGAATCCACGCTGATTGCCACAACTTCAACGCCACGCTGGTGAAACTCGTTTAGGTCCTGCTCGAAACCCCGCAACTCGGAGTTGCAGAACGGTCACCAGTACCCTCGATAGAAAACGAGAACGAGTCCACGATGATCCTTCAAAAGATCGGCCGATGAGATTTGCTTGCCAGCGGTATCCACGAGCACGAACGGCGGCGCTTTTCGCCCGGCGTGTAATGCGTTTTCGGAGGATGGGATCTGCTTCGAAAAGTACGTAACGGTCACAACGAACAAAGCGAACAGCAGGACACTCAGCGTAGCCAGAATCGAGCCGCTGATCTTACCACGGTTGTGCTCGGGATCGCCGTACGCGCGCTTGAGGCCCACCGCAAGCAGCGCGCCGCCGATCAGAAATAAGAGATAGTTTGCCCATGGAATGTCGCGCGTTG
The DNA here is from genome assembly GCA_035295125.1 of Bryobacteraceae bacterium. GTDB lineage: Bacteria > Acidobacteriota > Terriglobia > Bryobacterales > Bryobacteraceae > JAICMB01. Next base: position 48,736 of record DATGJP010000117.1, on the reverse strand, counting down.
CGGGGAACACCGCGAATAACGGGATGTAGCTCACGAGCGCGACAAGCACGACCGCGAATCCCGCCCAGTTTAAAATATTGCGACGACGCTTCATGATTCAAACCTCCTCATCACGGTACACTACCGTGCTCCACCCTTCCACAGCGAGTCCACCCACCGCGAAGCTACTCACCGCCCGCGTGAACTCCATTTCTCGTGAATACAAGTCCGAGTCTCTTGCTCAACTGCTTCTCTCCCTCGGCCGTGAGCCGGACAGATCGGGGAACCCGCGTCTTGACGAGCCAGCCCAGCGCGATCATCCGGGCACACAGCGCCGATCCCAATGCTCCGGCGAGATGAGGACGGCGCTCCGTGAAATCGAGGCACTGCAGAGCGAACGCTCGCTTCTGATCTTGCAACTGCCGCCAATCGATTTTCAGTTCATCCAGCCAGTCAAGCCCGCCGTCGGTGACTTCAAACGCTTGTCCTGCCGGACGAATGATCTTCTCTCTTTCGAGGGCCGATGTAATCTCAACACCCAGCCTGCCGGCAAGGTGATCGTAACAGGTTCGGGCGAAGGCAAACGGGTTGAGAGAAGATCTTCCGATGTTTCTCAGGACCGTGTTCGGCGACGCAATGACCAGCAGAGCCTCCACGGCGCGAGCGACGGCGGACGTCGTAATGCGGTAATGCTTTTGACGTCCGAGTTTCGAGTCCGTCAAAATGCCTGAACTGACCAGCTTCGAAAGGTGACCACTTGCAGATGACGGGGACACGTTTGCGGTGAGGCCCAGTTCGCCCGCGGACCGTGAACTGCCATCCATCAAGCTGATCACCATTGCGGCACGAGCCGGGTCGGCGAACTGGGCGCTGAGCGCGGCCAGGTCGTCCGCTTCGGAATCCATTGTTTAAATTTAGATGAACTGTTGATGGCGCCGCAACGGGTAAAATCAAGTCGGTGAACTGATGGGACGTCGCACCTTACAAGTGGCGCGATTCGCCTTGTGCGGACGCGCGCTGCACGATTTTTCGGGCCTGTAGGGAAGCCTTCCCGAGTGGAGCTGTGCAAAAACAAGACACGAAAATAGGAGCTCTCCCATCCAGCCCGCATCGCAATCTCGGTCTGTTTCATAAAATCTCGGTCTGTTTCATAAAAGGAGGAAAAAATAAGATGGCAATCAACGAACAGAGAGTCACAGAACAAGGGAAACGTGAACTCCCGACGAACACCCCACCGATCGTCTCCCAGCAGGAGTGGGAGGCGGCGCGCCAGCAGCTCCTCGTGAAGGAGAAGGCCTTCACCCGCTCCCGCGACGCGCTGGCTGCGGAACGCCGGCGGATGCCTTGGATGGCGGTCGAAAAGGCGTACCGATTCGAGGGACCTGAGGGCAAGATGAGCCTGCTCGACCTCTTCGAGGGCCGTCGGCAGTTGATCGTCTATCGCGCCTTCTTCGAGCCCGGGGTGTTCGGATGGCCCGATCATGCCTGCCGCGGCTGTTCCCTCGGCGCCGATCAGGTCGCCCACCTCGCCCATCTGAATGCCCGCGACACCACGCTCGCGTACGCCTCCCGCGCCCCGCAGAAGGACATCCAACGCCTGAAGGAACGAATGGGTTGGAAGATGCCCTGGTACACCGTCACAGACAGCTTCGACGAAGACTTCGGCGTGAACGAGTGGCACGGCCACAACGTGTTCATCCGCGACGGCGAGCGGGTATTCCGCACCTACCTAGTCAACAACCGCGGCGACGAGGCCATGGGCACCACCTGGAGTTACCTCGACATCACGCCGCTCGGCCGCCAGGAGTCGTGGGAGGATTCGCCCGAGGGTTACCCGCAGACACCGCCGTACAAGTGGTGGAACTGGCACGACAACTATAACGCCCAGCCCACGCCCGATCCGAAGTGGGTCGACATCATAACCAACCCTCAAGAGGCTGCCCGCAAGCGCGCGGCAGAGGAGAAAGCGTGACCGGGGTTCGCAATGAAGGAAACGACGAAAGACAGCGCCAGAGATGAACTGGAAGCGCCGAAAATAGTGGACCGGAGCGCCTTCGAGGCTGAGCTCGACGCATTACGGATTCGAGAGAAGGCCCACACCAAAGAAAGCGATGCCATTGCTGCCGTCCGCCGGCGGCTCCCCATGGTCGAGATCGATGGCGCCGCACCGCTTGTGGGCGAACATGGGGCGGCGACACTACTGGATGCGTTTGAAGGACGCCGCATGCTGATCGCTTACTACTTCATGTGGCACATTGGTCACCCTGCGCCGGAGCAGTGCGAAGGATGCACCTGGGTTACATCGCATGTTCGCGAGCTGTCCTATATTCATTCCCGCGATGTGACCTTCGCCGTCTTTTGCCAAGGCCCCTACGAAGAGAGCGCCCGATACCGGAACTTCATGGGCTGGCAAATGCCTTGGTATTCAGCCCAGGACTCGCTCGATACCCTCCTGGTTGGACGCCGACATTCGCGTTCCGGAGACTGGGTGGGCAGGATGCATATCGTTTGCTACCTGCGGCAGGAATCCAAGGTCTTCGAGACGTACTGGACGACAGGTCGCGGCGTCGAGGTGGTTGACAACAGTTTTCACCTGCTTGATTTGACCGTCTACGGCCGGCAGGAGAAGTGGGAGGACTCGCCGAGCGGCTGGCCGCAACGGTTTGAGGGCCAGCAAAACTTCCGTACCAACGGACGTCCCACGGCCCAGTGGTCTCGCCTCGAGGCTGGATATTCAGACGACCTGGGAACCGGCAAGCGCTGAACCGGTTCTGCCACAACAGCCTTGAACCGCTTCATGAAGAAGCTGAAAACGCGCCGGCAGGCTCCCCCGTGGCGCGACCTGCGGAATGGAGGTCTCACGAGGCATGGTTTCCGAGCGAGCTTCGCAGCGAGCTTTCTTCGGGTTCTCGGCGCTGCTCTTCGCCGGCAGTGCGGCGCTGACGATCGCTTGGTGCGCTTCCATGTCGGCGATGGGCGGGATGAAGATGCCCGGCGGCTGGACGATGTCGATGGTGTGGATGCGAATGCCGGGACAAACGTGGCCCGGCGCCGCGGCATCATTCCTCGGCATGTGGATCGTGATGATGGTGGCGATGATGCTGCCGTCACTGGTTCCGATGCTGTCGCGCTACCGCCAGGCCGTAGGCAGGAGAGTGGAGACGCGCCTCGATAGGCTAACCGCGCTCGTGGCCGTGGGTTACTTTTTCGTCTGGACCATGTTCGGAATAGCCGCTTTTCCCCTGGGCGTTGCTCTTGCGGCGATCGAGATGCACCGGCCGGTGCTCGCGCGGGCCGTACCGATTGCGGCCGGCATAGTTATCCTGATTGCGGGATCCCTCCAACTCACAGCGTGGAAGGCCCGTCATCTTGCCTGCTGCCGGGCGGCACCCGGGCGCGCTGTGACACTGCCGGCTGACGCCGCGACAGCCTGGCAACACGGCCTGCGTCTCGGCCTTCACTGCAGCCAGTGCTGTGCTGGTCTGATCGCGATCCTGCTGGTCATCGGGGTCATGGACCTGCGCGCGATGGCTGTCGTGACAATAGCCATCACGGTCGAACGTCTCGCACCGGCCGGCGAGCGCATCGCGCGAGCCATCGGAGCCCTCGTCGTCGCGTCAGGGTTGTTTCTGATCGCGCGAGCAGTGGGGCTCAGTTGACCGGCCCCGGGAATACAGGCCATGACGCAAAGACGGGGAGCCACCGGGATCCGTGATCGCCCGTCGGGGCTGAAAGGTTACCCCTGAAGGCTGAAACTCAACCCTGCTTCCCGTGAGGATCGACCGTCATCCGGAAATTTCCTGACCCGCTACGATCCTTGAATTCAACCATGACATTTCGGCCAATGCCTTCGAGGTAGTGGTATAACCACACCTCTTTTGCGGCATTCGTTCCGCTGGCAGGGTGAGCTTCGATTTCATCCGGCGGTCCGGAAGTAATATATATGCGGCCGCGGTCTGTTCTCCATCCTGCGGGTACCGACGGTTCCGCAAAATGCTGGTTGGCATATGCGATGCGGCGATAGTGCTCCTCTTTGAATTCGTTTTTGGGGGTGCCGGGGGTGGGATCGCGAAGCAGCCAGAACTGTTGGATGAAAACGTCGCGCTGCGCGTCGGTGACGAGGTTGATGAATGCAGCTCGCTCCTGCGGCGTGATGATGTACACGACGTCTTCGTCGAGCCATTGCCGGTACTGCGCCGGAATAGGGGCCGTTTGCCAGGCGGCAAGGGTTAGGGCGCCGGTCAGGATCAGCACGGCGGCTGAGACCACCGGCGTCAACGCCGAGCTTGGCCCTTCGGCTTGGCCGAGCAGACGGCGAACGCGTTTCACAAGGTTTCCACCCGTAGCCGCGACGGCCGGTTCGTGAGCCGCCGCCCAACGATGCTCTTCGAGCGCGGCGAGTGCGACGGCGTAATCGCGGGCGTCGGTATTTGCCGCCACCACCATGTCATCGCAGCAGTGCTCGCGCTCGGCGCGAATGAGGCTCGAGATCCACCAGACCGCCGGATGATAAAACATCAGCCCTTCGATCGACCTTTGCAGCATGTTGACAAGATAGTCGTTGCGGCGGATGTGCGCGAGCTCGTGGAGCAGAATCGATTCCACCTGGCTGGCGGGCAGTCCGGTGAGCAGCCCAAGAGGCAACAGTATGACGGGGCGAAGATGGCCGATTACGACGGGCACCATCGCCAGCGACGATTCGAAAAGCGTCACCTTGCGGTGAAGCCGAAGGCGCGCGCTCAGCCCGTTTAGCGCGTTCTGCCAGGACTCCGGAGCACAGCAGACTCCCCGGCGTTTCAAGCGCGAGGCGGCCATCCAGGCGGCGAGGTGCCGAAGATAGAAGATGATTACGCCCGCGCACCAGAAGGGCGCCAGCCATGGCATCAGGTCGGCTGCTCGCCAGCTATGAGCGAGCGCGTCGCCGGCGGCTGTCCTCGGCGCGGCGTTGAGGGTGGCCACGGCCGTCGCGTCCGAGCCGCCATGTTTAGGCATATACAAGACAAACGTAGTGGCGAATGCCGCGAGAATCGCGAACAGCGCGACACAGGCGGCAATGTAGCGTAAACGCGCCGAGTGGATGACCGTGAGCGCGACGCCGAGAATAACCGCCACCGCAATGCCCTCCCACAGGGAATGAAAGAGCGTCCAGCCGAGCGTGTTCGCAAGCGCGGTCTGCGTCCAGGATTCGAGGAATGTCATTTTGCCCCCTTTGAATAGTCGTCCAGCAGTTCTCGCAATTCGGCCAGTTCTTCCTTGGAAGCCTTCTTTGCCGACAGCGCGCCCATCAAGAGACTCTTCGCCGACCCGCTGAAGGCGCGTTCCAATAGGTCACCGGCAAGCTGGCGCTGCGTCCATTCCCGCGGACGGGCCGCTTGATAGACATGGGCCCGCTGTGTTTCATCACGCCGCACCAGGCCCTTCTCGGACATGATCTGCATGAATTTCAGGATGGTGCTGTATTGCGCCGTCCGGCGCCGGCTGATCGCTTCATACACGTCCCGCACGGTTGAAGGACCGAGGCTCCAAAGTACGGTGAGGATTTCGAGTTCTGCGTCCGTGGGCCGTGGCGGTTGATCTCGCATCTAGGAAAAGATTACTACGAAGACTTTACTACGTCAAGAGGAAATCTACACTGGCAGTTAGCACCTATGAGCCACGACATCGACAGCGTCCTGCAGGAACAGCGCGTCTTCCAGACTCCTGAGGAGTTTCGCTCCGGCGCGCACATCCAGAGTCTTGATGAGTACCGGCGATTGTACCGTGAGGCAGACGAGAATCCCGAGAAGTTCTGGGGTGAGATCGCGAGCGAACTGCATTGGTTCAAACCGTGGGATCGCGTGCTCGAATGGAACGCTCCGTGGGCGAAGTGGTTCGACGGCGGCCACATCAATCTCTCCTACAACTGCCTGGACCGTCATGTCGCCACCTGGCGTAAGAATAAAGCCGCACTGATCTGGGAGGGCGAGCCCGGCGAAGTTCGCACGCTCACTTATCAACAGCTCTTGAGTGAAGTTTCAAAATTCGCCAATGTTCTGAAGTCGCTGGGAGTGAGCAAAGGCGATCGCGTTGCAATTTACATGGGCATGACCCCGGAACTGCCTATCGCGATGCTGGCCTGCGCGCGAATCGGCGCTCCCCACACCATCGTGTTTGGCGGTTTTTCAGCGAACGCGCTCGTGGATCGCATTAACGACTCGCAGGCCGTAGCCGTGATTACGCAGGACGGCTCCTACCGGCGCGGCAACGAGGTGAAGCTGAAGCCTGCCGTCGACGAGGCTCTGCAATCGTGCCCTTCGGTGAAGCACGTTGTGGTTTACAAGCGCACGGGATCGCAGATCGAGATGAAAGAAGGGCGCGATCACTGGTGGCACGACGTGATGACGACGGTCTCCGAGGATTGCCCCGCCGAGCCTCTCGACGCGGAGCACCCGTTGTATCTGCTGTACACATCCGGTACCACCGGCAAGCCCAAGGGCATTCTGCATACGACCGGCGGCTATTCCGTCGGCACATACATCACGACGAAATGGGTGTTTGATCTCAAGGATACCGATACATACTGGTGCACGGCTGACATCGGTTGGGTGACCGGACATAGCTATATCGTTTATGGCCCGCTCCAGAACGGCGCTACCAGCGTCATGTACGAGGGGGCACCGAACTGGCCGGAGCCTGATCGCTTCTGGCGCATCATTGAACGGCACCAGGTAAACGTGTTTTACACCGCCCCGACCGCGATTCGCGCCTTTATGCGATTCGGCGAGCAGTGGCCGAGAAAGTACGAGATGAAGAGTCTGCGGCTGCTGGGGTCGGTGGGCGAGCCGATCAACCCGGAAGCGTGGATGTGGTATCGCGAGGTGATCGGGCGCGGGCGATGTCCCATCGTTGACACGTGGTGGCAAACCGAAACCGGCATGATCATGATTTCGCCGCTGCCCGGGGCCACCCCTACCAAGCCCGGCTCTGCGACCATGCCGCTACCGGGAGTGAGCGCCGACGTTGTGACCCGCGACGGCAATTCCGTGCCTAAGGGTGGCGGCGGCTACCTGGTCATCAGGAAGCCCTGGCCCGCGATGCTCCGCACGATCTACGGCGATCCGGAGCGGTTTGAGCAGCAGTACTGGTCGCAGATTCCGGGAATCTACTTCACGGGAGACGGCGCGCGCCGCGATGAGGATGGCTACTTCTGGGTGATGGGCCGCATCGACGATGTGATCAATGTGTCGGGTCATCGTTTGAGCACCATGGAAGTAGAGTCGGCGCTGGTGGCTCACCATTCGGTGGCCGAAGCGGCCTGCGTGGGAAGGCCGGACGAGATCAAAGGGCAAGGCATATCGGCGTTCGTAACGCTGCAGGCGGGCGTCACGCCTACCGAAGAGCTGAAGACGGAATTGCGCCAGTGGGTGGCGAAAGAAATCGGCGCTTTGGCGCGTCCCGACGACATTCGCTTCACCGATGCACTGCCGAAGACGCGGAGCGGGAAGATCATGCGGCGGCTGCTTCGCGAACTCGCCGCTGGGGGCGATGTAAAGGGCGATACGACCACCCTGGAGGACCTCACTGTACTGTCGCGGCTGCGGGAAACCGAAGAGTAAGGCAGGCTATAATTGTGTCGGGTGGAAGGTCGGTCTATTGACGTTTTGCTCGTGGAGGATAACGCGGCAGACGTCTTTCTCACCACCGAAGCCTTCAAGCTGGGTACCATTCCCACGGAAATCCACGTGGTGGGAGACGGAGAGGCTGCGCTCGATTATCTGTTCGCGCGCGGACGTTACAAGGACGTGACATTCCCGGATCTGGTATTGTTGGATCTCAATTTACCCCGGCGCGATGGTCGGGAGGTTCTGGCGGAAATCAAAGGTGATCCCATACTACGGCACATTCCGGTGATCATATTGAGCACATCGCGCGCGGACGCGGATGTGATTAATGCCTACGAGAAGCACGCTAACTGTTACCTCACCAAGCCCACAGACGTCTATCAGTACTTCGATCTGATTCGAGAAGTTGAGCAGTACTGGCTCAATATGGTTTGTCTTCCTGCCTGATGGATCTCGGCCTGAAAGATCGCGTCGCAGTAGTTGCCGGAGCCAGTTCCGGGCTCGGCAAAGCCGTCGCCCAAGGTCTGGCGGCGGAGGGCGCCAAAGTCGCGATTTGCTCACGAAGCGAAGAACGACTGCAGGCGGCCGCCCGTGATATCGGGGGCGAAGTGTTCTTCCAGGCGGTTGACGTGACCGTTGAAGCGCAAGTTCGCCGGTTCGTTCAAGCGGTACTGGAGCGGTTCGGCCGCATCGACATTTGCGTAACCAATGCAGGCGGTCCCCCGGCGAAAGAATTTGCCGCGACCTCGCTTGAGGACTGGCGTGACGCAGTCGATCTCAATTTCCTCAGCACTCTTTACTTTGCCCGCGAGGTGCTGCCCCCGATGAAAAAGCAGCGTTGGGGGCGGCTGATAACCATTACGTCCGTGGCCACGTTGCAGCCTGTGGATCGGCTGATTCTTTCCAACTCGGTCCGCGGCGCGGTGCGGGGCTTGGCGAAAAGCCTGGCGAACGAGTACGGCCCTTACAACGTGCTGGTGAACAATGTGTGTCCGGGCTTTACGGGCACCGAACGGCTCAAAGAGTTCGCGGGCAATATTCCCACCGGCCAGATTCCGCTCGGCCGCATCGCGACCCCCGAGGAGTTCGCAAGTGTCGTGGTGTTTCTCGCCTCCGAGCGCGCCAGCTACGTAACCGGCACGTCGCTCGCCATCGACGGCGGCTTGTTCAAGGGGGCGTAAGGTGGGCCACGCGGTTCGGACGGAGCTTGCCAGCGCGCGCAAGCTGCGAGAGCGCAACAAAGTCGCGTATCGTTTCGCTCATTGGCCGATTTGGATCTGGGTCTTTTTCCTGGCGCCGGGGTGGCTGACGTTTAACCTTTTTGCGCAGGGGTTCAGCACGCCGATGGCGTTGTGGTTGGGCGCCGTTTTGGCCGGAACCGGCCTTGCGGGCATTCGGGGGCGGCTGCCGGGCGTCGAGCCCAGGCCGTATATCATTCGATTCACCGAGGACAAGCCCAATCCAATGTACCGGCGCGTGTGCTACACGTTTGCCTGGAGCGCCTTGATCACGTATGCCGTGCTCAACTGGGCAGGGCTGCTCGACGCGGTTGTGACCGGGCGCTGGCAGTTGCGGCAGATCTACGAGTACGCCTATTTTCCGCTGGCGATTGCGATCTGGCTACTAGGCGCCGCGGGTCAGTTGCCGCGCGTGAAAGCATCGACCCAGGGCGAAGGGCATGAGCGCCGCTATTTCTACGGATCGGTCTGGGCTGTGTGTTTCGCCCAACCCGTGCTGGGACTGCTGTGGGTTGTGCTGCCGGCGCATTCGCGGCTTGCAGATTCTTTCAAGCTCATCGTCTTCACGTCGATTCTCGTCTTTGTGGGCCTGCTTTCGCGTCGCGGCGTTTTGCCCCGGACGCGTCGCATCGTGCCCGGTGAGCTGGCCATTTCCGACTGATGCTGTACGTTCTCGGTTTCCTCGCATTATTAATCGCTGCCGGCATCCTGTACCAGCGATTCGGCCTCTGGCGCGATGCAGCCAAGTTTCCGCCGCCGGGGCGACTCGTTCGCGTCGGCCCACATCGAATGCATCTGCTCGAAATGGGGCAGGGAAGTCCGACGGTGGTACTCGAAGCCGGGATTTCCGCGACGTGCGTCAACTGGCGGCGAGTGCAGACGGAGATTGCGAAGTTCGCGCACGTGGTGTCCTATGACCGCGCCGGTCTGGGTTGGAGCGATCGCGCGCGAACATCACGCACGGTCAGCCAGGTCGCCGACGAGTTGCAGGATATGCTTCGGGCCGCCGCGGTGCCCGGACCATACGTGCTCGTCGGGCATTCGTTTGGAGGCCTGGTAGTGCGGCTCTATGCGGCGCGGCATCCCGACGAGGTCTTGGGGGTCGTGTTGGTGGATCCGCTGCGTCCCGAAGAGTGGTGGCCTTTGACGGCCGAACGAAAACGCATGATCCAGGGCGCGGCGTTCCTGTCGCACTGGGGAGCGTTTCTCGGGCATCTGGGTGTGGTTCGATTCACGTTGGCGCGATTGGCAAAGGGTTCGCGGCGGTTGCCGCGGATGATTGGAAAGGCTACATCGTCGGGAGCGGGCTTGGCGACCATGGAACGGTTGGTCGGTGAGGTGAAGAAGATGCCGCAGGAGCTGTGGCCCGCGATCATCTCTCATTGGTGCCAGCCGAAGTCGTTTAGCGGCATGGGGAGGCACATTGCCGAGCTGCCGATCAGCGTTTCATCGATGGCCGACGCCGTGCCGCTAAGCGGGATTCCAGTGACACTGATTACCGGCGCCAAGAACAAGCCCTTCCCCGAGGATGAGGCGGAACGCATGTCGTCGTGCGCCAGGCATATTGTGGCCGCGAACAGCGGGCACTGGGTGCAACTCGATGAACCCGAGATCGTGGTCGAAGCGGTGCGCGAGCTTGCCACGGCAAACCGGGCTTTGGATTCCGTGGAAGGGTGAAGGCCTGCGTCACCCTTCCACATCCTCGCTCACATCCGCAGCAGCCGCTCAATCCCCTCCCTAAAAACCACATCCCGAGTCAGCAGACTCACCACCAAAAACGCCTCTCGCTCGAAATCATAGAAGAACCCCGGCTGAACCATTACGTCATGATCGCGCAGCAATTCCAAAACCCACTCCTCCTCGCTGCGAGTACGCGGCACCTGCAGCGTCGCGTACCAGCCCCCCTCCACCTCCAGGACATCCATCGGGCTGTCCCGCAGCCGCTCACGCAGCCACGTCAGATTGTCCCAGGTGCGCCGACGGATTTGCCCCTGAACCGTGTGCCGGGCCTCGAGCATGGCCGTAGCCGCGCATTGCGCCGGCGTACTGACCGAAAGATATGTGTCGGCAATCAATTCGAGCCGAGCATAAGCGTCCGGATCCGAGACAACAATCCAACCCAGCTTCATCTGCGGCAAACCGGAAACCTTCGACAACCCGCTGAGCGTGAAATCGGCGCGGCAGGTCAAATCGGCAGGCTCGGCCCAGCGAAAATCGGCAAAGACCTCGTCTGAAATGATGGGCAAGCCGTACCGCCTAAGCCGCTCGAATTCCCCCGGCTTGACGAACGACCCGGTCGGATTATTCGGATTCACAACAATGATTGCCCGAGTCCGCGGCGAGATGACTCGCTCGAGCGCCGGGAAATCGATCATCCAGCCGTGCTCGTAGATCAGGGGGTATTGCACCACCTTGACCGCTTCGAGCGCAGCCAGAAACTCGAACAGCGGATACGAAGGCCGCGGGCTCAACACCTCGTCGCCGGGATCGGCGAGCAGCTTGAAAAGATAACCGTAAGCCTCGCTAGTGCTCGCCGTGAGCAGGATGCGGTCAGGCGATTGCCTGCCGCCGTAGTACGACGCCACCGCCTCCCGAGCCGTGCGTAAGCCGGCCGGATGCGGGTGATACTGCATCGCTTCAGGCGACGCCAAGGCCGACAAAATCGTTGCGGCAGGATACTCCAGGCCAGCGTTCGGGGGGCTCGACTCGGTGAGATCGAGAATCCGCGCACTCGCCTTCCGCTTCTCGTCCAGAAGGAGCGAAAGCGGATTGGCCTGCTGGTTCCATTGGAGTCGCGACGAAAACATCAGATTGGGAAGGGAGCTTCCAGATACATGGGCACCCAGTCAGAGCCCATCCCAGCACCGAGCGATTCGTAGAAACGGATCGCGGCGGAATTGTTCCGCGATACGAGCCAACGGATTTGACCGCACTTCAACTGTTCGGCAACTCTCGCAAGCTCCGAGACAAGGCGCCGCGCAACCCCGCGCCGCCGCGCGCCGGCTATGACGTAGAGATCTTCGAGATAGAGAACATAACGAGTCGTCCACGTGGAATAGATCAAGAAGTACAGAGCGATTCCGGCCGGCAATCCGTCCAATTCGGCCATCAGGCAATCGAAACGCTTCGCCTCCCCGAACCCGTCTTCGAGCAGCTTGCCGGGGTCAACGCAGAGTTGATCTTCCGCGTCCTGCGCAATGGCCGATTCGCGCAGCATTCGATAAATGACGGGCACATCGCCGGGTACCGCGGGCCGCACGCGAAGCTCTGTTTCAGGCACTACGGTCCATGGTAGACGAAGCCCAAACCGATTTGCCCTCAGCGCGTCCAACCATCAAATCGGAGGACTATGAGCACGCTGTGGCAGGATCTTGTCTACGCTTACCGCCTTTTCATCAAAAAGCCGCTTTTCAGCCTTGTGATCGCATTCTCTTTAGCCGTCGGAATTGGCATGAACACGGCCATTTTTACGCTCATGAATGCCATTCTCCTGAAGACGCTTCCATTCCCGGATCCTGATCGCCTGGTCACGCTCTTCTCGATTCAACCCGGACACCCCGACCAACTCAACGCCGTCACCGTTCCAAACCTGTTCGCGTGGAAGGAGCAGGCTCATTCCTTCGAGTCACTCGGCGCGCTGGTGAATAACGCCGTCGATTTCGGGGCCGAGGAGAACGGACTGCCGGCAGAGCGTGTCCAGGGTGAGATGATGACCCCCGGACTATTGCAGGCGCTTGGCGCGCGCCCTCTGATGGGCCGCCTGTTTACCGAAGCGGAAGACGAGGTCGACCATCCCGCTCCAGTGATCGTCCTCAGCCACCGCCTTTGGATGCAGCGATTCGGTGGCGCGAACGACATTTTGGGCCGAAAAATCCTCATAAACGGACAAAACACCACCATCATCGGAGTGATGGCGCCCGACTTTCGCATCACCGACGAAAAAGGCGATTACCTCGCGCCGATTCCGTTCAACCATTTTCAACTCCGCGGGTCGTTTCCATTCCTGACAATTATGGCCAGGCTCAAACCGGGTGTGACCTTGCAGCAGGCGCAAAGCGAAATGGACTCCATCGCCCTGCAAGTTGCAAAACAATTTCCCGCCCGCGAAACGGATCACGGCAAGCCTTGGACAGTGCGGGTTAAAACCTTCCGCGACGGGATTTTCGGGTTCATCGCCCGGCCGCTGCTCCTGCTGCAAGGCGCTGTGATATTCGTGCTCTTGATCGCCTGTGCCAACGTGGCGGCGCTCTTGATGGCTCGAGCGAGCTCGCGGCAAACGGAGGTGGCCGTACGCGGAGCGCTCGGAGCGAGCCGCGGCCGCATCTTCCAGCAGTTTCTGACCGAAAGCCTGTTGCTCGCGCTCATCAGCGGTGTCCTTGGAGTCTGGCTCGCATGGGGGCTGGTGCGAATATTGGTCTCGATGGCCCCAAGCTGGCTGCCTATGCTGCATGCCATCCACATTGACGGACGAGTGCTGCTCTTTAGCGCCGGCATTTCACTGATTACCGGCCTGATTTTTGGAATTATTCCCGCGGCACAGGGATCGCGAGCGGTGTTCATCGAATCGCTGAAGGCGGCCACACGCGGGGGAACCGCCGGCGGCAATCGCCATCGCCTCCGCGCAGTGCTCGTGGCCGGGCAACTCGCTCTGGCGTTGATGCTCTTGATTGGTTCCGGAATACTGGTCCGCAGCTTTCTGCAATTGCAGGGCGCCGACCTCGGTTGCGATCCGCACGGTCTGCTCACCTTCCACTACCGCTTCGTTGAGAAACAATCCGGCAAGCCGGTGGGCATGTACCATGGGACCCCTCTATGGGAATTAAGCGAGGTGCCCATCACGGCAATGTCGCGTGTTTTCGAGCGCCTGCAGAGCGTTCCGGGCCTGCGGTCCGTTGCTGGGACCACTTTCCCACCGCTGACCGGTAACGATCCCATCCAGTTCACAATTCCGGGCCGTGAGGTGGCGAATGCCGACGAGCTCACCGCCGACTTCTTCGCCATCACGCCGAATTTCTTCAACACCATGAAGATTCGAATGTTGAGCGGCCGCGACTTCACCAGCCGCGATACAGCCCATTCGCCCTGGGTGGTGATCGTAAACGAGACGTTTGCACGGCGCTTCTTCCCGAACGAAAGTCCCCTCGGCAAACGCATTCGTGTGGATTTATCGGAGGAGGACCAGGTACGCGAAATCATAGCCGTGGTACGAGACATCCCGGCGAGCAATCCCCAAACGCGACAGGAACCGGCGATGTTCTTTCCGTTCGTACAGGCGGCTCCCCACAGCATGGGCCCCTATACCTTTTTGCACCTGCAAATGACATTTTTGATGCGAACGGCGGGCGATCCGCTGAGCGCACTGCCCGGAGTGCGCCAGGCTGTGGAGGAAATCAATCGAAACCAACCCTTGATCGATCCGCGCACGGAAGACTCCTACCTGGCTGTTCAAGCGCAGTATCCGCGTTACTATTCCATGCTGCTGGGCCTGTTCGCCGCGGTCGCCACGCTGCTCGCCGCCGTAGGAATTTATGGCGTCATGGCTTATGCCGTCGAGCAGCGGACGCGTGAGATTGGCATCCGCATGGCGCTGGGTGCCGGCGGTTGGGACGTCCTCAAGCTCATCTTCCGCCAAGCGGCCTTGGTAATCGCGGCCGGTGTGGTCGTGGGAATAGGCGGCGCAGCCGCCTTAACCCGGTTCATTTCTTCGGAAATCTGGGAGGTGAAGACCACCGACCCCGGCGCATTTGCGTCGCTCACAGTCCTCCTGGTGGCTATCGCCATCGCCGCCTGTATTGTGCCGACTCGCCGCGCCATCAATGTCGGGCCGACCGAAGCATTGCGTCAGGAATAACCTCGGTAGCGCATCGCCGGGACGGCGGACAGCATCTATATTGGTAGGATGCAGCCGGCTCGGATTGTGCTCAAGCGGACGTCTCCCGAGGATGTGCGGCAGCGTCAGGTGATCGTGAAACTCGATGACGAGCACATTGGAAACCTGATGTTCGGAAAGACGATGACCCGCGCGGTTGACCCTGGACATCACACTTTGCGCGTCGACAATACCTGGAACAAGCGAAAGATGGAATTCGACATCGCCGAAGGCGGCGAAGCGGTCTTTCGCGTAATCAATCGCGCCGGCCGCTTTACGTGGTTTTTGGTTTCCGCCCTCGGCGCCGGCCCGATGTACGTATCGATTGAGCCCGAAAAAACTCAGATAGTTAGTCTTGGGTCGCGTGATCCAGCACTTAAGTAATAAACTGCGGGTCGATGCGGAGTGAGAAGTTGAGCCGCCGAATATGCGCGCGAGCATGCCAGATTTACCTGGCGCGGCGGACAGACCTGAACTCAAGCGCCGCGAGTCCCGATCACGATAGCGGCAGGAGGCTGCGAGGCAGAAACCCGCGCGAGGCCGGCAGATCAGCGGCCAGAACCTAACGCGGAAGCTCCGCAAATGCAATTCCGGTAAGAGCGCCTTGTCCGCTCAGCAGAACCTTCTGATCTGAACCGTCGAGCCTCGCGCTGTAGACGCTTCCCCCGAGATCAGTGAAGTACATCCGTCCGCCGGCCACATCGAGAGCGATTCCGATGCCTTCGTGCAGATCGCGCACGACGATTTCCTGTTTTAGCTTATCCATCCGGGCGCGGCTGACGCTGTTCCCAGTCGGCGGGTCGCCGCGATCAGTCCAGTAGATCATACGGCCTTCGACATCCAAATCCAGGTCGATGGGCTCCGGCAATCCTTCGAAAAGCACTTCGATGTCGCTCCTGTTCGCCGCATCCTCGCCTTTCGGGATCTCGATGCCGGCTCGACGGATGCTGCCCTGGCCGGCATTGTCGCCGCCCTTTTGAGTCCAGTAGATCTTGCGCCCCTTGGGATCGACCGCGATTCCGACACACCAGTTGCGGGCATCGCGGCGCGCCTCGTCACCCCGCCCGGTCTCCACAAGGGTCTCGATCTTCGACCCGTCCAGATTGGCGCGCATCACGCGCATGCCTTCGCGGTCGGACCAGTATAACTTCCCGTTTTTCGTGTCGATCTTGAGCTGCTTGGCGGTGAACGTTCCGCCGACCGGAACGACGGTCGTGCGATTCGCGCCGTCGAAATCGACGCGTTCGATCGAGCCGTCATCCTCCTTCATCTTGCCCATGTTGGTCCAGAAGATCTGCCTTGCGGCCACATGGATGGCGATGCCGTCGGGACCGCTCTTCAAACCTTCGGCTACGACGCGCAGGTTCGAGCCGTCGGTGTTCACAGACAGCAATCGCTTGCCTCTGAGATCGAGAAAGAACAGCTTGCCGACTGAAGCCGAGGACGTCGCGCCAAACAGGGGCGCGGTCAGCAAACCGATCGCAGTTCGCCGGGTCATCACTCCATCTTAGTTGAGCTTGCCGCGGTGGTCAGCCAAAATGACGGGAAGTCTTTTTGAATCGTATAGCTCTTACCAGTCATTCTGAAGAGCCACGACGTGGAATCCGGGTGTAAGCCGGGCGGCGGGAGAATCACTTCCAATCCGCGACCGTGTGGCGTTCCGGGCAATCGGGCCTTCTGCGATTCGGCGGCACGATCCAGCTTCGCTGAAAACGGTTTTACGTCGCCACCGATGTTCACCGTCTGCCAGTTAACCGAAATCAGGAAATACGAATAGGTGCGCAGCCAGAGACGCATATCGATAATTCGGCCCCGAACGGTGGCACCGGACGGAATGAGCACTTCTCTGCTGCCTTGGGCCGTGACATTGTGGAGCACCTTGGCCGCGACGGCATCGCCTGCAGCCACCGTGTCGCTACGGATTGCCTCCGAGAGCGCCAACGCCACCGGCAGACCTTCCGGGAGCGGCGCCTGCTGAGCATTTCTCGCCGACTGTGAACTGCCTCCGCCCGGCTCGTCCCCAAACCGGATTACGGATTCCGCCGTGTATTCGTGGCAAGCCGCGAAGGTGGTGCGTGCGTTGTGCACTTCTCCATTCGGCCGAAGAATGCTCTGCTTCGTTTCAGCGGGCAGCAGGAAGCCGCTGTCGCCGGCCGCGGCGCGTTGATAGAAGAGCGTTGTCTCGACATTGCACATTTCGGTTCCCGGATCGAGTTGGTCGGTTTGAATGTCCAGCCTCTGCAATTGGAGGTTCTCGGGATCGATTTGAAATGTCCCCCCGTAGCCCGACATGTGAAGATGCCCCGACAAACCGAGCCCATAATGGCTCAGCTCCTTGGGAACGCGAAAGCTATATTCGAGAACTGGGCGCCCGTCGACCTCCTGTTTCTGTAGAAATTGAAATTGTGCTCCGGGCCTGACAAATATCTCAACCAGATACGTCCCGAAAGCGCCGGTGCTGGTCGGTCCTTGTCTGACGATCTCATCGACACGCCGCGAATCGAAGCGGCTGGCTCCAGCCCAGGCAAAGATTTCGTGATTGTTCGCGACCGTCACGTCGAGCCGAAAACGATCCAGGCCGTCGAGCCGCAGGTGGTTATCTTTCTTGCACGAGTCGATCGGGTTTCGAGCGTCGCCGCGAAAATATTGTCTTTCCACTGTTTCCGTGCACGTATATCGCGGCAGCGTTCGCGTCATCGCGGCGATCTTAGTCTTGATTTCCACTAGCAAATGATCGGGATCCGGAGCACCCGTATTCTGTGCCGCCAGCGAAACCGCGATCAAGAAAGCCGGTATTCGGACCACTCGTCCGACGATACCACTGTCGACTCTCAACAGAACTGGGTTTTGGATTATGCGGGTCGAAACCACTAACCGACTGTGGTTGAAGAGTTCCACCGCGATCGGCGGGAAGCAGCGACAGGTGGGCGCCCATTAATCCGACATTCGGACGTGGTTGCACACGCATTATGCAATCTTTACAATCATAAGCGAGCAATGAACATCAGTTCCGCCCAAATGCGGGCAATTGAAACAAATACCGGTCAGAAATTAATTGACGCGCTTTGTCTGCATCTGCGAACGTACCACGCGGCGGTTCTGCCCCGCTCGGACCAGCAACTGGCAATGAAGGTGAAGACGGGCATTGTGCGCGCTCGCTTGCGCGGGCTCACTCTGCAGCCCAAGATCGCCTTATACGTCGCGTTGATGTTCGAGATCGCCCCGAATTTCGACGATAACGTCAACATTTGGCGGGTCCTCTATCGGGCCGGTTCAGTGCCCGATATCCAAATCGATTACCTGCCTGCCCTCGTGAGAGAACAGGACTGGGCGGCGGCAAAGGCGGGCGCGGGTCCGCGCGCATGGCTCCGGGTCGTGGGCTGGGCATGACATGAATCCTTTTGACAAGAAGCCGGACGACGATGATCCCAAGGGGAATCCGGCCCGGAAACGTGACCGCAATCCATACGACGATCCGTACTGGGACGATCCGGAGGTTCTGAAGGCGCTTGCGGCACAGCTTGACGAAGCCGATCAACTGGCGAAAAAGCAGAAATCCGACACGGCAGCGCCATTTTCGACTTCGACAACCTCGACGTCATCATCGTCCAGTGTTCCGCTGTTACCTCCGCTACCCAGTTCAGCGCTTTCCGATATCCCATCGACTCTTCCGCCTACGCCTCCGCCGCCGCGCCTCCCCACTCCGGGCCCATTATCGACGACGGTCGCGACGTCTTCGATCAACAACAATTCATTATCCGTACCACCGGCGCCGCTAGATATCGTCTCCACCTGTTTACCAGGTTCATCGTCCCCGTCACCCTCATCATCGTCGTCCTCGTCTCCTCCGTCGCCTACTGACGAAGCCGAACGCAAGCGAAAACGTACCCTCGCTGCCGCCAATGCACCTCCATTGCAGGGACTCGATGGTGCGATGCAGATCTCGGTACACCAATTCGAAACGGCTAACGAGCTCGTGCAGGCCTTTCCCGACAAGACCGTTATGTGCGGCGGCGGAAAGCAGACGATCAGCGTTACGAAGCCCGCCACGGAAGTCCTGGCGACGAAAACTTCGAAGGCCGCTACCTCAAAGGCTTATGTGTACCATTCCAGACAAGAAGTGCAACAGCTGTGCAACGATAACAATCATCAGTGCAAACAGAATAAGAGCAAACCTCACCAGACCCCCGATTTCCATGCGGACAAGCAGTTGGCCGTCGAGTTTGATAACAGGGGTCAACCTCTTCCACCGTCCGGTGACTCGCGCGATATGTGCGAGGATTGTCAGGCGTTCTTCGCTCGGTACGCCGTAAACAACAACCAGACCGTGATTGTGACCGATCCGCACATGACAAGGGTGTTCCATCCGGATGGCAGTATCACCAAGATTGTGGATGAGACTGGGTCATACTATCCCGAAGTCTCGCCGAGCGGCGGATGGCAAACGGACAAGTCCAAGGCGCCGACTGAGAATAGTGGGGCCGACAAGACTAAGGTTGGAGTTTACACTGAGTATCCGGACGGTACTACCAAAACCTGGCTCGACGGGTCCTGGAAGAAGCCGCCGGGCCCGGGTCCGGGCTCTAGTGGACTGACGACGCCTCAGTAGCTGCAGTATAAGGGCATTGCTAACGATTATGGCAATCAGCAAAGAACTGGAGCAGAGAATCACAGAAGCGCGGGATAGCATTGAGCGCAACCAAGAGGGTCGGCTGACGCTCGGGCACCGGCAGAGGATTTGGGCGGCCATGGGCCCTCGCTTAAAAAGGGGCGAGATGGCTGTGCCGGGCACCGGTCTGCAGCGGCGGACCAGCCTGGGGATTTTGTGTGCCCAACTGGTTGTCGATCACTGGTCGGTGGTCGTCCCCGGTGACACCATCCCCACGCAACTGACCGTCCTGGCGCGCCGTTTCATCGAAGGACAGGTAACTCGCGAAGAGGCCTGGAAGGCCGCCCACGACTTCTGGACGAGGCTCGATGCGATGTCTGAGAAGCTGTCTGCGGCCGCTTATTATGCAGGCGCCGCGGCTGCCAAGACCGTGAGCGTCGCCTTTCGCGATGAGGACTTTGATCCGGGCCGGTTTGACGACAGCGGCGAAGACAGACCCGGTGACCTGCCCGACGAATGGGACCCTGCGCTGTTGGCTAGCGCCTCGCATTGCAGCGAGGGAGAATCGAGCCTTTCGGACAGCACCATTCGCCGCAGGCAATTCTGGGAATGGTATCTGACCATGGCAGTTCCCTCCGCGTACGAACTTGTGCCCGAGAGTTCGTAGCTTTCTCAGGTTTGGAAGGCTGTGGAAGGGTGAAGCACGCCGATTCGCCTGTCTTGGACCTCACCGACAACGCACAGGCGAAACGAAACCACTGCGCGACCTTGTTTCACTCGCTTTGTGGACCCGCGGTCCATAGCGACAGGCTAAATCCCTTGCCTCTGGACCGTTGGTATACTGCGAATGCTATGAAATCTGACCGCCGCACGTTTCTGGCGGCATCCCTTGGCGCAGCCGCTCTTCGCGCGCAGACCGCGGAACGCGACTGGAGCGGCAGGAACCCCATCCGTTATCCCGATCCCGACGTAATCACCATCGATAAGAAATTTGCGAAGTACAAAATCGGAAACACCTCGATAAAACGTCTGCATACCGGAATGTCATGGGCCGAGGGACCGGCCTGGAACGGCGAAGGGCGCTACCTGGTGTTCAGTGACATTCCCAATAACGTCCAGATGCGCTGGCTCGAGGAGGACGGGCACGTTAGCGTATTCCGCAATCCGAGCGGCTACAGCAACGGCAATACGTTCGATTACCAGGGCCGTCAGCTTTCCTGCGAGCACTTCAACAGACGCGTGGTTCGTTACGAGCACAACGGCTCCGTAAGCGTGCTGGCCGACAAATGGAATGGCAAACCCTTCAACGCGCCGAACGATATCGTGGTGCATCCGGACGGCGGAGTCTGGTTCACTGATCCCGGTTATGGAATTCTCGGCAACTATGAGGGCAAGAAGGCCGACTTGCAGTTAAAAGAAGCTGTTTACCGGATCGACGGCAAGACCGGGGCCCTGACGATGGTAAGCGACGAGTTATACAAGCCCAACGGGCTTTGTTTCTCGCCCGATTATCATAAGCTCTACATCTGCGATACCGGCTCGACGCATTATCCTCAGGCGCCGAACATCATTCAGGTCTATGACGTGATCGACGGCACGAAGCTGGGCAAGGGTCGCCGCTACATCTCAACCGAACTGGCCGGCAAAGGTTCCGGCCTCGCCGACGGAATTCGCGCCGATATAGACGGAAACATCTGGGTCGGTTCCGGTTGGGTTGGACCTGGTTATGATGGTGTCCACATTTACGATCCGGAGGGCATGCGGATGGGCATGATCCTTCTACCCGAGATCTGCGCCAATGTCTGCTTTGGGGGAACCAAGCGCAATCGCTTGTTCATGACAGCCGGGCAGTCGCTTTACGCGGTGTATGTGGAAACCCAAGGCGCCCATATCGCTTGAAAGCTCCCGTTGAATCAGCACTGGGTTTAGTTACACCACTTCTTGGGAAGTGGCCGGGTTCCCCCGGCAGCCCATGGCAGAAGTTGGGCAGGCGGTTTCGCCTGTGCAAGCCGCTCTCAAAGACTTCTGCCACGGGCTTGAGAAGCATGCCGTTCTAAAGCCCCCGCATGTTTCTCGAGCCTTTTGCAATCGACGCCCTGCGGATAGGTGTCTCTGCGTCTACTTCTTCTCCGCGCCTTCCGTCGGCGCCGTCCCGCCCTTCTCTTTGAGGTTCACTTGAGCCCCCAGGCGCAGGATCTGCGCTTCACCCGGACCTTGGAAGAATGTGAATCCCTGCCGATCACGCCACGCCTGAGGGCCTCCGAGCCAGATCTTATGGTCGAGCGTCACATCGTGAATGCGCTTCACCATCTTTTCGTACCCCGGCTCACCCTGCTTCAGACCGGAGAAGTTGCCGAGGTCGGTGCTGGCGGCGAAAATCACGTCGATTCCCGGAACGGATGCGATCTTTTCCGCGTTATCCACTCCGATCGGCGTCTCGATCATGATCACCACCATCATGTTTTCATTGATGGTCTGGTGATAATCGCTGCCGTATAGCGCGCCATACTGCCCGGCGCCCTGGCTGCGGCGGCCTTGCGGCGGATATCGCGACCATTTCACCGCCGCCTCAGCTTTCTCCACCGTATCCACCGTCGGCACAATGATCCCGAGCGCACCGATGTCCGTTGCCTTCTGAATATCGCTCTCCGTTGCATCCGGCACGCGGATGAAAGGAATGGCCGGTGCTCCGCGGCAAGCCCAGATCATCTTAGAAACGTCGCCATAGGTCAGCGGGCTGTGCTGCATCTCGATCCACAGATAGTCATAGCCGGCATTGGCCATCGCGCAATAAATATTCGGATCCGGCGAGAATATCGTCGCACCGACGACGGGCTTGCCCGCGGCAAGCTTCTGTTTGACGGTGTTGTAGATCTTCATCTGCGCGCTGACGGCCAGCGCGCCGAACGCCGCGAGCACAGCCAGTCGCCGCAACATCACTTGCCCTTCACCATCTCCGGAAACTCGTGCTTCAGGTGGTCGAGCTTCGGCAGATCGTTATAGACGATGTACGGATAGGTCGGATTGCGCTCCAGAAAATTCTGGTGATATTCTTCTGCGGCATAAAACGCCTTGTATGGCACAACCTCGGTGACAATCGGCTTCTTGAACACGTGCGCCGCATTCAACTGCGCGATGTATGACTCGGCGATGTGCTTCTGCTCCTCATTTACATAGAAAATGACGGAGCGATACTGAGTCCCAAAGTCGGGACCCTGACGGTTCTTTTCCGTCGGGTCGTGAGCGACTGCGAAAAACACCTTGAGCAGTTGCCCGTATGAAACCTGTGACGGATCGTAAGTGATTTTCACCGATTCAGCATGGCCTGTATTTCCTTCGCTGACCCTTTCGTAGTGCGCCGTATTCGCCTCGCCTCCCGAAAAACCGGAGACAACCTCGCTGACGCCTTTGATCTGCTTGAATACCGCGTCGACACCCCAGAAGCAGCCTCCCGCGAGCACTGCGGTCTGCTTCCCCTTCGCCGCGTCGGGCGTTGCTCCGACCGACGGCTCGGGAAAGGGGTTTTTCGAAGCCGCGCACGCGAGCGTTAGACCCGCGAGCGAACAAAGCAAAATTCTGGGTGTTTTATACATTGACTTTCGCCTCGCTTATTGTATACGACGTTCCCGACTGGGAAGTTACGCTCCGAGTTGCGTGCCGCCGGACTGCTCAAATGCATACGCGGCGCGGTAAATAGTCGATTCCTGGCAGTGTTTGCCGATGAGCATCAACCCGGCGGGAAGGCCGTCAGCCGACCCACAAGGAATGCTGATGGCCGGGTGCCCGGTGACATCGAAGGGGCATGTATTCGGGAGCATTTCGAAGGCGCGCTGGCAGATCTCGCCAATCGAGGCCTCGGGCCCCGGTAACTTCGTCGCCTTCATCGGGAGCGTAGGCATCAGCAGCAGATCGTAACGCGACAGCGCCTCATCGTAGGCGGCCCGCAAACGCCGCGACAGGTTCTGCGCCTTGGCGTAATGATAGCCGCGATGCTTCTTAAGCATGTGATAGCCCATCAGCATCGTGACCTTGAGCGACTCCGACAGCTCATCCGCGTGCGTGCGCCAGGCGTCATGGGCTTTGTGTAAGCTGGTCACATAAAGCCCGCGCCAGTTCATTCCGAAGCCATTCCCGAGCATCATTTGCCAGGTAGCGCCCTCGTGAGCGATGGCCGACCAGATCACGGGCCCGGTGAGGTGCATGGGAATCGAAACGTCGTCGACATATGCGCCAATGGCACGGAATCGCTCCGCTCCCCGGTACACCAGGGCGTCGACATCGGGCTCGGATACGGCATGACCGAAACCTTCCCGCACCACGCCGATTCGAAGATCGTGGATGTCTGTGCGCAGCGCCTCTGTGTAGGCGGCAGTAATGACCCCGGCCTGCCGCGGATCGAGCCCGTCAGGTCCGGCGATCACCTCCAATAGGAGCGCATTGTCGCTCACGGTGGCTGTAATCGGTCCGGTATGGTCGAGCGTGAGCTCGATCGGCATGATGCCGGTATATGGAACCAAGCCGTGCGTAGGCTTCATGCCGATCGTTCCGCAACATGCCGAAGGAATTCGGATCGAGCCGCCCTGGTCGCCGCCAATCGCCATGTCGACTTCGCCGGCTGCCACGAGCGCCGCGCTGCCCGACGACGATCCGCCCGAGGAATAACCCGGCTTGCGCGGGTTGACCACTGGTCCAAGCGCGCTGGTGTGGCTGCCTCCCGAGAAACAGAAATATTCGCAGTGCGCCTTGCCTATGATGGTGCCGCCCGCATCCAGAATTCGTGTGACGATGGTCGCGTCAATATCCGGCACGTAGCCCTGGAGCGTGGATGCGCCGTTCATCATCGGGACGCCCGCCAGGCAGACGTTGTCCTTCAGAGCAATGCGTTTGCCCTGAAGCATTCCAGCCGGCGCGCCCGCCACCCAGGTTTTGTAATACCACGCATTGTACGGATTCTCGGCCGCGGATGGCTGATATCCCGGTGTACGAGGGTATTGCACCGCGGGTAGCTCGTCGGGAAGCAGTTCGAGTGCGTTGTAGGATGCCACGGGTACATTCATCAGGTCGAGATACGCATCGATTTCGGATTGCGTCATGTGGAAGCCGAGTTCGAGACACATGGCCGCCATTTCCTGTCGCGTGGGTTTCTTCACGGGCATGATCGTTCCAGCATATCCCACGTGGACTTATCAAATAAAAAACGTTCTCTTTTGTCCGGATTTCCCGTATAATCAACTCCGAGGGGGGAAACTCCCTTACCTACACTGACCGCCCCGGCGTGTTATCGTCGGGGCGGACCCTCATTTTCCGGATTCTTCCTGTCCCCGCCCGCTTTGAGGAAATGAAAGGGTGGAGCAAGCATTCAGCCTGCCCTTTGGATGTCACCTGAAAAGCGACCGCAAAGACGTCTGCGGCACCGACGTATTTGATAGATCCTCCGCGCGAAAACGCTTTCTCCAACAGCGGCATACCTGAACGCAAGAATCAAACAAACCGTGTATACCTCGAATGTTTCACTGCCGGAAATCCGAATCTTCATCGGCTTCGTATTGACCACTGAACCCTCACAAAGAGGAAATCAAAATCGAGTTGATCGGGAGGCATATGCGAAACAACATCATCAGGCCGCTGCTCATCGGGCTGCTGGCTTTATCGACCCTGGTTCCCGCGGTATTCGCGGGCGACGCCGGCCACAATGACGCGCTGTACAAGAGTCTGGGTGGCAAAAAGGCCATCACCGCCGTAGTGGACGAGTTTGTCAGCCGCGTGGCCGCGGACACGCGTATCAACAGCTTCTTCCAGCAGACCGCATCGGATCCGAAGCGG
Source organism: Bryobacteraceae bacterium (assembly GCA_035295125.1). Lineage (GTDB taxonomy): Bacteria > Acidobacteriota > Terriglobia > Bryobacterales > Bryobacteraceae > JAICMB01. The sequence continues at coordinate 23,617 of DATGJP010000117.1, read as the reverse complement.
CTCGCGAGTTTCAAAATGAAGCTCGTGAACCAGATCTGTGAAGCAGCGGGCGGCCCGTGCAAGTATAACGGCAAGGATATGAAGACGGCCCACGCGGGTATGGGAATCAGCAGCGCCGATTTCAACGCGCTTGTGGAAGATCTCGTCGGCGCTCTGGATAAATTCAACGTCAAAGAGCAGGATAAGCAGACCCTTCTCAGCGTGTTGGGGCCGATGAAGGCTCAAATCGTGGAGAAGTAACCAGCTTTTTTCCAGTAGCACACAAATCTACCAACGGGCACGCGTGACAAAGCGGCCCGTTGGTTTTGCAGATTGTCTTTCCGTGCTGGCGCAATAAGAGGTGCGCCTGCGCGAGTTGTTTTGCCCCTTTAGGCAATTGCCCGTTCAGTGCTTCCTCCACCGAGCGGTACATCGCTCCGTAGTTGCTCTTCTGTTCCCGCCCGTAGCCCACCCGAATCAGGACCCGCAGACCATTCGATTCGAGCGGCAGCCCCGGCCCCACTCCGCACAACAAGAGGATCTTCTCCGCGCCGGGATCTCCGATGGATGGAAACTGCTTGAGCGCCTTCTTCGCCGCCGAATACGGCTGCTTCAGGACCTGGTCCAGGTCGCCGCCGAACTGCGTCGCGGTGACTCGAGCGATTTCAAGCCAGCGGAATACCCGTGTCTCGGGACGCATGCCGCCCATCTTCGCCAGCGCGAGCAGCACCTCGCGGTCGGCCTTCAGAATGGCGTCAGGGGACAGTCCGACTTGCGATTTCAGACCTTCGAACACGAGCGCGCGCCGCTCATCCGGCAGCAGGTAGCACGCGTTCTCCCAGAGAACGAGCTCGAACGGACCTTTAGCCGCCGGAAGAGCCGGTGCGCCATAGTGACGTCTAAGCTGGTCGAGGAGCGGTTTGAGCTCGGGCATTACGCTGTTGCGTTCTGCCCATTCTACGCTTTATCGGTGGCCGCCGTAACCGCGTCCGCCGCCGCCACCACCGCCGCGATTCCCCCCGCGACCGCCGCCCCCACCACCACCGCCTGCGGGTTTGGGACGTGCTTCGTTGACGTTCAAGGCGCGGCCATTCAGCTTGGCCCCGTTCAATTGGTTAATCGCTGTCTCAGCCTCTTTAGGGTCCGTCATTTCCACGAATGCGAACCCGCGCGGTTGCCCCGTGTCCCGGTCGGTGACAATGTGCACGCGCTCCACGTTGCCGTACTGCGAAAAGGCGGCGTGCAAATCATCCTGTGTGGTTTGATAGCTGAGATTCCCGACGAATATGTTGGTCACTGTCGGTTCCTTTCTAGATGATTTCGTCTTTGCGGGATTGCTGTGGGACCCAACCTAAACGATCAGGAAATCGAAGCCGAAGAGGCACTCGTGATGGGGGTGGATGTTGCAAAGACCATTCCAGGTTACCACTAAGGCCCGCCGAAATCACGGTGGTGAAGAATTTGATACACTGAAAGCTCGACTACTTAGGACGACAGAAAGCGAACGATTCCCCATTGGCTGAAATCTACGTACACGAAGGCGAAACGCTGGATAGCGCTCTGAAGCGCTTCAAACGAAAGGTCCTGCAAGAGGACATCATCAAGGAGATCAAACGCCACGCGTTCTACCTGAAGCCGGGCGAGAAGAAGCGTGTGAAGCAGGCACTGGCGCGCAAGCGCAGCCGCAAAAAACGCACGCGTGACTCCGAGAGTCCGTCATCAATGGAGCGCAAGACGGCTTGACGCATGGCGCGGGCGATTTCATTTCGCCTGCGCATCCCTCCCTTAGAGCGGCCAGCGGCGGCCGGTCACTTGTGATTTCTTATTCGACTGCGGCCCAGGCCCACTGTTCAATGCCGGCCGGTTAGTGGTCGACATCCCTTCCAGTTCTTTCGAATCAAACTGCAGGTTGCGGTCCAGCACCATCTCCATGCTGGACCCTTTGTCCAACGTGGCTTCGGGTCCGCGCGAAAGCAAGACGCCCACCAATCCCGCGGTGGCTCCTGCCGCGGCTCCAATTCCTGCACCCATACCCACGTGCCCGCTCGGTATGCCCGCAATACTTCCCACGCTGGCGCCCGCGCCCGCTGCTTCGCCGATTGTCTTCAGATCGCCGGCCTTGTTGCCTTCGCTCTTGATCTTGCCTTCCGAACGGTCCAGTTCCTCATTGGAGCGGCCGTCCAGGCTGCCGATGCGAGCGCGAAAATCGCGGGTCACACCGTTGGGAAGCGTCAACGAATCGAATCGGACGTACAACTCACCACGCCCTTTTACCCTGCCCGCGCGCTTAACCTCGGTGACGGTCCCCGCCACGTAACTGCCCGGCGGTATGACGATGCGGCCGTCCGAAAGGATGGGGAAAGCTGTCTCCAGGTAGACCCGGTCCCCCACCGCGGCATTCTTGGTGCTCACGCTGTTGATCAGGTTCAGTAGAATACGCGTCCCCGTGGCGACCGTGTAGGTATGGCTGGCATCAGGCGGTGGCGCATCCGTGCCGGCTGGATCGTCCTTAGCCGCGTCAGCCTTGGCTACATCGGTCTTAGCTGTGTCAGTCTTGGGTGGATCCGTCTTCCGCCACCCTGCTTGCTGAGCCGGATCGTCGGGCTTGGGCGATGCGGGAGGTGCGGGATCCTGCGCCATAACCATGGCCGCCGCCGTAAACACAATACTAGCCATCCGAAGATACATAAAGAACGTCCCTACCTTATGTTAAACGGCCTTTAGCGTCTCTGGGTTGCCGCAGTTTTGCGATGCTTCTCGACAACCGGCTTCGGCGCGAAATCGGGAGCTGCCGCGGACCAGAAGAGCATCATCAGGAATAGTGGCCAGATCTGCAACAGAACGCGCTCCATCGAGGTCTGGATCTGCCAATCGAGATCGTTCGGAAAGAGGATATATACGGCAACATCGCCGGCCAGCATCAGCGCAAATGTCAAACCGGCGGTCCAAATTGGCAGCCGGTGAGCTTCGGGAATCGGCGCGCGGACGCAATACCAATAGACAAACACAATGATCGCCGCCGGAACAATGAAGTCGCCAAAGCTGAACAGGTGCTTTCCCAATTCCACCAGCGTAGCGGCGTAACGCGAGACATCCAGTGCCCGCTGCGCGGTGCCGGCATGCGAGAGCAGGTCGTTCGGAGGCGCATACTTCAGTTTGAACAACGCAACAATGGCCAGGACCGGCGCGAGTCCGGCTGCGAAACGCATCAGCTCCGGGACGATTCTGGCGGACTGCTTCAGGCGCAGCAGTGAGACGCAACGCGCGGCCACCAGCAGCAGGACGAACATGAGCCCTTCGTTCTTGGTCCATGCCGCAAGACCCGCCATCGCGCCCGCCGCAACGATGTAGGGGGTTCCGCCCAGACAGAGAAGGGCGAGAGCGGCGGTCATGTAAAAGGCAACAGGAACGTCGGCATATTGCGCCGCGCCTTGCCGGATCCAGAGACTCGTACACAACAGGAAGATGCCTGCGATCAACGCCTGGTCCCAGCCCCGTAACTGCCGTACCGCTCCGACAAAAATAGCGATCGTGCCGAAGGTAAAGAGAAACGCGAGCACGATCGGAACGAGAGTGGTTTCCGAGTGGAGATACGCCCAGAACTGTGCAATCGATCCGGGTAACAGCAGCGGATAATCGGCGTGCGTCCAGTCGGACTGCTTCATGTACTGACTGGCCCACTGCGCGCCGCCGCGTTCCAGGAAACGCGCATGGAGATTCCAGATGGACCAGGCATCCCATTCGCCGTGGGGAACCTTTGACGAAACCACGAAGAAACTGGTAACCGCGGCTGCCAGGGCCGTGCAGAACAAGCTAACCAGCCAACCCGTCGCCTTGCCCCCTTGCGGCAGTTCTTTGAGCAAACCCCATCGTGCCAGCGCGGCCAGGGCAAGCAACTCCGCCACCGCCATAACGATTAGATTTGGTCCCATCGCCGCCATGCACAGGAAATAGATCAGCGAGCAAACACCGATGGCCGCTCCTACGAATACGGGGATGCGGATCATGGCTGTACCGCCTGGTTCCGGAACAGCTTGACCCCGTTTCCGAAGTCCTGGACCAGCACGAAATTCGGCGGAGGATTCCCCGGCTTGTGAAGCATCCCGAGCACCAGCTTCTGGTCCGGCTTATTCACCAGGACAATCGGCGCCAGAGCGTATTGCGCGACGTGATACTCGGCCTGCACCGCGACATCCTGCATGTCACTGTCGGAGAGATAGCCAAGGACCGTTGTACCGGGAACGGCCGTTTTGACGGCGGCAAAGCGCGTATCAAATGTGGAAATGCTCGAAGCGGCGTCGGGGGTTTGGGCTGCTACAACATCAAGTAGAAAACGAAAACCGGATAGTAGAGCGAGGACTACCAGTCCAATCGCGGCAAGATGGATTCGGTTCAAGCGGCTAGTTTATCACCACGGCTGAACCGGCAGAATCAGCCCTGTAACGCTGATCGCATCACCGAGCGCGATCTGCAACTCTGGATTGGCGCCGGTGTTATCCGGCAGTTTGATATTGATCTGGTACAGGCCGGCGTAACCCGGCGCGAGGCCGGCATAGTAAATTGAGCCGGCGTCCAGCGGCATTCCGTCGAGCATGACTCTGAAATCGCCGGCGCGCTGCAGTGGCGCGACGCCGACGGCCAGGTGGGCATATTGGGCCGGCGGAATCGTGTCGCCGAGTCCGGTGGCATACAACGTCACGAAATCACCGGGTCTCGCAGGCGATCCGGCGGAGATGACGGAACCGTCCAGACGCGTTGCGACGGGAGTCAATGGGTCGAGCTGAAAGAGAGCCGGCGCGGCATCGGAGAGGATGATCGTGATGGAAGGTCCGTAAACGCCGTCCAACATCACTTGGACATCCGTCGGACCCGGCAGCAGCATGCTGGGGACCAGAAAATTGATTTGGGTGGGAGAGATGTAATAGACGGTGGCAGCGATTCCCCCGATCAGAATGCGCGCCCCAGTCCCAGGCAAGGTGGTCGGCAGAGTTCCGCCCGAGATGTCAGCCCAGGTAAGGGACCGCGTAGCATACGCGAGCCCTGCTCCATAAATCGTACCGATGGAATTGGGGGCAAGCCACGCCTGATTGTCGGCGGAATTGACGGTGGATGCAGCGGAATAGAACGGTGCATCGGCGTGCAGCACGAGCCCGGACAGGGCCGCCGCCAGCAGCAGAGCTTTGGACATGTTGGAAACCGCCGATGATTAGTGTCTCCATATGTCCAAAAATCTCTGTCAAGTTCGTAACGCAGCCTTCAGGCTGCCCTTAGACCGGCTGAGCCTGCCACTCCTGTATTGCGGCGTACGTGGGGTTTGCTTTTGAACCGCAGGCTGAACGCGCAGGCGACACGAAGCCGCCTGCGCCATCGTTTCATCCAAAAGCTTGAGACAACTAATCTCCGCTGGCGCCTTCCGCCGCAGCCGCGTGTTCAAACGGCTCGTCCGCACTGCCGCCGTAGATTTGCGGCACCTTCGAACCCATCGGCCGAAGATAGGCCGACAACTGTCCGCGGTGATGAACGGAGTGCCGGATCGCAAAACCGAGATACTCAACTGCCGGGAAGTTGAAAACTCCAAAGAAGCTCACCGGCTTGGCCAGATCTTCTCCACTCATGGCCTTAACCTTCTCAATCGCAGCCGGGAATTCCTGTTCATAGTGAGCGGCGGCGTCCGCTCCGGATTTGATGTTCTCCGGCGTCTTCCCATCCTCCGGCGGCACGAATGCGCCAGTGACTACGCCGTTCAGGAACCAGAGTTCGCTTGATCCGAGGTGCCATGCCAGATCGAGGGCGCTCATACACTTCGGATCCGGTTTGTAGTCGGCGTGGTCGGCCGGCACGCCCGAGATGACCCGCGTCGTCGCGCGGTGCTCCATGTTCAGATGTCCAAGATACGTTTCGGCAAGAAATTTCGCCTGGTCGGGTTGCATGTAGGAATTGCCTCCAGGCTCAGTATAAAACAGGAGCGCTCCGCTACCATGGAAATGGACATTGTCATGGTAAGAACTGATCCACTATCCTATCTTTCCGAGCAGCTCGAAGCCTGGCGCAAGGCGGGAACGTACCAACATTTGCGCGTGTTGCAGTCGCCTTGCGAACCCGTTGCCAGGTTCGATGGCCGTGAGGTGATCAACCTCGCCAGCAATAATTATCTGGGTCTTGCCGATCATCCCAAACTGGTGGAAGCAGCGGTCGCCGCTGCTGAAAAGTATGGCGCCGGCTCGGGCGCGGTACGTACGATTTCCGGAACCATGGCGATCCACCTCCAACTCGAGGAACGGATTGCCGATTTCAAGCACTCCGAAGCCTGTGTGGTGTTCCAATCGGGCTTTGCGGCGAATGCCGGTACTGTCGCCGCGGTTCTTACCCCCGAGGACCACATCATATCCGACGAGCTGAATCACGCCAGCATCATCGATGGCTGCCGGCTGTCGAAAGCCAAGATCCACGTATTTCCGCATCGGGATGTAGCCACCGCGGAGCGTAAACTTCAGGACCTGGCCGAAGTCCCGGGCCGCAAGCTGCTCATCACCGACGGCGTCTTCTCCATGGACGGCGACATCGCCCCGCTGCCGAAACTGGTCGAACTGGCCGAGCGCTACGGCGCAGTTATGATGATCGATGATGCGCATTCCTCCGGCGTCCTGGGGCGCAATGGCCGGGGCACAGTCGATCACTTCAACCTTCATGGCAGGGTCGACATTCAAGTCGGGACGCTCTCGAAAGCGATCGGTGTTTTGGGCGGATACGTTTGCGGCAGCCGCGACCTCATTGAGTTTCTGTACCATCGCGCCCGGCCGTTCCTGTTCTCGACCTCGCATCCACCAGCCGTGGCGGCGTCCTGCCTGGCGGCTTTCGATATCCTCGAAACCGAGCCGGAACGTATTGAGACACTTTGGCGAAACACCGAATATTTCAAGGACAACCTGAAGAATGCTGGTTTCAACACGGGGCATAGTGAAACGCCCATCACGCCCGTCATCGTCGGCGAAGCCAAGAAGGCGCACGAGTTCTCACGCACGCTATTTGAGAACGGCCTGCTGGCAACCGGAATTGGCTATCCCACGGTCGCGGAAGGCCGGGCTCGCGTTCGAACGATTGTCACCGCAACCCATACACGAGAGATGCTCGACCGCGCGCTCGAGATCATGACGCGGGTTGGGAAGCAGATGGAGATCGTTTAGCTCGCCGAAGTCAAAGTGAACTCGGTCCGTCCAATTCCGTACGTGCTGTTGACTTGAAGAACTACGGACGCCGGGTCGCCGGCAAGCGTGTATTCGATCTCAAAATGCTTAAGCAGGTGATGGAAAGTATGCTCGAATTCACTAGCCAGGTCTTCGGCGCTGGCCGATGAAAAAGTTCCTTCCGAACCCGATAGGCAGAGGTCGCGAAAGCCGGAACAACTGGGTGCCGGCCCAAGGAAGATACCATGCAGGGCGATGCTCTCTTTCTCCGCAAGCGTTTTTAGCCGCTTGATATTGTCGGACTCCTCCACCAGATCGACACTGTCCGGATGGACGAAAACAAAAAGATGGCGCTTCCCCGAAGTCTTGGTCAGGCTCTCATACTGCCGTTCGATTGCCTTGATCACGTCCGACGCGGCCCGGTCTTTCGGTACAGTGTGCAGGATCGCTTTCTCCAATTGACCGGGATCGGCTATGAAGCCGTGATGATTCTTGATTTCATTTGTGACCAACTCGTCGTCGTAAGGCAATGGCGAAGCTTCCGTCAGCACGCGAGTTTCTTTCTCGCCGTCTTCGGCAATATAACGGTCGATTCTCCATAGATCGTCCGCGCGTTTATCCGCCTTGCACCGCTTCAAGGCATCCTGGATGGCCTGCTCGTAAGGATCGGCGGCGAATGATCGCGGAACGATAAAACCGAGCAGTAAGAGAGCAGGGATCGCAGGGCACCTGACTTCGTAATCGTTGATCAACTGACCGCCTTCCCATAGCGCGAAGTGGGCGGGTTTCAAAGCAGGCAAAGAACTCACTCCGGGGCGCGACAGTGTCACTACAATACGGCGCCGGCGCTCTGCGCTAACGGTGGCTTCCGAGACATGCATCGAGAGGACGCCCTGTCCGGCATTGGACTTTTCCCGGCGCCGGATCTGCGAGAGAGCGCGCATAAGGAAAAGTTTCGCTTTCCCTTGCTCAGTCTTAAACTGCTCCATCAGGTAAGGAATAAAGCGCGGATCCCCAGTCTCCGCGATCGACCACAGGGCCGAAATCCGAAAGCGCGGATCCGGGTGCTTTGCCATCTCGAGCAGCGCGGGTATTGCTTTTAGTTCCGACATACGATAAAGCCCCAACGCGGCATTCGCGGCAACCCGGCTGTGCGGTGAATGCAGCGCAGTTCGCAGCGCCGGCAAAGCCTCGGCCGGGTTCATTTCCCAAAGCGCCTCTACCGCATTGGCTTGTACTCGTGGATCGCGATCGAGCAGGCGGCGGCTGATCCAGGCCATGTTCTTGGAAGTCCGCCCGATCAGCAGTGTGGATTTGGATCGCACGATCTGATCGGGGTGTGTAAGCAACTCGTTCTGGAACGATGGCCAGCAGCTCTGCGCTTCTATGGCCTCCAGGAGCCGTAGAATTCGCAGCACTCGCGCGCTGTTTTCGGCCTTACTCCGGATCTGCAGTGCGGCGCTCAGTGCGATCTCGAACCCAAGTTGCAGGCGCGTACCCATTTCCTCGATCGACCGTGCGGCCGCGGCGGCATCGTCTTCGCGAGACAGTTCCGGATCCAGCAGGCCGGCCGTTAGCAGTTTTTCCTTGCCGAGCAGGTGGACCAATAGTCGTGCGCCGGGGGAGGGCTTGGCGCGAGCCAAAACACAAATTCCCGCCGCGCAAAACGCCTGCGCATCGCCGGTCAGCAGTTGCAGCATCGACTGTTTGCCGGCGGGGTCCTTCTCCGTAATCGACTCCGCGAGCGAGGTCAGATCCTGGGTGTAGCTTTCGAGCAGTTCTGACTCGGGTGACACATGAGACCTCTACCACCTTATCGGCGAATAGGGAATTATTTTAGGTATGAGGGGCAGGCCAGGCTCTCGATTTGATCGCTCTGCAGGCCGTCCTGTAGTCCGTGTACGCTCGCGACGTCAGTGATCGCGATTCCGATGCGGAACGAACTCTCGCTGCGATGGCAGAACGTCACTTCGCCAAAGACAATAAGTTTCGGAAATCGCACCTGGATCAGCGATTTCGCGGCGACGGGGAGCCTCGACTCCACAAGCATGGTGGTTCGTGACACGTCCAGGATGGATACGGTTGCTCGAATAGGAATGTGGTTCGTGATGATCAGCTCGGCGGAGGTGACATGGGCGTTAGTTGGCTGTGCCGGGTGAGGCAGTGCTGGTGTGGTCCGTGCAACCCGTAGAGTGAACATGCCTGTGAGGGTGCAAGGGAGACGCCAACTCAATCCTATGAAAACCCGGGCTCGTCATTGGGGGAACCTGCGTGTTTTTGCGCGTAACGCCCGGAAAAAAGCACCCATGGTACGCAATAAGTTGGCGTACCAGGTGACGCGGTCGGTTTCGCCCATCCTTCCCCTGCTTGGCTGTCCAGAACGGTCTCGCGCGCGGGGCGTTCGCGTTCAGTAGCAGAATAGAAAGATGCAGTCTGATTCCACCCAGCCTCCTGAGCCCGACCTGCGGCTTACTTACGATGCTGTAGTAGTTGGTTCCGGCGCGGCGGGAGGTATGGCCGCTCATGTCCTCACATCCCATGGCATGAAGGTGCTGCTCCTCGAAGCCGGCAAGAAATTGCCAATCGAGCGTGAGCTGAAATCGATGCAATGGCCATACGACCATCCCCGCCGCGGTGAATTGCCACCCGGCTCCCGCGCGCTCGCATATAACGAATACACGATTCGCAAACCGCCATACGCGCGCGGACTTCCCAACAAGCACGTGTATTCGTACGTCGAGAACTGGGGCGGGGCAGACTATTCCAAGAACATCGTCGTAGATGAGAAGGATCATCCCTACACGGGAACCAACTATGCCTGGGTCCGCGCCCGCTGCCTGGGAGGCAAGACCAACATATGGGGCCGCCTGGCCCTGCGGCTGTCCGACTACGACTTCAAGGCCGCGTCGCGCGATGGCTTTGGGGATGACTGGCCGATTTCTTATGCCGACATCGCCCCCTATTACGACAAGGTCGACTTATACCTCGGCATTTCCGGCCATAAGGAGAACCTGCCCCACCTGCCGGATAGCATCTTCCAGCGCCCGGTACGGCTCAACAAGGCCGAAGTCCTCCTGCGGGAATCGATGGCCAAGAATGGCCGCACGCTGACGCCCTATCGCGCGGGCGTGACTACCGACGGCCTGAAGCACAACAAATATCGTTCCCACTGTTTCGGGCGCGGCGCTTGCGACCGCCACGTCGGCGGCTGCGATATTCACGCCGCTTTCGATTCGCCGACCGGCCTGATTTATCCGGCGATGGACACCGGCAACCTGTCGCTTCGAACCAATTCGACGGTGTACGAGGTGCTCGTCGACAAAGATACCGGCAAGGCGCGCGGCGTCGCCTTCGTCGATACGGAAAGCGGCAAGACCTACGAGGCGAAAGCCAAGGTGGTGGTGCTGGGCGCTTCCACGCTGGAATCAGCGCGCCTCATGCTTCTGTCCAAGTCGCGGCAACACCCCAACGGAATCGGGAATTCCAGCGGACACGTGGGTCACAACTTTTGCGAGCACGTCATGGGTCCGTCGGTGACGGGCATTGTGAAGGACCTGGTGGGCAAGCCGCGCACACTCGACGACGGGCGGCCGGCGGGATTTTACGTGGCGCGTTTTCGCAACCTCACCGATCGCCAGCCGAACTTCATTCGCGGCTACGGTTTTGAGGGCGAGAGCGGAGCTCGAATGTTTCCCGGCAACGCGGGCTCGACCCCGGGCTTTGGCCCTGCCTACAAGAAACGCGTCCGCGATTATGCGGGGGCGTTCATCAGCATGGGCGGCTTTGGCGAGGTGCTGGCCCGCTACGAAAACTACGTCGATATCGATCCGGCCATGAAGGATCGCTGGGGCGTCCCGGTGCTGCGGTTCCACTACCATTTCAGCGATAACGAGCACAAGATGGCGGCCGACATGGCGGATACGGCGAAGGAGATGTTCGAAGAGGCCGGCATTGAAGTGATCGGCGTCGATCGCGACGTTCTGACCGAAGGTTGGTCGATCCATGAACTGGGCACGTCGCGCATGGGGACCGATCCGAAGAAATCGGTGCTCAACCAGTTTCAGCAGTCGCACGATGTGAAGAACCTGTTCGTTGTGGATGGCAGCAGTCACGTGAGCGCATCGAACCAGAATCCTACCTGGACCATCATGGCGCTGGCGTGGCGTTCGTGCGATCACATGGCGGACCAGTTGCGAAAAGGAGAACTCTGACGATGGCGGACGAAATTCAACGGCGCGAGCTACTCAGGGTTGTCGCTGGGACAGCCCTCGCGACCAAAGCGGTTCTCTCTCAGACGCATCAGTTCTTCACGCCGGCGGAGTTGGCGATCGCGCAGGAGTTGACCGAAATCATCATTCCGGCCGACGATCATTCGCCGGGCGCCAAGGCCGCAAAATGTGCCGAGTACATCGATTTCCGGCTGGCTGAAACCGACGATGCCGAGGCTCGCCGGCGTTGGCGTGAAGGGTTGAAATTGGTGAACAGCCTTTCGCAAAAGATGAACGGGCTTCCATTTCTGCAGGCGACTCCGGAGCAGCGCGTCGGCGTCGTGACTTCCATGGCGTCAAATGAAGAGGAGCCCAAATCTCCGGCGGAGCTGTTCTTCGTGGAGTTGAAGCGCCGCACCGTCAACGCGTACTATACATCGAAGATCGGGATTCAGGAGCTGGAGTACCAGGGGAACGTCTACCTCGCCGAGTTCGTCGGTTATGACACGGATACCGGCGATTGGCATATGACGCCGAAAAAGCCGTAGCGAAAACTCCCCAACCAGCAGGCTGTGGAAAGGTGAAGCAGGCGGTTTCGCCTGCTTTTGGAGCTCACCGGGAACCCGCAGGCGAATCCGCCTGCTTCACCATTGTTTTCATCCTGGCAACACTAAGCGGTACTGCCTTCGCCCAGCCTTTGGAGACAGCTAAAACTTTGAGTTTGTATAACAACTCGTTTAGCCGGCTCGGTGAGCTTCCACAGCCCGCAACACGCGCGTCTTTAGTACTCCACCGAAATCAGAAACAGGCCTCGCGCCGGAACCGCAGGACCGCATGGGAGCAGACAGCCGGGCTCGAGCCGCTTCGTAATATCGCCGGATGCCAGGTTGCCCTTACCCACCTCGAACAACACGCCCACGATATTGCGAACCATGTGCTTGAGAAACCCGCTACCTCGGACCCGATAGACGAGACGGTCGCCGGCAAGAGTCATGCGCGATGAAAAGACGCAGCGCACTTTGGAGCCGCCGAGATCGTCCCTGTCGTCCGAAGCCGCAAATGCCGTGAAATCGTGCTCGCCTTCGAGCAGCGGCGCGGCTGCAATCATCCACGCGACGTTCAACGGATACGGGTGGTGATGCACGTAGCGGTGTTCGAACGGCGGGCACACCTCGGGCCGCCAGATCCGGTATTCGTAGGTCTTTGCTTTGGCCTGAAATCGCGGGTGGAAGTCGTGCGCGACCTCCTCGACGCTGTTCACGCGAATCGACCACGGAAGCAGCCGGTTCATGGCCTTTCGCAGATTCATCGTTGGGATTGGGTTGTCGATCGAAAACGCCGCCACCTGCGCCAGCGCGTGAACCCCGGCATCAGTACGTCCCGACCCGGCGACATGCACCGGTCTGCCCTCGATCGACGAGACGACTTCCTCCAGGGTGGCCTGAATCGTTGGCAATCCCGGCTGAAGCTGCCATCCATGGAAGTCGCTGCCGTCGTAGGCAAGCGTGATTTTGATCCGGCGCACGGGTCAACGCGATCCGGGTTTGACGCCGGGCTCTCCAGCGGCGCACATGGGGCATTTGTCGGGCTCATAGGCGACAACGTGCATGGTCTTAAGAGCCACACGCCGAACCCCCAGGTCTGCCTCGCCGCCGCTGCGATCGATAATTGACCCTGCTCCGACCACATGAGCCCCGGCGGCTTTGAGGATGTCAACTACCTCGCGCGAACTGCCGCCCGTCGTGATGACGTCTTCAATGACCACAGCCGATTCGCCCGGCTCGATGGCGAACCCGCGCCGCAATGTCATGACTCGCGCGGCATCGCGTTCGGTAAAAATAAAGCGCGTGCCGAGCGCCCGGGCGACCTCGTGCCCGATGATCAGGCCGCCCATAGCCGGCGCCACTACCACGTCGATTTTTTCTGCCCGGACGAGCTCCGACGCCAGCAACTGTCCGAATCGCTCCGCATATTTGGGATGCTGCAGGACCAGCGCACACTGCAAATACTCGGGACTGTGCAGGCCGCTCGTCAGGCGGAAGTGGCCGCGCAGGTATGCGCCGGTTTCATGGAATGCGTCAAGGATCGGGTCGTCCGGTCCGTTCATCAACGACAACTATACCATCGGCTTGCGCCATTACCCGAGCTTTTGGAGCTCACGTTCGAAGCGCCGTCCTTCGTGCCAAAACGCAAACCAGCAGAACGCGACGAACACGCTAAGGACGATGAATGGCACAGGGTTTGCCCGCGCCGCACCCCGGCCCCACCAAGCCGCGGCGACGGCTGGAATCAGCAGTAGCATGCACTGACGGATCCAGCGCATGCCCTGAATTTTGCCTTCAAATACGCGGCGCAGGTAGTCGACGCCGGGCTCTGTCGGCGACGTTCTCCGCGGTCCTGTACGAAGCAGGGGCCACGCCATGCAGCAGAACGTAAGAACCGAAAGGCCGCTGGCGGTCAGCAGGAAGGGCTCCCGAATTCGCACCGCGTTCAGGATGAACACGCCTAGAAAGACTGGAATTAAGGCCCAGACGGCCCAATAGAGGATGAGGCCCTCCCGCTCGTACTTGCGCACGCCCGCGCGCACTTCGCTGTTCGTGAATTCCATCGCTTCTTCCTCCTGAGATTTCCATGCGTCCTGAATTGACTCATCCTCTGACATCGCCCGCTCCTTCCCCGCATAGCCGATGCAGCAGCTTCTTAATGCGGTGAATCCTGGTAGCTACATGTGAGGCCGAGAGTCCCGTCACCTCGGCAATCGCCGCCGCTGGCTCCCCTTCGAGATAGAGTAAGATGACCTGGCGGTCGAGCGGCCTCAAGCGATGAATCTGCGCCAGCATTCTCGAAACCGCATACTGCTGATTGGCGCGTGTCTCGCCATCGACAAATCCGGGCTCCTGTTCCAGCGCGTCGAGGTCGATCAGCCGGGCCGACGCGCGCCGCATTCGAATGATATGCGTCGCCGCCACATTGTGAGCCACGCGATACACCCACGTTCGCAAGCTGCAGCGCCCGTCGAACAGCCGTAGGCTGCGCCAGAGTTCGATGTGAATCTCCTGAAGCAGGTCGCGCCGCCGTTCCGGGTCGGCCTCATAACCTTTCACGAGCCGCCGCAGAGCCGCGCCGCACGCCTCAGCCGCCTCACGGTACAGCTCGTCGTTATCTTTCATTCATCGGCTTTCAATATAAACAGTCGCTCGGCGAGCGGTCTTTCTTACACCCGGCGGCGGTTTGCGATAATCGAGCGTAAACGATGAAGACACTCTGTGTAGTGCTGTTTGCATTGCAGGCGGCGGTTGCCCAGGAGGCCCCCGAACGCCATGAATTCGTGATCAGGAATTTTCACACCGAGAGCGGCGTTACATTGCCCGAGGCGCACATCGTCTACGGAACCTACGGTCACCTCAACGCCGCCAGGGATAACGCGATCCTAATGCCGTCGCATTACATGGCGAATTTTCACGGCTACGAATGGCTCATAGGAAACGGCCGCGCCCTCGATTTCACACAGCTCTTTCTCGTTACGACGGAGCTCTTCGGCAACGGACGGTCCTCATCCCCCAGCAACACGCCGGAGCCTTATCACGGCCCTCGTTTCCCGGTGATGACCATTCGAGACAACGTCGAAGCGGTACATCGGTTGCTGACCGAGGAACTCAAAGTTACGCACCTGCGCGCCGTCATTGGTTTCTCGATGGGCGCGCAGCAAGCCTTTCAATGGGCCGTCAGCTATCCGGAATTCGCCGATCACTTCGTCGCGACATCGGGCACCGCAAAGACGTATCCGCACGGCATCGTGCGCCTGGAAGGTCAGATCGCCGCGATCGCCGCCGATCCGGTATTTGATAACGGCAACTACACCCATCCACCGGCGAAGGGTCTGGAGGCGTTTGGCGCGGTGTGGCTGGGGTGGCTCTACTCGCAGGAATGGTGGCGCCACGATTACTGGAAGGCGTCCGCCAAGGGCATGCCTTTTGACCAGTACATCGAGTATCGCCGGAAGCACTTCATCGACGGCGCGGACGCGAACGACCTGATTCTCCAGATGCGGACCTGGGAGAAACACGATGTCGGGGCGACGCCGGGCTTCAACGGCGATGTGGAGCGCGCGCTGCGATCAATCAAGAAGCCGTTTCTCTATATGCCATCCGAAACGGACCTCTACTTCCCCATCGGCGACGCGCGCTACGAGGAGGCTTTCATTCCGGGCGTGACGTTCAAGCCCATCCCGTCGCTATGGGGGCATACGGCAGGCGCAGCCAGCAATCCGGCGGACGGCAAATTTCTGAACGAGAACATCTCGGCATTTCTGAAGTGAGAAGTGATTGCTGCCAGGGACCAGAACGCCAGCACCAGGCCGGCATCTTCAGGTAACCCTGGGAACTCTTGCAGAGGGTTCGGATCTGGTGTGTGCTTCCAAAAGGCGGGCGAAACCGCCGGCTTCACACTTCCACAGTTGCGTAGTAAGTGTCAGGCGCCAGTCTGGGCGTCTAACAATTCTTTCTTATGTTTTGGCTTCTTGCGACGGGTCTTAGGTTCAATGGGATGCGAGGGAGGCACTGTACCGACTCGCTCGCGTGCCAGCTTGCGAACTCCCTTTCTTTGATCAAACCTCGTGCTTTTAGGCATTTGCGGGGAAAAGTTGCTTTGCTGGATTGACGGGCCGGAAAACCGTCTCGTACAATGGAAGTGTAGCTTACAAGGAGGCCGTATGCTTAGGTCCATTGGTCTTCCCGAGTTAATCGTCATTCTGATCGTCGCCGCGCTACTGTTCGGTGGCAAGAAGATTCCGGAATTGGCGAAAGGAATTGGGGAAGGCATCAAGAACTTCAAATCAGCCCTGAAAGAGGGCGAAGGCGACGAAAAGAAGCAAGCATAAGGGCTTCCGGGTAGGCCCGCAACTTGAGCCTGCTACGATCTGCTTTCCGGTTTACGAAGTAAAAACAAAACCCCGCGACGTACATCGCGGGGTTTTTGTTTAAGACGGTAAGCTTTGGTTCGCCGGGCGTTATTTCTTCTTCGGCGGTACGATCGCGTCCTTTACGGCCTTGGCGACGCGGAACTTTACCACTTTCTTTGCAGGGATCTTGATTGCTTCACCGGTGGCGGGGTTGCGGCCCATGCGTGCTTTGCGTTCCACGCGGACCAGGCGGCCGATGCCGGGGATGATAAACATGCCGTTCTTTTTGGTTTCGCGCACTGCCAGGTCGGCCAGGCCCGTCATGAACTGTTTCGAAATTTTGGTGCTCACCCCGGCGGAGCCGGCGAGTTCCTTCACGATTTGGGACTGCGTCATCTTTGTAGCTGCCATCTCTTCTCCTTAGTTGTCCATTCTCTTCCTGCGGGTTCGCCTGTCTGCACACCGTTGCGATCAAACATAACCGCTCGGAATTGTTGCAACTCAATCATACGAGACCGATTTGCCGTTGTAAAGCCCGGTACGCAAGAAAAATGCGTTTTTCCAGGGTATTTTTCGGTCCAACACCACGGCGGCACGTCAGGAAGCGGTTTCCAGACCTCAACAGTCCACCAAACCCCCGGTTTCAGGTGTTAGGAACGTCCGCGCTACCATGAGATCGGCATCCCAGCCGTATGAAGAGCGCCCTGACTTTGCTCCTTCTCGCGCCGTGTTTATGGCCGGCCGACACAGCCGGAGCCGGCAAAGAGGCCGCCGCAGCCGTTGCCCTGGCCCGCGACGGTAAATACGAACTCGCGTTATCGCATTACAAGGCCGCCATTGCGCTCGATCCCCATCTGCCCGGCATTCACCTGAACCTCGGCCTGGCGTATTTCAAGCTCGACAAGTTCGCCGATGCTGCTCCGGAATTCGAGCAGGCAGTAAAAGAAGATCCTTCGAGCTTCCAGGCCGTGGTTCTGCTTGGCATGAGCGATTACGCGTGCCGAAAGTTCGATGCCGCCGCGGTGCAACTCGGCCGCGCCGTAAAACAGCAGCCCGACAATATCGAATTGCGCTTCAGGCTCGCGCAAAGCTACTTGTGGTCGGGACAGTATCAAGCTGCCATCGACGAGTTCCGGTTGTTGTTGGCCAAGAACCCCGAATCCGGACCGGTTCACATGCTGCTCGGCGAGGTGCTTGACGCCGCGAACCAGCAGGCCGATGCCACGCGCGAGTTTGAGGCCGCGGTCAAAGCGTCGCCGAACGAGCCCGAGGTGCATTTCGGCCTGGGATACATGTACTGGAAGCAGAAGCGCTACGACGAAGCTGCGCGCGAATTCCAGGCCGAGATCGAAAAGCAGCCGCGTCATCCTCAGGCACTGAGTTATCTCGGGGACTCGGAAATGCACGCCGAGCACAACGCGGAGGCCGAAAAGCATTTGGGGCAGGCGCTGGAAATGGACTCCGGCATTCGGTTGGCCCATCTTGACCTCGGAATACTGCTCAAGGATCCGGACGCGGCCGCGAAGCACCTTCGCGAAGCGATTCGCATGGATCCTACGAAACCCGATGCGCATTACCGCCTCGGCAGGCTTCTTCTTTCTCTCCATCGCGCGGATGAAGCGCAGGCGGAGTTTGACAAGGTCAAGCAGTTGGCGCAGCAACAGGAAGCGGAACCGCTTATTAAGGTCTCGCCTCGTCCGACTCCATAAAGGTCGATTCACAGATCACTCGCACCGGTTTGTTAGCGGTGGTTGTCAGGCGGGTTTCAAACCCGCCGCAGGTTTCAAACCTGCCCGACATCAGGTGCACGAACCAAGAAACTCACTGCGCTGGGTGTTTGCCGCCTCCCGCCAGCGCGGCGAACGCCGCACGGAAGACCTCGTCGGGCATCAGTTCCGGCGTGAGCAGCCTTTGGAAGACGAGGCCTTCGCTTAAGGCATGTATGACGCGCACAAGCTGGCCGGCAGGCATGGGGAGATCTTCTTCTCTGGTGACAGAGCGAAGCCATTCCTCTCCGAAGGCATAACTTTGAGCCGTGAACTCGGTCACCTTGGCCCGAAACTCCTCATGCGTGAGCGCATAGGACATACCCGTGAGGCGACCGACTGCGGCCGCATTGCGGTCCGGCATCACGGCGAGCGTGGCGTCGGCAAGGGAACGCATGATTTCGGGAAACGTTGCTTGAGGTCTCACGTTCGGCTTGATCGGGGCCCAATAGGTCTGGCCCAGAGCAAGGAATAGTTCATCGCGGTTCTTGAAGTTGCCATAGATTGCTCCTGTGGTCATTCCGGCCCGTTCCGCAATGGCGTCCAGAGTTGTGTGCTCGAAGCCTTTTTCTCGGATCAGTGAGCGGGCCGCTTCCAGAAGCTTGGCGCGAGTGCGGTCGCGTTTGTCGCCTTTGGGCTGTCCACGTGGAGTATCGAGTTCGGCCACCATTGGTTGATTTTATAACAATATTATTTTATAGTAAACCTATATTATGAGGGATACCTTGCAGCAGATTGTGGATTCGGGGCAGCTTGCAGGAGCCGCAACCCTGGTCTGGAAGAATGGAGCGGCCCGGACGACTTGCTTCGGTTGGCGCGATATCGAACGCAAGTTGCCGGTCGAGCGCGACACCATCTTCAGAATCGCCTCGATGACGAAGCCGATCACTTCCGTCGCGGCACTCATGTTGGTGGATGAGGGTAGTATTGCGCTCAGCGACCCGATTACTCGGTATGCGCCGGAGTTTTCGCGGATGCGCGTGCTCCGGTCTCCTGGCGGACCACTGGACGAAACAGATCTCGCGGAACGGCTCATTACGTTCGAAGATCTCTTAACGCATCGGGCGGGCCTGACGTATGGGTCTTTTCATCGCGGGCCGATCTCGCAGGCGTACCGGGAGGCGCTCGGCGGCGACATTGACAGCCACGTTGCGCCCGATGACTGGATAATGAGGCTCTCTCAATTGCCGTTGATCTACCAGCCTGGAGCGATGATGTCATACGGCTGCGCGACGGACCTGCTCGGCTTTTTGATTGCCCGCATTAAGGGAGAGCCGTTGCATGCCGTCCTCAGGCGGCGCATTTTTGATCCACTGGGCATGAAGGATACCGGTTTCCTGGTGCCTGCTGATCAGCGGGCCCGGCGGGCGGCCGCGTACGGCTTTAATGACGAAGAGCAGTTGGTCAAACGAACCACGTGGAACGGCGTTGTAGTCGAGGAACGGCCGGCGGAGATGACATATGAATCGGGCGGCCAGGGGTTGTGGTCTACGGTGGATGATTATCTGCGCTTCGCTCGATTGTTCGTGGGTGACGGTTCGGTGGATGGGGTGCGTTTGCTGCGCCCGCAAATCTTAGCGCAGATGATGACAAACCAACTGAGTGACGCCCAGCGGGCGAGTTCGGTATTGCTTGGTCAGAGGCCTTTCGCAGCCGGGCGTGGATTCGGCCTGGGTGTATCGGTTGTGCTGGAGACTTGCACGAGCGATCTCATGCGGCGTGGTGGCGTGGGAACGGTCAGTTGGCCGGGAGCGTTCGGCGGGTGGTGGCAAGCCGACCCCAATGATGGATCCGTGCTCATTTTCCTGGCGCACAATATGGTTGAACTCGCGCAGATGGCTAAGGGTGTGGGGCTTGGTGTCTGGGCTGCGATTGAGGTTTTTCAGAGATCAGCAGAGGATTCCCAGGCTTGACCATTTGGGCGGGCCGTGAATGGAAGAGGCGCCAGGATATGCCAGTTTACGATTCAGCGTCACGCCGGTTTGCGGCCTGCCGAGCAGCATGACCGCCATGGTGCAACTGCATTCGAGGGAACGAGAATCGCGGACCCGGTCAAGGCCTCAGAGCGATAAACCAGGCAGCAATGATCGGACCCTGTGGACCGCGCCCGCGTGGTCCGCCGGGTGCCTATCGATAACGGCACCAAGGTGGATGCACTTGGATGGGATCCTTCCAAGAAATTGATTTTCATTCCGAACGGGGGGGGAAACGTCACCGTTGTCCATCAGGATTCACCGGACAAATACACCGTGGTGGATACCGTAACCAGGTTCCAGGGCGCGAAGACGATCACTGTCGACACGAAGAGCCACGCGATTGAAGCTGCATCCGTGGCCGCATGCGACGCGGATGATGGCGTGAAGGACGGAGTGATCGATGATCCTTCGCGTTGCCATTGGGAACCGGAAACACTGTTGTGTAAAGGACCGGATAGCCCCACATGTCTCACAGCGCCTCAGGTGAAGGCGCTCAAGGCTCTCTATGCGGGTCCTACGACGGCGAAAGGCGAAAAGATCTATTCCAGGTTGGTACCCCGGAGCCGAAGGCGAATTAGGCGGCTGGTCCATTTGGCTGACCGGCATGAAGAATACGTTCAGCGGACAGATCTATTTGGGCACGCAATTCTTCGCCTCCATGGTGCTGGAGAAGCCGTTCTCGAACTATTACGGATTCGATCTGGATAAGGATGTGCAAACGGCCGACGAAAAGCTGGGGAAAGTGCTTAACGCAATGAATCCCGACCTGTCAGCCTTCCATCGTCGCGGCGGCAAGCTTATTCTTTATCACGGATGGAGTGATGCTGCGGTATCTCCCCCAAACACCACCAATTATTCTGAGAGCGTTCGCAAGACGATGGTTGACGAGAACTCGAAGCAATTCGTGCGACGGTTCATGGTCCCTGCAATGGAACACTGCAATCTCGGTACTGGTCCATGTTTCTTTGGCCAGGTTGGGAAGGGGACCCCGTATGACGCGGACCACGATGTGAATCTGGCAATGGAGCGATGGGTTGAGCAGGGTGTCGCTCCGGATCGAATTATCGCCATGAGACCTATGCCACCCGCCTCCCCGGGTCAGAAACCGGGCATTCGTACAAGGCCGCTTTGCCCGTATCCGAAGGTTGCCCGTTGGAACGGGCAAGGCAGCAGCGATGACGCTGCAAACTTCGCTTGCGTGGATCCCCCGGGGATCCCAGGCGTCTGTCAGCGAACGCTCACAACCCGAACGACGACCGTGACGACTGCTAAACGAATTTGTTGTTTCTTTCTCGCAATCGTTGGGTCGGCGGGAGCTGAGAACCAGCCGGTAGTGCAAGTCACTGGCGGACCGATCCGCGGCGGAATGGAAGCGTCGCCCTCGCACGGTGCAGTGTTTAAAGGGATTCCCTTCGCACAGCCGCCAGTGGGCAAACTCCGCTGGCGCGAACCGCAGCCTGTGGTTGCCTGGAACGGCATCCGCGATGCGACCCGCCCCGGCGCCGCATTTTTGCAGAACCCACTCGGGACGGGTGTTTTCCTCGCGCCGCTCGCGAAGCTGTACGGTCGCGATTATCCGCTTCACAAGATCGAGATGTCAGAGGACTGCCTCTTCCTGAACATCTGGACCCCGGAGTGGCCACCGCAACATGCGTCGCCGGTGATGTTTTGGATCCACGGCGGATCGAACGTGATGGGCAGCGGCGCTGAAAGCTCTTACGACGGAGGGGTTCTGGCCGGTCAGGGTGTGGTGGTGGTCACCATCAACTACCGGCTTGGAGTGCTGGGGTCGTTCTCGCATCCGGAACTCACGCTTGAATCGCCGCACCATGCCTCGGGGAACCAAGGGCTGCTGGACCAGATCGCGGCACTGCAGTGGGTGAAGCAGAACATCGCGCAATTTGGCGGCGACCCCGGCCGCGTGACCGTGTTTGGAGAATCGGCAGGCGCCCTCAACGCTGGGCTCCTGCTTTGTTCACCTCTTGCGAGCGGTTTGATGCAACGGGTGATTATGGAGAGCGGTCCGGTGCTTTTGGCGCACCATCCGGCCACCCTGGCAAAAGGGGAGCATTTTGGCGAGCGGGTGGCGCTTTCCCTTGGCGTAAACGGCAAGAACTCTATCGAGCGGATGCGTGAGATTCCAGCCCAGACCCTGATTGAAAAGTCCAACGAGGTAGCGAAGACAACCGGGAATCCCGGGCTGGTGATGGACGGTTGGTTTGTTCGCGAAGCCCCGGGAGATTTATTTGCACAAGGAAGGCAACTTCCAGCCGACTTTATCATAGGCAACAACGGCCGAGAGATGAGCGCATTTCGCGCGGGATCCGAGGCTTCAGGCGGCTCGTCGGGCAAGGTTGACGACTCAGCGATGCAGACGATCAAAATCTTTTACGGTCGATTTGCGCCAATCGTTCTCGCGTCATTCCTGGCGGACAGTGCTTTGCGCCGCACCGCGGCCGCCGATAGCTGGCTAAACGATCTTATCGGCACCTGTCCCGGGATGGCGATGGCGTCGCTTCACGCGAATGCAGGACATCGCGCGTATTTCTATCTGTTCGAACGTGAAATTCCAGGGAAGGGACAACGATCGCTGGGAGCATTTCACAGCCTCGAGGTCCCATATGTATTTGGTGCCTTACGCCTATCGACGTGGAACTGGCTGCCGTTCGAGGATGTCGACTATAAGCTTTCGGAAACGGTTCGGAGTTACTGGACGAATTTCGCAAAGACGGGAAACCCCAATGGCCCGACCCTGCCCGGGTGGCGCGAATTTGACGGCCATGTGCAAGGTGCGATGGAGTTCAGGAGAAACGGAATTTCTGCCTTTCATACCCACAGCCGTCCCACATACTGCGATGCGGATGCGGCCGACCTGAAATCGCGCCTAACGTCCTTGAAATAGTAGTTTGATTCTAGCGAGACTCACCACTCGACCGCCGACGACGATAAAATACCGCTATGACTGCGCCTGACACCGCAATCACTGATGAAGCTGCACTTCAAATGCTCGCTGATTATTACAGAGCCTTCAGTACACTCGACGTTCAAGCGGTCTGGCCTTACTTCCATGAGCCCTCACTACTCATTAGTCCTCAAGGAGTTTTCGCCGTTCCGACGGTCGCCACACTGGCGACGGTTTTCAGCCCCACCATGGAAGGCCTCCGTGCAAGAGAATTCGGCCGGAGCGAACTGACCGTAGGAAAGGTCACATCGTTGAGTGCGAGCGCGACGTTGGTTACGGGTATTGCAATACGGTACAAACGCGACGGACAGGAATTGGAACGTGCAGGAATCACGTACGTTCTCCGCAAGTCAGAGACTGACTGGAAAATTGCTGTTATCATCCTGCACGACGTGCACCAGAGCCCACGGTGAGAGTTCAAGGAGACGAGCTATGGGCCTATTGAAACTGATACCCAATGTCGGTGATCAAAACCCAGTCGCGGGAACGCGAAATCGGGTTTGTTTTGGTTCAGCGTAAAACGGAGTCGCGTGCTGGCCGAATAAGGAAGTTGTCTTTTCTTAAATTGGATTTTCAAGGCATGGGGGTCTACCGATCCGATGTTGGTTTCTTCTAAGAGAAAGCTGGGAGCGGACGCGTGCT
>DATGJP010000116.1:0-170668 GCA_035295125.1 Bryobacteraceae bacterium | reverse complement strand
CCCATGGGAAAGAGGTCCTTTCATGCTAACTAGTCATATAACTAGATAACATAAAAACGGCCGGCCTGCAACAGAAACTTACAGGAATGTTGTTTTATCTAGTGAAGGGCCAAAGTCCAGCGGCGGGTTGTTAACCCGCCTGCGGCGGGTTGTTAACCCGCCTGCCCGTAAGCGCCGACCAGCGCCATGCTTCAAAAACCAATGAGGCTAAGTCCGGCCCACCTTTTTTCTTGGTAAGCTAATGGGCCGGACCCCAATGGCGCGCGCGATTGTTACCCTGGTCCTCGTCCTGATTGCCGTTGCGCTCTCGCTCACCCACCGCGGAGCCCAAGTCCTCGGGTTTGCCCGCCCGCTGATGATTCCGGCTCTGATCCTCCTCGGATTGCTCCAAGCCTCCCGTCTTGCCCGCATTTGGCAGGAGAAACGGCGCCCCAAGGTCCTGGAGGACGTGCCAAAACGTCCCCTGGGTATATAACCGGGTACCCGACACGAAAACGAAACAATTCGTGCAGGGTAGCGTCGTTTATGTTTAGGCATAGGAGAGCTTTGTCAACAGGAATGGCTGCGACAACTGTGGCGGAACCAGTGGCTGGCCGTCAACGGGTGAAGATTCTGTTGGTTGACGACCGCCCAGCCAACCTCATGGCCCTCGAGACCATACTCGAAGACCTGGATGAGGACCTGATTAAGGCAAATTCAGGAAGAGACGCTTTACGGCAGGTGCTGCTAAATGACTTTGCAGTGATCCTGCTGGACGTCAAAATGCCCGATATGGATGGCTTCGAAACCGCGGCCCTGATCCGGGCGCGAGAACGTTCCCGCCATACCCCCATCGTTTTCGTCACTGCCTACCATGATGACGACCACGCTTTCGGCGGCTATAACGCCGGGGCCGTCGATTTCCTTTATAAGCCCATTAATCCCGAAGTCCTGCGGTCGAAGGTTTCCGTTTTTGTCGAGCTGCGGCGCAAGAACGAGGAGCTCATCCGGAATTCCAGGATTCACGAAGAGCGCAACGCCGAACTGGAACGCGCCATCCTGGAACGACAGCGGGCCGAGGAAGAGGTCCGCCGCCTGAACTGTGAGCTCGAACAACGGGTGCACGAGCGCACCCGCGAACTGGTGCAGGCTAACGACGAATTGCGGGCCTTCGGTTACGCCGCCTCGCACGACCTGCGGGAGCCATTGCGGACAGTCATGAGCTACACGCAGCTTCTGCAAAAACGGTACGGCGACGTCATGGATGCGCCGGCGAAGGAGTTCATGACATACGTCGTGGACGCTGTCCACCGTATGGACCTGCTTCTCAACGACCTGCTGGCCTACTCGCAACAGTTGGCCCTCAAAGAAGGCTCTCGAACCCCGGTGGATACTGAAGGGGTGCTGGCCGGCGTGCTCCTGAATCTCGACAGTTCCATTCGGGACACAGGCACCACCATCACTTCCGATTCTCTACCTTGTGTGCTGTCCGACTTCCTGCAGCTATCACAGGTCTTCCAAAACCTGATCGGCAATTCCATTAAATACCGCTCCCAGGACAATCCGCGTATCCACGTTTCCGCCGAGGAGCAGGATGATCACTGGTTGTTCTCCGTTCAGGACAACGGCATGGGAATCGACCCCCGCTATCACGAGCAGATCTTCGGCATTTTTAAGCGTCTGCATGGCAGGGAGTACCCCGGAACGGGAATCGGCCTCGCCTTGTGCAAACGCATCGTCGAACGCCAGGGCGGACGCATCTGGGTCGAGTCCGAGGCGGGCTGGGGTTCCACTTTCAAATTCACCTTACCCAAATAGGCCCGCGAACTCACCGCCCGCGAACTCACCGCCCGCGAACTCTTTAACGACACGCCCCTTCGCGGTGGCACAATGGGTATCTTGGCCCAACCCCCGTTAGAGAAAACCACCGATCATCGCGCGGCCGTGTTCGCCGGATTCCTCGGCTGGACGCTGGACGCGTTCGACTTCTTTCTTGTCGTATTCACACTGACCGCAATCGGACGCGAGTTCGGCAAAACCGATGCCGCGATGGCTCTGTCCATCACCATTACGCTCGCGTTCCGCCCCGTGGGCGCCTTCATCTTCGGTCTGCTGGCGGATCGCTACGGCCGCCGTGTTCCATTGATGATCAATCTGGTCTTCTTTTCCGCTGCCGAATTTGCCTCCGGACTGGCGCCAAACTACGCGACGTTCATGGTGCTGCGCGCGCTCTTCGGCATCGGAATGGGTGGGGAGTGGGGTGTCGGAGCATCACTGGTCATGGAAAAAGTCCCGCCGCGGTTGCGCGGGCTGCTCTCCGGCTTCCTGCAGGAAGGCTACGCCACCGGCTACCTGCTCGCCGCCGTCTGCTATTTCTTCCTGTTCGACCGTTGGGGTTGGCGTCCGATGTTCTTTATCGGCGGCCTGCCGGCACTGCTCGCGATTTACGTTCAGGCGCAGGTGAAAGAATCCGAGGTGTGGCAGGAATCGCGGCACCACGATTGGGGTCAACTGGGCCGCGCCATTACGTCGCACTGGAAGCTTTTCGCCTATCTCGTGCTCCTCATGACCATGATGAACTTCGTCTCGCACGGAACGCAGGACATGTACCCGACTTTCCTGCAGCGGCACTGGCATTTCAATCCGGCCGACCGGGCAAAGATCACGGCAGTGTCTATGTTCGGTGCCATCATCGGCGGGCTGACGTTCGGCCTCGCATCGGACCGCTTCGGGCGGCGCAAGTCCATTATCATAGCGCTGGCCCTCGCCATCCTCATGATCCCGGTGTGGGCGTTTGCGCCGAATACGGCCGTGCTCGTGATCGGCGCATTCTTCATGCAGTTCATGGTGCAGGGCGCCTGGGGCGTGATTCCGGCCCACCTTGCGGAGCTTTCACCCAATGCCGTGCGCGGTTTCCTGCCGGGCTTCTCCTACCAGTGCGGAGTGCTGCTGGCCAGCTCCGTGGCCTATATCGAGGCCGTCCTGGCGCAGACGAAGATGAGCTATCCCAATGCCATGGCGATTGTCGCGCTGATCGTTTTCGGCGGGGGCGCCATCGCGGCCGGCTTGGGGCGTGAAAACCATGGCGCATCCTTCCGGCAATAGACTAAACTAGTAATGATCCCTTCGAGTGGGCGAGTAGCTCAGCTGGGAGAGCACGGCGTTCGCAACGCCGGGGTCGTGGGTTCGAATCCCATCTCGTCCACCAATTCCCACTCCAGTATTTCTTTGCGTTTCTGACGAATCCAATTCCCGGCACAAGTTTTCCTCTCACTCACCGATATGTGAGTTTGTGCCTGAGCAGCAAGAAATAGTTCGCGAATTTCTGTTAGAAAGCAATGAGAACCTGGACCGCTTGGATCAGGATATTGTCGAGCTGGAACGGCGCCCGGACGATAAGAACCTCATCGCCGGTATTTTTCGCACCGTGCATACGATTAAAGGGACCTGCGGGTTCCTAGGGTTCGGACGTCTCGAGCGCGTGGCTCACCAACTGGAGAATATATTGAGCCGGTTGCGCTCCGGCGACCGGCAATTGACTCCCGAGCTCGCCGCGCTGGTACTGCGGGGCATCGACAGCATCCGTGAAATCCTTACCGCCATCGAGTCCACCGGAACGGAGGGCTCGGGCGACTACGACGAGCTCATACACATTCTCGAAACCGCCTTTTCCGAGGAGAAGGCCGTCCGCCAGGCCGGTCCGGCGCCTCGCTCCGAACCGGAGAAGAATGGTTCCGCTGCGGAAACCGCGATTCGCGTCGATGTGGTGCTGCTCGACAAGCTCATGAACCTGGTCGGCGAACTGGTGTTGGCGCGTAACCAGGTACTGCAGTTCAACATGCAGAACGAGGACGGCGTGCTCAACGCGACCTCGCAGCGCCTCGATCTGATCACAACCGAACTGCAGGAAAGCGTCATGAAGACCCGCATGCAGCCGATCGGCGTCGTTTGGAACAAGCTACCGCGACTGGTGCGCGATGTGGCCTACTCCTGCGGCAAGCAGATTGAGCTCGAAATGGAAGGGTCCGAGACGGAGCTTGATAAGACCATTATCGAAGCCATTAAGGATCCTCTCACGCACCTGGTACGGAATTGCTGCAGTCACGGTATCGAAACGCCTACTGAGCGCGTTCGTCGCGGCAAAACGCCCGCCGGAACGGTGAGCCTGAGAGCCTATCACGAAGGCGGCCAGGTCAACATAGAAATCTCCGACGATGGCGGCGGCATCGACGTCGCTCTCCTAAAGCAGAAAGCTCTCGAAAAGGGTCTGATCAAGGCGGAACAGGCGGAGCGCATGACCGAGCGCGAAGGCCTGCACCTGATCTTCCTTGCCGGCCTTTCGACCGCCCGCGCGGTGACCAATGTCTGTGGCCGCGGTGTCGGTATGGATGTGGTTCGCTCTAACATCGAGCGGATCGGGGGAGTGGTCGAGGTGTTAAGCCGCTTGACCGCCGGCACCACAATCAAACTTAAGATCCCCCTGACGCTGGCCATCATCCCCGGCCTGGTTGTGACCAGCGGTGGCGAGCGCTTCGTCATCCCCCAGGCGAGCCTTCTCGAGTTGATCCGCCTCGACGGCGACACGGCCGCAAAAATCGAGTATGTTCACGGAACTCCAGTCTGCCGGAGGCGTGGAAAACTCCTTCCGATTGCCTTCCTGAATGAAGTACTAAAGCTCCGTTCCCACGGCGAAGCGGCTCGCAACATCGTCGTGCTGCAGGCCGAGGATCACCAATTCGGACTGGTCGTGGACGGCATTAAAGACACCCAGGAAATCGTAGTCAAGCCGCTGGGCAAACAACTGAAGGGTCTTGCGGTGTATGCCGGCGCCACCATCATGGGCGACGGCCGCGTTGCGTTGATCCTCGACGTGCCCGGAATCGGCGAAAAAGCCGCCGTCATGGACAACCATCGCGAGCAGTCCCGCAACGAAACGCAGACCGCCGCGCAAACCCTCGCCGATTGTGAGCGTCTGCTGCTTTTCCGCGCCGGAACGTTCACGCGCGTTGCGGTTCCCCTGGCCGTGGTAGCGCGCCTCGAAGAATTCCCGCGCAGCGCGCTCGAGCGCGCGGGAGGACGCTACGTGGTGCAGTACCGCGGCGGCATTCTTCCGGTGCTGGCGTTGTCCTCGGTTCTGGAGCCGGACACGCCCGGCGAAGGGCAGGTGCTCGATCCGGTTCCGGTCATCGTGTTTGCCGATGGCGCGCGCGGGCTCGGTGTTATGGTGGACGAAATCGTAGACATCGTCGAGGAGCCTGTGCAGGTTCGCGAGCGCGGCGATCGTCACGGGCTGCTCGGTTCGGGAATCGTCGGCAAGCTCGTTACCGACTTCCTGGACGTGCGCGCCGTGATCGAATCGACCAGCCGAACGTGGCTGCACCAGGGCCGGACGGGTGATGCGCCGGCGGTGCTTCTGGCCGAACCCTCTCCGTTTGTTCGCGGTGTTCTACGCTGTGAACTCGAGATCTCGGGCTACCGCGTCATCGAGGCGGCGAGCGCGGCCGAGGCCATGGAACGGCTGCGGAAGCACAAACCCGCGGTGGTTCTGGCCGCTCTCGACCTGCCTCCGCAAGGCTGCGCCGCGCTGCATGACGAAATGCGACGCGATCCCGACCTTGCGGTCATTCCGACCGTCGGCCTCGCTGCATCGCGAGAGGAAGCCGAACGGCAGCGAGGGACACTGGACGACTGCCAGATGAAAGCAGATTGCAGCGCCATGCTGGCATCCATCCAACGCCTTGCCGCGGCCGTCGCGCACCCGGCGCCGGTGGAAAGGCCGGTAGAAAGGCCCGCGGAAAGGAAAGACGTATGACGGCGAGCGGCTTCGGCACACAGTTCTCCACCTTCTCGGTCGGTGAGCAGTTCTTCGGAATCGATGTCCTGCGCGTGCAGGAGGTCCTGCGCTACCAGGAGATGACCCGCATTCCGCTGGCGCCCGCGGTAACGGCGGGTTTGATCAATCTCCGCGGCCAGATTGTCACCACCATCGATATGAGGCGGCGCCTGGGCCTGGTCGAAAGACCGCCCGAGCAGGCCCCCATGAACATGGTGGTGCGGACCGACGAGGGACCCGTCAGTCTTCTCGTGGATGAGATCGGCGATGTTCTCCAGCCTGATGGCGGCGCGTTCGAGCCGCCTCCGGATAGCCTGCCTCAGAGTATGCGCGAGTTGATCCACGGAGTTTACAAGCTGAAGGACCGGCTGTTACTGGTCCTCAACTCGGAAAAGGTATTGGACGTAAGCGAGTTTCTGCAATCCCGCGAGTAAGCGGTTACAAGGAGTCTAGAAATGGTACAGCAAGTGAAAAATGAGAGTTTGCGCTCCAGGCCGAATGGCGCGGGTGCAGCCGCATTGAGCGGCCGGAAGAGACCATCGGTCGAGGTGGTCCCTCCGGAAGTTGAGAAACTGTCGGGTGAAGTCGCGCGCCTGTCCGCCGCCCACGCGCGGGGCGAGGTTGACGTCCTTCTGCCTGTTGACGCCTTCGCCGGTCCCTATCGTGAGGTGGCGTTGGCTATCAATAGCATCGTCGCCAGGCACGTCGAAAGCGACAAGAAGGCAGTGGCGTGCCTCGAAGAACTTGCGCGAGGCAATTTCGAAGCGCGGCCGGAGATGGTCCTATCCGCGAAAACTATCGCGGGCGCAATCGAGGGCGCGCGGTTGTCAATCGGGGGATTTATCGGCGAAATGGAGCGGTTGTTTGAGGAGCACGCCAAGGACGAAAGGGAAGTCCGCGTTTCCGTGGACCGCGTCCCCGGCGCCTTCAAGGCCGTTACGGAAGGCGTTAGTGCCATGGTGCTCGAGCACAAGGACCTCCGGGCGAAAGTAATGGCGTGCATCGATGAATATGCCAAAGGCAACTTCGAAGCGCAGATCGAACGGTATTCGGGTAAGAAGGCATTCATTTCGGATACTCTCGATCGGCTTCGGACAGCCGTCACGGTCTTTATTGCGGAAATGAATCGCATGGCCACCGAGCACAACAAAGGCGACATCGACGTGTCCATGCCGGCGGAAAAGTTCGCGGGCGCCTACAAGGTCATGGCCGAAGGTGTGAACTCCATGGTCGGCAACCACATTGATGTCAAGAAGAAGGCGATGGCCTGTGTAGATGAATTCTCCCGCGGCAATTTCGACGCGCCTTTGGAGAGATTCCCGGGGAAGAAAGCCTTCATCAACGACGTGATCGAAAAACTGCGCGCCAATGTTAAGTCCTTCATCGTCGAGATGAATCGTATGTCGGACGAGCACAATCAGGGCGACATCGACGTCCGGATCCCCGTCGACAAGTTTGCCGGGGCCTTCCGGGAAATGGCGACAGGAGTGAACGAGATGGTGGGTGGCCACATCATCGTCAAGAAAAAGGCAATGGCCTGCATCGCGGAATTCGGGCGCGGCAATTTCGAGGCGCCTCTCGACCGGTTCGCGGGAAAGAAAGCCTTCATCAATGACACCATCGAGCAGGTCAGGGCGAACCTTAAGCGGCTCATCACCGATGCCGAGCTGCTGGTAAACGCCGCGTCAGAAGGCAAGTTAGATGTCCGGGCCGACGCAAGCCGCCATGAGGGCGATTTCGGGAAGATCGTGCTCGGCATCAACCACACGTTGAACGCCGTGATCGAACCGGTCAAGGAAGCGTCGACGGTCCTCGAGAAAATCGCGGGAGGCAACCTGGTAACGCGGGTACAAGGCCAATATCGCGGCGACCATGCACGCTTGAAGGAAGACATCAACCGCATGGCATCCGATCTTCAGGAGAACCTCCGCACCATCGGACAGAATGCACAAACACTAGCCTCCTCTTCGGAAGAGTTGACTGCCGTCAGCCAGCAGATGGCCGGCAACGCCGAAGAGACAGCCACCCAAGCGGGCGTAGTTTCCGCGGCCAGCGAGCAGGTGTCCCGCAACGTCGCGACGGTTGCAACCGGCGCCGAACAGATGCAATCCTCGATCCGCGAAATCGCCAAGAACGCAAACGAGGCCGCGCGCGTGGCGAAGAATGCCGTCCGCGTGGCCGAGAACACCAACGTGACCGTGGGAAAACTGGGCGAGTCCAGCACCGAAATCGGCAACGTCATTAAAGTGATCACGTCGATCGCGCAGCAAACCAATCTGCTGGCGCTCAACGCCACCATTGAGGCAGCGCGTGCCGGCGAGGCAGGGAAGGGATTTGCGGTAGTGGCGAACGAGGTGAAGGAACTGGCCAAGCAGACCGCAAAAGCGACCGAAGAGATCGGCAAGAAGATCGAGGCCATCCAGGGAGATACCAAAGCGTCGGTGAGCGCAATTACCGAGATTAGCGCCGTCATCGCGCAGATCAACGACATCTCGAACAGCATCGCGTCGGCGGTGGAAGAACAAACCGTCACCACCAACGAGATTAATCGCAGCATGGCCGAAGCCTCGAAGGGAGTCGGCGATATCACGAAGAACATCGCCGGTGTTGCCACAGCGGCCAAGGACACAACGCAGGGAGCGTCGAACTCGCAGAAAGCGTCGCAAGAGCTCAGCCACATGGCGTCGCGGCTGCAAGCGGTGGTGTCGCACTTCACGTTTTAACAGGAACCTGGCGCGGCTCGGCGGAGTGCCGGGCCGCGCCTGCCTGCCATGAAACATATGCCGAAAGCGATTGTTGTTGACGATTCGCGGGCCATTCGCATGATTCTCGCCCGCACCCTCCGCGAGGCGGGTTTTGACGTCTCGGAAGCCGGAAACGGAGAAGAAGCGCTCCAGGTGTTGCAGTGCCTGGATGTGGTCGACCTCGTAATGGCCGACTGGAACATGCCCGTTATGGATGGCCTGGAACTGTTGAAGCAGATCCGCGCCGATTCACGCCACGCCGCGACGCCGGTCATCATGGTGACCACCGAGGCGGAGGTGGAGCAGATGGCGATCGCCCTCGATTGCGGCGCCAACGAATACGTCATGAAGCCGTTCACCAAGGACATTCTGCTGGACAAGTTGCGGCTGGCGGGGGTCGCTGCATAGGCGCGCTATGCGGCCCATTCAGGCTCGGTCACTGAAACCGGGGGAGAAGATCCGCGTCCTCGTGGTGGACGATTCGGTCGTGATTCGACGGCTCGTCACTCACGCGCTGGAGCAGGACCCGGCGCTCGAAGTGGTGGGAGTTGCGGCCAACGGAGCTCTGGCTCTCGAACGGGTCGCGCAGTTGAATCCCGACGTGATCACGCTCGACATCGAGATGCCCGAGCTCGACGGTCTCGAAATGCTGAGACGATTGCGCCGCGCCGATCGCGATACGCGCGTGATCATGTTCAGCACTATGACGGAGCGGGGCGCCGCGGCCACCATCGATGCCTTGTCACTCGGGGCGGATGACTATGTCACGAAAGCCTCGAACTCCGGTTCGCTGGATGTCTCCATGGCCAACCTCCGCCAGGAGCTGATTCCCAAAGTCCGCCAGTTCTTCCGCTTTGAAACCGCGCACCCGGCCGCCCCGCAGGTTCGGCCCGCGGCTTTTGACGCGCCACGTTTCGGAGAGTGTCTCAAAGTGCGCTTCCGTCCGCGCGCCGTCGCAATAGGTGTCTCCACCGGCGGTCCCGTAGCATTGACCTCCATCCTGCCCACGTTCCCGGCTGAATTCAGGCTTCCGATATTTATCGTGCAACACATGCCGCCATTGTTCACCAAGTTTCTGGCGGAACGGCTGGCCGGCTTGTCGCAACTGGCCGTGAAGGAACCTTCACCGGGGGAGAAGCCGCGTCCCGGATGTGTCTACATTGCGCCGGGCGATTACCACATGAAGGTTTTGAACAGCCCTGATGGCGCCGAGATCGCCCTGGATCAATCGCCGCCTTTAAATTCCTGCCGCCCGGCGGTGGATGCGTTATTCTCATCGCTCGCCGATGCTTATGGCGGAGCCGTAATCGCCGCCGTGCTTACGGGTATGGGACAGGATGGTCTGCGAGGAGCTCAGAAGCTGAGGGCGCTGGGCGCTTCGATTCTGGCGCAGGATGAAGCCAGCAGCGTCGTTTGGGGAATGCCAGGCGCCCTGGTAAGGAACGGGGTCGCCGATGTCGTCTTCCCGCTGGACGCTATCGTTCCGGCGATCCTTCGCACGGTGGAGGGAGCCTAGGCTCGAATCTCACTCATGGGCGCGACTGCGGCGACTATACAACCCGAGAACCTGTTCTTCCTGTGCCGGCAAATCTATACGGACTCCGGAATTGTCCTCGAACAGGGCAAGGAATATCTTCTGGAGGCCCGCCTCATCCCGATCATGCGCGAGCAAGGTTTGCGCACGCTCGATGAGCTCTGTCTACTTCTGCAAGCGGACCACGACCGTGTTGTGCGCCGCCGCGTCGTAGAAGCAATTACGACGAACGAAACGTATTTCTTCCGCGAGCCCACGCAATACGATGCGTTGCGGCGTGGCTTCCTGCCGGATTTGATGGCGCTGCGCCAGACTTCGCGAAAACTGAGCTTCTGGTCAGCCGCTTCGTCGACCGGCCAGGAAGCCTATAGTCTCGCCATGATGCTTTCGGAAATGGGCCTGGCGCAATGGAACATCGATATTCTCGGGACCGATCTGAACGGTACCATCCTCGACCGCGCGCGCGAAGGCAGCTATTCGCAGATCGAGGTGAATCGCGGTCTGCCGGCCCAAATGCTGCTGAAGTACTTCCGGCGAGCGGGCCTCAGCTGGCAGCTCAAGGACGAGATCCGCCGTAAGGTGAGTTTCCGGCAGCTCGACCTGCGCTCGAACCTGCGCGCCCTGGGGCCATTCGACGTAGCGCTTTGCAGGAACGTGCTGATCTATTTCGACCTCGAAACGCGTGCCGGCATACTGCGTCAGATCCACGGCACATTGTTCAAAGGCGGTTGCGTGGTATTGGGGACTGCGGAGCTGGGAATTCCCATGTGTGCGGAACTGTACCGACGCCAGACGGTCGGGGGGACTGTAGTATACGTAGCGCTTTGAGAGGATGAGCGATGGGCGACGCCGTGTGGAAACACAAAAATGAACTGGAAGAGATTGTTGAATCCGTGTTTACGGCCATGCTGGGGCTGGAGGTGAGTTCACGAGAGGAAAAATGCCCGGTCAGAAGCGGGTGCCTGACCGCGGCCGTTTATCTCACCGGGAATTGGAACGGCGCGGTGCTGGCGCAATGTTTTCCGCCGGCGGTCTGCCGGCTGGCCGGACGTTTTCTCGGCACACCTCCTCCCGAGGCAGTCGACAACGATGTGCGGGACGTGCTCGGAGAACTGGCAAACATGATTGCCGGGAATCTCAAATGCACCATGAGCAACGGGATCAAGCTTTCGATGCCATCGGTGGTTGACGGTTGCGATTACGCCCTGCGATTGTGCGCAGGACACCCGGTCAGCGACCTGGCTTTCGAAACCGAAGTAGGCCCTTTCTGGCTCACTCTGGTGGAAGGACCGGCAGAGTGAATCGCGATAGCATGGTTCATCTATGGTCCTGTCTGACGTCGATATCAAGCGTTATATCGCGGAAGGGAAGATCCGCATAACGCCGGAACTGCCGCCGGAGCAGTTTGGGAGCTGTTCCGTCGACTTCCGTCTGGGAGGGGAATTCAACGTCTTTGAACACAGCCGCTATCCCTATATCGATCTGCGGGACAGGCGCGGAATCGAAGACCTCATGAAGCCTGTGGTGGTGGCTTCGCACGAGCCGTTCATATTACAGCCACGTGAATTTGTTCTCGCGATCACGGAAGAACACCTGGAGTTGGACGACGATGTTCTGGGACGTCTGGAGGGCCGCTCCAGTTTGGGTCGTATCGGCATTATCGTGCACGGCACGGCGGGTCTGTTCGATCCTGGCTGGTCGGGTAAGGCGACCTTGGAACTCAGCAACCTGGGACGCATGCCGGTGGCGCTGTATCCGGGCATGCGCATCTGCTCCTTCACGTTCGAGCAGCTCTCGACGCCGTCGTCGGTTCCGTATCGCAAGAAGGCGGGCAATAAATATGCCGGCCAGGACCGCCCGTTGGCCAGCCGCCTGGCGGGTGAGTTCAAGGGCTGAGCTAATGTAAGGCGGGATTGCATCCTGCGGCGGATCTTCTAATCCGCCACCCGGCCAAAGTAATGCAGATTGTAAATCTGCGGCGGATTGGAAATCCGCCACGTCCCACGATTACCAGATCGTGTTTTTGTGGACCTTTCTTGGTTCATCCAAAGGCAGGCGAAACCGCCTGCTTCACCCTTCCACAGCCCCCTGGAAACAACAGTTAGTCTTCGCGCAACGCTTGCATCGCAACGGATCACGTCAGCAAAAAATGCGAGGATGGCGCACTACCCGCGTCATGATTACCGCCAAAATAACGCCCAGCACCCTCAGAACATGCCGGGGAATCGCGCCGATAGTTTTGAAGACAATCGTAGCGAGCGCTCAGTTACCGGCCCGAAGATCCAAATCCGCCGGCGCCGCGAGCCGTATCATTAAGCTCGCCCTCTTCCCACTCCACCGCTTCATAACGTGCAATGACGAGCTGGGCGATGCGGTCGCCCGCGTGTACCTGATAATGTTCCCGCCCGAGATTCAATAGAATGACACGAATCTCGCCGCGATACCCCGGATCGATGGTCGCGGGACTATTGGGCAGCGTGATAGCGTGCTTCAACGCAAGACCGCTCCGTGGCCGGATTTGCGCTTCATAACCCGGGGGCACCTCGATCGAGAGGCCGGTCGGAACCGCCTGCGGTACATTTGGCTCCAGCATCACCGATGCTGTGGCGCGCAGATCCATTCCGGCATCCTCTAAAGGACCGTGCGCGTAATGGGGAATTGCCGCTTCCGGCGTCAGCCGCTTGATTCGGATCTTCATGTAAAGCAGTTATCATAGCCTTTTCATGGCCAAGCGTGTCCTCACCATCGCTCCGATGCCGCCGGAGAAGTGCGCCTATGCGTTAGCGCGATACAGCCGTTCACCCGATTCGATTCGCGAGTCCATCGAATGGGTGCGGACTCACGACTCGCAAAAATTCCTGGAGAGCTTTTATTTCCAGTACGGCCACGCCTCCATCGCCGACCTCGGCCACGTCGTTACGTGCTTCGAAGGCATTTCCGAAATCGCGGCAACGGATGTGGAAGACGAGCAGCTTTGGGACGGGCAGGCTCGTTCCTCGCGTTATCAGGATTTCTCGAAGTCCGGCGCGATCGTCCCTTCCGAGTTCTCCGAAGCGGACGCGGCACGCTACGTCGAAGCCACACGGTTGCTGATCGACGCCTACGGCCGCATTCACGCCACCGTGTTCGACTACCTCGCGGACAAGCTGCCGCGACCGGAAGCGATGAAGCCCGATGCCTACAAGCGCAACATCGCGGCACGCGCCTTCGACGTCGCGCGTTACGTGCTTTTCCTGGGGGTTCCGACGGGTGTGGGACAAGTCACCAGTATCCGCACGCTGGAGCGGCAGATTCGCCGGCTGAAGGCATCCGAATACGCCGAGATCCGCACGCTCGCCGACGAAATTGCGGAAGCCTGTTCATCGGAGCCCGAGTGCAAGTGGAACTTGGATGCGGACAAAGAACCGGTCGCGCCCACGCTCGCGCGCTATGTCGACACCGATGCGCACATCGCCGCAAGCCGCGCGGACCTGCGGCAATGGGCGGAGCAGAATCTGAGCGGAGAGGCTGCCCCAGCGCCCGATTGCGTCGATCTCCTGCGTCCCAGCGATGCAACAGCAGACATCGTTGCAACCCTGCTCTACCCTGTTACCGCGCGACCGTATCGCGATCTGTACGAAAGGGCCTGCGCCTGGAGCGAGGCACAGCGCAACGAGGTCATTGATGTCGCCCTGCGCTCGCGAACAACGCGCGACGAGCTGCTTCGGGCGTTTCGCGGAGGGCCATATGTCTACGACATCATCATGGACATTGGAGCCTATCGCGACTTGCATCGCCACCGGCGCTGTCAGCAGTTGCGGCAGCGGTATGGCACCTCGCTCGGATACGACACGCCCGCCACTCTTGTCGATGCCGGTCTTGCGGCGGAATATCAAAACGTGCTCGATGCGGTATTCGAAGCCGCGAATCGACTGCCGCAACCGGGCTCTCAATATCTCCTCCCATTCGGGACCCGCGCGCGGTTCCTTTTTCGCATGGACTTCGCCGAAGCTGAGTACATCTGCCGCCTCCGGTCCGGCGTGAAAGGACACTTCAGCTACCGGCAGATCGCCTGGCAGATGAAGGAAAAAATGCGCCATTTGGAGCCGCAACTCGGGCGACTAATGGAAGCGACACCTCCCTGGATTGAAGATCCCCTCAAGCGGTGAACTAACAACCGTCTAACGTACACAATTCTCTACGGCGCACGCCCGTTTTTGCGTAATTCTTGCCGCTCCTACGGCGATCCCCGACCGGAACTTATTGAATTCATATGGGCTTCGGCTATTGGCATGAAAGCTGCCTCTTACGGAACAGGGCCGTGAATTCTTGAATGTCTTTCGGCCCGCCGGTTCCGCTGCGTGGCACAAGCAAGCCGCAGTGAAAGAACTTGATGAAGCAGTAAGGAGGAGTTAACCTAATGAATCGTTTAGTTCTCGCCCTTGCGACCGTCGGCCTGCTAGGAGTCGCGGTCGCCCCTTCCGCTCGCGCCGATGAATGGAACAAAAGAACCATTCTCACGGTGAACGAAGCAATCCAGGTCCCCAACATGGTGTTGCCCCCCGGCAAATACGTCATGAAATTGATGGACTCGCAATCCAACCGTCATATTGTGCAAATTTTTAACGCCGACGAGACCCACCTGGAGACCACCATTCTGGCCATCCCGAACTATCGCCTCGAGCCGACTGGCAAGACCCAGTTCGAGTTCTGGGAAACGCCTCCGGGACAACCCAAGGCTCTGCGCGCATGGTTCTATCCTGGGGACAATTTCGGCCAGGAATTCGCTTATCCCAAGTCCGAAGCGATGCAGATAGCGAAACAAACCAATCAGCAGGTTCCGACGACTTATGCCGAGAAAGAATCTGAGCTGACGACGGCGCCCGTGGAGCAAACTGCTCCGCCACAGCAGGAAGTTGCGCAAGCGACCCCTCCTCCTCCGCCACAGCCTCAGGAAGCTGAGCGTGCGGTGCCCGAGCCCCCGGCTCCAGCGCCGGCACCCGCTCCCGCAAACCTGCCAAAGACAGCCAGCACTATTCCGCTGGTCGGGCTATTCGGCCTCTTCTCGCTGGGCGCTTATTTCGTACTGAAAGCCGTCCGCGCGTAACAGCCGATCTTAGTCGGCAGGGTTATACAACTGGCGCCAGGAAACTGGCGCCAGTTCTGCGTTTTTGGGGTAGCTTCTTTATAGACGGAGGCTTAGCTTACAATGCATAAACATCCGCTCTTTGTAGCAGGAATAGCCTTTGTCGTAACGGGAATGCTGTTTGTCTCGTACGGCCAACGTCGTCGCATTGAAACAACCGCGGAGCGAGTCCAGCCACCTCCCCAAGCTCCGGGCGATCCACCGCCGGGAGATTTCACCATCAAAACGAATGTCAAGCTTGTCCTGCTTGATGTCAGTGTCAAGGATTCCGCCGGCGGATTTGTCTCGGACCTAACGAAAGATAATTTCGTCGTAACCGAAGATGGCAAGCCGCAGACCATTACGCAGTTCGCGTCCCAGGATGCGCCGGTCTCGATTGGCATCGTCGTCGACGAGAGCGGAAGCATGCGTTCCAAGCGCCCCGAGGTGATTACCGCGGCGCTAGCGTTGATCGGCGCCAGTAATCCTGAAGACGAGACCTTTGTCATCAACTTCAACGAGAAGGTGTTTCGTGGCTTGCCCGATCGCGTATTGTTCAGCGACAACACCAACATGCTTCGCAATGCTCTGTGGAGTACGCAGCCGGAAGGACGTACCGCACTATATGATGCCCTGTTCGCGTCGCTGCGTCAGCTCGACTGGGGCCGCCGCGATAAAAAGACACTGGTGCTGATCAGTGATGGCGGCGATAATATCAGTACGCACAATTTCAAGGACGTCATGAACCAGGTCGAAAAGTCACTCGCGACAATTTACACGGTCGGAGTTTTCGACGAGGATGATCCAGACCGCAATCCTGGCGTTCTCCGCGACCTCGCGCGGGTCAGTGGCGGCGTGGCGTACTTTCCACAAAAGCTCGAAGAAGTAGTGCCCATCTGTAAGGGGATTGCGAAGGATATCCGCAATCGCTACACGATTGGATATGTTCCCGCCGGTGGCAGCGGCAAATCGCAACTCCGCCACATCAAACTAACGGTATCTGCTCCCGATCATGGCAAACTGATTGCACGAACAAGAACGTCTTACCTCTACTCGGAGGAAGGCGTGGGTGAGAGCAGATGAGCCGGAACAGAACACTACGCATTTTAGAGTTTGCTTTTCTGATTGCGGGCTTGGCGGCCATTGATTACTACATCTGGTCCGGCGTGAACGCCAAGCTTTACCAGGCGTACGAGAATTGGAAGTTCGACAAGGCCCGGCAGGAACAGCGGCAGCAGCAGGCGGAGGCGCCGCCGTCCTCGCAGCCGAGTCCTCCAGCGCCGGTGAAACGGCGTCACGAGACGAATGAGCTGGTCGGACGGCTGGAAATCCCGCGTCTGCGCCTTGCCGCTATCGTGCGCGAAGGTGTCGACCAGGGGACGCTGGAGAAGGCCGTCGGACACATCCCGTCCA
Source organism: Bryobacteraceae bacterium (assembly GCA_035295125.1). Lineage (GTDB taxonomy): Bacteria > Acidobacteriota > Terriglobia > Bryobacterales > Bryobacteraceae > JAICMB01. The sequence continues at coordinate 154,061 of DATGJP010000116.1, read as the reverse complement.
CGGCCTGGCCGGGAGAACCCGGCAACGCGGCTCTAGCGGGCCATCGCGACACATTCTTCCGGGCGCTGCGGAATATCAAAAAGAACGACAGGATTGTCGTTTCGACATTGGACGGCGACTATCAATACCAGGTGCAATCCACCAAAATCGTCATGCCGAGCGACGTCGGCGTGCTAAAACCCACGGGAGGCGGCAACGAGCTGACGCTCGTCACATGCTACCCGTTCTACTACGTAGGCTCAGCTCCCAAGCGATTTATCGTGCACGCCACCCAGGTGGCCTCTACACCGCCGCGCCAGCAGTCAGCGTCTTCCATTTCGCGGCCAGGGTAGTGCGTTTTAAGCGCAGCATCTGAGCCGCCGCTTTTTTGTTTCCACCAGTCTTCTGCAGCGCCTGCTCCAGGATGTTGCGTTCAATACTCCCCACGATTTGCTCAAAATCGAGTCCGTGATCGGGCACCGCCACCAGCATTGGATCACCGGCCGTCATCCTCCGAAGAGGAATCGTTGGGGCGAGTTGAAAGTCCGAGGCGAATAACATTTCCCGATCTCCACTCAGCGCCACCGCCATCTCTACCGCGTTCTCGAGTTGACGGACATTTCCCGGCCAATCGCAGCGGCTTAAGCGGTCGAGCAGCTCCCCGGGCGCTTTTTTGACCGGTATGCCCTCCTCGCGGCAGATCTTCTCGACAAAATGCGTGGTCAGCAGCGGAATGTCACCCGGCCGCGCGCGCAACGGCGGAGCATCCATCGGCACGACATTGAGCCGGTAGTACAGGTCCTCGCGAAACTTTCCTTCGCGCATTTTCTGAGCCAGGTCGGCGTTGGTAGCCGCGATTACCCGGACGTCCACCTTGATGGTTTCCGAACTACCGAGCTTTTGAAACTCCCGCTCCTGCAAAACCCGCAAAAGTTTGGGTTGCAGCCCGAGGGGCATGTCGCCAATTTCGTCGAGAAACAGCGTCCCCCGGTGCGCCTGCTCGAAGAGGCCGATACGCTGTGTGAACGCTCCCGTAAAGGCTCCCTTGACGTGTCCGAAAAGCTCCGCCTCGAGCAGCGTCTCCGGCACCGCATTGCAATTCACGCACACCATTTCGGAATCTGCGCGATTGCCGGCCGCGTGAATGGCGCGCGCGATCACCTCTTTCCCCGTGCCGGTCTCGCCGGTAATCAGCACCGTGCACTTGCGGCTGGCAACCAGCCGGATCACTTCCACAATCCGCTGCATCTTGAGGCTGCTGCCCACCAGCAGCCTTCGCCAGGGTTCCACTGCCGGCTTCGGTGGCGGGAGCTGTTCGCGTAAATCCTGCAGCGCCCTTTGGCATGCCGCGCCTACTCCGGCGTCATCAACCACCTCAGCCGCGCCGAGTTTCACCAGGCGGACTGCTTCCTCTACCGAAGCGCCGGGCTTCGCGATCACGACGGCACAGGATCGCGCGATCGTGAAGATATTCTCCAGCAGCATTTCCGGCGTCCACTCGCCCATCGGAAAGCGCGCCAGCAGCAGATCGAAACTCTCCGCGTGTAGTTGTTGGAGCGCTTCGACCGGATCTCGTCGAAAGCTGTAACTCATCTCGCGCGGCAGAGGTTCGTCGCTATTCTCCGGAAGGCTGCCGATGCAGAGAGCTTTGAATTGCACGTTCCGACCTCCGCTCTTCCATCGGCCGCAGGCTGTGCATCTTTAAGAAAAAACGCACTTACCACCGCTTTGTATTCCGTGGCTATATCTGCTCTACCACCAGGAATTGTTCGTACTTCCCATCTGGCATTACGTAAACGTTCAACGACACCGTCTTCTTCTCAAACTGCGCGCGATAACTCCGATGCGTCATCCCGCCTCGCAAAGTCTCAGCCTGCTTGGTCACCGACTGCAGCTTCCCCAAAGCGGTCAGAGACGCCTGATAATCCCGCAGCGACAGATCGCTGAAATACGAATTCGCATTGGCCGTGAACAAGGCGCGATCGATGTGCCCCTGCTGCAGGCCCTCGAGAATGCCCCGCACCTGCGACACTTCGCCGCTTGCCGCCATCTCCCGCCCCAGCACGATCTGCGACACGTCACGCGACACTGGGCCAATCAAACTGATGCCGTCCTCGTTCGAAAGCACGATGACCGCCGTATCCTTGGTCGGATACACCGCGTTGCTCGCCAGGAACCCCGACACCTCGCCATTATGCGAAATCACCGGCATGCCGTCCATCTCGCCTACGCTGAGTCCGAGTGCGTAATGCGTCGGTTTGCCGTCGTTGAGTTTCACCTCGCGCGTAAACTCCTCGTACGATTTCGCCGACAGAATGTGCTTCTCGAGGAACGAGATATCCCACCGGGCGAGGTCGGACGGAGTCATGCACAACTCACCCGCGGCAAAATACCAGCCCTCCGCCTCACGCGCGGCGGGTCGCGGCGGACCCAATGCATAGCGCGTATACGCCACCGCGTCCGATGGCTGCTTGGCGGCGAAGCAATCGCCCGCAGTCGTCATGCCCAGCGGTCGAAAGATCTTTTCTCCCAGGAAATCGAGCAGCGATTTGCCGGACACCTTTTCGACGATCGCGCCGGCGAGCACGTAATTGGTATTGCTGTACTGCCAGCGCGTTCCCGGATCGAAGTTGAGAGGTTTTTTCGCCCAACGGTCCAGGACGGCCTCTGGTGTCGTGACCTTGGTCCATTCCGGAATGATGTAATCCTGCGGGGCATAGTCTTCATAGCCGGATGTATGCGAGAGCAGTTGCCGAATGGTGATCTCGCTCGCGCGCGTCAGTTTCGGAAACCACTTCGACACCTTGTCGTCAAGCGACAATTTACCTTGCTCCTGGAGCAGCAGAACCGCGGCTGCCGTGAACTGTTTGCTGATCGAGCCCACCGCATAGCGAGTCGAGACATCGGCCGCGCGTCCTGCGCCGATATCGGCTTTGCCGAATGCCTTGGCATATGCGATTTCATTATTCTGGACCACGGCAACCGAAACGCTGGGAGCGCCGCTTGCCTTAAGAAGTTCCGAGATTTTCTCGTCCAGTTTCGGAGCGAGTGGAGATTCAGCCTTCTGCGCCAGCGCGACAGACGCCGCAATGCCAAGAACTAATAGAATCCGCCGTTTCATATCGCGTTCTCAGCCTATCACGGCAGGGTATTACACAGCTCTTCTTCGCGTCCCGCGTCGATTTTGAGCCTTCTCAAAAAAACGCCGGCGAAACTGCCTACGCCACCGCGGTCTCAGCATAGGCCCACTGTTTTGGATTGAAGACTGCTAAACAAGCCACGCCTTGTTCTCCCCGCTCCCAGGGAGTAAACTGGCAGCCAAAAGGGGTCTCAATGAGCCGTTTTGTTTCCGCGGCCGCCGCATTACTTTGCGCCCTCGCCGCAAATGCCCAGGTCTCCGTTCGCGAACCCGCAACCAAGGCCTACCTGGCCGCCGGTAAAACCACCATCTCACTCGCACTCCGCAACACAGCGAGCCAGCCGCTTCAAGCCATCGTCCTGCTCGAATGGCTCGGACCAGACAACAAACGCCACGACTTCGCGCGAACCGAAAAACCCATTCCGTGTGGCGATTCCTCGCTCGAAATCGCCCTGCCGCTTACCGATAAATTCGATCCTCTCGTGGAGAGACTGCGCTATGACATCCAGCCCTCCGCTCCGAACTACACCGCATTTCTTCGGTTCCAAGCCGCCTTTAGCCTCCCCACTATCGCCGGGCACGCCTTCGCCATTAGCGTTCTCGCCACCCAAACGCTTCAACCCGGAAAGCAACGGGACATAACCGTTCTCACATTTCATCCGGTCAGCGGCCTGCCTGTGAGTGGCGTGCAAGTTTCCAGCGGAAAGACCACCGCCGTCTCCGATCGGAACGGCATCGCCATTCTCCCTGTCGCTGTCCCATCCGGCCAAGACGACGACCCGGAACTTCAGATCGATGCGCACCTGGGAGATTACCACCAACACGGCTCCGTGACTCCTACCGCTTCCACGAAGGACAACGTCCGCATTTATACCGACAAACCGCTCTACCAACCCGGCCAGACCGTGCATGTACGCATCCTCGCCCTGAGCGCCGCGGGTCCCGTCCGTGCGAATACCGAACATCAGGTCCGCATCGTCAACGAAAACGACGAACCGCTGCACACTGAGACCCTGACAACCTCGCGCTTCGGAATTGCGGCCACGGATTGGGAGATTCCGCCTAACGCCAAAGCCGGTGAGTACAAGATCGAGGTCGAACGCGACGGCCTGGATTTGCCGTTTACGCGATCGATCGAAATCCGCCGTTACGAACTGCCTTCATTCCGGGTAGCCGCCGCCTCGGCTCGCCCGTACTACCTGCTGCACCAACAGCCGGAAATTGAAATTCATGCCGCCTACCTTTTCGGAAAACCGCTCCCCAACGCTGTGGTCCGCATCAGCGAACCCGGCGGTAATCGGGTAGCGGAAGGCAAGCTGGATACAAGCGGAACCTACCGAGCGACTCTCAAAGCGACAACGGAACTTCCCGACGCCGTGAAATTCCAGGACCGTCACTTCACCGCATTCGTTACAGATCCCACCACCAATCGCACCGAACAGCGTGAATTTGACGTTCGCATCTCGCGCAGCCCGCTGCACATTTACGTCGCGAAGCAGGAGTTGACTCCCACCAACAGGCGGCTCTACGTCGTCGTCGATTCTCCCGATGGATCACCGGCAAAAACAGGTGTACAGCTTCTCAGCGGTCAACGGGTGCTGGCCTCGGCGGCCACCAATCGTTTCGGTGTCGCCAGGATCGAGTTTCCCAAGGGTACTGACGACAATGTCTACATAGTCGCCACCGCGCCGGATGGAACCTCGGCAAAAGAAGCCGTTCCCGCGACCGCGGACGATACGGACCTCTGGCTCGACACCGGCCGCATTCTATATCGCCCCGGCCAAGATATTCAATGCCACATTGCTTCCACGGGCAGGCGCACACCCGTCGTGCTGCTCGCCTGGAACAGCGCGGGAGAAGTCGTCTACTCCCGCAGCCTCGCGCTTGCGAACGGCGAAGCCGCCGTTGCGATCCCGCATACAGCCCGCTCCGGCCGCGTACTCTCGCTGGCAGTTGTTTCGACCGACGGGCGCGCCTCCGCTACGCGAATCGTGATCTTCCCGGGGCCCGATCAATTCACGTTGCACGCCATCCCCGCAAAGGCCACTTACCGACCCGGCGAGACCGCGACCGTCCGATTCCAAAGCTCCAGCCCGTCCGCACTGGGAATTGCCATCGTGGATCAGAGCGTACTCGAGCGTGCCGCGACCGACAGCGCCTTCCATCGAGCCAATTGGTTTGACGACGAAGATTCGGGCGCGAGTATTGCAGGTCTTACGCAGGACGATCTCCTGAACCTCGATCCTGCGAATATCGACGAGGACTTGCAGCTCCTGGCGGCCGCCATGTTGCCCGATCCGCTCTTGTTCAATTCCGCCGCCGCCGGTCTCCAGGTCCAGCGTCGCGCGTTTGAGGCAGCAGGTGCCCAGGCACTCGCCCGCGTCAGGGAGCAACTCGACCAACACTACATCGACAGTCTCGACTATCCCACCGACCAGCCCGGCCTCAACAATCTTCTGGGTCCCGCCTACACCTACTGGACAGATCCTTGGATGCGCCCCTGGTACACCCGCTTCACGACCGAAGGTCCATATAGCGTGCTCCGCTTCCTGAGCGCGGGCCCCGACAAGCAGCAGGACACCTCCGACGACTACACCGCGCTCGAAATCCGGCGCCGCTGGTTCGCCAGTTTTGAGGCGCTCATTCGCGGACTCCTCAAAGCGTTCCCCGATAACCCCGCCACGCCGCAGGAATTCGTTCAGGCTCTGGACGAAGCGGGTATTCGTTTCACGGCCTTACGGGACCCTTGGGGGAGTCCCTTGCACGTTGCAATCACTTACTACCAGGCTCAGCGACGCGTCCAAATTCGCAGTGCGGGCCCCGATCATACCTACGGCACGGCGGATGATTTCACCGTCGCCGAGTTTGTGGGCTCTTACTTCGCAACCACTTCCGCGAAGATCAGCGCCGCCGTTACTGCAATGAAGGAGTTCCCCACAACACCGTCGCAAGCGCACGCGAAACTGCTGGACGCCGGCATCGATTTCGATGCACTGCGCGACCCCTGGGGAAGGCCTTACTACATCACTGTGGAGACCCGGCAGGCGTACGGCGACTTTATCAGCATCTACAACTATTCCGAATATCAAGGTACACCCGAACAACGCAGGCAGTTGAGCCCGATCAAACAGACGTTTCGTTCCCTGGAAATACGTAGCGCCGGCGAAGACGGCATTGCCGGCACCTACGACGATTTCGCGCTGACTACTCTCACGCGCCGCCTGGATGAACAGGCTCCTGCGCCCCGCATGGCTGCGTCCCCGAATCCGCCCACGCCGGAAGTTCCCGGAACCGGAACCATCGCGGGTACGGTAACCGACGCCAGCGGCGCTGTGATCCCGAACGCGCGAGTAACTCTGAACGATACCTACATCACCGAAGCGGACATGCAGGGGCGCTATGTCTTCAAGGGAGTGAAGCCCGGAGACCATCGCCTCAAATTCGAGAGCCCGGGATTTCAGATGCACGTCATCGATCGCGTCCCGGTGGCTGCCGATCACGTCACACAGGCCGATACGGTTTTAAACGTCGGTAGCCTGTCCGAAACGGTCGAAGTGACCGCCATGACCATGACTTTCGCCCGCGCCATGAGCGTTTCAAACGGAGCCTTGCTCTCCATCTCCACACCCAGAGTGCGCGAATATTTCCCCGAAACTCTCTATTGGCAGCCGGAACTGATCACCGACAGCACCGGCGCTGCTTCGGTTCGCGTCAAGCTGGCCGATTCCATTACCAACTGGCGGGTTGCGGCAATCGCATCCACGGAGGATGGCCACATTACCGAAACCACAACCGATATCCGCGCTTTTCAACCTTTTATGGTGGACCTCGACGTACCGCCAGTGCTCACCGCGGGTGACGAAATCGACTTGCCGGTGCCGGTTCGAAACTATCGGGAACAAGCCGAGAAGGTGCGGGTTTCCGCAGTGCTTCCACACCAGATTTCGGTTCGTGGAAACATCGATCAGCCACCGCAAATCGCGCCGTCTTCATCGGCCAATGCCACTGTTCCCTTACGGGCGGAGTCACCAGTCGAAAGCGGCCGGGTGCGCGTCACCGGGATCGGAAACGCCGCATCGGATGCCATCGAGAAGCCCGTTTCCATCCACCCTGACGGAGAGCGTCACGACCTTACCGTAAACGGGGTTGCCCGCGAAGGGGCGCCGTTGCATATCGAAATTCCAAGCGCCGTCATCGCCGGCAGCCTTCAGGCCGAAGTGAAGTTCTATCCGTCGCTTTTGTCACGGCTGCTCGAATCCATGGCATCACTGTTGACTCGCCCCGACGGCTGCGGCGAGCAGACCATCTCATCCACGTATCCGAACCTCATGTTCCTGCGCGCCATGAAAAACGCGCACCTGGAGCACGAACGGCTGCAGGCCCGAGCCATGAAGAATCTCGTTTCCGGTTACCAGCGGCTGTTGGGTTACCAGTCCGATGGCGGAGGGTTTACGTATTGGGGACACGGCGAGCCTGATATTGCCCTGACCTCATATGCCGTACGCTTTCTTACCGACGCCAGGGATTTCATTGCTATCGATGACGATCGCCTCGCTACCGCACAGCGCTGGTTGAAGGCCCAGCGTTCCCCGGAGCCGTCCGTCGAGGCGCTTCGCGTTCGCGCCGGGCGCCCCGACGACATCGACCGGACGCTCGGCGACCTGGCGCGCCAGGCCGCGAAACTCGACGATCCCTATTCCATCGCTGTTTTCGCGCTCGCCGCCATGGATGCCGGCAAAAAAGATGTGGGGCGGCAAGCCATCGGACGGCTATGTACGCTGTCCCAGGATGAGCAGGGCGCGGCGTTCTGGAGCCTTCGCGCGAACACACCCTTCCACGGCTGGGGACGTTCCGGACAGGTCGAGACCACCGCATTGGCGGTCTCCGCGCTCGCTCACTGGCGCAAAACCGAAGGCGGCGATCAAAACATTGACACCCTGATCGATCGAGGCGTCCTCTTCCTTTTGAAGAATTCGGACCGCTCTGGCGCCTGGGCAACGACACAATCCACCGTCCGTGTGCTGGACGCCCTTCTGGATGTCTGGTCGGGAGTCGATGTGCAGAAACCGCTGACCGTCACCGTGCTCGTGAACAACGTCAAGGCCGGCACGGTCTCAATCCCGGCTGCCAGGGAGGTACGCGGACCCCTCACCCTCGATATATCGCAGTTCGTCCATCCAGGGACCGCCAGCGACATCTCCTTCGCGGGAACAGCGTCTTCCCTGGTTCAAGCGCAAATCAATGCGGCCTGGTACGAGACCTGGAAGGCGCCGCGATCCGCCAAGAATCTGTTGCTTGACACGAAGTGCACCCCCGGCAGCGTGGCCGTGAACGAACCGGTCACCTGCGACATTTTGTTGTCGCGGCCATCGTTTCGAGGCTACGGTATGGTGATCGCGGAAATTGGCCTGCCGCCCGGAGCGGATGTAGACCGTGGAACTCTGTCGAGCGTCCTGGAAGATCCCAAAAGCGGAGTGGACTCCTTCGAAGTCGCGCCTGACCACGTGACCTTTTACATTTGGCCCAGAGCGGCGGATTCAAAATTCCACTTCGTGTTTCGCCCGCGCTTCCCCATGAAAGCCCGCTCGGCCGCTTCCTTGGCCTACGACTACTACAATCCCGACGAGCAGGTAGTCATCGCTCCGCCCATTTTCACGGTGCGGTAAACCCAGGAGTCTGGTTTCTGCGGAAGGGTGGAGCGGCCATTCAGCCTGCGTTTGGACTTCACCGAGAAAGGACAGGCGAAACCGGCTGCCACACCTTTAATCCCCGCTGCTGTGCGAAGCAGGGCGGTTTCGCATGCCTATGGACCTCACGAGACAGGTCCGAAGCAAAGCTCTAATCCATAATCGGTCTCGTCGGCTGGCGCCGCCTCACCCGTGGTGGGATAGTCAGAGGAATCTCGAGCGCATCGACTTGTTGCGCCGCAAGCGCTCGCAGGTGAGCGCGCATTTGTCTGCGACGCTCCCGCTTCAGATACAGATATAGCTGACGCCAGTAGGTTGACGTAACGTTCATAAGTGCAGAGTTCTGATTGGGAACTTCTGGCTATGAGACGCCAAACCGGGCCATGTCATTTCTTCATAATCACGCAAAAGTTACGCGACTTGCCCGTACGCCTCATTTTCACCTTCCTAAGCCAACCTCCCTCTGGACCGAACCCGCCCTACGCGCTATGCTATACGTCATTGACCGCTGGTACCCAGACCATGCAACGAACTATCAATCTCACCATCAACGGCAAAAAATACTCCCACGCCGTGGAGCCACGACTGCTCCTCATCCACTATTTGAGGGAGGTTGTCGGCCTCACCGGCCCCCACATTGGCTGTGAAACCTCACTTTGCGGCGCCTGCACCGTCCAGGTGGACGGCAAAGTCATCAAGAGCTGCTCAATGTTCGCGGTCCAGGCCGACGGACGCGAAGTCGTCACCATCGAAGGCCTTGCCAAGGACGGCCAACTCGATCCCATGCAGCAGGCCTTTTGGGACGAGCACGCCCTCCAGTGCGGTTTTTGTACCCCCGGGATGATCATGACCGCCAAGCAGGTGCTTGAACGCAATCCCAACCCCACAGCCGAAGAAATCCGCCACGGACTGGACGGTAACCTCTGCCGTTGCACCGGTTACCAGCATATTGTCAACGCCGTCAAAACGGCCGCCGCGAAGGCAGGAGCGTAACATGGGCACCCCGACCATTACGAAAACCGAGAAGCTCGTCGGCAAGCGCATCAAACGCCGCGAAGATCCCCGCCTGATCACCGGCACCGCAACATATGTAGATGACATCCAGATGCCGGGCATGCACCACGCCTGCATCGTCCGCAGCCCTCACGGCGCCGCCAGGATTAAATCGATCAACGTCGCCCCGGCGGCCGAACTCCCCGGAGTCGTCGCCGTCTACACAGGACGCGACACCGAAGGCGTCGGACCGGTCCCCTGCGGCGCTTCCCTGCCCGGACTTCGAGTCCCGCACCACCATATCCTGGCCGTTGATCGCGTTTACTTCGTCGGACATCCCGTCGCGGTTGTCGTCGCCACCGACCGCTACATCGCCCGGGACGCCGTCGACCGCATCGAAATTGAATATGAACCTCTGCCCACGGTCACCGACGTGGAAAAAGCGCTCGCCGAAGGCGCCCCGGCCGTCCATCCCGAATGGCCCGACAACACCGCCTTCAAATACCACCAGGAAGGCGGCGACGTCGACACGGCATTTAAGGATGCGGAAGTCGTCGTAAAGCAACGCATTACCAGCCAGCGCCTGATCCCCGCCTCAATGGAGACCCGCGGAGTAGTCGCCGACTGGCGCTCGGGCGACAAGGCCCTGACGATCTACTCCTCCACCCAGATTCCGCACCTTATGCGCACCCTCGTGGCGCAGATGCTCGGTCTGCCCGAAAACCGGCTCCGGGTGGTCACCCCCGAAGTCGGCGGAGGATTCGGCAGCAAATTGAACGTCTACGCCGAAGAAGCTCTCATGGGATTTGTCGCCATGAAGATCGGCAAACCGATCAAATGGATCGAATCCCGCCGCGAGAACTTCATGTGCACCATCCACGGCCGCGGCCACGTCGACTATTACGAAGTCGCCGCCAAACGCGACGGCACGATCCTCGGCATTAAGCTGAAGCTGATCCAGGATCTCGGCTCCTACCACCAGCTTCTGACCCCCGCCATCCCGACTCTTTCGGTCCTGATGATGCCCGGCCTATATAAATGCCAGAACGTCCGCGCCGACATCATCGGCGTGTTCACCAACGCGGTCCCAACCGACGCCTACCGCGGAGCGGGCCGGCCCGAAGCAACCCACGGTATCGAGCGGATGGTCGACATCCTCGCCGCCGAGCTGAAAATGGACCCCGCCGAGATCCGCTTCAAGAACTTCGTTCCCAACGAAGCGTTCCCGTACGCCACCGCCACCGGCCTGAGCTATGACAGCGGCAACTATGCGGCGCCGCTCGAAAAGGCGCTCAATCTGGTGAGCTACACCCAGCTCCGCCAGGAGCAGGACGAAGCCCGGAAAGCAGGCCGCCTGATGGGTATTGGCATCTCCACATACGGCGAAATCTGCGCCATCGGCCCGTCGCCGGCCACGCCCGCCGGAGGTTGGGAAAGCGCAACCGTCAAAATTGAGCCGTCCGGCAAGGTCACGGTCATGACCGGTGCCTCGCCCCATGGCCAGGGCGAGGAGACGACCTTCGCGCAAATAGCCGCTGATGAGCTCGGCGTCGGAATCGATGACGTGCTCGTCCTCCACGGCGACACGGCAATCGTCCAGTACGGCATCGGCACGTTTGGAAGCCGGGGCACTGCCATCGGCGGTACGGCGATGTACTTCGCCATCCAGGACCTGAAACAGAAGATCAAGAAATATGGAGCGATGCTGCTGGGTTCCGAAGACGTCTCCTACTCCGAAGGCAAGTGCATTGACAATGCGACCGGCAAATTCAAGACGCTGGCCGAAATCTCCGCCGCATCCTATCGCGCCATGAAGCTGCCGCCCAACACCGAACCCGGCCTGGTCGCCACCCACTTCTGGGAACCGCCCAATTTCACCTTCCCCTTCGGCGCGCACATCGTCGTTACGGAAGTAGATAAGGATACCGGCGGAATCGACATCAAGCGCTACGTTGCCGTAGACGATTGCGGCAAGATCATCAACCCCTTGATCGTTGATGGCCAGGTACATGGCGGTGTCGTCCAGGGCCTCGGCCAGGCCATGTGCGAACACGCCGTCTACGACGACGACGGCCAGCTTGTTACGGGCGAGTTTATGGATTATGCCATGCCGAAAGCCAACATGATTCCGTGGATCGAAAGCGATCACACCGAAACGCCATCCCCGGTCAATCCGCTCGGCGTAAAAGGTGTTGGCGAAGCCGGCACTATCGGCTGCTCGCCCGCGATCGTAAATTCGGTTGTCGACGCGCTAAGCCCGCTCGGCGTCCGGCACATCGATATGCCGCTCGCGCCCGAAAAGATCTGGAAGCTCGTCCAAGCTGGAGGTCAGGCATGATTCCACAGAACTTTGACTACGCCGCGCCCACCTCCTTGCAGGAAGCGCTCGGACTGCTCGCCAATGAGAACGCAAAGCCGCTCGCGGGCGGAATGAGCCTGATTCCGCTGATGAAATTCCGCTTCGCGACCCCCGAACAGATCGTCGACCTCGGACGGCTCCCGGATTTGAATTCCGTTCGCGAAGAAAACGGCGAACTCCATATCGGGGCGATGGCAACCCACTACGAAATCGAAAGCTCGCCGCTGATCCGCAGCAAATGTCCGCTCCTGGCGCAAACGGCGGCGTCGATCGGCGACGTTCAAGTGCGCAATATGGGAACCATCGGCGGAAGCTGTGCCCACGCCGACCCCGCCGCGGACTACCCCGCTGCCCTTTTCGCGCTCGACGCCAAGTTCAAGCTCGCCAAAGCAGGCGCCGAACGAACGGTGCCGGTGGAAGAGTTCTTTGTCGATACGTTCAGCACCGCGCTCGAGCCGGGCGAGATCATCGTTGAGGTGATTGTCCCGGTCGAGGCTTCATCCACCGGGACCAGTTATCAAAAGATGGCCCACCCCGCCTCCGGATTCGCGGTTGTCGGGGTCGCCGTCCGCCTCGGCCAGGGGCTGACCCGCGTCGGCGTCACGGGACTCGCCGGCAAGGCTTTCCGCGCCAACGCCGTCGAGGAGCACCTGGACCCCTCCAAAATCGCCGAAGGCGTCTCGCCAAACTCCGACCTTTTCGCTTCCGCGGAATATCGCACTCAACTGGCCCGCATCTACGCCGCTCGCGCAATTAAGGAAGCCCAGTCGAGGACGAGTTGAAAATCGCGGGAAACTACAGCCTTCCCGTGCCAAAGGAGAAGGCGTATACGCTTCTCCAGGACCCGGTGATTCTTGCCAAATGCATGCCGGGAACCGATCGACTCGATAAAATCGGCGACGATCACTACGAAATGAAAATGAAGATGGTGATCGCCGCCATCTCCGGCTCGTTCGATGGCAAGGTCCGTATCGCCGACCAGAACCCGCCGGACAGTTTTCGCCTTATTGTCGAGGGTTCCGGAAAAATCGGATTCATGAAGGGCGAAGGTGTCCTGAAGCTCTCTTCCCAGAGCGACACGACCGATGTCGCTTTTGAGGGTGATGTTCACATTGGAGGCAGTATCGCCGCGGTTGGCCAGCGCCTCCTCGACAGCACTTCGAAACTGATCATCAAGAAGTTTTTCGAGAAACTCACCGTTGCAGCCAAGGAGCAACCCGCATGATACGAAAGCTGGCAATCATCCTTCTTTTCACGCTTCCGGCATTTTCCGCCGAGAAAGAGGTCATCGCGGTCGTGCAGGCTTTATTCGACGGCATGGCTGCCCACGATGCCGCCGCGATCAGCGCTACGATGCTGCCCGACGCCCGCCTGGTCGCCGTGCAGGACAGCGGCGCCGCCACGTCCGTCTCGCGTGACGATTTCGCCACGCGCATCGGCGGGGCAAAGGGCGACTATCTCGAACGGATCTGGGAACCGAAGGTCCTGATCAAGGGTCGCATCGCCCAGGTGTGGGCCGAGTACGACTTCCATCTCAACGGAACCTTTAACCACTGCGGTATCGATTCAGTTAGCCTACTCGAAACGAAGGATGGCTGGAAAATCTCCGGGATCAGCTACACCTCGGAAAAGACAAATTGCGCGCCCAGCCCGCTCGGCCCGCCCAAGAAGTGATTTGACTCATTTCTGCGTTCAATAGCGCAGGGTCGCGCCGCCTGGTAGCGCCGCCTTTAGGCGGTAGAGCAAAATGGTGCTGGCCCTCAGCATGCTCCCACCCTGGAGGGAGCAACTATATGCAGGTGCAGCAGGTCATGTCCGCAAACGTGACGTTCTGCCGCTTGGGCAGCAACCTGGCAGCCGCCACCGAACTGCTGTGGACCATGGATGTCGGAGCGCTGCCCGTCGTCGATGACGGCGGCAACGTCCTGGGCATCGTAACCGATCGGGATATTTGCATTGCTCTGGGCACTCGCAACGTGCCGGCAAGTGACGTCCTCGTCGACGACGTCATGGCGAAAGAAGTCTGGACCTGTCGGCCGGATGATGACATGGCCGACGTTTTGAGACTGATGGGGGACGCGCAGGTTCGCCGCTTACCAGTAATCGACGATCACGAGAAACTTTGCGGCATTGTCTCACTCAACGACCTGGCGCTTCATACCGGAATCGGCAAAACTGAAGTCACCGGTATCGATATTCTCGCGGCGCTGGTTACAATTTGCGCCCCGCACACAGAACGGTCGCATGCCGCCATAGCAGCAGGTTAGTGGAACTTTTCGCGCCGGAAACGCAATGCAGGCTACAGTACTGTCATGACATTGCGAAACGGGCGATTCTCAAAGGTCTTTTTGTCTCTGGCGTTAGCTGCGGGGTGGCAGGTTTCGGCTCAGAACCTGGTGTGGGACAACAGCGGCAACGGCCTCTTACAAGGTCAATATAATTTCCGTCACGTCATCTATGTTCCCGGATACGACCAGTATGGCGATTTGTCTGAAGCGGTCGTAGCGTACGGAGCTTTCAATTTCGACGGGAATGGTGGTTACTCGCTCAGCGGAACGTATCTCGACGCGGGCGCGGGCACCATTCAGCAGTTCTCAACAACAGGAACTTACTCCATCTCGGCCAGCGGCCTGGGAAGCATCAGCAGCCCGGTGTCGCAAGGGGATTCGATCTACGGCCTCGTTTCCAAAGGGGTCTTCATCGGCAGCAGCACGGAGAATCAGTTAGGCTACAACGACCTGTTCATCGCAGCCCAATCCGCATTTCCTGCGGCCACGACTTCCGCGCTCCAGGGGACTTACTGGGTCGCGTCGATGGATGCCGATGGCCTGGTTCAGGATAGCCTCGACACATTTTTCCAAATCAATGCGGACGGCCAGGGCAACATTGGAACCGTCAACGTGACCGGTTTTGTCGCCGGAAACGGCCCAACTGCCATGACGCAGTCTCTCTCGGGGGTTCGCTACTCAATCAGCAACGGAGTAGGAACTTTGGCGCTAGGAGGTTCGAGTTCGGGCTTGATAGCCGGCAACAAACTGTTTTACATATCGCCGGACGGGAATTTTATCTTCGGTGGGTCTGCAAACGGAATCGATATGTTTGCCGGTGTTCGCGTACCTTCCGGAGGCACCAATTATTCGGGTTTGTACTACCAGGCTGGAATGCTCGCCGACAGCTCAACGTTCAATCTCGGATACGGCGATACCCAGAGTTACTACGGTGCGCTCAACGCAAACGCCGGAGCCATCATCGGACACCAGCGGTTGAAATCCTACTTCTCCGGGACATCCGATTACACCTACGACGATAACTACGTCCAGAATTCCGATGGCAGCTACACCGACTCGTACTCTTTGATGAAGTACATGGTCGGGGCCGGCGGGGCGATTCGGGTCGGGTTCGGTTTAGCGCCGTATCTCGGAATCAACATAGGTCTGCAAGCGCCCACGTTCAATCAACCCGGAGTGTACCTGAACCCGACCGGCGTCCTCAATGCCGCCAGTTCCGCTCCGTTCACGTCCGGAATCGCCCGTGGCGAGTTGATCACGCTCTATGGCAGCAACCTGGCCCCCGACACGTTGAGCGACGCAGACGTCCCCCTCGACACGACCTTCGACGGTGTACAGGTGATGATTAACAACCGCCCGGCGCCAATCTACTCGGTCAGCCCGAATCAGGTGTCTGTCGTGGTGCCATTTGCCACCGAGTTGACTCTCGCCCAGATCCAGGTCATTAACAATGGGGTGCCGTCGAACACCGTTACGGTCTACATGGATGTGACCGCTCCAGGGGTATTCACTTCCGGAAACGGCCTAGGCCACGCTGTGGCGACCCACTCGGATTACACTGCAATCACGAGCGACAGCCCCGCGGTACCAGGCGAAACCATCGCGATCTACGTGACCGGCCTGGGAGACGTGACACCGCCGAATCCCGACGGCGCGCCCGGGTCCTCGGTTTCGCCGTACACGATCGCCACAAACACGATCGCCGTTTCAATTGACGGTCAGCCCGCAAACGTCGGATTTGCCGGCATGACGACAATATCAGCGGGTCTTTACCAGCTCAACGTAACTGTCCCGAGCGGCATTCATTCGGGCGATGTCTATGTGGACATATACGGGCCCGACTCCCACAACTCCGAGGCCACTATCCCGATCGGAAGCGGTCCGGGGACCATTGCCGCCGCGGTGAAACCCGCTCACGGGACTCAATCTCGTTCGAGCCGTCGCAGCAAGACCACTGTTTCTTCGCATCGGCCTCGGTAGGCTTTCCGGCGTTCCTGCGGCGATTGCGGTTTCGGTAAACGTAACGGGCGTATCGACACCGGCCGCGGTCGCTGTAATGGTGATGTCGCCTTCGTTATCGCCGAGCGTCACGGTAGTGGCCGCCGACCCGTCGTTTAACGTCACGGAAACCAACGGAGAAATAACCGCCCCACTCGATGTCGTTTCGGCGAACGTCACCGGAACGCCCAGCACCGGAACGCCGTTCGCATCCAGAACCTGGACGATCAACGACTCCGGAAGCGCGCTATCCACTGCGGCGCTCTGGCCGTCTCCGCTCACGATGCTGACCGTAGTGGGCGTCTGGGGAATGGGCGTGAGTTTGCGAACGCGGTCGTTCAAAGCATCGCTGACATACACGTTTCCGTCGGCGTCCAACGCGAGGCGGAACGGGTTCAGTTGCGCGTTTGAGGCGATACCGCCATCGCCGAGTGCAGGAACGGCGAGTCCGCTGCCGGCAATCGTGTAGATGTATCCGTTGACGACCTTTCTCACAACGGAGTTGCCGAAATCGGCGATATAGAGGTTCCCGGCGCTGTCAACGGCGACGCCCGTGGGTAGAAAAAGCTGTGCTGCGGTAGCCAAACCGCCGTCGCCGGAATAGCCCGGTGTGCCGTCGCCCACAAGGGTTGTGATGGTGCCATCGGGCCCAATCATGCGGATTCGGTTGTTCACCTGGTCGGCGATGTACAGATTGCCACTGGCATCGGCGGCAATATCGAAAGGATCCATACCTGCATCGGTGGCCGCACCGCCGTCGCCGCTGAAGTTAGGGTCGCCATTGCCCGCAATGGTGGAGACTCCACCCGTCGGGTCGACCCTGCGAACGTTGTTGCTGCCATAATCGGCCACATAGACGTTGCCGGAGGGGTCCGCCGCAATGCCGGTGGGTTCCTGTATCCGTCCCGCGGCAAGCACACTTGTCGCCCCGCTCGGCGTCATTTTGAGCACGTTGGGATAGTCGTCAGTCACATAGAAGTTGCCGCTCTGATCGACGGCTACGCCGGTTGGACTGGAGCCCACGAGTTTGCCAAAATTCGCGATGCTGCCACCCTCGGTAAAAAGCCGCGTTTCGAGGTTGGCGCTGTCGGCGATCAACAAGCGTTTTGAGCCGTCAATCGCAAGACCTGCTGGAAGATTGAGAAATGCCGCACTCGCAGGGCCGCCGTCGCGAATATCCGTTCCCGCGATGGTGGTAATCACGCTTGCGCTCACCTCGCGGATCCGCGCGTTTCCACGATCGGCGAAATAGACGTTTTGCATAATGTCAATGACCATGCCGGCCGGGGCATTGAGCTGGGCCTTGAGGGCTGGTCCATTGTCACCGGAATAACCAGTTGTACCAGCGCCTGCGTGCGTGTGGATGATGCCGGTCGCGAGATCGACCCGGTCGATGAGGTCGCGATTGTAATCGGAGATGTAGAGTTCCGCGCCCGCCGAATCCACTGCGATCCCGAGCGGCACCATCACCGCGCCTGTCGCGGGCAAGCCGTCGCCAATAGTGCCGTAGTTGCCGGCGCCCGCCACCAGGCTAAGATTCCCGGAGGTGTCGATTTTCAAAACGCGATAGTTGTATATGTCAGCCAAATAGAGATTGCCGGTGGGATCGAGCGTCATGGCAATCACGATCCCGAGCTCTGAGCCCGCTGCCGGTCCCGGACCCGTATAGCCGCGCTGGTTGCCGCCGGCGATCGTGGTGATGGTTCCGCTGGAATCCACTTTGCGAATGCGCTGGCCGCCGTTGCCGATATCGGAGATGTAGAGTATCCCCTTGGAATCGACAGCCACAGCGAGCGGCACCATGGAGGCATTAAGCGCCGAGCCCTTGTCTCCGGAAGAGCCCGGAGTACCGTTTCCGGCGACGGTGGAAATTATCCCATTGCTCGCGACGCGGCGTACGCAGTTATTGCCCTGATCGGCAATGTAGAGATTGGCGCCCGCATCGAGAACGATGTTGGCTGGAGAATTCAGCTGGGCGGTCTTAGCTTTTCCCCCGTCTCCCGAAAAACCGGGCATTCCGGTTCCGGCATAAGTACTGATGATTCCCGCGGCGCTGACGCGCCGAATGCGATGATCCAGTTTGTCCGCGATGTAAATATTCCCGCCGGCATCAATGGCGACGGAAGCAGGATCGCGAAGAGGAGCGCTGGTGGCAGGGCTTCCGTCTAATAACCTGTCGGTGCCCGCAATTGTGGAAATGGAATAGGATTGCGACCACCCGCAAATAGCAAATGCAAGTGGAAGCAATACTATGCAAGGACTGCTTTTCATAACAAAGAAAGATTATTGTACACCTTAATTCCTTCCCCTGATCTGTATTTTTCAGGCGCCTCCGGTGGGGATACAATAAGCTGAACCTTATCAACAAACTATGGCCAGCGCTATGTCCCATGCGATTGACACGTTCGTGCAGGTGAACGAAAACCGGCTCCTCGATGAGCTTAAGGATCTGCTACGGATTCCGAGTATCAGCACGCTCCCCGAACACAAGCCGGACATCGCGCGGGCCGCGGAGTTCATCGCCGGCAGCCTGCGTAATATCGGCATGGAAAATGTCGAGATCATCCCCACCGATTGCCATCCGTTGATATATGGGGAATGGCTGCATGCGCCGGGTAAACCGACGGTGTTGTGCTATGGCCATTACGACGTCCAGCCGCCCGATCCGCTGGAGCTGTGGAAGACGCCGCCGTTCGAGCCGGATGTCCGCGACGGCAACATCTACGCGCGGGGATCGGCTGACGACAAGGGCCAGATGTATATGCACATCAAAGCCGTCGAAGCCTTGCGCGCGGCCAATGGCTCGCTTCCCATCAATATCAAATTCCTGATCGAAGGCGAAGAGGAAGTGGGCGGCGCCAGCATTTCGAAATATGTCGTTGAGAATCCGAAGAAACTTGCGGCCGACGTGGCGCTGGTTTCCGATTCCGCGCTGTACGCAGAAGGTTTGCCGACGCTGTGCATTGCGTTGCGCGGGTTGGTCTACATGGAAGTCGAAGCCAAGGGTCCGGCTCGCGACCTGCATTCGGGTTTGTACGGCGGCGTGGCGCCGAACGCAGTCTGGGGGCTCATCGAACTGCTGTCGAAGTGCAAGGATGCCGGCGGGCATATCCAGATTCCCGGCGTTTATGACGATGTCACGCCGCCCTCGGCTCAGGAGAAAGCGAGTTGGGAAGCGCTGCCTTTCGACGAGCAGGCGTTCCTCAAGAACGAGGTGGGCTCCTCAGGGTTGGTCGTCGAGCCGGGGTTTTCGGTTTTTGACGCCACCTGGGCCCGTCCCACGTTTGAGGTTCACGGCATCGCGGGCGGCTTTACGGGCGCGGGTCAGAAAACCGTAATCCCCGCCACTGCGACGGCGAAAGTCAGCTTCCGGCTGGTTCCGAACCAGAAACCTGAAAAGGTGATCGAAGCCTTCCGGACGTTCCTGAAAGACAATGCGCCGAAGGGCGTTCAGATCGAGTTGCGGGTCCTGAGCGCGAATCCCGCGATTATGGTGAACGCCGACCACCCCGCCATCCACACGGCCGCGGAAGTGTTTGGCAACGTGCTTGGCCGGCCAACCGTCTTCATTCGCGATGGCGCCTCGATTCCCGTGGTCGGCGACTTTGCGAACAGCCTGGGGATCCCCACCATCCTCATGGGATTTGGCCTTCCCGACGATGGATTACATTCACCCAATGAAAAGTATCGCCTCGAAAACTACTACGTCGGGATAAAGACCATAGCCCACTTTTTCGAGGAATACGGAAAGTGACGTTGTAACTCTCTGGCCACTCAAGTTTACGAACCCGCCACGCCTTCTGAGAGCGTAGCTCGCTCGGCGGGAATCGTGTCGGCCGCGGTCTTCTCCTCGCGCATCACCGGTTTGATTCGAGAGAAGGTGATGGCGCACTACTTCGGCGCCGGGTTCGTCTACGATGCCTTCCTGCTGGGCTTCCGCATTCCGAACCTGACCCGTGACCTGTTCGCCGAAGGCGCACTGTCCTCGGCGTTCGTGCCTATTTTCACCCAGACCTTGGCTTCGAAGGGCAAGAAAGAAGCCGCCGCGCTGTACAATCTGGCGGCCACGGGCCTGATCCTGATCGTCGGCGCATTTTGCGCTCTCGGCGTGGTCTTTAGTCCGTTGCTTGTCGAATTGCTGGCCCCCGGCTTCCACCAGGTGCCCGGCAAGTTCGAACTCGCCGTCCACCTAACGCGCATCATGTTCCCGTTCCTGCTGCTGGTGGCCCTGGCCGCCCAGGCCATGGGCGTCCTAAATGCCTGCAACCGGTTCGGCGTGCCGGCTACGGCGTCGACGTTCTTCAATATCGGTTCGGTGATCTTCGGGTTGATCGCGGGGTTCGTTGCCGGACCGTTCCTTGGCATCGCTCCTATCACAGGCATGGCGATTGGGGTTGTGTTCGGAGGCGCGCTCCAACTGCTGTGGCAGATGCCCGCCCTGCATCAGGCGGGTTTCCGCTTCCGTTGGGCGGTGGATTGGAATCACCCCGCGCTGCGGAAGATCTTCGTCCTGATGGGCCCCGCTATCCTCGGGAATGCGGCCGTGCAGATCAATGTCATGGTGAACACCAACTTTGCTTCGCGGATTCCCGGGAACGGGCCGGTAAGCTGGTTGGGGTTTGCGTTCCGATTCATGCAGCTTCCGTTGGGGCTTTTCGGCGTGGCCATCGGATCGGCCATGTTGCCTTCCATTTCTCGCAGCGCTGGCGAAGGACGCATGGACGAGTTTCGGCGTACGCTATCCAAGTCCCTGGGTATGGTTTTCCTGCTCACCATACCTTCGTCAATCGGTTTAATTGTGCTGGGGCGGTCGATTATCGGGGCGATTTACCAGGGCGGCAAGTTCACGATTGCCGATACGTATCAGACGTCCCTGGCGCTCTCCTGTTATGCAATCGGCCTCGCGGGGTATTCCGCATTGAAAGTGCTGAATCCTGCTTTCTACGCTCTGCACGACGCGCGCACGCCGATGATCGTTAGCCTCATTTCCATCGCTGTAAATTTCGGAACAGCGGAAATGTTCCTGACGGCTGCGGGGTTCGGGCATGCGGGCTTGGCGCTTTCCACTTCCGTAGTGGCGTTGTCCGGATCGGTCGCGCTATTCGCAATTGTCCGGCGGCGGATCGGCGGCATTTACGGGCGTCAATTATTTGCAAGCGTGTGGCGTATTTTGGCGGCGTCGGCCGTAATGGGCGCCGTAACCCTGGTGTCTAGCCGCTTGATGGAGCGCTGGCTAGGGCTCTCTGCCTTGGCGCATCTCGCTGATTTGGCGGTCTCCATTCCGCTGGGAATGGGCGTGTTCTACGCGGCCTGCAAAATGTTGCGCGTTTCCGAGCTGGACCTGGCGGTGGGGAGCATGCTGGGCCCTTTGTGGCGGCGCGTCTCCAGGGTACAATGAAATTACAGCAGTATTTGCATGAAATCCAGCAGTAACTGGCTCGCCCGCGGTTTCGACTGTTCTACAGTTCGCTTCGCAGCCGTGGCCGCAATCTTCGCTCCGTTCCTATCCCCTACTACCCTGATTGCCATCTGGTCCCCTGGCCGGCTTCTCATCGGAGCTGACAGTGCTGTGATCACGAGCATGCCCAATGTGGTCGGGAGCGGCTGCAAGATCTCGCAGGATGGCTCGACATTCTTCGCGTTTAGCGGACTCGTGGAGGATAAGTCGGTCGGGTATAACGTCGCGGCATTGGCCCGGCAAGCCTCGGAAGCGCCGGGAGCGCTGGAGCAGCGCATGGAACAGTTCGTGAACCTGGTGAATGACCCGTTGGCGCGTGCCGTTACGACGCTGAAGAACGACTCGCCGGATCAGTATGCGTACCTGCAGCAGAACCATCCGGCCTTGCAGGCCATCTTTGCCGAACAGGAGCCGGGGGCGCCGCAGTTAGGCGTTGTCGCTTTCGCGGTTGGACCTGACGGGATACTGTCGCATTACACCCGCATGGTTGCGAACGGCGATGACGGCCGGGGTCCCAGGATCATTTACGCCGGCAAGCAGGATCAGATCCGGTCCTATCTGAATGTTCATCACGACTGGTTTCTCGGCGATCAGGCCGGACTGATTCGCAGCCTGATTCAGAGCGAAGCCGAAACAAGTCGAGGTGAGGTGGGCGGGCCGATCGACATCCTCTCGGTGGAGCCGAACAACTCGTATTGGGTTCAGAAGAAGTCGACCTGTCCGTAGGAATTCAGCGGCGTGCAGCGAGTGTAGCCCCCAGCCAGACCCCCATGTAGCCGAGCACGACGCTACTCGCCAGGTACAGAAACCCAAGCCATCTCTCTCCGTCGCGAACTGACTGGTACAGCTCATATTCGAAGCTCGAGAAGGTGGTGTAGCCCCCCAGAATTCCGATAGTGAGAAACAGGCGCCAGTTCGGGTGAGGATTAAGGCGCTCGGCGAGAACGGTCGTCAGGACTCCCATCAGGAACGAACCCGTCACATTGATCACCAGCGTGCCGAGGGGGAACCGGCCGCCGTATTTCACCATAATCCAGGTGCCGAGGATGTAGCGTGCAAGTCCTCCCAGCCCGGCGCCTGACAACACTACCAGATATCTATCCAAGTTTCTAAGATAAGGCAGCCTGCGGGCGAGACGAAACGGATCTCGGCAAAAAGGGTCTCCTGTTCAGGAGGCTTCGGTATGGCGGGTACTCAGTTTCGCCTCGTCATCGCCCTTACGGCCAGCGCCTGTTGCATTCTGGGTCAAGAGCTTAACACTCAACCGCCAGACTCATCGTCCTCGGAGGATGCCAGGGACAAGATTTTCTATCCTGGTGACACCGAGAGCGTAAAACCGCTTTCGAAGAAACTGCTGGAGAATGTCTGGCTCGACCAGAAGCAGATCTGGACCAGCCCATTCCACATGCATAAGGAAGACGCTACGTGGTGGATCCTATTTGGAGGCGCCACGGCGGTGTTGATTGCCACCGATCACCAGACTTCGAATATCTTCGAGAACAGCAAGGGGCAGGTGTCCTGGGGAAATCACATTTCAAACATTGGGGCTTCGTACACACTGATTCCGCTCGTTGCCGGTTTCTATGGATACGGGGTTTTGAAAGACGATCCCAAGGCTCGCGAGGTTGGCGTGCTGGGAGGAGAATCGCTGCTCGACAGCTTAATTGTTGTGGAAGTACTCAAATCGGTGGCTGGGCGTAATCGGCCCGATGCGCCGGCCGACAAGGGGCATTTCTTCGATGGCGGCAGCGGGTTTCCCTCCGGACATGCGATTGAGTCGTGGGCTTTGGCGTCAGTGATCACGCACGAGTACGGAAAGGATTCGGTGCTGGTTCCGATCATCGCATGTGGGCTGGCCGGCGTCGTAAGCGCGGCCCGGTTCACGGCTCAAAGGCATTACGCTTCCGACATCGTGGCGGGCGGCGCCATGGGCTGGTTTATCGGGCGGTACGTGTATCGGACGCACGAGGACCATGCGATTCACAAGCATGGGTGGATGCATCCCGAAGTGATTCCGTCGGTACAGCCGGGGATGGGCACGTACGCGGTGGGCCTGCAGTTTGGCGGCAGATGAGGAGTGGACGGTGCAGGCGGTTCAGTTCGCCTGTGCAGACGCGCCCGTGGCCCACAAACACAACCGCTACTCGAAGGATTCGACGGGTTCGCGGACTTGAGTCACCGGCTGAGTTGAAGGCTTGGTGCTGAACCAGTGCGCCATCTCCTCGTCCGTGATCCGGCGGCGGGACATGATAGTGCGACGGGCTTCCAGAGCGCGCGGGAGACATTTGAGAAACTCCCAAAACGCCGGGAGGGATTTGAATTCCCAGAACAGACATCCGCCGGCCACCAGCAGATCGCGCGCCGTGGCGGGAATCCAATGCTTCCGGTACAGGCCGCCCGTGGCGTTTTTGATGCGCATCAGGAAGCGGTTTTTCACTGAGTGCATGTTGACGGCGGCGGAAACCGACCGGCGGTCGCCCGGAATCAGCGAGCGAACGTGATATCCCACCGCATCCGGCACGTAGAGGCAGCGCCAGCCCAGGAGCTGGGCGCGCCAGGCGACATCGGCGTCCTCGCGGTACACAAAGAAATCGGAATCGAAGAATTCTCCCGCGATGCTGATGTCCTCAATCATCTCGCGCCGGTAAAGCGCTGCCGCCGCGCTTGCGCCGAAAACGTATTCCATCTGACGAAAACGGCCATCATCCGGTTCATGCCAGCCGCGGTCGAAATGCCGCACGTTGGGAGTGAAATAGATTCCGGTGGAATCGATCAGCGGAGGCTCGGTGCGCTTCATATCGCGACGCATGGAAAGAAGGCGGCCGCACACCGTCCCCACTTTGTCGTCCGATCCGCCCGCGGCAACAAGCCGTGAGACGAAGTCCGGTACGAGCGAGGCGTCGGGATTCAAGGCCAGCACCCAATCGCTCGATCCAGCGGCTATGGCCTGGTTCTGGGCGGCGGCAAAGCCGATGTTGCGGTCATTGTAGATAACCCGGATCTGGTCTTTGAAGCGCGCCAGGATTCGCGGAGTGTAATCCAGAGAACAATTATCAACGACAATGACGTCAAGCGGGTCGTAATCCTGGGCCAGAACGGACCGAAGACACGTCTCGATGAACTTCTCGCTGTTGTATGTAACGATGGTTACGCAAACTGAACTCCACATATCAACGACTACTCCGAAGATCCAGAAAGCGACGTTTGAACTACAGCGGACACCGTAAGAACCGCGAGAAAATTTTTTTCACACCTAGTGTAGTTGGAGCAGGACGCGTGGGGGTCTTTGGTTAGATCGCGGGATCTCGGTCGTGATAGCGTCCTATTGGCTTGAGGAACAACTTGCGGCATTCGTCTGCCACAATTACGCCGTTATGACGCTGCAGGATGAGGTAGCGCAGTTATTCCTGGAAGCGCGTGACGACGTGTACCGATATCTGATGAGCTTAGGCCTTGGGCCCGACCAGGCGCAAGAGGGAGCTCAGGAGGTCTTTGTACGCCTTTACGCCACCTTGAAGAAAGGCGAAGTCATTCAGAACCCGCGGGCGTGGATCTTTCGCGTGGCGCATAACCTGGGGCTCAAGGTACGGGCACGGCAGGGAACGCACCGCTCGCTCGATCATGACCTGGAATCACTGCTCCCCGGCCCGCTTATGGATCCCGAGGAGAGCTTGTTGAAGCGCGAACAGGGTGCGCGGATGCGAAGCGCGATCCAGCAGCTTTCGGATCAACAGCGCCGCTGCCTGTTTCTGCGCATGCAAGGATTGCGATATCCCGAAATCGGTGCGGTTCTCGGTATTCGAGCATCGACGGTGGGCGAGTTTCTGCGCCGTGCGATCTCGCGGTTACGAAAGGATGAGCTATGAGCACACGCCATCCTGAAGAACTGAAGCTGATCGAGTTCGCCGATGGCGAACTCTCAGGCCGTGAAGCCGGTAAAATCCAACGACATCTCGATACCTGCCCGGAGTGCCGCACGGCGCTGGAGCAGATCAAACGAACTTTTGACGCATGTGAGCCATTTCGAAGCGAAATTCTCCCAGGCCACCTTCATCCTGCGCCGGCTCGCTGGGCGGACATCTATTGTCGATTCGAAGAAATAGATGCCACCCAGGAGCCGGCGTTCTTTTTACGCTGGCTGCAGTATGCCGGCGGGGCGAAGGCTTGGGCTGCCGCGGCAGTCGCTTTAGTGGTGATCGGTGCGTTAGTGTACCGGCTGCGTGAGACGCCTGCGGTTCAGGCCGCGCAGTTGTTGCAAAATGCTATTGTGGCGGCGGACAGCCGCTCCGTGAAGCCGCATCGGCTCCATATCCGTACCAAGGACCACAACGTCAACCGGTTGGTCGGCGCGACACGGAATGCGCTAATGACCACGGAAGATGCGGCCACACTCCATACCGTTGAGACGATGTTTGCGGCGGCTCGATACGACTGGCAGGATCCTCTCAATGCTCGCTCCTTCAAGACCTGGCGCGACCAATTACCCGAGAAGAAGGATGAGGTCGTCAGGACCAGCGCTACATACCTGATCCGGACGAGCACGAACTCCGACGAGATGCGGGAAGCATCGTTGGAGCTGACGGCGCCAGATCTGCGTCCGGTTGAGGGACGGTTCGAGTTCAGCAACCAGGATTGGGTGGAAATTACGGATCTTGGAGACGACACCATTCCAGCCGAGAGCGCGGCCGCGGCTCCCGCCCGGCACACCGCCGATGATTCCGCACCCGAGCGTCCCGCTTCGTCTGCACCGAGTTCTTCCGTTCCTGCTCCTCCCGCTACCCTCGGCGATGAGCTTCACGCGATGGCGGCATTGCATCAAGTGGGGGCGGACCTTGGAGATCCGATCGAGGTTGCGAGAAGCGGTGGCAAGGTAACGGTCACGGGCATAGGTATCTCTCCAGAGAGGCAGAAGGAAATTGGGGAAGCGCTGGCCACCCAGGCGAACGTCGTGCTGCGGTTCTCCGAGACTCCAGCGGCGTCGGTACAGCGCGAAAAAGAGACGCCGGCGCAAACCACTTCGAATGGCGACATTCGTCAGCTCCAGGCCCAAATCGCGGCACAGGTCGGTGGCCGGGCGAACTTCGAACAATTGGCGGCCGATGTCCTGGATCTGAGTGAGCCGATGATGGCGCGGGCCTTTGCGCTTCGCCGCCTGTCCGAAGAATTTCCAGCGGCGGCCGAATCCGACCTTTCGTCCCAGGACGACCAGGTGCTGCGAACGATGCGGCAGGAACACACTGCGGCCCTGAAGCAGCAGCTTCTGGAACTCGAACGGGTGCTGAAACCGGTGCGGTCGGCTTGGGCGGGCTCGCAAAGTCCGGCTCCGGGCGGTCACCCGGCATTCGCCAACTGGCAAGCGGCGACCGAGGATTTGTTCCAGTCGGCAAGGGCGGTCCAACGGGTTCTGGCAGTGACATTTGGCGCCGCTCCGGGGGATGCCGCCGGAGACCAGCTTCGTGTTAGGCTTTTGGTGAACCTCGACCAATTACACGCTAAATTAGAGTCATACGAACGCGCTAACGCGCAGACAGGCGACCGGAGAGATAAATGACCATCCGCAAGTGCCAGCACATGTCCCACATGTTGCTGGCACTTGCGGCGGTCGGACTCGCCTGGTGCCCCTCAGTTTATTCCCAACCGTATTCGTACATTTCCGGCGTGATTACCGATTCATCCGGCGGTGTTGTGCCCGGGTGTGCCGTCAGCGTTGTAAATGAAGAATCCGGATTCCGGCATACCACCACTTCACAGGCTGATGGCAGCTATACAGTTTCTCCGCTAAATTCGGGCGTTTACATGATTACCGTGCGGAAGCTGGGATTCCGCACATCCATGTTTTTCGGGGCTCGCGTGGAGGAATCGAAGGCGGCCCGGGTGGATTTCAAGCTGGTAGTCGGCAGTATCACGGAAACCGTTACGGTAGAGGGCTCGGCGCCACTGCTCGAACGCGTTGACTCCTCGGTTGGAACGCTGGTTGGGCGCGAACAGATCGAGAATCTGCCGCTAAGCGGTCACAATCACTTGGACCTGTTCGCCGAAGCGCCTGGGGTGATTGTGACGCCAGCAACCCATGGCGACCCGGGCCAGTTCAGCGTCAATGGACAGCGGCCTAACACGAATTACTTCACGGTGGACGGAGTCGGCATGAATTCCGGGCTCAGCGCAGGTGGTCAGCCCGCGCAGTCCACCGGCGGAACGCTTCCGAGCATGACCGCGTTCGGCAGCATCGAAGGTATAGTGTCGACGGATGCGATCCAGGAAGTGCGGGTACAGACGTCGAGCACTGCGCCAACCTACGGGCGGATGCCGGGCGCGCAGATTTCGTTCAGCAGCCGGGCGGGATCGAATGGATTTCACGGCTCGCTGGCATTTTCGCTACGCAATCAGGGGCTGGACGCGAATAACTGGTTCGCGAACGCGCAGGGCGATCCTCGCGCGCCATTGAGTCTCGAAGACGTGGGCGCGACGCTGGGTGGTCCCATAGTCCGAAATCACACTTTCTTCTTCATCTCTTATGAGCGGCTGCAATTGACGGAGCCATTGGTGCTGCGCGAGCCGGTACCCTCCATGGATGCGCGCGCCAACTCACCGGATTGGACTCAACCGCTCCTCAACCTCTTCGCCGCTCCGAACGGACCGGCTCTCGGGAACGGTCTGACCACATCGACGGTGGTAGCGTCGCGTCCTTCGCAGCTCGATGCAGGCGCGGTGCGAATCGACCAGGCCATCACGCCGAGGCTCACAGCTTTCGGGCGATACAGTGATTCGCCTTCGTCGACCGAGTTCGGTATCAACACCGTCGATTCGCTCAATTTTGGGTTTCAGAGCGGCACGGTCGGGCTCAATTGGCGAGGAGGGCGCGGCTGGATCACCGATATTCGGGCGAATTATTTGCGAGTCGGTTCGAATTCGGTGTGGGGACCGGACGGACCTTCTCTCGCCCCTTGCGCCCTGGGAGCCGCGATCACCCGCTTCAACGATCTCTTGAATAATTGCGACTATCTGTTGCGACTCTCGATTACAGGGGCCGGGCAGGTGACCATCGGACCGGAGGGCACGAGAAAGCAGTCGCAAATCGGGCTCACCGAAAACACCACGTTGGTCCGCGGGGCGCACTCGATTCAATTCGGTGTGGATTTCCGGCGGCTCGGCACGATTCGCAACGATGACACCTACACGCTCAGCGTAATTGGCAGTAGCGTGAGCGACTTTGCTACCCGCTCAAATCTGTGGTGGTCTTGGGAGGATGCACAGCACAAATCAGCGGTGCTTCAGGAAGTATCCGTTTTCGGCCAGGATGTATGGCGGGTGGCATCCCGCCTGACCCTGACGTTTGGACTGCGCTGGGAGATCAGCCCGCCTCCGGCGCTTTCGCAGATGCCAAACTTCCTGGGACCGGATCAGTCGTTTACGGCCGTGGAGCGGCCCATCTGGCAATCCCCCTATGCCAATTTCGCGCCTCGATTCGGAATCGCATGGCGGCCGACCAGGAGCGAAAAGACGGTGATCCGCGCGGGAGGCGGCCTCTACTTCGATTCCAGCCTCAGCCTGGCCACGGATCTTGTTAACGATGGCCCGCTCAACGTCTCCACCTATAACAACAGCAGTGGCTTTGTGGGTTTTTATCTGAATTATGGATTCCTGCCCAACCTTCGGCTGCCGGTGGTGAAACAGTGGAACGTTGCCGTGGAGCGAGCCTTGAACGATCGAACTACTCTGACCGCTGGATATGCCGGATCGTTGGGCACGCGCCTGGTGAGGCGGGAGATCGGGCCGGGAAGTACGGATAACAACTGGTTCGCCGTGGCGACCAATAATGGCGAATCGGAATACCATCAGCTTCTCGGGCAGTTTCGGCGGAACCTGGCGCGCGGTATCCAGGGGTTTGCGGCATACTCCTGGTCGCATTCCATCGACAACAGTTCGACAGACTCCGGACTTTATTGGTCCGCATCCCCTCTAACGCCGGCCAGCGATCGCGCGTCATCGGATTTTGATATCCGGCACTCGTTCACAGCGGGCTTCAGTTTGCAGGCGCCGGCATCGCTTCCCAGCCGCTGGCTGCGACGTTGGACGCTCAACGGGATGTTTCGCGCGCGCTCGGGATTTCCGATCAACGTCTTGAATGCCGACCAGTTTACCGGTGTGAGTTTTGAGAATATCTTCCGGCCGAATTTGGTGACTGGCCAGAATCTTTGGATATCAGATCCCAATGCGCCGGGTGGGCGCCGGATCAATCCAGCGGCGTTTCAGCCAGGAGGCAACGCAGTGCAAGGAAACCTGGGCCGCAACGCTCTGTCGGGCTTCAGTATGTCGCAGGTGGACCTTTCGTTTGGCCGTGAATTTCTGTCGCGCGACCAGAGGTCGCTACAGTTTCGCGTGGAGGCGTTCAACGCGTTGAATCATCCGAATTTTGGCGATCCGGTAAGGATTTTGGCGAGTCCGCTGTTTGGGCAGTCGACTTCCATGCTGAACGTGATGCTGGGGACCGGAAGTCCGGGAAGCGGGTTGGCGCCACTGTTTCAGGCAGGCGGGGCGCGGTCGCTTCAGGTGAGTCTGCGGTTCAAGTTTTAGACAGACCAAAAAAGTGGCACAGACGGTTTCGCCAGTGCGTTCCTGGTAAGTTCCAAAGACAGGCTGAATGCCTGCCCCGCCTGCCCCACCCTTGCACAGCCTGCCTTACTTTAGCGGGTTTTTGGCGGCGGTTGCGCGCTGAATTCGTTCGCCCAATCGACGGCCGCGCAGTACAGTTCCGGAACAACGGCTTCGGGAATCCGCAACTGCGCCGCGTCGTCCGCCACATTTTGCCAGTCGGCACGCTCCAGTGCGCGAACCAGCGAATAGATGTGGTAAATGTTGCGAGGATCACTGCCGCCCAGAAGAATATTGTGAATGTCCGGGGGGAGATGCAGTTCCGAGAGGACGTCCTTAAGAGGGCGATTCAGAATAGCGTCGAATAGCGAGAACATCCCCATCAGGAACAGCTCCGAGCTCCTGCGGGCCAAGCCCACTTGACTACCTAACAACTCGCATAAACGCGCGCGAACCACCGCGCAACCCAGGAGCGCGGGCGGCCGATCCAGGGCCATTCCGCACAGGACCACGATGGCGGCCCATTTTCGCAGTTCTTCCGCCCCCAAAAGCACCAATGCGTGCCGCACGGAACGAATTTCAGCTTGCCAGGAGAACATGGCGGAATTCATGTACCGGAGGAGCTGGAAGGTGAGCGCGGGTTCGTGTTTCAACAAAAGCTCGACACGATCGAGGTCGAGTTCTTCGCGCGTTGTTTCCTGGAGGAGTTGCAGATAGTTCTTCTTGATGGGACGGACGGAGCCGCTATGGACGGTGCTGGGCTTGGCGAAGAAGTAGCCCTGAAAAAACGAATAGCCCATCGCCAGCGCGCTCTGGTACTCCTCTTCCGTTTCGATTTTTTCCGCGACCGTCGCGATGCCGCGGCGGCGAAAATCGCGCGACAGTGACAAACGCTCTGCAGGACTCGTCTGACGGAAGTCGATCTTGACGTAATCCGCCAGCGCAAGGAGCGGTTCGGTCATGGGGCTGGGAAGGTAATCGTCGAGCGCGATTTTGAAGCCTAAACGCTTCAGCTCACGGCACCGGGCCAGTACCGCGTCGTCGGCCACCACGCTTTCGAGCAACTCGATGACGACTTTATCGGGAGCCAGAGCCAAAGGCAGAGCTCCCAGCAGAACCTGCTGGTCGAAATTGATGAAGGCGCGTGTTTTACCGATGAGGCGTTCGATGCCGATAATCAGAAATGCGCCGTTGATCACCTTGGAGGTGGCAAGATCGCTCCGTTCGTTGGGGAACGAACTTTGGATCCCAGAGCGATAAAGCAACTCGTAACCGGAAACCTCTAGTTTGCGGTCGAGGATTGGCTGCCGCGCCACGTAAATGTCGGACCCGGACTCAACCGGGGGCGGTGCTACTGAACACTGGTAATCCATAGCTCCTTGTGGCATGGCGTGCCAGTATTCTTATCGGCGGTGTTTGCGGTTTCCTGCAATATTAATGCCGCGCTCAGGGATTTTTCAGGCCCTACGACTAGTTGGAGAGCAGCGCCACAGGGAAACTCCTTAGTGCATCGGACAAATACATGACATTTTCGCCGTTCGTGTTCGTAGCCTGAATTACGTCTCCGGTGAGGTTGTTCTTCCATTGCATTCTTAAGCCTGGCGGGAGAACGACATGAGCGTCCTGCCACACGCGCCGGCCAAGGGGATATTTTTCGAGCGCTGAAAATCCCATGATGAACCGGGGCACGATCACCAACGCCGCCAAGTCGCCGTGGCGCTGTACAAAAGCCACGGCGTGTTCGGCGGCACGACCGCGGCCGGCCAACGGAATATACTGTCCCGAATTGAACAAACGAGGGTTCCTCTTGCGGAAACAAAGCGTCTTCCCAATCAGCCAGGTTTTGACGCGTCCGTCCTGCCAATTTTCGAGCATTTCAGCGATTACATCGCCGGGTAGCTCCAGGTCCGCGGCATCCGGAGCTTCGCGGTTATCGGGATCGACCAGGCGCAGGTCCCAGCGTGTTGTGCCCTGGTAAAAGTCGGGTATGCCGGGAGCCGTCATTTTGAGCAGCGTTTGGGAAAGGCAATTGATTGCGCCGTAGAACGCAATGCGGTTTTGGAGCGCCAGGAATTGAGACAGAAACTGGCTCGGCTGGGATGAATCGAGAATCGCTCCCGCGAAGCCCAACAAGGCGTCTTCGTACTCCTGGTCCGGCGCGATCCAACTGGTATGGATTTTGGCCTCGCGAGCCGCTTTGGTCAAGTAACGTTTCAGGCGGTCGATATCGATGGGCCAAGCCCCCAAGAGCGTCTGGTAGATGAGGTATTCGTCGTTTCGGTCAGGCGCCAGGGCACCTTTCACGGAGCGCTTGTGCTTTTCATTCCAGCGTTTCCAGCGCCGCGCGTGCCGCATCCATACCTCGGGAATCTCCGACAACACGTTGAGCCGCGCGCGAACTCCTTCGCTGCGCTTAGTATCGTGCGTGGAACTGCAATTCATCGTGGCAGGCCACTGCGCGGCGCGATCCGCTTGGAAGGCGTGAAACTGCTCGAGCGAAACCGGCTCCGGACTCCCTCCCACGTCGTTCATCGAAAGAAGGCGATTGTAGACGTAGAGGGTAGTGTCCTCCACGCCTTTGGCCATGATAGGACCGGTGAGTTGCTGCCATCGCATGATGAAAGGCAGAGCCTGTTCGCGTAAGGGTTCCTTGACTCGCAAGTGCAGAACGCGGGCCAGGAAGTCGAAACATGCCGGAGTGATTTGAGGGTTCCTGCGGCGGGCATCGTTCACGGCGCGATCGAAGTACTCGGCGTCGTGATCGCCGATGCGCATTTCGCGGACGTAGGTGCGATACACCGGCATGGAAATCGTGATTTCGGTGAGCGCGCGGCGGATATGGTGGGGGCTGAGGTCGCGTGCATAGCGGTCTTGCTCGCCGATCATTTGCGCATGATATGCCAGCGATCCCATCTCGCCGACGAAGAGGTCGGTCATGATCTTTCGCTTCTGGACGTTTGCCGTGTCGTAAAAGGACAGCGAATTACCCGTGAACTCCTCGTATCCGGTCTGCAGTGCCTTCAACCCGGCGGGTTCGACGAAAACATTATTGGTGACGCCGAGGAAGTCGTAGCCGGTGGTTCCGGCGACCGGCCAGCCATTGGGGAGTTTCTCTGTGTCGCAGAGAATTTTCTCCACAACGATATACACCGGTTCGCCGGCGATTTCGGCGGCGCGCTCCTGCAGGCGGGCCAGGTAGGCCGAGGGATCGGATAAACCATCGACGTGATCGATGCGGAAGCCCGCGACTTTGCGTTCCTTCAGGAGTTGAAACGCGAGGGCGTGCGTAGCTTCGAAAACCTGGGGATCCTGGGCGCGAATCCCAATCAGGTCGGTCACGTCGAAGAAACGGCGGTAGTTGATTTTTTCGCGTGCTACGCGCCAATAGGCGAGCTCATAGGCTTGCTTCTCAAGGACCGCGTCCAGCCGATCGAAAGAGGCGGGATCGCCGGGTGTTCCGTTGAAGATGCGGAGGTTGTCATTGATGAACGCACCGATCTGCGGGTACTTTGTGTACACGTCGTTGAGGCGTTCCTTCATCAAGGGGATGTCGTGGCGGCGAGCCTCTAATGCCTCCCATTCGTCGGCTGACCGGCCCGGCAGGCGCTCGCAGACCTCGAGAAGCAAGCCGAAGTCGTGCAGCGCTTCGGAACCAGGGTCGAGCCGGCTCAGAAGTTCGTTAAGGCGATGCGTCAGAACGTCGTGATACGCCGCCGGCGCGACGGGAAGATCCGTTTCGTAATAGCGGATGAACAGACATCCGCGGTCGAGAAGGAGGGTCAGCTTTTTGCCTTCCAGGGCCTCGGCATACGGTTCACCGAGGATGGGAAGGTAAATCTTGTCCTTCGCTTCGGGGGCGCCATAGCCCCACTCGACATCGAAAAATGCGGCATAAGGCGATGCCGGTCCTTTTTCGAGCACATCCATCCACCAGGGGTTCTCGGGGCTTGCCGCCATGTGATTGGGAACGATGTCGAGGATGATTCCCATTCCGCGCTCGGTCAGCGCAGCGGCGAGCGCATCGAATTCGGAAGGATCGCCCAGTTCTTCGTTCAGGCGCGTGGGGTCGGTGACATCGTACCCATGCATGCTTCCTTTTCGCGCCTGGAAGATGGGCGAGAGGTAGAGATGGGTAATACCGAGGGCCGCGAGTTGGGGCACCAGGCCGCGGGCCTGCCGAAAGCCGAAATCCTTATTTAATTGAATGCGGTACGTGGCATTGGGTGTCTGCAATCTAGGGTTAGACGCGGAAGGGATGAAATTCTTGACAGGCGTGAATTTTTGCAGCGTAAAACGGTGCGGCGCCCCACCGCCAACGTCTAAAATTAGAAGATGCCCACCGAATCCGCCCTCCAGATGGCTAGCAACCGCCTCGACCAAGTCCGCAATGAGATCGGAAAAGTCATTGTAGGTCAACAAGATGTGGTTGATGGCGTGCTGATTTGCCTGCTTTCGGGCGGGCACGTCCTGCTCGAAGGCGTCCCGGGATTGGGCAAAACCACGCTGCTGCGGACGCTCTCGCGGGTCCTGCACCTGAAGTATTCACGCATACAGTTCACCCCGGACCTCATGCCCGCGGACATCGTCGGCAGCATGATCATCGAGACCGACGACCGAGGGGCGAAATCGCTGCGGTTCCAGGAGGGGCCGATCTTCTCGAATCTCGTGCTCGCCGACGAGATCAATCGCGCGACGCCAAAGACACAGTCGGCGCTGCTCGAAGCCATGCAGGAACGAACCGTGACCAGCGGGACCACCACGCACCACCTTGAGGCGCCCTTCCTGGTCATGGCGACCCAGAACCCAATCGAGATGGAAGGCACCTATCCGCTGCCAGAAGCCCAGCTCGATCGCTTTCTGATGAAGATTCTCGTGAACTATCCCTCGCGCGAGGAATTGAACCGCATCGTCGAGCGAACGGTTGCGCGTGACGAGCAGGAGCTGCACGCGCTGGTGGACCGCGACACCATCATGCAGTTGCGCGCGGTTTGCCGAGACGTGCTGGTTGCCCAACATGTGCAGGATTT
This sequence comes from Bryobacteraceae bacterium, assembly GCA_035295125.1. Lineage (GTDB taxonomy): Bacteria > Acidobacteriota > Terriglobia > Bryobacterales > Bryobacteraceae > JAICMB01. Next base: position 118,541 of record DATGJP010000116.1, on the reverse strand, counting down.
CGCGATCGACCTCGTGATGGCCACGCAGCCCGGCACTCCTTACGCCCATGAGCTCGCCAATCGCTACATTCGCTATGGCAGTTCGCCGCGCGGCGCCCAGGCCCTGGTGGAATGCGGCCGGGTGCTGGCTCTCATGCGCGGACGGTTGAACCTGAGCATCGAAGATTTGCGTACCATCGCCCCCTCTGTGCTGCGTCACCGAATCATAATGAATTTCGACGCGCATGCGGACGGTCAGACTCCGGACACCCTGCTGACCCGGATCATCTCGAACGTTTCCGCGGCTGCCGCGCGGTAGAGGTGCATCGTGGCAGAACAGGAATTCCTGATCGACACGCAGTTTCTGCATAAACTGGAACGGCTCGCCATCAACTGGCAGAAGTCGTTTCCCGGGCTCGTGGGCGGTCATAACATCTCGCGCTTTGCCGGTCCGGGCCAGGAGTTCCTGGACCATCGCAACTTCCATCACGGCGACGACTTGCGCGCTGTGAACTGGCGAGCATACCTGCGCCTCGAAAAACTGTTCCTGAAAATGTTCCAGGTAGAGCCGCGCATTCCCGTGCGGCTGCTGATCGACACCAGCAGCTCCATGCAGACCGGCAACCCGACCAAGTTCGAGTACGCGCGAAAGCTCGCGGCCGCGCTCTGCTATGTCGGCCTGGTGCGGCTCGATACCATTTGCATTCAGCCTTTCGGCGAGGCGCTGAAGGATTCGTTCGTGAGCTCGGGTGGCCGCCACCGGTTCGTTAACACGGTCAATTTTCTATCGGGGCTTACCTGCGGCGGCGTGACGGAATATTTTCAGCTCGCGCGGCAGTTTGTGGCGAAGTTCCCGCAGCGCGGCCTGTTGATCCTGATCTCGGATTTCCTCGATGACAACGATTGCGAGAAGCCGCTGCAATATCTGGCGGACTTCGGTCATGAGCTGATCCTGGTCCACCTGTGGGCCGAAGAGGATCGTGTTCCGCCATGGGACGGCCAACTCGACATCACGGACGCGGAAACCGGGACGAAGATCGAGATCGCCTTCGACGAGGCGGCGCGCCAGGGCTACACCGCCGCGTTCGACGAATACGCGCAGCGCATTCAACGGATCGGCCTGCGCAATGCGGGCCGCTACATCCCGATCTCCACCAGCACTACAATTGAGGATGCCGTTTTCGGCCCTTTGATTCATTCCGGCGCCATCCAGTAGGTTTTAATGTTCTTCCTCAATCTGAGTCTTCCCGAATTCTTCGCGCTCTTGGGCACGCTGTCGGCCGGAGTATTCGCGTTGTACCTGCTCGACCGCCAGCGCCGCCGCGTACAGGTGGCGACCCTGCGCTTTTTTCGCACCGCCGAGAAGCAGCCGCAGATGCAGCACCGGCGCCGGTTGCAGCAGCCGTGGTCCCTCTTTCTGCAGCTCTTGAGCCTGCTGCTGCTGTTGCTCGCCATTGCGCAGTTACGTCTGGGGTCGCCGGATCGCTCGTCTCGCGATCACGTCGTGATTCTGGACGCATCGGCTTGGATGGGAGCGCGCACGGCTAACGGCCGGCTCATTGACGAAGCACGGGCGAGCGCGCGGGCTTATGTAAAAGCTCTGCCGTCGGCGGATCGCGTGATGGTGGTGCGGGCCGGCGAGTTGGCGACCCCCGCCACACTGTTCGAACAGGATCGCGACAAAATCCGGCGCGCCATCGATGAAACGCAGCCGGGTGCATCGGCCTTGAGCATCGATCAAGCCCTCGAGTTCGCCCAGCAGGCGCAAAAGCTGCGGGCGCGGCGCGCGGGCGAGATCGTCTTTATCGGGGCCGGACGCGCTCCGGGAGACGGCACGCTAGCCGCTGCATTGCCCTCGAACCTTCGCGTGATTCCAGTGAAGAGCACGTTGGAGAACGTCGGACTGCGAAAGGTCGGCCTGCGCCGGTCGATGAACGACGCCGACGTGTGGGACATCTTTGTCGAGGTGAAGAACTACGGCACCACGGCGCGAACCGTTCCGCTCTTGGTTCAGTTTGGCGGCGCGCCGGTGGGCACCAAACAGTTCCTGTTGAAAGCAGGCGAGGAGCAGAGCGCTACATTCCAACATCGCACGCGTGCCGCGGGTTGGCTCGATGCTCGCCTGCTCGTCCACGATGCGTTTCCCCAGGACGACCGGGCCCAACTGGAGCTTCCGGGGCACGATTCGCTGCCGGTGACCATTTATTCGGACGAGCCGGACCTGCTGCGGCCGGTGTTCAACGTGATTCCCGGCGTCAAGCCCACATTTCTGCCGCCGTCGAGCTACAAGGCCGAATCGGGCGCTCGCATTGTGATCCTCGATCGCTTCGCTCCGCCGTCTCCTCCTAAGACAGCGGCAATCTGGATCGAGCCGCCTCCACAGCAGTCGCCCATTCCGGTTCGCACCACCGGGACGAAGCTGAAGCTGGCGCGCTGGCGATCGGATCACGCGCTGGGAACCGGGTTGCGCGCGCGCGACGTCGAGTTGGAAAGCTCCGAGGTATTTCGCACGGCTGCCGACGACATTGCCATCGCCGAGACCGACAGCGGCCCGGTGATAGTGGGCCGCTCCAGCGAGCCGAAGGTCGTTGTCCTCGGATTCCATCCCGTGAAGTCGGCGCTCAAGTACGAGCTGGCGACACCGCTGCTTTTCGCGAACATCCTGCACTGGATGGCGCCGGACATTTTGCGTAGCACCGAGGTGATGGCGGGAACGGTTGGGACCGTGAATGCGGATCTGGAATCGGAGCCCGACCCGGCTACCGTGCGCGTCGTTAGTGAGAACGGTCAGGATATTCCCTTCACCGTGGACGGCAGGAAGCTGCGGTTCTTCACTGAGGTGCCGGGAACGGTGCGGGTCCTGACCGGCGGGCGTGAGCTTGTGTACTCGTTGACTCTGCCGCAGGCGGGCGACACGGTTTGGAATCCGGCCACTGCGAAGCACGGGATTCCGAGCTCGTTCCGGTCGCAGACTTCGTCGCGGGACGTCTGGCAGCTTTTGGCTCTCGCGGCAGCGGTGCTCTTGGTTGTGGATTGGTTCCTCTTTGGACGTATGCGGCGGCTGTGGCGGGCCGCGCAGGCCGCATCGCCACGGGCGGCATGGAGGAAGGCATCATGACATTCGAACGTCCGTGGGTGCTGCTTTTCGCGATTCTGCCCCTGGTCTGGATGTTGCTGGAGTTGCGCAGCGCGCGACGGAAATCGCTGGTCGTTCTGAAAGCGCTTTCGATCGTCGCGATTCTCGTGGCCATCAGCGAACCCCAGATTACGATTTCCGAAACGAAGATGGCGGTGGCGATGCTCGTCGACACGTCGGCAAGTATCTCGGAAGAGGATTTGGCCCGCGAGAGTCAGCTTGTCGCCGCGTTGCAAAAGGCGCGAGGACGGAATGTCGTCCAGGTGATTCCCTTTTCCCGTACCCCGCAGGACCTTCCCTCCGACGCCTCGGCGAAGCTCGTGCGCGTTGCACGGTCCAGCGGACCGGACGGACAGGCGACCGATCTCGAAGCAGCCGTCCGCGGCGCTCTCGCATCGCTTCCGGCGGGGCTCGTTCCCCACATCGTGCTGGTTTCGGACGGAAAGGAGAACGCCGGGAGCGTCACGCGCGGCGCCTGGCAGGCGCGCAACCTCGGCGTCCCCATCGATACCATCGCGGTTCGAGGCAAACCACAGCCGGGCCTGCGAGTGGAATCGATTACACTGCCGACGCTCGCTTTCACTGGCGAACATTTTCCGGTGAACATGGTGGTGACGTCTCCGCAGACCACGAAGGGCACGATTGAGATCAGCGCCGAAGGAAAAACGCTAGGGTCGACCCCCATTTCGCTCGAAAAAGGTCCCAATGAAGTGCACTTGAACGCCAGCATCGCGACTCCGGGGGCTTTGAACCTGGGCCTGACGATCCATGCGCCGAGCATCAAGGAAGACGTCAATGTCAGCGAAGCGATCACGCTTAGGCGTCCTCGGGTGTTGTTCGTTTCGCAGGACCCCGACGGAACCGAGAAGCACCTGCTCGATTCGCTGGCCGCCGCCCAGTTCGACGTCGAACGCACCAACGATACGTCGAAAGGCACTCTTGCCGATTTCCAACTGGTCGTTTTGAATAACTTGAATCTCGAGATCCTGCCGGCGGCCCGCAAGGATGAGCTGGAAAGTTTCGTGAAGCGCGGCGGTGGGCTTCTGGTAATTGGCGGAGAGCGCAACATCTATCCGGAAGGCAAGAAGACTGAGGATGCGCTCGACCGGGCTTTGCCCGCGAAACTCGCTCCACCGCGATCGCCGGAAGGTACGGCGGTGGTGCTGATCATCGACAAGTCGTCGTCGATGGAAGGGAAGAAGATCGAGTTGGCGAGACTGGCCGCGATCGGTGTGGTCGACAATCTGCGGCCCATCGATTCCGTCGGTGTTCTGATCTTCGACAACTCGTTCCAGTGGGCGGTTCCCATGAGGCGCGCGGAGGACAAGAGCCTCATCAAGCGGCTGATTTCGGGGATCACTCCCGACGGCGGTACGCAGATTGCGCCCGCGCTGAGCGAGGCATTCCACAAGATCCTGCCTTCCAAGTCGACGTTCAAGCACATTGTGCTGCTGACGGACGGCATTTCGGAAGAGGGGGACAGCCTGGAGGTTTCCAAGGAAGCACTCGACCAGCACGTCACGATCTCGACTGTTGGATTGGGTCAGGATGTGAACCGCGCATACCTCGAGAAGATCGCCCAGATCGCTGCCGGCAAGTCGTACTTCCTGAACGAACCGTCGGGTCTCGAACAGATCCTGCTTCGCGACGTCATGGAGCACACGGGCTCGACCGCGGTTGAGAAGCAGTTGAAGGCAATTGCGGACAAGCCGACGGAAGTGTTGGAAGGTGTGGGCATCGAGTCGGCTCCAGCACTTAAAGGATATGTGCGATTCCAGGAGAAGCCCACCTCCGACACGGTGCTCAAGATTGATGAGAAGGATCCGTTGTTTGTGCGCTGGCAGTACGGGCTGGGGAGGTCGGCAGTTTTCGCTTCCGACGCAAAGGCGCGTTGGGCGGCGGATTGGGTGACGTGGCCCGGCTTCGATCGTTTTTGGGCCAACGTCTTTCACGACATGCTTCCACATGCCGAGGCGACCGAGGCAAAAGCGGAATACGACAGCGCGAGCGGCGACCTGATCGTGGATTACCGGCTGGGGAAAGATGTCGACGATCCCGGCCAGCCGCCGTCGATTTTTGTCCTTGGTCCGGGTGGGTTCCAGAAGGCTGTTCCCATCACGAAGATGGCGGACGGAGCCTATCGCGGGCGAATAGCCATCGGGCAGCGCCAAGGTCTGTTCCGGGTACGGCCGTTGGTGGAAACTCGAGCGTTTCCTGAAGTTGGGTTATACCGCCAGGAGCAGGAACAGCTCGATTTCGGTTCGAATGAGTTTCTCTTGCGTCAGATTGCGTCTTATACCGGCGGGCGGTTCAGCCCGTCACCCAGCCAGGTGTTCGATTCGGGCGGACGGTCCATTCCCTCACTCATGCGGCTTTGGCCGGGCTTGTTGGGGTTGGCGATACTACTGAATCTGACGGAGTTGTTCTTGCGGAAGGTGCGGACTACCTAACCCGGGAGGCCGCTTTCGCCTGCCTCCTTAGTGGTTTTCTTCGTCGATCGCGATCTTTAAAGCCTTCAGGAATTTTTGATCCTGCGTAGTAAGCTTGATTTTGCCGTTTGCGGCTTCAAACCGGCGCTTGGGCTCTGCTTCGGTTTCCGTCTCGACCTCGTCTTCCGAGTTCTCATCGCGCTTATTGAATCCGATGGTAGCTTCGAGCACAAGGAAAACGTCATAGCCGGCGCGTTTGATCTCGCCGATGGCGGCGGCAATGCGATCGGAGTCGGAAAGCGATTCGTTAATCGCATTTCCAAGCTCCTGCATCAAATCCTTCAGTTTTTCTTCCACCGCTTGCCCCCTTCCTGATTCGGAGCCGGTACGCCCTCAGTACGGTACCGCTCTAAGGATACCCTACTTTCTGGATGTTCCGAAATCAAGCCTAGTTTCAAGTCTTTTGCTGACGGAGCAACGTCCCTCAAGTAGCTACCTGACCTATCTATCGGATGAACTGATACACCACAATAGCGTTCGTTACACTAGTATACAGGCGTTGTAGATGCTTTCTCAGACCAGAAAACTGGCACAACACATCCTCCCTGGAGTCGTGCGGCCGCTCCACATCATGTGGAATCAGATTATCGGCTTCTTTTTCATCGTTCTCGCGATCATCCCGATCCCCTCGGCCATCAAGAGCCTGCACGAGCCGGGCAGCGGACCTCGCCTTGCCTTGACTGTTCCCTTCATTATCCTTATGGGCGCGTTCGGTATCTCCTCGTTTCTGCGCGCACGTCGAATTTCACGTTCATGAGTGCTGATACCGGAATGCCCGGACAATTCCCATTCACACGGGGTATCTATCCCGACATGTATCGCGGGCGGTTGTGGACCATGCGTCAGTACGCCGGTTTCGGTACTGCCGAAGAAAGCAACAGGCGGTACCGCTACCTGTTGTCGCAAGGCATCACCGGATTGTCGGTGGCGTTCGACCTGCCGACCCAAATGGGGATGGATTCGGACCATCCATTGGCTGCCGGCGAAGTAGGCCGCGTCGGTGTAGCGATTTGTTCGCTAGCTGACATGGAGCGGCTCCTGGATGGCATTCGGCTCGACGACATCACGACGTCGATGACAATTAATTCCACGGCGGCGATACTGCTGAGCTTCTATGTACTGGTGGCGAGAAGCCAGGGCGCGAACCTACGGAAGTTGTCCGGCACCGTACAGAACGACATTCTGAAGGAGTACATCGCGCGCGGTACATATATATATCCGCCGCGGCAGGCGATGCGGATCATTACCGACCTCTTCGCGTGGTCGGGGCGTGAGTTGCCGGAGTGGAACACGATTTCGATCAGTGGTTATCACATCCGGGAGGCGGGTTCGACAGCGATTCAGGAGGTCGCGTTCACACTCGCGAACGCGATCGCCTATATTGAGGCCGCGCTGCGCGCCGGTTTGGACGTCGATGAGTTTGCGCCCCGCCTGTCGTTCTTTTTTAACGCGCACAACAATTTTCTGCAGGAGATCGCGAAGTATCGTGCTGCCCGGCGGCTTTACGCGCGCATCATGCGGGAGCGATTTGGGGCGAAGAGCGAGCGGTCGTGCATGCTGCGCTTTCACACGCAGACAGCGGGTTCAACTCTGACGGCGCAGCAGCCGGACGTCAACGTGGTGCGGGTTTCGATGCAAGCCATGGCCGCAGTGTTGGGTGGAACGCAATCGCTACATACGAATGCGCGCGACGAAGCGCTGTCACTTCCAACCGAGGAGTCGGCCCGGCTGGCGCTTCGCACGCAGCAGATTATTGCGCACGAGAGCGGCGTGACGCACACGGCTGATCCTTTCGGGGGGTCGGTGTACATCGAAGGTCTCACGGATGAGATTGAGGCGGGCGCGCGCGAATACATCGAGAAGATCGACGTGATGGGCGGGACTCTGGCGGCGATTGAGAAGGGTTATATCCAGACGGAGATTCAGAACGCCGCGTACGAATATCAACAGGCAATCGAGCACGGCGAACAGGTGATTGTCGGCGTGAACCGCTTTCGCCTGGAGAATGCGCAGGCTCCTGCGACTTTTCGGATTGACTCGGAGTTGGAGCGGCAGCAGGTGGAGCGGCTCCGCGAGCTGCGCGCGTCGCGCAGTGCTGCCGTGGTGGAAGAGCGTCTGTCGGCACTCGAATCGGCGGCCCGCGGAGGCGACAACCTGATGCCGCGTCTTTTAGCGGCGGCCGAAGCGCTGGCAACAGTCGGCGAAATGTCGGACCGGCTGCGAAACGTGTTCGGTGAGTACAAGGAAAGCTAGGTCTTACTCCTCGCGGCCAGCTTTTTCAATCTCTGCACATTCCGCAAATCATCCCCCTCCTCATCCACCGGCGTTTCCAAAATGAACGCTTTGCTGCGCAGTTTAGGATGCTGCAGAATCCGCCGGAACCCGTCCTCCCCAATAAAGCCCTCGCCGATATTTTCGTGCCGGTCGACGTGCGACCCTAACGGCGTCTTGGAATCGTTCGCGTGAATCACCCCGACGTTTTCGATCCCGAGCACCCGGTCCAGTTCCGCCACCGTCTTCCGCAGACCTGCTGAAGACGACACGTCATACCCTGAGGCCAGGCAATGGCACGTATCGATACAAAATCCGATCCGCAGGTCCATAACCTGAAGCGCGCAATGCCGCATCAGCGCAAGTTCCTCCAAACGGCTGCCCAGCGCGTCACCGGACCCGGCCGTGTTCTCCAGCAATACCGTCAGGCCTCGTGTATTCAATCCCGCCGAGGCCTCCGCCAGCGACCGGACTACCGCGACAATCCCCTCCGACGCCGAGTACCCCTTGCAATTGCCAGGATGCGCCACCAGGTATTCGGCGCCAATGATCAGAGCCCGTTCAATCTCCCCACGAAACGCCAGTACCGACTGCGCCCGCAGCGCCTCAGAGCACGAACCCAGGTTGATCAGGTAATTGTCATGAATCACGAGCGGCGTCAGGTCGTGCTTTTCCCTCGCCTCCCGCAGGAGCTTCACCTGATACCGATCCGGCGGATTCGCCTTCCACTGCCGCGGGCTCGCCGAGAAGATCTGAAACGTGTTTGCCCCGAGTTCGACGGCCTTTAACGCGGCTTTCTGGAGCGATCCCGCAATGGAGGTGTGAATTCCAATCCGCACCGCACCTACTCGACCTTAGGCAACAGGTGCTTCTGCACTTTGCCGAGCGCGTTCCGCGGCAATTTATCCGCGCATACGACCTTTCGTGGAACCTTGAAAGAGGCCAGCTTCCCCCGGCAACGTTCGATCAATTCCTCGGTATCGGCAGAGCCCCGCGGCACAATGAACGCAACTGGAATCTCGCCGCGCACACGATCGGGAACACCGACCACGGCGGCCTCCGCCACCTCGGCCTGCTCTTCGAGAAACTCTTCGATCTCACGCGGGTAAATATTGAAGCCGCCGGAGATAATCAAATCGCTGCGCCGCCCGCACAATGTGTAATAGCCATCCGCCGACCGCACCGCGAGGTCGCCAGTTTTGAAATAGCCATCCCGAAACGACTGCCGCGTGGTTTCCTCTCGCCGCCAGTACCCCGCGTAAATGTTCGGACCCCTCAGGTGCACCTCGCCGGTCTCCCCGTCCGCGACAGGCTCACCGCTGTCGTTCAGCAGTCGCACCGAAATGCCCGGTAATGGCAGTCCGACGCTGCCCGGCCGCCGCTCGCCGGCATACGGATTGCTAATGTTCATCAGCGTTTCCGACATGCCATAGCGTTCCAGTATGGTGTGGCCAAACAACCGGCGGAACTCCTCCAGCACCTGCGCCGGCAGCGGAGCCGATCCCGAAACGAACAGCCGCATATGACTGCCGATCTCCCGCGCCTGGTCCGGCGCAAAATCGAGAAGCCGCACGTAAATGGTCGGTACGCCGAAAAAAAGGGTCGGCCGGAAATCCAGGAACTCCGACGCCGCTCTCTGGTGCTCAAATCGCTCCAGCAAACGCATCCGGCATCCGCTCACCAGCCAGCAATGCAAGCCATTTCCCAAGGCATGCACGTGAAACAGGGGCAGTGCCAGTAGAAAACGGTCCTCCGAATTGATCCGCCAGCACGTCACCAGGTTCGCGGTGTTCGCCGCGAAATTGTTGTGTGTCAGCACAGCGCCCTTCGACGTGCCGGTGGTCCCCGAAGTATAAACGAGGGCCGCCGGACTGTCGCCGTCGAGCACAGCCGCCGGACGAACCGCCGGCATCCGCGCGGCCTCGGCCATCAGCTCCGGTAGCGTCTCCGCGGTAACAAATAGAGCCGGCTCGGCATCGCGAAGAATATGACCGACCTCCCGATCTTTATAAAGGATGTTGACCGGCACGAAAACAACGCCCGTCTTCACGCAGGCCAGAAACAGGTCGATCATCTCGACGCAGTTCACCAACTGCACCGCCACGCGATCGCCTTGGCCGATGCCGCGCTCCCGCAATGCCTGTGCCATGCGATTGCTTCGAGCATCGATAGCTCCAAATGTCCAGGTTTCGCCGCCGAACTCCAACGCGATCTCGTCGCGCCGCCCCACGAAAGATAAGTCGAACAGATCGGTAAGCGTCATGCCGGCAGGGTATGCCCCTTCGTCTCCTCTCCTAATGGCAGCAGTAACAGGCCAACAATAAACGCGAGAGACGTCCACGCGATCGGAGTCCCCAGCGTCTGGTAGTGCGAGATCGCCGCGCCAACCAGAAACGTCACACCCGCCGCGACGAAGCGTCCAATCGACGTTGCGAATGCAAACGCACTGGCGCGGCAGGATGTCGGATACTGCTCTGGCAGCCACAATGTGTACACGGCGAAATTCGCGCCTCCGATGCCGAGAAACGCAAGGCTGGCGAAGAACCACGGCAGTGCGTCAACGCCCCGATAGAAGGCCCAGCCGAAGCCACCGGCAATCGATGCGAACATCAACACGAAATACAAACCAAGTGTTGCGCGGCGGCCGATGCGCTCCGCCAGCGGCGCCATGAAGAAGCATCCCGCGATCGTGCCGGCCGAGAGCACCATGGTCGCGTAGGAAGCAAGTTTGGCCGCCATTCCCGCATCGTAACCCGCTTTCGCCGCAAGCGTTGTGACGGATGCAGGCACGTACACTGACCCCGCCCACAACCCTGTCATCGAAATGAGCAAATAAATTGCGTTCAAAACCGTACGACGCCGCAGCGTTGGGGAAAACAACGCCACGAACGGCTGCACCAGCCCGCGATGCGCCTGCCGCTCCCACCGCTGCGGCTCGCGCACGCTCGAAAGAATGAAACCGACCAGAAGCGCCGGCATTCCACCGACCGCAAAAAGCCCCCGCCACCCGTAATGCGGACCCACCACCCAATTTGCCACCCCAGCGAGAAAGATGCCGAAGTAGTACCCGGTGTGCATCAAGCCGGCGCCAATCTTGCGGCGTTCCTCCGGCCACTCCTCGGCGACGATAATGCCGCCCAACGTCCACTCGCCGCCAATCCCCAGGCCCGCGAGCAACCGGAAAGCTCCCAGCATCCAGACGTTCGTCGCCAGGGCTCCAAGAAATGTAAACACCGAATAGCAAAGGATTGTCAGCATCAGCGTCCGCACCCGCCCGAAGCGGTCCCCGATTGGCCCCCACAAAAACGCCATGCCCCACCCGATCAGGAAAATTGCGAATAACAGGCCTCCGTAATAGCCGGTGTTCGCCGCCGTGGCGGGCACTCCCGAACGCGGCAGCAGATCCTTCAGCGCGGGGACCAGAACCAGTGCGTAAATGAACGAATCCATACCATCCAGGGTCCAGCCTGCCCAGGAAGCCCAGAAGCTGCGAATCTGGTTGCGAGTCAAGGGGGCATGTCGAGGCGCCATGGATCGACCATTGTATCGGTTAGGCAAGCCTCAGCTTGTCTCTTGCCCTTTAGGGCCGCTTATGGCAATCTGATATTGGAATCCAATAGGAGCTATGGAAAAGAAGGCTGACGTTTGGCAAGGCACCCTGGCGCTGATGGTTCTGAAGACCCTCGAATCAATGGGGCCGCTCCATGGCTACGGCATTGCCCGCCGTATCGAACAGATCAGCGGCGATCTTCTCGCGGTGAATTACGGTACCCTCTACCCCGCACTCCTGAAACTCGAACAGGAGGGCTACATCGCATCCGAATGGGGTACCTCCGACAATAACCGCCGCGCGAAGTACTACAAGCTGACGCGAGCCGGTAAGAAACAGGTCGAAAAGGAAGCCAAGGAATGGGAGCAGGCGACAGCGATCCTGGCGCGCTTCCTCGCACCCGGCCAGGAACACTCGTGAGACGATTCCGCGCGTACTTGATTCGGACGTCTGGACTTTTCAACCGCCGGTCCCGCGACCGCGAGATGGCGGCTGAAATGGAACTCCATCTTCAACTCCACATCGAGGACAATCTGCGAATCGGTATGACACCGGCTGAGGCGCGCCGGCAAGCGGTTCTGAAGTTAGGAGGTATCGAAGCCGTGAAGGAAACCTATCGCGACCGCGGAAGCCTGCCTTCCGTCGAAAGTCTGTTCCAGGACCTGCGCTACGCCGCTCGCAACCTGCGTAAGAATCCGGGATTCACCGCTATTGCAATTCTGACCCTTGCCCTCGGCATCGGTGCGAATACCGCGATCTTCAGCGTCGTGAATGCGCTTCTGCTGAAGCCTCTTCCGTTCCGCGACTCGGGCCGCTTGATGCGCCTCTGGCCAACGCAAATAGCTTCGAACACCGAAACGAGCGCGCACGATTTCGGCGTCGCCAGCTACCCTGAATTCCGCGACTGGTTAGCACAGAGCCGCACGTTCCAAAACATCGGCGCGTTTCGAAACCTCTCTTTCGACATCACCGGAGGAGACCACCCGGAGCGCATTCATGGCATGACGGTCTCCGCCGGGCTCTCCTCCCTGCTTGGCTTCAACCCGATACTGGGCCGCGACTTTCGGGAGGACGAGAGCCAGCCGGGTAAGAATCACGTGGTCTTGCTGTCCGAAGGAACGTGGCGGCGCGAGTTCGGCGGCGACCCCAACGTCCTCGGGCGCACCATCAAGCTCAGTGGCGAGAACTATTCTGTGGTTGGTGTGCTTCCCGCCGCATTCGGCTACTCCCCTTACGCGCAGCCCCCCGACGTGGTTACTCCCCTGCGCCCCGACCCGAATCGCGACCACGGCTTTTTATACGTGGTGGGCCGTTTGAAGCCCGGCGCCACGATTTCCCAGGCGCAGGCGGAATTTGAGATCATCTCGCGCCAACTGCGGCGGCAATACGGAGAGAGGGAGAGCGGCGGAGTGAGAATCATCCCACTCCGCGATGCCCTCGTCCGCGACGTTCGCATGTTGCTGCTCGTCCTCTTGAGCGCGGTTGGATTTGTGCTGCTCATCGCATGTGCGAACGTGGCCAACCTCATTCTGGCCCGCACCGCGGCCCGCCGCAAGGAACTCGTCGTTCGCGCCACGTTGGGCGCCAGCCGTCTCCGTATCGCACGCCAGTTGCTGACCGAAAGCGCACTGCTCGGCCTGGCCGGCGGCTTAGGCGGTCTCCTGATCGCAAATGCCGGATTACGCGCGCTGGTAACCCTGTTCGAGAGCGCATTCGCCACAACCACGTCCGGCCGCATTACCATCGACGGCGCAGTGCTCGCATTCACCCTGATCGTCTCTCTGCTGACCGGCTTCATCTCAGGGTTGATCCCCGCCGTCGGTATCTTCCGGAGCGATGTGAACGAAACGCTTAAGGAAGGAAGCCGCAGCGTTACCTCGGGCAAGCACCGCAACCGTATCCGCAACCTGATCGTCGCGGCCGAAATGGCCCTCGCCCTGGTGTTGCTGACCGGCGCAGGCCTGACCATTAAGAGTTTCGTGATTCTCGCAAACAACGATCCCGGCGTGCGAACCCACAACATGCTCGCCATCAGCTTTACGCTCAATAGTTCGAGGTTCAAAGTCCAGGCACAGCGTTCCGCGTTCTTTGATGGCATTATCCATCGACTGCAGGGCCTTCCCGGCGTCGAATCGGCTACAGTTGCGGCGGATATTCCCCTCACCCGCGATGAAGACTCCGACACTTTCAGCATTGAAGGTAAGCCCGACCCGGCGCCCAACAAGAAACGCGAGGCCCGCTTCAATATCGTCGGGCCCGGCTACTGCAACACGCTAGGCATCCCGCTGCTGAAGGGGCGGGATTTCACCGAGTCGGATGGCCCGAAATCCGCCGCTGTTGCGACGATCAACGAGGCCATGGCGCGTCAATTCTGGCCCGGAGAGGACCCCGTCGGAAAGCGCATCTCGAATGACGACAAAACCTGGTTCTCCATTGCAGGTATCGTCGGCAACGTGCGGCAGAGGGGACTCAACTCCGAGCCTCAACCGGAGATTTATATCTCCTATCTCCAGGACCCCTTCCTGTGGCCTTCTCTCAACCTCATCGTGCGCACAACCACCGAACCCGAGCCCTTCGTCGCAACGATAGAAAAGGTGATTTGGTCGGTCGATCGCGACCAGCCGATCACGCGGATCCGCACGATGGACAAAATCCTGTCGCAATCAACGGCGCAACCCCGCTTGACGGCACTGCTGCTTGGCCTCTTTTCCGTCCTTGCGCTCGTCCTCGCCAGCATTGGAATCTACGGCGTCATTTCGTGGTCGGTCACGCAGCGGATCCATGAAATCGGAGTCCGTGCCGCCCTCGGCGCAAGCCGCAACGACGTTTACCGCCTCGTTTTGGGACAGGGCCTGGCGCTGGCACTCATCGGAGTGGCAGTTGGCCTGGCAGGTGCTCTCGCCCTGACCCGCTTGATCGCCACTCTTCTCTACAACGTCGGAGCAACCGACCCCACGACATTCATCGGCGTCGCACTCCTGCTCACCGCCGTCGCCTTACTGGCGAGTTGGCTTCCCGCCCGCCGAGCGACGCGCGTCGACCCCATGGTCGCGCTCCGCTACGAATAAGTCGGCGGCAAGTTCAGGTCAGTCGTTTCTTATTCAAACTGTCGAAAGAGTATGAAAACAGCCGTAACGCAGCCTTCAAACTGCCCTACGGCCGGCTGAAGCCGGCGGTACCGGATTGTAGTCCGTGCTCAGTCTTCGACAGTTCACGAAGCGGGCCACTGCCTGCGTCACAAAGCCATGAGCGAGCAATCGACCGGCAGTGGTGGCAACAGTTCACTCATGCCGCAAAGCTACCAGCGGATCGACACTGGCCGCGCGATGCGCCGGAACGTAACATGCAGTCGCCGCAACCAGGGCCAAAACACAACCGGTCCACAAAAGAGTCCAGGGGTCGCGAGGACTCACGCCGAACAGCAGGCTCGAGAGAACACGCGTAACTCCCAATGCGCCGAGGACCCCAATCGCGAGACCCGCCGCGGTCAGCCCCAGACCGTTCTTCAAAACCAGCAGGACCTGATCCCACCGGCTCGCGCCCAGTGCGGCACGAACTCCGATTTCCCGCGTACGTTGCGCCACGGTGTAGGAGATCACTCCGTAAACCCCAATCGACGCCAGCAAGAGCGCCAGCCCGGCAAAAACGCCAAGCAAAACGGTTCGCAGCCGTTCGTCATCCATCGACTCGGACTTGATCTGCTCTAACGTCTTGATCTCATCGATCGACTGGTTCTTGTTCACCTGCCACACTGCTGACTCGACCGATTTCACCAGGTGCTCGGGTTCAATCAATCCGCGCACAACCAGCGCGGTGTTCAGATTGGGGCTCTGTTTGTACGAAACGTACAACCCCGCACTCGAGTCATCGAGACCATACGCCTTTTCATCCACTACGACGCCCACAACTTCCCAGGGAATCTCGGGGCCCAGCGCCGGCTGGCCCGGAATAATCTCCTTGATCAGGATGCGTTTGCCTAAAGGGTCTTCGTCTTTGAAATATCTCGACGCCATCGTTTCATTAATCACGGTCACGGGTATCGCGCCCGCGGTGTCGGTATCCTTCAGCCAGCGCCCCTTCCGTAGGCGCATGCCGGTCGCCGCGAGGTATGAAGGAGTCACGGATTTGAATCCGCACGCGGGCCGCTTTGACAGTTCCACGAATGGCCGGCCTTGGATCAGGAACGGCATTCCGTCGGACCATCCCTGCATGGGAAGAGCACTCGTGGCGGCGACACTTCGAACCCCCGGCACCGCCTGTGCTTTCTCCAGAACTTCGCCGACATAACTGACGATGCGAGGTCCCGTGGCATACTGCTCCGATGTCATGGGTAGCCGCATCGTGACGACGTTGGTGGCGTCGAATCCAGGATCGACCTGCTGCAGCTTGTAGAAGCTTCGGATCAGCAGCCCCGCGCCCGAAAGCACGATAAATGCCAGGGCGATCTCGGCCACAACCAGCACGTTTCGAATATGAGCACGGCTGGAACCCGAGGTTCCACCGCGCCCACCCTCCTTCAGCGAGCCCACCAAATCCGACTTGGCGCTATGCAACGCCGGAGCGATGCCAAACAGCAGCCCAGTCAATACCGCGATTGCCGCGGCAAAAAGCAGCACCCGGCCGTTGAGCTCCACATCGGCTTCCGGGGGCAGAAAGTACTGCGGGATCCCCGCCTTGAGAGCCATCATCACAGCCCATCCCAGAGCAACACCGGCTATTCCTCCCAGCCCGGCGAGCAGCACGCTCTCGGTGAAGAATTGCCGCAGAAGCCGCAGTCGCCCGGCGCCCAGTGCGGACCGTATCGCGATCTCGCGCTCGCGTCCTGCGCCGCGCACGAGCAGCAGATTAGCAAGGTTGACGCAGCCAATCAGAAGCACCGAGCCTACCGCGGCGAGCAAGACCAGCAACGACTGGCGCGTACTCCGGCCCACCACGTGGTCTTGATACTCGTCCACCGTCGCACTCCAGCCTTTATTCGACTGCGGGAAATCATGTTCTATCCGCGCCGCAATCGCCCTCATGTTCTGCCGAGCCTGGTCGATCGTCACGCCAGGTTTCAGCCGCGCCCACGAAATCATCCAGTGATAGTCGCGCGTCATTTCGGATGCCTTGAACGCAAGCGGCGTCCAAATATCCTGCCATCTTCGGTCGTAGATCCCTTCCGGCATCACTCCGATCACGGTATAGGGTGCTCCGTTCAGGCGGATCGTGCGCCCGATAATGGTTCGGTCGGAGCCAAACCGGTTCTCCCATACCCGGTGGCTGAGCACCACTTCGTATTGCTTGCCGAGTTCGTCTTCGCCGGGCGCGAAAGTGCGCCCCAGGACCGGCTTGATCTTCAAAATGTCGAAATAACTTGCCGAGACGCGGCCGTTTCGTAGTTCCACCGGTTGGTCAGCGCCGGTCAACGTGGCGCTCCCTGCGGTCTGCGCGGCCATTGCCTCAAAGACGCTGTTCTCTTTCTGCCAATCGAGGAAGTTCAGCGTGGAAATCCCGTTGCGTTCGCCGCCCGGGGGCTTTTCCCAGACGTTAACGATCCGTTCCACCTCCGGAAACGGCAGCGGTCTGAGCAGGACAGCGTCCACGAAGCTGAAAATCGCCGTCGTCGCGCCGATTCCGAGCGCTAGCATGAGAACCGCGGCGAGCGTGAAGCCGGGACTCAATCGGATCATGCGAAAACCAAATCGTATGTCCCTGCCAAGTTGTTCCATGTTTCTCCCAGCCGGTTAGACGATCCGCCGGACCCCAAGTTAGCTGGGTGACGTTCGCATCTATCCGCCGTCCAACATGCAGTGTCCAAACAGCTTAGCCGGCGTAGTCTGCTTCTCGGCGCTGCGGCTCTACAGGCGCAACCGGCAGGAAACGTCATTCTGCCGGGTGACGCCGGGTACGACGCGGCGCGCCGGGTCTTCAGTTTCAACCCCCTAACAGATAAGCATCCGAAGATGATTTCCCGCCCCGCGTCATCGGACGATGTTGTGAAAGCCGTCCGCTACGCGCGCGAGAAGCAGACCGACGTTGCGGTCCGCTCCGGCGGACACGATTTGCTGGGCGCTTCAGTGTGCGACGGCATGGTGATCGATCTGTCGCAGATGAAAAAGATCGAAATCGATCGCGATGCCGGAACAGTTCGCGTCGAAGCCGGTGTTCGCGCTTCGGATTTAAACAGGGCGACCCAGGCTGTGGGGATGGCGGTTCCGCTCGGTTGCCATCCCGCGGTTGGAATCGCAGGCCTGACGCTGGGTGGAGGACTCGGCTGGCTGCTGGGAAAATACGGAGCGACCTGTGACAATCTTGCCGGGATTGACGTTGTTACGGCCGACGGCTCTATACTTCACGCCAGCACGACTGAGAATTCCGACCTGTTTTGGGCAGTGCGAGGTGGTGGCGGCAACTTCGGAATTGCGACGGCATTCGAGTACCGGCTTCACGCGGTCGATCAGGTCATGGGCGGAGTAATCGCCTACCGCGCCGACCTCGCGCAGTTCCTGCGATTCTACAGCGCTTTTATGAAAGAAGCTCCGCCTGAACTGACGGTCGAGCTCAATATCCTGTTGAACGCCGGCCCCACCATCATTGTAATGGTCTGCTGGAGCGGGGATGCTACGGAAGGCGCTCGTGTTCTTCGGCCGTTGCGATCCTTCGGACCACCTGCCAAGGATCTCGTGAACAGCGTCGCCTACTTACACCTCATGGATAGCTTTCCGCAGCTTGGATCACTTCTCGGACCTCCGCCACCACGGGATCGCAAAGGGCCGCCTGACATCTACTGGCGCGGCGGATCTCTTTTGGCACTAACCAACGCTGCGGCCGACCAACTTGCGGCCATTGCAGCGGATGCGCCACCGGGCAGTTCCATGGGTATCGGACACTACATGCACGGTCAGGTCTGCCGTGTTGCAGCAAACGCGTCGCCGCTCCCTCGGGTCGACGGGCAGTACACATACTTCATCAACGGAAGCTGGTACGAAGAGCGGCAGGCCGAAGCGTCGATGGCCTGGGTCGACCGCTCCTGGAAGGCGATGAGACCCCACTCCAGCGAAGGAGCATACATAAACTACCTCAGCACGGATGACCCATCCGCGGTCCAGGCATCTTACGGAAAGAACTACGCCCGTCTCGTACAGTTGAAGCGTAAATTCGACCCTACGAATTTTTTTCATCACAACCGGAACATACGGGTTCCTTCGGCCACCGCCGCAGTACCCACGCCCAAAGCACGGCCGGGAGCAGCATAATCAGTCCATTGAAGCCCGCCACCGTTCGTGGCCGTAGACCCTGATCGATCAAAAACCCCGCGACCGAGCTCGACGCTGACATCGTCAGGACACTGAACCCGAACTCCGCCGAGAATACGCGGCCCCGCAAACGGTCCTCCGTCATCAACTGCAGCAGCGTCGTGGAAAAGACCCACATCACGGACCCGCCGGCATGCGCCACGATCAGCGCGGCGCAGGCGAGCCAGATGTTGCCCGCGCCGCTGAGCGCCACGTATCCCAAACCTGCTGCGAGAAAGCCGAAGAGAATGCCCCAACGCATCCTCAATAGCGAATTGCCGGCCCACTTGCCGGCGAGCAGCGGGCCGGCGATCGCGCCCAAACCGCGCGATGCCATGAGCACGCTCATTCCTAACATCCCGGCGTCCTGGCTCGAAAAGCCTGCGCGATGCACCGGAAATATGCGCTCGCCCAGAATTGGCAGCAGCACCCAGTTTGAACCCAAAAGCCCAAGGCCGGCTTTGACGAAGATCGTCGTCCGGAGCCGCTGGTCGCGCCGCACATAGTGCAAACCCTCCAGGATCGGCGAGAAATCGGCCAGGTCCCGAAATCTCAGCGGCGGCTTATCGACGGCATGCGGTTCGCGGAATCGCATGCGCCCGATGCAGATCGCCGAGACGACAAACGACAGCGAGTTAATCACGAAAACCGTGTCGCGGCCCCAGTACGCCGCCGCGACGCCTCCCAGCGCAAACCCAATCGCGAAATTCACGGACCACGTCGTGGATGACAGCGTGTTGGCAATCACGACGTCCGCGTCCTCAACCACGTTGGGAACCACGGCGCTGCGCCCGGGCTCGAACAGCGCCCACATGATGGTTTCGAGGAAAAGCAGCAGGTACAGCAGCCAGACCAGTTGTGGCCCACGCACCAGGACCATGCACAGGACGATGACGGCCCGCGTCCAGTCGGCCACCATCATCACCCGGCGGCGGCTCAGCCTGTCGTTGATGACGCCGGCCGTCGGCGCGACGAAAAACTGGGGAAGAACCTGCAGTACAAACGCGAACGCGACCGATTGGGCCTTGCCTGTATATGCCAGCAGCAGGCCGTAAACGGCTACCGCGTAAAACCAGTCGCCGATCTCGCTGACGATTTGGGCAAACCAAAGCAGCCGGAAATTCCGGTTGGTCCGCAGCAGACGAGGATATGCCCCGAGCGTTGCAGCCTGGTCTGCCATGTCATACGTTCAGCTATGTGGTTGTGTACAACCCCATCCGCTGCTTTACGACCTCCACCGTCGAGTTCGCAATGGGGGACACCCGCTCCGCCCCTTCCTTGAGAACGCGCGCCAGGTAGCCGTGCTCGGACATGATCTCGTGATACCGGTTCTGAATCGGTTCCAGCTTCGAGACAACCATATCTGCAACCTGCTTCTTCAGGTCGCCATAGCGCAGTCCCGAAAAGTGGCTGCGCATCTGGTCGTCGGTCCACTCGCCGCAGGCCTGGAAGATGTTGAGAAGGTTCTGAATGCCCGCTCCGAGATTCTCAAAATCCACCGCCGGGTTCGAATCGGTGGTGGCGCGCATGATCTTCTTGCGGATCTGGTCGACCGGGTCCAGCAGGCCAATCATGTGCCCCGAACCGGTTGCCGACTTGCTCATTTTTTTATCCGGCTCATCGAGGCCCATAATGCGCGCCCCGACCACCGGCAGCGACGTCGCCGGCATCACAAAAGTCTCCCCGTAAACCGAATTGAATCGCTGCGCGATGTCGCGGGTGAGTTCGAGGTGCTGGGCCTGGTCATCGCCCACCGGCACGATCGCGGCCTGGTAGAGCAGGATGTCGGCGGCCATCAAGACCGGATATTGCAGCAGGCCGTCGCTGACGGTTTCCTGCGCCTGCGCCTTGGCTTTGTACTGCGTCATGCGTTCGAGCCAGCCCACCGGCGTGACGCATGTCAGCATCCAGGCCAGTTCCGCGTGCGCCGGCACGCTCGACTGCACCATGATGGTGGATTCTTTCGGATCGATGCCGCACGCCATGAACAGCGCGGCCGTCTCCTCGATTTTCTGTTTCAGTTCGGCGGGGTCCTGGTACACTGTGACCGCGTGCAGATCGACAATGCCCCAGATGCTTTCGTAGTCTCTCTGAATGACGACCCAGTTCTTGAGAGCTCCAAGATAATTGCCAATATGGAGATTACCGGTAGGCTGAATGCCCGAGAAAACGCGCTTCTTCATCGAGTGAACCTACATGGTAGCCTACGCAACCCGGTGCGCTTGTGCTCTTGAAAATCGAGAAGCTGGTCTATGGAGGTGACGGTCTGGCCCGGCAGGAAGGCCGCGTCGCACTTGTGCCGTTCACGCTGCCCGGTGAGGAAGTGGAAACAGAGGTCACCCGTGAGAAGAACGACCTGCTGCGTGGCCGTGCCGTTGAGATTCGGGTTCCGTCGCCGCACCGCGTTGAAGCTCCGTGCCCGTATTATTTGCGCTGTGGCGGTTGTCATTATCAACACGCCGATTATGCATTCCAGTTGGAGCAGAAAGAGGCGATCCTGCGCGAGGTGCTGCGCCGAGTCGGGAAGATCGATTACGACGGCGCGATCGGTATCGTCAGCGGCGAACCCTGGCACTACCGGAACCGCGCCCAGTTGCACGTCGAAAATGGGGCGGTCGGCTATTTCGAAATCGGATCTCACCGCTTATGCCCCGTGAACCAGTGCCCGATCTCGTCGCCGAAGTTGAACGAGACTATCGGCGTACTCACCGAGGAGTTGCCGCGTCTGCCGCGCTTCACGACTACGCTTGAGTTATTCAGCAACGAGTCGGAGGTGCAGTTTAGCCTGTCGGATCGGGTTCCGGGCGCGGCCCGCTCACTGTTCGACCGGATCGCTACCACCCGGCCCATCGAATACGCCGGTTTCCGTGTAAGCCGAAATTCGTTCTTCCAGGTGAATCGGTTTTTGATCGATCAATTGGTCGCCACTACGCTTCATGGCCTCGTCCCTGGCGCGCATGGGGTTGATCTATATGCCGGTGTCGGGCTGTTCACATTGCCGCTCGCGGGATTATTCGAACGGGTCTCGGCCGCCGAGGTCGCCGGGAGCGCGCATCGCGACCTGGAGTACAACGCCCAAGGCAAGGGCAACGTCGCTGCTTTTCACAAGACCGCGGAAGACTACCTGACGCGTGTTGCCGAAACCCCTGACGTGATCGTCGCGGACCCGCCGCGCAACGGTCTTGGCAAGCAGATTCTGACCGGGATGCTACGGATCCGTGCACCCCAAATCCGGATCGTTTCCTGCGATCCGGCGACCCTGGCGCGCGACCTGCGCGTGCTGCTAGGCGCGGGCTATCGTCTCGACACAGTGACGCTCGTAGACCTGTTCCCCCAGACATTTCATTTGGAGACCGTGGTCGCTTTATCGCTTTAGCCAGTCGATCCGGTCGACTAAAAGTGGAGAAAACCAAGGTGGCCGCATGCGGTTTCGCCCGCGCTCTCCATGGCCGGCGAAACCGCCTGATGGACGTGGAGTTTTCGGCCGTGCCGGCTGTAGGGCAGGTTGCCAACCCGGCTGGAATCATTAAGCCGCCTCAGCGTGGCCGTTGCTTACGCCCAGCCTTCATGAGTTCAACAAGTTCCGCAATCCGTTGCGCGCGCACCTCCGGACTGCGTTTAGTAGCATCGATCCATCGCAGGTAATTCTTCCGATAGAAAGTCGCTAAGCCATCGAAGAATTGCGCCGCCTCAGGCTCGTCAGCGAGTGCGGCCACGATGTCCTCCGCGAGTGCCTCGCGTTGCGGACCCTCGGGCTCGAGCGTCACAGCCACAGAATCCCCCAACTGCAGACCGGAATCGCGCCGGTAAGCGGGCCCGAGCGCCAGAAAATATCCTCGTTCAAATTTCTCGAGCGGACCTCTCACGGGCGCGCCGTTGACCGTGCCCCTGATGTGGTAACGCGGTCTCCGTCCCCAGACCTTCTCGGGATCGAACGGCAGCACCACGAAGGCACGGCCCTTCTCGGAACCCTCGAGCTTCGCTTTAAACGACCGTTCCGCATTACCTTTCGACCCCATCGCCTTATCGTCGCAAGAAATGATAAGAATACGAGACCGATGCGTACGACGGCAACCGAACGCCCGCTACCTGGTCCAACTCAACGGTTTGGCCGGTGTACCCTCGGGCAACGAGGAAATTAAGGCCGACATCCATTCGGCCGCCTCGTAACGAGCGGGAGACCGATCCTCGAAACTCTTTCACCGGCACGCCGACGAAACCATCGCCCAGGGGTTTGCGGCCGACCAATTCATATTCGGCGCGGGCGTGCAGATGTCGCGGAAGTCGATCGAACGCGCCTGAGACGTCGAAAATGAAGCGTGGCGCCTCGGGAATCGGAGCCCCGGCGGTCAAATCGCGCGCGTCCGCTTTCGAGGCCGTCACTTCGAAGAACCCGCCTGGGAAATATCGGCGGGCGGCAGCACTGACATACCGATTCCGGCTCGGACCAACGTCCTCTTGCAAGCCGGTATCGGGATCGATTTTCCCAAGCGACTGTTCCTGGGTAATGTGGCCGAGTGTCACGCGAAAATCGGTACCCAGCAGCGTCTTGCTGGCCGCCACCTGGTAAGAATGCGCTCGGCTCACAGGCGTTCCCGGACCGCTGCCGTTTCCGATCCGGGGATCGTTCGTGAAAAACGACTGGCCATAGCTGAACGAGAGCGGACCCAGAGTTACCGTGGCCTTCGGCGAATCCACTCCCACCCACCGATGCAACGAATTCGCCGGCGTCAGCAAATCCACATTGTCGAAAGCGATCTGGTCGCGCCTCCATCCGAGGTAGAAACGGAACCACGGCAGAAGGGCCCCCTCCAGGGCGACGTACGGCGAAATGAACCCCAGCACGACGTTATTCGCTGTGACCTTCTGGAACGTTGAGCCGTCGTAACGATCCAGATCGAGCCGCGACGGAGCGTCCCGCAAGTAGTTGACGCCTGCCAGAATCGAGAGCCGCCTGTTCACCCGCCGCACATAGCTCGCCTCGCTGCCCGCAACCGTCCGGAACTCGCTCTGCCGGATTAACCCATCGCCGAAGTTCGAGTACAGCGCCAGGTTGTAGGTGCGGAAGAAACCCGATAGCTGAACCTCGCCTGCTTCCGAGAGCTGCCACGTGTCGTTTGCTACCAGTGCCGTGCTGTGCGTCTGATCGTGCTGGCGCGGGTCGATCGTGTCGTCGAGATCCGGTACGCCAAGCGGGACCAGCCCGGGAATCCTCGACTCCCCGTAGTAGCCCATTCCAACCAGCGTGATCCGGTGAGCACGCAGATCCAGTGTGCGAATCGCATTCACCTTGTACTGCTGCCGGTGTTCGGGAGTGTGGAGCAGTCCATTCCCGAACGAAGTCTGAATTGCGAGCCACGACGACAAGCCTGCCGTGATATCGGCATCGCGCTGATCGCCGCCGATTGTGAAGAACGGATCCAGGCGAGGCCGCAAACCATAAATCGCCGCCAGATTGACCGAGTGATTCCCCTCCAGAACATTGAATGCCCCTCCGTCCACCTGTACGCTCTCAACAGTCGCGGGGATCATGATGTTCGGATCGGAATATCCGTTTCCATGCGCATTCGCGCTGAGGTTGTTCGGAAAAAGGAAGCTGCCCACCTGCAAATACTGGGCGATCGGCTCACCATGATCGCCCCCGACGCCGGGAGCAAAATACTGAGGAGCTTTGATGCCACTCGACGCCGTTTCTGCCGGCAACCCGGGAATCGAGATCGGGACACCGGGATGCCCCGGATTCGCATCGAGGAGTTCTTCACGTACCAGAATCCGTTCCGCCGGATCGGGAAACAGTATGCCGGTATGACCCTCGCTCGCCGTTACGTTGATACTTTCGATTCGCCGGGCGAGCCTGGCGAATTTCAGTTCCAGGGCCAGATCGCCGGGGCGGGCCTCAAGCTGTCGGCGCACATCGGAAAACCCCTGCCTGGTAGCGACAATCGTGTAACGTGCCTCCGGCACCGGCCCCAGCGCGAAGTTCCCCGACTCATCGGTCCTGCCAATGGCGGCCACGGAATTCGCTGCAGACACAAGACTTATCTCCGCACCCGCCACCGGCTGATCATCGGTGTCAAGCAGGCGTCCCGAAACCACGAGGGCGGCCGCAATCTGCAACGGGCAGAGCAAAATCAGCAGTGCGGGGCGTAGCACGAGTTTCACAATTGTAATACGAGATAATACCCTATGCGGATTGTTCCGGGGCTGTTATAAAAACGGTCCTATAATGTGTCTAACAGGGGTACCGCCATGATCAGACGAATTCTGTGGATCGCGAGCGCCGCCGTAGTGTTGTCATTTACGGTCTTCGCGCAGCAAAGGCCCGGCACGCCCACAGCTCCGGGTCCGGGTTCAACAGGCGGGGGTGCGCCCGGCGGGATAGGGAACGTTCCCACTTCACCGGGAACTACGCGGCCGACATCGCCATTTCCGGACCAGGGCACGACACCCGGCATGAACCGGCCGATATTTCTTTCGGGCAAAGTGACGCTGGATGACGGAACACCTCCCGGGGAGCCCGTCACCATCGTTCGCGTTTGCGGCGGAATGCGGCGAACAGAAGCTTATACCGATTCGAAAGGCCGCTTTTCATTCGAGCTCGGAAAAGAAATGGACGTCATGCAGGACGCCAGTGACGATTCATTTGGACGCGGCACGAACATGCCTGGCGCCAGTCAGCGTTCCATGGGAGCGGTGGGTGCCGGACGCGATTCGTCACAATTCCTATCCGGTTGCGACCTCACTGCCACGCTCGCGGGTTTTCGCTCCGACTCCGTGAACCTCGCGATGCACCGTTACATGGATAACCCCGACATCGGCACCATCATTATGCATCGCATTGGTAACGTGGACGGCTCAACCATCAGCGCGACCACCGCCATGGCTCCGAAAGACGCCAAGAAAGCATACGAGAAAGCATTCGCAGCTCTGAACAAGAAGAAGATGGACGAGGCGGAGCACGAATTTCAAAAGGCGGTCGACATCTATCCCAAGTTCGCAGCAGCCTGGTCGCAGTTGGGCGCCTTGCAGCAGCAACACGGCGATGTCGAAGCAGCTCGCAAATCCTACACCCAAGCGCTGGCCGCGGATCCGAAGTATGTCAAACCATACGAGGGCATGGCCTCGCTGGCGATGCGCGAAAGCAACTGGCGCGAGGTCAAGGACGACACGGATCGCCTCTTGAGCATGAATCCGCTCGATTATCCCGACGCCTGGTACTACAATGCCGTCGCCAACTACGAGCTTCACGATATGGAGGCTGCCGAGAAAAGCGCTCGCGAAGGAATCAAGACTGACCGCGAGCATCGCAACGCCAAGCTGAGTCAACTCATGGGAGTGCTGTTGGCAAAGAAACAGGATTATGCGGGAGCCGCTCAGAATTTCAAGGACTACCTGCGCCTGGCCCCCAACTCTCCGGACGCCGAGACGGTCCGGAAACAACTGGCTTCCATGGAACAGCAGTCCCAGGCCAGTACGGCACAGCCAAAACAGCAGTAGCCAAGCCCGGCTCAGTTGCGTCAGCACTAAAGGGGTCACCGCGACCCGGACGATAGAATATGAGTAGCCTGTAGATGGCGTATCGACTGCACCTTTTTCCTGGTCTGACGCTCCTGCTGATTTCCTTCGCGATTCAATACCAGCTAACCCGCTGGCTCTTTCAATCCAGGCCTTGGCCGCGGGCTTTCCAGGCCTTCGTGTTGGCCATCAACGCCGCGGTGGCCGGGTTGTCGTCAATCGGTTATCTGCTCGGATTTCATCGCATTCTGCGCCATTTGCCAGTGCTTTTTATCACCTGGATGGAGGCAGCCGCTCTGGCAAATTGTGTCGGGCTGGTGGGACTGTTCGTTGCAGTATTCCTGTGGCGCAAAGTTCCACCCATGCAATCGCACCGCCGCGCATTCCTGCGGGCGGGTATTGCGGCCTTGGTGTCGGCGCCGTATGCCGCGGCCGCATTTGGAATCGTCGATCGAAACCGGTTTCAACTGAACGAGATCAATCTGCGCATTCCCAACCTGCCCCGCGATCTCGACGGTCTTCGAATCGTGCAGATCACCGACATCCACATGAGCCCGTTTCTCAGCGAACAGGAGTTTGCGCGCGCCGTCGACATGGCGAATGAGACGCGGGCACACATCGGTCTCGTTACCGGCGACCTGATCAGCCGCACCGGCGATCCGGTGGACGCTTGCCTCAGGCAGCTTAGCCGCCTGCGTGCCGATTCTGCGATCCTGGGTTGTCTGGGTAACCACGAAGTGTACGCTCATATCGAGGATTACGTCACCATCATGGGACGGCGCATTGGGATCGACTTCCTGCGCGACGCGTCCCGCCAGCTTCGCTTCGGGAATAGTACTATCAACTTTGCCGGCGTCGATTACCAGAAGTTCAACGAGCCTTACCTGGTGGGAACCGAACGCCACGTTCGGCCAGGCATGCTGAACATACTGCTTTCCCATAACCCGGACGTCTTTCCCAAGGCCGCCGCCATGGGATTCGATCTGACCATTTCGGGCCACACTCATGGCGGTCAGGTGAATTTCGAAATACTGCATCAGAACGTGAACATTGCTCGTTACTACACGCCCTACGTGAAAGGCGAGTACCGCCGGGGTAACTCCGCCATCTACGTTTCGACCGGGCTTGGTACAATCGGTCTCCCCATCCGGGCCGGTGCGCCCGCTGAAGTCGCCCTCATACGCCTGTGCGCTTCCTGATCCTCAGCGATATTCACGCCAACTGGGAAGCATTGCAGGCCGTCATGGCGCACGTGCAAGGGAAGTACGACCAGATCGTTTGCCTCGGTGATGTGGTGGGCTACGGCGCCGATCCCGACGTCGTCACGGAGTGGGTGCGCGAGAACGCGGCGAACACCATTCGCGGTAATCACGACAAGGCCTGCGCCGGCTTGGAAGACCTGGAGTGGTTCAATCCGATTGCGCGGATATCGGCGGTATGGACCCAGCAGACTACCAAAGCGGAAAACATTTCGTGGCTCGCTAAATTGCCCGGTGGGCCGGCGCAGTGTGATGGTTTCCAGATGGTCCACGGCTCGCCGCTTGACGAGGACGAATACGTCATCACCGATCAGGACGCGCGTCAAACGGCGCCCTACCTCGAGTCGCCAATCACTTTCTTTGGCCACACGCATCTTCAAGGCGGGTTTCTTTGTACGCGGGGGAGCGTGCGGCGGCTCGGCCAGGTGGATCAGGATGTCGGCGAAGCTTTCCTCGAACTGCAACCTGATATCTTCTACCTGCTGAATCCCGGCTCTGTGGGCCAGCCGAGGGATAACGATCCGCGCGCCGCCTATGCGGTTTACGATGATGCTGCCAAGATCGTCGTCTATGCGCGCGTGCCGTATGACATCGAAGGCGCGCAAAAGAAGATCCGCGATGCCGGCTTACCGGAAATCCTGGCGCGACGGCTCGATTTCGGCAACTAAGCGATGTAGGGCAGGTTTGAAACCTGCGGCGCTGTGTGGCGGATTACAAATCTGCCGCAGGGTTACTTCGACCACGGAGGGACTACACCAATCATCCGCGCATATGCCACGGACTGCCCCATGTGCTCATTCTCGTGAACCAGTATCCGCAGCAGAATCCCATCCGCCGTCGTGTCTTTCCCGAAGAACTTCACCTTCTTCTGCTTGTCGAGATTCGCATAATTACTCCGCACGAACTCCTGCGAATCCTTCAGCCACTGGATCACGTCAGCCTTCGCAGTAACGCCCTTCTCCGTGTCCGGCTTCAACTTCGCGGCAATATCAGCCGGAATCTTCGCGCCCGCTTGGCCCATCAGGTAGTAATTGGCAATCGCCAGGTGCATGTAGACTTCGCTGACCGAACGGACCCCCGCGCGCGGCCGCCAGCCAAACTGCTCAGCGGGCGTCGCTTCCGCCAGAGAAACCAGTTGTTGGGCAGCATCGTCGAACTCCGGCATCCATCCCTGCCCAAGCCCAGGCGGAACGTTCTGAGCAAAAAGAGGCAGGGAGATTCCAATGGCGAGAACCAAGACCGTGCGAATCATGCCCGCAGGTTAGCATGCGATTTTCCCAGGGACGATTCGAACGAAAACACCCGCCACCATCGCCCGTCGCGTTGCAACCGGCTCGCCTGAATCGCCTGACCCGTAAACGCCGCAATGGCGCGCTCCCAAAACGGATACCCCGACCGGTTCGCCTCCATCACGCGCACCTGCCATGGCCCGGGAAACCGGCGCCACACTTCATGAGCGGCCTCGATTCCGATCCCGCGCCGCCGGTACGCGCGCGCCACGAAGAACTCCGCCATATCCCAAGCGGCGGAATCCGATTCCCGCTTCACGAGCACGAAGCCCGCCAACTTGCCATCCACGCGAATCAGGAACGGATGTCGATCCGCCTCGATCCAGTAAAGCGGAAGCTGCTTGTACCCGTAGCGGCCGTCTTCGCCCAAATCGATCGCGTGGAACTCGCTGAAGTCGTGCGCATACAACTCGATCAGATTCGCCAGGATGGGTTCCTGGGCTGGGGTAGCGCGAATGAGCTCAATCACTTGACGAAATATCCGGTGCGCGCGTGTAATTCGGCCGCCGGATAGAATCGCCTGGCATCCGTGGTTAGCGCCGCTTGGATTTGCCGGAAGCTCCCGGGCTGAGCATCCTCAGGCAGATGATAGGCAAGCGTATAGCGCGAACGTATGCGATCGATCATATCGCGGAAGGAACTGTCCGCGCGCTCGGCTTTCACCGCAAGACCACCCGTCTGCTCGGCCAGCTTGAACACATCGGCGGGCGTGAGTTCCGGGTTGGAACGCCCGGGGTCCTTCGTGGGATCGGGCCGGATTCCCCTGCCCACGACGATCGCATTCAGCACAGTATTCGCATCATCCAATGCACGAATAACCTTCTCATCCGGTACCTTCACGCTGATGCTGAGATTATCCGTAAGGATGAGAATCGCACGACGGCCCAGAGGATCCGCGTGCGCGTCCATGAATTTGGCCGCATCGATGATGGACTGGTTGATCGCCGTACCCGCTCCCACATCGTGATCGTGAATGGCCTTTCCGATCTGCCGTGCCGATTCGGCGAGATTGTCGCTGAAGTCCTGGTGCACGTCGCTGGTCTTGCCGAACACCATCACCGCAACCTTGTCGCCCGGCCGCAGTTGATTCAGCGCCTCCCGCGCCGTGGCGGCAATCTGATTCAGCCAACGCTGCATACTGCCGCTGACGTCCAACAACAACACGATCGATAACGGTTCGTCGCCATGAGCGAAGTACACCACGTCTTTCGACTGCCCATTGTCCGAGACCGCGAAATCTTCCTTCTTGAGATTCCGGACAATCTTGTTGCCCTGAGTGACCTGCACATCCACGCGCACGTCCGCTACGCCGGTCTTGAAGGTTGGCGTAATATCTTCCGCCGGCGGCGCCGTGCTCGGAGGAGGTTGCGAATGCAGGGGCGCTACGATGAAAAGCAACGCCATGAAGAACGTTATCGCGGGAACCGCCGGCCACATCGACCACGGCAAAACCGCGCTCGTCCGCGCTCTCACGGGTACCGACACCGACCGCCTCAAAGAGGAAAAGGAAAGGGGCATTTCGATCGACCTGGGCTTCGCGCACCTCGATTTGCCGGACAACGTGCGCCTCGGTTTTGTAGACGTACCCGGCCACGAAAGGTTCATTAAAAATATGCTAGCTGGAGCGGGCGGCATCGATCTCGTTTTGTTTGTGATCGCTGCCGACGAGTCGATCAAACCGCAATCCCGCGAGCACTTCGATATCTGCCGCCTGCTGAACATTCCAAAAGGCATAGTGGTCCTCACCAAGTCCGATCTGGTCGATCCTGAGATCCTCGATCTCGTACGGTTGGAAGTGGAAGAATTCGTGCGTGGTTCGTTTCTGGAAGGCGCGCCGATGGTTCCGGTCAGTTCTACGACGGGGCAGGGCTTGCCCGAACTGCGCGCCGAACTTCAGCGCATCGCCGTATCGGCAGCCGAGAAGGACGCCTCGCGATACTTCCGTCTTCCCGTCGACCGCGCGTTTTCGATGCGCGGCTTCGGAACTGTCGTCACCGGCACTTTGATTTCCGGAGGCGTTCGTGCGGAAGAGGAGATCGAGGTTCACCCCGGCCCCAGGCGAGTGCGCGTTCGCGGCATTCAGGTTCATGGTGAAACGGTTCCGCGCGCCGTGGCCGGCCAGCGCACCGCTCTGAACCTCGCGGGTGCCGAGGCGTCGGAGTTGCAACGCGGCATGATGCTCTCTGAAGCCGGCCGCTTCATGCCAACCAGGGTCATTGACTGTACATTCGATCTGCTGCCGGGCGCAAAGTCCCTGAAGCATCGCGCCCCGGTCCACTTTCACGCGCACACTGCCGAGATCGAAGCCGAAATCCGGGGCATTGGCACAACCGAAGTGCTTCGCCCCGGAACGCGGCGCTATGTTCGCCTGCTGCTTCGGGAGCCGTCGCTCCTGCTGCCCGGCGATCGCTTCATCGTGCGGATGTTCTCGCCGGTTATCACGATCGGCGGCGGTGTCGTGCTCGATATTGCTCCGCCGAAACGCGGCGGCGTTGATCGGCTGAAGACGCTGGAGCAGGGCTCGATTCGTGACCGCATTGCCCTCCTCGTGGCGGAATCGGCATCCGGGATGTCGATCCCCGACATCATCTCCCGCACTGGCCTGCTCGAATCCGAGATCGCCCAAGCAGTCAAGGACGCAGCCTTCACCACCATCACCGAGCCGCAGCATTGGATCATGGACAGCCGCTGGGTGACGGCGACCCTCAAAGCCATCGAGCAAACGCTGGCAAAGTTCCACCGTGAGAAGCCTCTCATTCCCGGCATGTCGAAGGAGCAGCTTCGCAGCCTGCAGTTGCCCAATGCGCAACCTTTCGTCTTCGACGCGCTTCTCGCCCGTTCGAAAACTATTGCGCTGCAAGGTGAGAACGTGCGGCTCGCCTCGCACCGCGTGTCGCTGAAGGAGGATGAACAGCAGGCCACGGCGAAAATCGAGCAGGCCTTCGCCTCCGCCGGGCTCGCCGTGCCGCCTGTGAATGAAGTTCTCACCAAATCGGGCGTTGAAGGAGCACGAGCGCGCTCCTTGCTGCAGATCCTGATTCGCGAAAAGAAATTGGTGAAGGTCTCCGAAGAGCTGGTTTTTCATTCGTCCGCCCTGCAGCAATTACGCGAACTGCTGTCCAGACACAAAGGTCAGCGCTTCGCAGTTCCCGAGTTCAAGGAATGGACCGGGATTTCACGCAAGTATGCCATCCCTCTTCTGGAATTCCTGGATCGCGAGCGAATCACGCGCAGAGAGGGAGATTCTCGCCTGGTTCTATAGTGCTCAAATACGCCGTCGCGTAGCATGCGTCACGATTGTCACAATGAAGAGCACGACAAACACCCAGAAGATGATCTTTAGAATCGCGGCCGTCGCGGCAGCGAGGATGCCAAACCCCAGGATGCCCAGCAGAATCGCGCAGCAAAGAAAAAATAAAGCCCATCCGAGGAGCATTCCAAACACCTCCACTTAATTGGATGCCCCGCCGGCTCGAATGTGACAAGGTTACTCCGCTTGACGCCAGGCGAAGAAAGGGCGAAAATGGAGTTGAGGGGCCATGTTGTTCGAAGATTCCACCGCTCCGCGCCTGGTCGGTATCGCCCGTCTCGCTGCTCAAAGTCCCACTCTCGAAGCGAAACAACGCGTCGAATACCTCGAAATCGAAACGCGCAACTTCATCGGACGGTGTTCCGGCACGCGCATGCCTTTCGTGTGGACAGTCAATCCTTACCGCGGCTGCGAATTTGGCTGCAAGTATTGTTACGCCCGTTACGCTCACGAGTTTATGGAACTGCGCGACCCCCGGCAGTTTGAAACCAGGATCTTCGCGAAACAGTTCGATGCTCACCGGTTTTCCCAGGAGTTGAAGAAGGTGAAGAATGGCGAGTCGCTGTGGATTGGGACCGCAACGGACCCCTATCAACCCGCCGAGCGGCGTTACAGTATTACGCGAAAGATTCTCAGGGTGCTCGCCAAAGAGCAAGGCCTGAAGATTGGAATCACGACGAAATCAGATCTCGTGGCCCGCGATGCCGCGCTCCTCGGCGATATGCGCCGCCGCAGTATCGTCCACATCAACATCACGATCACGACCGTGGATGAGAAACTCGCGCGCCTGGTCGAGCCTTTCGCGCCTCGTCCCGCATTGCGGCTGAAGGCAGTCCGGGAGTTGGCTGACGCTGGAGTACGCGTGACAGTCCTTGGCAATCCTGTCATGCCGTTGATTACCGACAGTGAGCAGAATCTGGATGCGGTCTGCGGAGCCGCCGCCTCGGCCGGAGCGGTTTCGTTTGGGGCAGCGCCGCTATTCCTGAAACCATGTTCCAAAGCCGTGTTTATTCCATTCCTGGAGCGTAACTTCCCTCACCTGGTCCGGCGCTACCGTGAACGTTTCGATGAGAACGCGTACCTGCGCGGTCACTACCCCGAGATGATTCGTGAACGAGTCCAGGCCATCAATGCGC
Source organism: Bryobacteraceae bacterium (assembly GCA_035295125.1). Classification (GTDB taxonomy): domain Bacteria; phylum Acidobacteriota; class Terriglobia; order Bryobacterales; family Bryobacteraceae; genus JAICMB01. The sequence goes on along the minus strand of DATGJP010000116.1, from coordinate 85,330 downwards.
GCCACAAGATGGGGCCTCGCGATCAGGATTACCTGCCGGAGCAATTTGCAGAGCAGCAGCTCTCACTGTGGTAAGAGTTCGCGATAAACCGCCCAGGTCTTCTCCACCGCTGATTCCCACGTATACGCCGCACTCCTCAATTTCCCCTTGCGAACCAGTTCCTCACGCAGGGTTTCATTGCACATCATTTTCTGCAACCCGGCCGCGATCTCGTCGACATTCGCGGGGTCAACCAACACCGCGGCATCGGCCGACAGTTCGGGAAGCGCCGAGGAATTCGATGTGAGCACGGGAACTCCACGCGCCATCGCTTCCAATACCGGGATGCCGAAGCCTTCATCGAGCGAAGGAAACGCGAAGATGGATGCTCTCTGGTACAACCTCTCCAGTTCCTCGTCTGAAACGTAGCCCGCGAGCTCAATGTCCGAGCGCCGTGAGCTGTTCTGGATCGCCGCGAGTTCTTCCTCCGAGCCGAATCCGGACGATCCCGCGAGAACCAGTTTCCACCCCGTCGGCGATGTTTCGAACGCCTGCACCAGACGCGCAATATTCTTACGGCGCTGAATCGCCCCGACGAACAACACGATCGGCTCGCGTGTGCGCGGCTCCGCGGATTCCAAAGCCCGCGTTCCGTGCGGAATCACACGAATGCGGCTGCGTTCGACATGCAGCAACTGCTCTACCTGGCCGGCTGTGAACCGCGAAACCGCGATCACCAGGTCGGAACGTTCGGCAGCCTGTCGTGCCTGGACTGCAAAACGCGCGCGGAACTTCGGCGTCGAGTACTCCGCGGTAAGCACGAAGAGGTCGTGGAATGTTGCTATCACCCGCTTCGGCCGTGAATCGACTCTTTGATTCAAGGCGTGAAATAAATCACACCGCGGAACGCCCTTCCACAGCAACCGGCGACGTGCATTGGCAGGCAACTCCATCTCGAAGGATCGTGCCAGCCGGTGCGGCCGATAGCAGAACAGGAATTCCGCTTCCGGATGCGCGCGAGCCAGCCCCAACGCGATCTCCCGCGAATAGACCCCAACGCCGGACAGGTTCCGGCCGAGGCTATAGGTGACGTCGATCGCGATCGAGGGAGCTTTCAACCCGCCAGCATAGCTGTTTTTCGAAACTCGGTGCGTCGCGCCTGGTCGATCATACGATCGAGATCGGCGCAGCAGTCCGGAACCTGTTCCATGACGACCCCGATCGTCAAACGGGGATGCATCGCGGAAACGCGCTCACGGAAGTCGTTTACTAAGATATCCATTCGATCGCGTGCCAGGCCGAGCAGTGTAAGGCCGAAGCAGGCGGCGTCAACCCGGCCATGCAGCGCCGAATCCTCAAAGACGTGCTGCAAAACATCGCAGATGTCCATGATCGTAAGGTCCCGGTCTTCTTCAGAATCCGGCAAGCCCTCGGTCTCGAACAGGACTAGCCACAGATCCAAACCGGAAAGACGAGCCGCGCGTATTTCGTGAATGGCCAGGGCGCAGAATCCAAAACGGCTATACAATCCCGTGAGTTCGTCGAATACCGAAATAGCCCGCAACGCGCGGCTGCGGCGCTGGCGCTCAATTGCAAAACGAATCGCGCGAGCGAGCGGGGCACATTCAATTTCGAATTTGAGTAGCACGTCCTGGGCTCCTTCACGCAGCAGGCGACAGGCGAGTGCCTCATCACGGGAGTCCAGCAAGGCGATGATTGGCGTGGCTGGGGAGGCGCTTTGAATTTGCTTGAAGGTTTTCAACAACATCGGACTGTCCGGAAGCTGCAGATCGAGCAGAACCGCGTCGAACCTGGCACGATCCAGACAATACAGGGCGTCGCTAAGATAATCAACTGCCACGGTTTCGCTGGCAAACCATTGATACAGCGGACCGCACTCTTCAATCTCGGAAAGAGCTCCCTGGAGCGCCTGCTGTTCGTCGGACGAATCCTCCACAACAAGCAACTTCAATTTCTGGCTCACCATGACCAAGTAGTGTCGTGGTGTGCCGAAAAATCTCAGCCCGCTAACTCGCGATCTGATACTCCTTGAGCTTCCGGTATAAAGTGGTCCGCCCGATGCCGAGTAGATTGGCCGCTACCGCACGATCGCCCTTCGTAAACTCAAGAGCTTCGATGATCGCCTGCTTTTCCAATTCGGTCAGCGGAATGATGCGGCGCGCAGCGGCCGGACGGGGATCTATGACACTTTCCTGCCCCATCGGCATGCGCGGTTCCGATATCGCCCGCGCGGCATTGGACAGCGACTCGGATCGCTTGCTCATGAGGTGGTTCTGAACCATCGATGGCAGATCGTGGCTGTGCAGGAGCGGACCGGAGTTGATCGCGACCATGTGCTGGATGCAATTTTCCAGTTCCCGCACGTTGCCGGGCCATTCGTAGGACAACATCGCCTCGAAAGCATCCTGCGTCAGGCTATGATTGCGTCCGTGCCGCCCGAGGAAGTGCGCGATCAAAGCCGGAATATCCTCTTTGCGGTCGCGTAGGGGCGAGAGCCGCAGATTGACAACGTTCAAACGGTAGAAAAGGTCGCGCCGGAAGGTCCCTTTCTCAACTTCTTTAGCCAGGTCGCGGTTGGTTGCCGCGATCACACGAAAATCGGAGCGGCGCTGCATTACCGAACCGACCGGCCGGAACTCCTTTTCCTGCAGGACCCGCAAAAGCTTCGCCTGCAGGTCGAGGGGCAGTTCGCCGATTTCGTCGAAGAACGCCGTCCCGCCGTTGGCCAATTCAATCAGACCGACCTTAGTCCCTACTGCGCCCGTGAATGCCCCCTTGGCGTGTCCGAAAAGCTCGCTCTCCATCAAGGGACCTACTAATGAGGAGCAGTCGATCGGGACAAACGGTCCAACTGGGTTTATATTATGGATGGCGCGGGCGACAACTTCTTTTCCGGTTCCCGTCTCGCCCAGCAGCAGAACTGGCCAACGACAATGGCCCAGCTTGTCAACAAGCTTTAGAATCTGGCGAATGCGGGGAGATTGTCCCACCAGTACGTGTTGTCTTGGCTCTTCCAGTTGGGCAAGCATCGGTTCTAGAATCTCTAGTGCGTTTACTTAAGATAAACTCTACAGGGAAGTGTGGGACCCCACAAGACCACAAAGCGCTGGAAGCAGATCTCTTATGGGGGCTGCCCACCTCACCCCTATGGGGGTATTCAAAGTAGTACCGCCGTACTCCGCCCGCAAAGACTGTAGGGTAGGTTTCGCAACCGGTTTTGTCCACGAAAGTGGATGAAAACCAAGCTGGCGAAGGCGGTTTCGCCTGTGCGTTCCCGGTGAAGTCCAAAGCAGGCGCAACCGTTCCAGAGAACTAATTTGGATTGAGCGTTTTTATCAATCCGTCCCGCTATCCAGCCGGACGACCAGCGCCTCACCCGTTTGGCTTCGAACGCGCGAAGCCAGGTCATTCGCACTGTCCCAAGTCTGTTCCGCCCCGACGATCACGCGCCATAGATTGGGTTCACCACTATAGAAGATGATACGAGCCGACCCGAACTCCTTCTCCATCGTGTCGCGCAACCGGTCGGCGCGCCCACGCTCTTGAAACGCGCCGGCTTGAACCGCATACAGCGACGGCAACGAAGGCGGCGCCGAGATGATGTCCACTCGAACGCTTGCGAGACCCGGGCCGATCATGTCGATCTCGCGCGCGGCAGCCTTCGAAAGATCGATGATGCGTCCATCGATGAACGGTCCGCGATCCGTGATTCGTACATCCACCGTTTTGTTGTTCGTCAGATTGGTAACGCGTACCCAGGTTCCGAACGGAAGCGTGCGATGCGCGGCGGTGAGTTTCTCCATGTCGTAGATCTCGCCGTTCGCAGCGTGCCGTCCGTGATACGGATAACCGTACCAACTCGCGATTCCCGTCTCGCTCGAGAGTGTGGGAGCGGCAGCGGGCACTGTCACTCGCGCATGTTTCTTCTTTGCGCATGCCGTCGAGCCGAGCAAGGCCACACAGAACAGCACGACGCCGGCGATTTGCTTCACGGATGTCACTCGTGACGATGTTACTCCCGTTCACTGCGCGCGATCAAGAACAGAATCGCAGCGTTTTGGTGTCTCGCACCCCAGAACAAATCATCTGAAGAATGATTCGGGCGGTTCCCGAGGGTCCGGACGACCTCTCTTTGGAACCTCAAATGCATTTTTTGCTTGACTTTCTTTTCAAAGAACCTTATATATGAATCACACCGCGATCTTCGTGATCGCGAAAACTTGATGTTAGGGAGAATCAATCGATGAAGAACGCAACTAAGAAGGCTGCAAAGAAGACTGCGAAGAAAGCCCCGGCGAAGAAGGGCAAGAAGTAACGCAGAAGCCCCGATAGGGGTTGCAGCAGAGTATAGGGTTCATGCAAGGCCCCGAGAGATCGGGGCCTTTTTTATTGCCCACGCTCCTTCCGAGTTCCTTCCCGCACAGCTCGCACTCTCGTCTGATACCCTTCCCCATGCGCTACGTCGTCATCTGCTGTCTATTGAAGGTAGGCGGCTGCGCAATCCATACACCGGAGGGTGCGACGCGGCGATTCATCATCGAACTTCAACGCGGCGTTCCCCAGGTCGGCACCAAAGCGTTCGAGCGAACCGGCGACGAACTTCATCTGCGCGAGCGCCGCGCCAAGGGTGCGGATGTCTACCGGCGCATGGCCGGCTGGTCGAAAGGCTCGAGAAGAATCGCGCTGGTTTCTTCCAACTTGCTGCGCGATCCATCCGAGACTTTCGATCTTCGCCTGAACTGGACGCCTTCCCGTCAACTCGACCGCAACCTGCTCTCAAAACTACTCGTGGCGCCGTTCGGCCTCAGCTACACGGGAGATACTGCCTGGGTCATCGATGGCGGAGTGCTCGAGTATCGCGCCTTTTCCACGGAGACTCCCTACCTGCTCTACTCGTCTCCCGGATACGTGAAGGATCCGCTCGATCTGGTTGAGTCCGACAAGCGCCCCAGGATGCCTCCATGGAATGATGTCGAGCGTTATCTCCGAAACGCCGCCAAGCCCGTTTCTCCCGAACGCACCGAACTGGGCGGTGTACGAGCTCAGGAGTTTTGTCTCGTTAAAGAGCTGGACGTATGCGTGCGGCCGAGGGAAGGTTGCCGAAATATGCTGTCAACGGAAATTTCGCGTTGGCCCTCTGGCAAGCCGGGCAGAAAGACATCGTCGCGGTCTGGAGACGCGTCGAGTCCCCCCAATCTTGGTGCGAACATTTGAGACCGGACCTGCTCCGGTGCTCACCAGTGGTGCCCGCATCCCCCTGATCACAAAATTCACAACAGAGCTTTTCGCCTGCAATCAACAACTTGTGTTCGAGCCCGGCGTGCTCGCGTTGAGGCTGCCTGTAGGATCAAGGCAGCAATGAGCGCAACGTTAAACGATCAGCATGCAATCGCCGTAAGAGTAGAACCGGTAACCGCTCGCCACCGCGTGCCGGTAAGCGGCCAGCACAAGCTCTGTCCCCGCGAGAGCGCACACCAGGATCAGCAGGCTCGACTGCGGAAGGTGGAAATTGGTGAGCATCGCGCCTGTCTTCCGGAAGTCGAACCCGGGCCGGATGAAAAGATCCGTGTCGCCCGTTCGGCCCATGGCACGACTCTCAATGGCACGCACGCTGGTTGTCCCGACGCAAACACATCGACCCGCCTGGTTGATCCGCGACCAGTTCTCCGCCGTGATGTCGAAACGCTCCGAGTGCAACGTCTCGCCGCGAACCGGCTGAAACGTGCCGAGCCCGACGTGCAGTGTAACGTATGCGATCTCCGCGCCGGCCGCGCGGCACTGGTCCAGCACTTGCGGCGTGAAATGCAGACCTGCAGTGGGCGCTGCCGTCGATCCCGTCTCGCGCGCGAAGACCGTCTGATACCGGTTCCGATCGTCGGGCGTATCAGGACGACGGATGTAGGGCGGCAGCGGAACATGGCCGATCCGCTGCAGCACCTCCCAGATATCGCCCGCCGTTTCGAACCGAAGCGTCCGCTCGCCATATTCGCCGCGGCTCAGAATCTCCGCCTCCACTTCGGCGTCGAAGCAAATACGCTCGCCGGTTCGCATTTTCCGGCCCGGCCGCACCAGCGCATCCCAGGTTTTTGCGTCATCCGAAAGCGGGCGCAACAGAAACACTTCCACGCGTCCGGAAAGATTTTGCGAGCGCTTCGGATTGTTCTTGCCAACCGGCAGCGAGTGAACACCGGCCCGATGTCCAAAGAGGCGCGAAGGAAACACCTTCGAATCGTTCAAGACCAGGCAATCGCCCGGCCGGATAAACGCGGGGAGTTCGCGAAACATCCGATCTTCCCAGCGCTGTTCGCCGCGATCGAGCACGAGCATGCGCGACGCCGCGCGATCCGCAAGCGGCGCCTGCGCGATCGACGATTCCGGCAGCTCGTAATCAAACTTTGTTAGATCCAAGTCTTCCTGACCTCACGCTCACCGCGACATCCCACCAACCTGCCGCCCCACAACGACCCACCATTCATCCCGCCACCTCCACCCTACAATGAAATCGTGAGAATCCTCGGGATCGAGTCATCCTGCGACGAGACTGCGGCAGCCGTCGTACAGGGTGACTCGACTGGCACTCCAACTCTCGTTCTCAGCACCATTGTTGCCTCGCAGCTTTCCACGCACTCGAAATACGGAGGAGTCGTGCCGGAGCTCGCTTCCCGGGAACATTTGCGCGCCATTGTCCCCGTAGTACGTCTCGCGATGGAACAATCCGGCAGTTCCTGGAATGACCTCTCCGCTGTCGCCGTGACGCAAGGACCCGGACTCGTAGGTTCGCTATTGGTAGGGATCACCTACGCCAAGTCGATCTGTTTCGCGCGCAGCCTCCCTCTCATCGCCGTCAATCACATCGAAGGCCACATCCACGCGATCGTACTCGAAGCAGCGGCTCAACTGGCCTACCCGGCGCTGGCGCTGGTGGTCAGCGGCGGCCACACGCATCTGTTCGAAGTCCGCGAAGGTTTCACTTACCGCCTTCTCGGAAGAACGCGGGACGATGCCGCGGGTGAAGCCTTCGACAAAGTCGCCAAGCTGCTCGGTTTCGGCTATCCGGGGGGGCCGATCATTGACAAGCTGGCGCCTTACGGAAACTCGAACGCGATCAGGTTCACGCCGGCGAAGATGAAGGGCAATCCTCGTGACTTCAGCTTCAGCGGATTAAAGACCGCGGTGTTGCGCTGGGTCGAACAGCACGACATGACCTCGGAAATCGATTTGCGCCGCCGGTTGATCGACCCCTCCATCGAGAATTATCTGAATTCGACGCCACAATCGACCCTCGACCTGATCGCATCCTTTCAACGCACCGTAATTGACGAGCTTTTGCGCCGGGCATTCGCATCGGCGGAGGATATCGGCGCTCAATCGATGATCGTTTCGGGTGGCGTCGCCTGCAACTCAGGCCTTCGTGCAGCCGCGTTGGGCGCCCGGCTGCCCTATCCGGTATTTTTTCCTTCGCCCGGTCTTTCGACGGATAATGCCGCAATGATCGCCGCCGCGGCCCTTCCAAAGTTCATCCGGAGCGAATTCGCCGACCTGTCTTTGTCAGCGCAAGCCGGACTGACACTCGCCTGACCCCTCCACAGTACTAGACTAAAACTGCCCCGTAACGGGGACTAAACCCATCAGAGGAGAAAAATCCACCATGAAGAAGACTATTGTTGCAGTTGCTATTTCCCTCGCCACCGCCGCTGTGGCGATCACCGGACAAGTTCGTCATCCGAAGAATCCGTTGACCGTAGGTCCGCAAACCATTGCAATCGATCAGCCGACGCCGGTGTGTCCACCCATCTGCTCACCGCCGCCGCAGGCCCGTTAGAGAAGCCAATTACAAGAAAAGAGGATTCAACATGAAGAAGACAATCGTTGCCCTTGCTATTTCCCTCGCCACCGCCGCTGTGGCGATTACCGGACAGGTTCGTCATCCGAAAAATCCGCTGACCGTGGGTCCGCAAACTGTTGCGATCGACCAGCCGACGCCCGTGTGCCCGCCCATCTGTTCGCCGCCGCAGGCCCGATAGAGAAGCCAATTACAAGAAAAGAGGATTCAACATGAAAAAGACAATCTTAGCCCTTGCCATTTCCCTCGCCACCGCCGCCGTCGCGACTACTGGACAGGTTCGTCACCCGAAAAATCCGCTGACCGTGGGTCCGCAAACTGTTGCGATCGACCAGCCGACGCCCGTGTGCCCGCCCATCTGTTCGCCGCCGCAGGCCAGGTGACGTTGCATATTGAGTCGACAAGTTCTACGATGATGTTCAAGTGGACATCGTCAATTACTTGGTCCGCGGCCTCTGGGACCTGAGCATCGGAATACAGGCGTTCTTGATCGTTCGGCTTACGACGGAACGCCTGGTCCGCTCTTATCCGCTTTTCTATTCCTATCTCGTGTTGGACATCATCACGTCTCTGGTGATGGTCAACATCAGCATTGAGTCGATGTTGTATACGATCATCTGGACGGCTACGAGGCCGTTCCTATTCACTCTGCAGTGTTTCACTGTCTACGAACTTCACAAGAAAATCTGCGATCACTATCCAGGCGTTGCCGAATACCGGCGTAGGCTTGCGCTCGCGACAGCCGTAGCTGCGGCCGTAACGTGCCTGATCGCGGCATGGCCGCAAATAGCACACTTCACTAAACCCGTCGTGTCTTATGGCCCGCTTCTCGTGATGCGGATTGTTTATTCCAGTTTGCTCGTATTCCTGATACTGCTTTGGGCAATAGTTAGATTCGTTGATACTATCCCGGTAGGGAAAAAGCATAATGTGGCTCTGCACTTGCGCTTGTTAACGTGGTACTTCGGAATCAACAGCCTCTTTGCGATTTTGATTCTTTCTTTGCCTCCAGCGCTTACACTGGGGCTGAATATCGCCATGCTAGGCACTACATGCACCTGTTTGGCGATTTGGCTGGCCGGTATGACCCGCGCTGGCGAAGTCATGCCCCCGCCGGTGCTGCTTCCCTACGACCCCGTTCAGATCGAAGCAAGCATCAAGGAACTGCGCTACAAACTCCGAACCCTCAATCCAACGGTGTAGCTAAAGCCAGGCGCTGCTCCATATCCTGCAGCCACCGCAGCGTCAAACCGTGTACTGACGAGACCCGCATCGCATGAGCGGCGACACACAGGTTGAGCGCCAGCAAGTCCTTGGATATCGCAATGTGGTTTTTGAGGACGAGTTCGAAATCTTCGTGGCCCATCAACGCCAGTTCGCGCTGACGCTTGAGTAGAGAGCGGCTTTCCGTCCGTAATACGGCAAGCCATTGGGAGAAAAGGGCCCGGCGCTCACGCCGAATCTTCGCCACCATTCGCCGTTCTACGCCCTGGTCTCGAAGCCACCCGATATCCGTGTCGCTCAGCAATCGCCGCATGACCCGGATATCTACGTCCGGAAGTCCCAACATACCAACTGCACTTTATCTCGAAACTCGAATGAAAGTCAAGTGAATTAAGTACCGTTTTCTGAGCGTCTGCAAGCCGCTGTACAATGGTCAGCAATGTTTCGACGATTCGCACTCTGCGCCCTTCTTGTTGCCGCGCCCGTTTTCGCGGCGTTAACACGCGTGGAACTGGTCGACCGCGGCGATATCCAGGGCGGCCAAGCCTTCGCAAACAGCGGCCCCTACGAGCGAATTCAGGCCCGCGCCTATTTCGACGTCGATCCCAATCTCCCGGTAAACAGCGGCATCGTCTTTCTAGACATGGCGCCGAAAAATGCGCAGGGTCGCGTCGAGTTTTCAGCCGATCTGTACATCCTCAAGCCCCGCGATCCTGCCAAAGGCAACGGCACCGCGCTGGTCGAAATCTCAAATCGCGGAGGACGAGGCCTGGAGCGTATGTTCGATCTCGGAGATCACTTTCTCTTCGATCACGGCTTCACGCTCGTTTGGGTCGGCTGGGAATTTGATGTTCCTCCCCAGCCTGACCTGCTGAAACTCTATGCCCCAATTGCCACTCGAAATGGCCGGCCCATCAGCGGCGTCGTCCGATCCGAATGGACCGGCGACAAACTTGTCGACACGATTCCACTCGGTGACCGGACTCAAATAGGCTATCCCGCCGCCAACCCGGACGACCCCTCGAATATGCTCACCGTGCGTAATCACGCCCGCGATGAACGCACTATCATTCCCCGGACAAATTGGACCTTCAAAGATGACCGCCACGTCACGCTTAAGGGCGGCTTCGAGCCCGGCAAGATCTATGAGGTTGTCTATAAGGCGAAGGATCCTGTCGTCGCAGGCCTCGGTTTTGCCGCCATTCGGGACACCATTTCGTTTCTGAAATTCGGCGGACCGGAGACCCTTCTGGGCGATCAGCACGACACTTTAAATCGGGCCATCGGCTTTGGCGTCTCGCAAAGCGGCCGATTTCTTCGCGATTATTTATACCAGGGTTTTAACGAAGATGAAAAAAACAGGCGTGTTTTCGACGGCGTCTGGGCGCATGTGGCGGGCGCTGGACGAGGATCGTTTAACATGCCGTTTGCGCAGCCGTCTCGCGACGGGCATCCTTTCCTGAATCTTGCTTACCCGGTCGACGTTCCGCCTTTTACAGCGGAGTCCATCCTCGAGCGTTCCCGTAAAGAAAAGGTGGAACCCAAGCTTTTCCTTTCGAACGGTTCGTACGAGTATTGGGGCCGCGCGGCCTCGCTGATTCATACCACGCCCGACGGAAAGCAGGACGTCGCGCCACCGTCCACCGCCCGCATCTACTTCTTTGCCGGATCGCAGCACGGCGCAGGCACGCTGCCTCCGCGCCACCTGGAAGCGCAGAATCTCGCCGACACAAACGATTACCGCGCCTCAATGCGAGCCCTCCTGGTCGCCATGCAATCCTGGTTGAAAGATAATCGGGAGCCCCCTCCCTCCGCCTACCCGATGGTCTCCAAGGATCAACTGGTATCGTTGGGCGCCTTTGCGTTTCCGAAGCTGCCCGGTCTGAATCTACCCCACCGGAAACGTGAAGCCTATCGGCTGGATTTCACCACGGAACCACCCAGGATCGGTGACCCCTACCCGAGTCTCGTTCCGCAGGTCGGACTCGACGGCAATGAAACCTCCGGGATCCAAATGCCCGAAGTACAAGTGCCGCTCGCATCCTACACCGGCTGGAATCTTCGCGCGCCGGCCATCGGCGCTCCCGACGAGCTATACAGTATGGTCGGATCCTGGATTCCATTCGCACTCAACAAAACGGAGCGCGAGAACAAGAAGGACCCGCGTCCCTCCATCGAGGAACGCTACACCAACAAGCGGGATTACCTGGAAAAGATAACGGCCGCCGCACAGAAACTCGTTCAGGCGGGCTATTTGCTCGATGAAGACGTGAACAAGCTTCGCGATCGCGCCGCGCAGGAATGGGACTATGTTCTAAGATCGAACTGATGGGTCCTCAACCACCGCACGGTGAACCGCCGAAACCTCCGATTCCCGGCGTCCACAACCTGATCGCCATCGGATCGGGCAAGGGCGGGGTGGGAAAGACCACCGTTTCCGTCAATCTCGCGATTTCATTGGCCCGCGCGGGACACAAGGTCGGCTTGATGGATGCCGATGTGTATGGCCCTAACGTCCCTCTCATGATGGGAGTCCGCGCCACTCCCCACGCCATTGGCGAGCGTATCCAGCCGATCGAGAAGCACGGCGTTCGGACAATGTCCATGGGCTTTCTCAACCCCGGCGACAAGCCGCTGATCTGGCGTGGTCCGATGCTTCATAGCGTCATCCAGCAGTTCCTGCGCAGCGTTGATTGGGGAACGCTGGATTATCTTCTGATCGACTTGCCTCCCGGAACCGGCGATGTCGCCTTGAGCCTGATCCAGACCGCGCCGCTTACCGGGTCGATTGTAGTCACCACACCATCGGACGTCTCGTTAGAGGACGCACGGAAGGCGATCCACATGTTCCAACAGGTGCGCGTGCCGATTCTTGGAGTGGTCGAAAACATGAGCTACCTGATTTGCCCGCACTGCAATGAGCGGGTGGACGTATTCAGCTACGGCGGCGGCCGCAAGACCGCCGAGGTGATGAATGTTCATTTTCTCGGCGAACTCCCGTTGGACCCGCACGTTCGTGCGGGCGGCGATCGCGGACAACCCGTCAGCCTGGAGGATGCGCCTGATTTCGTGAAGCTCGCTCGCGAGGTTGAGCGCCGCGCAGCCGAAGTGAACGCCGATAAGCGACCCACAATTGAAATATCCGACTAGCGCCTTAATCTTCTGTGCTGCCGCGATCGCGTCATCGCCGGCGCTCCGCGATCCGGCCGGGACATTCTGGAAGCAGTCCGCCCCTCCGGTTTTCCGCGTAAGTCTCCATACAACACAAGGCGATTTCGTCATCGAATGCCACCGGGAGTGGGCTCCTGCAGGCGCCGACCGTTTCTACAACCTGGTTCGAGCCGGTTATTATGACGAGTCCCGCTTCTACCGGACAGTTCCAAACTATATTGTTCAATTCGGCATTGCCGGGGATCCGGCCATCTCTCAAATCTGGCGGAAACAGACGATTCCCGACGACCCTGTCCGGGAGAGCAATGTCCGCGGCTTCATCGGCTATGCCATGACCGGCCCTGACACGCGCTCCACGCAGGTGTACATCAATCTCCGCGACAATTCACGCCTGGATTCCCAGGGCTTCGCGCCCTTCGGCAAGGTCGTCAATGGCATGGACGTCGTGGACAAGCTGTACTCCGGTTATGGCGAAAATTCCGGCGGCGGGATGCGCGCCGGCAAGCAGGACAAAATGTTCGAAGAGGGCAATGCCTACCTGGACCACGAATTCCCCAAGCTGGATAAGCTGCTCAAAGCGGCTTTATCCGCAAACCCTTGAATTCGGTCCATCGTCCTGCCTGGTGCGCCTGCAATTCGATGAAGCCCTCCTCGGTGTTCTCCATCGCGTCATACTCCAGAACGTTCTCGCCATCGATCCTGACCAGGCAGTACTTTCCCTGCGCCCACATCTGGAGCAGAAACCACTTTTCAGGCTCGATGCGCGGATACTTAGCGCGCTTGAAGCTGTACAGCGATCCGGTAGGATAATGCGCGCCCTCGACGTCGTGTAACTGGATTTCGTAGTGGCGCGCGTTCGATCCGTGCCCGTCGGTCCGAAACAGGATTCCACTGTTGTGATGCTTCGAGTGACGGATATACGTCTGCAATTCGAAATCCCGGAACTTCTGGTTCGTGCCAAGATAACCGGTGCCGTCGGCGTGCAGCACGTCTCCGAGAGGCTCGAATTGAGGCTTACCTTCCGACACATGCCACTTTGAGAAATCGTTGGCTGAGACGTACAGATCCTGCCAGGAGTCCTTTGAAGGCAGCTCGCGAATCCGGATATTGCGAAATGCAACCGGATAGGACAACGACTCGAAACCGACGTAGCCGCGCCGCAAACGCGCCTTCAACTCGGGATGCGCGCCGATATCCAGGTCCTGGATGAGTTCGCCATTCGTCCAGACCTGCAGCCGCGGCCAATCCATCAGAACCCGCATGGAGTTCCACTCACCCTTGTTCCGAACGTTGACCTTTAATGGGGCGGCCACGGGAAAGATCGCCCCCATGGACTCCGGTTTGGGCGCCGCGTCACGATCCTGGAAAATGTGGATCTGCATGCCGCAATAAATCGGTGGACCGTGCTCCGGCGCATGAATGTAAACACCGGAATCGGTCCATCCCTGGACGAAGAACTCACACCGGAAGTCGAAGTTCTCGTACTGACGGTCCGACCGTAGCCACGCCGGATAACCGCTCGACTCGTGAACTACAATTGCGCCGTCCTTGACATAAAACGCCGACTCGGGCCCATCCCGAATCGTCCACCCGCTGAGCGTCTTGCCATCGAACAGCGACGTGAATCCGTCTTCCGCCGCGCGCGCCTGAAACAGGGCGATTGCTGACGATGCTGAGAGAAACTTGCGCCGGTTCATAGTTGCCGATCGTAGCCCAAAGAAAAACGACGGACTTTTCTGCCCAGCTTTGCCCGAGAGACCGTGACGGTATTGTGAAGACTCACCGCGCAGCGACCCTTCATTCCATCCTCCTCATTAACCACAACCTCGGAAGGAACCTTCGCGGTCCCGAGTCTCCATAGGTGGAATTTAGTCCATACTCCACTCCATAATCAAGGTGCGATCAATCCCGATGTGGGGCCTGACAGGACCGATTACACTATCACCTCAGCTTCGCACGTCAGATCACTCTTAGGTCGACTTCGATATCATCTGGGAATGCACAAAACCATTTGCGGCATATTTGTGTTGACCGGTATTCTGTGCGCCGATCAGGTAACCCTAAAGAACGGCGACCGGCTGACTGGCGCAGTTCTCAGTTCCGATGCCAAAGCCCTCAGTCTCAAATCTGAGTTTGCCGGTACAGTGAACATCGATTGGAACGCCATTGAGACCATTACCTCCGCTGCGCCCTTGTATCTCACGCTGAAGAGCGGCCAAGTGCTGGTTGGTGCGGTCGAAACCGCGAATGGAGTCTTCACAGTCAAAACCGCCGATGCCGGCACCGTTTCGGCGTCGAAAGCCGATGTCACAAGTATCAGGTCCAAAGATGCGCAGCAAGCTTACGAGACGGCGGAGGGTCGGCTGCAGAATCCAGGACTGCTCGACCTGTGGTCCGGTTTTGTCGAGACCGGTTTGAGCCTCTCGCGCGGCAATTCGGATACGACGACGTTCAATCTCGGAATGAATGCCGCCCGCACCACCAAACGCGACAAACTCTCCGTGAACCTCACGAGTCTGTACACCAAGAACAACGTCAATGGCTTCTCGAATCTCGCGGCCGATGCCATCCGCGGCGGCGTTCGCTATGACCTGAATGTCACCAACCGCACCTTTGCGTTCGGGTTCACCAACGAAGAATACGACAAGTTCCAGAATCTCGACCTGCGGGCGGTGTTCGGCGGCGGTTTCGGCGCCCACGTGATCAAAAGCGACTCCACGACGTTCGACCTGTTCGGCGGTGGATCGCTCAACAAGGAGTTCTACACCACGCTCTCCCGCAGCAGTGGCGAAGCGCTGGTTGGAGAAGAACTAACTTACAAATTCCGTAAGTCGACCGTTCTGAACGAGCGCCTGTCTTTTTTCCCGAATATGAGTGAAACCGGCGAATACCGTGTAACATTCCTCGGCTCCGCGGTCACAGCCATAAACAAGTGGCTGGGCTTCCATGTGACGTGGAGCAATATCTATGTAACCAACCCGCCGCCGGGAATTAAGAAAAACGACTCACTGCTCTCCACTGGCTTGCGGATCACTTTTGCACGTTAGCCCGTGGCAGAAGTCTTTCGGAGCGGCATGTGTAGGCGAAGGTGGGGGAGGCATTCAGCCTGCCGAACTTTAACCACAATCCGCTATCTGGAAGCACGGTTACGGCAGGTCTGACTTGGCCTTCTTCGGCTCCATTTTCCGGCGAACCGCGTCCGCTTCGGCCTTGGCTCCTAACGCATCCAGGTGCGTGAGGCATTCTTCGGCAGGCTGACGCGCGTGGGCGTCAGCGTAAATCAGGCCCGACCGCTGGTAATCTGCAATCGCCTCAACTTTCCGTCCGCCCTTCTCCTCCAGGTAGCCGCGCTCGTAAAGGAGCTTGGCGTCGTCTTTTCGGAGCCGCAGTGCTGTTGATAGGTCCGTTATTCCGTCCGGGTAGCGATTCAGATGCGCCTGGGCGACACCGCGAGAACGGTAGCAGTCAATATACTCCTCGCTCGGCTGTTCCAACGTCAAGTACATCTCGACGCCGCCCCGCGCCTCATATAATTTGATCGCAGACGTGAGGTCATCGACCGCTGCGGCGTAGTCTTCCTTTGCGATCCTCGCCTTGCCCCGCCCCCAAAATGCGACCGCGTATTTCGGGTGCCGCTGAATCGCCTGCCCTTCGGCGGCTATGGCCTTATCCCATAATTCCGAGTCACGATAGAGACCCGCCAGGATGTGCCACATCTCGACATCGCGTGGATTGTCCCGGGTGATCTGTTCATATTGCTTGATACGTTCCTGCCGCTGTGCTTCACTCGGCAGCGGTTGCGACCAGGCAGAAGCCGTCGACGCAATTACCACAAGAAGACCGACAATTCGCATGCAACCCCCCTGCGGAATCAGAATCCGCGGGCTAAATCAGCCCGTAGCGCCATTACCAAGGCACTAAGATTGGAAACCGTACTGTAAAGATACACGACGCGGCCGTCCCTCAACTCAACGCGATATCCGAGGCCGCTCGACCGCCCCTTAAACTCCCGCAACCCCTTAAACTCGGACAACCGCCAACCTTGCTCGGTCTGCGACCCCAACGTTCGACAACGCAGTTGCAAGCCATCGTAGCGATATTCCCGCACCAACCGCCGAAGTTCACGGATCTGCAGCGCCAATCCCGCCGAAATCGTCATGCACATGCCGGCTGCAACCGTCATCGGACCGTTGGCTGCTGCAAATAGAACTCGTACGCCGATTCCTCCCATGACCAGAAACATGAGACACATGAAGCCAAACGCGCTTGTGTGATACCAGCGAGTCCCTTTGGGCATGGCCCCGCAAATCACCGCCGGCTCTTCGCCCGTCATTCCGCTACCGTCTCCAAGAGTGGTAAAGTCGGACGTAATCCGATGAAGCTCTATCGACTAATCTTTGTAACGACGTTAGCTGCCGGTCTCACCACGGCCGCCCTTGCCCAAACTAAGCAAGCCCAGGATGAGGAGTACGCCCGGCTGGTGAAGGAATGGACCACCAAGCCCGAGTTTATGAGTCCGCTGGTCGACCATCTGCCCAAAGTGGCCGGCGTTCCCACCACGAAAGACATTCTCGGATACTACGTCGGGGCTCCCAAGAAGCTCACGCACGTGGCCGATCTGGGCCGTTACTATCGCGCTTTAGCCGCAGCCTCACCCCGCGTCAAACTGCTTCCGGCCGGCCAGACCGACGAAGGCCGGGAATGCCTGGTGATAGCGGTTTCCGACGAAGAAAATATCCGTAACCTCGAAACCTATCGAGGATACCTCGCGAAGCTCGCTGACCCGCGCGGCCTTTCCGACGACGAAGCCCGGCAGATCATTGCAAAAGCCAAGCCGATCTACATGTTCACGGGAGGCCTCCATAGTGCCGAGACCGGTCCTCCCGAGATGCTGATGGAACTCGCCTATCGTCTCGCAGTGGAAGACTCGCCGCTATTCGATCAGATCCGTCACAACGTAATCGTGATGATGACTGCCGCCGCCGAACCCGATGGCCGCGACCGTTACACGGACTGGTATTACCGCCACAAGCTCACCGAAGAGAAGGAATCCGACCGCGTACCCGGCCCTCCCTACTGGGGCAAGTACATCTATCACGACAACAACCGCGACATCAATTACTCGCAGGTGACGATGCGCAACTGGCTGAAGTTCTACATGCAGTGGCATCCGCCGATTATGCACGACCTGCATGAATCCGTGCCGTTTATGTACACCTTTAGCGGCCAGGCGCCCCAGAATCCGACGCTCGATCCCATTCTGTACGCCGAAATGCCTTGGTTCTCGAACTTCGAGATGACCAAGATGTTTGGCTTTGGCATGCCCGGCGTCTGGACCCACGGCTTCGTCGACATGTGGTCGCCAGGCTACCTCGGCTTCATGTCGTCGAATCATAACGGCATCCTGCGCATGTACGAAACCTTCGGAAATGGCGGCGCGAACACCATGAAGCGCAATGTTGCGGCTCCGGAAGGGGGTGGTGGCGGACCCGGCGGAAGTCAGACTACGCGCGAGTGGTACCGGCCGCTGCCTCCCTATAAGGAAGTCGTCTGGTCGATGCGGAACAACACCAACTACATGGAGACCGGTGTCCTCTCGGCCCTCGAGCTGACATCGGGCTTCGCACCGACCGTTCTGAAAAACTTCTACGAAAAGAGCCGAAACTCAATCGAGTCCGGCAAAACCGAGGCTCCTTTCGGCTATGTGTTCCCCGGGAACCAACCCGACATGACGCGAGTTGCGTTCATCGTAAACATCCTTCGGCTACAAGGCATCGAGGTTGGCCGGGCGACATCTGAGGTGAAACTCAAAGAAGGCACTTTCCCAGCCGGATCCCTGATCGTGAAACGCGATCAACCGTACGGCCGCCTGGCGAAAATCCTCCTGGAGAAACAGAACTTCCCGGATGCCAACCTCCGCACCTACGACGATACAGCTTGGACCATGGGTCTGATGAGCGAGGCGGACGTAAAAGAAATCGCGGACAAAGCCATCCTGAGCGTTCCGGTTGAGCCCGTCGATACCATGACCGTCACTGGAACCGTGAAGGGCAGCGGTCCGGTCCTGGCAGTCCTCGACAACGGCTCGAACTCGCTGGTGACGCTACGGTACCACCTGAAGAACGTCAAGTTCGAAGCCATCGAGCAGCCCTTCAAGAACAACGGCGTGGATTTACCCGCCGGTTCTTTCCTGATCCCGGCCAGTTCTGAGGCGAAGAGCGAAATAGAAAAGCTCGGTCTTCAGGCCGTGGCTCTGAATGAGCAGCCGAACGTGCCCCACCACACCCTCGACCTGCCAAGACTTGCGATTTTCAGCACTTGGGGCGCGACACAGGATGTGGGCTGGGTCCGTTATGCCTTCGATCATTTCGAGGTTGCGTACGATCTCATCTATAAGGAACGCGTGCGTAAGGGCAATCTCCGCGATTCTTACGATGTGATCGTGATTCCCAACCAGGTGCGCGGCAGTTCCAAATCCCTGGTGTTCGATATCGAATCGAAAGGCCAGCCGGTCGATTACGTCAAGGGCGGCGACTTCAAGAGCCTCGGCGAATATGGCGAATCATCGGATATCACCGGAGGCATGGGCATCGAAGGCGTCGCCGAGCTCGAGAAGTTTGTGAATTCCGGTGGTGTTCTCATCACCCTGGGAACATCCAGTTTCTTCCCGGCCGATTTCGGACTCACCCGTACCGTCGACGCGGGCCGGACTTCGCCGCAGTTCTACGCTCCTGGGCCGATCGTCGAAATGGACGTCACCAAGCCCACGCATCCTATCTTCTACGGCTACACCCAGAAAACGCTGCCCGTCCGCTGGGCCAATGGTCCGCTGTTGCGCGTCCCGGCCGAAGACAAACGCTGGATTCTAGCCTCGTTCCCGGGTACCGACAAATCAGTCCTGAGCGGCCTGATGAAGGGCGTCGGGGAGATCAAGAACCGGCCCGCCATCGTCGACGTGCCTGTCGGCCAGGGACGAGTCGTGCTCTTCGCCACGAACCCCTGCTATCGCTGGCAGAACCTGGGCGAGTTCAACATGCTCGCGAACGCCTTGCTCAACTTCAACGATTTCCCGAAAGCAAGTGCGCCCGCACCATCGGAGCCGACCTCAGCCGCACCGTAGAAGGTATGGCACGGCTGCTTTTGGAGACCAGTGACGCAGCCTTCAGGCTGCCCATCATGCCGTAGTTAGCCGGTCACGGATCGAAGCCAGAACGGAACTTGAAGACTATTGTCAATCGGCGCGCAGTCCGGCACTCCTGGCGCGTTTTCGGGCAGCCGTATCCGAAAACGAACGACTCAACCCTGTAGCGACCGCGTAACTCTTAGAAAGACCGCCGCGTAAGATGGTTCGTGGCATGCCTTCAAGAGCAAGCTTGTGCTGACCGTGTTCTCCGACATCCGGCACGCTGCGCGAACACTCCGGCGTAATGCCGGCTTCGCGGTCACCACGATAGCCGTTCTGTCGCTGGGAATCGCGGCGAACACCGCCATCTTTTCGGTCGTAAACAAGGTCCTTCTGGAGCCGCTCCCCTACCCCGACCCGAACCGGCTCGTGCAACTCATGAGCAAGTCGCCGCTGGGGGACCAGGCGGTCGTCTCCATCCCGAAGTACCTCGTTTGGCACGATCATGCGCTTTTCATTCAGGACATCGCGGCGTACGACACCACCGGACCGAGTGTGAACCTGACCGAAGGAGAGAGGTCGATTCCGCTTCCCACCGCACGGGTCTCGTCAGAATATTTCACCGCGTTCGGCGGCTCGGCGATGTTGGGGCGAACGTTCGCTTCGAACGATGATCAGCCCACCGCGCCGCTCGTCGCCATGATCAGCCACAACCTCTGGCGCACGCGCTTTCGGTCCGATCCGGCATTGGTCGGGAGCCTGGTCTCCTTCGATCATGAGCAGTACAAAATTGTCGGCGTACTCTCGCCCCGCTTTCCCACGGAGAAGCCCTTCGACTTGTGGCTGCCACTTCGTGCCAAACCGTCCGGCGCCGACCACATCAGCCGCGTTCGAGTTGTGGCGCGCCTGCACCCCGGCGTAGACGTCAAAGCTGCAAGCCAGGATATCGCCGGCACAATGCGCTGGTTCATTCGCCAGTATCCCAACGCGCCGCTCCTTTTCCAGGAGGAATTTGCGGCGGTGCCGCTCCGCGACGCGCTGGTGGGGGATGTTCGGCCGGCTCTATTTCTGCTCAGCGGCGCGGTTGGGTTTCTGCTCCTGATTGCTTGCGCGAACGTCGCTAGCCTTGTGCTTGCCCGCGCCACGCGCCGCGCTGCTGAAGTCGCGGTTCGTGCGGCGCTCGGAGCGAGCCGAAAACAACTGGTCCGCCACCTGCTCACTGAGAGCATGCTGATTGCTTCCGTATCGTCTCTCGTGGGGCTGGCCTTAGGTTACCTCGGGGTGCGTGGACTGCTGGTTCTGAGCCCGGCCGACCTTCCGAGGGTTGGCGCAAACGGCTCCGCGATTGCCGTGGATTGGCGCGTTTTTCTGTTTACCCTGGCCGTTTCGCTGGCGAGCGGCGTGCTGTTTGGTCTGCTGCCTGCGCTCAAGGCTTCGCGGACCGACCTCACCTCACTGGTCAACGAAACGGCTCTGCAGTCCGGCATGGGATTCCGTCGGAGCGCCGACCGGGCGGTTCTCGTCATCTCGGAAGTTGCCCTCGCGCTGGTTCTCCTCACCGGCGCTGGTCTGCTGATCCGGACGTTCGTGGCGACCCGGACAATCAGCCGCGGATTCGACGAACAGCACGTGCTTACCGTGCAAATGTCTTTGGGCGGTCCCTATTTTGCCCGCACTGTCCACGTCGCCGAGTTGATCCACAACGTCGAGCACCGCATGAAGCAAACACCCGGCGTGATGGCAGTTGCCACCACCTCTTCGCTCCCGCTAGAGCCCACCGTACCTTTGCCATTCACGGTCACGCGGCATGATCAGACGATGGTCGGCAGGTACCATGGCGCGGCTCCGTGGCGGAGTGTGTCGCCGGGGTATTTCGATGCACTTCAAATTCGGCTGTTGCGCGGGCGGCTGTTCACGAACGACGACAATGAGCACGCGGCCCGCGTTGTGCTCATCAACCGCATGATGATGCGGAAATTCTGGCCGGAAATCGATGCCAATCCGATTGGGGAGTTCATCATCATCGGCAAAGGAATGCGCGAACTCGAAGACACCCCGCGGCAGATCGTCGGCATCGTGAGCGACGTCCGCGAGGCGGGTCTCAACCGTGAGCCGATGATGTATGTACCCGTGGCGCAACTCACCGATGCGATTACCGCTCGCGACAACCGTGTACTGCCTGTCACGTGGGTGATCCGGACTGCAAGCGATGGCATACCGCAAGGTTTCATTGAGCACAGTCTGAGGGAGGCGAGCGGTCTGCCCCTTGGCGTTGTCCGAACGATGCATGATGTGGTGGCGGCATCGTCCGCCCGCGCTACGTTCTATGTGTTGCTGCTCGCGGTGTTCAGCGGCGTGGCCCTTTTGTTGGCCGCCGCGGGTCTCTATGGTGTGTTGTCTTACTCGGTGCAGCAGCGAACGCGCGAGATCGGACTGCGCATGGCACTGGGCGCCGGTCCCGGGAACATTCGGAATATGGTGGTGTGGCAGGGTATGCGGCTGGCGTTGATGGGCATTGGCATCGGGATTCCGGCGGCTCTGGCGTTGACCCGCGTTCTGGTCAGCATGATCTTTGGGATACAGCCTTGGGACCCGCTTGTCATGACCGTGGTTTGTACGCTGCTGACTGGTATTGCCTTCCTCGCGGCTTATCTTCCGTCGCTGCGGGCTACGGCGGTGAACCCGTCCGATTCGCTGCGGCATTAGTACTGCAGCCTTTCTGGCTCCTCATTGGCAAGCTGAAGCTCGCGTTACTGCTGGCGGAATGAAGGTCATCGCGCGTTCAGTGACGGCGCAAATTGTGAGACTGGGGTTCACACCCAGGTTGGCCCCCAGCACAGAGCCGTCGCAAACGTACAGGTTCTGATACCCGAAGACGCGATTCTGATGGTCGACGACGCCATGTTCCGGTGACGCGCCGATCGTGCAGCCGCCCAGGATGTGCGCCGTCCCCGGCACGTCAAAAAGAATCTCGGTCAGCATGCTCATCGGTGTGCCTCCGATCATCTCCGCGACTTTGCCTGCAAACTCGTTCGCACGCGGGATGAAGGTGGGAATCTTCGCGCCGCGGCTCACCAGCACCTTGCGGAATGGCCAGAACCAGCGCCGCGCGAGCCGCATGTCGATATGCCCTTCGAGACTCTGCATACACAGGAGGATCAGGGATTCGCGCGCCCAGCCGAACGGCTGCAGGCACCGAACGGTCCGGATCGGATGGCGAAACATCGAAACGACGAGGTTGCCGAGCCAACCCAGGATTCGGCGCCACCCGGGACGTCCACCAGTGAGCAACGTTCCGAGAATTCCCATGGCATCGGATCCGCGCGGGTAGCGAGTGGCTTCGATATGGGTATGTTCGTCGATGTAGATACCCGATCCGATGGCGATGCCCTTCGACAGGTCGTCGGCAGATCCGGGCACTCGAACTCCAATCAAGGATTCGGCATTCGTTCGCACGCGATTTCCGAGTTGGTCGCTAATCGCTGGCAGTGAGCCGTTTTGTTTGAGACGGAACAGCAGATCCATGGATCCGAGCGCCGACGCCGCGAAGACGACGCCGCGGCAGGTGAAGCGGCGCGGGTGGCGCCGAAGCCACGACGTCGACTCGACGGTGTGGACCTCGTATCCCTCAGAACCGTCCGCTTTCCCGCCCAGCGGCCGGACATCGAGCACCTTGGTTTCCGCGAACACCTTCGCGCCGTGCTTCTCCGCTAAGTACAAATAATTCTTGTCGAGGCTGTTTTTGGCGCCAACGCGGCAGCCGACCATGCAGCCGCCGCAGCCGGTACACGTCGCGCGCTCGGGACCGTCGCCGCCGAAGTATGGGTCGGGATAAGTCTTGCCGCCCGGCTCGCCCTCGGGAGGTTCGAAAACCGCGACGTTCGTGCGATAGAACGTTTGGCCGACACCGGCGGCCTCCGCCGCACGCTTCAGGATCAGATCAGCCGGCCCGAGAATACGGTTCTCAATAACGCCCAGCATCCGCATGGCGGTGGCGTAGTGCCGCGGCATTTCCTTCTTCCAATCCGCAAGCCCCGCCCACGAACCGCTGTCCCACACCGAATCCCGCGGGACGAGCAAGGTATTCGCATACGTGATAGAACCGCCGCCGACGGCGCATCCGTGAAGAATCACGACGTGGCGGAACAGCTCGATGTTGAAGAAGCCGCGCAATGCCAGGCGTGGACGCCAGATCCAACGCCACAGCACCCAATTGGTGCGCGGCATGTTCTCGGGAGTCCAGCGGCGTCCCATTTCCATTACCGCTACCCGATAGCCCTTCTCCGTCAGACGATGGGCCGTGACACTGCCCCCAAACCCGGAGCCGATCACGATGTAATCGTAATCCCAGCCCGAAGATGGCATAGGAACAACTCAATGGTACGGCAATTTGGAGGCGACTAAGGATTCGGGATCTTCACGTTCTTGCCATGACGCCAAAGGCGCTCGAGATCGTAGTACGAGCGGGCCTTCTCCGAGAAGACGTGGATCAGATAATTGCCATAGTCGGCCAGCACCCACTCGGCGGCGTCAAAGCCCTCCACGTTAATCGGGTACTCTCCCCGTTTCCGCAACTGCAGGCCGATCTCTTCGCTGATCGCCTGAATCTGACGCGGGTTTGTGCCGGCGCAGATCACGAAGAAATCCGCAAACGAAGTGATCTCCCGCAGGTCGAGCACACGAATATCGTGAGCTTTTTTCGATTCCGCCGCTCGGACGGCGGTTAACCAGGGGGGATCAACGGCTTCAGGATCTATCGGATGGAGGTCGAGGATGGGAGCGGTGTTACCTTGCTCGCGAATAGGGTTTCTCCTGTCCACCATGATACAATGACAGTAGTTCCTCATGCGATTTCTTCGCGTCCTTGTAGTTATCCCCTTCTTGTCGCTTTTCCTGGGGGCCCAGACGCCGAGTAAGCCAACGGCAATTATCCTGGCAGAGGATCAGGTTCGCCGTATGGAAGACCTTGTCAAGATGGGGGCTCTGCCGCGCGTCCGCCTGGATCAGGCTAAACGCGACCTCGCCGATGCCCAGGACGATGTCATTTTGCAGCAGACGTTATACGGCAAGATGGCGCTCAACGAACTCACCGAGCAGACTACCGATGAGATGGTAGCGGCGGCTGAACGGCGGCTGGATCGGCAAAAAGAGAAGCTGGAAGACGCCAAGAAATTGGTGGAGGACGGGATTACGGCCAGGAATTCGCTGGATGCGGTCCAGGAAGAGTTGAACATGCGGGAACTGACTCTGAACCTGGCACACTCGCGCGCACAATTGATTGCAGAGCTCACGGCGCAGGCCAAGCTCGAGCGTGCGGAGTTCATCGATAATCCGGCCGCGACTGGCGCGGACAGCTTTGCCGGCGGAATGGAGCACTACGAGGGCACGGCATCGTTCGTTGAATCGAAGGATTTGAGGCCCATCGAGGTTGCATTCGAAAAGAAGTTCGAGAAGCCATTGCCGATCAGCGCGTTGGGCGAGACAGAAGTCCACAAGGCCCTGGGATTCGATCATCGGGGCCGTGTCGATGTTGCGCTGAATCCGACGCAGCCCGAGGGACATTGGCTGTTGACTTACCTGAGATCGAAAAAGATTCCCTTTTACGCCTTCACGCATGCCATTCCGGGGAAGGCCACCGGCGCCCATATCCACATTGGGCCGGGTAGCACGCGATTGCAGAACGCGGACTGACCCGAATGCCGGATCGCCCACGGGTTTTCCTCTCCGAGCAGCAGATTCAACAACGTATTCGTGAGATGGGCGTGGAGATCAGCGCCGACTATCCGAATGGACCGATTTACCTCATCGCGATTCTCAAAGGCGCGTTCGTATTCCTCGCCGACCTGGCGCGAGCTATCAAGACTCCAACTCGGATCGAATTCATGGGGATCTCGAGTTATGGCAAGGGTAAGACGAGCTCCGGCGAAGTGAAGGTGACCAAGGATCTCGATGTATCGATCGAGGGTCACGACGTGATCATCGTTGAGGACATCGTCGACAGCGGCGTCACTCTGACTTACCTTCTCCACGTTCTCGAGCAGCGTAAGCCAAAATCGCTTCGCATTGCCACATTGTTGGACAAGCCGGAGCGGCGTCTGCGGCCGGTCCACGCAACCTACGTCGGTTTCCACATTCCCGATGAATTTGTGGTGGGTTACGGTCTCGATTACGCCGAGGATTATCGCAACCTGCGCGACATCTGTGTGCTGCAGGAGAGCGCAGTTTCAGCGGAATAGATTGGGGTGGCTTTGCCAATCGGCGCCGGCCGCGCCTGTCCTATGTCTGTAAAATGAACGCCGCCGAAGCCCCCACCCAATCAAGCCCCTTATTGTAGTCAACACCCATCTGTGCTCCGCGCCCCATCCGGATAATCGTATTTACCGGACGCAACTCATCCAGCCACAAATACATAATCCGGACCTCGACCTTGGTCGTTCCAAAAGGCGTCTCGACCACCGGCCGGAAATCGACGCGTTCCTGCAAAATGTAATCGTGCCGGCGCTCAACCGGAATGGATGCGATCTGTTCCTCGGTCGGACCGACGATCACTCCCACCCCGGCGAAAGAGTAAAGCGGCTTCAAAACATAACGCTGCGGGTCGTCAACACGGTCAATGCGGTTGAGAAACCCGGTCCACGGAACGGCCGGATGCTTGAGATACGGCAGCGAAAATTTGCTTAGCCGAAAGAACCAGTTCGGATGGCCGGCCCACTCCACGTCGAGATCGTCGCGAAAATCAAACGGCACATCGATATTTCGCCGTTCCAACTCATCAACAATGGCGCGGTTATAGATACGCTTCACCGGAGTCTGGCCATGAAACAGACGGTTTCCCTCCTTACGAAGCGCCCGTATGTCGACCGCTCGCACGCCAAAAAGCTGCTCGGTCCTCAAGAAATCGTGGCGCGTCTTCTGATGAGCCGGATCGATCTCCATCAGGATTACGTTCTCCGGATCCTGTTCGCCGACAATCGCCCGCCGAAGCATATCGATGTACTCGGACTCCGAAATCCCGTCCGGGAACGCCGCCAGAGCCGATTCGATGCCGTAGGCTTCGCGATAGGCATTCGACATCACCGTCTGGTAGGCATACAGCGACGGGAAGCCTTGAATCTCGACCAGCTTTGGCTGCAACTCGGCATCCAGCCCGAAGTCCGCCTGTACAAATAGCGGGACGCCGGCTTCATTGGGCACACGATACCGCTCCGGGATGGCCGCGCGCGAGTCTACTTGGTACTGCGGGTCGGCCATTAACTGCTCCACCATCTCCCGTCCGGCGGTCGCCATCCGGTCGATCAACTCGCTCGTGAAAAAGCACGGCGTTTCACTGTGCCGGAACTGCGCACCTTCCCCGCAGCGCTGCTCGAGCAATTCGAGAAACCGCGCGTACTTCGCCGGAGAATAAGACTGATTAAACTGCTGGCGCAGCGAGGGAATCAAGTAGGAATGCTCCGTCCCGCATGATTTGACGGCCATCGATCCAGATGTCGAAGCGGCGGCCAACCACGTCGATATGCGTCGAGGAATACCAGTCGGCCCCGGTATGCGCGGCGTAAGGGTTCCCGAACGCAATGTGAATGCCGGGAATCTTCTCGTCCTGCAGAATGTTGCCGATCACGTCATGCACCGCGATATTCGTGCCGATCGCAAACTCACCCACCCTGTCGCTGTTTTCGTCCGTGTGACAGTAGTTCCAGAAGTCCGCTTCAAGCTCCTTGTTGTCCGAGTGCGCCTCCACCAGCCGGCTGCCGGCGATCCGGATCGTCAGGGGATTCTCGTGCAGATCGCCGTACTTGTCGCACAGGTAGTCGCCCACCACACCGTCGATCACAAACGTTCCGTCGACCCGCTCAGGACACGTGAACGTCTCACCGCCGGGCAGATTCCCCCACTTGTGCGGGCTGATGATCCCGCTGGTCTTAAGCCACTTCAGCGAACTCGAGAAATTGCCGGTCAGTTCGGTGCCTGCCGGATTGGTGGCGTGAATCTCCCGCGCCGAGCTTGCCATCCGCCACACCTGCTCGCTGATCCGATCGACCTCCTCGAAATTCGCGCGCATCCCTTCCAGCATGATCCGCCGGTCGATGTTGACCATGTGCGCGTGCCGCATCTTGCGCCGGTTCACCACGTCCGTCATCTGCATGCGGGTGCGCAACTCGTTTTGCTGAGCCTTCACCGCAAAGATGCTGACCTGGCTCGTCTCCATGTCGTCGAGAATGGCTCGCGGCATGTCGGCGAGCGGCCGTGGCGCCAGTTCCTCGAGCACCCAAACGTTATGAACAGACCCGATGCGCCGAAGCTCCTGCTCAATGCTCGCCGCAATCTCACGGCAGGCGCGGTCCGTGATAACCGTCACCTTCTCATCAGGCTGAATACGCAAACAGGTCTCGACCGCGTTGCGGGCTCCAGGAGTCAATTCCGGGTCAAACGTCACTGCCGATCCCCCGCAACCGCCTCCGCGGGTTCGAACAAACCCAACTCCGTTTCTTCAATCATGTAATCCACCACTTTGGTCAAATCTCCTGTGTCCGCGAAAACCTTCAACTGGCGATCCGCCCCCGTGCCGTCCGCAAGGATAGTGTGAAGATAGCCAACCTCCTCCGCGCTGCCCAGCTCGTCGACAACATCGCTCACAAACTCGATCAACTCGCAGATCAGGTCCCGCTCCGGAACCTCCTTCTGCTTGCCGAAATCGATCAGCTTACCGTCGAGCCCATACCGCGCGGCACGCCATTTGTTCTCCATGATCAGCGCGCGGCTGTAATGACGGAACGTGAGATTGCGCTCATGCAGCCGGTAAAGCTTAGCAATAATGGCTTGGCACATCGCTGCGATCGCAATCGATTCATCCACACGCATCGGCATATCGCACACCCGAAACTCCAGCGTCGGGAAATGAGGATGCGGCCGGATGTCCCACCAGATCTTCTTCGCGTTATCGATGCAGTTCGTCCGGATCAGGAGATTAACGTAATTGTCGAATTCCGACCAGCTCGCGAACAGGTCCGGAATATTCGTCCGCGGGAATTTATCGAAAACCTTGCATCGATACGACCGCAGCCCCGAATCCATCCCGAGCCAGAACGGCGAGTTCGCCGACAGCGCCAGCAAATGAGGCAGGAAATAGCGTGCGCCGTTCATGATCTGGATCGCCGTCTCGCGATCCTCCACGCCGATATGAACGTGCAACCCGAAGATGAGATTCGCCCGCGCCACCATCTTCATGTCTTCGACGATGGTGTGATATCGCTCGTCGGGATAAATCTCCTGCTCCCGCCACTGCGCGAACGGATGCGTCCCGCCCGCGGCCAGCCGTAGCCCATTCTGCCGCGTCAGGGTGATGATCTGCCGCCGGATGGATCGAATCTCGTCCTTCGCATCCTTGATGTTCTTGCATACCCCGGTGCCGATCTCAACCACCGACTGGTGCATCTCGGGCTTCACCCGCTCGGCGAGCAGCGTCTTGCCTTTTTGCACGATCTCGGCCTGGATGTGCGACCGCAGATTGCGCGTGACGGGATCGATGGTCTGATACTCTTCCTCGATTCCGATGCTCAGGCTCGGCCGCGTATCTTTAAGCGGAGCCTCGCCCTTGGTTGGTTCGAGTTCAATCATGGCCTTGCACCTTAGCCGCCTGCCCGAATAAAAACCTGGACCAGTGAAACGGCTGCTGCTGACCCTCCGGCTCGAGTGCGCGCTTGACGGCCATTTCTGCCACAGCGTCGACAACCCATTTAAAATTCTCAGGACCCACCGATTCCAGCGCCGCATCAGGCGCCGGATTCATGAAATCGATCGCATACGGAACACCGTCCTCCACCGCGAATTCGACCGTGTTCAAATCGTAGCCCAGCGCCCGGCAAAGCGTCAGGGCGTCGCGCGTCATTCGCTCGTGCAACTCCGGCGATGCCGGCGGGTTCCCGGCGACATACCGCAAATGATGCGGCGCGCCGGGATCGTAGCGCATGATATGCACCTTATCCTGGTCGATGCCGTAGCAGCGGAAGTATTCCTCGAACTTTACGCCTCGCTGCAGCGTCATGCACAAATCCCCGGAATCGTCATAGGCCGCGAAAAACTCGCGCGGCGAATTCACCTTATAGACATTCTTCCAGCCGCCCCCGTCATGCGGCTTCAAAAACGCCGGGAAGCCAATGTATTCGAAAATCGCATCCCAATCCAGCGGATAAACCAGGTTGCGCATCGACCGGTCGGTAGTGCCCGCGGGATGATTCTTATGCGGCAGCAGCACCGTCGGCGGCACCGCAACCCCGAGTTTCTCGGCCAGCGCGTAATTGAAAAACTTGTCATCCGCGCTCCACCAGAACGGGTTGTTAATGACCCTCGTCCCGCTCAACGCGGCATTTTTCAGATAGGACCGGTAGAACGGGATGTCGTGCGAAATCCGGTCGACAATCACGTCGTATCCGGAAGCTTCCGCCATCCGCACGCCGCCTACCTTGAGATGCTCGGCGGTAACGCCTGCGTCCATAGCGTTGATGCGGTCCACCAGCGCCGGGGGAAACGACTCTTCCATGCCATACAGCACGCCGATCTTTGCCATGCTCACTCCTTATCCGAAATACTTTCCCGCCATATCGTGCCACCACGGCCAGTCATGCCCGAATCCTTCCCACACGTCCAAAATGTGCGGGATTTGTTTGACTCCGAACACGTGCGCCAGTTTCACATTCTGATCGAACAGGGGATCGCCGTTTCCGACTACCAGCACGTAGTAGTTTCGGCGGTACCGCTCCAGGAACCACCCGTCGTCGAGGCCGGGCAGTGAGTCGAGCGGCGAATGAAAGTACGCATCCTGATTGTAATACCCGTCCAGGAAGCGATTCGGGACATCGAACGCCCCCGACATACTGACCGCGTAGGTGACGATGTCCGGGTGCCGCAGGGCGAAGTTGATGGCGTGATAGCCGCCGAAACTGCAGCCCGTCGTCGCCATTTGCGGCCACGAAGTCCGCTCGCGTACGAAAGGCGCTACTTCGTTCACCAGGTAAGCGTCGAATGCGTTCTGCCGATGGAGCCGGTCCGCCGGATGGGCCGCCTTGTTGTACCACGACTCCTGGTCAACCGAATCCACACATAGGACTTGCAATTCGCCGCGCTCGATCTTCGGCGCCAGGGCATGCACCATCCCCCGATCTTCGTATTCGAAAAACCGGCCACCGGAGGTCGGGAAAACAACCGCGGGGAAGCCCCGTTCGCCATAGGCGAGAAGCTCCATGTCCCGGTGGAGTGACGGGCTGTACCACTTGATGTATTCGCGACGCACCCCCGTCATCTTACAATGAACGATTGTCAGAGAGAACCAAGGCGGAGGGCCGGCTGCGCCTGCATCCGCGATTTGCCTCCCGATACCTGTCCACGCGCCGCGACCTCATTGTCTATTTGCCGCCCGGATACGAGGCGTCCCGCGACCGTTACCCCGTGCTGTACCTGCAGGACGGCCAGAATCTATTCGACCCCGCGACCGCTTTTGGAGGGCAAGACTGGCACGCCGATTCGACCGCCGATTCCCTGATCGAAAGCCACGCGATCGAACCCCTGATTATGGTCGGCATCTATAACGCTGGAGTCCGCCGCATTTCCGAATACACCCCGACCCGCGACCGGCGCAGCCGCAAGGGCGGCAAAGCCGACCGCTACGCGGAAATGCTCGCCCGCGAGATTAAGCCATTCATCGATCAGGAGTACCGCACGCGCAGAGCGGCCCAGCACACGGGAGTCGGCGGATCGTCGTTGGGCGCCCTGGTGTCGCTGGTGACCGGCCTGTTATATCCGCGAGTATTCGGCAAACTCGCGATTTTGTCGCCCTCAGTTTGGTGGGACGATCACTCCATCATTTCGTTCGTGAAGGCCTATTCGGCGCGAACTCGTCCCCGCACATGGCTCGATACCGGCACCCTCGAAGGGGACAATCCCGAACGCACCGTTCAAGAGGCTCAATTCCTGCGCGACGCCCTCATAGCCAAAGGCTGGAGCGAGGAAGAAAACTTACGTTATTCCGAGATTCCCGGAGCGGAACACAACGAGCGCGACTGGGCCGCCCGCTTCGGAGCCATTCTGGAGTATTTATGCGGCCGCCATTGAGAACTGTGGAAGGGTGAAGCGGCGGTTTCGACTGCTTTGGATCCGTGGCAGCGCGCTCACCGGTTAAACGGCACTTCATTAATCCAGTGATACCCGCGGTTGACGAGCAGAAACTTATTCACATCGATTGCTCGAAGCCGGATCGTCGTTGCAGCCCCATTGAGCGTTCCCTGCAACACCACATGACCCGCGTCCGGACGCGACCACGTCAGCGTATCTTTGTCCAGCGTAACCGTGTCCTTCGCGTACTTCGTCTGAAACGTCAGAACCTTTCCCTCCGCCGTACGAACTCCCAGGAAATTAGTCCGCTGAGCATAAAACTTGCTCCAGTTCGGCGGGCCGGATTCGACATCATAAAGCCCGTAGATTGGCGGCCGCTCGGCCTTTATGTAAAACGATTGGTAAGTCTCCCAGCCCCCGCGAACATGCTCGAATAGGTTAAAGCCGACGAACAGAACCCAGAACACCGTCACGCCGATCCGCAAACGTCGGTTCGCAAACGTCGGTTCCGAAAACTCGACAGGCTCCGACGCCCGGTTGAGCACCAGCACATTAGCGAGCCGGTGTAGATCCGGAATTAGCAGGAACACCGCCATCAAAGCCAGGTGCGTGGAGTACAGCTTCACGGGGACGTCATAACAGTAATTGAGCGCCGCTACATTCGTCATGACGGCGAACGACACAAGTGCCCCCAGGCTCGCAGTGCGGCGGAAGAGCAGCAGCAACCCGCCTAGCACCTCGGACGATCCGGCAAAGATCGTGTACGCGAGCGACGTGCCCATGAAACTCCACAGCACCCCCATCGGCGAGAAATCACCGTAAGTTTCCACCAGCCGGCCAAAAGACGGAGGCTGAAACTGTAGCGGGAAAACCTTCGCGAACCCGTAGCTGAAAAGTGTGAAGGCCAGCGTATAGCGAACGAGCAGGCGCAGCCAGCCGTGTAAATTGCGGTAATTTGTCCGCCGCCGATCGAGCACGGACCAGACCAGCGTCGCCGCCAGGGCCACCACCACATAGAGCAGCGTCTGAATGTACTGCAGCGTTGTGTCGCCGCTGCCGGTTGGGAAATATGTTGCCGGGCGCCCCGTGACGTGGAAAACATGCACAGCAACCCACGGCACAATGGCGTGCCACATGTCGACGTACGGTTTAGTTACATGTTCCGCGCCCGGTATGGTGTCGAGAAGGTCGGAGCGGCCAGGTTCGGGAAACGCGTACAGCAGCCAGTAGCAAGCCGCAAAGCGGAACGATACACGTAAAGGCAAAGGCCAGGCACGAGTTGTCTGTACCGGCTCGGAAACAATTTGAGCGACCGCTGCATCCGCCATGCGTTACCTACTCCACGATTATTTTATGCCGTAATACAGGCGATCCCAAATCCTCAAACCAGCTTAGATACTCTGCCACCATCTCAAATTCGATCCAGTACTCACCTTTCCCTTCGGGAGCCCGCAGCGGCAAATCCAGCGTCACCACGCCACCTGGTTCGACCGCTTGGGGCAGGTTCGCACGCGACAGGTCCCACATAAGGTCCTCATGTTCCCTGTCCAGCAAATGGCAACCGAGGCGGACCACGCCGCAGTCCGAAGGAAGATCACGGTCCGACAGCCAGCGGGAATAACCCGCGTTCTCAACCTGGATACGAAACGTCACTACCTGACCCGGCTTGCATCGCGAGGGTCCATCGATAAACGTGAGCGTCGATGCCAACCCCGGCAGGTCGCGGCTGTCTGCTTGCTTGGCCGGTTTCCGGCAGAGGACCACCGCCCTTCCCCCGTCGTCTGAAAAAACATCTACGTCTTGAAAGCCCGTGCTTTTCAGCAATGCGCAAAGAGCACCGGTGCTGGGAACAAACCAGTTATAAATCGCTTCTTTCGCCGATTGTGAATTCTCCACGTAAGCCAGGCGATGAACGATCGCGTCCGCCCCGAGAAAATGGGCCGTCGGCTGTCGATCCGGCGGTAGGATGGCGGTCTCGAGAATCAATAACTCCTTCGTGACGTGGAACAACTTCTCCAGCGCCAGCACCAGGTGCTTGCAGTGATAGACAAGCCCCAACGCCAGCGTGATATCGAACCGGCCCATCTGACGAGGATCCAGATCGTATACCGAAACCCGTTCGTACTCGATGTCGAGTCCGAGCACCCGTCGTACAAACTTCGCCTGCCGCACCTGGCCGCGTTGCGCGTCCACGCCGAGCACCCGGGCCGCATTCCTCCGTTTCGCGGCAACGGAGTAGAAACCGGCATTGCACCCAACATCCAGGACGGTTTTCCCCGTGAGATCCAGCGGCAGGCAGCGGGAAATGATTTGCCACGTCGGCGCCGGATGGTCAGCCGGTTCTCCCACAACGCTCCGCGTCTTGGTCGAAATCGAATTGCCCAGATCGATCGAGTGAAACCACGGCCCCAGGCGCTCAATCCCACTTCGAACTTCAGCTTCGGTCATGCTTCAAAGTAACGCAGCCTTCAGGCTGCCCAAGGCACGCGAAGCTTGCGGCAAAAATGTGAGCCTCGGCCTGGAAACTCAACGCTCAATGCAGCGATTTGCCACCACTAGCAGTCCGTGGCAGAAGTGTTTGAAAGCGGCACACCAGGCGGAACGGAACCGCCTGCGCCGCGGTTAGATCCGACGAACTGCATGCCAGGTTCACACCATTTTCCAAGCCTGATTATTTCTAATAACCTCCTCCCATCCAACAACTTACTTCCACCCGCCCCGCGCATCTCCTTGACACCACCCGCTACCATCACCCCAGGAAAGCGCGCCGTCCTTCTTCCGCTTTTCTGAACGATAAAACCGCGACGCAGATCCGAAAAACAGCGTCGCGTCGACCCCTTTTCTACGTCGCATTTTTAACAATTCGACGACTGATCAACTACATGGACCGTGTGTGCTTCACGACCGCATGCGTGTTCCAAACCGCCCCCAGCCTGTCGTATAATCAATGAACCGCGCCCGCAGTTCATTAGAGTTCGTACATCTAGGAGCTGAGAAGTAACCGTGTAAGTCCCCGTACGTCAGTGGGGTGGAGGGATGTAGTGTTGGCGCAAACCGGCCAGAACCTTAGCGATTCCAGGCTCAGCGGCCAGACCATCATCGAGCAGCTCATTCGCAACATGGAGCTTGGCCGCTTCGAAATGGCCTATAGTGTCCTGCTCCCCTGCATCTTCGACGTCTACCTCCATCCCGAAGATCACGCGCGCCTTACCGGCGTGTTCGAGCTCGTCGCCGACGACGCCAAGCGCGCCCTCGCCGAACGCGTCGCCCGCATGAACAGCGCTGCCCGCGTGCTCGGCATACGCCGCTCCCGCCCCAAAGAGCACCGCATTGCCGGCCGCGATTGGGTCATTGAATTCTTCCCCGACACCGAAAGCACCATCCCGCTCGGCGACGTCGAAATCCATTCGCAATTGGCCGAAACGGAGCAGCCCGGTTTCCGCGGCACCAAGACCACCCTGCTCGACCGCGAGCCCTCCGTCACCACGCCGCGGCCCACCGGCCCGCGCCCCCAGGTGCAGAAAGCCATCGACCGCATCTTCGCCGAAATCCGCTACGAGGACGACTCCGGCCCCCAGCTCTACCTCGTCACACAGAACCACATCCGCGTAGGACGCGGCGGCGACGACGTGCCCATGGACCTCGCCCTCTACACCAATGACGAGGTCTCCCGTGAGCACCTCATCCTACGCCGCGACGCCGCTACAGGCCAGTTCTACCTCACCGATAAAAGCACCAATGGAACCTGGCTCGACGGCAAACGTCTCAAGCGCGGGGTCGAAGAGCCCCTCGCCGAACGCGCCGCCATCGGAATTGCCGAGGTCCTCACACTCACATTTGAAATAAGGAAGTAGTAATGCCCCCGGTTTTACACGTCATTCTCACTGCTTTATTTCTGGCGTTCGCAGTCTGTCTGGTGATCGGCAGCCGCAGGAGCGCCCGATGAGTGCCACCGTAACCTGCCGCGCCGGAACCGCCAGTGACACCGGCCGCCACCGCAGCAATAATGAGGATCGCGTCTACGCTGACGAATCCCGCGGCATCTTCCTCGTCGTCGATGGAGTCGGTGGACACGCCGCCGGCGAAAAAGCCGCCGAAACCGCAATCGAAATAATCCCCCAGCAACTCGAAGCGTCAAATGGCTCCCTGGAAAATCGTATCCGGGGAGCCATCACAGCCGCCAACAACCGCATATTCGAGTTGTCCCAGGAAAACGAAGACTGGCGCGGTATGGCCTGTGTTCTAACGCTCGCCGTCCTCGAAGACGATCGCGTCACCGTCGGACACGTCGGTGATTCCCGCCTCTACCTGGTCTGGGACGGCAACCTCAAGAAGCTCACCCCCGACCACTCCCCCGTTGGCGAACTGGAAGACCAGGGCGAGTTGACCGAAGCGGAAGCCATGATGCACCCCCGCCGCAACGAAGTCTTCCGCGACGTCGGCCTGCACCTCCATGAACCGGCCGACGACCACTTCATCGAAATCAAATCCTGCGCCTTTCACGCAGAAGCCGCACTCCTGCTCTGCAGCGACGGCTTGAGCGACGTCCTGACCTCCGCCGAAATCGGGGCGATCATCGAGACCTTCGAGGGAGACTCCGAACAAGTCGCCCACCATCTCGTCGAAGCGGCAAACGAAGCGGGAGGCAAGGACAACATCAGCGTCATCTTCGTAGCCGGCCCTGAATTCGTAGGCGCTGCCTCAAAGTCGATGGCCGACGCCCGTACCCGCCACGCCATCACCCGCCAGAGAGGCCCGGTCCGTCATTGGAAGAAGTGGTTGACGCGGGCCACCTGGTTCCTGGCCGGCATAATCACCGGAATCCTCTCCGCCCTGGTGGTGCTCCGCCATGTGTAATGCAGGCTGGGAGCCTGCGGCGGATTGCCAATCCGCCAGTGTGGAGCAGGCGCTTCCGCCTGCCTATGGGCAAAACAGGAGTGCACAGGCGCCGTTTTCAGCCAAATGTAAGGCAGGTTTTCAACCTGCGGCGGATTTGAAATCCGCCCACTTGAGGCAACCATGACCCCGACGTTGCACCTCAAACAATTCGGCAAATACGAAATCATCCGAAAGCTAGGCCGCAGCATGACAGATGTATACCTGGCTTTAGATCCCGAAACTAATCGCCGCGTAGTCCTGAAAATCGTAGAACACGCCCACGACGCCTACACCCAACTCGTCATGGAAGCCGAACGCCGTGGAGCCGCCATCCAAAAACAGCTCCACGACCTCGACCCCCGCATCCTCGAAATCTACGACTACGGCGAAGCGAACGGTTGCTTCTTCGTGGCCATGGAATACGTCGAAGGCAAAAGCCTCGCCGATATACTGACCGCTGACCGCCGCCTCGATCCCATCCGAGCGGCCCGCTACGCCATCGAAATCTGCAGTCAGCTCCAGACCCTGCACTCCTTCCAGGCCGACATTGACGGCCGTAAGCGAGCGGTGGTCCACGGCGACATCAAGCCGTCGAACATCCAAATCGGTCCCCACGACGAAGTCCGTCTCCTGGATTTCGGCATCGCAAAATCGATCACCAACACCCACAACCTGACGCACCACAATCTGGGAAGCCCCGCCTATTGCTCACCCGAGCGAGTGAAGACCGCCCAGGTCGACCAGCACGCCGACCTCTGGGGCGCCGGCGTCAGCCTCTACGAAATGGTCGCGGGCATGCCGCCCTACCAGGCACAAAGCACGCGGCGTCTCGAAAACCTGATCCAATCCCGCCGCCCGCCCCGCGCCCTTCCCGAAGGCTGCCCGCCCGCGCTGAAAGCCATCATCGGCAAAGCGCTCGCGGCCGACCTGAATCGCCGTTACGCGTCGGCAGTCGATTTCGAAAACGACCTCCGCCTCTTCCTCGAAAAACGCCGCACCGCCGCCGAAGTGGAGACCACTCCCGCCTGGGACGCAAACGCCACCATCGACCGTTCCCCGCCCCCGCGCCGCCGAACCCGTAATCGTCGGCTCCGGCTGATCCTTCAGGAAGTGAACCAGGTAGTCTGGGCGGTCCTCGCGGGCCTGGTCATCGGCCTGATCCTCTTCGTCCCCGCAGGCTACGTTTACAGGCTCTGGTCAGGAAGCGAGCACCTCCGGCAGCGTCTGAACTACGCGGATCGCACGCCCAACGCCATCGAAGCGGATTGGAAGGAGTATCAGAGCCTCCGAGCCGCGCGCGTTCCCGATTCCTGGTCGCCCGTAGGTCTCGTTCGCCAATCGCTCCATGCCAACCTCGTCGCTGCCGCAACGGAAATCATCGAAAGCTACCGCAACAGCTCCGAAACCGACCCCAGCCATTTCGACTGGGCCAAAGCGAAGCTCTGCCTGGACCGCGCCCTAGAACTCGACCCCAACGACATCGAAAGCCAGGGCAAGCTCGACCTGATCCAAGGCTACGTCGACTCCGCCAATGCAAAGTCTCACTTCGAAAAAGCCGTCTCGGAAGCCCCGCGCCTTCCCGATCCCCACCTGGGCCTCGCCCGCATTGAAATCTACCAACTTCACAACGTAGGAGCCGCCCTAGCCGAATTCCACGCGGCGGAGCGCCTCGGTTTCCACCCCGGCCCGCGCGAATTCGAGGAGCAGGCCGACGGCTATCTTTCTCTGGCCGAGCAGGAGCTGCACCAATGGCAGCATGCCACCACGAAATCCACCCAAACGCACTACTTTGCGCTCATGCAGCGCGACCTCAACCGTGCCCGCGACCTCTATGAGCCCATCACCGGCTACTCGAACGTAAGTCAGAATCTTCAGCAACTCTACAACGACGAAGCGAAAGAGCGCGAGATCATCGCGTCCCGCCAGCCACATCCCAAGCCGCACTACGCGAGGCGACGCCGATGGCCATAACCAAAAGCTGGGAGCACGTAGCCGAAGTCAAGCTAGGCGCTTTCGCGACACCCGTGCCGAGGGAGCGCAAGATCGAATTCTGGTGGCTCGCGGGAGCTTCGCTCCTCGTGTCTGCCGCCCTGGTCGTCGTCCTGATTGCCAAGACGCAGAATTTCACCGACCCCCGCCCGGTCCTGAATCTCAATACTGTCGCCTCCCAAGACGAACTCATCCCCTATCTCCGTGCCTACCCGGAAGCCGCGGAACCAATCTGGAACTACCTCCAAACCCACCGCCCCCTCCCTAACGTAGGCGCCCTTGCAAAGGCAAAGGTAAAGGTGGCGCAGGCGGTTTCGCCTACCCAAACAAACTTTCAAGTAGCCAAACTGAAGCCTCAACTGGTGGTCCGAACGCCGGCCCAGTTTTACCGCAAATACATCCAGTGGACCCTCCTCTACCTGGCATCTTTCTTCCTAGTCCACGCCATCTGGCGCTGGCGCCGCTTCCGCGGTGATCCGACAATCCTCCCCGCCCTGATGCTTCTCACCGGCGTCGGCCTGACCCTGGCCGTGAGCCTCCGAGATCCCCTCCGCGACACCCTGGAATTCGAAAAATTCGCCTGGGGAGTAGTCGCCGGCTGCACCATGCTGCTCCTGCCCCTCCTGCGGCCATTTCACTACCGCCATTTCGCGAAATGGTCCTACACGCCGCTCTTCGTCGCGCTAGCTCTATTCGTCCTGTTGATGCGCCTCGGCTCCGGACCCACCGGAAGCGACGCCAAAGTGAACCTCGGCCCCTTCCAGCCCGTCGAGTTGATCAAAATCCTCCTGGTCCTCTTTCTTGCCGGCTACTTCGCCCGTAAATGGGAATGGCTCCGCGACGTGCGCCACAAGCTAATCGCCCACACGCTTCCCGTGATGTGCGCTGTCGGGGTCGCCCTACTGTTCTTTTTCATCCTGAAGGATCTCGGCCCCGCGCTGGTAACCGGTTTTCTGTTTCTCACCATGTTCGCGGTAGCCCGAGCCCGCTGGGGTCTCGCGATTCTCGGCGTAGCAATCCTCGTCGCGGGAGTGACCTACGGCTACCACATCGGTAAGCCCCAAACCGTGGTCGACCGCATCAACATGTGGCAATCGCCCTGGGATAACAATGTCCGCGGAGGCGACCAGCTCGCGCACTCCATCTGGGCGCTGTCTACCGGCGGTGTCTGGGGCTCCGGACCCGGCTGGGGCGATCCCGGGATGATTCCCGCGGGCCACACCGACCTCGTCCTGCCCGCCATCGGCGAAGAGTGGGGCTTTGTCGGAGTCCTCACCATCGCGGTGCTGTTCATATTCCTGGTCAGCCGCGCCTTTCGAGCCGCCCTGAACGCCACCGAGGAGTATGCCATGTTCCTGGCGCTCGGCCTGGGGAGTCTCATCGCGTTCGAAATGCTCCTGATCTCGGCGGGCGTGCTCGGCGCCATCCCGCTATCCGGCGTCGTGTCGCCATTCCTCAGCTTCGGCAACACCGCGATGCTCTCGAACTTCCTGATCTTCGCCGTCATCCTCTCCATCTCAAACCGCACCGAAGGCGAAAAAATCAGCAAGCCGTTCAAAACGCCGGTGCGCATTGCCGCGGCACTCCTCGTACTCTGCGCCGCGGTCCTGGTCGGCAAAGCCGCATCCTACCAGGTGCTGCATGATGACGAGCTGATCGGGCGCGATTCGAAAGTCCCCGAGCAGGATGGCGTCAAACGTCCGCAGCACAACCCGCGCCTGAATTCCCTGGCCCGCGAGTTGACCCGCGGCACTATCTACGACCGCAACGGAATCCCGCTCTCCACCAGCACATGGGATGAGTTGGAACGCCACCGTGCCGATTACGCGAAGCTCGGCGTCGACATCGACCAGGCCTGCAACCGGCTCGATAACCGCCACTATCCCTTCGGAATCGTGACCGAGCATCTGCTCGGCGATCTCCGCACCGGAGAGAAATTCCACGCCACCAATGCCTCGCTGATCGAGCACGATTCCAACCAGAAACTGCAAGGGTTCACCGACTATCGCGAACTCGCCGCCTATGTTCGCTACCGCCATCAGCCCGGCAACGCCATGATGGCGAGCCTTCGCGCGCGCGACCGCAGCGTCCGCGCGTCAATCGACGTTCGCCTCCAGGTTCGCGCCACGCAACTCCTCGAACAGCAGACCCACAAGGGCGCGCTGGTCATCATGAATCCGCAAACCGGCGACGTTCTCGCGCTGGCCAGCACCGGCGGACCGGAACACAACGACGAACTCCTCGACCGCGCCCGCTACGGCCAATATCCGCCCGGTTCAACGTTCAAGCTGGTGACTGCCATCGCCGCGCTCCGCATCGATCCGAATCTGCAGAAGAAGAAATACCACTGTGGACCGTTAGGCGACGGCCGTGTCGGCACGCGGATTCCCGGCTGGAACAAACCCATCCGCGACGACGTTGGCGATTCTTCTCATGGCACGCTCGACATGTGCCGCGCCATCGCCGTGTCTTGTAACGCCTACTTTGCTCAACTGGGCACCTACGAAGTCGGAGCGCAAAAGCTCCACGACACCGCCGCGCTCCTCGACATCCCGGCCGGTGACGTCAAGGAACTCAAGAAAATGATGCCGTTCGCCTCCTACGGCCAGGGACCCGTTCTCGTGACTCCATTCAAAATGGCGCGAGTCGCCGCTACCATTGCGAACGCCGGCGCCATGCCGGAAGGCCGCTGGGTGACTGACGAAAGCAACCAGCGCCACGACCAGCCCAAGCCGATCCTCCCGCCCGAACTTGCCGGGGTCATCGCTGGAGCCATGCGGTCCGTCGTCACCGCCGGAACCGGCCGTCGCGTCATGGCTGGACTGGACATCGAAGTCGCCGGTAAAACCGGCACCGCGCAAATGGACGAAGGTCTGCCGCACTCCTGGTTTGCGGGTTACGCCCCCTACGACGCGAGCCCGGCCAATCAGATAGCCTTTGCCGTGGTCGTCGAGCACGGCGGTTACGGCGCGCAGGTCGCCGCGCCCATAGCCCGCAAGCTGATTGAAGCCGCCCGCGACCTCGGCATTATTTCGGAGAAGAAGTAATCATGCCCCTTTCCGAATTCATAGAAAAACTCGGCCGCACGATTTTCGAGGCGCCGTTCGGCGCGAATCGGATCTCAAAGGACGCCCCGGAACTCGCGGAAATCCGCCTCGCCGTCCTCGACGAGATCAAAACCAGGAGCCACCGCGTCGCCGGTCGCGAAGTCTTCCCCTACAACCTGGTCCGCATCAACCTGCGCGGCATCCCCGAGAATCAGGCGTCGGTTTTCAAGGGCGCCTTCTTCTCGCGGTTCTTCGAGGAAGAGCTGCGAGGCGGTCTCGAACGCGCCAATTACCGTTTCCCGGACGACCTACAGGTCGAGGTCTACACCACACCCCAACTCCCCGGTCCGAAAGAAGGCTGGCTCTGGGTTGAAACCGAATCGCGCGAAGCACCGGCCCAGCCCGTCGCTACGACGCCCCGGAAACCCGCCCGTGTTGTCGTCATGAAGGGCAATGCGAATATCAACGAGCTGGTCCTCGCCAAGACCCGAACCAACATCGGCCGCACTGTAGACGTCTACCGCTCTGACGGCCCTTCCCGCCGCAACGACCTTGCGTTCAGCGAAGACAGCGAAATCAACCGCACCGTCTCCCGCGAGCACGCGCACCTTGTCTTCCACAAACGCACCAACGAGTACCGGATTTACAACGACCGTTTTTACAAACCCGGCAACAAAAACGACGGAGGCTGTGGCCTCTGGATCATACGCGACGGCCTGAGCCAGGAAGTCCATCGCAACGCCCGCGGCACCCGCTTACAGCACGGCGACGAAATCCACCTCGGCCGCGCCGTCCTGAAGTTTCACTTTAAATGACGGCTGCCATCGCTTCCGCCACCACCGGATTCCGCAGCTCCCCAATGCCTTGAACCTGGATCGCCACCTGGTCTCCCGGCTGTAGGTATCGCGGAGGCTTGCGCGCGAAACCAACTCCCGCCGGTGTCCCCGTCGAGACGACGTCGCCGGGCTCCAGCGTGAATACGCTCGACAGGAACGCTACCAGTTCGGGTAGCTTGAAGATTAACTCGCGAGTATTCGAAGATTGCAGCACCTCTCCATTCACAGTCAGGCTGATGTCGAGCTGGTGCGGGTCGGGAATCTCATCGGCGGTCACCAATACGGGACCCATCGGCGCAAAGGTATCGAAGGTCTTCCCCATGAACCATTGGGATGTCGCCATCTGGAAATCGCGGGCGCTCACGTCGTTCACAATGGTGTACCCGTAGACGTAATCCTGCCATCGCTCCGCCGGAATGTGCCGGCCGCTCTTCCCGATGACGAAAGCAAACTCGGCTTCGTAGTCCGGCTGCGATGAGTTTCGCGGCAGCACGATCGGGGCGTCCGGACCGATCACGGCGCTGGGGAACTTGTTGAAGATCGTCGGGACCTTGGGCATTTCCATCTTCGCCTCGATCGCATGATCGCGATAGTTCAGGCCCACGCAAATCAGCTTCGGAGGGCGGGGAATCGGCGCCAGCAGTTTGGCCGCGCCGGCCGGAACCAACGCTTCGGCGGGGCGCTTCGCCACCCAGGTGTCGACCTGGGCACGGGCATCAACGCCTCCGGCCAAAACGTCAACCAGGCTGGAAAAACCGGCCCCTCGAAGGCCTAAAATGCCGTCCGGCAGCAACACGCCCGGTTCCGCTTGTCCACCGGGCTTCTGAAAGGTAACGAGCTTCACGCGTTGAGTTTCCTCCCTGCTTTTCAAAGGTACCGCAGGCTTCGAGCGGCTCACCGCGCTAAAATTCAGCTTTATGGCAAAACCGAAGAGAGTGGCGCTCGCCTACTCGGGCGGCTTGGACACATCTATCATCATTCCGTGGTTGAAAGAAAACTACGGTTGCGACGTCATCGCGGTCTGCGGCGATATCGGGCAGGGCGACGATGAACTGAAAGGACTCGAAGAGAAGGCAAAAAGGACCGGCGCTTCGGAGGTTTACGTCTCCGACATGCGCGAAGAGTTCGTCACGGATTACCTGTGGCGGCTCGTGAAAGCGGGAAGTGAATACGAGCACAAGTATCTCCTGGGCACTTCGATAGCCCGCCCGTTGCTGGCGAAAAAGCAGGTTGAGGTCGCGCTCGCGACCGGTTGCGATGCCCTGGCTCATGGCTGCACCGGAAAGGGCAACGACCAGGTCCGTTTTGAGCTGACGTATAAAGCGCTGGCGCCGCATCTCCCCGTCATCGCGCCGTGGCGCGAATGGAACATCGTTTCCCGCGAGGACGCCATCGAGTACGCCAAGGCGCACAACGTGCCGATCTCGCAGACCACCACCAAGATCTACAGCCGCGATCGGAA
This sequence comes from Bryobacteraceae bacterium, assembly GCA_035295125.1. GTDB lineage: Bacteria > Acidobacteriota > Terriglobia > Bryobacterales > Bryobacteraceae > JAICMB01. The sequence continues at coordinate 41,652 of DATGJP010000116.1, read as the reverse complement.
CATCTGGCACATCTCGCACGAGGGCGGCGCCCTGGAGGATCCGGGCAACTCAGCTCCGGACGACATCTGGATGCTGACCCACAGTCCCAAAGAAGCCCCTGACAAAGCGGTTGACGTCACCATCGGTTTCGAGAAAGGAACGCCCGTTTCTGTCAACGGCGAGCGTATGTCCGGCGTCGGCATCGTCGAAACCTTGAACCGGATCGGCGGCGAAAACGGCATCGGCCGCATCGACCTGGTCGAGAATCGCTTCGTCGGTATGAAGTCACGCGGCTGCTATGAAACGCCCGGCGGCTCGCTGATCATGTACGCCCATCGCGAGTTGGAAGCACTCACGCTCGACCGTTATACCGCGCATTACAAGCAAAAGCTGGCGCTCGACTATGCCGAGTTGGTCTACAGCGGGCAGTGGTTCACGCCGCTCCGCGAAGCCCTCGATTCGTTCTTCGAGGTGACCAGCCGCACCACCACCGGCGAAGTCACGCTCCGTCTGTACAAGGGAATCATCGAGCCGGCCAGCCGCAAGTCGCCGTACTCGCTCTACTCGCTGAATATCGCGAGCTTCACCATGGGCGCCGAATACGATCAGAAGGACGCACAGGGCTTCATCAACCTCATCGGTCTGCCCATGAAGGTCCGTGCGCTCGCGGCCGAAACGGGCAAATGAAGCTTTGGGGCGGAAGATTCGAGAGCGGACCCTCTGAGGTCTTCGAGCGTTTCTCCCGGTCGTTGCATTTCGACCGGCGTCTTTTGGATGTCGACATCGTAGGGTCGCAGGCCTATGCCCGCGCGCTCGAGCGAGTCGGCATCCTGACCGCCGAAGAACGCGAGAAACTGGTCTCGGCCCTGGAGCAGATCCGGCTGGAGGCGCGTTCGCCGCAGTTTTTCGATGGCGCCACGGAGGAAGACGTCCACACGGTCGTCATTCGGAAGCTGAAGGAGCGCGCCGGCTCGGTTGCTGACAAGATTCACACCGGCCGCAGCCGCAACGACCAGGTTTCCCTCGACACGCGTTTGTGGCTGCTTGGGCAGATCGATCATACCTGCTCGCTGCTACACGCGTTCCTCGGCGCGCTGCTTAAGATTGCGCGCGAATACCCGGACGCTATCATCCCCGGGTACACCCACACTCGCCGGGCACAGCCGGTTTTGTGGGCGCATTACATGCTTGCGTATTTCGAGATGTTCTCGCGCGACCGGGAGCGTTTTCTCGAGGCTCGCCGCCGCGTCAACGTGATGCCGCTCGGTAGCGGGGCGATGGCCGGTAGCGGCTTCCCGCTCGACCGGCAAGCGATTGCCCGCGAGTTGGGCTTCGAAGCGATCACGCCGAACAGCATGGATGCCTCGGCGGACCGCGATTTCCTGCTCGATTTCCTGTATGCAGCTTCGATGACGATGCTGCACTTGAGCCGCTTTGCCGAGGACTGGATTCTGTATTCCGGCGAAGAGTACCGCTGGATTGAACTGGGCGACGACGTTACCAGCGGCTCCAGCATCATGCCGCAGAAAAAGAATCCCGATTCGCTCGAACTGATCCGGGGCAAATGCGGCCGCGTTTTCGGCTCGCTCAACGCGTTGTTTGTCACCATGAAGGGCCTCCCGATGACTTACAACCGCGACATGCAGGAGGACAAGGAGCCCCTTTTCGACGCCGCCGATCAGCTCGACGGCTCGCTGGAGATGGCGCGAGTCGTGGTGGAATCCGCGAAGCTCGATCCCGCGGTGCCGGCCGCCGCAGCCGAGGAGAGCTGGGCGATTGCGACCGATCTCGCCGATGCGCTGGCGCGGGCGGGGACGCCGTTTCATCGCGCTCATCAGCTTGCCGGGCAGCTTGTGCTTTCGAGCTTGCGGGCAGGCAAGAAACCCGCGGATTGGACCGCCGGGGATCTGACGGCGTTTGCACCGGAGTTCACTGCCGATATGGTCCGGTATTTCCGCCCCTCCGAGGGTCTGAAAACCCGCGAAATCGCCGGTGGAAGCGGACCGGCAGCCGTCGCCAAAGCACTGGACGCGGCGGAAGCGCGGCTTGAGAGCTGGCGGCGATGAACAAAAGCTTCCGTCAGGGGCAGATCCTGAAGCTGATTCGTGTTAAGCCGATTCACACGCAGGAGGAGTTGTCGGCGGAATTGAAAAAGGAGTTCGGGATCGCCGCGACCCAGGTCACTTTGTCGCGGGATATGCGCGAGCTGGGGCTGGTGAAGACGCAGGAGGGCTACCGGCAGGTCACGGTTCCGACCGGCCCCGAATTTGCCACCATCGCTTCGGAGTTTCTGTGGGACGTCCGCATCGCGCAGAATCTCATCGTCTTGAAGACGTCCCCTGGCCACGCGAACACGATTGCGGTCGCGCTCGACCAGGAGGAGTGGTCCGAGGTGGTTGGCACCCTCGCGGGCGACGACACGATTCTGGTCATTACGGCGGATGTCGCCACGGCCGCCGTTTTGCGCGACCGTTTCCTCGGGTTCGTAAAGCCGCTGTAAGCGGTGGGTTTTGATAACATGGCGGAACCATGCAATACGAGGCGAAGACGCCCTCAGAGTATTTAGGCATGCTCGATGCCGATTGGCGCAAGGAGCAGTTGCTGGTGTTGCGGTCGCTGCTCAAGAAACATGGGCCGGAGCTGGTTGAAGGCATCCACTATAAGATGCTCAGCTACAGCGATAGCAAAGGGATCTTGTGCAGCCTGAACGCGCAGAAGAATTACGTGTCCCTTTATGTTGGCGATACGAAGAAGGTCGATCCCGATGGAAGCCTGCTGTCCGGCATTGAATCGGGCAAGGGATGCCTGCGGTTCAAAAAGTCGGTTCCAGTGTCGGAAACACGGATTGAGGAGTTCATCGAGCGAGCCGTGCAGATCCGGCGGCGCGGCGGCGATATCGACTGCTGAGCGATGGCGGCGACTTTCTATTGACAGCGCAAGGCAGCGATCGGATCGGTGCGGATCGCTCGCCTGGCGGGAATGTAACAGGCCACGAAGGCCACCAGCAGCAGCAGACCGGCGACCGTGGCGAAGGTCAGCGGGTCAAGAGGGCTGACGCCGTAGAGCAGGCTGCGCATGAGTTGCGTCAAACCCAAGGCGGCCAGGATCCCGGCGCCGAGGCCAATTAGTGCCAGGCGTGCTCCTTCCCCGAGGACGAGACGGATGACGTCGCTCGGCTGCGCGCCGAGAGCAATGCGTATCCCCAGTTCGCGCATGTGCTGTGACACGGAATAGGAAATCAGTCCATAAAGGCCGACCGCGGCCAGAATCAGAGCAAGGACGGCAAAGCTGCCGATCAGAACGGACGGATACCGGCGCAGGAACACGGACTGTGACTGCGAGATGATCTGTTCCATTGCCGTTGGCTGGATCATGATCAGTTGAGGATCGGTGCTCCGCAGCGTTGACCGGAGTGCTCCGATCGAGTTGGCTGGATCGCCGAGGGTACGCACGACATAAGTGATAAACGAATCGGGACCCTGGAGATAGGGGACAAACAGAATGGGTTCTTCAGGGCTGTCCAGGCCGGCATCGGCAATGTTTCCTACGACTCCGACGATCTCGCGAAAGGTTTGCTTGGGTGAAAACGTGAACCGAATCCGTTTCCCGATCGGATCCTCGCCGGGCAGATATCGTTTCGCCCAGGCTTGATTGACAATGATGTGCTGGGGTGCGGTGGCGGCATCGGCAGAGTCGTTGAAGAAACGTCCCTGGACCAGTGGAATCCCCATCAGGGAAAAGTATCCCGCGGAAATGTTGCGGATGCTCGATTCGCTCTCCTGGCCGGTGGGAACAGGCCGGCCTTCATTCACGAACCGGATGGTATTGCCGCCGCCGGTGAGGGGAATAATGCTGATGGTTGCAATTCCTGCGACGCCGGGCAACACGCGAACTCGATCGGAGAATTCCCGGTTGAAGCGGATGGCGTCCGGGTCCTTAGGATAGGACGCATCTGGAAGAAATACCGAAAACGTGAGAAGCCTTCGGGTATCGAAGCCGGGATTGCGATTGAGCAGCGCGGTAAGGCTCTTAACCATGAGGCCTGCGCCGACGAGGAGGACCAGTGAAAACGCGATTTCCGTGATGACCAGCGCGTGGCGCAGCCGGGTGCTGGTTCTGCCGGCCGAGGAACGAGCTTCGTCTTTGAGGGCGCCCGCGGCATCGCGAGTGGAGGCCTCGAACGCGGGCGTGATTCCGAATGCGACCGCCGTGATTATCGTTGCGCATAACAAAAACGCCAGCACCATCGGATTGACTCCGGCGTCGCGCAGGAACGGCATGGTATTGAGCATGGCCTCCGGTATGGCGGCAATCAGCAGCACGGTTCCGGATCGTGCGAGCAGCAGTCCCAATGCAGCGCCGCAAGCCGCGAGAATCACGCTTTCCGACAGGAGTTGCGAGATCAATCGCCGGCGGCCGGCTCCCAGCGCGGTGCGGACGGCGAACTCGCGCCTGCGGCGGGTCGCACGCGCCATGAGAAGATTCGCGACGTTGGCGCAAGCGATGAGCAGGACAAATCCGACGGCCCCAAATAGCACGAGGAGCAAGGGCTGCAGCATTCCCACGATGCGGTCGCGCAAGGGAGCGATAACCAGGCGGAGGGAGCCGTTCTCCTGGGGATATTCGGCGGCGAGGTGCGAGCCGATCAACTCCATTTCCTTGGCCGCCTGCGCCGGTGTGGATCCGGGCGCGAGACGGCCGATGACGCGCATCCAGCGAAGATTACGGCGGCTCGCCAGGCCGTTGCTAATATGCAATGGCACCCAAATTTGACCGTTGCCGCGCGGCGCAAACTCGAAGTCCGGCGGCAGAATACCGGCGATGGTGACGCTGTTGGAATCGAGTTGAATGGAGCGGCCGATCACGTGAGGGTCGCCGCCAAACCGGCTTTTCCAAAAGCCGTAGGTCAGTATGGCGACGTGGGGTCCCGACGGCTGGTCTTCTCCAGGAGCGAAGTCGCGGCCCAGAAACGGCTGGACGCCAAGGGTGTGAAAGAAGTTCGGGGTTACCTCGACCGCGGGGACGCTTTCGGGTTCTCCCGCACCCCGTAAGGTAAATCCGTCGGGGTCGAAGCCGGCGAGCGATGCGAAGGCCTTCGACTGCTGCCGCCAGTCTCGAAAATCGGGATAGGAGGCGACCCAGGATGCGCTGGTGAGTTGACCCGACGAATCCTCCTGGCGACGCACTTCGCCGAGCGTGATGAGGCGATCCGGTTCGGCATATGGCAGCGGCCGCAGCAGGGCGGCATAAACCACCGAAAAGATGGCCGTATTGGCGCCGATGCCGAGCGCCACCGTCAGAACGGCAACGACAGTAAACGTTGGAGACTGACGGAGAAGGCGGATCCCGAATCGCAGGTCTTGCCAGAGATTCTCAATGAAATTCACACGGCGCATATCGCGGCACTCCTCATGGAATTGGCTAACGGTTCCGATCGTTCTGAGAGCTGCTTCCCGGGCCTCGCCGGGGGGCATACCACTGGCCAGGTTCTCCTCGATTTGCTGGTCGAGGTGAAAAACAAGTTCGGCCTGCATTTCGCTTTCGACGGTTCCGCGGCGGAATAGCGAGCGGAAACGCAAGCGGATTTTCTTCAGGACACGCACTTCAGATCTCCTGAACCACGAGGTTGATCGCTTCCGAGAGACGATTCCAAGTGGTCAGTTCCTGCTTCATGTGGCGGCGGCCGGCGCGGGTGAGCGAGTAGAACTTCGCCATTCGGCCGGTCTCAGTGGGACGCCACTCGGCCTCGATCCAGCCTTGTTGCTCCAGTCGATGAAGGGCGGGGTAGAGCGATCCCTGTTGGATCTGCAAGGCGTCTCGGGAGACCTGCTGGATTCGTTTCGCGATGGCCCAACCGTGTTTCGGTTCGAGGGAGATCGTTTTCAGGATCAGGAGATCGAGAGTGCCTTGGACGAGGTCGGTCGGTTTGCCCATACCTAGATTATCCTCAATTGTAGACGATCATAGTATGGTTCGGTTGGGGTCCGAAATTACCGCCTGAAGGCGCCGTTACCTTTTGTGGATGTCGACCTGGACTCCGTCGCGGATGGCGTCGGTGGGGTTCATGATTACCAGCTCGCCGGGGGAGAGGCCGGAGAGGACTTCGACTTCGGTGCCCAGGTCGTTTCCTACTTTGATGGAGCGGAACTGAACGCGCCCTCCAGGGCCGGCTACCGCGACTCGCGGCCCTTGCGTTCCCAGGACCAGCGCGTCGCCGGGGATCAGGATCGCCGGCGCGGTTCGACGGGTCGCGAACTGAACGGTTGAATACATGCCCGGCAGCAGTGTGCCTTTCGGATTGGGGATTTCGAGGATCGCGAGCATTGAACGCGAGTTGGAGTCGACTTCGTTCGAGAAGCGGGCGAGGATCGCGGAAAAGACCTGGCCGGGGAGTTCCTGAACGTGCAGCTCGGCTCTGTCCCCGACGTGTATGGCGCCGACATAAACCTGCGGGATGTTGACGAAGATCCGCATGGTGGCGGTTTGCGCGATCCGGAACAGCTCGCGCGCCGGGCCGCTGTTACCCGAATTGATCAGGAACCCGATATCGACGTTGCGGGCAGTGATGATTCCGTCGAAGGGAGCAGTAACGCGGGCGAAGGTCTTCATTTCCTGAAGACGGCGAAGATTGGCTTCGTTGGCGCGGACCAGGTCCTCACTGCTGACAATGTGGGCGCGGGCGGCTTCCATTTGCGCCTTCTTAACGTCCAGGTCGGCCCGTTTTTCGTCCGTCTCCTGGTGGGAAACGGCACCGTGTTTTTCGAGCTCGCCCCAACGGCTGGCGGTCTTCTGCGCGAGGCCCAGGTTGGCCTCGGCGAGCGTCAGCTCAGCCTGCGATTCCTTGAGGGCGGATTGAGAGTTCGAAATCGTGGCGCGCGCCTGCTGGATCTGCTGGTCGAGTTCGGGGGTTTCGATTTCGGCGAGGACCTGGCCGGCCTTGACGTGGTCGCCGTAGTCGGCGGAGCGCTTGACGACATAGCCGTCGGCGCGGGCGAAAACGGGCGATTCGACGAGTGCCTGGAGTTCACCGGGAAGCTCGAGCGGCGTGTTGACGGACGCCTGACGGGCAGCGGTGGCGTTCACAACCGGATGCTGTGCCTGTTCGCTACTGGCGTTGGTTTGCAACGTCTGCTCGCGCTTCAGGCGAGGCAACACACCCGCGACGACCGCGATCGCAATGAGGACGCAAAGCACCGCGAAAAAGGTTAGTAGCGGGCGAAAGCGTGCCCGCGGGCGCTGAACGTATCCCGGACGGGCGGTATCACGATCGGTCAAAACTGTTTCGGGTGTTTCCAAGTCCAGCCTCAGCTCTCCTTCATAACGGAAGTTCGTCCACGTTCATGGGCGGTTTGCGGCGAAGGACGCTGTACACGACCGGCACCAGGAACAGCGTCGCGACGGTGGCCATGATTAAGCCGCCGATGACGGCGCGGCCCAGCGGCGCATTCTGTTCTCCGCCTTCGCCCCATCCGGTGGCCATGGGAAGCATACCAACGATCATAGCGAGAGCGGTCATGAGGACGGGACGGAGGCGGGTGAAGCCTGCCCGCAGCGCAGCGTCGCGCGAGTTCACGCCTTCGACTCGCACGTCGTTTGCAAAATTCACAAGCAGGATGCTGTTGGCAGTGGCCACGCCGATGCTCATGATGGCGCCCATCAGGGAAGGGACGTTGATAGTGGTCTGGGTCAGGAACAGCATCAACAGGATGCCCGAGAGCGCGCCGGGGAGCGCCATCAGGATGATGAACGGGTCGAGCCACGACTGGAAGTTGATCACCATGACGAAGTAGACGAGCAGGACGGCAAAGAGGAGTCCGACTCCGAGGCCGATAAACGAGTCGTGCATGGTCTGCACCTGGCCGCGCGTCTCGAAAAAGCTGCCCTTGGGAAGCTTCGGCGAGAGCTTGTTCAGGAGGCCGGTGATCTCTGAAGCTACGGAACCGAGGTCGCGATCCTGGACATTGGCATAGATATCGTAGACCGGCTGCACGTTGTAGTGGTCGATGACAGCGGCGGTGTTTTCGCGGCGCAAGCGCGCCACATTGGCGAGAAGCTGGGTGGTGCTCCGGTCGCTGCGGACGGGTGTGTTCAGCAGCGCGCCCATGGTATCGACACGGTAGAGCGGCGTTTGCACGGAGATGGGATAGTCGACGCCGTTCTGCGGGTTGATCCAATAGTTGGGGGCGGTCTGGCTGTTGGAACTCAGCGAGACCAGGAGGCTGTTGGCGACGTCCTTTTGCGTGATGCCAAGCTGGTCGGCGCGCGTGCGGTCGACGTTGAAGAACATTGACGGGGCGTCGACGACCTGGTGCAGGTGGACGTCCACGGCGCCGGGCACAAACTTCAGGTCATGCTCGATCTGCTGCGCAATGCGGTAATTTGCCTTGGCATTACCAAGCGGACCGACGACCTGGATGTCGATCGGCGCGGGCAATCCGAAATTCAGGATCTGGCCGACGATATCGGCGGGCTGGAAGAAGAAGGTGAGCTCGGGATACTCGCGCCCCAGCTCGGAACGCATGCGATGTATGTAGTCCCAGGTGGAATGGTGTTCGCCAGGCTTTAAAGAAATGAGGACCTCGCCATCGAATGGACCGACGATACCGCTGTCGCTGAAGGCCACATTCAGACCACTGTAAGGGAGTCCGATGTCATCAATGATGTCGGTGAGCTCGCTGGCCGGGATTATGCGTCGAATGGTGTCTTCGACGCGGGCGAAGTAGGTTTCAGTGGCTTCGAGGCGGGTGCTGGCGGGGGCGCGGACGTGCATGCGGATCTGGCCGGCATCGACCTGGGGAAAGAAGTCGCGGCCAATGAACGGGGCCAGGGCGGCGCAGACGACGCAGATGCCCGCAAAAGAGGCGGCAACGAACTTGCGATGATCCAGCGCGGCGGCCAATAGCGCGACGTAGCCTTCCCGGAGCCGGTGGAACTGGCGGTTGAAGGCGTGATGAAAGCGCCAGAGGAAGTTGTCGCCGGATTGGTCGGTTTCTTCCTCGCCATGGGTGTAGCGATCCACTTCGGGTGCGAGCAGGTAGCGCACCATGGTGGGGACGAGTGTTCGGGATAGGAAATAGGACGCCATCATCGCGAGCACCACCGCGAGGGCTAGGGGCGTGAACAGGTAGCGAGCTGCTCCGGTCAGGAAGATGACGGGGACGAAAACGATGCAGATGCAGAGAGTGGAGACGAAGGCCGGAGTCGCAATCTGCTGCGCGCCATCGAGGATCGCGTGGATGATGGGCTTCTGTTGGGCGAGGTTGCGATGGATATTTTCGATTTCAACGGTGGCGTCGTCGACCAGGATACCGACCGCCAGCGCGAGGCCGCCGAGTGTCATGGTGTTGATGGTTTCGCCCAACAGGTGCATGATGGCGAGCGAGGTCAGGATCGAAAGCGGGATGGACACGCAGACCACGATGGTGGAGCGCCAGCTTCCCAGAAACAGCAGGATCATCATCGCCGTCAGCAGGGCCGCCGTAACGGCCTCCTTGAGCACGCCGCTAATCGCGGCTTTCACGAAGATGGACTGATCGAAGAGCAGGCTGATCTTGAGGGCCGGGGGGAGCGTCGATTGGATGCGCGGCAGGATGGCCTTGAGGCGGCTGACGATGTCAAGGGTCGATGCTCCGCCGTTTTTCAGGACCGTGAGGAGGGCTCCGCGGCTGCCGTTGTGGCGGACGATGTTCTGCTGCATGGCGTAGCCGTCGCGCACATGGGCGACATCCCGGACGTAGACCGTGGAACCGTTCACCTGCTTGATGGGCAGGTCGTTGAACGCGGCGGCGGCTTCGGGCAGGCTGTTGAGCTTGACGGTGTATTCATTGGCGCCAATTCTGACGTCGCCGGCGGGTAGGATCAGGCTTTGGGAATTGACGGCGTTTACTACATCGGCGGGGGAGAGTCCCTGGGCATAGAGCGCCGGCGGGTCGAGGTCGACCATAATCGCGCGCGGCTTCCCGCCGTAGGGCAACGGGAAGCTTGCACCCTGGATGTTCGACATCTGGGTGCGGATGAAGTTGTAGCCGTAGTCGTACAGCGACTGCTCGGACATGGTGTCGCTGGAGATGCCCAGTTGCAGGATCGGGACACTGGAGGCGTTGTAGCGGATGATGGCGGGCGGGGTCATTCCCGTCGGGAGCGAGTGGAGGACGGATTGCGAACTGGCAGCGAGCTGAGCGACGGCGGCTTCAATCTTGGCGTCGGGGTGGAAGAACACCTTGATGATGCTCAGGCCGGGGAGCGACTGCGACTCCATATGCTCGATGTCGTTGACGTTGGTGGTGAACGCGCGCTCGCAGCGGATGGTGACCACTTCCGCCATTTCCTCGGGCGAAATGCCGCTGTAGCTCCAGATGGCGGTGGCGACCGGGATGTTGATTTCGGGGAAGATGTCGGTCGGCATGCGGAGGATCGCCAGGGTGCCGAGGGCGACGATAAGGAGCGCCACGACGACGAAGGTATAGGGCCGCCGTAGGGCCAGGCGAACGATCCACATAAGTTACTGATGTATAAAGAGGGTTTAAGCGGACACGAAGCTTACATTGTAGCCCGCAATGGGCAGGCGGAACCGCATGCCCCACCAAGCTGCGTCGACGCTACCCTAAATGCACCACCCCCTCCAGATCCTCCCAATCCACCTTTCTAAAGCTCGGGCAGTACACAGTCGATTGTTCGGGAGGTGAACCATGCTTCTCCGCCTTCGTTTATTCGCTGGTTCGATGTTGCTGGCTGCGTTCAGTGCTGGAGCGCTTGCCCAGGGCTTCCAAATCCACTGGGTTTGCGATCCGAAGGAGAAGCGGCTCTATCGGCGTGATCTGGGGGTAGTGTGTTGGGACGGTACGACTTACAGCAAGGAAGATCCGGGGGGAATTCCGCAATACATGATCGACTATTTCGACCAGATGCGCCGGGACGTGGCGCAGAAGGTTGGGGAGATGAACCAGCACGTGGCGGAGCTTAAAGCGAAGCGTCCGGTGGCCGCAGGGCCGACGGTTATCGCGGCGCGTCAGACGGTTCCAATTCCCGCAGCGCCGGAGGTACGGCACAAACCGGTCAGCCCGGAAGCTTTCGCTTCCATTGAGAAGGGAATGAAGCGGACGGAGTTAATTGAAAAACTCGGAGAACCGATGGGATCGATTTCAATTCCGAATGATGATGGATTCATCGAGGTCTGGACCTATTCGTTGACGGATGGGGGGACTGCAAAGGTGCGGATCGAGGCCGGTGTGGTGGTTTCGCACCAGGTGGAGAGGCAAAGCAGTGGGCGATAATCCGCTGAGTTTCATCACGGTTCCCATTGCGGCGGCCATAGTTGTTTTTTTGCTGGTCGCGGTTACGATGGCCGCCGTTCTATATCGTCTGCTTTACTCCAAAGGCGGGAGTGGGGGTGACCGCTCTGCGCCGGGCGCTATGGAAGCCGCATCTCCGCCCAGTTCGTTTTGTCCGCAGTGCGGCGTGCAGAACAGCGGCAGCGGCATCTGCAATTGCGGGTTCAATTTAGCTTCCGTGCAGTTCTCGCAGCCGGCGCTTCCGGTCCAGTCGGAGCAGAGACCCGTACGGAACGCCTGGGGGATTTACGATGAACTGAGCGCCCGGGCGGTAGCGAAACAAGGGATGTGGGCGGCATTTTTTGTGGCCATCGTGACGGCGGCGGTTTCATTTTTGGCGGGCGCGGGGGTTTCATTAATCAAGGGAATCGGTCCTACGGCGTGGCTGGACGCGGCCATTTTCGCGGCGCTTGGGTTTGGGATTCGAAATATGTCGCGTGCGGCGGCGGTGGGTGCACTGGTGCTCTACGTGGCGGAACGGGTTGTGATGGCACAGACGTCGGGGTTAAATCCGGCGATGGCGATTGGGGTGGTTTTGGGGTTTGTGCAGGGGATTCGGGGGACGTTTGCGTTTCAGAAGTACCGGCAGCAGGTGGGGTATTCGGCTACGAGTGGGAGCCTGGCGCCGCAGTGATTTAGCCCTATATGGGGTCTTGAGAAAAAGGGTTCGAGGCTCGTCGGCGCCGCGGTCTGGCTCTATGCAATCAGGCCAAGGTTGGCCGGCGACAGTGAAGTGATATGGCGGCCGCCAGCGGATCAGAAAGAAGGTACGCTCGCCGGGCATGCTGTTCACCTGCCAACGATCCGGGTCATGCCTGTAATGTAAAGTGGGGTCGGGTTAGGACTCAAACCGCCATCGGCCCACTTCAGAATTTCTATTCGGGACTCGATCCAGTCGCTAATTTGGTGCTTTACAGTCGTGAGTGTCGGGGTGGCGCCGCGGGCTTGATCCACTAATCTGCCGCGCATTGGCAGAAGCAGCGAGTGGAGCGATGGTGGGAGAGGGTCTTGAGCGGAGGCGGCAACTTGAAACGTTGCGAATATGAGAGCCCACCGCATGCTGAATTCATAGTATCGCCGCAGTATTCAGAGGCCCGAGTGTAGCCGACAAGGTCTGCGGCCACCGTTAAGCGCGTGCGCATCCTCCTGAACCAGAATCTCTCTCCGAAACTGATTCGCAAGCTGGCAGACCTCATTCCCGGAATTGAGAGTGTTCACGATCACGATCTCGTGGGAGCTTCGACTGGGCCCGAAACGCCGAGTTTGCCGCCATAGTAAGAACCGATATGGATCTCGTGCGCCTGGTCGACCGCCTGGACCCGCCGCCCAAGGTCATTCGGATTGAGCGATGCGATTTCCCTGCCAGTCCGGACGGATGGTCCTATGCGATGCGAACAGCGTGGGCCGAGACGGTATCCTAAATACATGCTTCCTCTGCTGCTGATTGTGGCAGCCATTCCGGATTGGGTTCCAGCGCGTTGGCATTCGGCTGACGTGAAGAGTCTGCAGTTGTTGAACGAGACGCCGATCAACTGCCTGCTGCTGGAGCGGACGGAGTGGTCGGCGGGGTTCGCAAAGGCGGCGAAGGAGCGCGGAATCGCGACTTTGGGCGTAGTGCGTCCTGGTGCGGACGCGCTCGAGCAGGCTCGCAAGCCCACCACGCTCGGGTTGGATGGCGTCGTTCTCGAGGGCGATTTCGAATCCAGTGTCGTTAAGGCTTTGCAGGACTCGAAGATTCCTACGATCGAGCTTCCCTCGCGCGCGGGAATGCGATTCTCCGACACTTCGACCCTGGTCTATGGTTCCCATCAGGGGCTCTGGCCGGGCATACAGGTCGAAGAGAACGGGTCTGCAAAATCGGCTCCGAGCGGGGCTCCCTGGATCGATACAAACACGGGATTCCTGCGATTCGTGCGTGCTGCCACCGACAAGCCGGTCTGGATTGCCAATGTTCCACCGGCGAACATGGTGATTCCGGTACAGCGATATATCCAGGCGATCGGCGACGCGGCGATCACCGGGTCGCACTGGGTCCTGGCACTGGACGGGGATTTCAATAAGCGCTTGTTGGCGCGTGAGCCGGGCGCATTGGCCGACTGGAAACGCATCGGAGGGGCTCTGAGTTTTTACGAATCGCACAAAGAGTGGCGTTCGATGCATCCGCATGGACAATTAGCCCTGATCCAGGACGCGGATAGTGGGGCTCTGCTTTCCGGCAGCGTGCTCGACATGATTGCCGTGAAGAACGCTCCGGTGCAGCCGGTGCCGACTGCCAAGCTTAAGGTCGAAGCGATGAAGGATGCCAAGATGGCCGTGGATGTCGACCCGCAAGCTCTTTCGCCCGCGCAGAAGGATGTGCTGAAGGCCTTTACCCGCGCGGGTGGGACCTTGTTGAGCGCTCCGCCGGGCTGGACTTTCCCAATGCCGAAGGACGGCAGTATCACGGTGGCGAAAGACGATTTCAAGAAGCTGGACGAGATCTGGAAAGAAGTGAACGGGATGGTGGGCCACACCAACCTGGGGGCCCGGCTGTTCAATGTGTCCAGCATGCTTTCGACTCTTGTCGCGCCTGCCGAGGGAAAGCAGGTCGTGCTGCAGCTTGTGAACTACAGCGACTTCCCGGTGGAATCGATTACGGCTCACGTACTCGGCACGTATAAACACGCGCGTCTTTACGTGCCGGGTGCGGAGCCGAAAGACTTGGCGGTCTACGAGGTGGAGGGTGGCACTGGCGTAGATATCGATAAACTGGATGTAATAGGAAGCATCATTTTGGAGTAGAAATTCTCATACCATGACACGCCGCGAACTGATGAAAACGATCGCCGCCGCGCCGTTGGCCGGACGGCTCATAATGGCCGAAAAGACGCCGGCGATGCCGGTTTCCGTTGCGAGCTGCCCGAGCTATGACGGCGATCTCACGGGCACGCTGGCAACGATGTTCGATCAGTTGGGCGGGCTGGGACGCGTGGTCAAGAACAAGACGGTCACGATCAAGGTGAACCTGACCGGAAGTCCGGGGCTGAAGTTTCGGGGCAAGCCGCTGGGGCTGACGCATTATACGCATCCAAAGATGGCTGCAGCGACGGCGTATCTGCTGGAACGGTCGGGGGCACGGCGGGTGCGGTTTGTCGAGAGCGCATGGGCGACGGCCGGTCCGCTGGAAGAGTACCTGCTGGATTCGGGCTGGAGCCTGCACACGCTGTTCAGCGCGTCGAAGATCGTGGAGTTCGAGAACACGAATGCACTGGGGAAGGGCAAGCGCTACTCGCGTTTCCAGGTTCCCGGCGGCGGCCACATCTACCCGGCATTCGATTTAAACCACGCTTACGAAGACACCGACGTGTTCATGTCGATGGCTAAGCTGAAGAACCATGCGACGTGCGGTGTCACGCTATCGATGAAGAATTGCTTCGGGAACACTCCCGCTTCGATCTATGGCGACGATGCCGGCGAGCACGAGCCGAATGAGAATCCGAGCCAGGGCCGCGCGGCCGTCTGCCACGAAGGCAAGCGGCAGCCAGCGAAATCGGCCCCGTCGGAACTGGACCCGAATTCGAGCCGCGACCCCGGATATCGCATGCCTCGCATCGTTGCCGACTTGAACGCGGCGCGTCCAGTGGATATAGCGCTGATCGATGGCATCGAGACCATTGCCGGCGGTGAAGGACCGTGGATCCGCGGACTGCGGCCGGTGAAGCCGGGCGTAATTATCGCCGGTTTCAATGCCGTGAACACCGATACCGTTGCTACCTCGGTGATGGGTTACGATCCGCGCGCCGACAAAGGCAAGGCTCCATTTACGAATTGCGACAACACGCTGAAGTTAGCCGAGGCGATGGGTCTCGGCAGCACCGATCTGAGCCGGATCGAAGTGCGTGGGTCGCGTATCGCAGACGTACAGTTCAAGTTTTCCGCCTGAGCTGCCCGCCACAACTGAATGCCCTTATACCAAGTCGTTGTTCTAGCGATCGTTCAAGGTCTGGCTGAATTTCTACCCATCAGCAGCTCGGCGCATCTCACTATCGTGCCGAGGCTTCTGCACTGGGAGGATCCGGGCCTGACCTTCGATGTGGCGCTGCACGTGGGAACGCTGGTCGCGGTGCTGATCTACTTTTATCGCGATTGGATTGAGATTATCGCGCACGGGTTCGGTATGCGAATGGGACGCGATCGCGAATTGCAGCAGAACCCGAAGCTGCTGTGGTTTCTCGTACTAGGCACCATACCGGGCGCTATCGCCGGCCTGCTGTTTGAAAAACAGGCGGAACATGCTTTTCGCAGTTCGTACGTGATCGGAGGGATGCTGATCGGCGTCGGTATCCTGATGTGGGTCGCCGATCGTATGACATCGGGCCGCGAGACACTGGCGAACCTGACTCCGGGCGATGCCCTGACAGTTGGCGTGGCGCAGGCCTTCGCGATCATCCCGGGGGTTTCTCGCAGTGGGATCACGATTGTCGCGGGGCTGTTTCGCAACTTCGAGCGAGCGGCGGCGGCGCGCTTTTCGTTTCTGTTGTCCACGCCCATCATCGCGGGCGCGGCGGCCAAAAAGTTCTGGGACGTACACAAGGCGGGCGGCATTCCTCACGAGATGAGGGTGCCGTTCGCGGTCGGGGTACTGGTGAGCGGAGTGGTGGGGGCCATGGTGATCGCTCTGTTCATTAAGTATTTGCGGAGCAATAGCTTACGACCGTTCGTATGGTACCGGATCATTTTTGGCATAATAGTGATCGCTCTAGCTATTTTCCGCTACACCGCGGAATGAGATTACTCGGTCCTACGCGTTTCGTGCGCCTGAACGAAGCACTCGCAGTAGTGTTTCTGTTCGCCGGGCTGTTCTTTGTATTGAGTCTGGTCTCGTATCATGCCGAGGATCCATCGTGGAATGCGGTGTCGAGTTCGGCACGTGCGCACAACCTAACCGGCCTGGTCGGGGCGCACATTTCCGATCTGTGCTACCAGGTTCTGGGGTACGCAGCGTTCGCGATTCCGATCCTTCTCTGGCTGCTGGCGCTGAGCTGGGTACGCTCGAAGCCAATTCTCGATTCGGGCGCTAAGGTGGTCGGTTGCGGGCTGCTTTTGCTGAGCATCTGCACGGCGTTGACGATTGCGCCGAAGTGGCGGATCTGGCCAGGGTCGTTCGAATCCGGCGGCGTTCTTGGTACGCTCCTGGCGGAGTATTTCGAGGCCAAACTGAACGTGCTGGGAACGGTGATGGTCGCACTGATTGCGTTCATCGGATCGTTGTACCTGATCTCCAGCTTCTCGATGGCGAAGGTCGCGGTGTGGTTTGCGAGGCCGCTGGCGTGGCTCGAACGGGTGCGGTCGCGGTGGGAACGGTGGCGGACGAATCGGCACAAGGCTGCGGTAGCTAAGGCGAAGGCGAAGGCCGAGGCACGGGCGGCCAAACGAGCGGGCAAGAAATCGAAAGAGGCTCCGGTAGTTGCGACGGCCGAGGTGTCGAAGGACGAGCCACCGTTCGATGTGGATGAGCCGTCGGCCGAGGAGATGGAGGAAATCCCGATTCGGACGCTGGAAGCCGATTTGCCTCCTTCACCGCCTCTTGCTCCGGCGGCACCGGTTGCGGTGGACGCGGTGGGGACTACCCGCCGAGGGAAGCCGGCGGGGCCGGAGCACCGGCAACATCAACCGTACGAGCTTCCGCCGACCACGCTCCTGAACGAGGTGCCTGAACGAAATCCGTACGATTCGATCGAGCTGAAGGAGATCGCTGCGCGGATCAAGTCGAAGTTCGAAGAGTTCAATGTGCTGGGTTCGGTGGTGCAGATCAATCCCGGCCCGGTAGTGACGACTTTCGAGTTTAAGCCCGAGGCGGGCGTCAAGTACAGCCGCATTACGACGCTAAGTGAAGATCTGTGCCTGGGACTACAGGCGGAATCGATTCTGATCGAGCGCATTCCCGGGAAGCCGACCGTCGGCATCGAAGTTCCGAATACGCGGCGCGCGGTGATCAGTTTGCGGCACATCCTCGAATCGGAGGAATTTCGCAGTTCGCCTTCAAAGATGACGATCTGCCTTGGCCAGGACATCAACGGACGAATCAAAGTGGCGGCCTTGGAATCGATGCCACACCTGCTGATCGCCGGTTCGACGGGCTCGGGTAAAAGCGTCATGTTGAACTCCATGATCATGTCGGTGTTGTACAAGGCAACGCCGGATGAAGTGCGCATGATCATGGTGGATCCGAAGCGGCTGGAACTGGGGCTGTACGAAGGAATCCCGCACCTGCTGGTGCCGGTGATCACGGACCCCAAGAAAGCCACGAACGCGCTGCGGAACGCGGTGCTGGAGATGGAGCGGCGTCTGAAGCTGATGGCCGGGCAGGGCGTGCGGAACATCGATCAGTACAACAAGAAGGTTCGGCAATTGGCGATGACACCTCGGACGCTGTTCGAAGAGGATGAAACGCCGGCTGAGGATCTGAGTCCGCTGCCATACATCCTGATTCTGATTGACGAGTTGGCCGACCTGATGATGGTGGAGCGAGGCGGCGTCGAAGAGGCGGTGACGCGGCTGGCGCAGATGGCGCGCGCGGTGGGAATGCACCTGGTCCTGGCAACCCAACGGCCGTCGGTGGACGTTATCACCGGGTTGATCAAGGCGAACTTCCCGTCGCGAATCAGCTTCCGGGTGGCGACGCGGGTGGATTCACGGACGGTGCTCGACGTGATGGGCGCGGAGCATTTGCTGGGCCGCGGCGACATGCTGTTTCTGCCGCCGGGATCTTCGCGGCTGATTCGCGTGCACGGGGCTTTCGTCACCGAGGCGGAGACGAACTCGGTGGTTGAGTTCTGGAAAGAGCAGGCGCGGCCGGAGTACGATCAGAGCTTCCTGCTCGCTCCTCCTGCCGAGGTCGAAGAGGGCGAGGACGAGAATTTCGATGGTCCCGAAGACCCCATGTATCAGGATGCGGTTCGGGTGGTGCTGGAGTTGGGGAAGGCATCGACTTCGACGCTGCAACGGCGGCTGCGGCTCGGTTATGGGCGCGCGGCCCGGATTCTTGACATGATGCAGCGTGAGGGGATTATTGGGCCTCCGGATGGCAGCAAGCCTCGGGAGGTGTTGAAGAGGCCGGACTGGTTGGAGGAAGTGGAGAACCAGTTGCGGTAGGCTGTCGCGGGGCGAGATTTCCGGTTAGAGGCAATGCCACTCAGTTCTTCCGGAAGTGGACCGACGCCAGCGAAGGTAAGGCAGGTTTGCAACCTGCGGCGGGTTTGAAACCCGCCTGGACCGGTCAGGATTTGCATATTCCTCCAAAGGCAGGCGCAACCGCCTGCTTCACCCTTCCACGGAATCCACGACTCGGGACACGCGTTACCCTGAGTTTTCATGGGCAATCTCAAAGCCGACTTACTCTTTGCATTGCGGACGCTCAGGAAGAGCCCGGCATTTACGGTTATCGCAGTACTGACGCTGGCCTTGGGAATCGGCGCGAACACGGCGATCTTCACAGTGGTGAACGCCGTGCTGCTGAAGCCGCTCGCATATAGCGATCCGGAATCGCTGGTTCTGGTCGGCGCAGCGAGGGGCGACCGGCGGACGGGCGGGGGCGACGTCTATTCGATCAATCGCTTCGAGTTTCTCCGCGATAACAGCCGTTCATTCTCGGGAATTGCCGCGTTTGCACATGAGGATTTCAATATTTCCGGCAGCGGCGAACCGGAACAGGTGCCGTCGGCCCGCGTGTCCTGGAATTTTCTGGACGTGCTCGGCGTACACCCGGTGCTGGGCCGTAGTTTTCTCCAGGAAGAGGACCAGCCGGGCGGTCGACCCGTGATTCTGCTCAGCCACGAACTCTGGCAGCGGCGTTTTGGAGCGAACCCCTCGATTGTCGGGCAAAGCGTCACCTTGGATGCACAGGACTACACAATCATTGGCGTCATGCCTGCCGGGTTCCAGTTTGGATTTGTGGGTACGGATGTCGGCATGTGGGCCACGAAAGAATTCCTGCTCAACATCACGACACCGGAGCACCTGCGGGCCGGGGCCGGCTATCTGAACGCCGTCGCTCGACTGCGTCCAGGTACTTCGCAGGAGAAGGCGCAGGCTGAGATGGACGTGCTGAATCTCCAATTCCAGCACCAGTTCCCGGGGCGTCCGGATGCCGATCCGCGGCTCTCCATCACGATCGGGGGTTTGCAGGAACAACTCGTCTCGAATGTCCGCACCGGTTTGTGGATTCTTCTGGGCGCGGTGGGCTTCATACTTCTGATCGCCTGTTCGAATGTCGCCAGCCTGCTCCTGTCTCGCGCGCTAGGCCGCAAGAAGGAAATTGCGATTCGAACCGCGCTCGGGGCGAGCCGCGCGATTATTGCGCGCCAGTTGCTCATCGAAAGCGTGATGCTGGCGTGTGTTGCAGGCATTACGGGAGTGCTTCTGGGTTTCTGGGGCGTGCGCGGGCTTTCGATTTTGACCAAGTCCAGCCTGCCGATAGCGGCGGACGCGCATATTGATGTTTCCGTGCTGGTGTTCTCAGCGGTAGTTTCGCTCGCGTCCGGTTTGCTTTTCGGCATGGTGCCCGCCCTGCAACTCTCGCGAGTCAATCTCAATTCGGTGCTGCGGGAGGAAGGGCGCGGCAGCACCGGATCGCGCGAACGCGGCAATGCCCGGAATCTTCTGGTAGTGGCCGAGGTCGCCCTATCGATGGTGTTGCTGGTGGGCTCAGGTCTCCTGATTCGAAGCTTCATCCGGCTGCAAACGGCAGCGCTCGGTTTCGATCCGAACCATGTTGTGACAATGGCGATGTCGCTGCCGCCGGCGCGTTATCCGAAGCCCGACCAGATGATCGATTTCTACAATCGTACGCTCGAAGCGGTGGCGGTGCTGCCGGGGGTACAGGCGGCCACAATCTCGTCGGCGCTTCCCGTGAATCCTTCGCGGCTCACGCCCGCTCTGCTGGAAGGCCAGCCCAATGTTCCCATCACGCGGCGTCCGATTCTCAATGTTCAAACCATCAGTCCTGACTACCTGAAGGTTTTGCGCGTGCCTTTGATCCGAGGGCGCGAATTCAACAGCCACGACGATGCCGCCGCGCCCCGTGTGATCATCGTCAACCAGGCATTGGTGCGGCGTTTTTGGCCCAACGACAATCCCGTAGGCAAGCACATCTGGCTGGGACAGCTCAAAGCGCCGGCGGAGGTGGTCGGAGTTGTAGGCGATGTGAAGAACAACAGCCTGGCGACCGATCCTCAACCGGAGATGCTGCTTCCGTTCCCACAGTTACCGTGGGCTCGTCTCAATCTGAGCATCCGGGGGGTGGGCGACGCTCGCGGTCTGGTTCCAGCGGTACGCCGCCAGATCGAGACACTCGACAAGGATTTGCCGCTGGTCAGCGTCCGCACGATGGAAGAAGTGCTGTCGAAAGCTCGCGCGCAGCCTCGGACCACTATGTTTCTGCTCGGGCTGTTCGCCGCAACGGCCCTGATTCTGGCGCTGGTTGGCATTTATGGCGTGATTTCGTACTCGGTTGCGCAGCGCACGCAGGAGCTGGGGATTCGTCTCGCGCTCGGCGCTGCGAGAGGCGATATTTTCCGCATGATGATCGCGATGGGTCTGCGTTTGACGGGGGCCGGTATCGTGGTCGGGCTGGCGGGCTCTTACTTTTTGACGAGGCTAATGTCAACGCTGCTCTACCAGGTGGAAGCCACCGATCCGCTGACTTATATCGGGGGCACGTCGCTGTTTCTGATGGTTGCGTTGGTGGCGAGCTTCCTGCCTGCCCGTCGCGCGACTAAGTTGGATCCGGTTCAGGCGTTGCATGTTGGGTGAGGCCGGAACAGAACCGTGCGACGAGGGCATCGCTCCGGGCTGAAATAGCAGTAGCGGGACCGGTTAACAGAACCGGTCCGGCCACAGAAACTAAGCTTCGGTGGGCTTTTTATTGCAGCGTGAAGAAGCGTTGTTGACGATATCGGAGTCTGTGTAAGGCCGGGTCGTTGCCGTCGCATTTCCCAGCGGCCCCTGAAACGTCACCACGGTTCCGTTCGCATTGGATTACGGCGCTCGTTATGTTCAGCGTCAGGCCGGGTTGATTCTGAGGCACGGCATACACCGCCGCCAGTACGAACTGATAACCGTTGGAGGATGGCGCCTCAGGATTCACCCTGCTCACACCAGACACACCCGGCTGCCTCGTGGCAGAAGACTTTGAGAGCGGCATGCGCAGGCGAAACCGCCTGCGCCACCTTTAAGGCTCAACAGGTTGCGGAGCGAGCGGGTTAACAACCCGCCGCAGGCTAACAGCCTGCATCACAGACATTACTTCTCTTTGCCGTTTGAATCCTTACCGTTTACCGGGCCCCGACGAATATCGATGCCGCCCTTGAAGTACGCGCCGTCTTCGATTACGATACCGGCGGTCTGCACATCACCGACGAGCTGCGCATCCTTACGAATGAAAACCTTGTCGGTGGCTTCGACGCTGCCGTTCATCTTGCCCATCACAACCACTTCACGTGCCTTCACGCCTTTCGTCTGAAGCTTGCCGTTGGGTCCCACGGTCAGGCGGTGACCCTTCGCTTCGACTAAACCTTCGACCTCCCCGTCAATCATCAAATCCTGCTGGCTGTAGATCTCACCCTTCACGACCACGCTCTTGCCCAGGACCGCAACTGGTGACACCGGTTCGGGTACCGGCGCTGCGGCGGCTGGTGCGGGCGCCGCAGCAACCGGCGTGCTAGGCGGTGTCATGGTCTGTTGCGATCTGGGATCGTCGTTTTTTTTGTTCCACACGGATGTTATTGCTCTCCTTTGAAATAGTGCGCCGGAGTCCGCAATCGTCTTACGCGGATTCACGCAGCAACGCTATAGTGAAGAAGTAGGGTTTCGCCGATCCCAATCACTCGAGACTCCTCTCAGGAGTCTCGTCTCTTACAAAAAGACTATGCCCGAAAAGCAGTACGACGCGAAAACAATCGAGCTGAAGTGGCACGAGCGCTGGCAGCAGGATGCCGACATGTACAAGCCCGAGGAGAATTCCTCGAAGCCCAAGTACTACGTGCTCGAGATGCTTCCTTATCCCAGTGGGACGCTGCACATCGGCCACATTCGCAACTACTCGATCGGTGACGCGCTGGCCCGTTATAAGTGGATGCGGGGCTTCAACGTGTTACATCCGATGGGCTGGGACGCGTTCGGCCTCCCCGCGGAAAATGCCGCGATCGCAAACAATCGCGATCCGTACGAGTGGACGATGATGAACATCTCCAACATGAAGCGGCAGCACCGGCGCATGGGCTATAGCTACGACTGGTCGCGTGAAGTTGCCACGTGCGAGCCCGATTATTACCGCTGGAATCAATGGTTCTTCCTGAAGATGCTGGAGCGCGGCCTGGCATATCGCAAGAGCGCGCTGGTGAACTGGTGCCCGCAGTGCGCCACGGTGCTGGCGAACGAGCAGGTGGTGGACGGCTGCTGCTGGCGTCACGAATCGACGCCCGTGGAGCAGCGCGAACTGGAGCAGTGGTTCCTGCGGATTACGAAATATGCCGATCAACTTCTCGATCACATCGAAGGCATCGAGCAGGGTTGGCCCGAGCGCGTCATTGCGATGCAGCGCAATTGGATTGGGCGCTCGGAAGGCGCGGAGGTCGATTTCAAGCTGGAGGAATCGGGCAAACCGGTCCGCGTTTTCACGACGCGGATTGACACGATTTACGGCGCAACCGCGGTATTGCTGGCTCCCGAACACCCCATCACGCGGGAGTTAATCGGCGACGACCCGCGCGCGAAAAAGATGATCGACGCACGGGCGCAGCAAGGACCGGGTGACGTCGTGAAGGAAGGCTTTTTCACCGGGAAGTACGCCCTGAACCCGTTCAGCGGCGAGCGCATGCCGGTTTGGGTCGCGAATTTCGTGCTGATGGGCTATGGCACCGGAGCGATCATGGCGGTTCCCGGCCACGACGAGCGCGATTTCGAATTCTGCGAGCAATACAATCTGCCGATTGTGCAGGTGATTCAGCCTTCGGATGGCTCCGCGGCGAAGCTGCCGTACATCGACTATGGCGTACTGGTGAACTCGGGTGAATATTCGGGCATGCCGAGCGAGGAGGCGCGTCGCGTAATGGCGGCGCGCGCCGAGCGGGAGTGCTTCGGGAAGGCAGCGATCACTTATCGCATCAAGGACTGGGGTATCTCACGGCAGCGTTATTGGGGAACACCGATCCCGGTGATCCACTGCCCGTCGTGCGGCATTGTTCCGGTGCCGGAGAAGGATTTGCCGGTCGTGCTGCCGCTGGGCATTACGATTACAGGCAAAGGCCGATCGCCGCTGGAGAATGTCCCGGACTTCGTCAACGTAAAATGTCCCAAGTGCGGCGGCGACGCGCGGCGTGAGACGGACACGATGGATACGTTTATCGATTCGTCCTGGTATTTTTACCGTTACTGCGATGCGCATAACAACCATGAGCCGTTCGATTCGGCTAAGATTGCCTACTGGTTTCCGATCGACCAGTACATCGGTGGGATTGAACACGCGATTCTACACCTGATCTACTCGCGTTTCTGGACGAAGGTAATGCGCGATCTCGGCATGATCCGCAACGACGAGCCGGTGCAGCGGTTGTTCACGCAAGGCATGGTCATCAAGGACGGCGCGAAGATGTCGAAGTCCAAGGGCAATGTGGTCAGCGCCGACGAGATGATGGAGCGCTACGGCGCGGACACCGGGCGCATGTTTGAGCTGTTCGCCGCGCCGCCCGAGAAGGAGATGGACTGGACCGATGCGGGGGCGGAGGGGGCCGTGCGCTTTCTGGGCCGTGTTTATCGATTTGTCACGCGCAGTATTGACCGCATCGGATCTCCCGCGGGCGAGCGGACGGAGGCGGACCGGAAAGTGCTCCGGAAGCTGCATCAGACAGTCAAGAAGATCACGGATGATTTCGAGTCGCGGTGGCACTTCAACACCTGCATCGCGGCGATCATGGAGCTGGTGAACGACCTGTACGCAAATGAGGCGGGGCTCAGCAGTCCTGTCATTGCCGAAGCAACCGAAAAGCTGACGTTATTAATGGCCCCTTTCGCCCCCTATTTAGCCGAGGAGATGTGGGAGGAACTCGGCAGACGCGGCCCCGTCCTCAAACAGTCCTGGCCCACCTACGACCCCGAGCTGGCGCGCGAAGAGCAGGCCGAGATTGTCGTGCAGGTGAATGGGAAGCTGCGCAGCCGTGTCTTCGCTCCATTCGGCACGGCGACGTCGGAGTTAGAGAAATTGGCCCTGGCAGACGCGAAGGTGAAGCCGTTTGTCGACGGCAAGCAGATTGTGAAGGTGATTGCAGTGCCGGACAAACTGGTGAATATTGTCGTGAAATGAGATCTTGAGAGTATGCAATCGGACCGCAGAGATTTCTTCAAAGCGGTGGGCGCCGCCGCGCTGACCACCAATCTTTTCACCGGAAAAATCAAAGGCGCCAACGACAAGATCAACGCCGCATTTATCGGCATGGGCAAGATGGGACGCTCGAACCTGCACTTCGCGATGCGGCAGGACAATCTTGCTCCGGTAGCGGTCTGCGACGTGTACCAGCGCAATCTGGACTGGGCGGTGCGCGACAGCAAGGACCAGGCGAAGCCGTATCGCGATTTTCGAGAGGTGCTGGCGCTGCCGCATGTGGATGTCGTGTGCATCTCCACGCCGGATCACTGGCACGCGTACATGACGGTGGAGGCGTGCAAGGCCGGGAAGGACGTGTATGTCGAAAAGCCCATCTGCACGGTGGTGGACGAAGGCGTCAAGATGGTGCAGGCGGCGCGCAAGTACAAGCGCGTGGTGCAGGCGGGCACGATGCAGCGGTCGGCGAAGCATTTCCAGAAAGCCGTGGAGATCGTGCGGAGCGGCGCGCTCGGCGACATTACCTTCGTGCGCACCTGGAATTACGGCAATGGCGATCCGGTGGGTTGGGGCAATCCTGCCGACAGCGAACCGCCCTCGGGGCTGGATTGGGACATGTGGCTCGGTCCCGCGCCGAAGCGAGCCTTCAACGAGAACCGTTTTGGTGTTGACCCCCAGGACAAATATTTCTCGAATTTTCGATGGTTTTGGGATTATGCCGGCGGCATGATGACGGACTGGGGCGTGCACTGGCTCGACATTGTACAGATGGCGTTCAAAGAAGAGGTCCCGAGCGAGATCACGGCGCTAGGCGGGAAGCTGTACGTAAAGGACAACACGGAAACGCCGGACACGCTGCAGGTCACCTACACGTATCCGAGCGGTTTCATTGCGACCTACGAGCGCCGGTCCGGCAACGGGCAGTCGATGTTCGGCAAAGGCGGCGGGATTCTGTTCTGCGGCAACAAGGGAACGATGTTCCTCGATCGGGGCGGCTACAAGATTGTTCCGGAGATGCGGGACAAAGAGCCCCTGATGGCGGAAGCTGAGGAAAAGTCGACCGACAGCGGGAATCTGAACCACTGGGCGAACTTTCTGGAGTGCGTCCGCACGCGGCAGACTCCGATCAGCGACATCGAGAAATGCCAGCGCTCGACAAGCACATGCCTGCTCGGGAACGTGGCGCTGCGCAGCAAGATCAAGCTCGATTGGGACGAACAGAAGTGGACCACGGTACAAAGCGAGCCGCGAAAGTTTCTGACGCGGGAGTATCGCAAACCCTGGAAGCTTGTTGTCTAAGTACTTAGCCTGACCACTCCCTCGCGAGACTGGGAAATGTCGCGGCCGCTCCCTTACGGTCGCGGTTGAGTTTCGATGCTGCCAATTCCGAATGAGTTGCTTCGCTGCGTGCTGTCAGCCCCGGCTGGCGGTTGAAAAAAATCTCGCGATCATCGAAAAATCGCTCCGGTGTTTTCCGCTTTAGCCATTGAGCGGAACATGGCCGCTGAATATCCAACAGGAGAAACAAATGAAGACAAATCGCGTGCAGCAAGGGATGACAGTCCGGAGTCAGCTAAGAGCCGGGTCGGTAACTTTCAACCACAACCAGCAAGGAGTACCCTTGAGGAGCCAGATGAAAGCGGGGGCGCTGGTCAGCAATCACAATCAGCAAGGAATGGCAGTGCGCAGCCGGGTAAAGGCCGGCGTACTCAACGCCAACCACAACCAGCAGGGCCTGAAGGTACGCAGCACACTGAAAGCCGGCTCGCTCAACAATAACCACAACGAACAGGGCATGGCCGTGCGGAGCAAGGTGAAGTCCGGCTCGCTCACGCAAAACCACAACCAACAAGCCTAAGCCTACGCTTTCATGCAGTCGGGGGCTGGCACTCTGTCGAAATCAGGATGAGCCGGCCTCCGCGATGTGAGCCAGGACTAACGATCCAGCGGCGTAGTTACTCCCTGCACACAAGATCCCAGCAGACGTTTAGCATGCTCATACGAACGAGGATTCGTTATCTGGCGCCCGGCCGCTGTCACCCGATCCCATATCGCGAGCGCGCGCGTCACCGCAGCTTGTGTTTCGTTGCACTCCCCGAACAATTGATGCGCCAACGCCAGGTTTAGATAGCCGTCGGCCGCGTCGTTTTCGGCGCTGTGCTGCTCCGCAAGCGTGATCGCCCGCTGAGCATAGTCAATTGCCCCGGGACAGTCACCTTCCAATGCCAGTGTGAATCCGATAGCCTTTTCATCGGCGACGGTCTGCGCCACAAACGCGAGATCCTGAGGATTGGCAGCCAGGAACTTCTGCGCCAGCGACAAGGACTTGCGGTATTCCGCCAGAGCTTCCTGGCGCCGACCCAGATCGCGAAGCCTATGCCCCGCGTATTCACCGGTGAGAGTCAGAGCCTTCGCCGTCTGCGATGATTTAGGATCCGCAGCCAGCAGTTCCTCGAAGATGTTTTGCGCCTGGCGAAGCGACGCCAAGGAGTTGGCGCGCTCGTCAGGTGGAGGGTCGATCATCGCCTGCCGCGCCAGCGCATTTGCCAGGTCGTATTGCGCCAACCGATCGCTGGGATCCGCTTGCGCCAGTTCTCTCGCAATCGAAACCGCCTTCCCGAAGTATTCGCGGGCGCCTGTTGCGTCGCCTCTGGATGGAACATAAGGGCTATCCAGAATGCTCCCCAGGTTGGCGTAACTGATCATCAGTCCACGCCGCGCCACCGCGTCGGTGGGAGTCGCCGCGACCATTTCCTCGCGAAGGGCGATGGAACGCCGATAATAGCCAACCACCTCGTCCGAGCTGGCGGTTCGATGCAAGAGTTGTCCTAACTGACTGTATGCCGAGGCCAGATCGAGCTTCACATCGCGGCTGCCCGGGAAATCCTTCATCATTCGCGAAAGCAGAACGATCGCCTGGCGCTCACACTGCAGCGAAGCAGTATTGTCGTTGGCTTTGTAGGCGGCGGCCATCTCGCTAATCACAGAGATTTCCGCATCCCTGCAGTCTTTGTCCGCGGGCTGTGAGCGGGCGAGGCTTCGCGCTTCCGGCAGCGCCGCCTGTAGGATTTGTAGCGCTCGAGGCCGCTCCTCGATGTGCCAGAGAATTGCCGCCGTTCGCACCTCGGCATCGACTCTTTGCAGCAGGTAGCGGGGGTTGTTGGGCTGCTTTCGCAGAAGAGCATTGATGAGATCGATGGACTTCCTGTAGTTCGCCAGAGCTCCCTCGTTGTCCCCCAGATTCGGATGCAGGGGGTAGCCCTGCACGTCGGCGACTTTGAAATAGGCGGCGCTCAATACCTCGCGCAGCCGGTCATCGGGGTCCGCATCCTTCGAAAGATTCTCCAGGAATTGCAGGGTGGTAGCCACGATCCGGCGGCGAGCGTCCGTGGAACCCGGCAGCCGCTCGATGGCGGTGTGTACGTCATAGAGGGAGCGGTCGGCCAATTCGACCATCTGTGCGAGGCGGCGCTCGGAACGCTCCTGGGCGATTCGGGCCACTTGGGCTTGCTGATCCGCGCGCGCCTGCTCGCGGTCGGCGGTCTCTTTTTGCGCCTCGGCAATATGCCGGGCGGCGTCAGCCTGCCGCGCCTCGGATAATGCGATCGTGACCCCGGCGAGAAGACTGGTAAACACCACTGCCGCCGCGGAAAGGGCGAGACGGTGGCGGCGAATATACCGTCCGGCGCGATAGGCGAGTGAATCCTGCCGCGCCAGAACCGGACGGCCGCTGAGGTGGCGGCGAATGTCATCGGCCATCTGGTCCACGGATTGATATCGCCGCGACGGGTCGCGATGCATCGCCATGGCCACAATGTTGTCGAGATCGCCCGCGAGTTGACGCCCGAGAGCTGCTTCTGCTGCAGCCTGGCTGGGGCGCGGCGCCTCGGTGTCGCAAACGACACTCTCCATGTCCTGCGGCGTGGAATTCCCGAATCTGCGCGCCCGAACGCCGGTGAGCAACTCGTATAGCACCGCACCCAGGGCGAAGACGTCGATGGCGGTCGTCACCGGCAAGCCCCTCCATTGTTCGGGGCTGGCGTATTCCGGCGTGAGTGGACGGACCGGAGAAGCAGTTATGGTCAATGAGCTGCTGGAATCCGGCGTCAACAATTTCGCGACACCGAAGTCGAGGAGTTTTGGAATGCCGTCGGAGGTGACCAAAACGTTGCCTGGCTTGAGATCGCGATGTACTACGAGCCCCCGGTGGGCGTATGCGACGGCTTCGCAAACCAACAGGAACAGCCGCAACCGGGCTTCGACGCTCAGGCCACGCTCCCGGCAATATACATCGATGGGCTGGCCCTCCACGTAATCCATTACGAAGAATGGTCTCCCGTCGACGGTCGTTCCTCCATCAATGAGCCGCGCAATGTACGGATGATCCAGGTTCGCGAGGATCTGGCGCTCGTGACGAAAGCGTCCAAGCACGTCGTCGCTATCCATGCCGCGCTTGACCACCTTGATGGCCACGCGCTTTTGGAAGTGCCCGTCGTCCCTCTCCGCCAGGTAGACCGCGCCCATTCCCCCGCGTCCAATTTCCCGGAGGACGCGGTATCCGCCGACCTCAGGAGCGGGTGCCGCAGGCGTCTCACACAGCGCGCCTGCCTCCGCTTCAATTGCCCCGGCAAGACGGGCCTCCATCACCCCATCGGCTCTGAGGAGCGACTCAACCTCACGCCGTAGTGCGTCGTCCTCTCCGCACACCTGGTGCAAGTAGGCGGCGATGTGTCCGGCGGGAAGATCCGCGGCGGCCAGAAAGATCTCCTGAACGCGATCCCAATGCTCAGTGGTGTTGTTGTTCGAGGTCAACGAGTCGCAACCGGTGTCAATCTATAAGGCGGAATCCGGACGAGGGTTTTTCGAGTCGCTTCATGCTCCGGCCCCCTTAACAGTCTCGGCGCGATCGAGTTCCCGTTGTAGCCATGCCAACGCGACCCGCAAGTCGCGGCGTACCTCCGTGACAGGCTTCCCGATGGCTTCGGCGGACTCCTCTGCCGTTAATCCGCCAAAGAACCGCATTTCCACCAGTCGTGCCTTCAAAGGATCCTTCCGCGCGAGGGCGGTTAAAGCATCATCCACAGCCAGCAGAAAGGGAGCTCGCTCGATCGCAATCTTCTGGCCGTCCAGATGGAGGCGAAGACTTCCTCCGCCGCGTTTAGCAGCGTTCCTGGTGCGAGCGTGATCGATCAGAATCTGGCGCATCAATTGAGCGGCGGTTCCGAGGAAGTGCGCACGGTTCCGGTAGTCGGGTTGCTCCTGCTTCAGCAGCCGGGCGTAGGCTTCATGAACGAGCGCAGTCGGCTGCAGAGTATGTCCCGGGCGCTCACCACGCAGATAGCCGCTGGCCAGGCGTTGTAGCTCAGCATAGACGAGCGGCATAAGCTGGTCGAGCGCCTGCTTGTCTCCGTCCGCGAACCGCTGAAGCATGCCGGTAATGGGCTGTTGGTCCATGTTTTGCGATGCAGGTCATTATAAGCGAATCGCGGCACTCCGTTTTGGGATGGGGCGCGGATTCCCGGGAGCGGCGATTGGGATTTTATTGCAGTCAGCGAGCGGCTACAAGTTGACGAGGGTGTTGTCCAATGTCGCTTAGCTTTCCGCGATGGGACATGGATTACATCCCTGCGCACCGGTTTGTTACGGGTGCTTGTCAAGGCACTCGAAGTGTGAAGGCGGGTTTCAAACCCGCCGAGCTGTGACAGGGTGAGGCAGGCGGTTGCGGTTGACCCACTTTTCCCGAGCGCTACCGTTCGTTGCTTTAGATTCTTCGCGCCTCGCGAATATTCTGACATTGTGGAAGGATTCACAGGCGAAACGGCCTGCGCCACCATTGGGTTGCGGCTATGCAGCTTGCTGGCGCAGGCGGTTCTGCTTCACTTTCCACAGTCTCCCCACGCGGAGAGGCGGTATTGTAACGCCAGGTACTAACTACCGCGCAACGTTCACCCCCCTAAAGTCGTCAAATCGAGTAGTGGGTTTTGCAGTCGTATGAGCGCATCGGCAGTTAGTTTCATTCGTTTTTCTCACCGGGGGGCGCACGCATCCCGCGTCCGCTCGGATTTTGATTGTCTGGTAAGGCGGATGCGGCAACGCCTGTATCCAGAGACGATGCAGACGCTGGCTTTTTACTGGCTAAAAACCGTTTACGCTCAGCACTATGATCGTGCGGAATGGGAGCAGTTGGATCGCCTGCTGGGACAGAGCGCCGCGATTAACGGCGGGAATTTGGTTCTGATTGAACTTCGTGAGTGGATCCAACGTGAGGGTTTCGTGCGCAAAGAGGTGCACACGCGGGCGTCCATCAATTCAACATCGGCGCCCCGGATTAAGCTGGATCGCGAGAGGCTGAAACCCTACCTGGCCCGCCTGTTGAACGAATGGCTGCCGGTGGAGGTAGCGCGGCTGCTGGTTGACGAACGAGACGAAGCGGACCTCGAAGAAGGTATTCCCGCGGTAGCGATTGCGCGGGCTTTGGAGCGCCTGCTCATTCGGCAGCGGTTGTC
Organism: Bryobacteraceae bacterium; assembly: GCA_035295125.1. Taxonomy (GTDB): domain Bacteria; phylum Acidobacteriota; class Terriglobia; order Bryobacterales; family Bryobacteraceae; genus JAICMB01. The sequence continues at coordinate 10,479 of DATGJP010000116.1, read as the reverse complement.
CACCTCCACGCTGGAGGAGATGCTCGAACCAGGTCTTTTATCTCCGCGCGAGGTTTATCCGGGTGACATTGAGATTCTCCGCGACGTTGTGCTTTTTTTGCTCGGGCGAACCGAGGCCCCGGCGATGGATGCCCTTCCGGCGCTCCTGCTGAGCGTGGCTCCGGGAACGTATCTTCCGGCGGATTACAACGAGGCGGTGCAACGCGCCTTCCTCATGCAGGGAGAGCATGACGAGTTGCACGTTCCCATCGCGCCGCTGGAGGCGATGAAGATCCTGGCGTCCGATGCAGTCCGCATCACTTCGCTGCTGGTGACGATGGATGGCCGGTTGTGGCAGGCCCACCGGCTCAAGACGGGACCGCAGAGCATCGTAGTTTATCGTCCGACCGACATTCTCCGCATTGATTATTCGAGTGAGCATGCGCGGGTGAAACTGCCCTGGCCGGACGCGCGCTTCACATGGGACGGACCGGTCAGCTTCGAAGACTCGATGGAATTCTTCGGCCGCGAATGGCGCATCGCGAAATGGGAGCAGGACGCCAAGTCCACGTGGTTGCACCTGGAGTTTGTGCGCACACTACCGATTGCGACCGTTGCTCCGAACGGCGAGCCGATCCTGCAACGCGCCAAGCCGGCGGCGGTGGAGATGGCGTGGACCGCGCTCGGCAATGCTCTCGCCGCCTCTTTCAGTCGCAAGGACCTGCAGCCGATCGAGGACATGAAACACCACGATCTGATTCCGCTGGGCCGCGCGTTGTTCGCGCTGACGGAAGCGGTCTCGGATCGCTCCCGGCGCACACCGGAACATGTCGAACCCCGTCTTCGAGCGGCGGCATACCACAACGGCGAGATCGCGGCGTCGCATGGTCAGGTACCCTGGCGCATCCTTCCGCGGCAGATTCGGAACCTACTGCTCGAAGAGCGGTTGTGCGGCGCGATGGGTCCACAATTACGCGAGCTCTTTGAAGGATTTCCGGAAGCGCACGTTGAGCCGTCGCACGCGGCCTGACATACACTGAGTTCATGACCGGTTCGCTCAGCGCGGCTCTCGGCGACATTGTGTTGCCGGATGCCGATGGCGCGCCGACACGCCTGGGTTCCCTCTGGGAACGGAGCCCGGCGGTAGTTGTTTTCCTGCGGCATTACGGTTGAATCTTCTGCCGCGAGCATGTTGCGCAGTTGCGCGAACACCAGTGCACTCTTGAAGCGGCGGGGGCAAGGCTAGCCGCGATAGGCCTCGGCGATCGGAATTATGCGCGTTTTTTCCGGGAGGAGACCGGCATCACGTTCCCGCTACTCGTCGACGAGGATCGCCTTTCCTATCGTGCCGCCGGGCTTGGCAGCGGAAACATCCTGCACATTTTCCGTTCGGACAATGCCAAAGCCCGGAAGCGTGCAAAGGCGGCCGGGCATCGGCAATTACGTCTGGGGCGTGACCCGTTCCAGTTGGGCGGGAGCTTCGTGTTCGCGCCCGGAAACGTCGATGTTTTTGCACATCTCAGCGAGACGTTTGGCGATAACGCCGCAATCGAGGCGCTTCTCGGTGCGGTTCGCGGGCTCGGTAAAGTTACCTAAGCAAATCTGCCGAGACAGGCAAACTTTGGTACCTATTAAAGTCTGCGGACAGCTCAGACGATAAGTAAGGTGAGCGCGGACCGTCGATCCGATCTTGGAGATTCGCCTGTGCTGAGGCGTCGAAAGGAGCCTGCTTGTTTCTATCGCACGTATTTGCCAAAAGCCCGCTGACGGCGTTGGCAGTGCTCGTGTGCATGGCTGCACTCCTGGGGTGTATCTTCCAAATCAGACGGCGCCGTGAGGGTCCTGACCGTTTTCTGGCGGGGCTGATGGGGATCATCTGCGTTGCGGAAGGAATACGCCTGCTGAAACAGTCGGGTTGGGTACTCATGCCCGGGGTAGCGAATCTCGATGGCATGGGAGACGTACTGATCGCCGCATTGTGCCTATTGATCGTAATGATTCTGAGGATTTCGGCGGTGCAACGCGAGAACACGCTGCTCCGCCTGCGGCTGGTGGAGGCTAACGAGGCGCCTCCTGGAGCGGCTTGGGTGGGTCTCGAACGATCGGTGGATCCCAGTGTCGGCGCAGCGGTACTCGAATCTCAACCGCTGGCGACGATCGCGATAGAAAACGGAAACATCGTTTACTGGAATCGTGCTGCGGAGCGGCTTTTTGGGTGGCGGATGGAAGAGGTCGTCGGGAAGCCGAGCCCCATTGCCGAGCAGGGCAGCGTCCGGTCGAAGGCGGGAATCGAGATCGGCGTCGAGACGTGGGTCGCTCCGCTGCGCAATTTGCAGGGGACGTCGTCTGCGAAGCTGATTACATTTGTGCCGCTCTCTGTCACCACACCGTCGGCTTTCGTGGCCGAGAAACGGACGTATCCAGCGACGCAGCTGGCTCCGGTCACCGGGTCTTAGCTTTTTTCTCGCCGTCGCAAGCTAAACGGGAGGTCTACAGAGTGGGCGGGTAAGCAACCCGCCGCAGGCTAACAGCCTGCATCACAAGGCTCAAGACGTGGCATTGGGCTGAATGCCTGCTCCACCCTTCCACATCCTCCAAATCGTCGTGGGACGCGAAGAGCCAGAGGCTGTGTAATACCGGTTTTTCGATCCGTTACCGGTCTATAATTTTGCGCTGCAAAGAAAAACCGCATCGGAACGCTGGCTGAGGAATACGAGGCCCTCTTTCCGATGCGGTTCGCCCAAGACGGGCTAGGATCCAGCGTCAGCTCAATTTGGCACCAAGACCCGCTTGGATTCCATTCCTGGTGAGGCCCGCGTCCTTCTTTCCTACACCATGACGGCCAAATCGCGCTGAAACCTTAGATCCTGGCAAGATCGATGTGCGGCCGAAGCCACAAAACCTTCTTCCAAGGAGAAGTAAACCCTTCAAAAAAAGCCCTCTGTTGCAACCTGCCAAACGGAGGAAATGAGCGGTTTGTGAAACTCGAAACACCGGCTCCCGCAAGCACGCCGTTTAAAGGCCACTCGCTTCCCCCTCATGACCGTTGCAATCAGAGGGACCAGGTTCTAAAGAGTTACTTCATCAATTCGGATTTACCTTATGCACTCCTAGGACCAGAGCATCCCATTGAAAGTACTGAACTTAGTGAAAGTACTATTCGTGTTTCTGAGGCGTGGCGGGCAGCCACTGTGTCGACGTGACACAGTCGGCAGTACTCGCGGGCGGGGAGTTCCGTAACGTCCTACGAAATAAGTTCAAATTGAGGGGCACCGTAGCAAAAATACGCAACCTACACCTCCCGGGGCTAAGCTGTCTGTCCGATTTGCCCGATAGATTAGTGGAAACCGACGAAGGCCAAGGCGCCGGCAGGCCAGCAAGGGCGACACAAGGATGAACATATTGGTCGTTGACGACAGCAAGGCCATGCGCATGATCGTGAGGCGTACGCTGCGGCAAGCAGGATATGGGGAAGAGACGGTCCTGGAAGCGGCGTCAGGCGACGAAGCTCTGCGCATCGCGACAACCAACAACCCGGACTTGCTGCTGTGCGACTGGAATATGCCGGGTATGAGTGGTCTCGATCTACTTCAAAAGTTGCGGTCTTCCGGCGTCGCGACCCGGTTCGGTTTCGTTACGTCGGAATGTACTAACGAGAGACGCGCCAAAGCGGCGGAAGCGGGGGCGTTGTTTCTAATCGCGAAACCTTTCACTGTTGACGATTTCCAGGACGCTCTGGATCCGGTTCTCAGGCCATGACAGAGACGGCATATCGATTCCCGCCGCCCGAAACCGTCTGCAAATTGCTCACGGGGATGTTGGGACGGCACGTGAGCGTGACGAAGTCCCTTTCGTGGGACGTTCGGTCGAGAACCCCCAAGCTGTTTGGAATTTACAAGGAATCCGTAAAAGGTTCCACCGGCGTGTGTGTTTTAGACCTGCCGCTGGCTGCATATTCGGGGGCTGCGTTGGTGCTGTTCCCGGGGCCGGTCGCCGAGGATGCGATCCGTTCGGGTGTGTTGGAAGATTCCCTGCTCGACGGCGCCCACGAAGTCCTCAGCATGTCCATGCGGGTTTTCAACGAGAGCACCGGCGCTCACGTGACATTGTGCGGGGTGTGCCATCAGCTCCAGGAATTGCCGAAAGAGGCCATCGCCGCGATCGCATCGCCTGCCGCGCGGCTGGACATGGAAGTCTCAGTGACAGGGTATGGGCGGGGCCGCATGACGATGATCATGGGCCGCTAGTCCCGCGAAGTTTTTGTCAAAAAACATGAATGCGACTCGATGAGTAAGGAGAAAGAGAAAAAGCGATGAGGAGGTATTGGAAGTAATGTTACTGCGTGCGAAGAGCATAGTTCGTGTGCTTGCGGCAGCGATGGTTTGTTTGCTAGCGGCTACCGTCGGAATGTATGCCGACGACGCCTTGAAAGTCCCAACAGCGGAAGCCATGGCGGCCGTCGTTTCCAAAGTGCAACCGGAATACCCGGCTATGGCTAAGCAGTTGAGAGTAGAGGGCGCGGTCGAGATGCAGGTGGGTATCTCCGATTCGGGCGCTGTAGATACAGTTTCGACGGTCTCGGGCAATCCCATTCTGGCGCGAGCCGCTACCGATGCGTTGAAGAAATGGAAATTCACGCCTTTCAAAGCCGATGGCAAGCCGGTGAAGGCAACCACAACCATCAGTTTGAATTTTAAGTTGTAGAGCCCGCGAGCAGCAGCCGGGAACGAGCCGGGCAGAATGCGGGGAAGGGAAAGGTTATTGTTCATGAAATCCGAAATGAAATTGGGCACCAAGCTCTTGTGGAGCGTGGGATCGCTTGTTTTGGTGATCGTGGCGCTGAGCGCTGCCTCGCTTTATCAAAACCGGACGCTCACCCACGAGATGAACCGTGTGGTGAATGTCACGGCGCAGAAGCGGGCGGCGGCGCAGTCGATCAAGGCTGCCACTTCCGATCTGATGGTATCCAGCGAGGGGATCGTATTGGGTTCCATTCTGCAGCGCCCAGCCTTGGTAAGCCAGTCGAAGCAGACGTTTCAGGCGGATTTCTCCAGCATTCAGAAAAGCCTCGCCGAAATCCGGCAGTTGAGCGAATCGGGCGACTCCTCCGACATGCTGGGAGCGCTGGAGACGCAGGTGAACGCGGCAGCGCGCGCCAACGATGACATCGTGCAGTTTGTCGACAAGCAGCAGTTCGACCAGGTGCAGAAAACGTTCGATGAAGTGGAGTTCCCACGTCTGCGCGATGTCAGCCAACAAGCCGACAGTCTGGTGAAGCACGAGGAAAAGCAACTGCAGACGGTCCTCGATGACACCAATAGCTCCGCTTCGAGGAGCCTCTGGATGATTCTGTTCTTCATCGTTCTGTCGGTTGGCGCGAGCGTCGTGATCGTCGTGATCGTCAGGCAGGCGAACGGACGCCTGAGGAGCCTGGCGCACCACGTTGCGGGTGGTGCCGCGCGAGTGGCGGAGGCGGCCTCGCAGGTGTGTACGGCAAGCCAGTCGCTGGCTCGGGGAGCTTCCGACCAGGCCGCCGCCCTGGAGGAAACATCCGCGTCGATGGAAGAGATGAGTTCCGTCACCCACAAGAACGAGGACAATTCGCGTTCCACGGCAGACCTGATGCGCTCGGCCTCGAATGCAGTCGGAGCCGCCGAGCAAACGATTCGCGAGATGTCGGTCTCCATGCAGGAGATCAGCGCATCGGGCGAAAAGATCACGAAGGTGGTCAAGCTCATCGACGACATCGCATTCCAGACCCGGATTCTCTCACTGAACGCCGCGGTAGAAGCAGCCCGCGCGGGAGCGGCCGGAGCCGGGTTCGCGGTTGTCGCCGAACAGGTCGGACACCTCGCGCAGGAGTGCGCCGAGGCAGCTAAAGAAACCGGCGACATGATTGAAGACACGGTGAGCCGGGTTCGCGATGGAGCCGGCAAACTGGGACGCGCCGCGCAAGCCATCCAGGAAGTGGTCACGCATTCCGCTGAAGTGAAGCAACTTGTGGACGAAGTCCACATCGGGAGCCAGGAACAGGCCCGGGGCATCGATCAGGTGGCCAAAGCCGTACTTCAAATGCAGACCACCACGCAAAAGACCGCCGCTAGCGCCGAGGAAAGCGCTTCGGCCGGCGAGGAACTGAAGTCATACGCCGAAGAGCTCAACACGCTTGTGATGCAGATGCGGACCCTGGTTGACGGGGACCTCCTAGATGGCCATGCTCCGGCATCTCCGGTCAGAGCCGTCCGCCCCCGTGTCGCGGAACCCATTCGTGATTCGCTGGTGGCGCTGAAGCACTCGGTTTCCGAACGGCGACCCACCATCCGGCCGGTGCCGGCGAACGGCATCCCCCTCGACGACGATTTCAAGGAGTTTTAAGCAGCCGTTAGCGCTCGCAATTACTTCATCACCAGCAGTACCCATCGAGGCAGGCCTACCAGCCTGCCTCTTTTGTTTTTTCAGGCTTATTTCGATGCGCTGGCAGCCCCGTGCCCGTTCACGCTTACGACCTGCTCGAGCACCCCGGTGATCTCTTCAAAGATGTAATTTGGAGAACGATCGCCCCTGATCTGGTGGTAGCTGCGATCGTGATAATGGGCCAGGACCGGACGGGTCTGTTCGTCGTACGTGCGCAGGCGCTCGCGAAAAACGCTTTCCTGGTCGTCTTTTCGGATAATCAGTTCGACGCCGTCGTCGTCACAAACGCCGGCCGCCTTGGGGGGCTGGTGGAGGAGATTGTAGACCCGGGCGCATGACGGGCACTGCCGGCGCGAGGTCATGCGTCCTACGAGGGCGTCCTCAGGCACGTCGAGGTGCAAAACGATGGGACACGCGAGATGGCGTGATTCGAGCAGTTGATCCAGGTATTCGGCCTGTTCCAGTGTGCGCGGGTATCCGTCCAGCAGGAACCCGTTGCGGCAATCGTCCTTGGCGATCCGGCAGGCCAGCATGTGGTTTACGATGTCGTCGCCGACGAGCCCGCCGGAAGACATGATCCCCTGGGCCAGACGGCCCAGTTCCGTGCCCGCTTGCATTTCAGCGCGCAGCATTTCGCCCGTCGAGATCGCCGGAATTTTTAACCAAGCTGTAATGAGCCTCGATTGCGTCCCCTTCCCGCAACCGGGTGGCCCAAAAAGAAGAACGACCACAGAGCCTCCGTTCGACGAAGAACTGGCAGAGGGTACTCATTTCGGGTCAAAGCAGAAAGCCAGTAACCCCAATCCACCCACATCTCTATTGTGCCCTATCAGCACAAGTTCGTGGGTGATGAATTGTAATCAAACCGTGACCTATTTCACGAAAATAACACCGAACTGGTGATCGACCACATCGCCGTGCTCCGACAGCACGAAATTCGATGTAATCAGGCCGGTGGCGCCCTCAAACTGGCCCTCCCCGCCGTCCACCTTCCAGGTGACCGCACCAGCCATGTGCTGTGGATCCGCGCTGGGGCCAAGGTAGCCCTGGCCGACAGTACTGAAGCGCAGGGTATGATCGCCGTCCCCGAAGCCTATCGTTCCGGATTCGGTGAAAGACTCGGATGACAGGATCCGAACCTCGGATTCAAAGAAAGCAAGGCCGCCTTCGGCAGGAGCGATGGACCCCTCGATCCCATCGGGCGTCACCACGCTCCGCATAACACAACTGGCCGCACTCGTAGTCGCCTTGAGAACCGCGTTTTCGGCGCTACTTCGAACCGCAGTCCCCCGAAACTGAAGGTTATACATGATCTGCCGCATAACACTAATCTACTGTATGCTGTCTGGAGGACAGTACACAGAGGACTCTACAACATGTCATCGAACCCCCAAATGCCCCCTCCGATGGGACCGGGAGGCATGCCGGTAAAGAAGAAAACCAGCCCGATCGTTTGGATCCTGGTGGGTATTGGCGGCTTTTTTCTGCTTTGCATCATTGCCGTCGTTGGGCTCGTGGGATATGGAGTCCACAAAGCCAAGCAGGCCGGTTTCGATAGCGAACTGGCCAAGAAGAATCCCCAGTTGGCGGCAGCAAAGCTCGCGTTGAGCTTCAGTCCGAACGTCAAGATCATTTCGTCGGACGACGATCGCGGCACTATCACGGTGCGCGATACCCAGACCAACAAGATCGTCACCATGACGTTCGATCCCCAGCAGCAGAAATTTATCATCTCGGAACAAGGGGGCGAAGGATCGACTATGACGCTGGGGGGCGGCAACGCTAAGCTGCCGTCGTGGATGCCCGATTACCCTGGCTCGAAGCCCGAGGCGACGATGTCATCCCACGACGCGAGCGGTGATTCCGGAACCTTCCATTTCGTGACGAAGGACAGCGTCGACCAGGTGACGAAGTTCTACGAAGGGAAACTCAAGGATGCGGGCATGAAGATCACCAACTCGTATTCAGGACAGAGTTCGGGATCGCAGGGCGGTGTCTTAGTGGCGGAAGACGATGCCAGGCACAACGTCATGGTGACGGTTGGAACGGATTCCAACGGCACGAACGTAGCGGTTGTGTACTCGACCAAGAAATAGCTTCGTTTTGTGGGGCAGGATGGAATCCTAAGTAGCGCCCTGCCCGGCAAAGGGATCTCGGCCTTGACGGCAAGCGCAAAACCACTCTATCATTAACGAGTTGGTTAACAATCGACAAATTACCGCCGTCTTTGCGGCATTGGCTGATCCAACCCGACGCGACATTTTGGGACGGCTTTCCACCATCTCCGAGAATTCGGTTGCAACGCTATTAAAGCCGTTCCAAATGTCTGCCCCTGCGATTTCAAGGCATCTTCGCGTTCTGGAGAGCGCCAACCTCATCGAGAGGCGCCGCGAAGGCCGCCGGCATTTCATCCGCGCCAGGAGTGAAGGCCTCCAATCGGCCCGCGAGTGGATGAATCAGTGTATGGCTGCCTGGGAGTTTAGTTTCGACGCTCTCGACAAGGTGCTTGCTAAAGAACGGAAGGTAAGGAAGCCGTGAAAGCTGAGGTCAACATGCCGGGTGAGAGCTTCACTATCACGCGTGTCTTCGATGCGCCACGATTTGATGTGTTCCGCTGGTGGTCGGAAGCTGAAAAGCTGCAGCAATGGTCCGGGTGCAAAGAGGCCACCAGTTGTGAAGTTGTTATGGATTTTCGAGTCGGCGGCTCTTTTACCCAGAAGATGCAGATCTCTATACACGGCAGGGAATGCGAGTTTTCGTTTGTTGGCATCTATCAGGAAATCATCGTGCCGGAACGAATCTCCTATCGCGCGGATCTGGGGCAAGTTGTAACGACGGTGGCCATCGACTTTTTCGATTTGGGTAGCCAAACCAAAGTTGTGCTGACGCAGGACGGGTTCGGCGAGGCGGCCTCCAGCGGAATCGTCTTGCAGGGCACCCGGCAGTCGTTCGACAAGCTCGACTCGATCGTAACGGCGCGGCTCGCGACCGAGGGGAGTTCGAAGCAGAAACTCGTGACCGAGGACAAATGAGCTACTCACGCATTGCACTTGCAGCTTTGGGGGCCACCGCTGCCTATTTCGTAGCGGGAGGACTGCTTTTCGGTCTTCTGCCACTGCTTCGCGACGAGTTTCGCAGGTACCCCGCCGTCTATCGGACGCAGGAAGGTATCAAAGCTGTGATGCCCGTCGGCATGATCGCCATGTTCTTCTCTCGATTCTGGTGCTTGCGGCGATCTATGCGATGACCTATCGCAACGGATGGGGCGCAGCAGAAGGCGTTCGATTCGGTGTACTCGTCGGCGTCTTTTCGGTGGGGGCCTTTGTCCTTCACAATTACGTGAATCTGAACATCGGCGCGAAGATTACAACGCAGCAGTCCTTGGCTTACCTGTTCGAATGGACCGTCGTGGGAATGGTTATCGGTATGATCTATAGACCCTCGATCCCATGAAGAAATGGGTAAGGAGCCAGAAATGAGCGTCAAAAAGAAGAGCCGTGCCCCGGAAGACCGACTAGAGTACTACGACAAATTGGTAGCCGCGAATCCGCTAATTCAAAGGAAGGGCGCCACACATCCATATACCGCGCTGAATGGCCATATGTTCTCGTACTTACACCCTTCCGGAGCTATGGCGCTACGGCTTCCTGAAGCTGAGCGAGAGAAGTTCTTAAGGAAATACAACACGACCTTGTTCGAAGCGTACGGGGTTGTTCAAAAGGAGTATGTGCGGGTTCCCGACGAATTGCTCACGAATACGAAGGAACTGCTCAAATATTTCCAAATCAGCTACCAGTATGTCGGAACCTTGAAGCCGAAGCCTGCCAAAAAGAAACCTTGATTGGTCGACTGGGTACATCCTGAGATTGATCCACCGAGAACCGGGACCAATGAACGTTTCGTTGCGCAGCGTTAACAATCAGACGCCTGGATGCGATGGTTGCGTGTTTTGGTTCAGCGTAAAACGGAGTCGCGTGCTGGCCGAATAAGGAAGTTGTCTTTTCTTAAATTGGATTTTCAAGGCATGGGGGTCTACCGATCCGATGTTGGTTTCTTCTAAGAGAAAGCTGGGAGCGGACGCGTGCT
>DATGJP010000115.1:0-193438 GCA_035295125.1 Bryobacteraceae bacterium | reverse complement strand
AGCCGGCTTTGACGTCGACAGCATCGGCGGTGTTTTTCATGACGTATTCGACGGTGACCTTGGCGCGGTCGCGATAGAGGACGATGGTCAGATTTTCGGATTGCATTTCGATTTGGCTGGTTCCGTAGGCGCGGAAGCTTCCGCTGGCGACGCTGCCGCCGGCGTCACTACCCCAGTTGGCTAGGAGGGGGTGGCCAGGAGCGTGAGGGACAGGATGGTCAGTTTCATCTGGTTGAGAAGTAATCATACACTTTGGGGCTGGACAGGCTGAAGGCCTTCTCCCACCTTTGGGACCAGCTTCTTGTGGCAAATTCCAGTTTGATTTCAAGAGGCGCCGGGCCCTTGCGTATTGGCGGTTGTAGTGGGCTTCGTAGCGATGGAGGAGGTCGAGGGAGCGGAAGGCCACGGCGCCGCGGGTGGGGGCGTCGGCAGGGTCGTGTTTGGCGATTTCGGTGGTGAGCACGGCCTTTTCGATTGCCCAGATGCGCATCAGGCGCCGGCGCGCGGCGGCTAAGGTTTCGACGAGCGCGGACTGGGATGCGGTGGCGGGGTCGAATTCGGCCTGAAATGCGGCGAGCAGGGATTTGAAAGCTTCGGGATCTTCGCCGTCGAGCACGATGGTTTGGGCCAGGACTCCGTGGCGGATTTTGTTTTGGGCGGCGCGGCGACGACCTTCCGCGGTTATGGGGCCGCGGGACAGGGCCCCATTGGCGCGCGAGGCGCGGATTCTACGTTCAGAACTCATTCGATCCTCCTCGTTTCAAGGATAGGTTCACGGCAAGGAGTTGGGACAACAAAGGCGGACCATGTTCCTTTGTGTTCAGAGATAGGGTTGGGTGCGCGTTGTGAACGGCGCGCGCTTCACGTGGGCGAGTGTTGGATGTGGGTGCGTGAGATGTGCTCACGCTGTCCGAATGGGCGAGGAAGCAGTTGGGATTTGAGGCGGATGCGACGCAGCGGCGGTGTTGGATTCGGGGCTAAGCGCGGGACTTTGAAACTGCACGCGGTAATGGGGAAGTCGACGGTAGCGGCGGTGTGGAGCGAGGCGGGCGGCTGGTCTTGGCGGCGAGTCGTGCCGGGGACGGAGGGGACGGTGAGGGGATTTTCAGTGGCGGAGGTGCTGATGATCGACGACGCGCGCGGGTACCGGACGCGATGTATACAGCGCTGCGGCCGATGCTGGCGGTACGGAACGGGGATTTGTGGATGATGAGGACGCCTTTCGGGCGGCGGGGATTCTTCTATGAGACGTGGAGCCTGTGGTTTGCGCAGGAGTATATGTGCGAGTTTGTGGATAAACGGGTCGGGGTGGTTTGGGCGGGATTTGGTGGAGGGGCTTTGGGGAAGGAGGAGCGTTTGGATTTCGGTTAGTTTGGCGGATTGACAATCCGCCGCAGGCTGAAAGCCTGCATCACATTAGGGTAGGGTGACGTGTCGTCCAGGTATTCGTGGTCACACCTAAAGCCACGGTTGCATATCATCCAGCGAGGAGAGGATCGGTATCGATTTTGAGGAGTGGCCGCAGAAGCAAACCTGGGACGGATCCAGTTGGGGACTCCATACACGCAGATAGTGGACCGGTTGGTGAAGGTAGTGGGGCGGTTGCGGAAGCGGTTATGCCGGCTGGTGGTGGACATGCTGCGCGCGGATGATTACGAGCGGGACCGAGCCGCATTACCGGGACGGGGCGTGGTACGTGCCGAAGGTGATCTGCTGGCGGGATTGCAGGCGGCGTTGGAGACGGGGGACCTGAGGATTGCGCGGCGGAGGGGTCAGACGGCGGCGCTGATTCAGGAACTGTGGATCTACGGGTGCGGGTGCGGGGAAGCGGAAGGATGCGGTTGGGAGCGGACGGGTTTGGGTGCTGGGCGGCGCGGAAGAGGGAGATTGGGGATAGCTGGGATGGGTTCCGGTCGAACTGAGAGGCGCTTAGCGGTTCTCAAAAAGCTAGAAAATCGGATCAGGCCGTCTTGTGTTCGGACTCGAAGTGAGTGGGTGAGAAGACACACGTCATACACAGTTCTATTGCGCTTTGGGGGCCTTTTCGGCCAACAGCGCCATCCGACGAGCCTGATACCACGCGATTGTTCTGCGAAGACCGGCGTCGAATGGAGTAGCAGCCCTGAAGCCGAACTCACGCTCGGCACGAGTCACGTCCAGACAGCGCCGAGGTTGCCCGTTGGGCTTGCTGCGGTCCCACGTGATCCGGCCGTCGAAACCGGTCATTTGGGCGATGAGCGTCGCAAGGTCACGGATCGCGATCTCCATTCCGGTGCCGAGGTTAACCGGGTCACGCTTGTTGTAACGTTCGGTCGCCAGGATAATGCCTTCAGCGGCATCCTCTACGTAAAGAAACTCCCTAGTTGGCGAGCCATCACCCCACAAGACAATCTCATCACGTCCCTGTTCAACCGCCTCAACGCATTTGCGGATCAGTGCCGGGATGACGTGCGATGATTCCGTATCGAAATTGTCGTCGGGCCCGTATAAGTTCACCGGGAGGAGGTAGATTGCGTTCATTCCGTACTGTTCACGGTAGGCTTGGCACTGGACGAGCAACGCTTTCTTTGCAATTCCGTACGGCGCATTGGTCTCTTCAGGAAAGCCGTTCCATAAGTTCTCCTCCTGAAAGGGCACCGGCGTGAGCTTTGGATAAGCGCAGATTGTACCCAAAACCACGGTTTTTTCCACTCCGTGGCGCCGTGCCGCCTCGATGAGCTGAATGCCCATGATTGCGTTGTCATAAAAGAAGCGGCCCGGATTGGCCCGATTGGCTCCGATCCCGCCGACTACGGCAGCCAAGTGAATCAGCACCTCCGGCCGTTGCTCAGCGAACAGGCGTTCTACATCCGCAGGCTGCGTGAGATCCCAGTCGGGATAAAACGGGACGAAAACGGCTTGGCAACCGGTTTGATTGAGCCGTCGAATCAAGTGGGTCCCAAGGAATCCCGCGCCGCCTGTGACGGTAATATGCTTCTCTGAAAGTCGAATCATGAGTACTTTCCGTCAGCGACAACCTGAAGGGCCTGGGATCCACCGTTAAGGCGCGCTTCGACGCTCTTCATGTCGCCATCGACCATGATCCGTACTATTTCCTCGAACCCCACAGTCGGCTCCCACCCCAGAATCCGTCGAGCTTTCGAGGAATCTGCACAGAGGTAGTCGACTTCCGCGGGCCGGAGGTAGCGCGCATCGACCTCCACATAGTCTCTCCAGTCCAACCCAGCATAAGCAAAGGCCAGTTCGACGAACTCACGAACCGTGTGCGCTTCTCCCGTTCCGACCACATAATCGTCGGGCACGTCTTGTTGCAGCATCAGCCACATGGCCCGAACATAATCTGCCGCATAGCCCCAATCCCGTCGCGCCTCCAGGTTGCCTAGGTAGAGTTTCCGCTGGAGCCCATGCCGGATATGGGCCACGGCCCGGGAGATCTTGCGCGTAACGAAGGTTTCTCCGCGCCGGGGCGACTCGTGGTTGAACAAGATGCCGCTGGATGCATGCGTCCGATAGCTTTCGCGGTAATTCACCGTGATGTTATGTGCGAAAAGCTTGGCGCAAGCATAGGGGCTGCGAGGGTGGAAGGGCGTGCCCTCACTCTGGAGAGGAGGCGCGCTGCCGTACATTTCGCTCGACGAAGCCTGGTAAAAGCGACATCGTAAACCGGTTCGCCGAATGTCCTCTAATATGCGCAGTGTTCCGCAAGCTACGACTTCGGTGGTGAACTCTGGGACTTCGAAGCTAACTTTGACATGGCTCTGTGCGCCGAGGTTATAGACCTCGTCAGGTCGCAGGTCATAGAGCAGAGAAGCGAGCGAACCACCGTCGGTCAAGTCAGCGTAATGGAGAAAGAAGTGCGTGCCGATTTCGTGAGAATCCTGATAGATGTGATCAAGACGGTCGGTGTTTAAGCTCGACGCACGGCGCTTGCTGCCGTGGACCTCGTACCCTTTGGCGAGCAGGAACTCGGTAAGATAGGAACCGTCTTGACCGGTGCATCCAATGATTAGGGCTTTGGGCATGACTGGGGTCCGTGCGGTAATCCTAGGTCACCACTTCAACTAGGAGTTCAACACGCTCTTCGGGAACTCGGCACCTCGCCGGCCTGGGAATACTTGCATTGAGGTTAGGCTAAAGGGACCTCGGCCGCGACTTTCTCATGGTTCGACCGATGATTTGAAAAAGCGGCCATCACCAGTGCGTCGACTTCGTCTTTATGACCTGGGCTTCCAACGGCCTTGAGATAGCGTTGATTATGGTAGCGGAGGTCCGTGTAATCCGTGATGATGCCACCATCAAACGCACTCCTGATCTCCTCCACGCCATCGCGCAGGGAGTAACGTGCCCGGAAGCCAGTTCGCTTCAGCAGCTTATCAAAATTGACGCGATAGTTCCGGCGGTCTGAATTGTCAATGCGTTCGACCTGGACGTCTGGAAAGACATGTCGAATGACATCCGCGACTTCACTGAGAGTGTGATTTAGGCGTGTGTCGCCGACATTGAAGACCTCGCCGCTCACCAGCCGGACCGGAGCCTCCAGCACTCGAATCGTTGCTTCCACCAGATCGCGCACATGAATAAACGGTCGCCACTGCTGGCCGTTGTAGATTGTGATTACGCCTTCCTGGCGAGCTTTGGCAGTCAACAGGTTTACAACCAGATCGAAGCGGGGCCTGTACCCCAGACCAAACACAGTGGCATAACGTAGGATCGTCGGATGGAAGGTTTCGCTTTTTGCCTCCAGGAGAGCCCGCTCTGAATCAACCTTTGTCCGACCATAGAGCGAAATGGGCTGGACTGCGGCGGTTTCATCCATTTCAACATCAGTCGCTCCATAAACGCTGCAACTCGATGCGAACAGAACTCGGCTGACACTATACCCTTTGGCGATTTCAATCAGCATCCGCGTAGCGGCGTAGTTGGTTTCGAGCGCCGGTCCGTGGTCCAGCTCGCACGCTGGGTCGCCGACAATGGCCGCCAGATGTATGATCGATTCAACGCCGCGAACTGAGCGAACCACGTCTTGGATGTTCCTACAGTCTCCAACAATAAGCTCAAAATCCGAGTGATTTTTGATCGGCCTCAACGCTTCATCGCCGTATAGTAAGCTGTCTAGAATTCGCACCCGATAGCCCTTTTCGAGGAGACGTTCCGAAAGGAGTGAGCCGATGTACCCGGCGCCACCAACAATCAACACCCGTTCCCTTCCAGTCGACGCTGGAGTGCCATTTTTCGGTTTTACCTCAAAATAGTGCTCTAGAAATGCTTTAAGCAGGCGGGCAAAAACAAGCCCGATGCCAGCTACTACCATGAACGGTAAAACGGCGCTGCGCCCTAGAGCGGTGGCGCCGAAGAGGAGCACATTGGCACCGAGGAAGAGCAAAATTGCCATGGCCACGCCGCGCAGAATCACCAATGTCTTTTGCCGCCCAGCATATCCTCGGGTGCCAGTGTAGAACCCATTTAGAAAGAAGGTCAATGGGAAAATCGGCGAAAGTAGCCAGAAGAATGCAGTGTACTGATGGGCGAAGCTCTCGATGAGAACTCGGGCCTCAGTGCCGTGGCCCAGTTCGGTACGGTAGGTCACGGAGATTAACAGCGCCGCGAGCATGCTAAGCTGCACGATTAGAAAATCGGCGGCCATCCGCGGCAGTGCCTCCTTCCATTTCAAACCCCTCATATCAGTATTCCTTTCAAGAGCCCAACCGTCGAATCGCTAGGGCAATGCGTTCCACAATCTCGTCCGTAAGCGACGAATAGATCGGCAAACTTAAAACCCTCTCTGACACGCTATCTGTATTGCGGAGGTCATGGGCCACACCCCTCGATGCGAACAGTTTCTGCCGATGCAAGGGCGGATAGAAGTATTTCTTGGTGGGAATGCCTTGCGCAAGAAGCGCCTCAGCGACGTCGTCGCGGCTTCTGCCGAATTGGGCGGGTGATATTAGAACCGAAAAGTCTTTGTAAGCCGAACAGTCTGCGATATCGACATTTTGGAATTCGACACCAGGTGTGTCCGCGAGTAGGCTCGTATAAAGTTCGGCGATATGGTTGTGTCGCTTGACCTTATCGTCCAAAAGGTCGAGCCCGGCGAGCGCCAGAGCGGCGTTGAACTCTGGCATGCGAGCGTTCAGCCCGAGCAACTCCGGGTCGTAGCTGCCGGTATCGCCATAATTTCTGGCGGCACGAATCAGGCGCGCGAGGGTCGCATCGTTGGTGCAGACCAAGCCCCCTTCCCCAGCCACCAGAAGTTTGGTTGGCGATAGCGAGAAGACCTCAGCGTCGCCAAAGCCGCCGAGCGGCCTACCTCGGTAGCTACTGCCGAATGCGTGCGCGGCATCGAAGATGAGCTTTAGGCCATGACGGGTGGCAATGTACTGAAGGGCTTCAATGCTAGCCGGATTCCCGTATAGGTGGACGCCCAGAATGGCACCGGTCCTCCGATTGATGCGTGCTTCCACGTCAGTCGGGTCAATAGTCCAAGTATTCCGGTCGCAATCCGCGAAGACAATATTGAGGCCGTTCCAAAGCGCCGCGTGGCCGGTGGCGAAGAACGTGAAACTCGGCAAGATCACGTCACCATGGATACCCAGGGCCCTCAGCACCAGCATCAATCCGGATGTACAACTCGATACCGCCACGCAGTGCGAGACCCCGAGACGTTCAGCAACTGCTGCTTCTAGGCGGCCGACGACATTGCCATTTGTTAACAGCCCATCGGAAAACGAAGATGAGTAATCGTCAAAAACGCGGTCGATTGGTGGGAGGGTCGGCGTGATGAAACGGAGCGCCGCCGCGAGGACGGGTTGTACAGTCATGAGTAGGTGTCCTTCTTGTTGAGGTCGTGTAGGGTCAGTAGTAGCCGTCGGCGGGGTTTCTAGACCGCACGACGCGGCATGGGGTGCCATAGGCGACTACTAAATCCGGGATATCTGACAACACCGTGGACCCGGCTCCAACCACAGCGTTGCAACCGATTGTGACTCCGTGAATAATGTGAGCACCCATCGAAATAGCCGCACAAGAACCGATCTTGACATTCCCGCCAGTTGCGGCGTTGGGTTGCAGACAACTGAAATCTCCCAGGATATTGTCGTGATCCACCGAAGCATTGGTGTTGAGAAAACAAAAATCGCTGATCCGCGTTCCCGGGTTGATGCTGACCCCCGCCATGACAGCGACGCCGTTGCCCAAGGCGACCGTCCGCGCAATTCGCGCCGATGGATGGATAGCGTTTACAAACACGAAGTCCGGAACGATTTCGCGGATCCTTTGGACAAGCGTCTTCCTGAGCCAATTGTGGCCGACTGCAACGATACCACCAGCGACTTTTCCCGTCGCCACCAGCTCTGGAACACAGTCCTCACGGCCGATAATGGAATAATCCATTAGCTGCGTGCCCGGATCTTTAAAGCTATCGATCAGCCCGATGACGTTGTAACAGCCCTGTTGTTCGATAATGTCAAGAATCACTTTGGCGTGCCCCGACGCGCCAAACACCAAGATTCCAGACGTTGAACTCAATCGTTCGTCTCCGACCCGGCATGTGCCGTTGTGCCCTCGAACTCGGGCATGGTTGCATGCGACCGTTGGCTAATCCCGTCCCGACGAAGGACCTTCCATATCGTCATGGCGAGTATTTTCAGATCAAGCCAAAATCCGCAATGATCGACGTACCAGATATCAAACTCAAAGCGCTCTTCCCACCCGAGTTCGTTGCGCCCGTGAATCTGCGCCCAACCGGTCATGCCGGGCTTAACCTCATGCCTGCGGCGCTGGCGCTCTGTATAACGCGGCAAGTATGTGGGCAGGAGCGGCCTGGGGCCCACTAAACTCATTTCGCCTCGGAGAACATTCCATAGCTGAGGCAATTCGTCCAGGCTAGTCCTACGCAACAGCCGTCCAAACCACGTGATCCGTAGGTGGTCCGGCAATAAGCGACCAGACTCGTCGAAGGCTTCATTCATGGTGCGTAATTTATAGAGAGTGAAAATCTTCCCGTGGAATCCGGCACGGGACTGGCGAAATAAGGCCGGTCTCCCAATCGCCAGACTGATGGCAAGGGTGGCAATGACGAGCAGCGGGGCGGCAACCAGCAAGCCGACGACGCCCGCGGTGATATCGAGACACCGCTTCAGCGCGTGGTAGTTCATTCACCGGGCACCCGCGCGTCGCAGTGTTCTTCGGTTACGGCCTGCGCGAAGGCGACAGAGTCGAATTGGGCCGCAACATCGACCCCCTCTAGAATGTGGCGATAAATGCCCAAGATCTCGGCTGCGGTCCGGCGAATATCGAACATCTTCAAGGCCAGGGCGCGTCCGCGCTTCGCCATGGCAAGATGTTCCGCAGGGCGGGCCATGATCTCGCGGATGGTAGCCGTTAACTCGTGCGGCCGACGCGGGCTGACAATGCGTCCTGTCACTCCCTCGATAACGACTTCCGGCAAACCGCCAACCCGGCTTGCGATTGTGGGTACTGCGGCGAGCAGGGGCTCGACCACACCACCGCAGTTTTCCGAGATCGGAACATGGACTGCGCAGTCGAAGTCACCCAGCGCGGCTTGAACCTCCTCACGGTCGAAATAACCGGGCATGAAGATCCGTCCGCGGCCTATACTTCGTGCCATGCGGCGGAGCCTCCGTTCGTATCCGCCGCGCCTGCCCCACGTCGACCCGATCAACACGCCGATCGCGTTTGGGTGGCTTCGAATGATGCCGGCAATTCCTTCAATGAGGTCTTCGTGGGCTTTAAGGCCGACGAATTGCCCGAGATAGTACTTTGGCGGGTAGATGTAGTTGATGTTGCCGATGAGAAAGGCATCGGCGGGTAATTGAAGTCTCCTCCGGAGCATGCGGGTCCGCACTGTATGAAAGGTCTCGACGTCTGTCCCGTGGTAACTCAAAAAGACCCGACGCTCAGAGATTCCGGCAGCCTGATACAACCTCCGTATACACTGGCTGGTGGCAATCCAGGAATCTAAGGCGGTCGCGGTCCCCAGTTCCCATTGGCGAAATAGCGCATGTTCCAGATGGAGCGGGCCGGCCACCTGAAACACTCGCGCCGGGCCGCTGTTGCCCAAGGCCGTGCGGACAAGCAAAGCCGGTCCGATGTGATGAATATGGATGAGATCGGGCTTGACCGCGGCCACGAGGCGTCGTGCATCCTGCATCCTTTGGCGGATGCTCCACGGCGATTTAATGGGCCAGTCCAGATTGACGCTGTGGATGTTCACACCTGCGCGTCTCCACAAGCCCATGGTCCGTCCCTCCAAAGAGGGCAGCGCCACGTGGATGTCCACGCCACCGGCTGCGAGGCACTTCGCCTGCCCTGCGGCCCATGCCGCTCCATCCGACGTCTTGCTTATGTGGAGGACACGCATCGGGATTCAGATTTCAGCCAATTCATGGTGGCGTCGTGAAGATGATGAAGATACCGGTCGCGACGGAGACGAAGTACGGGTTCGGCAAATTCCCGAATTTTAGAGTGTGCCCGCACCGACATAGCGGTAAGGCGGCTGGGATCTCGAATGACCTCCAAAATCTTGCCGGCGAGCGCCTCTGGATTATTGGGAGGCACCGTATCCTCGGCGACCAGCAGTTCCGGGATTCCGCCAACTTGGCTGCCAAGGCACGGAAGTCCCTCAGCCATCGCCTCTAGCATCGCCCGCGGCAGCCCCTCGGTGCGAGACGGCAACACAAAGAGATCGGCCGCGCGGAGATGCTGGCGCACAACGGCTCCGGAGGGCAACTGACCCATGAACCGGACTCGCTCGCGAATACCCTGACGGACAGCGTATGTTTCGAGACGCCGCCGATATTTGCCGTCGCCGATGATCGTAAGGTCAATATTGGCGCCGGAAGCGAGACAGTGCGCCAGGGCGTCGATCAGAGTATCCGTTCCTTTGTATAACTGTTCCAGCGAACCGATCGTTGCGATATGAATCGGCGCATCAGGCGGCCGCGCGATGGGGCAGCGCGCGGAACGAAATGGCTCAAGAGTCTCGACCGAGGGCAGGCTCGTGACCAAGGTTCTGTTACCGTTTTCCGTGTAACTGTGGTCGTCGGTCAGATCGACATCCGAGATGTGGAACGCCGGGCCGCCTGGATGGTACCGCAGTTGGAGCGCCTCCGCGGTTACATACGCGGCCGCGCATGCGCCTGCGCACTGCAGCCGCAGCGCGCGGCAAAACGACCATCGAAAGAACGGACGTAGCGGATGTTCCACCACTCCGGGCGCGAAGACATCGTACGGGTCTCCAACGACTTCAACTCCGTATGGTTGACGCCGGCGCCAGAGGATTCCCGCGAGGTGGTTTGCGATCACTGAAGGTACGCGCAGGATCACTGCAGTCGGATCAGCGAGCGCCCGTGCGGCGGTTCTCCGGATAGTAAGCCAACGAGAGAGATAACGAACAGGTCCGATGTAATGGGGCAGAGCCACGAACGAGACCCCGGGGCCGTCGGCCCGAACGTAACCCGGCGGGGGCTCGTCAACTTCCTGGACGCGCGCGAAGACGGCGACTGAATGGAAGACGGAGCAATACCGCTGCCAGAAGGCATACCGAAAGGCAGTCTGCGTCCAGACCGAACCAGTACGGGCGCTGATGAATCGGTGTTCGGTGGAGATGAGTAATTTCATTCCATGCCAGCCGCGGAAAGGCGCGCGTCAAAGTCAATCCGTTTCATCCGGCCGATCCAGAACGGGACTGCCAATCGGCCCTACTGAGGACTAACCGCCAGTTGGGCGCGAATCGTGACGCATAAAACGCTCTTCTCGTACCACGGGGTAAGGTTCGGCGCTTACCGTAAAGCGCCCGGGCTGCCCATGCCAAGAAAACAATTGGGACAATGGATTGCCAAAACACTCTCATTATTGCGTACAACGGTGAGAGAGCAGTATAGAGTCCGTCGATCATAAAAGCCGTGGCGAAGACCATACCGATCAGTAAGGCCATTTCTAAACACAGTCGTCCGACGAATTTTAAGATCAATCTCCAGATCACTCCCGTGGCTAAACCAGCCAAGGCCACGGCGAACCATCCGCCTTCCCAGTATGCGTGTGCTGACGCCAGCAGCGGCCCCATGACATATGTCGGAGCACCGTGTCCATACGTTTTCACGACATACATCGCTCCGCTATATGGACTTTCGTCAGTCCCACCGGCCGGACGCTTGTTGGGCCAGAGGACGCGCGGCACTATGAAATAGACACTTGCGATCAGCGGCTTGATGCCGGCTCCGTGGCCTTGGTCATACAACGAATATAAAACTGTGGAGTTCCTGGGCCCTTCAGCTCTCAAAGCAAAGGCTTCGAGCGGAGGAGACCCGTCGAGATTTGAAATGCCTTGCTGGAGCGAATCGCGAAAGTAGCCCAACACTCGAAACTGCGAAATCCCGGCGAAGTGATTCACAACATCGAACCGATATTGACCGCCAAAAAAGGCAAATAGAGGCAGTAGAATCGTCACGAGCATCACGCTGGCGAGTTGTTTAATCTTCTCCTTATAGACCCACGAAAAAGCTAGCACTGCGACGCCGATCCACGTGAACCTTGCCCGGTGGCCAACCGCAAAGGCGGGCGTCAGATTGAGCGCCATATTTGCGACCGTCAGCATTCTCGTAATCGTGCTTTCTCCACGTCGGGAAAACAGAATTGCGGCGGCAAGGAGGGTCGGAATTTGGAAGACATAAAACAACCAGGCGGCGAGCATTTCTCCTGTCCCTGGATACGCTTTTACATCGGCGTAGCGGACCGCCTCTTCCACTGATGCAACTGGCGCAGTGATTTCGCGAAGGGCCAAGAAGATTCCAAGAACCGTCAATAGGATTAGAACAGGACGCGTCGTTTTGATGCCGATAAGTGTGTTTTCGGAATGAGTCTGGACGGGCCCGGAATTGATGTTCAGAGCGAGGGTGAATAGACCGACAAAAAAGGTTTCACCGAACATCACGATAAGCAACTCAGCGGGGCCCGGACCGGTAATCATTTCGCGCTCCAATTTGAAGTTGGACAGCACCGCATACCAAACCGGGAATGTTACCAAAGCCGTTTCGTGGAGAAGAGTAAGCCCAAGGATAACCGTCCTAAGAACGTCGTGCCTTCGATAAGACCATCGGAGAGCAATAGTTAAAAAAGACGTGACTGCAATCGTCGCGCCCAGGCAGCCGAGTGATAACAGAGAATTAAGTATGTCGTCCATCTGAAGACGATACTGTCAGGATGTCTGCCAGGCGGTGGTAGCGGCCATGAAAGAAACCAGTTCTTCGCCGGGTCTTTAGCGTAAGACAATCACAGCTATGGCGATCACAGACTTACGTCGTATTCTGCCTGCCATAGTGAGAACATCGCGAGCGCAAAAAGCTGGTGCGCGGTCGATCGTTTGCGATGTTGGCCTGCGATAAGGGAGTCGATTGTTTTGCGACGGAAGATACGATTGTCCGCGCCGCGCAGGATCTCGATCATTGAGGACAGTGTCTTGCTATCACGCCACGTGCACAGGGGAATTGAAAACCCTTGCTTCCGGGCCAAGTCGATGGTACCGGGGAGAAGTCGGTGAGCGAGGAGTTTCGGAAGGATTTTCCGCGCAGTTATTGTCGCGCGAAGCCGGTCGGGGACACGGGTGAAGGCGAATTCAATAATCTTGTGATCCAGCCACGGCGCTCTCACCTCGAGAGACGTTAGCATGCTTGCGCGGTCGACTTTGGTGAGAATGTCGTCCGGTAAGTAAGTCGTGAAATCGATGGCCGTTGCGTTCTGCAAGAGCGTCTGTCGGGCCGCATAGTGACTGGACTTGTAGGTTTCAGCAGCGACGCAGGGCCATGTCGGAGCTGAGTTCAACCCGGGCTGCATCAGCCGCGCCCGCAGGACGGGGTCGAAGTAGCTGTTCATTCGCGCCATGCCCTCGGGACAGTCAGCTCCGAGCTGCAGCAGATAGTTGCGGCCATGAAAGCCGGCCGGGAGCAGATGTCCGGCTGCAGCGGAAAGAGGTGCGCGGAGGCAATTGGGCAGATAGCGGCGCTGGGTGTTTTGCGCCAGCATGACGTTGTAGTGGACGTAGCCGCCGAACAACTCGTCGCCTCCATCGCCTCCCAGCGCCACCGCCGCGTGGCGCCGCACCAGATGCGCGGCTAGATACGTCGGAATCAATGAGGAATCGGCGATGGGCTCGTCGAACTGGCGCGCCAGGGCCGGCAGCAGTTCACAGGGCGTCTCGCATGCGTTCAATTCCGTATGCTCCGTGCCGAAGTGATCAGCTATGGCTCGTGCATAAGGCCCTTCGTCATAATGGGGATGGCCCGGGAAGTGGATGGTGAAGGTCTTCACAGCGCGCGACGAGACCTTAGCCGCGACCGCAGTCACGAGACTGGAATCGATGCCCCCGCTCAGCAGGATTCCCACCGGCACATCCGCCACCAGGCGATCGCGCACGGAATGCTCGAGCAGGAGTTGTAACTCCGCAACGAGATCATGTTCGGACGGGCCGGATGCGGGCGCGGAGGTTTCAGGCAACCGCCAATAGCGCCAGATCTTCACATTCCTTGTCTGGCAATCGTACGTCATGGCCTCGCCGGCCCGCAGCTTGTGGACGCCTTCCAAGATGCACCTGTCGCCCGGAACGTATCCGAACGCTAGATACAGATCGAGCGCTTCCAGATTGAGGCGGCGAGGAAACGATGGGTCAGCCATCATGGCCTTCAGCTCCGACGCGAACACCAAACGACGATCCGACTGGCTGTAGAACAACGGTTTTTCGCCAGCGCGGTCCCGGGCCAGAAACATGCGGCCGGCCCGGGCATCGTACAACGCAAAGGCGAACATCCCATCCAATTTGGGCAGCAGGTCTAGCCCCCAGGCACGATAGGCTTGGAGGATTACCTCGGTGTCGCTGCAAGTGCGGAAGACATGGCCCAGAATCTCTAACTCGCGTCGGAGGGCTAAGAAATTATAAATCTCCCCGTTAAAAGTAAGAATCAGCTCGTTTGCGGTGTCGCGCATCGGCTGCGCCGCGCTTGGAGAGAGATCTATGATGGCCAGTCGTCGATGGGCCAACCCAATGGTCCGGTCCTGTGAGAGCCAGACGCCGGCTCCATCCGGTCCGCGGTGGGTCATGGTGTCCCGCATGCGGATCAGCAACGCCTCATCTAGAGGCGTTTTCGAAACGATGCCTAAAATACCGCACATTCGGTTTTGATCGTTCGGTGACTCGCGATCGTCCGGCTTCAGCTTGACCTGAAGTTGATTGCCGCTCCTGTTCGGATCAAGAACCCGGCGCCGATGGGCCGCAAAGCACACCATCCGCGTTTCAGCAGCAGGCCTTCGCGCCACGCCGAACGGGCCAGAACAAAGGAACTGAACGCGGTGGAAAGGAAAGAAGGCTTCCGGCGCAGGCGATACCGGACTAAGGGAGCCTGCAAATTGTGATACCGGAATCGCCGGTATCCGCGAAGCCAAAGATCGGCGTCTTGGGCGCGCCGCAAGCGTTCGTCGTATCCTCCCATGGTCTCCAGAAATCCGCGCCGCATCATGACGGTGGGATGCGCGAAGGGATTCTCCTTGTACATCGCCGCTTGAAGGTCCCTATGCAGTTCGGGAGGAAGCACGGAGCCCAGCGTCCGGCCCTCGTCGTCCACCATCAACACGCCAGCACCGAGTACTGCCACATCGGGGTTTAACCGCATGAAATCGACCTGCAGCTGCAAGCGCTCTGGCACACTCACGTCATCCGCGTCCATACGGGCGATGAGACTGCTATCTGCGGCCTGCCAGCCCCGATTCAACGAATACGCCAATCCGCGGTTGTTCGGATTTCGAATCGCGTGTATCCGCGGATCGGCAGCCACGTACCGCTCCAAAATCTCCCAAGTGTCATCCGATGAGCCGTCATCGACGATGAGCAGATCCCAGTCGGCGTAACTCTGCGAGCAAATGCTCTCGATGGCGTCTCCGACGGTTCGGGCTCCATTGTATACGGCCATCAAGACTGTGACATGCATGTTGTCTCCACACCTTCTGCCGATCCCTCCCGACCTTCACACGCGCCGTCAAGAATCCCCAAAACTCCGCAAATATACAAATAGCGGTGAAGCCACCGATGATCGGCCAGGCAGCGCACTCGACCCCGACAGGCGATCTCGCGCGCTTCGTCGGGACGACTCGAGTAGTACCGAATGAGCTCCAGCATTTCATCGCGGCTGTTGTAACAGAGGATCTCCCGTCCGATCACAAAATGTTGCGCGAGATCGGAGTTGAACGACGTGAGATAGACGCCGCGTCCGACGGCCGGAATCTCGAAGTCGCGGCCTTTGACGTTTGTGATGCGTTCCGAGAATCCGATTCCGCCGATGCCGAGGTTGATGAGACTGCGTCGCACGACATCCACGGGGTCGTCCACCCAAGCGGCATTCCTCCATCCGGACCCGTAAACCTGGATCGGTACGCCATTACGGCGCAAGTAACGGACAATCCGGGGACGGGAACCATACGCGGCTCCGACGAAGCTGACCGGAATATCCTGTTCGCCGCCTGCCGAGCGCCACTTGCTTGCGTCGAATCCTTCCGGCAGGTAAACGGGACGGCCCTCTACCGAGAGATACCACTCGCAGGCAAGCCGTGATGAAGTCCACGACAGATCTACTTCTGGCGCGATGTCCACCTGTCCACTGCGATGGTTGCCCAACCATCGGCCTTCCCAGCTTTGCTTGTCGTCCAGGCACATGTTGACAATGGGTATGCCAAATTCACCAGCTATTCTGCGAAGGACTTCTGCCGATATTTCGAGGCCGCTCGCGTAGACGAAAATCCAGTCGACTGGTCGGCGGCCGTGGGCTTGGCGCAGCGCAGGTAGAATACGGTCGTTCATCGCTTTGCGCTGCGCGGTTCCGGATTGTCGCCCTTTGTAGATGTCACGAGGAGAAAACCCCAGCGCTGAGTAATCGAAATGCGTCACCGGGCCGAGAACTCGGAGATCCGGCAGGAGATCGCGATGCCATCCGATACTTGGAAAAAATGCGAATGTGTGAATCTGTCCTTGCCGTCGCCGGGATGGTGAGTAGCCGCGGTGTTTCATGCGGAGTCGGATGTTCGCGATCACCTCTTCTTCGCGGTAGCAGACACCTTTGGCCGCGGCGATGGCGGCGTAGAACTCGCGGCGTGCGGTGTATTCGCGATGGAGCTCCCATCGCCGGAACGCTCCCCACGGGCCTCCGACCAGCGGTGTCGCAAGGAGCTTCATCTTCAGAGATTCCGGCAAGATGAGAGGCAATCGTTTGGGCATTTGGTTATGAGAGCGCTGTCCCGCGGAAGACCGGGCGGACGGCCTGGACATAGACGCAGTGATCGTACGGCCGCTTCTGACGGTATGTCTTCCGAATCTCCAGGCCCACGCTCTCAAGAAGCGTCGTCAACTCTCTCAAGGACGGATGCCAGATGTGGTGGTCCCGTTCGCTGCTACCGGTGATGTGGCGGCCAGCGGCGGATAATGCCCCCGCTACTCCGTCGTCTCGTAGTTTCTTTAATGCGCGCGATACCATCATGGGCTTGCCGGCGCCGTTGACCGCTGAAATGCTGACGCCAACCAGCAGGCTGCCCCCCGGTTTTAGCACTCTCCTCGCTTCGCACAGGGCGATGTAGGGATCGTCGAAGTGGTCGATCACCGACCGCATGTGCACCCAGTCGACGGATCTAGTGACAAATGGGAGATACTCGGCCCTTCCGACCAGAAACGTACACGGCAACTGAAGACAGGGGTAGGCCCTCAGCAAGTTCGGTTGGTTTTCCAGGTGCTCGAAGGCCTCAGCCCAAGGGTCCAGCGAGACGTAGGTAGAGTTTGGGGGAAGAAAGTGGCGAAGCCTGCCCTGGCCACCTCCGACGTCCAGAATCGTTCCCAGGAGTGAGAACGCGGATGTGTAGACCTCGCGAACCGAGTCGATCTCGCGGAGATAAGCCTCGTAGTCGTCTGCATAGGCGAGTTTCCGGGCACAGCGCAGGTAGTCGTTCTGACCCGCATTCCAGGTTGAATGGTGTTTGAGGAAGGACGGCCAAGCCGGCGTGAAATCGTAAACTCCGGACGGAAGGCGGGCGTAGCGGCCCCCGCAATCGTCGCAATCGAACCGGACCGGCTCGCCGGTGGCAGTGCCTTCGACGAGGATAAGGGTGCCCTTACATACGGCGCATCGGATCAGCGCCGCAGTCGTGTGATCCATTTTCATAACTACCAATTAAGGGGTCTTACGAGCCACAACGTGGTACCCTACCGTGGCCATCTGTTCCAGGCCCAACCGGTCGAGAAATAAAGCCACCAAAGGAAAGAACAATCGCATTAGAGGTAACGTGAGTAGCCAGAGCGGAAAGCAAACGATCGATCGCCACCCTCGGGGAATCCGGCGTGGATCGAGAAGTGTACTGAACCGTATGGCTTCCTGGGCGAACCAGCTGAAGAACCCCTGATTGCGTTCAATGCTCTCGACTCGCAGACCGACAATAGGAAGGAACTTCTGGTACCAGTAAGGAGTATATCCGCCGTAATAATGATACGGTTCCTGGTGCAGAAAACTCCCCAGGGGCGCCGTTAGCAGCAATTTCCCCCCGGGGCGGAGGATGCGCGCCAATTCCTGAACGGTCTCAATAGGGTACGGAACGTGCTCGAGAACCTCGGTGCACAGAATCACATCGAAGCTTTCGTCCGCCACGGGTATCGATAAGATATCCGACTGGTAATCCAACGCGGTGTACCTTCCGATTGTACTGGGCTCCTGACCGAAATCGTGGGTTCGGTACTCGCAGTGTGAAAAAAGTCGCCGGTATCGTCCGTCGCCCGCCCCCGCGTCCAGCACGCGCTCGCTTGCCAGGACTTGAGCGGACTGCCCGGTTACCCAAATATCGCGCTTATGTTGATTAAACGCGAACACGCCCTTCATTTCGAACAGGACATCGTTACGCGGTTTGCACGGGTCGTTCATGTCCCTGATTGTCTAGACCGAGTACCCACAGGAGATACAAGATGGAGAAGGCCGCATTCCCTGCGACAACCCCGCCGATCCCCCACTCCCACGCACCTATACAGTTCAATAGGGTTCCAAGACATGCCGTCACAGCTTTGGGGGCGATTAAGGCACGGGTCGCACTTCGGGTGAGTTGGTTGAGAGCCGCCACTTGACCGGTCGCGAACACTCCTGAAGCGAACACCATTGCAGGCGCGAGTGAGGATGCGGTTCGGTATTCCGGTGCGACCAACAAGGAAAACATGGGCTGGCGAACAAGAAACATCACAGCGACCCCAAGCAGTGTGATACCGACCGAACCAGCGACCATGATGTTCGTCATACGCCGGGCTTGCTCGATCCGCCCGGAATCCGTGCCGTCGCCGGCCCTGGCGAATAGGATTGGCGTCACGAGTTGCGTAAGTAACACGGACGCCAGAGTCACCGGGTAGTAACTGAGTTGGTAGAGCACCTGGTACAACCCGACATCCGCCGTCGAGCGGAAGTACTGTAGGGCCCAACGGTCCGAAGCCGCTTGCCCCCAGGTGAAAATGCCGTACACGGCGAACGGCCAACCGTAGTTCCACATCCCCCGTGCCGTCTCGCGGATCTGACGCGCGTCTGGAATCGCCTCTAGCCTGGCAAGAGGCCGGATCTTCTGTCGGAAGAAAGTAACCTGCGACCCCAGCACGAGGACGGCACCCAACGTATAGCCGAGGATTGCTGACATACTTGAAGCGCCAATCACGAGGACTGCCGCTGCGGCGAGCAGATAACGCAGCCATTGGCCGGCTCCCTGATGCCATGCGACCACCGGCCGTTGCCGGGCTGCGTTCTGGATTCCATCGAGCATCGAGTTATAGCCCGACAGAACGGATAGGAACCCTACCAACAGGAGTAGCGGTAGCCATCTCGCATTGTTTGACCAGACAAGAACGAGGCCCAGCAACGCGATCATGCCAACGAGGGCTCCGATAGCGCTCTGGAACAGAAGCTTGGTGGCGCCGAAAAAGCGGGTAAGCTCGTTCCTTTCTGCAGCTGGCGCGAAGGAGCGCAGCGTCGCTGAACAGAGTGGGCCGAATACGATCTGTTGAGAAAGTGTCACCAAGGTCAGTCCGAGCCCGATTTCTCCATAAGCGGCTGGTTTCAGGGCCTGCGTCAAAAGGCGCACGCCAACGAGAGCCCCAAGAGTCCCGGCGGCCTGTCCGGCCACTACCCAAGAGAATTCACGGGTCAGTCGCCGAAGCCCTGAGGGTGTCGACATTGGCGCTTTCATGCTGGCTTGCAATCGCAGGGGAAGTTATTCTGATGCTTCTGAAGCCACTTGGCGAACTGGGTGATCCCGGCAGAAAACCGCGTGGATGGCTCGTATCCCAACAGCATGCGCGCTTTTTCAATATTCGCAGCCGTTCGCGGAACGTCGCCCGGTTGTTGTGGCTGGAACTCGAGGCGCGCTTTACGCCCGAGAGCGTTCTCGATAACCCTCACCATCTCCAACAGGCTTATTGTTTGATTGTTCCCCAGGTTTATAACTTCGTAGAGACTGCCTTCGTATTCGAGCGCGGTACAGACTCCTGCGACGATGTCATCGATATACGTGTAATCTCTCGTCGTGCTGCCATCTCCAAAAATGGGAATCGGCTCACCGTTAAGGATCATACGTGACATCTTGTTGATCGCAAGATCCGGCCGCTGCCGCGGACCATACACCGTGAAAAATCGTAGAGCGAGAAACTGAATACCAAACAACTTACTGTAAACATGGCCCATGAGTTCGCCAGCGATCTTCGTAGCGGCATATGGGCTGATGGGCAGTAGTACCGGATCGTCTTCCCGCCAGGGAGTATTTGGGTTGACGCCGTACACGCTTGATGATGACGCAAAAATGATTTTCGGAATACCGCACCGTTTGGCGAACTCAAGAAGGTTCTGGGTCCCCCCCACGTTAACGTCCTGGTAGGCCATGGGATCAAGAATCGAGGGCCGGACGCCGGCGCGAGCTGCAAGATGGATCAGGACATCGAAACTGTCGCCGGCAAGCTCCCTTCGCAGCGCTTCACGGTCCCGTATGTCCGCCTCCACCAACCGGAAGCACGGATGATGACGATGAAGGTGGATGTTCCGCTCTTTCAATCTACGGCAATAAAATGGGTCGAAGTTGTCAATGGTCGTAACTCGCCAGTTGTCCGCAAGCAGCCTATCAACGAGATGACTGCCAATAAAACCTGCACCGCCTGTCAGTAATGAATGTCGCATGAGTAATGCGGGCCCGCAGACGACGTCGCTTGATGAATTGGCGCCCGCCTTAAGGAGGGCCGATTCAATTTCGAGCGTCTCGCAAATGCGAGTCTAATGTAACGGTTCGAATTGTTGGGTATTGCTTTCCTGCGCGGAAGTATTGACGGATCTGCTCCGGTTCGAAGCTGAGGGTCGACAGCGTAACCGTCAGGCCAGAATGCTTCCCGAGAAAAGCCGCGTTTGCCGCCGAGGCTAATAATGGCAATCGCACTTTGACTTTGAGTTATCGACCACCGATGCCGCCTGGTGCTTGGCGAACTTGCTACGATCAAGTACAAATTGGACCGGCATCAGATATCGTCGCTGCAGCTGGTACGCTTTCTGTCCCATTCGGTACAGGAATTTCTGGAGATGACCCGGGTCTGCCCAAAACCGACTTCCATCCGGGGATCCTAGTCGGTCGTACTTGAAGACTGATTGCGATCACCGGTGTAGTAGTTGTGCCGATAGTACCCATAGTAGGAATACCCGTCGGAAGTATCTCGCTTTACCTGGTTTAAAACGACACCAACTACGTTCGCGCGCAACCGATTCAGTGCGGAAAGTACGCTACTCACGGCTTTGCGCTTCGTTTCACCCGCTCGACTTATAACGAGAACACCATCGGCGACTGTGGCCATCTGGAGAGGCTCGGCGAAACCAAGAAGTGGTGGCGCGTCAAGCAGGACAAGGTCATACTCTTTCCCGAATTCATCCAGCAATTCCGCCATCCGAGGGCCAACCAAATCCGATGCACGATGCGACGGCGGACCAGCGGGAATAATGTGGAGATTCGGTCGCCCTTCTGCCGGAATCACGGTCTCACGCCATCCTATCTCGCCCATGAGCACATTGGTCAATCCGTTGACTGGGTTCATCCCGAACTTCCGGTGCACGCTTGGGCGACGTAAGTCGGCGTCGACCAGGAGCGTCTTTTTACCCTGCTCGGCATGAGCAATGGCCAAGTGAGCGCAGGCAGTCGTTTTTCCTTCGCCGGGTCCGGCGCTGGTGACCAGAATGGAGCAGATTCGCGAATCGAAGTCGCCCAAGAGAATGGTGTTACGCAGTGTGCGGATGGCTTCCTCGAAACCCGAAATGGTCCGGTAGTATCCTTTGCGATGATAGCCGTTGCCGTTGGCGTTCACCGTGGGCTCAATCTTCGCCAGCGCCGTTTCGCCGGCTTTCGGCGCCGCCAAGGCGTTTAACTGCGTTGCATTTTTCACGGCCGGCAAGATGCCGATCACATCGGTGCCCAGATAACGGCTGGCCTGCTCGGGATCGCGGACCGTGGTATCGAGCGTGTCGCTCAACACCGCCGCACCTATCGCCAGTATCCCGGAGAACAGGAACGCGAGCAGCAGGTTAAGGCTCAGATTCGGAAATACCGGCTTCAGGGCGGGGCGAGCGGAGTCGGCAATCCTTATGTTGTTGTTCTGGAAACCGGCGTTAATACCCGCTTCCTTGATCTTGGTTACCAACTCGTCGTAGAGCTTTTTGTCTGCCTCCGCCTCACGCTTCAATTGCTGGTACTCAAACGACCGGGAGTTGAGACGGTCGTACTCGGCCTTTGTTTCGCCGACTGCGGAGTGTAGCATCTGTTCCCGGTTCACGGACTGCTTGTAATCCACCTCGATGCGGTCGGCTATGTTTTTGCGCGTGTCCTCGAATTGCTTCAATAACTCAGTGAGCTGCGAGGCGGCTTTGCGAAACTCAGGGTGGTTCGTTCCATAAGTCGTCTTGACTTCCGCGAACCTTTGGCGCGCCTCGTTCAGTTTCTGAGTCAGCAAAATGAGCGCTTCGCCTTGTCCTGACACCTGCGCGGCCTCGAGCGAACCGGTCTTCATGGAGTTATAGGCGGCCTCCTTCTTCACACGGTCGGATTGCGCGGCGGTGTAATCCTGATTGAGCTGGAGGAGCCGGGCGGACAGGATGTTGGTCTTTTCTTCGGGATTGATTAAGTTCAACTCACGCTCGAACTGCGCCAGCGCCTGGCCGGATTTCTCCATCTTGGCCCTGAGCTCTTCGAGCTGCTGCTCCATGAAGTGCGAGAGGTTCACGGAGGAGCGTATGCGTATGTTGTAGGTGTGCTCCAGGTACGACTGGGCCACGGCGTTTGCGACGTCGGCGGCTATCTGGGGATCGGTGGAGCGATAGGCGATGAAGAGCAGGTAGGTGTTCGGCGGCCGCGTTACTTTCAGACGCTTCAGCAGGACGGGGGCGTTGGCGGCGCGCTGCGCCAGTCCCGGGTTCTTTTCCGCGAACTGCTGTTCGGCCTGGAGGAGATTGTATTTCTGGGCTACCGGTCTCAGGACCGCGTCGGATTGAATTAGTTTGACTTGTGTCGCCAGGAACTGGTCGGCGTCATTAGGGGCTCCCACACGGCTGGAATCCTGGCCGACGATGGCGGAGGGCGCCTGGCGGTCGACGTCGATTACCGAGGAAGATTCGTAGACCGGCGTCAGGCGGGAGGAAACAATGAATGTCGCGGCTACGCATGTTACGACGAAGACTACGATTTTCCAGGCGTGGCGGCGGAGGATCCAGAGGTAGTGCGACAGCGGGACCGCGGGCGCTTCCGGCTCGAAGTCCTGGGCGGGCGGGGGCGCCGGGATGTAGTAGGCCGGGGGGCCTTGCTGGAGGGGGATGAGGGCGTTTTTTGAGTCGGGGATCATCTCGTTCGGAATGACTGGTTCGTGTGCGCGGAGGAAAAGTACGGAGGCCGATTGGCAATCGGCGCGCAGGCTGCCAGCCTGCTTTCCATCAGGCGGATTGAAAATCCGCCGCAGGTTGCAAACCTTCCTTACCGGGTGGTGGTGTAGATCAGGGCTCCTCCGATGCCTCCTCCGACTATTTCCATGACTCGGGCCAGGCTGCGGCGGCCGGAACGGTCGGTGACATACAAGATGTCGTTGGCCAGGAGGGGCACGTCGGGGGATTTGCGGTCCATGATTTTTTTCAGATCGATCGGGATTTCGTTTTTGCCGCCAGCTCCGCCTTCCGGGCGATAGATGTAAGCCATTTCGCCGGTGTAGGGGAGCAAGCCTTCGGACAGGGAGAGGGCGCGGAGGACGCTGGTCTCGCCGGCGTCGCGAAGGGGGAAGGCTCCGGGTTTTTTCACGTTGCCTACGACGTAGACCCGGCCTGCTTCGGGGATTCGTACTTGTTCGCCTCCGGTGAGGCGCAGGTTGAGGTCGGGGTCGGCTCCATTGATTAAGGCTTTAACGATGATGCGCTGGGTCAGGCTGATGGGTTTGCCGTCGGGACCGGGTTGGTTTTTGGAGACGAGGATTTCGGGGCCAGCGTCTTCGGCGAGTCCGTTGGCGCGGGCGAGCGCGTCGAGCAGCGTGACCTGGCCGGAGGCCTGGAAGGTGGTCGGGTTCTTGACGGCTCCGGAGACCGTGATGGGACGGCTGCGGGATTCGACAACGGAGACCGTGATGATGGGGTCGACCATGATCTCTTCCTTCACGAGCTCTTCGGCGATGGCGGCTTCCACTTCGGATGGAAAGAGACCGGCGACATGGATGCGCTCCTTCACCATGGGCAGGCGGATGGCGCCGTCGATGCCGACGCGGACGGTGCGCGTGAGCTCGGGCGCGTCGTAGGTGGAGATGCCGATGAGGTCGTCGGGGCCGACTCGCTGAATGGGAAGATTGTCGGATGGCAGCGTGGGCGACTGGAGGACACGCGGCGCGGTCTGGGCGTGGGCCGCGGCCGTCAGGAGGAGGACGAGAAGAGAGGACTTCATGAGTTAGCGTGACTCCTGTTGCCCGGTGGCCATCAGATCGTTGAGGCGTTCGACTTCGCGGGCGAGCTCGGCGACGCGGGAATCGATGGCTTCGACGCGGCCGGCGATGGCGCCGTGGCCGTTGCTTTTTTCATTCAGCATCAGAAGTTTGAGGCCTGCCCGTGCCAATTCCGAGATGCTATCTGCTCCTTTGATTGTGCAGAGGCTCTGGAGCTGGTCGTACTCTTCGGCTGAGAGACGTATGCTGATTACCTTGGTGCGGCGGAACAGACGCGGCATGGGTGGTGCCCTCCTCTCTGGGATGGCGGAGGATGAGTTGATGTTGTTGGGAGGGCGGGTTAGAAAGCCGCCGCAGGTTGAAAACCTGTCTTACGGGTAAGCTTCGCCAAAAGCGTCACATGCGCTCTTTTTTTCGCTTCAGGCGATTGCAGGAAACGGAAACTCAATCTTGCATCAACTCTGCCGGGTTGTCAACGGCTTTTAGACTACAAAATCAGCAATTGGGTATTACAAAAATATGAGAATTAAAGTCAGCGCGATTTCTTGCAGAAGCAGTGAGATCAATTCGCCCTGGCGGGCGGTCTGGGTTTTTTGCAAAGACACGCTTGAGGTGGTTGCGGGTTCAAATCGTAATGTCGAGAATGGCGGAGGCTTCCAAGACAGACTGACCCGTGGCTAACAGGCTGTCGAGTTTCGCTTCGACACGCGTGAAGCCGAACAATCCACGGAGGACGACCTGATCGCGGGTTCTTTTCTGGTTGGAGCGTGTCAAAACAGCGATCACCGGGTTGGCTGATACGATCGAGACGAAAACGCAGGACGGACCATCGCCAGGAATGCCGAGCGCGGTTTGGCTTGAGAGGGTACCCCTGCGCCGCATTCCGGATGACAAAGCGAAGGAGCCGAGCATAGTAGGGCGAAGCGGCCCTGGCTCTTCCTCTACGATTCGCAAACAATCGTTTACCTCGATGATTTTGACGGCGGCAGGGTTCGCGTATAGAATCCGGCCGGCGTTCGTCAGGACGAGAACGTCGGCTCAAGAAACACCACACTTCGGGCAGTAGTTTCAGTTATTCGGATTCCGGATTATCGAGGTTGACGCGATGTCGCGGCTCGCCTAAGGGAGCCCGACCGGAGCGGTCCAGGTTCTCGCGATGACGCCATGGATCTGTTCGCTGGACATTTTTAGGTATGTGTCGCGCGTGCGAGGATAACTACACGGGACTTATTGCTGTGACGCCAAAGTGAGAGTAGCATCCTGGCCCGAGAGAGTCGCGGCGGCCCAGAAGTAAGGATGACGCCAGCGGTTCGAATTTGCCGTGGCATTCGGCTCCTGGATGTCGCCGCGAATGAAGGCGAGCTGTGTGGCGGCGAGCGCTTCCTCCATCGTCGTACCGGAAGGGGGAGCGGTGCGAGCGAGGAATTCCCGGAGGACGCGGGCGGTGCTCAAATCACCTACTTCCCAAAGCGTGAGCAGCGTTGCGCGCGCGCCGGCGACCGATAGGGCGTGGCGGAAGCCCTGGACTCCCTCACCGGCTTCGACGCCGCGTCCGGTATCGCATCCGAAGAGCGCCACTAAGCGGGTGCCTTCGAGGTCTAACAGCATTGCTTCATTGGCCATGAGCAGACCGTCGTGTCCTTTGAGGTCTGTTTCGGAGGCATGGTTGGCGCCGTAAAGAACGATTCCGGAACGAATGCCTTCGTCGTTTTCGGAAGCGCCGAGGCTGAAAAATCCATGGGTGTAAGCAATTAAGGCGGCGGGGCGCTGGAGCGCGACGACTTCGTCCTCGGAGCCGAGTGGGAGTTTTTCGATTCGTCCGATTTTGCCGGCCTGATTCAACTCGCGGATTGCTTCCAGAACTTCGGTGCTCCCCTGCAGGGGCTTCCACTTGCCGGTGGCGCCTCCGGCGGGCATCTCCTCGACAGGGTCGGGGGGCTTCGCGCTTGCGGCAGTGTTCACAGGGACGGCGGGCTTGCCGTCGTAATCCATGCCGGCGAGGACGACGGCGGGAGTCCTGGGTTGGGCTGGAGGCGGGAAGTATGCCAGAGTGCGTGCCGAATCCAGATAAGTGATGCGATAGCCTTGCTCGACCAGGTAATGTTCGGTGCGATCCCGCATTGCTTCCCAGGGAATTTCCGCCAAAGCGGCGTCCGGGGAAATCATGAGGCGCTTTGCGCCGTGGATTGCGGGCTCGAGCTTCAGCATGGTCAGCGCGTAGAGCGAGGCATAGTTCTCTTTGGTTCGCTCGAGGTTTGCCTGAAAATCGGGTCCGGTCTTAAGGGTCTTGTCGACTCCGGCGGGGCAGGGGTTCTCGCGGGTGCAGAGCCGCCAGATATTTTCGAAATTGGAACGTACGAGAGCGATGGCAGAGTCTATCGCATCGGCGGGTCCAAGAGGGACGAGGGCGGGCGGACCTCCGCTCATATAGACCATGGCCGCATAGTGGGGTTCCTGGTTGGTCCAGTTGGTCCAGTCGGTACGCCGATAACGGAGGATGTCGACGAACGCCGCTCCCTGCGGAACGCCGGCGGTCACCCTCGAGGGTTCAAGAGCCATGCGCCAGTTGCGGTAGGCGCCGCTTTTTTCGATGAGGAGCTTCTCTGTTTCGTTCTCCTGCTGACTGAGGGCGGCGAGCTTTTCGGGGGAGCCTTCGGAGCCCTTTTGCCTGAGGCTGCTCTCCTGCTCGAGCAGGACAGAGAGTTTTCGGAGCAAGCCGAGAGCCTCCGGATCGCCGCCAGCGCGGACGCGCGTGAAGATCTCTTTGCTTGCCGAGGATCTCGCACCCTTGCGGGTTGCGATGGCCAAGGCCGCCAGAGAAGCCGCGCCTTGCCGGTCTTCTGCAGCGAGTGCAACGGCCATGGATAAAGACGTGTTCGTCAGATCGTCGAACTCGTGTGTGAACGACCGCCTTCGGGCATCACCGACCGCCGTGAGCGTACGGGACCACAAGACGGACACTTCCCGATTTGCGGTAATCATCTGATCGCGCGCGTCGCGATGCCTGCCCAACAACCAGAGGTCCCGGGCGTAATCGCGGCGGGTTGCGATGGTTTCCGGGTGCCCAGGCAGGAAGGACGTTTCATGGATTTTCAAGGCGCGAAGCAGGTCACGAAGGCCCTTGTCGTAGCGGCCTTCCTTCACGAGTATGTTGCCCAGGTGATGCAGGGATAACGCCAGATCCATTGGACGGCCGGTCTTCTCGCGGATGTGGAGAGCCTGCAAGCACATGGGCTCCGCCTGATCGAGCCGGCCCTCCGCGACGAGATCGACTGCGAGGTTATCGAGGTTGGCGGCGATGTCAAGGTGGTCGGGCCGCTCAATCCTTTGGCGAATCGCCAGCGCCTTGCGATAATTCTCTTCTGCTTTCTTGTACTCGCCCCGCAGATAGTACAGGACTCCCAGGTTGTTGTACTCTCCCGCAGCGTTCAGGCTGTCGGGCTCATTTTGGTGCTCGATATCGAGAGCCTGAAGGCGCAACTCCAAGGCCTTGTCATAGGCGCCTTCCTGCGAATAGAGGCTGGCCAGGTTTCCCAAGGCAATGGCGGTATCGGAGTTCCGCGGCCCGCGCAATCTCTGCATGAGATCGAGTGTTTTGGCGTATTCTCGCTCCGCGGTGGAGAAGTCTCCCAGTGTCTGGGCGGCTTCGCCGAGATTGTTGTGGATCGCCGCGGCGGTGAGTGTTTCGCGGCTGGCCTGGGGGAGGACTTCGAGGGCTTCAGCAAACGTCAACTTCGCTTTGGAATAATCGCCGAGCGGCTCATATAACTCGCCGAGGTTATTCAGGCTCTCGGAGATCGCCTGCGGATCTTTATTGGGGAGAGCACGGCGGATCTTAAGAGATTCCTGCAACGCACGCTCCGCCTTGGTATAGTCGCCGGCTAATTCGTAAAGCTCTCCAAGGTCGTTCAGGACGTCGGACGTTTCGAAGGTGTCGACGCCGGAGATGCGCGACAAGGCGAGGGCCTGGTTTAGAAGGGGCTCCGCCTGTTTGAGGTTGGAATTGCTTACGTAGGCTTCTGCCATGGCGAACAGGGGATAGAAAGTCTTGGGGTGGTTGGGTCCGAGAAGCTTAACGAAGGTTTGAAAGGAAGTTCTAAAAACTACGAGTGCGGCGTTCCTATTTCCAAGTTTGTTCTCGAGTTGTGCAAAGTTGAGATCCAGGGTCGCGGAGTCGACGGTCGCGGGAGTACCGGCGTCGGTTTGTAGCTGCCGAATCGTTCCCAGGATGATGCGCGCAGATATCAGGTGCAGGCTGTCATCGTCGTCGCGGAGTTTCTCGGCAATTCCGAGTGCCCATTGCCGGCATTTGGGGAAGGCGGTGCCTGCTTTACATAGAGCTTTCAGTTTGGCCTCGACTGAGGGTGCGGATCCATCTTTGACCACGCCAGGGTTACTTAACTCTTTTTGTATCGAGGTGAGGCCGGATGCGAGGTCGTTCTTTGATGGCTTACACGAAATCAGCGTGAACAAGCACACGGCGGCATACAGCGCCGGAATGGTTCGCGCCATAACTACTGTCCCGTCCCTTTCCGCTGATCCGTTCGACGGCCGTGTTCCGGGTTGAAACGCAGGTATTCGTCCAGAATTCCTTTCCGGTCCGCATCCTCCGCGGTCTTGAGCCGGTCAAGACACCGTTTCGAACGTCCGGAGGGGAGCGGATTGCAAAGGATGTTATAACCGGCCATCAGTCTTGCCGCCGCCCGCGAGCGCTCTTTACGCTCCTTGGCGGTGTCGCTGCGCGAGGTGTTCTCGATAGTCTGCCAATCGCCCGAGGAGGTGATGGAGAGCCACTCTTTAAACAGTTGATCGATGGCGCCGAAATCGGAGCCGGTGTCTACAAATTGCTGCGCCTCGTCCAGTTGATCGTCCCGTTTCGACGGGCCGGCGCCTCGCTCGCGCCGCGCTTCGTCCTCGAGCTCACGGTGTAGCCACGCGAGACGTTGCTGTTCCGTATTGTTCGAGTAGAGCTTGAATTTATACGGGACGCCGTCGATTTCGCGCTCCTGCAGAACGCCGTTTTCCGGGGGTAGCGGGGTGATCGCGTGGAGCTTCCCGCTGTCCAGCGCAACGGTGATTTCATTCCGTCCCCAGATGGGCCATAAATAACCTATGCTTCTGATCCGCTTCGGTTCGATGGGAGGGAGATACTGGTCGAAAATCTTACGCTGCAAGCAGAACATCGCTACTTGTACGAGGTGCCGTGGGGCGAGACCACTCTTCTCCGGCGGTGCGTATTTGACTTGGTAGATCTTGGCAATCCTGGTGGTTTTGCTGATGATCTCTTCGAGAGCGTCGTCGTAGGACACGTCCAGTTCTGAGTCCTGCTTAATCCAGCTCACAATCGGAAGTAGATTCATTGTCAGGTAATTTGTTGAGTTGCTATGGGTTCAAAGTGTAATGGGCAAGGATCTTCTGACCCGCGCCGACAGGTCCTAGGACAAAGATGTCCCACGGTAAAGCGAGCGCGGAGACGTTCGGGGGTGAATACTCGATGGCGTTATCTTTGGGCGTCAAGGGCTCGCTGACAATTTCCTGACCGCTGGCGGCATCGATCCGAAGGCGGTATTGGCGTTGATAATCCGGCACGATCCAAGCGAGGCTTTGCGGAGCTTTTCCGAGCCGCAAGTTTAGGCCTCCCGAGGCTGCGGGCAGGATCAGTCCTCCTGAGGCCGTTAATCCCGCGGGCTGTTCTAAGTTTGACTTTTGCGGGCCACTGGCGCCCCTGCCTCGAAACATCGCCAGCAAACTGTCGAAACGGTGGGAATCCACCACGTAAAGTGTGGCGAAGATAACAGCGACGATGGATGCCGCTAGGGCAACCGTCCGCCAGCCGAGGATAGGCTGACGTCGAAGTGGACTGGGCCTTATCTTGGCCGGATGGAGCACCTGCTGTACCTGCGGGGAGCGGACAGCCTGGCGCATGCGCAGCTTTGCTCGATTATCGGGGTCCCAGCCGTTGAGGTATTGGGCTTCGAAGGCGGTGTTTTCGTCTGGCGGCAGCCGGTGATCGAGGTATTGCTCAATGAGTTCCTCTTCGGCTGCACCCATGTCAAGTGAAAGGCCCGGGATAAGGGCCGCCGCCACGGCCACGCGCTCGGCCTCGTCGAGATCGAGTTGTCCCAGGAAGAAGCGTCGAAAACGAGCTTCTGCCCAACGACGCTTGTTAAGATCGTCTTCCAAAGGTTGGCTCATTGGGGCATCATCCGAATTCAGTCTCACTTGGCGATCATGGGGCTGCTCTCGATCGCCGGATCCACGCGAAATGAGTAAGTCTCCAGGGTTTGGCCGTCGAGGGTTTCAACGATGCCAATATAGTCTCCTGGTGGAAGCTTCGCCGGTTCAATGTCGATCCGGACATCCTGCCCGTGCCCGGCTGCCAGCGAAAGAGTTGCGCCACTGCTCCACGCGATTTGGCGTTTGCTGTCGGCCCCGACGACGGCAATTACTACGCGGCACTGGACTGGTGTTGTGC
Organism: Bryobacteraceae bacterium; assembly: GCA_035295125.1. Taxonomy (GTDB): domain Bacteria; phylum Acidobacteriota; class Terriglobia; order Bryobacterales; family Bryobacteraceae; genus JAICMB01. The sequence goes on along the minus strand of DATGJP010000115.1, from coordinate 162,962 downwards.
GCCCGGGTAGTTCGAGGCGCAGCCTTAGGGTTCCACTTTTGGGGGAAGGGAACTCGACCTGACCGGTATTGTTACCTTTGGTGAGTCCGGGAGCAAGCCGCACTTCGGCAAATTCGGCGATTGCGGGCGCAGGAATGCGGTGTTGTCTCTGGATACCCTCCTCGTGGTTGCCACGCGTCCAAAGCCACAATGGAATTGCAACGGCAAGAAGGACGACCGTAATCACTGCCGGCACACTCCAACGCATCCAGGCGCCCCGTGGACGATGGAGAGTGCTCTCAACCTCTTTCAGACGCTTGTTCAGGGCGGGGATCTCGAGATAACGATTCTCGAAGAGTTTTCGGTCGACCTCGGAGAGATCGCCGTGCAAATAACGTAGGATCAACTCCCGCTCCCTCGTCCACACCCAGTTAAAGAAAGCAGGGTCCATGAAGTAACGCTGCTCTAGCAGAGAGGCGTCCTGATCATCGAGAGTTCCAAGCAAATACCGGTCCACGAATGCCTTCGAGAAGTTGCCGGATTCTGTAAACTTATGTCGCGAGTACATGGAGTATTACGGCTATTCCTTCCACCCGATAAGACGGCTTAACTTTCTTCTCGCCCGGTGTAGTCGCACTCGCGTCCGATTCGCGTCCGCGTGCCCCAGCTCGGTCGCAGCGTTCCCGTCCGGGGATTTGCGGCCCGGAAGCGCTTCCCGAATTAACTTCCACTCCTGTTCTGTGAGATTGCTCTGTCCTGCTGCTAACGCTTCCTTCAAATACACTCTCATTTCCGTTGCGTTCAATCCGGCCTCGGGCTGGGGTGTCAAAAGGTGCTCATCGAATTCGCTGGGGGCATGTTTAGACTCTTCGCGGCGGGCATCCAAAATCACAAACCTGGCGAAGCCGTAGCACAACTTGCGAAAATCCTGCTCGGTCTGAAACACATAATCGTCTCGGCGCAGGATCAGAGCCAAAGTGTCCTGCGCGAGATCTTCCGCATTACGCATGCACCGATGCGCAAAAAAGAAAATGAGATTGCGCCTCACATCCGCCCACAAATGCTCAGGGATGTTACGAGTAGTGAACATGCGCAATGAATCTGATTATAAGGGTTAATGGCTTAGTCTGACGGGCGGCCATAAAGCACGAAGGATGCCCAATAAAAGGGGTCATTCCAACGTTGGGAGCGCGACATTGCCGCCCGGGCCAGAGCCATAGCATGTTCCATGGATACGGCGGGTGTGCCGAACAAATGCTGGTAAACCTTGCTCATGAACTCCGAAGAGGCTTCCGCGTCGATCGCAGCCAGGGTGAGGGCAAGTTGGGCGGCCCCAGCGGAAAAAAGACTTGTGGTGAAGCCGGCTAGTCCTTCACCCAAAACCTGTTTCCCGAGTGCCGTATCGCAAGCCGAGAGGACCACAACTGAGCCGTTCAGGTGCAGTTGGGAAAGCTCGTACGGCCGCAGGTACCCGTCGGCAGGACGCCCCGACCGGTCCACCGTCGACAAAGCGATTCGCGACAACTCGGGAGTCAGGTCATCAATCAGGGCGTGCCCGGAAAAGTGCACCACCGCATATTGTTCGAGCCGGTCGCCTTCAACGACCGGCACGCTGGCCTCAAAACCGGTGAGAATCCTCCGGCGCGAAGAAGGAATGAGTTGCGCTATGGTATCCATTTCGCCAACGAAAGGCAGGCGAGCCATTGTTGAGATGCTTTGCGTCCGCTGTACACCCGCTTTGATGCGGGGGTCCCGGGACGAATAGACAGGGTCTGCGATCCCGAGAAAGGCCTTCGGGAATTCCCGGATATGGCGTGGGCTTTTCGCAAATTGGAGGAATGACGCCGACGGAACCTGCAGAAGGTCGTGTTTCAAGCCGAGATAACCCGAACTATCCCGTTGGAGCGCTGCGAATGGGATGCGCGTCAGGACGCCATCGGGGACGATAATCAGTCGTGCAGGCAATCGAGCCGTCCTGAGCGGCCCCAGCAGGGTTCCGGAAAGCTTGCGGAGGGCCAGTGTGAATTGCAGTTGTTTTTCCGGAGACCGTTTTCGGTCAAGAACCGCGGGAAAGAGCCGCAACACGGGTTCACACTGCGACTCGATCTCGGCCCGGGAAGGCAGGCGAAACAGACGGACATCATCAGCGTCCACCAGCCATAAATAGCTTTGCGTTTCCGTTAAGTGATACTCGACCAAAGCGCTGCGGGCCGGCAACTGCGACTGCAACTCGGCGATCGATCGGGGTGACTTTGCAAGGTCGTGAGCTGTTGCCGCTTGTCGAATGTCGGCCTCGATTTCGTCGTCTTGGGAGAGCAGCGTTTCCACCCGCCGGCGCAAATCCGTAGCTTGCTGCGGGAGCGCCGTGGAGAGGCCGATACTGAGCAGGTCAAGCTTCCTCTGTATGTGGCGTCTTCGATCCAACAAATCCCTGGGCGCCAAGGCAGTCAGATTCCCCTCCGCCAGCAGGTCCAGAAGGGCCCTGGCGCGCCCACGTTCCGCCGCCAGCAGACTATCCGCGGCCGCTCGGGGGTTTTCGGGCGCCGCTTCAATGTCCACCAACAGACCGAAGATCCTTCGCTGACGGGCATAATACGAGGCACGCAAGGAAGGTCCGGGGACTTTAGTTCGGACCGCCTCCGTGAAACGTAACGCTTGCTCCGCAAACTCACGGGCGGCATCCGGATGCCCTGTCGTCCGCTCCAGCATGGCTAAAGCGTACAGTGACTCGGCAGCCGGGTCGCGCAACCCGCAGTCGCGACGCATCGTGAAGGCGCGATTGAGGTAATCCCGGGCGGCTATGGGATCGCGCATCACGGCGGACGCCTGGCCGAGATAATGCAAATCAGCGGCCTGCATTCTTCTGTCGCCGAGTGGCGTGTGTAGATCTAAGCCTCGTTGCAGTGTTTCCCGAGCTTCCGCCGCGAACCCGACCGCAAGATGGGTCTGCCCGAGGTTATTCAGGATGTCCGCTTGAGCGCCGCGGTCTGCGATCGCGACGGCTTCGGAGAGCGCTTGCTTGAGTGTTTCCATCGCCACTCCGTTATGACCCTCCAACATGTGGGTTCGCCCAAGATTCAGGCGTGCGCGAGCGGCGTCCGGCGCGCTCTTGTTACGCTCGAATTCCGCGAGCGCCTGATTGAAGTGATCCATGGCTTTCGTATATTCGCCCAGGTACTGATAGCAAAGGCCCAGGTTATTCAGCGCGCGTGCGTTGGCCAATGGATCGCGTGTTTTGAGAATGGCTTTGGCCTGGTTGTTGTAACTGATCGCCTGTTGATAGTCGCCGACCTGCCAAAACAAAAGGCCGAGGTTCGAGAGCGTTTTTCCTTTCAGGGTAGTTTCGTCCAGACGGTTCCAATCTTGCACCGCAGTCGTAAGAAGATGGAGCGCCTCATTAAAGTCGCCCAGCCGGCGCGCCATGGCTCCTCCGTTGTTGGCAGCCTCGGCGGAGCAACGTAGGTCGGCGGCGGCATCGCAGAGTTGCAAGGCGTTCTCGAAGATGCCCAACGCAAGATCCACATGTCCTTCCGACACGGCCGCGCGTGCGATTTTCAGATTGGAACGGCCCGCCGCGGAGGAATCCCCGAGCCTGTTCCAAAGTTCGACGGATATCTCATAATCGGACACCTTTGTCGAGCCTTTTGCCTGAGTTCCGGCCTTCTGCGCTGCGCGGCGCTCAGTGGCCGTTTGTAATGAAACCGGTTTTCGTGACATGAGTATCTCAACCGGGACCTGAAGCTTGGAGACAGAAGCAATTTCAACGCGATACTTCCCTTCGGAGGCGATTGCGGCGGTTTCTGTTCCGAATTCGAAGGCGTCGATAACCGTCTCGGAGCCTGGCCCAATTAGGTGGAACTCAAGATCGACGGGCTGTTCGATGGAGAGTTCGACCGGTTCGCCGGGCTTTACCTCTAAAGTAAAGCAGGCTCCCGCGACGCTGGAAATAGTTGCTTTCACGGTCTGAGTATCCGGCCAAAGACTGCACACCGGATTGGCGAACGTTTTCGTTACGCCGAAACAGAGGAGTAGTAAGGTGCCATACTGATACTGCATTTAAGAAACCCAAACCGCCGATATTTCGCAGATTGAACCTTGTCATTTTATACGAAGACCAGGAGTGCCGCCTCCTGGTCTTCGTTGGCGATCCGCTCAGGACCCCGTACCAGTGTCCTGAATGACGTCGTCGAGAAGCATCAACAGGACCTGAACTATGACATCCATTGTGTCTTTACCTCCTTTCCTGTTGCGCTAAGCAAAACAGGAAGGAGGTTGTGACAAAGAAAATAAGAGGAATGCTGTCTGTCGGAATCCCTGCATCACTAGAGCCAGGCTGCGCCGGTCTGGGATCTTAAAGGGAAGAACTATTGTTGTGGGTGTGCTGCGGTCTCGGGCACGCCCAACGAGATTGCACCCGCCTGGTCCTTGAACTCGAAAGTAGGTGTCTGGGTGAATGCCGGATTCCACTGCCGCATCAGCTTGCTTACCTGATCGCGGACTGCCGGGAGTACAGCGCTTAGAGGGCGCGAAGCGCCGTCCTGCCGTAGTTCCTGTAACAACGCGCCAGTAAAAAAGCCGTTTTCGAAAGGCTGGTAACCGGTGGCGGTTGGCCGACCTTCGAAGGCTCGCTCATCGGCGCGTGCCGAAGTGATTACCGCCCGGCCGCGGCCACTGGAGAAGCTTTCCAGTGCGGCGCTGAACGACTGTGACGAAGGGGCTTGCACCGGAGGGGGTGCATCGGAAGGCCAGATACGAACCAGGCCGCGCGAAGCGTCGGGGGCGTTCTGAGCGCCGCCGCTGTAACAAGTATCGAGAACGAGTACGACCTGGGCCGCACGAATCTCGCGATTCAACGTCTGGACCAGGTCGATCATGCCCAGTGACGTAGCATATTGTGTCTCTGCGTCGCGCAGGTCCGTATCGAAAGTTACGATAAAGCTCATTCCGTTGGGGTCCATCTTACGAGGCCCGCCGTGGCTGGCAATGTACACCACCACCATGTCCTGTTCCTGAACATGGGCTCGCAGCCAGCCGATACCTTCACGGATGCCCGCATATGTGGCTTGCTCGTTAACGCGTTGCTGTACCCGTTCGCGGTCGAAGCGGCCGCCGTTCGGATCGGTGAGGAATGCCGCGAAATCGGCAGAGTCCTTCACGGCAAATTGCAGTGAGTTGATTTCCTTACGAGCAAACCCGTTAATCCCGATTACCAGGGCCCATTTGTGCATCGGTCGCCCGTTTGGCAGTTTCGAGGTGGGCGGTAGTGGAGCAAACAGATCGAAACGATCTTTGGCATCGGGTGCGCTCACCTTTCCCTGGGGGCGCCGCGCCTCCAGGTCGTCTAACTCGCGGGCTGCACGCGCCGCGGTCCTGGAATCGCCGGTTTTCGCGGCGACCAGCTTCAAATAAAACCAGAGTTCGGCGCTGCTGGGACTATCCGGGCATCGGGTGGTGGCATCGTCGAGGACGGATTGCCAGATGAGGAGACTCTTGCGCACCGCGGGCTCAGTAAAGGAAAGACTGGGTGAAGCCCACTCTTTGAAGCGGCTCAAATCAGTGAGAGCAGCCCGGCAGTCCGCGATTTGCGCTTGGACAACGGGTAATAAGCTGATTGCGCAGGCCGCGCACAGGAAAAAGGGAAGCCTCATTTATTTTTTCGTTGTCGTTACCTTCCGCGAGGGGTCCAGGCGCCCGCGCATCAGGCTTTGGATCGCGGCGGCGCTGGAGCCGCAGTCCTTAGCGAGTGCAATCGCGTCCTGAGGAAACTTAAACATGTAGTCGGTCCCTTTTGCATCGCGCAGGAAGTCATCCGACTCGATGTATTCCTTGATTTGCGGCAACGAGCCTTTCGGTTCTGCCTTGCAGAAGGCCAGAATGTTCTCAAGAGGGTTGCTGGCGGGAGGAGGTGGCGGCGTCGCCCCGATATCGCAATTCGGCTGATTGTGCTCGATGATATCGTAGGTGGTCAGAGCCTGGGAAACACGCATCTGGCCCGCCTGAAAGACCTTGTCCGATGGCTTGACTTGAAGTATGTCCTTGTAGAGCTTGCTGGATTCGTAAAGGTAACCGCGTGAGCGATGTCGCTGGTCGAGTGCCGCCGCGCACGGAATATCATCCATTCTGCCCTTCATGGCATCATCAGCTTCGACCGCCAGTTTATAAGCCAGCACCTCTTTTCCGAGTGCGATCAGGTAGGTGCGATCGGCATCGTCACTCGGTTTGGGAAGTGGCGGGAATTCCTCCGCATCCTTAATAACTTCCTGCCAAAGCCCGTTCATCGCTTTGTTCTTAATGGGGTCCAGACCTTTGCCGCCCGGCAGCGAAGCCTCGAACGTTTCCTGAATCGGAGCCACTCGCTGCCCCATGTCCCTGACCGTTTTGTTTACCAGACGGTCCCAGGCCTCGTTCGCGCTGCGAGGTGGATTTTCGCCGCTTCCTCTCACAAACATGTCTCGCCACGAATTGCTGGTACGTTCGTCGTAACCGATGGTCTCGCTCAGGTTCTCCGAATCGAGTGCGCGCTTCGTAGCCGCGTCGAGGGCCTGGTAGGAAACATCGATCTTTCCCCGGTAACTGGTATAGGACTGTCCATTCGCTGTGCCCTGAAAGGTTTCGATGTACCCGTTTGTGATTGCGAAACTGAGGATGGTCTGCGGTTTGACTTCGTCGATCGTGATCCTGGGGTCGTGCTGGATCTGGGCGACGAGCTTAGTTGTGAGTAGATTAGGCAAGCTATCGCCATCGGCGATGCGGCCCACGACTTTCGATTCAATGCGGATTCGCCGGTGGGCCAAGTTGATCGTGGGAGGCACCAGCCGCGTCACCTTCGCCATTCTGGGGCCGCTGAGCAAACCTCGTAGTTGACCTTGGGCCACCGGACCAGCGAAGACAATGCCTGCCAGGATCACGGTGAGTCTGGTTCGCATTAGCAGTTTCCTTCCGGCGTAATCTCTGTGCAACGTTGACGCAGGTATATGGGATGAATTGGCGGCTCATTACATTCTCTGAACGTTGCTGCTCGAAAAAAAAGTTTCGCGGCAATGTAAGCAATGCCCGTGTGCGCCCATATAGGCTGTGTGCGGCCCGGCAATCTGCTTAACGGGATCCTTTCATGACCACTAGAAAGCCGCGAAGCGGAGTTCATGGAATCCGGCGTTTGTTTGCGATGACGCTAATTGCTGCCGCCACTGCCACGATGGGGTGCGCGGCGCAGTATGCGCTTCTGGTGGGTGTCGGGCGCTACGCCGCTCTCAACGGAAGGCTTGATTTGCAGGGTCCGCGGCACGATGTTGCATCAATGTCAGCGATGCTGGTCCGACAGTATGCAATTACGCCGGAGAACCTCATCACTTTAACCGACGAGAAGGCGACGCGCGCAGCGGTACTTTCCAGCCTCGAAGCGCTTGTGAAGCGGGCAAAACCCGGGGACCAGGTCTTCTTCTATTTCAGTGGCCATGGAACCAGCGCTTTCGATGAAGGCATGCGCATCGTGGCGGCCAATATTGGTCCAAACTCGGGCGCGCTGGCTCCGCACGATGTGGATGTGTCGTCGGCCCGACGGGTGGTGGCCTCCCTGATCGTCGGCGATCGCGACGTCAAGCCGATTCTCTCCCGGTTGAATCCTGAAGCGTCGGCATGGGTCGTTTTGGACGCATGTTATTCGGAAAACAGCGCGCGCGACATTCGCGCCTGGGAAGGCGAGCCTCGCGGATTCAATATTATGAGGCTGCTCCCACCGCAGCGGGCTGACTCGGAGCCTGCACCCAAGGAATCACCGGAATTGAGAGCAAAGGGTGTCGCGGGTGGGGAAGAGTATCCCTACCGCAACGTCATATCATTCAGCGCCGCATCGAGAAACCAAACGGCTGCGGACATCTCTGGCGAGATGCTCCGTAGCGGACGTTTTCAGACCATCGATGGACAGCCACACGGCGCATTTACCGACGCGCTGCTAGCGTCTTTGCAGAGTAGTGCCGCTCAGGGCGGCCTGGGTGTCATCACTTACGAGCAACTCTTTGGTGCTATCCGCGCCCGCATGGAAGCATTCTGGACACAGCGTCCCCAGGCGCTTGCGCCCAGTCCGGCAGCCATGCGGCAGGCCCTCTTCCGAATCGGGAGTGCGCCCGTCGTAGCCCACAAAGAACCGTCAGAGCCTCGTCCCGTCGCGGGAGGAGTCGCCGTTGCTCTCGACAACGTCGATGACCAACTGCGCGCGCGCATCGCCGCGTTCCCGGGCATCATTCTCTCGCATGGACGTTTCGACGTGCTTGTTGTGGCGCGGCAAAACCGGCTGTTTCTCTACCATCGCACGCTGGCACTCATCCGCGAATATGCGCTGAGCGAAGTACCGCAATTATTGAAACGCGTCGCGCGACAGGCCGATGTTGAAAAGCTACTGGCACTCGAGTTTCCAAAGCAAGATTTTCCGCTGAGCCTGGATATTTCGGCGACCGACGCGTCCGGGAAGATCAAACAGGACTACCGGTCGGAATTCTTGCAGGGCGAGACCGTGGCAATTTCGGTTGCAGGAGGGGCCGGTACTCACCTTTTGGTGACGGATATCGACAGTGCCGGGGCTGTCACGGTTCTTTATCCTGGGCCGGGCGATCCGGAGCTATTCCCAGACCCTGCCGCGCGAGATTTGAAGATCGAGAAGATGGCCCGTACATCCATCGAAATCCTGCGCGCACAGGTACGCCGTCCTTTGGGAACTGAGTTCCTCAAGGCTTTCGCTTTTGCCGAGAAACCTGCCGGCTTCGATGATTTCCGGTGTCAGGCCGCTTCAGGCGGTTCGCCGCAGTGTCCGACCTTTGAGGCCGACGATGCTCGATATGGGCGTTTTTTGGATCTGATCGGCCGGGCTTCGGGTTTGCGCGCGAGCGCGGGTCTCAAGATCTTATCGAGGGCAGAGCGGTGACGGCGGCCCTGGTTATTGCAGTGTCAATCAAGAAAAAAGGAGAGGATACGATGAATTTACCTTCTGGAATTTTAAGGCAGATGGTCTTGGTGGCGGTTCTGCCCGTCTTGAGTGTAGTGTCTTTCGCCCAGTCGCCGACGCCCCCGTTCGCACTGTTTGAGCGGTCCGCATTGACGGGCTCCGGAAATACCGTGACCGCGACCCAGGTGCCGGTGGTCATCGCTCCCGGCGTCACGATCTACGTCAACCTCACGATGAAGTTCAATGTGGATTCGAACGGAAATTTGACATTGGCTGCGGGATTCCCGCAGGTTGTTCCGGCTCCGACTCTGATTGCCTCGGGGTTCCGAGCGGGCAACTATGCAGGGCCTAGCAATATCCTGAGCGGGAAAGCATTAGTGACCGTTGCCGGCCCCGGAGTAACTGACGGCGGCGCGACGGTTTGGACCCTGACTTCGGCGGCTGGCGCCGACATCTGCACATTTCCCGGGACCGCGACGTGGTACGTCGGCCCGATGGCCAATAATCCGCTTGCCGCCAGGATCAGTAGGGTTGGCCTCACGTCCACGGCTTATAGCTATGGAACCGCCAGTTCGCGTTGTAACTCCGACAATGGCGCCTGGGTGCAGAACACACTTATTGGTGTGAGCCAGGTTGGAAACACAATTACGTTCGTCAGTTTTACATCGTTTGGGACTGACAGCAGTACACCGCAAGACCAGATCACGTTCACGCTCACGCAGTAGAACGAATCATTTTCAACCCAGGAGAAGACTGATGGGCACGAAGGCAAGGGCGATACTGTTCTGTTCCATTGCGATTACGGTCCCTATGGCAATCTGTTGCCAAGCGCAGACATACACGATTGCGACCGTGGCGGGAGGGGCAAATCCGTTCTTTCTGCCCGGGGCAGGAGATGGTGGTTCGGCCACCAGCGCCGCTCTAGGGGTCCCTTGCTACGACGTCGCCGCGGACGCTGTGGGAAACCTCTATATTGTCTCGGCTGGGCTGATTCGAAAAGTCAATAAGACCGGCCAAATCGCAACCGTCGCTGGTGGCGGAACCGGCCTTGGTGAGGGGATCCCCGCCACGCAGGCAGCGCTATCACCCACTGCAATCGCCTCCGATGCCGCTGGCGATTTGTTCATCGCTGACACTGCCTTCGGTCTCTATCGTATTCGCGAGGTCGACACGACCGGCACCATCACGACCATCGCGGGAGGCGCCGCCTGCTGCAACCTGGGCGATGGTGGGCCAGCTATGAATGCGTACATCGCGGTGCCGTGGGGCCTCGCGCTGGATAGTTCAGGCAATATTTATGTTGCACAAGCCAGCAGCAACTACAACCTAATACGGAAGATTTCCCGTGGAACAATCACCACCGTTGCCGGCGGCGGACTGTGCTGCGCGCTAGGCGACGGGGGGGCGGCGACAAGCGCCAATCTGTCGCGGCCGCTCGGCGTTGCTGTGGACGGCGCAGGAAACATATACATTGCCGATTCCGGCGGCAATCGGATTCGGAGAGTATCGGGCGGCATTATCACGACGATTGCCGGGAATGGCTCGTCAAACGACGTGGGTGATGGAGGTCCGGCAAGCCAGGCCGGTCTAAACAGCCCCTGGCACGTCGCAGTGGACTCCTCAGGCGACGTTTTCGTAACTGAACTGAACAGCGGCCGTGTCCGGCTCATTAACCCGGGCGCCACCATAACAAGCATCTCCATGGGATCTCCGATCGATTCCCCGGCAGGGCTCGCAATCGGCGGCCTCGGCATCGTATATGTTGCGAACGACAATGCGGCGATACCCACGGTCGCTTCGCTCAGCCCGCCCATTCCTCCTCCTTCTGCGGTCACGGTCTTCACGCCATCTCAGGGTGCCTCTGGTGTCGGTTTGAATACTGCACTCACGTGGGGGGCTGCTAGCGGTGCGACCTCTTACGACGTCTACTTCGGCCCCGCGAACCCTCCGCCTTTCGTAATGAACACGACGAGACTTGCCTATTCGCCGGGTCAGCTCAACCCCAACACGACGTATTACTGGCAAATTAACGCGAAGAACACGGCGGGGACGACGGCGTCGATCATCTGGTCGTTCACGACGGGTTCGACGACGACGTCCGGGGCGCAGTTCGTGCCGGTCACGCCCTGCCGCATCATGGACACGCGTGATGCGTTTGGAACCTTCGGCGGACCCTCGATCTCCGGCGGAACTATGCGAACCGTGCCGATTTCCCAAAGCGCCTGTGGTATTCCTGCTGGCGCGCAAGCTTATTCGCTGAACATCACGGTTGTGCCCCACGGCGGACTACAATATTTGACTGTATGGCCGGCGGGACAGACCCAGCCTGTAGTCTCCACATTGAATTCTTTCGATGGCCGGATCGTAGCCAACGCCGCAATTGTTCCAGCGGGCGTGAACAGCGCGATCAACGTGTTCGTGAGCAACACTGCCGACGTAATCATCGACATCAACGGCTACTTTGGGCCGGCGGCAACACTCGGCAGCCTCTCCTTCTATCCGGTGGCGCCCTGCCGCGTCGCCGATACACGCGGGGTGACCGGCCCGTTAAGCGGTCCCCTGGTCAGCGGGGGCACGGTGCGTACCTTCCCGATCGCGTCGAGCCCTTGCGGCCTTCCCAACAACGCACAGGCATACTCGATGAACATCACGGTTGTTCCCAGAAGGCCACTGGGGTATCTCACTGTGTGGCCGGCGGGGCGAACGCAGCCGGTAGTTTCGACACTGAATTCACCCGATGGGAGCGTGGTTGCGAACGCGGCGATCGTGCCCGCCGGCACCAATGGGGACGTAAGCTTCTTCGCGACGGATGACACGGATGTAATCGTCGATGTCAATGGCTACTTTGCGCCTCCAGGAGCAATTGGAGGCCTGGCACTGTATACACTTACGCCTTGCCGTGTAGTGGACACCCGATTTGCGAACGGTCCATTCGGTTCACCGAGCGTGGCGGGAGGAGCGACGCGTACGTTTCCTGTCCAAGCGAGTGTCTGCGGGGTGTCACTGGCAGGCCTGGCCTATTCGCTCAATGTGACGGTAGTTCCGTCGGCAGGTACGCTGGGGTTCCTGACAATCTGGCCCGCAACGCAAGTTCAACCGAACGTTTCAACGCTGAATTCGCCAGCGGGGAAAGTGGTGGCAAACGCTGCGATCGTTCCGGCCGGGAGCAGTGGAGCGGTAAGCGTGTTCGTGACGAACAGTACGGACTTAATCGTCGATATCAACGCGTATTTTGCGCCATAAGTTCAGTTGGGTAGGGATATGGGGACGGGCCGCTCCTACCGCGGGACCAATTTCCTCCGGAGCGGTTTGGATCGGGCGACGAACCGAAGTTCGGCGTTAGCGGCCGTGCTCCAAAAACCGATCGACGGTCGGAGCGGGGCTGGCAGCTGGGGCGCCGATCTGGCGCAGAAAGGCGAGCTGATCCCAGTAATTCCAGCCGTGCACGATGCGGCCGCCAGTAATTTGAAGTATCACAACACCTCGGACCTTAACTCGATGCCCGGTGCCGCGGGTTCCCATGCCGGAGCCGGTGTGCGTTCCTTCGAGCGTCAGGCGTGCTACAACCTTGTCGCCTTCGGCTACTGTGTCTTCTACCTGAATGTGCACTTCCGGAAGCAGGGAACGCATGTTGCGATAGAATTGGCGGAACGCCTCCGGCCCACGGACTTCCTGGTCCGTTTCGCCGATTCCTTCGGCTATGGAGTCAGGAGCGAATAGTTCGTCGATGGTCTGTTCGCGACCTTCGTTCCATACCTCTTTAATCCAGCGATGAACTAAGGCCTTGTTTTCGTCCGACATGGGACCTCCTCGCGACGAGTTTAGTTTGGCGAACGTCCCGGCCGGGAATGAGATCGATCTGAGGCAAAGGATCGGCGGCTGCGACATACGACGCGGGCAAGCCGAACGCACACATCCAATACCCGTTTCAACGCGCGATGTTGGAACTACCATCGCAGCGCACGACGCTGTTTCTCGTGTGGGTATGTCCCACGGCCGGACCGACCACCCCACATCGGGCAGCTTCGTGAAGACCGGTGGCGTTCCCGCCGGATCCACCCTTGTGATGAACTTACATACAAGGTCATGAGCTATGAAGACTCCGGAGACGTGGGTTATTGGGCGCTTCCCAGTTTCAATAAGCAATTGCAAGTCACTTCCCGGGATATAGCACCTTCAATCCGTCCAGTTGGGGTTGGACCGATCACTACAAGAATCAGAGTTGGAACAACTTCTCGTCGGGGACGAGGGGCGATATCGTCCACTAGCGACGCTGCACGAAATTTAAGCGTCTTTCGCCATTGGGGCATGGTTAAACGTACCACGCCCGTATTCCGTTCTTCTGTGATGAGTCGCCGCTTATTGGATAGCCACACCATCGAGGGCTACGGCGCTCGCGTGACGGCACGGGCTGCCAAAAGTCAAGCCGATCATCTTACGGCCTTCATAGCCTTGGCGGAGCCGTCATGGGCTGATGCGGTGTTGGCCTTCCGCGTGATGCAATCGGCATACCCCATATTCGTATCGTTTGCGTCCCTGCCACATAGATTGCTCCAGCGCGAGCGATCCGTCGCGGAGTGGTGAGCAACGCTGGACTCGCATCGCTCTGCGGCATATGACCTCGCAAGGCGTACGGCTAGGTGCGGTCAGTGTCCATCGCGTCCCGGCACCACATCGATCTGGAGCATCGGGTCAGCGGCGGGAACGTAGGAGACCGGCAAGCCGAGTTCGCGCCTGACGATATTGCACCCCTGGGGGATGGCGGTGGCTTTATAGAACGCGATTTCGCGATTACAGCCCTGGCGGCCAAAGCCACAATCGCTCGATATGACCAGGCGCTCGGGTGGAATGTATTTCAGGGCTTTGCGAATTTCGGCGGCTACATCCTCGGGCCGATCCGCTTGCAAGACGCGATGACTGACCGCGCCGATGCAGATCTTCTTTTTGAGATCGTGTTTGAACGGCTCGAAAAGTTCCAGATCGGCCTGATTGCGATCCTTCATTTCGAGGGTCCAGACATCGCCGCGGCACCGTTCCAGGTAGATCTCAATGGAGTTGGCATAGCTGGTGTCCTCCATGACGCGCTGCATGTTGGGATTGCCCCAGCAGGTGTGAATCCAGAGTTCCACGTCGTCCAGTCCCTCGACTTCGCGGTTGAAGGCATCCACCATGAATTTCACCTCGTCATGATCTTTGCCGTAGGTGTTGGCCATGAAGTGGAACGTGGGCTCTTCGATCTGGATGCAACGGCAACCGGCGGCGCGGAGGGCAAGCAGTTCCTTGTTCATGGCCTCCGCCATGTCCCAAATTACCTGTCGTTTGTCCTTGTACTTCGGCGTATGGATATCGAGAAACAAGGCCATCACCTGGGAGCAGCAGGTGCCGAACTTCACGGGTTTGCGGGTCTTGCTTTGCGCGATGCGCCAGATCTTGGGATAGTCGAGCGGGCGGTGTTCAATGCGGTCGACGACGTGCGGCCAGCGCCAGCCGGTGTAGATCTCGTTGAGCAACGTGCCGGGAGGGTAATGCAGCCACGGGGCAGTGGTTTCTTCCGGCTGCAGGTAGTCGCCTTCGAAACCGGCCCAGCGCTGCAGCGGATAGTGATGCCAGGCGCGTCCGGCCATATCCTCGTCGACGTGCAGATCACCGTGGGTAAGAATGTCCAGGCCGGCGCGCTCCTGGTCGGCGATCACGACAGCCATGGCGTCCTGGAATTTCTCGCGAAACCGGACGTCGAGGATGCAGGTGTCGAGCGGCCGGCCCCACATACTGACATCGAACCAGCGTGGCCGGGGAAACGATCCGGTTGTGGTGCTGGGGAGAATCAGGTCCGCAGTTGCTGTAAACATGGGTCACAGCCATTCTACGCCGGGGTGTATTCAACCGCGAGGCAGTTGACTAGTGCGAGGGGTCGCATATAATAGGAATCAACTAATAGGAATCAACTACGAGATCTGACGCCCGCGTCGTTCTGACACCGGCTGTCACAGGGGTCGATGCCTATCTGATTGTCCTCTCGTGTGCCACTCCCTTTGTGAGGAGAAAGAATGCACAGATCCGGCCTAGGATGTGTTCTGGCGGTGCGCAAACCAGAACATCTTTTTTGCGTAATTCTTGTCGTGCTTCTGGCGGCGGTGCTGTCAAGCAATGTCGCCTTCAGCCAACAGTTCAATGGCACTTTAAGCGGCACGGCATATGATCAAGCGGGCGCAGCGGTTCCGAATGCGAAAATCGAGCTCAGGAATGAGGCAACCGGCGAAGCACGCCGGGGGGTCACCAACAGCGAAGGATATTTCGCGTTCACGGCGGTTCCACCAGGATCTTACAGCCTGAGCGTAACCGCGGAAGGCTTCAGCGTCTGGCAAACCAAGGGGATCGCCCTCAACCAGGGCGATGTTCGCACAATCCCCAACATTGCACTGAGGGTCGGCGCCGTAACTGAGAAGATTGAAATCGAAGCGGCGCCGGAATCCGTTGCTCCGGTCGACACCGCCGAGGTCAGCACTACGCTGAACATGCGGTTGGTGACGGACATTGCTCTGACCGGACGCGACGCCGGTGAGTTGCTGAAGATCATGCCGGGCATGGCGATTGCCAACGGCTTGAACAATCAATCCGCGTTCGCGGACCATTCTGTCAGCAGCAACGTAGGCCCTGTCGGAGCTTATTCGGCAAACGGCACGCAACCGAACGGTGCAATGTCGTTCATGCTGGACGGAGCCAATCTTGTGGATCCCGGCAACGTCGGGACGCAGATTGCCAACGTCAATCAGGACATGACCGCCGAGGTCAAGGTGCTGATGTCGAGCTACGGGGCGGAATTTGCTAAGGGCCCGGTTATTTTCCAGGCCTTCGGCAAAAGCGGTGGGAAAGCGTTCCATGGCGAAGGTTATCTATATGCCCGCAATGGAGCGCTCGATTCGTTGACCGCCATCAACAAGCAGCTCGGAATGACGCGCGAGAACAAGCCGGATGAGCACTACTATTATCCGGGCGGCAATATTGGCGGCCCCGTGCTGCTCCCGTTTACTCACTTCAACCGTAACCGGAACAAGCTGTTCTTCTGGTTTGGTTATGAGTACATGAACCAGGCGCCGGTCGGCCAGATCAACAGCTACGTGGTGCCGACGCAAACAATGCTAGGCGGCGATTTCTCACCGTCCTCGCTAGCTCCTTTCTCGGCGCAATCGAGCGCCGCCTATGCCGCCGCGCTCACCTCGCCATGCGCGGATGGCGCGAGCAAATGCTCCGATCTCGGGATTACGAACGGCGTAATTCCAAAGAACAAGATCGACCCCGCAGGCCTGGCGCTTCTGAAGCTCCTGCCGGCGCCCAATGTCGATCCGGCGACGCACAACGGCTACAACTACCAATACGTCAATCCAGGACAAGGCTTCCTGACAGCGACGAATCGGTGGGAGCAGAGCGAAAAAATCGACTATGCTCCGACCGAGAACACGAAGCTGACCGTATCCTACACCTACCAGAAGGAAACCGACCTGCATCCCATCGCGACATGGTGGGCGCCGAACCAGGCCGTTCCGTATCCTTCGGCAATGCCGGCCGGCACGCCGTCCCGAGTGCTGATGGCTAACTTCACGCACGTATTCACCCCGACCCTGGTGAACGAAGTCGTGGTGACGTGGGCGCAATATAAGAACTACACCACGCTTACCAATCCGGATGCGACCGATCCCTCGAAGATCGGGTTCCCATCGAAGGGGCTTTTCGGCGTGACCGAGAAGCAGATTCCGAACACGTTGAGCTGGAGCAACGGGTTGGCGGAGTTCATGCCGCAGGCCGATTTTTACTCGTCAGGCGCAAACATGTTTGGCGCGACGAAATCGGACCCGGCTGTCTACGACAACCTGAGCAAAGTGTGGGGCAACCACACGATGAAGTTCGGATTCTACTGGGACCAGAATCAGAACCTCCAAACCGGGCTCAATGTCGGCACTAACGGCCGATATGAATTTGAGCAATGGGGCGGCAACTCCACCAATAACGTCATCGCCGACGAGTTGACGGGCCGCATTCAGGCCTATAACCAGGACAACACGGATCCCCTCGCTACGATTCAGTACCATCAGGTTTCCGGCTACGCGCAGGATTCCTGGAAGGTATCGAAACGGCTGACCGTCAATTTTGGTTTGCGATTCGACCATGTGGGCCAGTATTACGACCCGAACAGCCCTGGATTCTGGGTCTGGAATCCCGCGGCTTATGTAAACACTCCGAATGGCCCAGCGAACACGGGCATTCAGAACCATTCGACAAACTCTGCGATTCCCGCTTCCGGGAACATTTCGCCTTGGGCATATCCGCTTCCCAGGGTGGGTGCCGCGTTTGACGTCTTCGGCAATGGCAAGACCGTATTGCGCGGAGGGTTCGCGATCTTCAAATACCAGTCGGGCGTTAACGCTCCTGGAAAAGCGGACTCCGGCACGGGGTCGTTCAGTTATGGTTCCGGGTCGTTCCTGAATTACAACCTGAACTCGCTCACCGGCGTTCCAACAGGTGCGGGGTCTATGAACGGCGGACAAATTACGCTTATGCAGATGGGGGACAACAAGGTTCCCACGACCGCCGACTGGAACTTCACCATCTCGCAAGCGGCGCCCTGGCATTCGCTCTTCGAGGCATCGTACGTCGGCAACCACAGCTATGACATGCTGCTGCTGGGAGGCGCCGGCAACGCGTTGCTCAACCAGAATGCGATTGCCCCAGGTTCGTTCTTCAAACCCGATCCGAAGAACGGGCAAGCCTATTGCGTTTTGGGAGTCGGCTGCCAGGGGAGTCTGGCAAACGACTATTTCCCACTCGTCAACTACCAGGACGTTGTTCTCGAAGGACATGGCAGCTATTCCTGGTACAACTCGCTTCAGGCGAATTGGCAGAAGACCTCCGGGCCGGCGTTGCTGTTCATAAACTACACGTTCAGCAAGCTCCTGGGCATCCGCGACGGATACAGCGGCAACGGACCTTCGGCCGGAACGATCGTAGATCAGTTCAATCTCAAGAACAACTACGGTGTTCTCGGCTACGACCATACGCACATCTTCAATGCGACCTACATCGTCAACCTGCCGAAGCCGATCCATCAGAACGCGCTACTCCAGGGCATAGTCAACGGCTGGCAGGTGTCGGGCGTCACGCAGTGGCAAAGCGGCGCGCCGATACAGCCGAGCACGAACGGCAATCTGAACGCTGTCTTCCCCAGCGACATCAGCTCGATCAATGGAGGCAACTCGAACTTTAACGGGATGAGCATGTCGAGCTGGCTGGGAACGAACATGGGAATCCTGGAACCCCGGCTTATCTGCGATCCTCGGAAAGGGCTGTCGTCAGGGCAATACTTCAATACGAGTTGCTTTACGACTCCGGCTCCCGGAACGCAGGGTGACGTGGTCTGGCCTTATATCAAAGGCCCGGGTTATCTCAATAGCGATCTTTCGCTATACAAGAACTTCAAGATTGGGGAGAGCAAGAGCGTGCAGTTCCGCATCAATGCTTTCAACTTCTTGAATCACTCGAATGCGTCTTTTGGCGCCAATGGCCAGACTAACGACCTGCAACTGAACTTCGCCGGTCCAAACGGCACCTACAGTGCAACAAACACGAACGTCTGCAAGAACGGCAGTCCCGTTTGCACGGATGGAAAGCCGCTGTATGTGGTTGGCTTCCGGCAAGTGCAATTCGCTTTAAAGTTCTACTTCTAACGCTCGCGTAGGAAGTGGAATGCTACTGTTGAGGGGTGGCCTAGTCCACCCCTCATTTTTTGCAATGACGCCTTTCATACGGCGTGCAGGGGGGCTCGCAATTGTCTTCTTAGCGGGCGGCGTCATCGTGACGCTTTCCATTGGCGCTGATAGCGCTTCCCCGATACGCTTTGCATACAAGCCCATAGACTTCAAGCTGGACAGCTCGGAGACGCCGGCCCGCAACGCTCCTGAAACGATGGCCGGCGGCGTGGCCGTGTTCGATTACAATCGCGACGGGCGGCCTGACATTTTCTTCGTCAATGGAGCCAATATCGCCACGCTGAAGAAAGATAATCCCAAGTATCGGAACCGGCTGTTCCGCAACGAGGGAAATGGAGTTTTCACCGACGTAACGGACAAGGCGGGCGTGGCGGGCTCCGGTTTCGATATCGGGGTGGCAGTTGGCGATTATGACAACGACGGTTACCCGGATATTTTTGTCGCAGGAGTTTATCGCAATACTCTCTATCACAATAATCGCGACGGAACTTTCACCGACGTCACGGCGAAGGCTGGCTTGAACCGGGGGCCCGATCCCGAATTTGGGCCCATGTGGGCGGTCACGGGTGCGTGGGTCGACGTCAATAACGACGGATTGCTGGACCTGTTCGTTCTGAACTACCTGCAATGGAAGTACAGCAACGAGCCGATGTGTAAACTGCACGATGTCGCCGACTATTGCCATCCGCGCTACTACGAAGGGCAGCCGAACCTGTTGTACCTCAATAATGGCGACGGCACTTTTCGCGAGGCGTCCGCGGAGTGGGGCCTCCGTGCTCACCCGGGGAAAGGCATGGGCGTTGGCGTAGCCGACTACGATCAGGATGGCCGGCCCGATCTGTTTGTTACCAACGACGCCTATTACAATTCGCTGTTTCGAAACGCCGGGACGAAGTTCGAGGAAGTCGCGTTTGGCGCGTCCGTCGCGCTGACGGAAGACGGCAGCTTCATCTCCGGCATGGGCGTGGATTTTCGGGATATCAACAACGATGGATTGCCGGACATCGCGTTCGTCGCCCTCAATAACCAGACCTTTCCACTATTTCTGAATAAAGGCGGCGGCCAGTTTGAGGAGGCGACTTCGAAAACCGGCATGCGCGCATTGAGCGTTCACATGGCGGGCTTCGGCCCTGGAATCGTCGATTTCGACAACGATGGGTGGAAAGACCTTTTTGTGACGAGAGGTCACGTGGGGGCGCTGCCGCAGCCCGGGCAGGGCGTAAACCAGCACAACACGGTCTTTCGAAATCTGGGCCCCAGCGGAAAATTCGCGGCTTACACGGAAGAAGCGGGTTTCGCAGCAACGCCAGAAGCACGGCATCGGGGTTGCGCGTTTGGCGACCTGGACGGGGATGGAAAGATCGACGTCGTGACGACTGCGCTCGCGTCTCCCGCCGAGATCTGGATGAACCAGAGTGCCGGGGCGGGGCACTGGCTCGACATCGCGCTCGAAGGGACTCGCAGCAATCGCGACGGTCTGGGCGCACGGATTAAGGTGGTTTCTAAGACGGTTGGGGCGCAGTACAATCACATGACCTCCAGCGTGTGTTATGCATCGTCCAGCCTGGGGCCGGTCCACTTCGGACTGGGCGGCGACGAGCGAGCCGACACGATTGAGATCGTATGGCCGTCGGGCGCCACTCAAACGCTTCGCGACGTCGAAGCTGATCACATTCTCAAGGTGAAAGAACCGGAAGGGCGGTAGCGGCCTGTGGCGAAAGTCTCTGAACGTGACATGCGCAGGCGAAACGGCCTGCGCCACCTGGCGTTGCTCGCGGGCGTGTTGTTAAGCGCGTCCGGCATGTGGGCTCAGGAGCCGACGACAATTCGTACATCGGTCCGCGAAGTGGTTGTCGATGTTGTAGTACACGATAAACACGGCAAGCTGGCGCGCAAGGTTCAGCCGGGCGAGGTGACTCTGCTCGATGACGGGGTGCGGCAGGAGATCACGTCGATGCGGCTCGTCAGCGGAGGCGAGGAGCCGCGATTGCAAAATGCTTCATCCGTGGCTGCGGTTACGGCTCGGGCATCGGGCGGTTTCAGCCCGTTGCGCACCGTAAACATGGTTTCCATGGTGTTTCAGGATCTTACGCCGGACACCCGGAAACCGGCGCTGGACGCGGCGCTGGAATTCCTCAGAAATGAACAGCGGCCCAACACCTGGATCGGTGTCTTTACGTTGGATGACGCCGGGGTGCACCCCATGGTTGCGTATACGAATAACCAGGCGGCGCTCACCGAAGCGATCCGGCGCGCGGCTTCCGGCCAGCTTCGGACGTTGAGCGCCTCGGCGCAACAGATCTTCACCGCAGTTGGATTAGAGCGGGAACTGAGTTTCAACCCGCCACCGCCTCCGGTGCAAGCGGGATCGGCGCCTCCACCGCCATCCACCGGCGGCCTCGGTTTCGGTCCGAACACCGGCGCGTTTGTTGACGCCTCAACAGCCACGGGCGATGAAGCGTCCGACGCCGTGAACAACCCTTTGGCGAGGCAGGGCATCCATTACCAGCGGGTCGTCGCGGTTCGGGAACTGCACTCTCTCGGATGGCTGATCTCTCAGCTAGCGTTCATGCCGTTTCACAAGACCGTGATTATGTTCAGCCCCGGCATCGACCGGCCGGCGTCGGAGCGAGATTATTGGCAGAAAATGATCACGGAAGCTAACCGGGCGAACATCAGTTTCTATATCGCCGACCTGAGGGCGTCGTCGGGGGGCGCCACCGTAGCCACGGCGTCTCAGAGCCGAGCCTCGGGTCTCAGCCAATCGCAGAACAAGCCCCCGCAGTCGGGCAAAGATCTCATGGACCGCAGCCAGGAATTCGACGTTTCCGAACACGCGACCGCGGAGGCTAACCTTCACCTGGCACAGGTTGACCTGGCGGAAAGCACGGGGGGATTCGTTCTTACCGACTTTGGGCAGCGCATGCTCAAGCGCGTGATGGACGATGTCGAGACTCATTATGAATTGACGTTCCGTCCCACTTCTCCCGGCTACGACGGCCGTTATCACCGGATCAACGTAAAGTTGGATCAAGGCGACCTCAGAGTAGAGGCGCGGCCGGGTTATTTCGCTGTTCCGGCCGAGTCGGACGACGGGCTTGGTGCTCCAGTTCTGGCCGGCCTGCGCGCGCTCAACACAACTCCGTTGCCACGCGCCTTCGACTATCGCACCGAGGCGTTACGTTTCCTGCGAAACGATGGCCGTCTGGAGGCTGCAGTCGTTTTCGATTTGCCGAAGTCCAGCCTTGCCGCGACACCCGTTCCGGATCGGAAACACAGGATCCATCCTTCGTTTCTGGCGCTCATCAAAGACTCGAGCGGCCAGGTGGTGGGCCAGTTCAGTGCCGATGCTCCGGAAATGGTTAGCGACGCCGGGCTGAGCGCGTCAGGGGCGGGCCGATTACAGTTCTCCAGGCACCTGACTCTGGAGCCGGGCCGGTACACGCTGGAGACCGCGATCGTGGACTGGGAAAGCGGAAGGACGAGCGCGGCAGTGTCGCAATACGATTGGTCGAAGCGCGAGGCACCCGGTCTGAGCGCGATTGTTCTGGTGCGCCGGTCGGAGAACGTCACCGGCGTCGCGGATCCCGCCGATCCGCTGGTGCATGAAGGGAAACGTATCCTTCCGTCGCTGTTCGCGCAACTGGAACCCGGCGCACAGAGTTCTATTTTCTTCCGGGTGTACCCCGACGCAGGAAACGCTGTTCGCCCGCGTTTGCGGGCTCAATTCTTTCTGGACGGGCGTCTGCTGGCTGACCAGACCGCCGACCTTCCCGCTCCCGACGCGAGCGGGAGCATCCCTGTCCTGATTCAAGCGCCCGGACGTCCGGGGAGCAACGAGATGAAGCTCACCGTTTTGCAGGGCAGGGCGTCCTCCAGCGGACAGATCCAGTACACGATAGCGAAATAGATCGCAGGAGGTAACTCGATGGTTCGCAAGGATTCGAAAATCCGGGCTGGCGGTGTCATTACGCTTGCCGCGTTTAGCCTGGCGTTGTTCCCGGCTTGCCGCGCGGTGGTGGGCCAGGCGGCCCGGCAAAGCGCGGGCGCCTCCGCGGCGGCGTCGACATCCGCCGGCAGCACGGTATCGGTAGACTTCGTAGCGCGTGATAAAAAAGGCGAGCGCATTACGGACCTGAAAGCCGAGGACATCGAGATCCTCGATGGCGGCGCGCGGGTGCAGGTGAGCGAAATGCGGCGGGTTGCCGGAGCGGCGGCGCCGGGCCATTCCGAGGATGTCGTCCTGCTGTTTGACCAGCTTGAACCCGGGAATGCCAAGAACGCCCACGACGCGGCGTTCGAAATCCTGAAAGCGACCGTCGAGAGCGATATTATCTTCACGGTTCTGAAGGTCGACACGCGGTTGCACCTGTTGCAGGCGCCGGTAGCGGATCGGGAAACCGTCAAGAGGGCGATCATTGCTGCCACTACGGGTAAACCGGAGGAGTACCGCGCGCAAAACGCAGGAGCCGAGGGAGCCTTGACTGACGGAACGAAAGGCGGACCGGGGCAAGAGACGGCGCAGGCGCTATATGCCATGCTGCTGGATTCACAAACAGCGGCGAGCGATCCACATATCACGCCTTCGATAGCCGGGCTGTCCGCGGTGTGCCGGGCGAAGCAGAAGGCGCCGGGGCGGAAAGCGCTGGTGTATTTCTCGCAGGGTCTGGACTGGAACTTAAGCGCGCCGGAGAGCCTTCGCTCGATCGTCGAGCTGGCGAATCGGTCGCGCGTCAGCATTTACTCGTTGGACGCGCACGTGGTCGATACCCAGACCGCCAACGAGCTCCAGGCAACTGCGGCGATTGCCCGGCAGAGCGCCGCCGGCAATACCGGCATTTCCGCCGGGGCTGGACCGCAAGTTCCTGACGCCGGTTCGAGAACCGGAGGCGCTCTCCTGGGGACGATAGTCGGCGAGCAAAGCAGCCGCTTCGAGCAGAATGACCTTGGTCTGCAGAAGGCTCCGCTCGAAGCAATTTGTTTCCGGACAGGCGGCGGACATGAGGTGGCCGGAAATGCGCGCAAGAGCACACGATTGATTGTCGACGACCTCACGTCGTATTACGTTGCTTCCTACATTCCGCCCTCCCAGGCCGAGGAAGGCCGTTTCCGTCCGGCTTCGATTAAGTCACAGCGGCCCGGTATCGCCGTTAGTGTCCGCGCGGGATATTATGTGCCGCTACGCGCAGTTCGACCATTGGAGGCTGCCCTCGAATCGCGCCTGCTCAAGACGTTCGAGGCGCCGAAATTGCCGGAGGACCTCAAATTCCGTTCCGGGTTGCTGCGTTATGGCGATGCCGGGAGCGGCGCGATGAATGCCGTAGTAATGGAAGCGCCGCTGAACGAAGTTGAGTTCCGGACCGACGACGCCACGAAGTCGTATGTAGCCCGGCTCGCTGTTGTCGCCCTGCTGAAGGACAAGACCGGCGCCGTGGTTGAGAAATTTAACGAAGACGTCAGCCGTCAGGGGCCTGCCCAGGATATGGATCAAGCGAAACGTGATGTTGCCGTGGTGAAACGCTACTTCACCGTGGCGCCGGGACAATACGTCCTCGAGACGGTCATGATGGACCAACAGAGCGGCAAAGTTGGTTCCAGACACCAGGACGTTGTCGTCCTTGCACCACCGACCGGCCTGTCGTTGAGCGACATCGTGCTGGTTCGCAAGATGAATCCGTTCTCCGGCGATGAGGATACCGATCGGTCCGACCCGTTGCGCTGCGCCGAAGGCCGCGTCGTGCCGAATCTTTCAGGACGCGTTTCGAAGGCGGCGCAGCCGACGGTAGCGCTATTTCTCCATGTGTATCTGGATCGCTCTTCGTCTGAAAAACCCAGCTTGAAAGCCGAGGTGAGGCGGGCTGGGGGCCTGATCGCGACCGTGCCGATGCCGCTGGGCGAGGGCACAAGCCAGGGATTCATACCCTATATCGCACAGCTCGGCACCACGGCGCTCGATCCGGGCTGGTACACGCTGACGCTGATTCTGGAGCAGGGCACTCGTCACGCGAGCCAGAGCGTGTCGTTCACTTTGGAATAAGGCGAGTAGGCCGGCGATGCTCGCCAAAGGCAACACAGCCTGACACAATTGAAGAATCATGAATCGCCGCAACTTCTTCAACACCGCTGCTGGAGCCGCCCTTGCGGCATCCCGGTTCGGCCGTGCCGCCGAATCGGCCGACCTTAAACCTCTTTTCGTCGAAGCCGATAAGCGCCGCGACGAAGGCGTTCAGCGCTTACAGAACTGGATCCGCCAACCCTCCATCGCCGCCGAAAACCGCGGCATGAACGAAGGCTGCGACCTGATGATGCGAATGCTCCGCGATGCTGGATTCGACCAGGTTACGAAAGTCCCCACCGAAGGACACCCTGGGGTCTTCGCCACGCTTGATGCCGCTGCGCCGCGCACGTTCGGGGTCTACTTCATGTATGACGTCAAGCAGGCCGATCCTTCCGAATGGAGTTCGCCGCCCTTTGAGGCGCGCCTGGTGGATCGAGCAGGTGTCGGCAAGCTTCTCATCGGCCGCGGGGCGGTCAATCAAAAAGGTCCCGAGGCAACCTGGATCGCGGCGCTGCACGCTTTCAAGGACGCCGGCCGCAAGCTTCCTGTGAACCTGGTCTTCGTCGCCGAAGGAGAGGAAGAGATCGGATCCCCCCACTTTCCCCAGATCGTGCAGCGTACCGACATTCTGGCGGCGTTCAAGAAATGCACCGGCGTCTACATGCCGATGCCTATGCAGGCGCTCGATGGAACCGTCACCATCAACCTGGGCGCCAAAGGCGTAGTCGAGATGGAACTCGTCTCGAGCGGCGAGAAGTGGCACCGCGGTCCGAAACAGGATCTGCATTCGAGCAACGAGGCCCGCGTGGACAGCCCCGCGTGGCACCTGGTGCAGGCGCTGAACACGCTGGTGGCCGCCGATGGCCACACTCCGGCCATCGATGGCTACGCTGACAAAGCCCGGCCGCTCAATGCGGAAGAAAAAGCGCTCATCCGTGAAGCCTCGAAACGCATGAGCGAGGATCTCGCCAAAAAGCAGCAGGGGGTGGACCACTGGGTGCACGATGTCGACTGGCTCGAATCGTTAGAATTGCTCGCGGGCCGGCCGACCGTGAACATCGAGGGATTAGTAGGCGGCTATACCGGACCCGGGGGCAAAACGATTCTTCCGCATCGCGCCGTCGCCAAGCTAGATCTGCGCCTCGTCCCGGATATGACCGCGCAAGGCGCGCTGGCGGCCGTTAAAGCGCACCTCGCCAAACGCGGGTTCGGCGACATCGAAGTGAATATGTCGGGAGGCTACGATCCGACCACCACGCCGAAGAACTCGGCGCTCATTCAAGCGCAAGCTGCCGTCTATCGCAGTAACGGAATTGAGCCAGTCTTCTGGCCTCGACTCGCCGGCTCCTGGCCCGGATATGTCTTTACTGGTGAGCCGTTGAAGCTCCCTGCCGGTCACTTTGGACTTGGACACGGTAACGGTGCGCATGCTCCGAACGAGTACCTGGTCATCGAATCGTCCAACCCCAAAGTTCAGGGATTCGACGGCGCCGTGCGTTCTCAGATCGAGTATCTCTTCGAACTCGCGTCTGTCTGATGCCAGGCATGCGCAGGCGAAACCTCCTGCGCCACCTTGGGCAGGCATTCAGCCGGCCCGACTTTAAACACAGTCTGCTGGCCGCGCCGTCCGATTTCCTTGCTCTTTTGTCAGTTGCGATCGTAGTTTTCGAGCATTTTGAGCAGGCTCTGCCGGGCTTGCTCGTTATTTTCCGCGGCGGCGTGGTCCAGAGCCTTTCGAATGGCCTGGAGCGCGTCGGCCTGGCGGCCCGCTTTGTAGTACGCCGTGGCCAGGGCGGCTGCGCAGCGATAGTCTCCGGCACCGCCAAGTTGGGCGGCCTTTTCGAGGGGCGGAATCGCGGCAAGGAAGTCGCCGCGAAGCCCCATCACATAACCCAGGTTGAACTGATACTCGACCGAATCCGGCAGCAGCGCCACAGCGGCTTCGAGCTGCTTCACGGCTTCATCCACCTTTCCCGTTTTCGCCAGCAGAATGCCGTATTTATTCCGTGCGTCGGCGAATTCGGGGGCCATCGTTACGGCCTTTTCGAGATGTGCCGACCCCTCATCGGGCAGCCCCTTCTCGAACAGCGCCACTCCCAGGTCGGCTTCCGCGCCTGGATTGTCCGGGTTGAGTCGGAGAGACTTCCTGTAATTGAGAACGGCATCGTCTAAATTGCCGCTCTCCGCGAGCGCCAGCGCCAGGCGGGCGAACCAGGCTGGTTCATCGGGATTCAGATCGCATGCCTTTCTATACTCGGCTGCAGCCTCAGCCGGGCGGCCTTTGTCCATCAGAGTCCAGGCAAAGTTGTAGCGGGCCTTCGCATCATTCGGGTCGATTTCGATGGCCTTGCGCCACTCCTCGATGGCCTCGTCGTAACGCTTTGACTTCATCAAACCAGTTGCGGCGTCGAAGCGCCGGTAGAACTCGGTCGCGGGCGCGTCGATTCGTTGCATGCCTCCGGGAGGGATGTTCACGAATTCGGGAAGGTTGACCGCGCGATTCGCCGCGGTTGTGTTGTCGACGAAGATGGGCGGCGTATCGTTCCCCTCGGCGTCAATGTGCGTCAGGTACAACTGCGTGTAGGGCGACCGGCCCTTGGAAGAAAACGCCAGCCAGCGGCCGTTTGGCGAAAAGGTGTGCCACGAATTCATCAGGCGCGTGTTGCACTTCATCAGCCGGGCGCGCCCTCCCGCGGCGGGCACGATGTATAGCTGACTATCCGGGCGCATCAGCAGGCCGTTACGGCACTGCACAAAGACAATCCAGCGGCCGTCGGGAGACACTTTCGGGAAGCTGTTGCTCATCCCGTTGGCTGACGCGCCGGCAACGGGCTCCGGGCGTCCACCGCGGCCTTCGTTGAACGGAATCCGGTACAGATCGTACCGGATCTGGGTTTCGTTGGGATCGTTTGCGAACAGGGCGAGCTTGGCTCCCGGAAGATATGGCGAGATAGCGTCCGCCCGGATGAACACAATCCATTTGCCGTCGGGACTCCAGACGCCGTTGGTCTGCACGTAACGGGGATCGTTCGCGCCCGGCAGCGGCTGGAGGCGTTTTGTCTGGCGATCGTACCAGGCGAGGATGCCGCGTGTTGGATAGAACACCTGGAGGAAACGGTAATCGAGAAAGTTGGCGTTGTAGTACTTGTCCTCCAGCGTGCGCCCATCGGTACGCTGACGTGCATCGGGATCGTCGATGGTGGTCAGGACATAGCGCCCGTCCGGGGACACCTGTGACATGAACGAAGCGCGTAAGCGGGGGATGTTGGAGTCTCGGACGGCGGGCCATTTGATGACATCCTCCGTGTGTATAGACATGCGCTTTGCGATGGGAATCAGCGCGTACAGACCGCGGTCGTTCTGCGGTCCGTCGACGTCGAGGCCCATGGTTTTGCCATCGAGCGAAAACGAATGGCAGTTCGCGCAGGTTCCGAGTTTCTCCATCACCACCGTGCTGGCGGGTTCGCCGATGTAGCGCAGCCGCCACTGGATGAGACCGACTGCTTCGGCCGGAAGAGGTTTAATGACGCCCTTGTCGCTTTCGTTGGGCATCAGCGGAACGTCGCGATAGAACACCGGAGCTCCGACCGGGTCTGGCGAGGTTTGAATCGTGACCTGGCCTTTGGAAACGATGCGGCCGCCGTCCAAGCCGGAAATTGTAACCGTGGCGGAAACGCCCAACGAGCGCCGCTTGATCTCTGCCCACGTGCCGGACTCCGGCTTCCAGGTATGCGATTCTGACTGTTCGGGCGTCAGCTTAGGTGGCTCATTGGAGCTGGCCACAGCCTGCGGATCGATGTTGCCGGCTCTCAAGCGCTCCCCCGTCGATTTCACCCGAATGATGCCCGAGCGGTCGGCAAACGAGACCTCAATCAGCCAGACGCTTGCTTGATCGCCGGAATCGCGCCATAGAAACGTGGGAGACGTTATCTCCGGTGGAAAGACCGATCCATTGGCCGGGTAATCTATCGTGACTCCCGCGAGTTGCGGGGCGAATCCGTGGAGAACGAACATTGAGGCGGCGGCTAGTACGCATGCCGCCGCCAATCTGCCGGCGCGTAGGCTCAGAAGCCCTCCTGTCAGGCTCGTTAGCGCTTCTTACCCTTGTCCTGCTTCGGATTCTCGAAGGACGTCGAGATGGAGCTCCCGATTAGCGCGAGGAGACTTCGCGCAGCTTCGACATTTGGGCCGTTGGGAGCCAACGCAAGATACTTTTCCAATGCCTCTTTCATGCCCGGGGGAGCTAAGACTTTCCCGTCAGGTCCGGGCGGTGGCATGCTGGCGCTGAGGAACACCGCATATTGGAACTGTGCCTCCGCGAAGTTGGGGTCCACCTCCAGTGCCTTCTTGAACGCTGCTCCGGCGGCATCGTTTTTCCCGGCGTTCAGGAACATGGTTCCCATGTTGAAGTAATACTTCGCGGCGTTAGGAGGATCGAGTTCGGCCGCCTTACGGAATTCTGCCTCCGCCTCTTCGGTCTTGTTCAACTTGAAGAGGACGAGCGCATGTTTGCCATGCAGCGCGGCGTCGTCTTTCTGAGCAATCGCCTTTTGATACGCATCGCAGGCTTTTTCGTACGACTCCTGGCGCTCGGTTCCGGTCCTGGTATCGCCGAGCCCAATGTAGGATTGGGCCAGCAAACTCCAAACCGCCATCTGGCTCGCGTCCAACTGCGACGCTCGTGTGAATTGCGTAATCGCCTCGTCGAACTGCTTGGCGGCGAACGCCGTTTGGCCGGCGCTGAAGGCTTCGTTGAGGTCCTTGTTCTTGGACGCGAGGCGTTCTTTCTCTTTGCTCGTGGCATCCACGACTGCCCGCTCCTCCGAGCTGAGCTTTCGCGTCTCTTTTGCCGTCAACTTGCCTTCGGCTGCTTTCTGCAACTGGGCGCGCCGCGCGGCGGTGGCACGCAGGTCGAAATCGACGGTAACAACTTTGGGCGGATACTCCGTTCGGATATTGGTTACGGAGTCGGCTTCTTTCTCGTCGACCTCTACGGACACCTTGAATATGCCATGCGCTAATCCGCCATGGTAAAAGTGGCCCTTTTTGTCAGTTTTGACTTTGTATACGCCATCGCCGTCGGTCCTCGTCATTTTGACGACGGCACCTTTCAACGGCGCACCATCTTCTCCCGTGATATTCCCGTCCATGGCGCATAACTGCGCCCACGAGGGGCTTGAGAAACACAATAACAGTGCAAACAGCCCAGACACCCGCAGAGTTCTGCTCATTGCGGAATCCTGATTTGCTATTCGTCTTCAGCATACCGCGCGGCTGGATAAGGGTGTCGGGCGTATGAGCCGCGATATTCTGGACAAGCGGCAAGCGATGGCACGAAAACTGGTCTACTACGTTGCATGCACGGTTGATGGGTTCATCGCCCGCGCGGACGGCTCATTTGACTGGGCGCTCTTTGAGGGGGAGCACTTCACAGATCTGATTGACAGGTTCCCCGAGACGTTTCCCGCTCATCTGCGGCTAGCGATGGGCGTTCCAGAGATCGGTCGCCGGTTTGATACCGTGCTGATGGGGCGCAAGACTTACGAAGTTGGCTTAAACGCGGGAATAACCAGTCCCTACGCACCCTTGCGGCAGTTCGTCGTATCGAGCTCGATGCCGGAGATTCCTGATTCTGGCGTGCACCTGCACCGCGGCGCAGCTCTCGAATTGGTTCGGCAACTCAAGGCCGAAGAGGGCGGCAAGGACATCTGGCTTTGCGGAGGAGCCAAGCTGGCCGGTGGGGTGTTCCCCGAAATCGACGAATTGATCTTGAAGATCAATCCCGTTCTGATCGCGTCTGGAATCCCGCTCTTTGACGGCATTGCCGGCACGCGGGCAACAAGTTTGACCGAGCACAAGGTTTATGCGAACGGATTTGTGTTCGCGCGTTACGAGTTTGCCAACCTTCCAAAGGAATTACGGCACGCGTGATACTATCCGGGTAACGGTGAAGCGCGTCATCTTCCTCGCCGCCGCCGTGTTGGCCGGGTTCGCTGCGAGCAGGGTCCCGCCCATCAGTTTCGAAGAGATTTCGAATCGCGCGGGCATCCAATTCATTACACGCAATTCCGCAACTCCGCAAAAATACCAGCCTGAGCCCATGGTGGCCGGCGTGGCGGTTTTCGATTACGACGGCGATGGCTATCCCGATCTGTATTTCGTTAACGGGGGCGGCATGCCGTCCCTTACTCGGGACGGCCCGGCGTTCAGCAATCGTCTGTATCGCAACAACCACGACCTGACCTTTACGGACGTCACGGATCGAGCCGGGGTCGCGGGCGCCGGCTACGGCATGGGGGTCGCGATTGGCGATTACGACAACGACGGCCGGCCCGACATTTACCTGGCAAGCCTGACCGGCAACCAGTTGTTTCACAACAATGGGGATGGCACGTTCACGGACGTGACGGCGAAGGCGGGTGTCGGCGGCGGCCTGTTCTCAGGTAAGAAAATGTGGTCGGTTGCGGCCGCCTGGCTGGACTACAACAACGACGGCCTGCTCGATCTTTTCGTGTCGAACTACTGCCAGTGGGAGCCGGGGACGGATCCGGAGTGCCGCGTGAATGAGCAGCGGGTCTATTGCAGCCCGCGGTATTACAAACCGCTGCCCTCGACGCTGTACCGCAACAACGGCGATGGAACGTTCACGGATGTTTCAACCGAGACCGGAATCGCACAGCATCCCGGGCGCGGTATGGGGGTCGCAGTGGCCGATTACGACGGCGACGGCTTCCCCGATATCTTTGTCGCCAACGATGCGGCGCCGAACCAGTTGTTTCATAATCTCGGCGGCAAACGATTCGAGGAGGTGGCCGAGGATCAAATGACGGCCTTTGCCGAACACGGGCGCCTCATGTCCGGTATGGGCGCGGATTTCCGCGACGTGATGAACACAGGCCGTCCGGCCATATGGCTGACTGCCCTTGAGCAGCAGACTTTTCCACTGTTCCTGAATAGCGGGAAGGGCTTCTTTGAGGATGAGACTGCTAAGGTTGGACTGTCCGGCACATCCTCCATGGCGGGCTGGTCGAACGCGATCGTGGACCTGGACAATGACGGCTGGAAGGACCTCATTGTCGCGCGATCGAATGTAACCGACAACATCGCGCAGTTTGCGCATCGAACGTATGAAGAGCCGCTGACGGTGTTCCACAACCTCGGGAACGGGCGTTTCGAGGATGTCAGTGCGGCGGCCGGTCCGGCGTTTCAAGTGCCCTCGGTCTATCGAGGGCTGGCGTTCGGCGATTTCGATAACGATGGACGGATCGACGTGGCGGTGACCGTGTTGAACGGGGCGGCGCGGGTGTTTCGGAACAACTCACAAACTGGAAATCATTGGCTGCTCCTGCAACTGGCAGGGACCAGGAGCAACCGCATGGGTATCGGCGCTCGGATCCGGCTTACGGCGAGCGATGGGTCGTTGCAGTATAACCACGCGAGCACCAGCAACGGCTATGCTTCGTCCAGCGATCCACGGGTTCACTTCGGATTGGGCCGTTCGTCCTCGGCGCGCAGCATTGAAATCCAGTGGCCCAGCGGAGCCAGGCAGGTGTTGCACGATGTCCAGGCCGACAAGGTTCTTCAGATTACCGAGCCGGGTAAGTAGCAGGCGCGGTTAAGGAGTCGGGACCACCTCCGGCTCCTGACGCGAGCGAGTGCGCTCCCACTCCGCCTTTTCTTTTTGCGCATCGGCGGGCCGGCCCGCCCGCCGGTAGGCCTGCGCAAGATAGAAGTGAGTGAGCGAGGCGTCGGGAGCCAGCTTTTTCGCTCGTTCCAGGGCTGTTATCGCTTCCTTGATCCTGCCGGCGCTCAGCAAGGCCCGCCCGGCGGTTGCGTGGCATAGAGCATTGGTCGGTTGCAGTTGCGCAGCTTCTCCCGCCATCTTAATAGCCGCTTCGGTTTCGCCGCGCTTGATCAGAAGCAACGCGATTTGAACACGAGCCTGGACATTCGCGGGAGCGATTCGCAGTTCCGTTCGAAACTCTTTTTCCGCGGCATCGGGATCGTGGTCGATCAGGAACACACCGTTCATGTAGTGGACGCCGGGTTCCGAGGGAAACTGCGCCACGAGTGCTTCGAATAGTGGACCGGATTCGTCCGGACGCTCCGCGACGAAGGCCCACGCAGCTTTGCCCGCCGCGTCGATGAACGGGCGCCGAGGCGGCGCCAACTGTTCGGGTGTCGAGCTGATGTTCAGCACGCATAGTCCCAGAGCTTCCACGACGAGGTCGGACCGGTTGCCGGCCTTCACCAGCGGTCGCAGCTGCTCGAGCGCCTGCACAAAATCGGAGAACCGCAAACAGACCAAAGCGGCGCGATAATGCACGGCGGCGACAAATGCGGGGTCATCGGCGAGTCCCGTGGCTTCGGACTTCAGAATATCCGGCAGCGCCTGTTTGTAATTCCCCAATTCGTATTCGGCCATTCCCAAGAAGGCGAGCGGAGTTCCCTTTTTTGGGGCCAGTCCCGAGGCCTTGCGCAGGGCTTCGACCGCTGCACGATAATCGTGCAATTGAAAGAAGCTGGTACCCAGGTAGAACCAGCCTTCGGCCCAATCGGGACGAAGCGAAAGCGCCTCACGGTAGAGCTTTGCGGCTTCCTCTGGCTTGGTATCGAGAGCTTCGGAGGCGCGGCGGGAGAGCTGTTCGAAATCTGCTTGAGCTGGCTGCGAACGGGCGACCAGTGCGAATGCCAGCGGAAGAATAACCAGTCCGCTGACCCGCTGCCTAAGGGCTTTCAAACTCCTATTTTACTCGTACCCGTTGTTTGAGTCGTCCAAATTGGCTACCATCAGGGCAGAAATTACTTCAAGGTTCCAGTGAGGTTCGGCATTCGAGCAGCGCTGCCTGCCGGCGCTCTCCTGTTATGTTTCGGACTCGTTTCGAGCCTGCCCGCTCAACGACCCGCGGCTGTCACCCGCCTGGCCAGAGTAACGGTCGACTACCCTCCCGAAGGGGCCGTGCTCCCTCCCGAGTTTCCGTCCATCGCTTTCCGATGGCGCGACGAGGCGAGTAGCTCCGTCCTGTGGCGTGTCGAGATTTTGTTCTCCGACGGAGCTCCCTCGATTATTGTCAAAGCCAAAGGCGACCGGATGCGCGTCGGCGAAATCGATCCACGCGGAATCGCGCCGTTAAACGAATTGCCGGTGCTGACGAGCGAGGAAGCCGCGGGTCACATTTGGAGACCCGATGATGCCACGTGGGCGGCGATCAAGAAGCACTCGCGCGACAGCGACGCGACCATTTCGATCACCGGCCTCGGCGGCCCAAACGCCGCGCAAGCTACATCCGCGGGGCGGTCGGTTTTTCGAACCTCATCGGATCCCGTGGGCGCCCCGGTTTTCTACCGCGATGTGCCGCTCATTCCGAGCCAATCCAACGGGCAGATCGGGATCATTCCGAAGGACGCCATGCGGCTGATCAACTGGCGCCTGCGCGACCTTGCGTCGAAGCAAAGCAGGATTGTCATGACCGATCTGCCAACCTGCGCGAACTGTCATTCCTTCTCCGGGGACGGCAAGAAAATCGGCATCGACGTGGACGGTCCGATGAACGACAAGTCGCTGTATTCCGTGGTTCCGCTCAAGAAACAGACCATCATTAACGCGCGAGATGTTTTCAAATGGAACACGCCTGCCAGTGCCGCCGAAGGAAGGAAGCTTCGGGCGGGGTTCATGTCGCAGCTCTCACCGGACGGTAGGTACGTCCTGACAACCCTTGACGAACGTGATCCGAGGGCATTGAATCGCGCCTACGGACTTGAGGAGAAGTACTATTTCGCGGTCTACAAAGATTACCGTTTCGGCCAGGTGTTCTTTCCGACCCGTGGAATTCTGGTGTGGCGCGACACCGAGACCGGCCGCACCGAACCTTTGCCCGGGGCCGATGATCCGGAATACGTGCATACGGACGGGGTCTGGTCGAACGACGGGAAGTGGATCGTATTTGCGAGGGGCAAAGCGGTCACCGCGTTTCCTAAGGGCGCCTCGCCGGCGACGTTTGCCAACGACCCGCATGAAACGCAGCTTCAATATAGCCTTTATCGCATTCCCTTCAGTAACGGGAAGGGCGGCCGGCCAGAACCGATCGAAGGAGCCGCCGACAACGGCTTCAGCAATAACTTTCCCAAGATTACGCCGGACGGGCGTTGGATCGTATACGTACGCTGTAAGAATGGGCAGTTGATGCGGCCCGACAGCCGGCTTTACATCGTTCCGTTTGACGGCGGCGAGTCGCGCGCGATGAAGTGCAACACCTCTCTGATGAACTCCTGGCACAGCATCTCGCCCAACGGCCGTTGGATGGTGTTCGCATCCAAGGCGCGATCGCCGTACACCCAGTTGTACCTGACGCACCTCAATCCGGATGGGAGCGATAGCCCGCCGATTCTGATTGAAAACACGCAAGCAGCCAATCGTGCCGCCAACATACCCGAGTTTGTAAATATTCCGGCGGACGGTCTGGCAAAGCTGGAGATTCCGGCTTCCGAGTTTTATCGCGTGTTCGATGTTGCCGCGGATTTGATCTCCAAGGGGCAAATTGAGGAATCCATTCCACAATGGCGCAAAGCTGCCGAACTGGATCCGGAAGATGAAAAAGTCCAGGTTAATCTCGGTTTCGCGCTCGACCACCAGGGTTTGATCGATGAAGCAATTGAACACTACCGGAAAGCCATTGCGCTCGCTCCGGAGCACGCTGCAGCCTATGACAACCTGGCCCAGGATCTCATCCAACGCGGCAGGCTCGACGAGGCGATTGAAGCATGGTCTTCGGGTTTGTCCATCGACCCAATGAATCCGAAAGAGCAGGCTAACCTGGGCACGGCCCTTTATCAGAAGAGCCGGCTGGATGAGGCGATTGTTCATTGCGAGAAAGCTCTGGAACTGGATAGCAGCGTCTCGGACGCTCACAATACTTTAGGCCTTGCCTATGCGAGACAAGGGCGCCTCGATGACGCGGTGGGGCACTTTCAGTCGGCGGTGGCAGCCAACTCGGGGTCGCTCCAATATCAAACCAATCTGGGGCGGGTTCTGGCGCAACAAGGTCGGTTCCAGGAGGCCATTCCGCATATGGAACGCGCGGCAGCGTTGAGTAACCGTTCGGAGGCGGTGGTGTTAAGCCTGCTCGCTGCGATGTATGCGCAGGTGGGGCGATTCCAGGACGCGCTGGAGTCGGCCCGGCAAGCACTTGACCTTGCCAATCGCCGCGGCGACGGTGAATTGGCGGGGACGTTGAACTTGCGGATTGCGCGGTATCAGGCGCAGGCGTCACAACAAAGCCGATGATGACTGTCCGGACAGTTTTTTGTTTTGCGGCCGCGTTGTGCTGCACGTTCGCCCAGACCTCCAGTCCTCAGCGTCTGTTTGAGGATGCCGTCAAGGCGCAACAACACGGCGATTACGGACGCGCTGCGGACTTGTACCGGCAGGTGGTGAAGATTAGTCCGGAGGTGCCTGCGGGATGGATCAATCTCGGCATCGTGCTGGTTCAGCTAGGGAATGTTGAGGAAGGGGTGCAGTGTTATGAGAAGGCATTGGCGCTGGAGCCGAAAAACGCCCCGGTGCAACTCGACCTCGC
Organism: Bryobacteraceae bacterium; assembly: GCA_035295125.1. Taxonomy (GTDB): domain Bacteria; phylum Acidobacteriota; class Terriglobia; order Bryobacterales; family Bryobacteraceae; genus JAICMB01. Next base: position 126,650 of record DATGJP010000115.1, on the reverse strand, counting down.
CTTAGCCTGGTACAAACGCGGCGATTTCGTGCGCGCGTCCAAGCCGCTTCAGGAGCTCGCGAGAGCGCTGCCAAAGGATTTGCGCATCGCGTTGCTTCTTGGGGATTGCTACCTGCATCTTGGCGACACCGGCCCCGTACTGCCGCTGCTCGCGCCGTTCGAGAAGGCGGCGGCGGGAAACACCGATTATGCCTGGGTGTACGGATCGGCGCTGATCGCGAACGGCCGTCTTAAAGAAGGCGCGGAACTGGTGGAAAATGCGGCGAAGGCAACCTCGGCGCCGGACGCCTATTTACTCGCCGGCGACGCGCTCTTGAGGCTGAACCTTTCCGAACGCGCTTTGGATGATTTGAAAAAGGCGGTGGAACTCAACCCGGATCTGCCGGGCTTATACTTTCTCCTCGGGTCCGCTTATGAGAAGAACGCCGACTATAAGAGTGCCGCGGAAGCGTTTCGGAAAGCCATCGAGCGAAACCCGAGCGACTTCAACGCTCGCTTGCGCTTTGCCGGTGTTCTGTATTTCGAGCGCGATATTCCCGCGGCAAAGGCGGCGCTCCAGGAAGCGCTGAAGCTCGATCCTGCCTCGGTGGATGCGCGATACACGATGGCGCTGATTGAGAAGTCGGAAGGGCTTCTCGACGAAGCTGTAGCCGACCTGGAGGCAGTCACCGGCGCGCGGCCGAACTTCATGCCCGCGCATGCGGATCTCGCGGCGCTGTATTTCCGGCTGCATCGATCGAAGGAGGCCGAGCGGGAGCGGCAGATTGTGGACAGGCTGGCCGCGGAGGAGCGGAAGGCGGGTCCGTCGTCGGCGCCACAATAGAAGCTGGGCGCTCGGCTGACATTTTAAGTACACCGAAACGGCTTGACATAAATCAGCAAATCAAATAGTCTACGGCTATTGGCCTATTGTGTCTATACGATAAGAGTTTGTGGCGACAAAACCCGTTGAAATGTCACATCCTGAACCCAGGACGGTTCAGACTTCCTTAAATAAAATCGCGTTCCAGCGGATTAAGCGGGACGTCATTACCTGCGCGCTCGAGCCAGGCCGCGAAGTCACCGAAGCCGAGCTGGCTTCCCGTTACGCTCTTGGAAAGTCTCCCATTCGCGCGGCGCTGCTGGGACTCTCACAGGAGGGATTTCTGCGGGCGATTCCGAGAAGGGGATACCTGATCGCGCCCATCACGGTGCGGGACGGGCAAGATATTATCCAACTACGCTTACTTCTGGAGCCGACCGCGGCAAAACTCGCATCCGGGCGGCTGTCCGACGAACAATTGAAACGTCTGGAAGAACTCTGCCGCGTCCGCTCGAAACCGGGGGAGGGTTCGAACGAAGTGGCGGTGAATGCGCATCGCGAACTACACCTGATCATCGCGAGCGCTTCGGGGAACCGACGGCTGGCGAGTGTACTTTCCAAGCTCTACGACCATGTGGAACGGCTGATCTACGTGGGCGTCTCGCGCGTCAGCCAGGAAGAAATGGCCGGGTATCTGCCGCTGGTCGGCGCGATGGCCGCCGGGGATGGAGAGCTTGCATCGCGGCTCATGGTGGAGCAGATCGAACTTGGCCGCAAGCGTATTCTCGAAGCCCTGGTATCGAAGCCGAGCCACGATGAAGTCGATATCCGGGAAGGTTCGCACAAGAGCGCAACCGGTTTGAGTGAGTTTGCCGATCAGGTTGCGACCATTCTGTCGAGCAGCGCTCCGTCAGACCTGGCTTTCCTGGTCGCCGAGAGGCTTCCTAAACTGCTTCGGAACGCGAAACTGTTGACCCCGGACCAACGCGAGTCCAGCGCCCATTCCTACCGGCGGCATTCGCTATACGTCGATCCTGAGGGGCGCTTCTCGATTCAGGCGCTCGTCTGGGAGGCCGGCCAGTCGACCCCAGCGCATGATCATACCTGTTGGTCGGTGGTCGGCGTCTACGAAGGAGAGCTGCGGGAAACGTCATATCGTCGTCTCGATGACGGCAACGGCTCTCCGCGGCTGCTGCCGATGGGTGTTACACATTATCGACAGGGAGACGTCACATACCTGGATGTTCTTGGATCGGATCTGCACCGGCTGGACAATCCGACCAGCGGCATCACGATTTCGATCCATGTCTACGGATCCGTGGTGAGAGGCAACAGCAATACGATGGGCCAGTGTTATTTGCCCGAAGATATGGCCCCGCCGAAGCGGGAAGGTTAAATGGACCGCGAGCATTTTTACGCCTTGATGGGCGGAACGGGCCAACTCGATTACGAGTTGTACCTCAACACCAAGTCGCTTTTCGCCTGCCAGAAGGATTTCGGTTCGTTTTGTAATCGCGATGAGCTGCAGTTCCAGATTGTCCACCAGATCGAAGAACTGTGGATGAAGCTGATCGCTTTTACGCTTCTGGACATCGACGAATACCTTCAGCAGGAGAACACCAACCGCGTAGTTTCGCTGTTTCGGCGCGTTCATTTGACGGTTCGCCTAATGACGGAGCAGCTTGGACTGCTGGAGACGATGTCGCCGAAGGAGTATCAGGAGATCCGGCTACAGCTCGGGCATGGGAGCGGCCAGGAGTCGCCCGGATTCCGCGTGCTGCTGAAGATGCATGCACCGATCTGGGATTCGTTCAAGAACAACTACCTGGAGAAGCACGGGCTGACAGTCGAGAAGATCTACAATTCCGAGTACACGCATTCGGACGCTTACATGGTGGCGGAAGCTCTCGCCGAGTTCGACGAGCTTTTTCAGAAATTCCGATACCACCATCTGCAGTTGATCCACCGGAGCATCGGCCTGGGCGCCAAGTCGCTCAAAGGACGGTCGGTTCAGCTTCTGGATGACGGGCTTCGGACGCAGTTTTTCCGGGAGTTGTGGGACATTCGAAACCGGATGACGGACGAGTGGGGAGCGCAGTACGGTATAGTCCGGGACGCCATAGGCGACCACTGACATTTCACGACTGTGCTCTCAATGCACTGATAATACGCCGGTTCATCGAGCGGTAATCTGTTCTTGACAAATCCTGCCGGTAGTGACATTCTATCCGAAGTTTCAGACGTGGACTCCAGGCATATGAGGAAAAACATCATGGCCCACTCTCGCTTCGCTTTGCTGTTCCTGCTTCTCGCTACTTTCGCCGTCAACCTGTTTGGACAGGCCGGCACAAGCTTCACTCTTCAGGGGACACTGCTCGATGAATCGGGCGCTGTCATACCTGGTGGAACGGTGACCGTAAAGAATACTTCGCTGGGTTTGACGCGTACGGCCCAGAGCGATTCCCAGGGACACTACCTGGTGGCAGCGCTGCCGCCTGCCGGACAGTATGAGATTTCAGTTCAAGCCAAGGGATTCGCGCCGCAGACATCCAGAGGACTAACGTTCGGTTCGGGCGTAGATTCGGTGGTGGACTTCACGCTGAAGCCGGGCACCGTCACCGAGACCGTTGAAATCTCAGCGGAAGCGCCGCTGGTGGAGGGGAGCAAGTCGGACATCAGCCACGTGGTCGGCACACAACAACTGGTCAATCTGCCGGATAACGGCCGCAACTTCTTCGACTTCGTGACGTTGACGCCGGGAGCGGTGGTGCAGGGCGGTGGCAGTGGAGCGGTGACCATCAACGGCCAGGGCATTCGCGAGTTAACGATATTGGCGGATGGAATCCCGAATCAGTTGCGCGAAATTCGAACGCTGGGCGGCGACCTCGCGGGAGCCAATGGGACGTTTTCCCTCGACGTCGTTCAGGAAGTTCAGGTAGTCACCAACAACTTCTCCGCGGAATATGGCCGCAGCATGTCAGGAGTCGTGAATTCAATCACGCGCACGGGCACTAACGACTGGCATGGCGACGCTTTCATCAACGGACGTCCCGGCGAGATCGACGCAGGCAATCCGCTCACGAAAGCAAATCCCGACCTCGTCCGCGAGCAATGGGGCGGTACAATCGGTGGTCCGATCGTGACCGATCGCATGCACTTCATCGGCAACTACGAGCAGACGCATCAAACGCAGATCGCCAACGGAATCACGTCCATTCTGGAACCGAATCCCGGCACTCCATTGAACGTGCCTTTCTCGGAGTTGAAGGCATTCGGCAAGGTCGATCAACAGATCAATGCCAATAACCGGATCGACTTCCGCTACAGCCTGGTGCGTAGTGAGTCGGACAACGCCGGAGTCGGAGGCCTGAACACCTCACAGCGCGCCGACGACGCCGTGGACCGTACTCAGAATATCGAAAGCTCCGCCATTTCGGTCCTGACTCCGAGGTTGGTCAATGAAGCGCGTTTTGCTTTCACCCGCGACCTGTATTTTGACTTCCAGGCCATCGTGGGCATTGGTCTGCCACCCGATTTTTCCAAGACCGGACCGGCTATTAATCGCTCCGGCATCGGCAACCTCGGTCCCGATCCAAGCCTGCCGCAGGACCTCAACGAGAAGGGCTATACCTGGCAAGACAAGCTGACATACACCCGCGGCAAGCACAATCTGAAGTTCGGCGGGGAAGCGACCTTTTACAACCGCTTCGTGACCTTTTACAACAATTTCACAGGTACGTACACGTTCGCGGCGGGCACTCCGACGACGTTCAATCCGAACGATCCGAAGACTTTCCCGACCTCGTATACGCAGGCCTTTGGCAAATCGGGACTAAATTACGACGAATGGCTTTACGGGATCTACTTCCAGGATGACTACAACGTCACGCGCGGGCTCACGCTCAATTTCGGGCTCCGTTACGATTACGAGACCCTGATGCACGATACGCAGAATTTCGCTCCGCGCTTCGGTTTTGCGTGGGATCCGAAGAAGAACGGGAAGACGGTCATTCGCGGCGGAGCGGGTCTATTCTACGCCACGATCGAATCGTCGCTCGTGAATCGGGAATCCAACAACGGACCGAATGGCATCTTCACGTTGTCGTTAACGCCGGGCGATCCGCTGTTTCCGACGTTCCCGAATCGGCTGACCGCTTTGCCCACCGGCGCGAAACTGATCTTCAGCGACGTGTTCATTCCGATTACGCGCGGCCTCAGCCAGACGGACTTTCCGTTGTCCGTCGGCGACAAATTTGGAGGACTCCGCGTGAACCCGTATTCGGAGCAGGCATCGCTGAACATCCAACGGTCGGTTACACCGAACCTGCTCTTCGAGGTGGATTATGTGGTGGTTAAGGGATTGAAACTCCTCCGTACCGAAGATCTCAACCTGCCGCCGTTCTTCCCGGTCTATCCCGGCCACACTCGCACCCAGGCGCAAGCGGATGCCCAGCGACCCTATGGAGTTCCGTCGCGAATCCCCGGACCGCTCGGGATTCAATTCGGTGGATTCCGTCGGCTGCTCCTGCAGGATTCCGGCGACAACAGCTTCTACAATGGCATGAATCTCAGGCTGACGAAGCGATTCAGCAAGCGGTTCATGGCAGACGGCTTCTACACCTTCTCGAAAGCGACCAGCGATTCCGACAACTTCCGCGAGGGGACGGCACTGCACTTCGATCCGACGAACTACCATCTGGATCACGGGCTCTCCGATCAGGACCGGCGTCACAACTTTTCGATGAATGGAGTGATGCAACTTCCGTTCGGAATCCAATTCAGCGCCATCGCTCATGCAACCTCGGGCATTCACTACAGCCCGAGCGTAGGATCGGATGCCATGGGAATCGCGACGACCCGCGCTGAACGGCCCGGATTTATCGGAAGGAACACCTATACCGGACCGTACGTGTTCAATATCGACTCAAGCCTCTTGAAATCGTTCAAGATTAAAGAACGACAGCGCGTTGATTTCCGGGCCGACATGTTCAATTCTCTGAATCGCTTTAACGTTACGGGAATCAACGCCGTTTCAGGCCTGGACATCAATAACCCGGTGGCGACCTTCGGGCGTCCGACATCGACCGCAGCGGGCCGTCAATTCCAGTTCTCAGGACGGTATAGTTTCTAGGAGTTGTCTGTCATCGTGAAAGCGCTTCCTTACGGTTGTGGTTTGATTTGCGGAGCGTTTTGGGCTGCTGCGGCGTTTGGCGCGCCGCAGTTTGGCCCGAAGGACATGCTCGGCATCGTTGCCTTTTCGGATGAAAGCCAGCCGGTAATCTCTCCGGCGGGCAACTGGATCGCATACGCGACGTCGGATAATTCCGATGAGGCGAATATTCTCGCGCGCCATCCGACCGCGTTTCTTTGGCTGGTTTCCGCGAGCGGGGGCACGCCGAAGAAGGTGATATCGGATCACGCCGACACGCCCGTGTGGTCGCCGGACGGATCGAAGCTCGCATTCCTTCGCTCGCGGAACGGCAAGCGGCAGGCGATGATTCTGGACCCCGCATCGGGAACACCACGCGAAGTTGGGAATTCGTTCGCGGAAGACCGTAGCACCTGGGCGTCCGACGGTATCACCCTTCACTGGACTCCCGACGGCGCCACTCTCGTGGTCGCGGAACTGCAAGATCCCCCAGCGGTGCAGCCAGCTCCGCGTTTCACCGTGATCAAGGGAACCGATGCCGTGGTTCCCGGCGACGTCTTCTTTGTCGATAAGCGCATGTGGAAGCTGGCTGCGGTCGATGTCGCGAACGGCAGGAGCAGGGAACTCAGCTCTTCGACGTTTGCTTTTCGGAACGTCGCTGTCTCTCCCGACGGAAAGACTGTGCTGTGCCGGGCCGTGACCCCGGAGACGCTCGGACACTTTCGGGCGGAGCGGAACGAGATTTGGCTGATTCCGATGGACGGTTCCGGCGCGGCGAGGCAGTCTTTCGGGAACGGGCGGCCGCCATCCTGGGTTATCTACTCTTCAGCCGGCCGCGAATTGCTATATCCGGAAGCTGGCGCTCTCCACGCGCGGTCGGTTGACGGCGGCGCTGACCGCGTCGTCGCCTCGGACTTTACCAAGGGCACGCGACAGCCGCTGCTTTCCATTCAGTCGAATATGCTGGCGACGTTGGCCGCGCGTCCGGGAACCGGGCCTAAAGATCCCAACATGTATTCGATCCTCCGGCCTGACGATGACGTGCTGGTGGTCGATCTCAAGTCTGGCAAGTCGCAAAAGTTAACGCCGGCGAATCGGGCGGATGAGGTTTCGGGGCTGGTGTGGAGCGGCGACGGACGGTCGTTATTCTTCAAAACAACAGACTCCGTTACCTATCGCGAGACGCTCCATCGCTGGATCGCGGGTGAGGACAAAGCCGCGCCGCTGTTCTCAGGCGATGAAACGATGTCTCACTTCACGGTTTCGAAAGACGGACAGCGGGTGAGTTTCATTTCGATGAACGCCACGCACCCCACCGACGGGTTTTTGTACGACGTCGCGGAACGACAGCGGCGGACGATCACGAAGCTGAACCCGCAGCTCAAGGATTTCGAATTTGTCGCGCCATTGACTTTCGATTTCCGGTCGGAAGACGGCGATCCTTTGCAGGCGCTGCTTTACAAGCCGGCGGGAGCCAGCGCCGAACACCCGGTGTCGGTGGTCACGTACACATATGAGAAGCTCTCAAACACGAAGAACCGCTTCAATCCCGAAGCGCAGATGCATGTGACGCACGGCTATGCTTACCTGACGCCGGACGTGTTGGTGAAGGTGGGCTACACAGGCGAATCGTTCGTTAAGTCGGTGGTTCCGGCGGTGAATGCAGTCCGCGCGATGGGCTTCACGACGGGGAAATTCGGCATCACCGGCGGCAGCTTTGGCGGCTACTCCGGACTGTTTTTGATTTCGCATGTCGACACTTTTGCCGCGGCGGTCCTGCGCGCGCCGCCCAGCGATTTCTTCAGCACCTGGGCGGACGGGCGTGACCGCGACATCTGGACCATCGACAACGGGCAGGCGCGGGCGAACGGCGATCCTTGGAAAGCGCGGCAATCATACCTGGACAATTCGCCCTTCTTTCATGCCGATCGCGTTCACACCCCACTGCTGATCATGCACGGGCAAAAGGACTACACGGTCCCGACACAGCAGGGCGAAATGATGTTCTACGCGCTTCGATACCTGAAACGGCCGGTGGAACTTGTGCTTTATCGTGACGGCGACCACAGCATAGTGCGCGGCTCGCACGACGACTATCTGGATTACTATCAGCGGACCCTGGATTGGTGGGAGAAGTACTTGAAATGATCCCTGTTCGACGCCTTTATTTGTCGGCTCTTGTGATCGGTTCCCTGGCCGCTCAGCCGGTGGACTCCGGTCTGTTCAAAACCATGCGCTGGCGATCAATTGGACCGTTCCGCGGTGGACGCGCGACGGCGGTTACGGGCATCGCAAGCCAGCCTCAGGTCTACTATCAGGGGGCGACTGGCGGCGGCGTGTGGAAAACCACGGACGCCGGAATCACTTGGGCGCCGGTTTCCGATCGCTACTTCAAAACTGGTTCGGTGGGGGGGATCGGGGTTGCGGAATCGGACCCGAACGTAGTCTACGTCGGAATGGGCGAGGCCTGTTTGCGTTCGAACATCTCGCAGGGCGACGGAGTTTACAAATCTACGGATGCCGGAAAGACCTGGACGCACGTTGGGCTTGACGACACGCGGACGATCGGTAAGGTTCGCGTCGATCCCAAGGATCCGAATACTGTTTACGTAGCCGCGGTAGGCCATCCGTATGGCCCAAATGAGGAGCGTGGATTATTCCGCTCCAGGGACGGCGGCAAGAGCTGGCAAAAAGTTCTGTACGTCAACGACAAGACCGGCGCCGTGGACATCTCGATGGATCCGCACGACTCCCGCGTGCTCTACGTGGCGATGTGGCAGGTGCTGAGGACACCCTGGGCGGTTTACAGCACGGGTCCCGGAAGTGGTCTTTATAAAACCACCGACGGTGGCGATCATTGGACGCAACTCACGAACGGGCTGCCGAAAGGCGATAAGGGTAAGATCGGCGTGGCGGTTTCGCAAGTCAACTCGAACCGCGTTTACGCCACGGTTGAAGCCGAGGACGGCGGCGTGTTCATGTCCGACGACGCCGGAAAGAACTGGCGCCTGATGAACGACGATTTCAGCGTTCGAGGGCGCCAATACTATTACGGACACATCTTCGCGGACACGCAGGAGCTGGATACCATCTACACGTTCTCGTCGAAGGGCTTCTTCAAATCGACAGACGCCGGAAAGACTTACACGACCCTGCGCGCGCCGCATGGTGACTATCACGACCTCTGGATCGACCCAAAAGATCATCTGCGCATGGCGAATGCGAACGACGGAGGCGCGACCATCACGTTCAACGGTGGCGCGACCTGGAGTTCGCTCGACAATCAGCCCACCGGGCAGTTTTACGAAGCTATCACCGACAATCATTTTCCGTATCGGATTTACGGATCGCAGCAGGACAACACGACCGTTTCAATTGCCAGCCGAACCGATGCGGGCGGGATTGGAATTACGGATTGGTACACGGTTGCCGGCGGCGAGAGCGGATACCTTGCTCCGGATCCGAAGCATCCCGACGTCACGTACGGCGGGAGTTTCTTCGGTATGATGACCCGCTACGACCGTAGCGCTAATTACGCGCGAAATATCACGATCTGGCCGGATTACCCCGGCGGACGCACGGCCGCGGACGTTAAGTATCGCTTCCAGTGGACATACCCCATCGTCATTCCGCCGCTCGATCCGGGTTCGATTCTCGCCGGCGCGAACGTCGTGTTTCGATCGACCGATCAAGGGCAGAGTTGGGAGGTGATTAGTCCGGACCTGACGCGCAACGACAAGACTCGCGAGAACGGGGGACGGCTGGAAGAATACTATTCGACGATTTTTGCGATCTCCCCTTCGCGCGTGGATCAAAACGTGATCTGGACCGGTTCCGACGACGGCTTAATTTACGTGACCCGCGACAATGGCAAGAACTGGGTTAACGTCACGCCGCGCGAGCTTCCCGAGTGGACCCGAATCAACATCATCGAGTCGTCGCCCTACGAGGCGGGGACCGCCTATGTCGCCGCAAATCGATATCAGCTCAATGACGATCGTCCCTTGATCTATAAGACGTCCGATTTCGGTAAGACCTGGAAGCTGATCACGCATGGGCTTCCACCTACCGTTTTCACCCGCACGGTTCGCGAAGACCCGGTTCGTAGGGGACTACTCTATGCGGGGACCGAGCGGGGTGTCTACGTTTCATTCAACGACGGCGCCGACTGGCAGCCCCTACAGCTCAATATGCCAATTGTCCCGGTCACGGATCTGACCATCAAAAACAACGATCTGATCGCAGCCACGCAAGGCCGAGCCTTCTGGGTTCTCGACGACGTTACCGCGCTTCACCAATTGAATGGCGAGCTGGGCGATATGAAGCTCTTCAAGCCGCGCGATGTCTATCGGCCTGCTTCCGGAAGGGGTGGCGGTGGCGGCAGAGGCGGTGCGGTGGGCGTGGGGCAGAATCCTCCGAACGGCGTCACGGTTTCGTACTACTTCAAATCGAGGCCCACGACGGCGGTAAGCATCGAATTTCTTGATAGCGCGGGGGCGGTGATCCGAAGCTTCCCAAAGGTGCCAGAGGCCGGAACAAATCGCTTCGACTGGGATCTTCGATATCCGGAAGCGCATCCGATCGAGGGCGAAACACACCTGGCGGGAGGAAGCTTGCGCGGGCCGATGGCGGTTCCTGGGAACTATCGCGTGCGCATCGGATCGCAAGAGCAGTCTTTTGCCATTCTCAAGGACCCGCGGCTACCCACCACCGACAAGGAGTATAGCGAGCAATTCCAGTTTTTAATATCGGTGCGCGACAAAGAATCGGAGATCAACGATGCCATTAATCGAATCCGCGGTGTGTTGAAGACAACGAGCGGTAACGCAGCAAAGCAACTCGACGCTCTTCTTCACGAGCTGTGGGAGCCCGGCTATACGGGCTACGATGATCAAATGCTCGTTTTCCCGTTGAAATTGAACAATCGCATTGCCGCGCTGCAAGGATATGCCGATGGGGGATTCGCGCCGACCGACCAGGATCGAAAAGTCTTCAACGAACTGTCCGCGGACTTGGAAAGATTGACTTCGCAGTTGAAACATTTGCTGGAGAATAGAGCGTCCAAGTGAGACTCACAATTCTGTGTGCCACCGCTTTACTCGGTGCTGCGGGCGCCTATGCGCAATCGTCAGTTCTGATCGAGCACGTTACGTTAATCGATGGCACGGGCCGGTCGCCTAAGCCCGACATGTGCGTGCTTACCGCCGGCGATAAGATAGACACCGTTGCTCCGTGCCCGGTGAAGGCTCCCGCGGGTGCCCGGCGCGTGGAGGGTCGAGGAAAATTCCTGATTCCCGGAATGATGGATGTTCACGTTCACTTACGGGGCGGGCGTGGTCCGGCGGCACAGCCAGGCGACCCAACATCGGACCAGGCAGGAATCCGCGCGCTGCAAAGCTACCTTTACAGCGGATTCACAACCATTCTCGATGTCGGCAACACCCCCGACTACATTTTCCATATGCGCGACCTCGAGCGATCGGGAAAGATTGTCTCGACCCGGGTGCTTGCAGTCGGCGGAATCGTGACGTATCCCGGCAGCCACGGTGGCGGGCCCGGCGCGACGCTGGTGGATAGCTGGCCGCAGGCGATGAAGGTCATCGATGAAGCGATCGCTCGCAAGCCGGACATGATGAAGCTCACCTACGAGGAACATGGGTGGGGCACGCGTCCCATGATCACGCTGCTGCCGATTGATTTGATGGAGCACGTGATTCAGTACTACAACGACCACGGCATCCGGACGACCGCGCACATTTCGAATGAGATTCGGGCGCGTGAAGCGATCTTTGCGGGAATCGATACGCTGGCGCATCCCGTAATTCAAGCTCCCGCGAGCGATTCATTCATCCTCCTGATGAAGGCGAAGCAGATCCCTGAAGCGACGACGCTGACGATCGGCGAGAACTATAGCCGCGTTGCGGAGCATCCTGAGTTCGTCGACACCGGTCTTTATCGCGACACGATGGAGCCTGAGGAAGCGAACCGCATCAAAACGGTGCAGAGTGCGCAGCAGAAAGAGAATCGCTGGGCGTGGTGGATGAAGATCATGACGCCGGTAGCGCAGGACAATTGCAAACGCATCGATGCCGGGGGCGGAATTCTGGCGCTCGGAACGGATCAATCGAGCGGTCCGGCGGCGCATCGCGAACTCGAACTGCTGGTCTCCGGTGGAATTCCGCCAATCAACGCGATCCGCATCGCAACGTTGAACTGCGCCAGGTTTCTCGGACGCGATCGCGACATGGGTTCGGTCGAAGAGAGTAAAATCGCCGACCTGGTACTGCTGGATGCGGACCCTACTACCGATATCAACAATGCGAAGAAGATCAACATGGTGATCAAGGCCGGACAGATTATCGATCGCAGCAAATTGGACCTGCCGGTCAACCGCAAGGGTGTGTCGGCTTCCGCGAGCTCCAAGTGAGAGCGGCTGGAATTTCGTTAGGAACGATTCATGCTTAATGACCAACAAGTCTCGGAGTTACGGGCACGTTTCCCGATACTCAGCGAGAAGACATACCTCTATAACTGCTCGCAAGGCGCGCTCTCAGACGCTGTCGAAGCGGGAATGAAAGAATACGCGGACAGTTGGCGGAGCTCGTCGGCACCGTGGGACGAGTGGATGGGAACCTATGAGGCTTTGCGATCCGACTTCGCACGCTTCATCAACGCGAGTCCGGATGAGGTCGCGATCGTCACCAGCGCCTCGGCCGGCATCAACCCCATCGCGAACGCGCTGCACTTCGACAAGCGCAACAAAGTTGTAATGAGCGAGTACGAATTCCCGACGATGGGGCACATCTGGCTCGCACAGCAGCCGAGGGGCGCGAAGATTCAGTTTCTGGATGGCGTCAACAACTCGGTCCCCACAAGCTGCTATGAAAACGCGGTTGACGAGACGACCCGCATCGTTCCACTGACTCACGTTTCGTTCGTGAATGGGTTCCGATCCGATGTCGCGGCGATCGCCAGGATCGCGCATGCCAATGGCGCGCTGCTGTTTCTCGATGGTTATCAGGATTGCGGCACTCGCCCGATGGACGTAAAAGCCCTGGATGTCGATTTTTTTGTCACCGGGACGTTGAAGTATTTGCTGGGCCCTCCGGGGCTTGCGTTCCTGTATGTGCGCCGGGAACTGACGGAGTCTCTCAACCCCACGATCACCAGTTGGATGGCGCAACGGGAAGTCTTTGGTTTTCACACGAAGTGCCTCGACCCTTCCTCGGATGCACGACGGTTCGAAGGCGGATCGCCGTCGATCCCTAACATTTATCTGGCCAGGCCGGCGCTGAATCTGCTCATGCAGGTTGGGATGGAGAACGTGGCAAAGCAAATCGAGCGGCTGACCCGGGCGTTTCTCGCAGGAGTTCAGACATTGGGCGTCGAAACCAAAACCCCAACGAATAGCGTCGGACCGTTGGTTGTTTTGCGATCAAAGGATGCTCAGGGCATGCTGGATAATCTGACCGCGCGCAATATTGTGGCTTCGACACGGCGCGATGGAGTCCGCTTCTCGTTCCACGTCTACAATACGATGGACGACGTGAACATGGCTCTGAACGCGATTGAGGACAACCTGGATCTCATGGTGCGTGCGTGAGGCAATGCGCGGGTGGTTGGCCAATGCGCAGGCGAAACCGCCTGCGCCACCCGGTATGAACGTGCCTGAGACGACCTCACTAGTAGTGGAGCGGGACGAACAGCTTTCGCGTCAGCTTACAGCGGGTCAGCTCAGCATGATCGCGATCGGTGGCGCGATTGGTACGGGCCTGTTTCTGGGAAGCTCGCTGGCAATGCACACCGCGGGTCCCGGCGTGATTGTGAGCTACCTGATCGGCGCTGTGATCGCGCTGCTTTTCATGGGCGCTCTCTCCGAGATGGCCGTCGCGCATCCGACCGCCGGGTCGTTCGGCGTCTACGCGGAACTCTACCTGAATCCCTGGGCCGGGTTTACGGTTCGCTACACCTATTGGGCCGCGCAATGCATCGCGATCGGCGGCGAAGCGACGGCCATAGCGATTTATTGTCAGTGGTGGTTCCCGAGCTCACCGCGTTGGCTGTGGGTGCTCGCGTTTTCGATCGCGCTCGTCTACGTGAATGCGCGGAGCGTGGGAAGCTTCGGCAGTTTTGAGTATTGGTTCTCGATGATCAAGGTGGTTGCGATCGTCTTATTCATCGCGCTCGGAGCGGCCCTGTTGTTTGGAATCGGCCCTCTGAAGGCGATTGGCTTTTCGAACGTCACGGCTCATGGAGGATTCCTGCCGACCGGCTGGTCCGGAGTGTGGATGGCGATGGTGTTCGTCATTTTTAGTTACATGGGGACCGAAGTGGTGGCAGTGACAGCCGGCGAAGCTAAGGACCCGCATACGGCTGTGCCTAAGGCCATGCGCAGCATGGTCGGGCGTTTGATTCTTTTCTATCTGGGATCGATTGCCGTTCTTATCGCGATCGTTCCGTGGAATCAGATCCAGCCTGGTTCGGGGGTGGACGCGAGCCCATTCGTGAAAGTCTTCAGCTTGATTGGAGTGCCCGCCGCGGCGCACATTATCAACTTCGTTGTTATCACCGCGGCCGCGTCCAGCATGAACTGCAATCTGTATCTCTGCAGCCGGATGATCTTTTCGCTGGCGCGCGGCGGTTATGCGCCCGCGGCGCTGGGCGGCGTTTCATCGCGAGGCACGCCGCTGCCGGCGCTTCTTGTTTCCGCCGCCGGGTTGGGGATCGCCTTGTTGATCTCGGTACTCTCGCCCGATCGGGCGTACGTCTATTTGTTTGGCGTCTCGCTTTTCGGCGGACTCTACGCGTGGCTCATTATTTTCGTCACGCATTTGTCTTTCCGGCCGAAGTGGGAGCGAATGGGCAAACCCAGGCTCCCGGTGCGGATGATCGGCTTCCCAGTGACCACTATCATTGGGACGGCGGCGATCGTTGCCATCATGGCGACAACCTGGTGGGTGGAAGGCATGCGCATCGCACTAGTCGCAGGGATACCTTGGCTCGGGCTTCTTACGGTGGCGTATTTTCTGGCGTCAAAGCGGCTGGTGGCACAGAATTGAGGAGAGATGGAACAGAACATTTTGTCCGCATTTGTTCAAGCCTTGGCATCGGGCGCGATTCAGGTGATCGATCTGACGCAGCCCCTCGACGCGAGCACCCCGATCATCCAACTTCCTCCTGAGTTCGGAAAGTCGTGGCCATTCGAGCTGGAAGAGATCTCGAAATACGATAGCCGCGGTCCCGCCTGGTATTGGAATAATTTCTCCTGCGGAGAGCATACGGGTACGCATTTCGATGCTCCCGTCCATTGGGTGACGGGCAAGGATTACCCACATAACGCGACGGATACAATTCCGGTCGGGAAGTTCTTTGCGCCGGCGTGTGTGATCGATGTATCGAAAGAAGCCGCAGCCGATAACGATTTTCTTTTGACGCGGCAGCACATTGAGGAGTGGGAGGCGGCGCACGGCCGCATTGAGGCCGGCTCCTGGGTCCTGATGCGGACTGACTGGTCGAAGCGGAAGAGCGCGGAAGAATTTCTCAATTTCAAGGAAGACGGCTCACACGTGCCGGGACCACATCCCGAACTGGTGCCCTTCCTTGCGAAGGAGCGGGACGTGATCGGGTGGGGGGCGGAAGGTGTCGGCACCGATGCAGGCCAGGCGTTTCGATTCGATCCTCCATTTCCTTGTCACAGCCTGATGCACGGCAGCAACAAATTCGGTCTTGCAAGTTTGACGAATCTCGATCAGCTTCCACCGAAAGGGGCAATCCTGATCACGCCTCCTCTCAAGATCGTAAACGGTTCGGGCAGTCCCTGCCGTGTTCTGGCTTTGGTCGCAAAATAGAGTTTATGGCCGAGCGGTCGTTCGCGAAAGAAGTTCAGAAGCTGCGCCTGGGCGAAGGTCAGGAATTCCGCGGGGAAGGCATTCTGGCGGTCACGAAAGCTCTGCTGCAGTCCGGCGTTTCATACGTCGCGGGCTATCAGGGCGCGCCGATCTCGCACCTGATGGACGTCCTGACCGACGCCAACGACATTCTGGAAGAGCTCGGCGTTCATTTCGAGCACAGCGCGTCGGAAGCGACCGCCGCCGCAACGCTCGCGGCATCCGTGAACTATCCGCTGCGCGGAGCGGTGACGTTTAAATCCACCGTCGGCACGAATGTTGCATCGGATCCGCTGGCGAACCTCGCTTCGGGCGGCGTCACGGGCGGGGCGCTGATCATCGTCGGCGAGGATTACGGAGAAGGTTCCAGCATTATGCAGGAGCGATCCCACGCGTTTGCGATGAAGTCGCAGATGTGGCTGATGGATCCTCGTCCGAATCTGCCGTCCATCGTACGTGCCGTTGAGCAGGGCTTTGAGCTATCGGAAGCCAGCAACACTCCGGTGATGCTGGAACTGCGCATCCGTGCATGTCATGTGCACGGGCGGTTTATTGCGAAGAACAATGTGCGTCCGCAGTTCACACTGAAGGACGCGATTGAAAGGCCTTCGCGCGATGTCAGCCGTATCGTGCTGCCGCCTTCGAGCTACTTGCACGAGGAGGAAAAGATCACCAAGCGTTGGCCGGCGGCGGTGCGCTTCATTCAGGAACACCGGCTCAACGAGTTCTTCGCGGCGAATGCCAAGGACGTCGG
The DNA here is from genome assembly GCA_035295125.1 of Bryobacteraceae bacterium. GTDB lineage: Bacteria > Acidobacteriota > Terriglobia > Bryobacterales > Bryobacteraceae > JAICMB01. The sequence continues at coordinate 110,058 of DATGJP010000115.1, read as the reverse complement.
CATCATTCTGCAGGGCGGCATGTACAATGCGACGATTCGGGCGCTCGAATTGCTTGGCTTGTCGAATGCATTCGGCGATACTGAAATCCCCCTATACGTGCTGAATGTGACGTATCCGCTCGTGGACGAGGAGGTTCTGCGATTCGCCGAAAACAAGCGCGCAGTACTCGTCATTGAGGAAGGCCAGCCCGATTTCATTGAGCAGAATCTGAATTCGATTCTTCGTAAGGCTGGGATGTCGGCGAAGGTCGCGGGCAAGGGCGTCCTCCCGATGGCGGGCGAGTACACGGGCGCGGTGGTAATGCAGGGTATCCGCAAGTTTCTGGAGCAAACCGCGGGGGATGTTATCAACGGTACCGAGAAGGCGAGTTCGCAAGCCCACGCCTCGCGGCCTCCGGTACATCCTCGGCCGCCATCCTTCTGCACCGGGTGCCCAGAGCGCCCCATTTTTACCGCTATGAAGTTGGTGGAGCGCGAACTTGGATCGCACCATGTCAGTTGCGACATTGGTTGCCACCTTTTCTCGATCCTTCCGCCGTTCAATATTGGCGCGACCACAATGGGCTACGGACTCGGCTGGGCCGGCGCTGCGGCGTTCAACACGAAAGAAACTGACAAGCGCACGATCAGCATCATGGGCGACGGCGGATTCTGGCACAACGGACTGACGAGCGGCGTCGGCAACGCCGTCTTTAACCAAACAGACAGTGTCCTTGTCGTCGTTGATAACAGCTACACCGCAGCGACCGGCGGTCAGGATATTCCTTCCTCCCAGGCTTTGAATCCGATTCGCACTACACGGCTGTCGATTGCGGACGCGGTTCGCGGCGTCGGTGTCAAGTGGGTTCGGACGATGACTCGCACCTACGACGTTGCAGGCATGCGCGACGTTCTGCGGGAGGCGTTAACGACGAAAGAGAAAGGTCCGAAGGTCATCGTCGCCCAATCCGAGTGCGCCCTGAACAAGCAGCGTCGCGTGAAGCCGCAGATGGCCAGAATGGCGAAAGAAGGCCGCCGCGTCGTGCGCGAGAAGTTTGGCGTTGACAGCGACACTTGCACTGGCGATCATTCATGCATCCGGCTTTCCGGATGTCCCTCGTTGTCCATCGCCTCAAATCCCGATCCGCTGCGCAAGGACCCTGTCGCGACTGTGCTCGATAGCTGCATCGGCTGCGGTTTGTGCGGTGAGGTGGCGCACGCTGCGGTGCTCTGCCCGTCGTTTTATCGCGCGGAGATCGTGTCGAATCCGGGAACCTGGGAACGATTCATGACGAGGGTGCGGAGTGCCGTCATTGGGCTCCTTCAGCGCCGTGTCGCGAGGCGGCTCGAGGGTATCGCGACCTGAAATGGCGACGCAGCCCAAAGCAATTACCGTGGCAATCCTTGCGATGGGCGGCGAGGGTGGTGGCGTTCTATCGGATTGGATCGTCGACCTTGCCGAGAGCAACGGGTACACGGCGCAGGCGACGTCGGTACCTGGTGTCGCGCAGCGCACCGGCGCAACCATCTATTACATCGAACTGTTTCCCCAGAGCGACCGGCAGTCTGTGCTGTCGTTGATGCCTGTTCCGGGCGAGGTCGACATCGTGATCGCATCGGAATTGATGGAGGCTGCGCGCGCGGTTGATCGCGGCTTGGTGACGCGCGACAGGACAACATTTATTGCGTCGACACATCGCGTCTATTCGATGGCGGAGAAGACCGCGATGGCGGATGGCCGCGTCGATTCATCCGAACTACTGAAGTCTTGCGAATCGGCGGCGAAGAAGTTCGTCCGAGATGATTTTGCGCGCCTGGCGGAAGCTCATCGCAGCGTGATCAGCGCGGTGCTTTTCGGCGCTCTGGCAGGGACTGACGCACTGCCCTTTGAACGTGGGCAATTCGAGGAATCGATCCGGAAGGGCGGAGTTGGGGTTGAATCGAGTCTTAAAGCTTTCGCGGCCGGGTATAAGTCGGAAGGCAACCGGGCTCCCGCCGCACCAAAGCCCGAAGTTCCACAGAAGTTGGACGCGCTCCATTCACGGATCGAAGCCGACTTTCGCCCGGCAGCGCACACCATGCTGAAACTTGGTGTGCAGCGGCTCGCGGATTATCAGGATCCAGCTTACGCCTCGGAATATCTCGATCTTCTTGGGCCCACCAATCAATGCGATCCCAAAGGCGACCTGCTCCGGGAGACGGCACGCTACCTGGCTCTCTGGATGTCTTATGAAGACGCGATCCGGGTCGCCGACCTCAAGATACGCCCACAGCGCTTTGAGCGAATCCGGCTCGAGTCGCGAGTGCAAAGCGGTCAGCTTCTGGAAATCCATGAATTCCTGCATCCGCGGCTTGGCGAGATTGCCGACATACTTCCCGCCGGCCTCGGGCGCTGGCTGCTGAATACACGGTGGGCAGGACGATTGATCGGCCGACTGACGCGCGATGGCAAAAAGCTGCGAACCACGTCGATTACGGGATTCATGCAGCTTTACATCCTTGCGGGCATGCGGCGGTGGCGGCGTGGTTCTTACCGTTTTCGCGAGGAGCATCAGAAGATTCGCGAGTGGCTCGACCGGATTCCGTCTCTGGCGTCCCGAGATTACGCCCTGGCACTCGAGGTCGCCGAGTGCCCGCGACTGATCAAAGGTTACGGCGACACGCACGCGCTCGGAAGCCGGAATTTTGAAACGGTGATGAAAGCACTCTCCACCTTGAATGGCAAGAGCGACTCGGCAGTGGCGATTCGAAGATTGCGTGAGGCGGCGCTCGCGGATGACAGCGGAAAGCGATTGTCCGAGGCGCTGCGTGAGGTGAACGCATGAAGATTCTCGTGATCGGCGGGGGGCCGGCGGGCCTGTACTTCTCGATCCTGGCGAAGAAGGCAAATCCTACCTGGGACATCACCGTCATCGAACGCAATCGCGCCGATGCCACGTTCGGGTGGGGCGTGGTCTTCTCCGACAAGACCATGAAGGGCTTCCTGGATGCCGACGCCCAGACTCACGCCGCCATCACGTTCGCGTTCCGGCATTGGGACGACATCGACGTTTTCTTCAAAGGTACAAAACTGACCTCAGGGGGGCACGGATTCTGCGGGATTTCGCGAATCAAGCTGCTGAAGATTCTCCAGGAGCGCGCGCGTGTGCTGGAGGTAAAGCTTGTCTTCGAGATGGAGATCGGCGATCCCGAGGATTATGTCGAGAATTGCGATCTGCTGGTGGCAGCCGATGGGGTCTTCTCGGCCACCCGCCGCAAGTACGAGGATGTCTTCAAGCCCAACCTCCAGGTTCGGCATAATCGTTTCGTTTGGCTCGGCAGCCAAAGAAAGCTGGACGCCTTCACCTTCGATTTCAGGGAAACCGAATGGGGCTGGTTCAATCTGCACGCCTACCGGTTTGAGAAGGAATGGTCCACCTTCATCATCGAAACGCCCGAAGAGACCTGGCTGAAGGCCGGCATCGACAAGATGGATGCCGAGCAGTCGATCGCGTTGTGTGAGAACTTATTCGCCGAACGCCTCGACGGCATGCCGCTCATTTCCAATGCCCGGCATCTGCGCGGCTCCGCGATGTGGCTCAAGTTTCACCGCATCCTCTGCGAGAAGTGGTTCCACAACAACATTGTGCTGATTGGCGATGCGGCGCATACGGCCCATTTCGGAATTGGTTCCGGGACCAAACTGGCGATGGAAGACGCGATCGCGCTGTCCCGGGTTCTGACCAGGAGCGAAGGCGATATCCAAGGCGCGCTGGCACTGTACCAGGAAGAGCGTGAGGTGGAGGCTCTCAAATTACAAAGTGCGGCGCGCAATCGCATGGAGTGGTTCGAGCAGGTGGAGAGATATGTCCGTCTCGAACCGGTGCAGTTCGCGTACAATCTGCTGACCGGCAGCCAGCGGATCGGTCACGAGAATCTGAAGGTGCGCGACCCGAATTACGTCGAGGGCGTCGAGCGCTGGTTCGCTGAACGCAGCGGTGTTCATCGCGCGGTGCCGCCGATGTTCACGCCGTTCTGTGTCCGCGGTTTGAAGTTGAAGAACCGTGTCATCTGCTCGCCCATGGCCACCTACAAGGCGATCGACGGAGTCCCGAACGATTTCCACCTCGTCCATTTGGGCGCCCGGGCGATGGGTGGTCCGGCGATGGTCGTGACGGAAATGACGTGCGTCTCGCCGTACGGCCGCATCACGCCGGCTTGCCCGGGCATGTGGAACGACGAGCAGCAGCATGCTTGGACGCGCATCGTCGATTACGTTCACTCGGAAACCGATGCACTGATCGCCTTGCAACTTGGCCATTCCGGACGCAAAGGGTCGACCCGCCGCGCCTGGGACGGCATCGACATTCCACTCGACGAAGGCAATTGGCCTCTGGTGTCGGCGTCGCCCATTCCGTACATTGACGGTCTTTCGCAGATTCCACACGAAGCGACCCGGGAAGAAATGGAGGCGATCAAGGACGAGTTCGTGGCGGCTACACGCAGAGGCGCTGAAGCGGGGTTCGACTGGCTGGAATTCCACTGCGCGCACGGCTACCTGATGTCGAGCTTCATATCGCCGCTGACGAATCATCGCTCCGACGAGTACGGCGGCTCACTCGAAAATCGCTGCCGCTATCCGATTGAAGTATTCAAAGCGATGCGGAAAGCGTGGCCGCGCGAAAAGCCAATGAGCGTTCGCATTTCTGCCCATGACTGGACCCCGGGCGGGCTGACACCCGAGGATGCCGCCAAGGTTGCGTGCCTCTTTAAGCTCGCCGGCGCGGACGTTATCGACTGCTCATCGGGTCAAGTCAGCAAACTGGAACGGCCAGTTTACGGGCGCATGTTCCAGGTGCCTTTTTCCGATCGCATTCGGAATGAGGTCGGGGTGCCTACTATTGCCGTCGGGAACATCTTCGAGGGCGACCACATCAATACGATCATCGCCGCCGGCCGTGCGGACTTATGCGCCGTTGCACGTCCGCACCTGGCCGATCCGGCGTGGACGCTGCACGAAGCCGCCAAGCAATGCTACAGCGACGTCTGGTGGCCTACGCCTTATCTCGCGGGTAAGCAACAGCTCGAGCGGAATACGTCTCGAGCGGCATTGTTAAGGATGCAGGCGTGAGTTTGACCGGCCGGCACGCGTTGGTTACTGGGGGATCGCGAGGAATCGGAGCAGCGATTGTGGACCTCCTGCGAAGCCACGGCGCGCGGGTGTCCGTCTTGAGCCGAACGTCAGATATAAAAGCGGATGTTTCCGATCCCGACGCTGTCGCGCGCGCTTTCAAGGACATCGGACCAGTCGACATTCTCGTCAATAACGCCGGTCAGGCTGCATCCGCACCTTTCGGGAGGACTGATGTGACGCTGTGGCGCCATATGCTCGCAGCGAATCTCGACGGCGTTTTTTATTGCACGCAGGCGGCGCTGCCCGGGATGCTGGGCGCGGGATGGGGCCGCATCGTGAACATCGCGAGCACGGCGGGACTTCGCGGATACGGCTATGTGTCGGCCTATTGCGCCGCGAAGCACGGTGTTATTGGACTGACCCGCGCTCTGGCGCTCGAACTGGCCACGAAGAACATTACGGTGAACGCAGTGTGTCCCGGCTTCACGGAAACCGGAATGTTAACGGCGACCATCGACAACATCGTCGCGAAAACCGGGCGCACGCCAGACCAGGCGCGCGCCGAACTTGCATCGTTAAATCCTCAGAAACGGTTGGTCCAACCCTCGGAAGTCGCAAACGCAGTCGCCTGGTTGTGCCTGCCTGGAAGTGAATCCATCACCGGCCAGGCGATCACGGTAGCGGGCGGCGAAGTCATGTAAACGGAGAATGAATGCGCTATTTACCAGGTGAACCTCATCAGTTGCCTTCGAATCGGAATCTGCTCGCGAGCTATCAGGCACGACACTTCAAGTACGACGTCGCAGGCAAGGTTGCGACCATCACGCTGAATCGTCCAGAGCGCAAAAATCCGCTGACATTCGAGTCGTATGCCGAATTGCGCGAGCTGTTCCGAGCCCTGACGCACGCCGAAGACATCAAGGCAATTGTCGTGACGGGCGCGGGTGAGAATTTTTGCTCCGGAGGTGATGTTCACGAGATTATCGGACCGCTCACGAAGCTCGACATGCCGAGTTTAATGGTTTTTACGCGCATGACCGGCGACGTTGTGAAGGCGATGCGGGCGTGTCCCCAACCCATCGTTGCGGCGATCGATGGAGTTTGCGCCGGCGCAGGCGCCTTGCTGGCGCTGGCCTCAGACATGCGGTTCGGCACGGCTCGCAGCAAGACGGCGTTCCTGTTCACCAAGGTCGGGCTGGCGGGTTGCGACATGGGAGCCTGCGCGATGCTGCCGAGGCTGATTGGTCAAGGCCGTGCCTCGGAACTGCTCTATACCGGACGAAGGATGAGCGGTGAAGAAGGCGAGCGGTGGGGATTCTTCAACCGCTTGTGTGCACCCGAGACCTTGCTATCCGAAGCGCAGGCGCTCGCCGCGGAGTTGGCGGCTGGGCCAACTTTCGCGCACGCCATGACCAAAAAGATGCTGCACCAGGAATGGAATATGGGAGTCGACGAAGCGATCGAAGCCGAAGCGCAGTCGCAGGCCATTTGCATGGCGACCAACGATTTTCATCGCGCCTATCATGCGTTCGTGGCGAAGCAGACGCCGGTGTTTGAGGGCGATTGAGAATGACGATCCTTCAGCCGGAAGGTTGGGCGCGTCCCAAAGGATATTCGAACGGGATCGCGGCACAAGGCCGCATGGTCTTCGTCAGCGGCATGGTGGGATGGGATGCCGACTGCGCCTTCAGCGCCCTGACACTAGCGGATCAGGTGCGCCGCGCCTTGTCCAACGTTGTCGCTGTGCTCGCGGAAGCCGACGCCAAGCCCGAACACATCGTCCGGATGACCTGGTACATCCTCGACAAGAAGGAGTACCTGGCGAACGCCAAGGAGATCGGTGCGGCCTATCGCGAGATCATCGGCCGCCACTATCCCGCGATGACAGTTGTGCAAGTGGTCGCATTGCTTGAAGACCAGGCTCGGGTCGAGATCGAGGCGACGGCGGTTGTCCCGGAGTAAGTGACGAAGCGACTCCGTGGCTCCCTGGACGGCGGGGATGGTCTTCAGGGCGGTCGTAATACGCGATCCAGCGGCCCATCGACATGATCCCGAGCCAGATCACCAGGGAAAAGCAGGCGGCGGTTTTCGCGACGGCGGGCATCTTTGGGAGACCGTCGAACTTGGTGGGGTTGTCGTACACCCTCGGCTTGAAGATAATCGCATGCAGTGGCAACAGCAACAGGAGTAGCGTCATCTTGATCTGAAAATAGGGGTTGTCGTAGTATGTCGCGATTTTCGCGCCGCCCAGGAGCACGCCCCATGTCACCATCAGCACGAAGCCAAGGCGTTTCCATGGACGCGTTCGCGAAATTATTTCCGAGACCGGAATGTTCTTGAAGGCGACGCCCAGCAGCCGCAGATCGCTCACCAGGATCAGGCCGCCGAAGATCGCGAGCGTAGTGAGGTGAAGCGAAAGCACGATAGGGTAGGGCAGTCCCGATTCGCGCAAAGCGGTGAAGAGAGAAAGGTCCTGGATGGATTCGAAGAATTGGTGGGCGGTCATGTGGTTTACCAGAAGGCGTAGAAGATGCCAGCAAAGATGATCGTGATCCAAATCAGAAGCGAAACGCCTGCTGCGAGCGGACCCCACGGCGCGCGGGCATCGGACGCCGCGGCTTTACGGTGAAGGGTGTAGTTATACACGATGGCGATCAGCAGCGTGATGATCTTGAAGCGAAATGGCGGGCTGTAGTAATAGCGCAGCGGGTCACTGGACCAGATCACCATGCCCGAAGTGATGACGACGATGAGGCCGATGAGGGTCCAGAGGGAGGTTGCTTTGAGGAGCTCGGAGGGCGTTTGGCGGCGCAAACCGAGACCGAGCATGCGGAAATCCACAACCGCGATGGTGCCGATAGACATGGCGAACATAGCGATGTGAATGCACTCGAAGAGGGGGAACGACCACTCATTGTTGTTGAGCGGGTTTGAGTAAATGTCGTAGTTGATCTGGAGCAATCGGAATTCCTCAGAATGAGATTTTAACGGCAGCCTGCACCAGGCGCGGCGGAGCGGCGCTTACCACCTGGCCGAAAAGACTGGTATCCACGCCGCCGTCCACCGCCGCGGGTCCGAAGAACTGGGCGTGATTGAATGTGTTGAAGGTCTCCAGCCGGAATTGCAGGACTTTCGCCTCACCCAGCCTTATGTCTTTGAGCAGGGCGAGGTCGAAGTTTAAAGTGCCGGGGCCGAAAAAGGACCGCCGTCCCGCGTTGCCTGGCGTACCGAGTGCGTTGTCGCTGAATGCGGAAGTATTGAAATAGGGAAGTCCGTTGCGAGGGTTGCCGTTCAGGTTCAGAGGCGCTCCATTGTAATCCGGCAAGTCAGTACTATGATTATTCACGCCGTTCGGGATGCTGCCGGTCAGGGAATTGTCGCCATCGGCGTGCATCGTCACAGGGAACCCTGTGCTGGCGCGGGTAATGCCTGAAATCACCCATCCTTCCGACCAGCGCTTGTGCCCCTTAAACAAACGGTCAAACGGCAGCTCGTAGCGGTAGGTTGCTACGAGGTTGTGCGTTAAATCCCACGCCGAAACGGCACGCGTGAGGCGGAAATCGAAGGCATAAAGCGGTTCGGCGAGACTCGAAGACTGGTCGATCGACCGGCTGTACGTGTAGGCGAGCATTGCATCTGTGCGATGGCTGGTGTGCCGCAGGCTTACCTCCAAAGCATTGTAGTTGGAGTTTCCGATGCTGGCGATATACTCGTCGTTACTGAAATTCGATCCCAGGGGAGCGCGCGTTCCCTTGATTACTTGTCCTGCGGCGGTGGTGTAAGTTGAGTTCTCACCGAAGGGGCCGCAGGTCGACGATCCAGGGGCAACCGCGGCCGGATTACTCAGCGCCAGGCACAACGCGGGATTTCCGGGATTTGCCGAGTAGGTGACTAAGAGCCGATGCGCCTGCGATCCGACGTAGCTCACATTGAGCACGGTATTCGCGGCCAACTCCCTCCCGATCGAGAAAAAGTAATTTTCGTTGTAGGCATAGGTGTTCGAGGGCGGCGGCGCGGTCATTCCGGCCTGTGGCAGGAAGGGCGAGAAATCGATGTTCGGGTTTGGATTTTTCGCCGTTGCGTTCAGCGGCGGGAAGATCAGGGGAAATGGGTTGACGTGTGTCGCGCCGTCGGAGGTGGTGTAAGGCGTGGCAAATAACGGGGTGCCCGGACTGGTGTAACTCAAACCATAGGGCGGCTGCGGTTCGTCTACGCCGATGGTGAGTCCCTGGATCACGGAATAAAACATTCCGTACCCGGCGCGAATACTAGTCTTCCCGGGACCGCCGAGGATCTTACCCAGAAGCCCGTGTGCTGCCGGCGAGTACGCGAGGCCCACGCGCGGTGAGAAGCGGTTACGCTCGGGTACCAGCGTCGTAGGTACGCCCGGATCGGTCGGGTACACAAGGTTGGTTGGGGCCGTGGGATAGACTTTGGACTGTTCACCGAGAATGAATGTTGGAATCTGATTATATTTCTCCGACCAATACTGCATCAACTCCCAGCGGATCCCGTAGTTCAGCGTTAGGTTGGATCTGGCTCGCCAACTGTCCTGTACGAAGCCGGCAGCGTACTTGTGGCGCCCATAATAGGATTGCGAATCGGCCTGATTGAAGTTGCTGCCAACCCCGATCAGAAAATCCGCGAAATCGGAGCCGGTTTCGCTTCCCGTAAACAGGAAGGACCCATTGAGCGTAGCGTCGGGGTTCACGTTGACCTGTTCATGGCTGAAATTCGCCCCAGCCTTGATCGTGTGCGAGCGCCATACCTTCGAGAAGTTATCCATCACCGTCAGGGTGTTGTTGGCTTGCGTCAGGTTGGTGATCGGGGTTCCGATCGTAAAGGCGTTGAACACAACGTTCTCGACGCCTTCAATCGATGGAGCCAGGGGAACGATGCCCGCCGTTCCCGCGCCCGTCACGAAGCCTTGCGACGCCAGGCTGGGGCCAACACCGCCTGCCGGCTGGCCAACGTTATTGGCGCTGCGCATGAAACTAAAACGGAGTTCGTTCACCATGGTCGGCCCAAATGTCTTGGTGTCGGACAAGTTGAGGAGCTGGGATCGGCCCAGATTCAGCGCGGCGAAGCCGGGAACGCTCGCGCCGCCCTGTTGCCTCGGGTAAGGATTATCCAGGTTATAGTCGTCGACAAAGTAGTAGCTCGACAGGAGTCCCCATCGGTCGCTGTTGCCATCAACGCGCAGGCCTCCCTTGTCGTCTCGGAGCGTCTGTCCTTCGGACGAGGTCGAAAACGTGGTGGGGCCAAGATTCGCGAGCGGAATATATTGAAGCAGGTGTTGCGCGGGAGCCGACCATGCGCGCTGGGGAACGACCGCGTTGGGAAAGACGCAATTCGTGCTGACAGCGCAACCCGGCATATAGTATGGTTCTCCGGCGGAAATGCCATATCCAAGCTTCTGGGAAAGTAGATTCGCAAGGTACGAGCTACTCACTGAGCCGGTTAGCGAGGACGCAATATCCGAGAGGTTCCCCGTACGGTCAGAATTTGTAGGAACCGCGATTAATCCCGTGTCGATGCCTTGGCTCTGCCGAGTTTCCTGATAGTCGGCAAAGTAGAAAACCTTGTTCTTTTTGATCGGCCCGCCGACGGTACCGCCGAATTGGTTTTGGCGGTAGAAGCTCCGTTCGGGAGAGAAGAAATTGCGCGCGTCCAGGTCGGTGTTCCGTAGAAACTCAAACGCGCTACCGTGGAGTTCGTTGCTTCCGGACTTCGTCACGACGTTCACGATTCCGCCACTGTAGTTGCCGTACTCCGCATCGAAGTTGTCGGTGAGGATGCGGAACTCGGCAATGGAATCGAGATTGGGCACGATGGAAGTACCGCCATTCATCAGCTCCTTGACGTCGCCGCCGTTCACCATGAACCCGTTGGCATCCTCGCGTTGCCCGCTGATCGACTGGTTACCCGCATTCAATACTCCCGACGGCGCAATTGCAACAGTGACACCCGCCATAACGATGGAATCGGGTAACTGCGTGGTAGTCGGCACGATTCCAGGTTGGAGAGCAAGCAGGTCCGTGAAACTCCGCCCATTGAGCGCGACGGAGGTCATCTGCATACCGTTCACGACATCGCCAACCTGAGTGCCGGTGGTCTCCACGGTAACTGAGTTTTCGGCGACCGTGACCTCCTCCGCTCGTTGGGCCAGTTCCAACGTGGCATCCTCGGTCAGGGCGCTGTCGATGTCGATCGTTATGCCCGGCTTGACCTTGGGTTTGAATCCTGATGCTTCGAAATGGAGGTCATAACGGCCCACGGTCAGGCTCGGGAAAGTGTAGACGCCGTTGTCGTTTGTTTTGGTTTTCAGTTGAATGCCCTGAGCCTGGTTGTTGACTGTCACGGTGGCTCCGGCGATGACCCCACCGGACTGGTCTTGCAAGGTTCCCTTGATGGTTCCCGTAACCGCGCCTTGCGACACCGAATGGATAAGGAGCGCTACTCCGAAGATTAAGTAGGTGCGTGCGAAGCTCATTAGCGCGCGGGTACCTTCCCACGCTACAGGCTGTGGCGTCCCCGGGCCAGTTATCTTTTGGCCATTTTGTCGGGAGTTCCAGTCTTACTTACAGCCGCTATCGTTCGACGCCTCCGTGAACCGAATTCGGATGCCCCTTAAGACGTCATTGACGCGGCCTGTATCGTCCTGTTGTGCAGACTGTTAGCCTGCGGCGGGTTGTTAACCCGCTGCACCCTGCCAGTACCGCCGGCTTCGGCCGGCATATGGGCAGCCTGAAGGCTGCGTTACCCACTTTCGTGGACTGGCCGTCCATGGCGACAGGTTCAAACCTGCCCTACACGTCAGCGGCATTGGGCTGGGGCCATGCGGGCGGTAGAATGGGAGCAACGGCCAAGTCGATGATTCGCAGGGTCTTGCATTGGAGTCCCCGGGCGGCGCTTCTCTACGCAGGGGCTTTGATCGCCATCATAGCGGTGACCGATTGGCGTGTTGAACTCAACGCCACCCTCGGATTTTTGTACATGTTCCCGATGCTTCTGTTGGGAACAGTCCTGGGCTGGTGGCAACTGATTTTAGCTGCCCTGTTCTGCACTTTTCTATCGGACCGGCTTGACCCCTTCCCGATAGACATGGCGCCCGCCCGTGACGTTTTAATATTCCTCACCCTGGCCGTTACCGGACTCCTTTCCTACAGCCTGACGAAGAGCTACCGCCGGGAAAAGGAGAGCGTCGCGGCGCAGCGAGCGGCCGAAGAGCAACTTCAATTTCTCGTTGAGAGTAGCCCGGCGGCCGTGCTTACGATGACGACGGAAGGAGAGATTCTCCTCGGGAATCCAGCCGCTCACCGGCTGTTAGGGGTTTCGGAAGGCGCGTTGCGAGGCAAGAAAATAACCCGCTACGTTCCGGCGCTCGGATCAATACGTTCGCCTGATGAAACGGCGAAGATTTTTCGCACGGAGATGCAAACTCGCGGCCAAAGGGAGAGCGGCGAGGTGTTTCTCGCGGACATCTTCTTTTCCACGTACAACACGCCGGCGGGCCCGCGGCTGTCAGCGCTGCTGGTGGACTCCTCCGAACACCTGCGGGAGCGTGAAGAGACGAGCCTGCAACAGCTTCTTGCCGGCTCGCGCATCATGGTCGCTGCGGTCTCGCATGAGGTCAGGAACGTTTGTGGTGCGATTGGACTGATGCATGAGAACCTCGCGCGCAAAGGTTCGCTTAAAGGCGACCAGGATTTCGAGGCGCTGGGGTCGCTGGTTGAAACCCTGAGTAAGATCGCCTCGCTCGAACTCAAGCAAAGTGTAGGTGCTTTCGAGCCGGGGACGGCCGATCTGAACGAAATTCTCACCGATCTTCGAATCGTCCTGGAGCCGATTTGCGAAGAGTCGGAAATCCAACTGCGTTGGGATGTTCCCGCGAATCTCCCCGTGGTCCAGGCAGACCGGCACAGTCTCATGCAGGTTCTCTTGAACCTGACGAAGAATAGTCAACGAGCGCTCGATTCCGCCGATCCAAAGAAAATCGAAGTTGCGGTGGCGGCGGGGCGCGACCGAGTCTCGATTCGTTTTACGGATAGCGGCCCTGGCATTCCGCCCGGCCAGAAAATCTTTCAACCTTTACAGAAGGGAGCGGATGCTACCGGGCTCGGCCTCTATTTGTCGCGCGCGTTCATGCGGTCGTTCCGAGGCGATCTCCGTCACGATTCGCAGCACGCAGGTTGTTCCTTTGTACTCGACCTGGCGGTCCCGGAAACAGAGGAGGAAAGAGTCGTCGAAGATGGGGCGCATTCGTCTGTTACTGGTTGACGACCACATTCTGTTTCGAGAAGGCTTGCGGCGTTTGCTTGCATCCGAGCCTGATTTCGAAACCATTGCTGAATGTGGCACGCCGGCCGAAGCTCTCGAAGCTCTCTCTCGTTCCGCCGTCGACGTTGTACTGCTCGATTTCGATCTCGAAGACGATACCGGAACCCGTTTCCTCTCATCCGCCGCACGGATTGGCTATAAGGGCAAGACGCTGATGGTGACTGCAGGAATGGGCCCGGTGGACCTTGCGGTTGCGCGGAAACTGGGCATATCCGGCATATTTCTCAAGCACAGCCCGCCGGCATCGCTCATCGAAGCGATTCGCACAGTCGCAAACGGTGGTTTCTGGATGGACCCGAAGGTTGCGAATCAAGGAACGGTTAATACCGGCACTGAGAAACGTAGTCCGCCGCGGCTATCCCCGCGCGAGCAGAATGTCCTGCGGTGCGTTTGCGAAGGCCTTACCAACAAGGAGATGGCGTATCGTCTCGGCGTGTCGCAAAGTTCCGTAAAGGCCACGCTGCAGAACTTGTTTGACAAGATGGGGGTGCGAACGCGAGGTCAACTGGTTCGGATCGCGATTGAAAGGTCGCTGGAATCGGCACGTCAGTAAGTCTTGCACCATCGATCTGGTTTCGTCGAACTCTGTAAGGCAGGTCTTCAACCTGCGGCGGATTTTCAATCCGCCACACAGCACGGTCCAAACCCCGGAAACACGCAGGCGAAACCGACTGCGCCACCTTGGGGGGAAGGTCTTTCAACGAGCTCAAGAATCCGCAGCCGTGCAAGAGCTAATCGGATAAACCAATCAGCCGGTTCGCGGAGGAGAAACCGTGCCCCTTCTGAAGAAGATAGATCCGCCTCTGTCCGATGGCGATCGCTCCTTCGGGCGCTTCAGGCAGGTCGACGGTCCACAGCAGTTTTCCTTGCACGTCGATCGCGCGGAGGTGCCCCCCTTTAGCGTTCTTCTGCCCTTCGCCAAAGTAAATCGTTCCGTCGGTGACGGTCGTTGCGTAAGCGATAGCGCCATCCCCGGGATGACTCCACAGCTCCGCTGCCCCTTTGATCTGATGCAAGCTCCCATCCGGGCATGTAAACGCGATCTGATTAGCGACGGTGGGTAATAAGGCAGACGGCTCGCACGGCGGTTTATACTTCGTTTCGATCTTCCCCAGCCGCCGGTTCACCCCAAGAATCTCCGGCGCGTCCGTCGCCACCCAGATGCGGCCCTCGCGTCCTAACGCAACTTTTTTGCACCCGTCCTCCAAGTCCATATCGCCTTCAGGACCGGACAAGGTGTGCTTGTTTTTCCAGCAACTGTAGGGCGCCTTATCGACATACTTCGGTCCCCGGTTCTCGAAAGAGCGCGGGAGCCGGCCCCCTTGCCCGTCGCGGTTGAGGCAGTAAAATTCGTACTCGCCCATCACGAACATCTTGAACCAAACGCGCCCATCGCTGTCCGTATTCAAGTCCTCGATATCAGCGCCGAATTCGGTGTTCTGGTAGGCCCACAGAAGCTTGCCATTACGAGCTGCGCCGATTTGGCCCTGATTTGTGAGGTAAACGGTGCCGTCGGTCCCAATCGCTGCAATGTTCGGCCTGAAATCGGGAAGCACGATTTCCCATTCCACCTTTGGATGGTCCGGACCGACCGGATCGGACAGCTTCCCGCGGGCCTCTTCCACCACTGGAGGCGGCTCCGAGACTTTTGGGAAGGAGTGCCATTCGATAGGAGGAAGGGGTTTCGGTATAGGCGAGGGTGTGGGCGCCGGCAGGCTGGTGTAACGCGCCGTGGTTTCGGGACGCCGGCTGAGACTCATAACCAATGCAATTGCGGAGACCAGACCGATGAAAACTGCGAGCGCGAGTACCGAAACTTGCGTGCCTGACAGCGCCCGCCGCGCGGGAACCGGAGCAGGCGGAACCGGGGACCGTCCCTCGATGGCGTGATAGAGAGCTTCGTAAAAAGCCGCCGCGGAGGCGAAGCGATTCTGACGCAATGCAGAAAGCGCCATCCGAATCACCTGCGTCACCGCCGGATGCACGGTTGGGACATCCGCGATGGGATGTTGCGGCAGGGTGCCGGTCAGCAACTCGTAGGTGACGACACCGAGGGCATAAACGTCCGTTTGCGGCGACGGAGTCTCCCCGCGAAACTGTTCCGGGGCCATGTAACCCGGCGTGCCGCTAAAGGCGTTGGTTACCGTGAGACGTGAGTCGGCGATCGCTTTCGCGATGCCGAAGTCGGTGATCTTCACCTTTGCGTTCGCCAGACTTGCCGGGAGTTGGTGGTTCTCGATGTATGCTTGCTTTTCGGCGCCGCTCAGCGCGAGCAGCATGTTGCTGGGCTTCAGATCGCGATGAACAACACCCGCGTTGTGCGCTACGGTCAATCCCTGGCAGATCTCCCCGACGACCTTCGCCAGCTCCTGCGGTGAAGGCCGGTACCCGGAACGGATCATATCGCGAAGTGTCGGGCCGGGAACGTATTCGAGTATCAGGTAGAAGTCGCCGTAGAACTCGGCGAGATCGAAGAGGCGAACGATGCCGGCGTCTGAAAGCCGCGCCATGATCTGTGCTTCCCGCTGGAGCGAAGTGCGTAGCTCCGAGCTCGACGCGAGCTGCGGTGTCAGGCGCTTGATGGCCACATCGTTGTCGAGCCGGCGGTCATGCGCGAGGAAGACCTCGCCCATACCTCCTCGTCCGATGGTGGCATTGATCTCGTAGCGATCGCCTAAGACCGGCTGCGATGCGCAGAAAGGGCATCGGACCGGTAATGATTCTAGCGTTGCACCACAGAATTGGCAGCGCATGCGCTAACTCCGGTGCTGCAGGCATGGCGCTAAGCCCTTAGCGCAGCTAGTAGACCGTGGTGGAAGTCTTTGCGAGCGGCATGCGCAGGCGAAACCGCCTGCGTCACCTTTACGGGTCAACAGTTTGGGAGCCAAGGTAGGGCAGGCATTCAGCCTGTTCAACTTCTGCCACGGGCTGTAAGCCGCCGCCGTGGGCTTTAGAGGATGTGACATCGGCGACCAAGCGTTGCACGGGCGGTAAAAAGCATCCCGGTAAGCCTCTCATTATAGTCGTTGGCTAACATTCACTGAAACGGGGCCGTCGGCCTCTTGGGGGGGCAGCTTTCCGGACGCCCTTTGGGTTCCCATGCGCTAGCATCGAATGCTGAGGTGGATTCATGATCCGACAGTTTGCATGTGTTCTCCTGGCCGCGGCCACCTTCGCTAGTGCGACTGAGCCTTCGCCGGAGACGCGGAGGTGGTGGTCCCACGTCCAGGCGCTCGCCAATGACAACATGGAGGGCCGGGATACGGGCAGCCCGGGTTATCTCCGGGCAGAGCATTACGTGATCCGGCAATTCGAGCGCCTGGGACTTCAGCCCGCCGGCGAAAAGGGCTTCGTGCAAACCGTATCTCTCCGGAAGCTTCGGTTTCGTGAGGACCAATCCACGGCTGTTTTGACAGGCAAATCGGGAACCAGGGAATTGCACTGGCTGGAGAATATCGCTGGACCGGCAAACGCGGCAATGCCCACCTCTCTCGACGCGCCCCTGGTGTTTGTTGGCTCCGCGGACTATGCAAAGAACGTCGATGTGACCGGCAAGATCATTGTTCAGTTGAATCCGAAGCGGCTCGTAAAGGACGCGCCAAAGCCGGTATTGAGCAAGGTTCCCGCGGGAGCGGTCGGAATTCTCGGCATCGACCGGCTCGATAGTCTGGAACCGCCTCGTTGGCCACAGCAATATACCGTTTCCGTGGCTTTACGAGAAGATCCGCCGCGGGCTTCAACCGCTTCGGAAGCCACCATTTTGCGCTTCAATCCAGCTCAAGCCGAGTGGTTATTCAAGGGATCGGGACATTCCTACGAAGAACTGCGCCAGATGGAAGCTCAGGGGCAAAAATTGCCGAGTTTTGATTTGCCTCTGCGCCTCAAGGCGGCGCTCAAGTTTGAGACTTATGAGCTGGAGTCGGACAACGTGCTTGGCATGCTGCCGGGCAGCGACGCGTCTTTGCGCGACCAGGTCATCGTGATATCCGCCCACCTGGATGGCTATGGCTTTGGTTCTCCGTGGAAAGGCGACCGGATTTACAATGGCACTTTCGACGATGCCGCCTACGTCGCGACGCTCATTGAGACCGTGGAACGCTGGAAGGAAGCAGAGACGAGGCTCCGGCGTTCCGTACTGCTGGCTGTCTTCACGGGCGAGGAGAAGGGGCTTCTCGGTTCGCGCTATTTCACGAGACATCTGACGGTGCCGCGCGATAGGATCGTCGCAAACATTAACCTCGATCAGTTGCGGCCGCTATTTCCATTAAAGGAACTCGCGATGGTCGGTCTGAACGACTCAACCCTGGGTGACGTTGCGCGCAAGGTCGCGGAACCCATGGGCTTACGCATTGAGCCGGACCGCGAGCCATGGCGCAATCTGATCCGCCGCGCGGATAATTGGAGCTTTATGCAAATCGGTGTTCCCGCCGCGGGATTCGTTCTTGCCCCGGAGCAGGGCACCCAGGATTCGGAGATTTATGCAGAGTGGTACCGCCTTCGGTACCACACGCCGCTCGACGATCTCAAGCAGCCCTGGGACCCCGGCGCGGCGGCGAAATTTAACGAGTACTTCTCGCGTCTCATCGAAAATTTGGCGAATTCCGAAGAGACGCCACGGTGGAACCCGCAAAGCCCATATGCGCCGCAGTCGGACAAACATTAGGGTTCAACTGGCTGTCTGAGTCCAGGAAAGCGCCGGGGCGGGGAAGTGCGGCGAGTGGATTCAGGCCCGCGTGGGACGACTCGGGCTGAACCTCAGACGTTGAAACAGGCCGCGAATCGCGCGAGCGAGCTTACGGATGATCAGGATCCCCACTACGCCCAGCGCCCCTACGATGAAAAGCATCACCACCGGATGAAAGACAGTAAGCAGCGATAGCCCCACGCCGCCGGCATCTTCGAGAGTGCTGACGGCAATGTTGCTGAACGGCTCAGGAGACGTGTTCACAGCCAACCGCGTTGTCGCTTTCGTTCCGTGTGCGGTTAGCGCAATTCCTCCGCCCAACAGGAACGCGAGCACGCGGACTCGGCTGTCAAACTGCCCGAACGCGGCGGCGGCAAGCACCGCGCCGGCGGGTACCCGGATAAACGTGTGGACGGCGTCCCAGCCGGAATCGATCGCGGGAATCTTGTCGGCGATAAACTCTGTGAGACACAGAAGACCAGCTACGGCGATGATCCACCATTCTCCAAAAAAGTGCAGCTCACCCGGCAGGTTCGCGAAATGGTAGTGCTGGAGAAGACCTAGCGTCAGCACGGCGGCATAAAGCCTGAAGCCCGACAGCCATGCGGTTCCCATTGCAACGCCCCAGGTGCCTAACCAGTCCATGCCGTCCTTTCATAATAAGTGAGCTTCATCATTGGAGTACGCTCAGCGTATCAGATCGGACCAGCCGCGGCCTCTTGCCGTGCCGGCCCTCCAAGGGAATAGAATGCCTCTAGAAAACAGCATGAAGAACATCGGACTGATCGGCGGGATGAGCTGGGAGTCGTCGGCGGAATACTATCGGCTGATCAACCAGGAAACGAAGCTCCGGCTTGGGGGCCAACACAACGCACCGAGCGTTCTGGTGACGGTGGATTTCGCCGCTGTGGAACAGTTGCAACACGCCGGCCAATGGGACGAACTCGGAGCGATGTTGACCCATCGGGCGCTGCAGCTCGAACGGGCCGGCGCCGACTTCGTCGTTTTGTGCACCAACACCATGCACAAGCTGGCCGATTGTATTATTGGGTCCGTGCAAATACCGCTTCTACACATCGCCGATGCTGTAGGGCAGGCGGTGCAACTTTCGGGGCAGCGCCGCGTCGGCCTGCTAGGAACCAGGTTCACGATGGAACAGACGTTCTACTCGGATCGACTACGGCAGAATTTTGGGATCGAAACCGTCGTGCCGCCCTCGGAGGATCGAAAGGTGGTCCACGATGTGATCTACAACGAGCTCTGTCATGGCTTAATTCGCGACGAGTCGCGAATTAAGTTCCAGGACATCATCGCTCGTCTGGCCGAACGAGGCGCTGAGTGTGTGATTCTGGGCTGCACCGAGATCGGGCTGCTGATCTCGCAGAAGGACTCGATCCTGCCAGCGCATGACTCGACGAGGATTCACGCTATTGCAGCGGTCGAGTTCGCTTTAGCGTAGATATGGGGACACGCTAAAGGCCAATGCTACTCAGTTTGGCGGGTTAACAAACCCGCCGCAGGCTGCCAGCTGCATCACAGGCTCAATCAGACTCTCCGGCCCCGAAAACTATGTTGAATTGTGTCCCACCTGGCGCGCAATCCTCTCGGGGCAGCGTCCCTGGACTGTGAACCCCCGGTCGTTCATGAGAGCTTATGGAGACTTACGGCCTGTCCGACCGCCAGTCGTCCGATGCGAGTAACGGCGCCATAGATGCCCGCGTTGTTCTGGTTTGCTCGAACGACTGCCTTCAGCATTTCCGGAGCGGGAGCTGCCGAGTCGGGATCAAGGTTCACCATGGAGCAGCGAAGGTCGCGCATTGTGACCGTGATGGCAGGGCCCTTGTCCCCCTCGCCGATTGACAGCACACGGCCCACCCAGTCGTCCTCCTGGAAAGGAGCCGGTCGCAGTAGACGGACCACGATGTTTGGACGAAATCGTCGCACGTCGGGCCGCACGCCCGCGAGTCGTGAGACTTCGTTCACCGTGTCGTGGGCGATCACGGAGATGTTCGCTTCATCGAAGATGCCATGCTTCAACTGCATCATCTGCACGGGAGCCTCATAGCGGCGTTCCACTTCCCTGGCCAGGTCCTCTCCGAAGACGGGCAGCTCCTGACCATCCGGCGTGCGGACGTGGGTGGGAATATCTTCTTGGGCACCGTCTTCATGACGGCAGGGAGCAAACAGCACCAGCGCCGGAAGCTTACTTGCAGTTAGCCACGGGAACCCGCCGCGGTCGTTTAACCGCCGGAATGCCAGGCGCCTGTCACCGTCGAGGCCGTGCCAGCCCAGGTTGGCGACCTCGAGTCGTTCGCCGGCCATGGACTTCACGGGATACCGGAAGATTGCGTCCACGTGTCCGATTTCTACAGCCATTTCAATAACTCCGTAGCGACCGGATGTGGTGCTATTCGTTTCGCAACGCCGCCGACAAATTGACTCGCGTGGCGCGCTGCGCGGGCCCCAGCGTCGCCGCAAGCGCGACGAGCAGCATCGTTACCACAACGATTGCATAAACCTCCGGCGCGCCAAAGAGCAAGCCGCTAAAAATCGAATCGAAAAGCTTCGGAAGAGGAATCGCCATCACAAAGCCGACCGCGGAGCCGATCCCTGCTACTTTCAAGCCTTCGCGCAAAATCATCCGGGAGACGTCGGAAGACTTGGCCCCGAGCGCCATGCGGATTCCTATTTCTTGCGATCGCTGGCCCACCGAGTATGCAATCAACCCATAGATCCCGATGGTTGCAAGAATCAGGGCAAGCATGGCGAACGTCGCGAGGAGACGCTCGAACAGTGGGTTTCCATTTCGTTGGGCCTCGAGGACGCCCTCCATGCTCATCACCCGCAGCAGGGGTAGATCCGCGTCGAGCCGGGCAACACTGGATCGCAGCGCAGACGACAGGCTAGTCGGTTCCACCTTTGATCGCAGCATCACGGAGAAGGAATCTACAGGCCGTTGTTCGAAATCCTCGTAGATTTCCGGATCGACGCGTTGGTCCTCCGAAAAGCTCTTCACATCGGCAGTAATGCCGATGATTTGACACCATTCCGCAGGGCCCCCCTGGGTTTCAAGTAGCACCTGTTTACCAAGCGCATCTTCTCCGGCAAGATGCTTGCGCGCGAATTCCTGGCTGACGACGACAACCCGGGGTGTCCCGGCCTGATCGGAAGCTGTGAACCCGCGGCCGCGTAGAATCGGCAACGCGATGATATTGAAGTACTCGGGCGTCACCACCACATCGTCCGCACTGCGATGCTCGCCGGTGCGCTCTTCAGGTTTTCCCTTGATCTGGATGGGAACGCTCCCCGGTCCAGCAGCAGGAAGAACGGATGTCACGGCGGCATCTTCGACTCCAGGTGTCTCCTTCAGATGGCTCAGCAGGCTGCGAACGAACTGGTTCCTTTGGGTCGAGTCGGAGTAGTGCGCCTTATCGAGCCTGAGACCCGCGGTCAAAAGGTGATCGCGATTGAACCCCAGCTTCTGGTGATCGAGCAGATATACTCCACGAATGAGTAATGCGCTGCCGATTAGCAGGAACAAGGCCAATGCAATTTCTCCACCCACAAGTACTGTGCGCATCCTGCTGTGAGACCGGCCTGCCGAGGAGCCGCGGGACTCGCTCTTCAAGTCCGCATGGACCCCTGAGCGCGAGGCTTTCAATGCCGGCGCCAGGCTCGAGAGCACAGCAGAAGCAATCGAAATAATCGCGGCGTAGAGCAGGACATTCCTGTCGAGGCTGACGGGCACTGCGCTGATGACCTCGTTGAAGCCCAGGGCAGCACGAACCACACGAATTCCAAAAGACGCGAGGATCAGGCCGACAGCTCCGCCCATAAGCGCGATGACGAGTCCTTCGGTCAGAAGCTGCCGTACGATGCGCACGCGGCCGGCTCCCAGGCTTAGGCGGATCGCCAGTTCCTTTTGGCGGCCCACGGAGCGCGTGAACAATAGTCCGGCAACGTTCACGCATGCGATGAGCAATACAAAGCCTACGACGGTCATAATCACTGCGAGTGCCGGTCTAATTCCGAAGTTCGCGATCAAAAAGTCGTCGAGCACCCGCACCGAAGCGCCCCAACGTTTTTCATTGAGGGGAAAGTCCTGCTGCGCCCGTTTCGCTGCAACTTGAATCCGGGCGCGAGCGTCGCTGAGAGTCACGTTGGGGGCAAGTCGCGCAAAGAGGTACAGGTATCGTCTGTTGCGCGCGTCCGGCGCGCCATCAGCGGCCGTCAGAGCCAGCGGAGTCCAAAGTTGCGGCGTGAATCCCAGAAGGCGGAAATCCGCCGGCATCACGCCAATCACGACGTAGTCTTCCCGGTTGATCCCTACTGTCCGGCCAATCACCGATGCATCGGCACCGAACCTCCGCTCCCAGAGGCTATGACTAAGGATGACCACATGATCGTGCCCGGGTTCATCTTCGCCGGGAGCGAAAGCGCGGCCGAGTTGCGGCGCAACTCCAAAGACCGAGAAGTAGTTTGCGGAGATAGCGGAAACCGTGATCGCCTCCGGCTGTTCGCCCGCTCCTGACAGGCTGCCGGTGCGATATTCGTCCGCGGCCGCCATTTCCGAGAAGGTCTGGGTATCCGCCTTCCAGTCCCTGTAGTTGGCCGCAGATGCGGGATTCAGATCCGCCTGGAAGCCGGCGTCTGGATTGACGGACGAAACCACCACGATTCTCTGTGGATCACGGCCCGGAAGGCGCGGCATGAGGAATGCGCTCACCATGCTGAACATCGTCGCGTTGACGGCAATTCCCAAAGCCAGTGTCGTGGCCGCCGTCGCGGTGAACCCAGGCGACTTAGCCAACTGCCGAAGAGCGAACCTCACATCGGCGAGCATGCTTTCCAGGGTTGGCCACTGCCAGGCCTCCCGGCTGCGCTCTTCGATCAGGCCTACGTTGCCGAACTCGCGCCGCGCGGTTTGTTCAGCCTCCGCCCTCGACATGCCGTCGGCCATCAGTTCGTCGGCACGCTCCGCCAGGTGCTCGCGAATCGAGACCGCAAGATCGTCGTAGCGCCTGCGGCGTGAGAACAGCCGTGAGAAAAAGGCCATTTTAGCCCTCCTGCGGCCTGGCAGCCGCGAGCACGCGTGTGATGCCGGTGAACATTGTCTCAAAACTGCTCACCTCGCGTTCCAAATGCCGAAGCCCTGAATCGGTCAGCCTATAAATCCGTGTGGGGCGTCCCTTTGCCGAGATTCCGGGCTCCGAGTCTAGCAAGCCCTCTCGAAGAAGCCGCTGCAGGGCGGGATAAAGGGAACCCTCCTCCACCTGGAGCAGGTCGTCAGAAGCATGCTTGATGTGCTTTGCGAGCCCATAGCCGTGCATTGGCTTCAGGCGCAGCGTGTGCAGAATCATGAGTTCGAGAGCCCCGGAAAAGAGATCCCGCCTGTTCGGGTCTTTGGCCATGGCAATAGCTTATCATTGAATACCTATTTTGCAAATAGTATAGTTCGGAAAATGTGCGGCCTAGTGATCTGGCAGCGGGGCATGAGCATCGCTACAATGGGCGGGTTGATTGTTCCGGTATTGCGGATCGGTGCCTGATCAGGCAGTGGGTGCGAAGTAGGCCGCTGCCAGGTCCGGCTTGGCCTTAACGGCATCGCACCAGCACTCGCGGGCTTCTAATTCTTTTCCCAGGGCCTTGAGCGAGTGTCCCATGTTCACCAGGGCTTCCGCAAAATTCTTCTTCTGGCTTACGGCGCGACGGAATGCCTCCACGGCATCTTCGTGCAGGTCAACATTCTGCAACAGGATGCCGATATTGTAGGCCAGGTCGGGGACGGGGTCGCCGAGTTGCTGAAGCTTGGATTCGAGCTCCAGAGCGGTGAGATACTCGCCTTGTTCGGTCTCGAGGGCCGCAAAGGCGCGAACGACGTCGGCCGAATTGGGTTGTTCTTTCAGCAGTTTGGCGAAAGCGTTGCGGGCATCGTCCGGTTTGCCCGAGCGCCATAAGGCCAAAGCCAGGTTCAGTTGGGTTTCGACCGGGGCATTGGCCTGGGTCGCAGTTTTTTCCAGAGCCTCGATTGCACCAGGGTAATCGCCTTTTTCCAGCCGGAGACAGCCCAGCCGCGACCAGGCGTCATTCGAATCGGGTTTCTGGGTTACCAGGTACGTGTAGTAACGTTCGGCTTCGTCCCTATGGCCTTCACGCTCGTTCAGAACCGCGAGATTCCAGAGTGTTCCGGTATGTGCGGGATTCAGATCGAGGACGCGTTCGTGGAGAATGCGCGCGCGTTCGAGGTCGCCGGTCTCCTGCAGGATGACGGCGAGGTTCTCATACGCCTCCAGCCCGTCGGAGCGCAGTTTGATGGCCTGTTGGTAGGCTTGGGCGGCTTCCTGCACGCGGCCGGTTTTGTGCAGCGCCAGGGCGAGATTGAAGTGCGCCTCGTAGGAATCGGAAGCGACTTTGACGCACTGTTGGCCACATTCGGCGGCGACCTCAAAGTCGTCGCGCCAAAGGGCGGCGGTCATCAGCGCTTCGAGTGCGACCCGGGAATCCGGCTTCACTTTGAGGAGCGCCTCGGCATGTTCCAGGAGAGCGTCTTCATCGTGCCGGGCGATGGCAATGGCGATGATATTCGTCAGCAGGTCCACGTCGCCGGGCATGCGGCGAACGAGAACGCGGTAGATGGCCCAGGCGTCGTCGAGTTGCGAGAGCAATTGTAAAGCCGTGGCTTTGCCGAGCAGCGCACGGTCGTGATCCGGATTTGTGTGCAGGAACGTGTCGTATTCTTCGATTGCATCAGCGGGCCGGCCCAGGTTCAGGAGGCTCACGGCGAGGCCCAAATGAGCGGGTGCGAAGGCGGCGTCGACCTTTATGACGCGCCGGAACCTGTCCGCTGCGTCCTCATAGCGCGCAAGGCGCTCCAGGCAGACAGCCTGATTGAAGACCACGGCCTTATCGCCGGGACGCAGGTCAAGGAGTTCCTCGTAGCTTTTGAGCGCGTTGTCGTAGCGCGCCAGCTCGAATTCCAATTGACCTTTGGCCCATTGCAGTTCCGGTGACTTCGGGTCGGCTTCGACGGCTGCCTCGACTTCTTCGAGGGCTTTTACCGTCTTGCCTTCGGTGTTCAGGGCGAGGGCTCTGGCCAGCGCCGGCATTTCGACGACGCGTTTTTCATCGTTCAGGTTCAGCGCGTCCGCGCTGATGGGCCCGTGCACCAGTTGGTCGTCGACGATCCACAACCAACGGTCGCTCAACTCTAAGGTTACAGTTCGATCTAAATCAGCCACACTTAGCTCCGCTCTGTTGAAGGTCTACCGCTTTCGCAACAGACCTCCTAATTTGCGTAATAACCCACCCGTCTCGACGGCCGTGAATTCCGGTGTCCACACGCCGACAGCTCCCTCTGCCGCCTCTGCTTTCGTTTGGCGGCGGTCGTGACGTGCAATCGGCACCGTTCCCATAGCCATTTTGGGGCGTAAAGGCAAAATGCTCTGTTTCGGCAGCCGTGCATTTGCGACCATCAGCAGGTTGGTTGTGCCTGTCGCGATGGCCGGCAAATCGAGACGCTTGGGCGAAATTCGAATCAGTTTCAGCGCCGCATGAACGGGCGCTGAGTCATATGGTTCCTCAATCTCGGCTTGAATTTTCGGGGCGTGAGTTTCCTCAACGTGATATGAACCCGCACCGTTGCGGCCGGCGCCGTTCACGCCTGTTCCGTTCGTGTGGAGCACCGGGATTATTTCGATGACAGCCTCTGGCGACGCGGCGTCGATTTGCGGTTCAGCGAACGGAACCAGGTCGCTCGTCATGGCGCGAGGTTCGGAGGGCAACGGCTCGAACGACACGGGAGGATGTATTTCGAGCCGCTCGACGTTCTTGGAATGCCAGGGCTGAACAGGAATAACGAAAGCGGGCTGTGCCTCGAGGGGCGCGACCGTGGGACGTCCCTGCGCGGCGGCGATTTCAACCTGCGGAGGCTCAAATTCTTTTGCCTGCGGTTCGCAGCCCTTTGGGCGGACCTGGAAGGAGCGGGGTTCCGGCGGCGGCCCGAGTCGTGCCGGATTGCCGGTGGCCAGTGCTCCGGCGGCAATGCTGTAGTCCGGCGGAGTGGGCAGGCAAGGTAGCGTATCGCTTCCCGGTGGAATGAATTCAGATTCCAGTTCTCGTCCTGACGAATGCGATTCGACGGGAAGGAGGTTATTTCCTTCGGGGAGGAATCCAGCGGCATGGACCGGAGCGACGGCTTCTTCGGCTTGCACCCTTGTGGAGCGAGTAGCGGTGGGGCGCGCGGCAGGCTCGCGGACCTCCTTAGGCTTCGCTGGCTCAGGCTCCGCATGAGCGACAACAACGGGTGCGGGCTCGGTTGTGCGTTCGACTGTTGATTTTGCGACCGGCGCCGGCGCTGGTTCCTGTTCTTCAAGACCCGCACGACCATGCCGTTTGGGATCGATTTTGATGTCTTCCGGACGCGATTGCGCCTGTAATAACCGTGTCAAGGCGAGACGGTTATATTCTTCGTGATACTTCTCTTTATGCGCGTCCGAGCAGAACTCTCCCCCGCCGGTGAGCTTCTTGAGCAAGGGGAGGTGCTTGCCACAGTACAGACACTGCATACTCAGTAATCGGATCTTTAGTACGAGTTGTGGAGGGTTCTAGCTCTATTTATTTTGATTTCCCGAAGGCAGTACTTTTTCAGTGCTAGCCCGTAGGCGGAATCCACTAGGCCCGTGATCGTGCGGGGAGTGGGTAAGGCGGCCTAAGTCTCTTAATTCTTGATTCTTGCGAGCGTCGGGTAAACTTTGTGAGAGTGGCTGCTAAAGTTGCCGCGTTCTCAGACGATCATACTAGCGACAGGAAACCGACTCGGGGTGCAGGGAATGCTCCCGGAGTTGTCGCCGGTCAGGAGAAATATGGCAAAACATGAAGCACTGAAAGCGCAAATTGAAGGCCTCCGCAATGCTATTCCCGAATTGCGGGGCGTCCTGCTGGCATCAAACGAAGGTCTTCCGGTGGCGCACTCGTTGTCGAACGGCACCGACCCCAACCGCATCGCAGCCATGGCAGCCGCCGCGTCAAGTCTGGGCCGACGGATCAGCGACAGCCTGGCAACAGGCTCGCTGTCGGAAGTCAGTATCCGGGGAGATGACGGAGTTCTGTTTATCTACTCCGCCGGTCAGAAGGCCGTTCTGGCCGTCATGGGTCCGATGGGATCGAACGCCGGTTTGATTCACCTGGAAGCGCGCAACACGGCGAAGGAGATTGGCGACCTGGTTTAGTGGATGCAGTTACACACAGATACTGTGTAAGTGAAGAATACGCTTAGCGTAGACCAAGGTGTGCTCGCCGCAGTTCGCCGTTACGCTGCCGAAGGAATCTCCACGGTTAAGCTCTCGTTCGCAACTATCTGACTTAAACGGTCGGCGAGCTGTAAGATCATGTACTCGGATTTGGCCGTAGCCGTGATCACCGCTGAGCCTGACCTCTGGATTGGTCTTCGCTTCCCAAGGCAGGCGAAATCCCTGCTCCACTCCTCCACAGAGGTCACCGGCCAGGTTTGATCCCTACTCTTCTTTTTGCAGGGCCTTGCGGGCGGCGTCGATCTTGGCTTGCGCATGCCGCATCGCGATTAGCGCCGAGGCGATATCCAGCCCCACATTCGGATTGATTATTGCATCCTGCGCGTGCTTCAGGTCTTTTTCGGCCTTAGTCACGTCAATTTCGTTGCCTCGCTCCGCATCGTCAGCGAGCACTCTCACATGATTATCCAGAATTTCGACGAAACCATGCTTTATAGCCAAGCTAAAGCGGTGGTCGCCTGGCGTGGTGTAGGTGAGCGCTCCAATCCCCAACTCCGACAGCAGCGGCGCGTGGTCCGGTAGCACGCCGAGATAGCCGGCCCGGCCGGGGATTTGCGCCCGAATCGCCTTGTCTCTTACGAGCAGGCGATCCGGAGTCGCGATTTCGATCTCAAAAGAGTCGGCCATCGATTACTTTGCCTGTTTGAGCTGCTCTGCTCGCGCGAGCACATCCTCGATCGCGCCCTGCATATAGAATGCCTGCTCCGGAATATCGTCGTGCTTGCCCTCCACGACCTCTTTGAAGCTGCGGATCGTGTCGGCCAGCTTGACATATTTAGGCTTGTAGCCCGTGAACTGCTCGGCGACGTGAAACGGTTGCGAGAGAAAACGCTGGATCTTGCGGGCCCGCGCTACGGTCAACTTGTCCTCGTCCGATAGTTCGTCGATACCGAGAATCGCAATGATGTCCTGGAGGTCCTTGTAGCGCTGCAGGATCTGTTTCACTGACTGCGCGACGTTGTAATGGTCATTGCCAATGATGCGCGGATCGAGAATGCGGGAGGTCGAAGCCAGCGGATCGACGGCCGGGTAGATGCCCATGGCGGAGATTTCGCGGGACAGGTTGGTGGTGGCGTCGAGGTGCGCGAAGGTGGTCGCCGGGGCCGGATCGGTGTAGTCGTCGGCGGGCACGTAAATCGCCTGGACCGACGTAATTGATCCCTTCTTGGTAGACGTGATGCGCTCCTGGAGTTCGCCCATTTCGGTCGCCAGGTTGGGTTGGTATCCGACGGCGGAAGGCATGCGGCCGAGCAGCGCCGAAACCTCGGAACCCGCTTGTGTAAAGCGGAAGATGTTATCGATAAACAGCAGCACGTCCTGGCCTTCCTGATCGCGGAAGAACTCAGCGACTGTCAGGCCGCTCAGGCCCACGCGGAGACGCGCCCCCGGCGGCTCGGTCATCTGGCCGTACACCAGCGCGACCTTTGACTTGGTGTAGTCGTGCGGGTCGAGCACGCCGGATTCCTGCATTTCCAGCCACAGATCGTTGCCTTCACGGGTACGCTCACCGACGCCGGCGAACACCGACACACCGCCGTGCTTCAAGGCGATGTTGTTGATGAGCTCCATGATGATGACGGTCTTGCCGACACCGGCGCCGCCAAACAATCCGATCTTTCCGCCGCGAAGATAAGGCTCGAGGAGGTCGATCACCTTGATACCGGTCTCGAACATCTGCAGCTCGGTGGCCTGGTCTTCAAAATCGGGCGCGGGGCGATGAATGGGCCAGCGTTGCGCCGCGTTTACCGGACCCATGTTGTCCACGGGCTCGCCAATCACGTTGAGAACGCGGCCGAGCGTTTCCTTGCCGACCGGTACGGACACCGGCCCGCCCAAGCTGGTGGCTTTCATGCCGCGGACCATTCCCTCGGTGGGCTGCAGCGCGATGGTGCGGACGCGGCCTTCGCCGATGTGCTGGGCGACTTCAGCAATCACGTCGATGGGCGACGGAACCGTGAAGCCCTCGCTGGTGATTCGAATGGCGGTGTTGATGACCGGAATCTGGTGCTCGGGAAACTGAATGTCGACGGCGGGACCGGCGATCTGGATCACTTTCCCTTCAGAAATGGCTGCTGTTGTCATGTTTTACTCCAGAGCGGCCGCGCCGCTCACAATCTCGATGATTTCCTTGGTAATGGAAGCCTGCCGCACGCGGTTCATGTTGAGGGTCAGGCGCTCGATCACGTCGGCCGCGTTGGAGCTGGCGGCGTCCATGGCGGTCATGCGGGCCGCCTGTTCCGCCGCGCCCGATTCCAGCATGGCGCGGTAGATCTGCACCTCGATGTAACGTGGCAGCAGGGCGCTCAACAACTCGGCCGGCGACTGCTCGTAGATGTAATCGATCCGCTCGGTAGCCTTGGGCAGGTCGATGGGCAGCAGCTTCGTCAACTTCAGGTCGGCCGACATTACGGTTTTGAATTGATTCAAAACCATATAAACCGCGTCAACTTCCGCGTCGCGGTAGCGCTTGGTGACTTTCTGCGCAACGCCTAAAGCGTCTTCATACCGGACGGCTTTCTGAAAAAAGGTCGCATATTCTCCGGAAATATGGCCGTGGCGTTTCCGGAAAAAGTCGCGGCCCTTACGGCCGATTAACTCCAGGTCGACCTGGGCGCCGGCATGCTCCTGGATGAACTTCTGCGCGATCTTGATGACGTTGGTGTTAAAGGCCCCGGCAAGGCCGCGGTCGCCCGTGATCACCAGCAGTTGAATGCGCTTTTCCTCTCGCCGGATGAGAAGTGGATTGTCGGCGATGTCCGGGTCCTCGGACGCAGCGAGCGCAACATTTTCCAGCATGCGCTGCATGATCTGCGAATAGGGCCGCGCCGCCAGCACGCGATCCTGCGCGCGGCGGAGCTTCGCGGCGGAGACCATCTTCATGGCCTTCGTGATCTGCTGCGTGTTCTTGACCGACCGGATGCGCCGGCGTATGTCAATTAAGCTCGGCATTCCTGGTTGTCCGTTATGCTACGGCTGAGGCTTCGCGCTTATGTTTGGCGGCGAAGCGTTCTTTAAGTTCCTTGATGGCCTTGGTCATCTCGGATTTCACGGCGTCGTCGAGTTCCTTCTTATCGCGAATCTTCTGCAGGATCGCGGGATGTGAGTTCTCGACGAATTTGTAAAGCTCCGCCTCGAATTCGCGGCAATGTTCCACCGCCAGGTCGTCCAACTCGCCGCTCGTGCCGGCATAGATGATGAGGACCTGTTTTTCGACCGGCAGCGGCTGGTATTGGCCCTGTTTCAGGATTTCCACGAGACGCTGGCCGCGGCTGAGCTGCGCCTGTGAAGCGCGATCCAGTTCGGATCCGAACTGGGCAAAAGCCGCGAGCGCCCGATATTGGGCAAGATCGAGGCGCAGGGAGCCGGCGATCTGGCGCATGGCTTTCACCTGGGCATTGCCACCGACACGGCTCACGGAAATACCGACGTTGATGGCGGGGCGGATGTCGGAATTGAACAGGTCGGCTTCGAGGTAGATCTGGCCGTCGGTGATCGAAATCACGTTGGTCGGAATGTAAGCCGAAACGTCGCCGGCCTGAGTTTCGATCATGGGAAGCGCGGTGAGCGATCCGCCGCCTTTCGCATCGCTGAGTTTCGAGGCGCGCTCTAACAGACGGCTGTGCAGATAGAAAACGTCGCCGGGGAAGGCCTCGCGACCCGGGGGGCGGCGGAGCAGCAGGGAAATTTCGCGATATGCAGCGGCGTGTTTCGACAGATCGTCGTAAATGCAAAGCGCATGGCCGCCGTTGTCGCGGAAATACTCGCCCATTGCGCAACCGGCGTAGGGGGCGATGTATTGCATGGGCGCCGGGTCGGATGCGGTAGCGGCCACCACGATGGTATAGGCCATGGCGCCATAGTCTTCGAGCGTCTTAACTACCTGGGCAACAGTGGAGCGCTTCTGGCCGATGGCGACATAGATACAGATGACGTCGCCGCCCTTCTGATTGATGATGGTGTCGAGCGCGACAGCGGTTTTGCCCGTCTGTCGGTCGCCAATGATCAACTCGCGCTGGCCGCGGCCGATCGGGATCATGGCGTCCACCGCCTTGAGGCCTGTTTGCAGCGGCTGCTTCACCGGCTGCCGATCGACAACACCGGGCGCGATGCGCTCGATGGGCGACATATTGCTGGTGTCGATGGGCCCCTTGCCGTCGATCGGCTGGCCGAGGGCATTCAGCACTCGTCCGACCAGCGAGGGTCCCACTGGCACGGACATGATCTGGCCGGTGCGGCGGACTTCGTCGCCCTCTTTGATCTCCTGATATTCGCCGAGGAGCACGGCGCCCACCTGGTCTTCTTCGAGGTTCAGCGCGATTCCGGCAACATTATGCGGGAACTCGATCAACTCACCTGCCATCACCTTTTCAAGTCCGTAAATGCGAGCGATTCCGTCACCCACGGAAATCACCGAGCCCGTTTCCGATACGTTAACCGCTTGCTCGTAGTTCTCAATCTCGCTGCGCAGTACGCGAGCGATTTCATCCGCTCTGATTTGAGCCATAGTTAGTCCCTAAGATGCCGAGGCCGCCTGGTAAGATAACCGGCGGCGCATATTGTCCAGTTGGCCCCGTATGGAGCCGTCGTAAACCGTGGAGCCGATACGAGCCACTACGCCGCCAATCAGATTCGGGTCCACGTGAAAGCGGGCGCGAATCTGTTTCCCCGTGAGGCGTGAAAGCTCGTTTTCGATTGCGGCACTCTCTTTGTCGTCGAGAGGCTGTGCCGATGCCACTTCGGCACGCAGGAATCCGAGGCGCTCGTCCACTTCGGCTTCGAAGGCCTCGCGGATCTCGGTCAGAAGCGCCATGCGGCGATGGTCGATGATGACAAACAGGAAATTGCGAATGATCCTCGAAATGCCCAGATCGGCGATGAGGCGATCTGCGACCGCGCGTTTGTGAGCCGGCCGTACCGCGGGAGTGCTGAGCGCGTGGCGCAAATCAGACGACGAGGCCACAAGCGCCTCGATGGTTTTTAACTGCTCGATCGCGTCGGGCGGTTGAATGGAAGAACCCGGTTCCATCACGATATCGGCGAGCGGACGGGCGTAACGGGAAGCGATGGCGGAGGCCATTAGTTACTCGCGCTCCAATGCGACTTGCCGTCCTGCAGGTCGGCGACGAACGCTCTCGTAAGACCGTGCTGGGTCTCCGGCGTCATGCGGCCGGCGACCTGCTGCTCGGCCATTCGAAGAGCCAGGTCGGCGGAGTACAACTTGAGTTCTTTGCGGGCTGCCTTGGTCATGCTTTCGATTTCCTGCTCGGCCTGGCGCTGAAGGCTCTGCAGATGGCGATCGGTCTCTTCGCGGATGCGCTCGCCCTCGGCGGCCATTTCTGTGCGGGCGCGGGCGCGCATGCTGTCGAGCTCGGCACCCAATCCGGCGAGACGGCGTTCCATTTCGGCGACACGCTCTTCAGCGGCAAGCTTGGCTTTGCCGGCCTCGACGATGGCGGATTGAATCTGTTCGGTGCGGGATTGAAAAAATGCCGGCGCCGATTTCTTGATCATGTAGCCGAGCAGGCCCACCAGAATGGCGAAGTTCGCGATTTTCCAGAGCAGCCACGGGTCGCTGTTGCCCTCGGTTTTCTCGGCCTCGGCGGTGCGGCTCTCCTGGGCACGCAGCGAGGGCGTGTAGGACAAAGCCAGCGCCAGCGCAGCGGTTGCGAGGAGCCGCCGGATCATTTCGCCCTCCGCGCGACGAGCGCTTCAGTGATCTGTAGGGCGAGCATGTGGCTGCTGGAATCCAGCTCGCGTTTTGCTTCTTCGGTTTCCTGGGCGATCTTTTCGCTCGCTTGTTGAATGAGTTCGTGAGTACGGTGGCGGGCTTCTTCGACTCGTGATCCCTGGTGATCGAGCCAGCGTCGGCGCGTTTCTTCCTGTTCGCGGTACATTTCCGCGCGCGCTTCTTTCAACGCCAATTCGTACACGGCGGCTTTTTCTTCAGCACGCGAGAGGCTGTCGCGTGCGTCTTCCTGCGCGCCTTCGGTTTGTTCACGACGTTTAGCCAGCGTCTGCTCGAGCGGACGAAAGAGCATCCGCTTGAGGTAAAAGTGGACCAAAATGAGAAGAATTACGGTGGGGATGGCTCGTAGCAGTATCCCACCTAGTGCTTGGAGAATCGATTCCATTAATATTTAACGGGAACGACGAAAACGTCCTGACCCAGACGAGGGGGTTGGCCGCGGTTGCCAAAAGAGATGCCGCGCTTGCTGCCCCAAAAGCAACACCGTAGCACAGTCCGGAAGCCGGATTCAACAGGTGTTGTAACGGTGAGCGCGGCGTCTCGTCGTCCCGACTTAGGCGTGGAACACGCTACGCAGCGCCCAGAACAGAAATCCCGCCAGAATGATGGAAGCTGGGAGCGTCAAAACCCAGGCCAGCGCCAGGTTACGAATCGTGCCCCACTGCAGGCCCGATCCGTTCGCCGCCATCGTTCCCCCGACTCCGGAGGAAAGTACGTGCGTAGTACTGACCGGCAGTCCCAGGTAGTCCGCGGCGCCTATGGTCGCCATGGCGGTAATCTCGGCTGCCGCGCCTTGTCCGTATGTGAGGTGCTCTTTCCCGATCTTCTCTCCGACCGTGACGACGATGCGCTTCCAGCCAATCATCGTTCCAAGACCGAGAGCCAGCGCCACTGCTACTTTGACCCATGGTGGAATGAACTTGGTGGCGAGATCGACGTGTCTCTTGTAATTGCCGAGGAGTTGCATCTCGGCCGGCGTGAACGCCGCTTTGCCCGACTTCTGGATCAGCTTCAGCGATTCGCTTACGACGTACATGTCATTCCTGAAATTGCGCATGCGGTCCGCGGGGACCTTGGCGAGCGCTTTGTACATGCCGGCTTCATTACTGAGGTCGTTCACGATCGAACGCAGGGCGAGCACCGTGTTCTCGGAGAACTGCTTGGTGCGGATGTAGTCTGTCAGCGTATCGCGCGGGTCGCCAATCATTGCGGCGGGGGTGACGTAACGATTGAGCACTTGAACGGTTTGCTGTGAAACCGCCATGAAATCGGCGGTTTGGGCCTCGGTGACGGCATGATTGAGTGCGTAGGCCGTCGGGACGGTTCCAATCAGGATCAGCATGATCAATCCCATCCCTTTCTGCCCGTCGTTGGAGCCGTGGAAGAAACTGACGCCGGTGCAGGTCAACATGAGAAGCCCGCGAATCCAGAACGGCGGTGGTTCTTCTCCCTTGGGCGCTTCGTACAACCGGCGGTCCTTGATCACGGCTTTAGCGACGAGCAGCAGAAGACCGGCGACGACAAAGCCGAACACGGGTGAGACCAGCAACGTCCGTCCTACTCCCATGGCTTGCGACCAATCTACTCCGCTGGTTCCGGTCTTGGGAGACATTAGCTGGTTGGCAACGCCGACACCGATGATGGAACCGATTAAGGTGTGGGAACTCGAAGCCGGGAGTCCCAAGTACCACGTACCGAGGTTCCAGATAATGGCCGCGAGCAGAAGGGCGAATACCATTGCGAATCCTGCGCCGCTGCCGACCTGCAGAATCAACTCGACGGGCAGCAGCGAGATGATGGTGAAAGCAACGGCGCCGGTGGAATACATCACTCCGATGAAGTTCCACATTCCGGACCAGGCGACCGCCATGTGAGGCTCCATAGAGTGTGTGTAGATCACCGTAGCGACGGCGTTGGCCGTGTCGTGAAACCCATTGACAAACTCGAAGCCCAGGGCGACCAGCAGAGCTACACCGAGCAGGATGAACGGAAGAGCCGAAGAGGTGCGCACCCCGGAAAGATCGGAGGCCAGGCTCATCGCGGTATAGATGACGCCGACAAGTAAGAATAAGCCGAAGATCAAGATCCCGAGTTTGCTCGGGCGTTTCGAAAGTTTCTCTTGTACCAACGCGGGTGCAGCGGCTGCAGACATGAGTTCTCCTTGGAGTTCTCAAACTATATATTCCAGGCGTTTCGAGGGGTTGAACAAATGATTGCAGTTCGATTACATCCACGAACAGTTGAACAGCAATGCAATTTACACTAAAGAGTCAGGTCCCGGCGACCGCTTTCTATTGGAGACCGCGTTTTGGCAGAGTCGGACGATGAACGCACACCCGCTACCCCATGCTACATTGGTGCTTAAGGTGATGGAGTCTCACCATTAACCGTCCCGAAACACTTCGGGAACGATAGCTCCTACTTCTTGTGGAGCTATGATTTCAAGCCCGCCAAATCGATCCTGCCCCGCGAAGCCCACGCAAGACACGATTGCTCTGGCCGCCGACATCATTGACCGATATGCCATCGCCTCGCTACGCCCGGTCCTGAGAACCTGCCGCGCCTTGCAAGCCGAGCCTTTCGTTCGCATAGCGATTCTGGGGCGCTTCAAAGCCGGAAAGAGCACGTTTCTGAATGACCTGTTGGGTCGCGATCTCCTCCCGGTTGGAGTTGTCCCGGTTACGGCGGTCGTAACGGAAATAGCTTATGCACCGCAGGAGATCATGACGGTCAAGTTCCTCGACGGAACGCATGAGACCATTCCCGCGACGGCGATTTCTTGGTATATCACCGAGTCCGAGAACCCCGAGAACCGAAAGCAGGTCGC
Source organism: Bryobacteraceae bacterium (assembly GCA_035295125.1). Classification (GTDB taxonomy): domain Bacteria; phylum Acidobacteriota; class Terriglobia; order Bryobacterales; family Bryobacteraceae; genus JAICMB01. The sequence goes on along the minus strand of DATGJP010000115.1, from coordinate 74,061 downwards.
CCTGGTCACGATCCATCTTCCATCGCTGGAGCGCTTTCGAAATATACGATTCATCGACACACCGGGGCTGGATAGCGTATTCGCGCATAATACCGAAACGTCGCTTTCCTGGCTCCCGCACGTTGGCCTGGCGCTTGTGGCCATTGGCGTGGACCCGCCTCTCTCAGAAAAAGACGTCGCGCTCATACGCAGTCTTTACGAATACACACCTCACGTTGCAGTGCTATTGACCAAGACGGATACGCTCACGAGCGGCGAATGCTGCCAGGTGGAGGAATTTGTTAACGAGCAACTGCAGCGGCAGTTCGTTCCTGCCCCTTCCGTATTTCCGTATTCCGCACGACCCGGGAACGAGGAATTGAAACGGAACGTGCAGTCGAACCTGATCTTACCCGCGCAGGCCAGGTTCAGGGATATGCAATGCTCCATTCGCGACCGTAAATTACGGACCCTTCTTCAGCAGTGCGACGACTATCTGACTCTCGCGCTGAAGTCGGCGGCGGCGCTCGACGACGAACGCCACGCGTTGAATCAAGTCGTCCTTGGGGAGCGCAGTTTCATTGAAGAAACGAAGTTGCAGTTACGATTAATCGCGAAGCATGCGATGGGCGCCGCGCGCCGTACCATCGAGAAAGAGTTGGACGTAGAGGACAAATCCATACTGCATCGCCTCTCGCCGGAACTCGAACGCGGCTATACAGCGTGGACCAGGAATCTCTCGTCCGTGATTTCTGCGTTCCAGACCTGGCTTGACGATTCGCTCGGACGGGAACTCCGGCACATTTCCAGTAAGAAACGAAAGGCGTTGCTGGGTCCGATGGAGTCGGTTCAAGGTCAGCTCACACGCTCACTTCAGGATTTCCAGCGCCGGCTCTCGGAACGGACTATGCGCGCTTTTGGCGTTCCGCTGCGAATCACTGAGATGAGCATCGACGTGGAAGAGCCGTGCTCCCCGGATGTGCACATTGGACGGGTCTTCGACCACAACTGGGAGCTGCTTGGCGTCTTGGTTCCGATGTGGCTCGTAGGCGGGTGGGTCCGGCGGCATCTGATCAACCGCAGGCTGCCCTATGAGGTATTCAAGAACCTGTCACGCTTTACCTCGCAGTGGGAAGAGAATGTAAACGGCTCAATCATCGCGCTCCAACAGCAAGCGGACGCGCAGCTGGAGGAGCTGATGACAACCGTCGAAAACCTGCTGTCTCATAACCGGCTGGAAGCGCCGCTGATACAGCAGGATCTTGAGAGCATCCGGGCAGCGGAAGTCGCGTTGCGTGAATGCGCGTGCCATGAGGAATAATACGTTTTCAAGAAACGTCGCGGTCTTGAGGAGTACAACCTGTCCTTAGCATAGCGGCGAGATCCTGACGGACCTGGTTGCTTAGCGGCAAAGATCGTAGCTTTTCGATGGTTATGTTCACTGGATACTCAAAACTTTGCACTTGCACGATCCCGTCCTCCCAAACGGCATAACACGCGCGAGGCGAGCCGTTCTTTGGCTGCCCGACACTTCCGGGGTTAACGACCTGGCATCTTCCGACGCTCTGGATGAAAGGCAAATGAGTATGTCCCACCAAGAGCACGTCGGCTCCAAGGCGCTCCACCTCGGAAACCCATTCTGGCGAATCAGGACCACGGTAGGAAAAGAGTGGGTTCGAAGGCGCCGCATGGCACAAGAAAAACTGGCAGCCGACTACCTCTCGTTCGACACAAGTCGGCAGACGGCGCAAGTACGCTTTCTGACCCTCGGACAACGCCGCAGCGGTAAATAGTCCTGTTTCGCGCGCCATGTCCCGATAACGCGGCGAGCATTGCGGTTCAACGCCGAAGCCGACGGAATGATCATGATTGCCCTGAACGACCACGGCCGCGTTGGCCCGAATGAATTCGACCACTTCGACCGGATTTGGACCGTAGTTGACAAGATCGCCGAGCACCCACAACTCGTCATAGCCGCCGGGCAATGACGAAAGAGCTTCCCAATTCGCGTGAATGTCCGAAACTACGGCGAGTCGCATAGGCTTAGGTTTGACCGCGCTTCTGTGATCGCAGGATAATCGAATCGGGTGTTGGAGTTCACCCATTGAACCGCCCGCTCGGGCAGATGACTCCTGCTTTTACGGAAGTCGCGCAAAACGGATCGCGACTTCGCTGCGCCCGATCGCGAGATGCTTGCCTGTAAGGCTCCGCGGGCTCGCGGCCTTTGCGCTTACTACGAGGTCTGTCATGAGCGATAGCCAGAGCGGTCTCAATGAATCGCACCAACGTCGGCTGCTGTCCGCGTTGCAGTACGTGGACAAGCTTCTTTCCGAGATGGAAGCCGTCTTAGCGGCCTCATTCTCCAAGTCGCCATTTCCAAAGTACGTCGTGAACTTTACACCGGCGCAGGAACGCGTCGTCCGCGATTATATTGCGCGGGCGCGCTCTCAAATGCTTCGCGCTGTCGCGGGTCTAGGTCTCTATGTCCCCGGTCCACAATTCGAAGCCATTCACGCCCTGCGCGTGCACCTTTCGTTCATTCGCGTGGCGCTCCAAGAAGCAAGTCCGAAGGATCTTGCGGGATACGGCCCCGTGCCTCCGGAGCTGATCCCGGAACTAAATGGCTTTTCCACCGAGTTGCAAAATCTCATGGAGAGCCTGAATGTGTTCCTTGCGCAATCTCCCGGACGCGACCTGGCAGACCGATTGGACCGGCTAGCCGTAACCGGCGATCACGTCGTGCTTTTGAAGAAACTGGAGCGCATCGTCTCCGAGTACGGATTTGTTGAGTTCCGCTCCGCATTGGCACACATCGTGGACCGGCTCTCTGCGCCGCGATTTGAGATTGCTGTGTTCGGTCAGGTCAGTTCCGGCAAGTCATCACTGTTGAACGCCATCACCGGCCTGGATGTTCTTCCGGTAGGCGTGAATCCCGTTACATCGGTTCCAACGCGCCTCACATATGGTCCGCCCAGCGCTATCGTTTCCTTCGCCAGTGGACAGGAGAAGATCTACGATCTCGCCGAGATCGGCGAGTTCGTCACGGAGGACTGCAATTCCGGGAACACGAAGGGGGTCGCGCGCATCGTCGTATCCATGCTATCGGACCGGCTGAGTGAGGGCATCGTTTTCGTCGATACGCCTGGCTTGGGTTCTCTCGCCACAGCAGGCGCGGCCGAGACCAAGGCATATCTCCCGGAATGCGACCTCGGTCTCGTGCTGATCAATGCCAGCGCAACGCTCAGCCCTGAAGACGTCCAGTTGATCCACACGCTGTACTTGGACGGGATTCCGGCTTTGATACTCCTCAGCAAATCCGACCTGATTGGGCCCGCAGACCGCGACCGCGCCGTTCAGTACATCCGCGGTCATGTGAGAACGCAGCTCGGCATTGACGTGCCGGTCTATCCCGTGAGCGTGCTCCCTTCCTGCCGCGAAATCATGGAGGCATGGTTCGATGCGGAAATCGAACCGCTCTATTCCAGGTATCGGGAACTGGGAACGACAGCAGTCAAACGCAAGATCGGGGTCTTGAGAGATAGCGTGGAAGCGGCTCTGTCCGCGAAGCTGGATGGCTCGACGGCAACAAACGTTTCCCAAGCGGATCTCGAGGCGGCCGAGAAAGCCCTGCGATCCGTGGCCGGGCAGATTTCTGAAACCGAGAAGAAGTGTTACGAACTCACGGATGATTTGCGCAATATCGGTCCCGAGGTGGCCATCGAGCAAGCCGAACTGGAGTTGGCTCGAATTTCTGCTCAGATCGCGAGTTCCCGGATCGCCGAGACCGTCCGGGAAGCCCTCAAAGCACTTGCGGCGGAGCAGGCCGCTGCTGTGCACCAATGCCTCGTGGGCCTCGCGCAAGACCTGTCCGAGGCCATGCGGAAGGCCGGGCAAGTCCTTCATGAAACGAACGGTTTGGAGCCGGATAAGTTCGCCGCGACTTTTCGTGAACTGCCGCAAATCGATCTGAGTCGAGTTGACGTGAAGGTCGAGCGTCCCGGCATTGTCCTTTTTGCGCGTCGGATCTTCCTGTACCGTGCCAAGCGTCAATTGAAGACGCAGGCAACCGAGATTGAGGCTGCTTTCACGTCGTATGCACGTTTACTGCAGGCGTGGGCTCGCTCAAGCCTGAAGAAAATCACCGAGATCTTCGAATCGCACGCTGGGCCCGAAAGGGCGCAGTTAGAGCGCCTGATGGCGCGTACGACGGTTTCGCCGGAGATGCGGCTGCGGATCGCCGCTGATCTGGCAGGCATCCACACGCCAGACGCAACCGACGGCGACGCTCATTCAACCTGCGAAACGTCCGCTCGGATGATGTGAAGCCATGATCGCGACGCCGGTTGATTCACGGCATTATCGTTTTCCCTATGAAATCAACGCGCTGTCCGATGCTCCGGATGATTTCGGCTTGACCGGCGCGGATGAGGACATTGTTGGCGGTCTGTTTCTCCCGCTGGACGAGCCGGCTTGGTTTGGCCGAGCTACTCCTCCGCGCGTCCTCCTTCTGGGTGCATTGCGTCTGACGATGTTTTCTCATCCTCAAACCACGGCTCCGCCCGTTGTGGCCCCAGTGGCGAGCATTAGCACAATCGAATCGGGCCACGCATTGCTGATCGGCTGGATTCACATTCATCATGGTGATGCGACCCTGACCCTGCCCTACAACACGCGTTCCTCGCGTCCTGTTGACCGGTTCTTGCAGAGGCTACGCTCGTCGGTGTTTCCGCCGGGTGGCGCTGGCAGCGGCGTTGAGCAAAAGTTCGGGCCGGAACTGGACATCAAATTCCGCAATGCTCGACACAGCCAGATCGATGAAGGCGAATTCATTCGGGCGAGCTTCTTTCAGCCCCCGGCTGAGCTTCCAAGGCGGTTTGGCTGGCTTTCGTTTCGGCGGTGGGCTTGCGGTGATTTCGTTGCGTTGACGGATCGGCGCATCCTCTGGATTTCGGATCGCATCAGGGGTGGATACGACCGGTATGGCCTTATCGCCCGCTATGGCCGGCCGGCAGCGCTATCAGCGCTCGCATTCGACGCGGAAGCGCGCGCAATCGTGTTCTCATTCCGGTCAGGCCAGACCTGGCATATATCGATTCGCGCCGAATGGTCGGATGCGGCATGGTTCTTCGCCGAACTGTGTCGCGCAAAATTAGTCGCGACCGGGCACATGTAACGCGCCCAACTTGACGATGGCATCGATCCTTAATGGCGCGAACTTCACGTGCGCCCCGTGTTGATACTGCGGATCGGCCGCGAGCTTGCACATCTCGATGATCTCGCCCGGATTCCCGTGGGCTGAATCGAGCACCTGTTTGCGGAACTCGGCAATATTCAAGTGGCCGAGCCGGAGTCGGACCACCAGGCGGTTGAACAACGTGCTGGCATCCGCCTGGGTTAGCGGGGGAACACTGACAACCATCCGCGGGTCCCAGAACAAGCGAGAAAGAGCACCGAGGCATGGATAGTCGCGTGTGGCAGCAATTACGCCCGCACCCTTCGTATGGTAAATGCGCTGAAGAAAGCGGTAATTGCGCACGTGCGCACCCTGGATATCATCGAGCACCAACACGATAGGTTGTTCCTCGATTGCAGCCCAAAGAATGCCCCGGAGGTGAACGCTGGTCTGGGCGCAGAGCCAATGATCGAGGTCGCGACCTCGGCTCGTTCTGTCAATCAGCGGACGGTGTCCCGCCGCTGCCAGCTCACGTGCCAGACGAATCAGTAGATCGTGCAGAACGCTCGTATAACGGACGTAAATCGCATCCTGAAGGACCGCCCGGAGAAGTGCAGTCTTGCCGCTCCCGCGCACGCCCATGACGAGCAGGGATTGCCGCTGCTGAATGGCTCTCCGCAATCGCGATAATTCGGGTTGAAACCCAATCAGCGGATCGGCGCTCACTTCACAACCAGCACGCTGCAAGGTGAAAGCCGCGTCAGGTTTTGGGATGTGCCGCCCCATAGGTGGTCGTAGAGCTTTGAGTGACCCACATAGCCAACGACGAGCAGGTCAAAGCGGCCGGAACGCGCAAATTCCACGACCGACTTTACCTCGTGTCCACTCACGATCGTGTGCTCCAGCGTCACGCCCTTCAGCGCGGCGCGTTGGATTGCATGCTGTCCCAGCTTCCCGAAGTATGTGTCCTCGCGGTTCTTCTCCTCCCGAATCTCGTCCAGACTTTCTGCTTCCGCGTGTTTCGGGAGGTCTTCCTCAACGCTGATCATGTGGACGGCACAACCCACAGCCGTAGCCAGATCCAGCGCGGCATCGAGAGCCCTCAGCGCTCCATCAGAGCCATCATTGGCGATCAGAATGCGATGGAACATTGCGTTGTACCCGAACCACTTCGACGTCCGATACGGCAATCAGGCCGGTGTCCATCATGCTTTCGAGAACCGGTATCAGTTCTGCAATATGCTCTTCGTTGTCAACGACGATCACGATGACCGGCTGATCCTTTGAGCCTATATGTCGGCGGTGAATTTCGGCGGTCTCGCCATATCCTTCCAGTCCCCGGAATACGGTCGCGCCGGCAATATTCATGTCGAAGCACTTGCGCACAATGGCGTCGTACAACGGCTTGCCATTGTATTTGTCGGCCTCGCAGAAATGCAGACGGAGGATCTTAGCCTTCTGCATTCGCCGCTCCAGCGTTATTGTGGATGAGCCGGATCATTTCAACGTCGGAGATCACGATCAGTCCATCGGTAAGCATGGCTTCCAACGCAGTGCGAATTTCATCCACTTTCTCCGCGCGCTCCACAATTGAGATCATCACCGGGAGATCGTGTGAGAAGTGCAGCATGCGCTCTTTATGTGTGTGCCCTTTCGCTCCGTATCCGAGAATGCCGCGATAGACCGTTGCGCCGCACACGTCCATCATGCGTAGCCGATTGACGATGGCATTGTATAGCGGTTCGCCGTTCCAACGATCCGCCTCGCCCAGGAACACGCGAATCAGCTTCGCAGGCCCGCGCTGTTCCCCGTGCGGCAGCTTTGGCTCGCTCTTCTTCTCCTTCCTGGCGACCTTAATTACGCTTGTGTCCTGGACCTCGATCAGGCCGTCCGAAATCATGTCGTAGAGGGTCGGCAGCAACTCCTCCACCTTTTGCGCGCTTTCGACAAACTCGATGCGGATCGGCAGGTGGTACGCCATCACCTCGATTTTGGGAGTGTGCAACTCGCGATGACTCCCAAATCCCGCCAAGGCCCGGGTCGCGGTCGCCCCCGCCACGCCTTTGTGCATCAGATACGTCAGGATGGCCTCGTACAGCGTACCGAGATGATGCTGCGTGTCTTCGTTGACATAGATGGTCACCTTCTTGGCTGGACCCTTCGACAACATACCTTGCCTCCCTTCATCTGCGACCGGCTGCGGCAACGCCGAGCCAGACGGCCACGTAACCTGCTACCACGCTTCCAATGGCGTTTAGGAGTGCGATCCACTTCGAGTCTTGCCGCGCGGCCCGGAGCGTTACGTACTCGAAACTGGAAAAAGTGGTGTATCCGCCCAGGAAACCGACCACCAGCAGCAAACGCCAATGGGGATGCGGTTGGAAACGCTCGGTCAACGAGGACAAAGCTCCCAAGCCGCCCCCAATCAAAACCATGACGTAACTGTCCAAGTCTTAGACTCCGTCCTGCCGCAACGCGCCGGCGGCATCGACAACTGACAGGGGCCGAGGCGCCGGCATCGGAGCAACCGCCGCGTCCAACAGGTGTCTCGGCATGAAAAACGCGTTGGCGATCGCGGTAGGAATAACGGCGCTCCCAATGACTGTTGCGACCAACAGTGAATACTGGCCCTGCGTAATGATGCCATGGTTGAGACCGAACAACGAGGAGATGGTGCCGAACGTCAAGCCGGTGGACATCATCAGCGAATAATAAAGCCCCTCGTGGCCCACATAGTTGAAGGCGCGAATCGTAGGCACCAGTCCAACGAGCTTAGTGGTCATTTTCGCGAAGAATAGCACCAGGAGGGAAACCGGTGCTGCGACGAGGGCCGGAATCGAGACAAACGACCCCGCCCGGATGAAATAGAAAGGCGTCAGGAGGCCAAAAGTTACGGTGCGCAAACGCCGGATCAGCTCGTGATCCTTACCGACGGTCCCGGCAAGCACCATCCCGATGATGTACGCCGGAAGCACGGGTTCGCTGCCGGACCAGGCGGCGAGCCCACCCATTCCGAAGAGCAGGAACAGAAGATATTTCGCCTCCAGTTCCGAGACGCGCCCGCCATACTTGCGAAAAAAGCGGGACGTCACAAATGGAAGTACAGCGAAAACGGCGATGCTCACAGTGACGAAAATCAGTGTTCTTGTCGTGAATGGCGAGAAGATCAAACCGAGAGCGATAACGGTTCCGAGGTCATTCACAAAGCACGACGCGAGAATCGCCTTGCCGAAGTTGGTCCGGTTGAAGCCTAGTTCGAGCATGACCGCGTAGACCACGGCCACCGAGGTCGTCGAGAGCGCTACGCCGGCAAGCCAGCTAGGACGCCACGCCCAGCCGAGCATGTAGTGCGCGATCAGGGACGCGCCGAGAAAGGGTCCAAAGAACCCGACAAGACCGACGACTAACGATTCCTGCCATTTGGTTCGAAAGATCTCCGGATCAAGTTCCGCTCCCGCTAGGAAAGTCAGGACGATTGCGCCCGTACCTGCCAGGAACCCGATCCAGGGAGCTTTGCCGCCAAGTGCCTCCGCACCGAACGCGGCCCCTATAATGAGCTGGGCGACCGTGCCCACAACGATTTCCGACAGCGCTGTTGAAATGCGCAGCCAGTTTGCAATCAGTACCGCCACCAGAGCAAGCAGCAACCAGGTCGCTGCGAGAATCCAAACCTGATCCATCCCGTCGGGTTCTCCTTACATTCAGTTTTCCTGGGGAGCGCTGCTTGCGGGCTTGAAATCCGTGGCCTCACCTACAGCGTTTCCGCCATAGGAATCATTGGCCACGAGCTATTGCTGTGGCGTTAAGCGAATTCCACCGCTATCCTCAATTCTAACCGCAGCCGGCGCGCGTTTCAAAGACTTTTTGTGTTTCCGAGGGTAGTAAAATGGAATTGAACTCAAGGCCCGGCTGGTGATGGAGCCTCACCAATAACCATCCTCCACTGAGGAATGATAGCTCCTACGTCTTGTGGGAGCTTTTGCTTTCTATGATGTCCGTCACAGCCGGATGGGCTCGACTGCCCATCGTGGCGTCTTTTCATAGGAGCTATCATGCCTGAGATTACAAAGATTATCGGAATGGAGATCCTCGATTCGCGAGGCAATCCAACCGTGGAAGCGGAAGTCACATTGACGGATGGAACAACGGCCCGCGCGGCTGTTCCGTCTGGGGCCTCGACCGGCGAAAAAGAAGCTGTCGAGCTGCGCGACGGCGATCGCGGCCGGTTTTCCGGCAAGGGCGTTCAGAAGGCCGTCAGTCACGTCAACAACGAAATTGCCAAAGGTTTGACGGGAATGGATGCCTCCGATCAGAGAAGCATCGATGAGGCAATGATTCAATTGGACGGCACGCCCAACAAGGCGCGCTTCGGGGCTAATGCCATTCTTTCGGTTTCAATGGCGGCTGCGCGTGCGTCCGCGATAGCACATCGGCTTCCCCTGTTCCGGTATCTCGGCGGAGTCAATGCGTCCCTGCTGCCTGTGCCCTGCCTGAACGTGATCAATGGCGGCCGGCACGCCGACAATACTGTCGATTTTCAGGAGTTCATGATCGCGCCGCACCATGCCGAGACCTTCGCGGAGTCCATTCGCATGGCGGTGGAGACGTTCCACGCGCTGAAGTCGGTTCTTTCGAAGAAGGGCTACAGCACCGCCGTTGGAGACGAGGGCGGGTTTGCGCCGAATCTCAAGTCGAACGATGAGGCCGTCGAGGTGATCCTGGAAGGAATTCTCAAGGCAGGCTACAAACCGGGGGAAGATATCTCCATTTGCCTCGATCCTGCGGCGAGCGAACTCTGGGATAACGGCAAATACGTCTTCTTTAAATCGACCAAGAAGGCGATCTCGTCCGAGGAACTCATCGGTATCTGGGATTCGTGGGTGCGGCAGTATCCCATCATCCTGCTCGAAGACGGAATGGGCGAGAACGACTGGGCCGGGTGGAAGCAATTGACGCAGCAACTCGGATCAAAGATCGAGCTTGTGGGGGATGACATTTTCTGCACCAACCCGGCAATCCTGAAGGAAGGTATCGACCGCGGAGTCGCAAACTCGATTCTCATCAAGCTCAACCAGATCGGGACGGTTACCGAGACGTTGAACACGATCGAGCTGGCACGCGCCAATGGGTACCGATGCTTTGTTTCGCACCGTTCGGGCGAGACGGAAGATACCTTCATTGCCGACCTCACGGTCGCAACGGGCGCGGGCCATATTAAGACGGGCTCGGCGTGCCGCAGCGAACGGGTGGCGAAGTTTAACCAGTTCCTCCGCATCGAGCGGCAACTTGGCAAGCAGTCCCGCTTTGCAGGTTTCCGCACGTTCCGCAGGGCCACGCTGGCAGCGGCGTAGAGAGCGCACGATTAGTCCGCCGGCGGGAGCGCGCAGGGCCGTCACATTGCGCATCATGGTTGCTTGTTATGGGAAAGCCCAAGTGAGCCAGGTCCTTACGCAAACGCATCAAGACCTAATCTCGGATTGATAAATCTCAACATGCCCAGAGTCACTCGGTTCGACGTGCCTCAAGGGATTAGAGAAGATCCAAAAATCGCGGACGGTTACCTCTCAAAAGACATCGTCGCGGTTAACGTCACGACAGCATCGAGCGCATGAATCGGAATCTCGGGATAACGGACTGTGATCAGCGAATACATCGCGTTGACCGGCGCTCGCGTGGAACTGGTATACTGCACCGAAAATGCACAGATACCTTATCGCGACATCGCTGCTCTTGTCGTATTGCGGTCTTGCGCAGACCGTGGAAAGAGAACCTGTCGCAATTATCGAGTTGGGCGGAGCAAGTAGTCGGAACATTCGAGGGGGTTCGAGTGTCGGCGGTGATGTAGCCGTTGAATTCACGCCAATTGAAAACTGGCTCGAAATTGAGGTTGGTACGTCGTCGCTCTTTGCTCGCCACTCGGCCGAATGGGACACCGATTTGCTCTTCAAGAAACCCTGGACGCTCTCCAGGAAGGTCGAATTCATGGTTGGCATCGGACCCGAGTGGGTTCATGCAAGGCAATTCGGCATAAAGAAGAACAGCCTCGCGGGGGAGTTTGCGCTCGACTTGATGTACTGGCCGGGAGCGAAACACAAACTGGGCTGCTTCGTTGAGCCTGCCTATGAATACACATTCGGCCACGGGCATGAGCGAGCGATCGGCTTGAGTTGGGGACTGCTTATCGCGATTCCGTGAGCACGTCTTAATTGACCCTTGCTGTATAAACCACCCTTGCCGACAGCGTCATTCGAAAGACTTCGAAGTAACGCCGACTGTCATACTCCCCTCGCGATCAACCTGGAGTCGGCGTGATCGACCGGCTTCATCCCACCGTGATTGCATCTCTTGCTGAATCCCTAGGGTGACCTCCAGCGCAAGAGGAATCACCGTTTCCACCAACATCGCACCCGGCACAAATCACCCGAACTCCCGTCACGACCCCGACGCCAATAACTGCGACCTCATAGCCTACTAAGCGCCGTGATTGCAATGGCTTAGATTCACATTCAAGCATCAAGAGAATCGGTAAACAGTAACGGTGAGTAACAGCTTTTTTTACGAGGGCAGCTCGACCGGGCCGCCGGATGCGCGTTTCCCGGCAAACTTGCCTACACACGAACCGAGGACTTTTTCTTTGCGCAAGGTATTTCCTGTCGATTTCGGTGCTCCACGTTCGACTCAGCTATGAAGGGAATCGAAGGAGAACTCTGATGGCTACACAGAATACAACGCGCGACACATCACGGAGAATCAACAAGGGATTCACGGCGAAATTGGAGAAGGGGGGCGAAAAGGGCAGTTGGACATACGTGATCTGGCCCGAGTCTGCGGCCTTCTTTGGTACTCGCGGTCTGGTCAAGGTTCAAGGCAAGATCGAGGGTCATCCATTCCGAAGCGCCTTTATGGCTCTCGGCGACGGCAGGCACAAGTTGCCCGTGAAAACCGAGGTTCGCCTGGCAATCGTGAAGCATGCAGGCGACACCGTGACGATAGTATTAGACGAGCGCTTGTAGGATGCGTCCCGGGGATTGGCTTGGGTGACGGCCCGACCGCAAACCCCGCGGCTAGCCACGAATAACAGCCTGCGGTTAATACCGGGCAGGCTGACCTTGGCTCGCAAACTGTTGAGGCATAAAGGCGGCGCAGGCGGTTTCGACTGCGCATGCCGCTCTGAAAGACTTCTGCCACGGGCGGCCTAGGCAACAGGCGCGTTCGTTCCAGGTTCTCGGCCAAAAATTCCATGAGGCATTTCGCAGCCAGTCTCCGCGATGTAGGCAGGAGGCAATATGGCCACAGAGAAAATGAGCAAAGGGCTTCGTTTGGCCCGGATTTTGGCGAGACGTCTTGAAATTTACTGGGCCAATGATTCCGTCGCCTACTTTAACGGGTATGTAAAACCTGTTTTGATTGCGATGGCCAGGGAAGGATACACGGCCGAGGAGGCCATCGCGACCTTTAGCAAATACAGACTATTCCAAGGAACGCTGATGTTGGCCGAAGATGCCGCGAGCGAAGCGCTCCTGAAAACGTCAACCAGGTCCGCCGCAAAGGCGTTTTCGATGATGGGGGAAACTCTGAACGTAGTCGGGTGGGTATTCCTGATGGCTGCTCCCGCTGGCGCCGAAGGATTGAACGATCCAGATAATCAGTTGGCGTATCAGAATTACGTAAAGAAACGCATCGGGCTACTGATGAAGACGGCGGCGTTCAGCGACAGTCCTCATTTCATCGAACCCCCGCTGAGTCCGCAAAGGTGGTGTGAATCCATTGGCCTTTGACCGGCAATCGGGGCGAGGGACATCGACTTCACAACTGAGATCCCCGGCGGAGGAGAGCTTCAGGGGATATACAATTCCGCTTCCGCCATCTTCAAATTGTGGAAGCCGCGGGGACTGCGGCTCAAGTGCATTGGGCGTCGTGGGAACGTGGAAGGTCTCGGATATCCCCACCACTCGCACCGGGTCCAATGCATCGACGGGGACGCCGAGCGCCGCAGGCGAGCAAACTTAGCTTTCGGATAAGCTCCATGGTGTTGGCGAAAGATCGTGGTGTTAGAATGCTACCCATGCCTTCAAAAACAGCAGCGACTTCGTCATTGATTGTCGCTGCGCTTTGCATCTTAGCTGTGCCGTCCGCGAATGCTCAACAACTTCAGAGCTTCAAAGACTGTGTGGTTGGGAAACGCGTCTCGACCAACGATGGGCGCAAAGGCACTATTACCCGCCTCGATCGGGCCTGGAGCTATTGCTACGTCCGATTCGACGACGATAGTAAGGAAGCGAGTTTCCTGTACTCTCTACTGAATGCGGAAGACGGCTCCGCAAAGAGGGATGACTTGCAGGTAAGGCAGGGCGTTTACGAGTGCGTCACAGGCACGCATTACACAACCATGGAGATGCGTGTTACCGGCACGAACACCTACTCCGCACCGGGCGGAAGCGGCAAATTCCACATAGAACCGAGCGGCAAGATAGTCTTCGAAACGGGCCCACTGACCAAGTTTTCATCGAAGCTCCTATCGGGCGGCAGAATCGGCCTCAACACTGACGGCGGCAACTTCTACGGCACAAGCTGTGAGTTTAACGGCACCAAACATTAAGATTTTGGTCAGGCCTAACTCAACGTTGCCGCGTGTCGATTGTCCGGCAACTAGTGCAATGACTCGAATCAATAACTCAGCTCGTGTCAGTTAGCGTGAGCCACAAACTACGACACTGCGGCGACGGGCCGGTTCCATCCGATCCGTGTTCCTCAGTCCTGTGCGATGTGGGGACGCCCGTCCGCTCACGCTGCGGGCTTCGCCAACAATTGCTGATCAGGCCCTCCGTCTCATCCTGGGCTGGCCTGTCATTTCGCGCCAACTCCTTCACGCATTCATGCCGCTCGCCTGGTCCGACTCCTTGGATTGCAGCCGCTTCACGAGCAAGACGGTGATATCGTCCTCATTTAATCCAGGGTCAACCAATCGCTTGAGGTTAGCCAGTGAGGTCTCCAAATCGCCATTCACAGCATCCCGCAATCTAACTTCGGACGTGTCTCCGGAAATGGAATCCGGCAACCCATCGGTGAACGCCAGCAAAACATCGCCTTCATTTAAGTTGGCGGTACGCGATTCGAACTTTACGGTAGAAAACAGGCCCAGCGGCAAGCCGGTTGATTCGAGGAGTCGTGTCGGCCCGGATCCGCAGACCATCGCCGGGTTGTGACCGGCATTAACGTATGTCAGTTCGCCGGACTCCCAACTGAGGACTATAAAGATGGCCGTCGCAAAACGGTCGCCCGGGGTATAACGACTTAGATGGAGGTTGATTCTGCTGGCAAGCTTAGTAACATCCGGTTCCGTGTCAGCGGTGCTGCGAACGAGGGCCTGAATATTTGACGCCAGCAAGGCGGCTGGCATCCCCTTCCCCGAGACGTCGGCGAGTGCCAATAGCGTGCGGTTGCTTCCCAAGTCGAGTACATCGAAGTAATCGCCACCCACACCCCGAAACGGTTTGTAATAGGATTCGAACTGATAGCCAGCCACAGGCTCAATTCCATCAGGATGGAGAGTGCGCTGTATCTGCTGTGCAGCGACTAAGTCCGATTCCAACTGAGTCTTACGCACAAATTCCGACGTCAGCATTACATTGATTACGACATAACCGGCCATGTACAGCAGCCAGATAATCGCGTACAGAAGCGGTCCTCTGGGCCATATCATCGGCCACACAAGGGAGCGCGTCCAGAGAGCGTAGAACGCATATCCCTGCAGCAGGAGTCCCAGCATGGTGGTGAAGCGCCGGACGGGGCTCATTTCGCGCGTCCAATCATGGACGGCATACCGGAGAACGCCCCCAACGGAACTGACACTCCTGCGGAGAGCGGGCGTCGCCGCTTGAAGACCCATGGGTGAAGTTTATATCAACCAGACTAACGGGCCGGATCGCATCACTACAGCCTTCGATCAGGCGGAGGATGTGCATCCTGGGGCGCACAAAGCGGTGCTTCAGTTAGTACGCCTCGCTGGCCGGCCCTCTTACACTCCGACACCATGCGGTGAAGCCAAGCGTAGCCATACTGGAAATGGCTACTGTACATGCAAACTTGATGTTAGGCAACGATCCGAAACGCCATTCGTGCCATCCCGGGACATGCGATCACACCGTTTCATTAACGCGCCAGCCTTTGTTTTAAAAGCGCCAAACAGTTTGACTGGCTCAACTGCGTTTGCTGGTATTCGACGGTCCACGTGGACGATAGCTACCTCGCCGGCGAGCCGATCAGTGGCTGAATAATCGCGTTCATTAACGCACCGCCGAACTCTGTCATCTCCCCGACCTTCTTGCCCGGTGCAGGTAATAATCGTGCCGCCAAGGGCTTGTTCCACTTAAACGCGAGCGTCGCGACGTCACCGATGATTCGCGCGATGGTTTCCTCGGTAGTGTCGCCCCCGAGGGGCACGGTATCCACACCGCCGGCGCAAACAGCTGAGTACGCCAGAATTGAGTCGAGTGAGTAAGTGCCTTCCGTCCATCGCCGCGCCAGCACGGAGTCTTCGAGGACCGGAATCATGAGGCCTGAGTAGCCGGTCTGCTTCACCGGAACATCCTTGACGGCGCGGGTGATAATGCCCGCTGTGGTCTCGGTCCCGGGCGATCCGAAGGGCGTGCCAGTGAAGGATTCGATGGCTGTGCCGATGGAGACAGCACCTCCCGGTGCGGGTGTCGGGTCGATGCCGGCGTAAGTCCAGCCACTGCCCGCGGCCGCTTTCATGGCTGCAGCTTCTACAACGCGCATGTGAATCGAGAACGCATCCGTGAGCGCTTTTCCCGCAGTCCGTGGATCGTGTTCCCGCGAGAATACATCCATCACTACATTAGCGGCCTCGAATCCTATGGCAAAGCTGCGCGATCCGCCTCCAGGATGCCAGGCACCAGGGTAAAACGGCCCGTAAGGTTTCAGCATCGCGATGGCGGCAAAGTTGAAATTACCTTGTCCGTGTGGAGTGCGGGCACCTACGGCTTTGATGATGTGGGAGGCCTGGCGTACAGCGTTCCAGTGAATGCCATCGGTGCTCGCCGTTATGATGTTCGCATTGAGGCGGTTGCCAGGCGTGGCGAGTACATCGATAATCAGCCCTACTGGCGCGGTATCGTCCGTATCGTTCACCATTGCGGGACCGACGTTGGGAGCAAAATGCAGCTTGCCCGCTAGATCGTTGATCCCACCCAACAGTTTCAGCGCCTCGTCGTGGCTGAGCCGACGGGTGTATTCAGGGAACGGCTGCGTAGAGATGCGGATTCCAGCCACGTCATAGCCAGATGCTTTCACGGCGTCGCGAACCTGACTGAGGAACTTCACGGTCGTTTCGATCTGCTCCGGATACGACTTCGCATCTATGCTAATGAAGGCTGTAATCGCGCGGACTCTCGGTTTTGGTGCGTCAGCCGCAGGCAGCAGCAGTGCTGTGAGAAGACCGAGTGGGAGTGCATGTTTGAGTTGCGCCATTGTTTCTAGAGTACGTCCGCGGTTGATAAGAACGCTCCTGCCGCAAACATGTTGGTAAGTGATGAGGAGCCAAAGTCGATCACCGTTCGAAACCGCGATTGCGCACTTTCGTTAACGCACGAGGGCCCAAATGTTAAACTTCTTCCCATGGGCGAGAATCACCCAACCCGCCGAGACGCCCTGGCTGTGATGGGAGCCGCGCGGGCCCCTCTTCGGAACTTATCAAACCCGTCCGTTCTCCCAAGTTGAGTTCTACTAAATCTCGCTGATTGGCGAGCACGAGCCATCGTTTCGGCGCAACCCCGGTTTGATTGGCGGCGCGGCGGTCCATGCTGGTGCGTACAGCCAAACCGACTCAGTTCCGGTTACAGCCTTCTGGTGCCTCGCTTCGGGAAGCACCCAGTTGCGCTTTCTTTCGACTGGATATGTGGGAAGGTGTGTAGGCCCGACGCTGTCCCGATTCCGCAGCACGCTCCGTTTGACGGGCGCGCCGGCGCACCATGAGGCTAATCCGTGAACCATAGCTCGGATGTGGTTCGGGGAGCCACCCCTTGTTTCTCACAGCGCTCTTGGTTTTGCACCGTCAATCGGCAGCTTGATCATCATTGCTTTCAGCCGGTTGCCGAAACGGATAGCCGTGGATATCGGGGGCCAAAAGCGGGACGGATGCGAAGGCAGGCATTTTCAGCACTTAAAGGCGTCAGACTTAGATCAGGCTGAATGTCTTCCAGGCTGAACTGGCCACCGCCACTCCGCGTTTTACGAGAGGGTATGCATTCATACTTGCCACCCATGGATGCCAGCAATATCGGATTTCATAGAGATTTCTTCGATGAAACGTTCTACCAGGCAGCTAGGGCTTTCATCTCATAATCCAGATCCGAGAATGCCGATGAGCAGAGGTTCACTTTATCCTGGCTTTGCAAAACCGATATGCCTGATTCTCAATCCACGCCAACTAGACCAGTGATGTGTAAGCACTTCTCGCAACCGTTATCGAGCATTATCGATAGTTATCCGGGGATAGCCGCTGGACAATCCGTGAGCAAGCCATAGGTTTCTTTTATCGGAGCCCTGCTACGGCTTGAACCTGGAACGACGCTATGATCTACATCGAGTTCAGGCGGGTTGGAGTCCAAGACCACTCGCACCCGCGCTGGCGACAATGCCTTCCAGCAGTGCCTACACGATTTGCTCGCCGTAAGGGACGGCACTTGTTCCAAAAACATGGTTCGCGAAGTTTACGGAGTACCGAATTCGCCAGAGGATTAGATTCACCGAATGCCCTGGGACGTTATAATGAGTCTTCCGAATATTACGCTAGAAATTCGGCACTTCAATGACCATACTCCGGCCATACGCTGTTGTTGCTACGACTTTAATTTTCATCCTCACAGCGGCGCTGCCCGCTACCGCGGGGACGATTTACCATCATGCGATTGCGGTTAACATCGCCACGAACAAGGTATACAGCCTGAATTCCGACGGTACGATAGCGGTGACGGATGGAGCGACGGGTTCGTCCACCACAATCCTAGTGGGAGGACAGCCCTCCGCAATCGTAGTGAATCCTGTAACCAATAAGATCTATGTTGCCGTTCCGGGCAGTGCCAGCGTTGTCATAGTCGACGGCGCGACGAATGCCACTTCCTCGGTTAGCGTCGGTCCCGCTCCGTTTTCGCTTGCTTTGAATCCGATAACGAACAAGATCTATGTCGGAGTGAGCGGCGCCGTCACCGCAATCGATGGCGCGACGAACTCGACCTCGGCCATCGCGCTCGGGGCATCCACGAGTGGCATTGCCGTGAATCCGTTAACGAACATGATCTACGCCACGAGCGACGGTGCAAGTACAGACTCTCTGTTTATCGTCGATGGCACTACGCAGAACGTATCCACGATAGCCGTAGGACAGAACCCTGTTTCAGTAGCCGTGAATCCGGCCACCAACAAGATTTATGTTGCCAGTTTCAATAGCAGCACGATCTCCGTTGTCGATGGCGTAAGTGGCCGCGTTAGTAATGTGACCACTTCAGGGCCACCAACCTCGATCGTAGTCAACCCCGTGACAAATAAAATCTACGCTCTCGCCCAATCGAGTCTCGCCGTGCTGGATAGCAACACCAATTCCACGACGACCATCGCAGGAGCAGGCGGGCTTGACGTGGTACTGAATGCGCTCACCAACAAGGTTTACGTCGCGGCTGTCTCGTCTATCCTCGTGATCGATGGTGCGACGAATTCCACGTCCACGCTTACGGGAGGTGTTCATAATGACAATCTGGGCGTCAATCCCATCACTAACAAGATTTATAGTGCCGACGGAGCAACGGACGGCTTGACCATCGTTGACGGCGCCGCTTATTCGTTTGTTACCACGCCCCTGCCAGCGCCGACCGACCCCAACTTTCCTTTCGGTACGGAAATAGGCATCAATCCGGCTACCAAGAAAATCTACATTGGCAGTTGGTTCGGCACGGTAAGCATCGTCGATGGAACGACCTCCTCTATCGAGACTGTCGATGCCGGCAACACCCCCGATCTGCTGGCGATCAATCCAAGCTTAAACAAGGTTTACGCGGCCGATCCCGGGGGATTTTCCATCACCGTCATCGACGGCTCAGGGAACACGAGCTTTCTCGATGCCGACGGCATCAATGCGCTCGCGAGTAACCCTGTAACAAACAGACTCTATGTGGCAAATCGAGCGACAGTCTCCACGCGTTCTGGCGGGTTGACCTTTTTCAATGCCGACGATTCCGTAACGGTCGTTGATGAAACGACCGGCACTGCTACAATCGTTGCACTCAATGAGGGCGCCTCGGCCATGGCGGTAAATCCGGCAACCAACAAGGTCTACATTGCAACGCTCTATAACAGCTTCAGTAACATCCCGGGTGACGTAGCGGTGCTCGACGGCCCCACCAATCGAGTGACAACGATCCATGCCGGCATCCTGGACCAGCCTTTTATGGCGGTGAATCCGGCTACGAATAAGATCTACATTCTCAGCGGCAATCCTGGCGTACCAGGGCAGTTGACTGAGATTGATGGCGCGACAAACACTTTTTCTCAGATAACGGTTGGTAAAAACCCCTCTGCAGTTGCGGTGAATCCCGCAGTTAACAGGATCTATGTTGCGAACACCCTGGACAATACAGTTACGGTAGTTGATGGCGCCAGCCACGCGACGTCGACGGTGGCGGTGGGATCGACGCCATTGTTTTTGGCCGTCAATCCCCTTACAAACAAGATTTACGTCGGCAACAGCGGCGGAAATACGATCACCGTGATCGATGGCTCTACGAATGCTACTTCGACCGTCGATTTGGGCTTCAATCCGTCGGGTATGGCTGTCGACATGGCTTCGAACCGCGTGTACGTGGTTACTTCGTTTCCGGATGCGCTCGCAACAATAACGGAGCAGCCGTTCCAATCTGTTCCGCTCAGCCTAAACATCTCACCGCTTCCCGCGAATCGGACACTCAGCGTATCGCCCTCTTTCACGTTCAACGCTTCTCCGGCGGCGAAAGGGGTCTACTATCAGGTCGATACATGGCAAAAAACATGGATTCGAGCCTCTGGCGCAAACGGCACCTTCACTGGCGCCGTCACGATCTTGCAGCCTGGCCCGCATTTCCTGTACGCCTTTGCAGACGACGGTCAATCCGCGACCCAAACTGGATCGCCGCTCGTCAGTAACATTACGGCGTACTGGTTTATTGTGTCCGCCCCAAACGTTACGGGAATCGCGGGGAGCCGCCAATCCGTGTCGATCAATTCTACATTCCCGACTCTCTTTCAGGTCCTGGTGACCGATGGCGGCGAGCCTCTGGCGAATGTGCCGGTCACGTTTTCCGCCCCACAATCCGGTCCGAGTGGAGTCTTTTCCGGTACATCGCAAAGTCCAATCGTCACAACGAATGCAGCTGGCATTGCCACGGCGCCTACGTTTTCAGCAAACGGAACCACTGGAGGGCCATATCTGGTTTCAGCGATCACGCCGGGGGCGGTCTCTCCGGCGGTATTCTCTTTAACGAACGGCGCCGCCACCGTGAATGTGACTTTGCAGACTTCTCCGCCAAATCTACTCGTAAGCCTTGACGATGGTCCCCTGGTACCGGCGCCACTTACCGCGCAACTCGCCGTGGGCTCAAGCCATACTTGGACTACGCAGCCGTTTCAAGCAGGCGCTTCGGGTATCGGGTATGCGTTCGGCTCCTGGTCGGACGGTTCTTTTGATGCCACCGGACCCTTTTCAGTACCGAATACCAGTGCGAGTTTCACAGCGCAGTTCAAGATTCAGTATTTACTGATGGCCACCTCCAATAACGTGAATGCCTTTGTCTACGTCCCGGGCGCGAGTACCGGCATCCTTGCTCCTGGGGCATTTGTGAGCCAATATTACGATCCCGGAAGCACAGTTTCATTGCAGGCTGAATCAGTGTTCAATACCAGTTTCTTAGGCTGGAACGGCCCCGTCGCGGACCCCACCGCGCCACTCACTTCTGTTCTGCTCGATGCCCCCAAGTCTGTCACGGCTGTTTTCACGACCCCGCTTCTATTTGTGCCGCGCACGCCTTGTCGAATCGCCGATACACGGGGATTCGGTTTTACGGGCGTTTACGGCTCGCCCACACTCGCAGCGGGCACGATGCGCGAGATTCCAATTCTCGCGAGTCCCTGCGGAATCCCCGTCGGCCCGGCATTTTCGCTCAACGTAACTGCGGTTCCTTCGGCGTCTCTCAACTACCTGACCCTTTGGCAGAGCGGTCAGCCTCAACCCCTGGTTTCGACACTGAATTCGCCAAATGGACAGGTCGTTGCGAACGCCGCGATTGTACCGAGCGAGGATAAGATCAGTTTGTACGTGAGCGACGCCTCCGACGTCATAGTCGATATCAACGGCTATTTCACCAATATTCGCAATGGAGGATTGGCGTTTTACCCCGTGACGCCATGCCGCGTCGCGGACACCCGCGGCAGCGCTGGTGCGCTGGGTGGTCCGAGTTTGACAGCCAACTCCACTCGTGGATTCCCGATTTCTTCCAGCACATGCGGCATCCCCGCGACCGCACAGGCGTATTCGCTGAACATGACTGCCGTGCCGCAGGGGCGCCTTGGCTATCTCACTGTGTGGCCGTCGGGGCAGCCGCAACCGTTCGTTTCCACGCTGAACGCGACAGACGGCCGCATCGTGGCAAACGCGGCAATCGTTGCGGCGGGAACCAATGGCGCAGTCAATCTGTTCGCAAGCGATCCAACTGACGTAGTGATCGACATCAATGGGTACTTTGCGGCTCCGGGAGCCCCCGGAGCGATGTCCTTCAACCCGATTCCGCCATGCCGTGTGGCCGATACGCGAAACGCCAACGGTCCCCTTGGAGCGCCCGCCATCGGGCCGAATGGGGTGCGTAGCTTTCCAGTTCAAAGCAGTTCTTGCGTTGTTCCCGCCAACACCGCGGCCTATTCGCTCAACATGACGGCCGTACCTGCTGGTCCGCTCACCTACCTTTCCGTATGGCCCGCAGGTCAACCGCAGCCCTTCGTTTCGACGCTCAATTCCTTGAACGGCGGAGTGGTTGCCAACGCCGCCATCGTGCCAGCGGGAACAAACGGCGCCATAAGCGTTTTCAGCACCGGCGCCACGAACTTAGTGATCGACATCAACGGTTTCTTCACACCGATTCCTTAAGAAAGCGCAGTGGGGATTACGGTGAAGCCAGAAATTGAATCCCCATAATCAATACGCAGCCCTGCTCCGCATGTGCTCGTCGTAAGGTGTGTGGCCGGGCGTGCTTGTGCACGGGCAGGAGAAGCGGTCTGCTGAACCAAATCAAAATACGATTCACGGATCCCGCTCGGTAAGAGGCCGTCCGATCGAATCCGGGCGCACCTTTTGCTGAACCGGCGAAGAGCAAACCTTGCATCGAGACGAAGAACATTTCCGTTCGGTCGCCGGAACCTGCCATTTTCAATGTGTTGCGACAACGCTGGGGCGCAGTTAAGGTGTGCCCCTGAAAGTCTCTCGGGCAGGGGTTGAGACTCACGGGGATTGGAGTCCTGTTGGGTCTCGCGGGAAGCCCTGGGCGTAACCCGCCAGATTGAATCGCTGCTGTTCGAGGTCAGACCCACTGACGGGATGACGTTCAATACTGTTTTCATCGGGCGAGCCGCCGTAGCGCTGATCGCCTGTCACCTACCAGCCCTGAGGGCCGCGCGCGTTGACCCGATGACCGCATTAAAAAGCGATTAGTGTTGATTTTCAAATGTCAGACGAATCAACCATGGCGCTCAGCAACCGTAGGACCACGCCGTCTTTGTGTGGTCGAACATTTTCGCGGTTGAGACGCGATGCGCTCATTAGCAACCGGAATCATCGGACAGCTTGGTGCGGGTGTTGGAGCCGCAGCACCAGCAAAGGGGGTGAGGTGTTCCCCCTCGACGCGGCAGACAAACTCCCCGTCAGGAATTTCAACCTCAGCGCGGCCGGGTACGAACTCTCCGCTGCGGGAAAGCCGGGACCAGCTGCCAAAGGAAGAGCATTTTTCTTGCTGGCAGCTTTCGTCGACGGTGCCTTTTTCGGCGAGTCGATCGTGAACAAAAGTGCGAAAGCGTGGAGGGCGCTTTCGATAGGGTCCTGCCGTTTATTACCAATTCCGACCGTTAGGTCGTACCTCGCTGCCGCGAAGAATTAGGTGGTTTCGTTGAAGTTGTCGCCCTTCATCTTGCACTCCAGGTCCTCACATTAAGCGTCCTCGCGTCACTCGCCTGTGACTGCATACCGCATTTGCTGCAGAAATTGCGAACAACTCAAATGGCATTGCTCACTTCTCCCGCGGATGCTCGCCGGTGGTACTTGTTATTTCTCCAGACGTAAGAACGTGACTGGGTCTCCCGAAGGCCACTGCCAGATGGCGCCCGTAACCGTCCCGGCCGCATTCCGTTGAAAGCGGCCGTTTGCATAGTCCTGGTGCATGTAGAATTCGTTCTTCCCGGTGGGCGTCAGAAAGCGCGAAAACCAACGCCCCATCGCATCACGAGTTTCCCATCAACAATGTCGAGAGTCTGTTCTATGGGAATCGTTTTTGACGTGAATTGGCCGGTGTATGCCGTCAGACTGCTGGCATCTATTTTTATTGCGTCGATTGTTGGGGGCTTGGATGTCTGACCACCAAAGAGAACTGACTTCATATCCTTCGGGATGCGGAGCAGTCCTGCGGATTCGACACGGCTCAGCAGCACTGTGTAAATACGTTCGTTTGGGTAGATCGACATGTAAGTTGTAAAGCACGCGATCATCCCCGACTGCTCGATCAACGGCTTTCCCGAGTAATTCCTTATCCCCCACCCGTACGGATACCTGAGTTTCGCAACTTCGAAAGAAGGATTCAAATTGATAGTCCGCAGCCACGCTAATAAGTCTCGATCTGTGGAGTAGATGTTGCCAGGCCCCGGCGGAATTGCCTGATTGAACGGCAGCGGCTGCAATTCTTGCCCGACCGCTCCGGGCACGCTGCCTTTAGCACTGCCGAGGCGGATCCTGGCACGCGCTGCCTGTGTTCTCTAGATGAAGAGGCCCCGAGACGATATGGTGAAACAGATCGGCGCATGATTCCCTGGACAGTCTCTCCGCGATCATCGACAGGAGAAAGTATCCTTCGTTGCTGTACGCTGAGCCTTTACCGGGATCGAACTCGGATGCTTGCAGCAACTTAATGACTTGCGCCGTCGGCCAGCACTCCCGGACTGTACGCGGATCGCGGAGCGGAGCGACGCCGGATTGGTGGAGGAAAGTGTTCCACCGTAATGCGATCTCCATAGGAATGCCGGGAACATACTCCTCCAAAGGGGTCGCTCAGCTTCAGCTTCCCTGGCTGACGAGGTTCTCGACGATTGCTGCCGTGAAAGTCTTACAGGCGGAACTTACTGCTGGTGCGGACTCCGCTACCGTATGCCTTCTCCATGACGATTTGATAACCATCCCCAATCAGCAGAACGCCTGCAAAGTCGCTGGCCTTCGCATATGCCTCGAGCCAGACATTTGCACGTTTAGCGATGGCCGGTTTATGCGACCCCGCGCACAGGCTGTTGATTGTGATCAGGATGACGCCTAGGGAGCCATAGAAATATCTCCTCGTCGAATCGCCGATGCTCCTTGGTTTAAATATGAAGTTCCCACGCTCGCTTTAGACGCGCACCCTGCGATTCGGCATTTCCGGCAAGTTCACACTAACGACTCGTCGAGATGCAATTGGGCATCATTGCTTCATTCTCCACGAGTACTTCTGTGGGGTAGTGACCAATGACTTCGTGATGCACATTGCGTGACTCCAATCTGAACCGAAGGCTGGGATGTCTGCGTACTGCCGTTGGACGAGGACCTTGCATTTCCGGCCGAGAAATCCTCCACATTACGAAGCGGACAATTGCCTTCGATTGTTCCGGCGAGTGATGGTGTAAAGGCCGAGAACGCAGAGAGAAACACAAAACTCGTTGCTGACTAATGCGGTTGGGCGGTGCGTCGAATCCAAAGGCAGGCGAAGCCGGCTGCTTCACCCTTCCACAGTCAGGGATGTCGAATTTAACACGGACTCAGTTGATAGGTCTTTCCGTGTGGAAATACTTCTTGTACGCCGAAATCCAATCCGCGGCAATCTCCTGTTGCGCCGTCACCAGTTCGACATCTCCGCGACAGACCAAATCGTGAAGGCGATCCTCCAGCGCATCCTTGACCCGCGCATTCCACATCGTCGCTGAATACGACTGCGGCCAGAGGTTTGCAATATCGTCCGCACCGCCAAGCGCCGGCGTGATGAGGTAGTCCACCTCGTATGCCTTCGGATCGGCTCCGGGCATTCCATACAACTCGAAAACCCTGCGCTTGAGTGCCGCGGGCACCTCGCGGTTCTTCTCTTCGTTCACTCCGCACACCTGGCTTCTCGTCTTCGCCCGCGCCACTCCGGGCGTTAACTCGGTCGCTGGAAAAGATATCGGTACAAAACTGGCATACAGCGTCGCTTGCCGGCGCGGCGCCGAGCGATGCGGCACCAGCACTCCGGCAAGCACCAGAATGAATGCGCTCACCGCTGCGCCTGCCAACCAAAGCTGCCAGACGTGCGGCGGCCTCCACGCAGGCGACTGTGAAGAAGCGAGCTGGTCCAGTTCGGCTTTGAGCAGAGCACGGCTCGCCCCAGCCGGCGGCAAGTGCGGGTCGAGCGTTCGCCGGTGCAGGTGAACGAATTCGCTCACCGCTCCCTCGAGCTCCTGCGCCCGCACCCGGCACCCCCAGCAACCTGTCAGGTGCTTCCTGAGCCGTTCTACACGTCGCGCCGGCAACTCTCCGTCCGCCGCGAGAATCAGCTCCCGATCACTCGGATGAGTATCCTGAAACCACATAGCTCACCTTTCAGCCGCTCGTGCCAAGCGCGTTAAAGACCTCTCCAGGGAAAGAGAAACGGCCCCCAAGGAAATGTCCAGGACCTCCGCGATTTCCCGGTAGCGCAGACCTTCCGCCCTCAAAATGAGGCAGCGCCGGTCTTGTTCCGGCAAGGCGGTCACCGCTGCCAGAACACGCTGACGTCTTTGGCTGCCGGCCGCCTGATCCTCCGGGTTGGGACTGGTATCCGGCACCAGGTCCGCCAAAGTCACTCCATCGTCCTCTGTCAATTGCTCCCGAACGCGCCCCTGACTCCGTCGCTTCAGTGCCTGGTTGTGCGCCACGCGGAAGGCCCACGCCCGGAGATTCTTGCGCGATCGCCCGAGTTGCAGGTGACGAAACAGCGCCAGGAAGACTTCCTGCACAATGTCCTCTCCATCGTGCACCCTCAGGCCGAAGCTGGTCACATAGCGCAGTAGCCGGTCCCGCAACTGATCGAACAGGCTCACCACCTCTTCCACGAGGGGTGCCGCCGGCGGCTCGCTCCGCGTTTCGATCGCTCCGGGAACCGGCAGCCTCAACGCTGTTTCCGGCGGCTGATCGGACATGGATATTATTATCGGCCATACGTTTAAAAACTCAACCGGATGCCGCCCCACACACCGAACGGCGCCCCCGGCGCATAGAACGTGGCATGCACGATAGGATAATTTCCGTCCACGGGCGGTAAAGGCCGTGCGATAAAGGTGCCTTGATTCGTGAAACCCGTCGGCGCGAGTTGCGCCGCCGTATAGTAATGGTGGTCCAGAAGATTGTTAATTTGCGCGAAAAGCTGTACTCGTTTCTGGATCTGGTAGCGCGCGCCCAGGTTGATCACGCCATAACCGGGAGATGTCCCCGGCCCGAGATAATAAACCCCGTCGGACCGGCTCTGATTGTTCTCGTCTCCCCGCGCATAGGAGCTGGATACCGCGATGAAATCAATATCCGCCGAGATTTTCCGGGTGATCTGCGCATCCCCAAAGGCTTTGAACATGTGCTGGGGGATCAGCGGTATCCGGTCGCCTGCCTGAATTTGGATGACGCCGGCCGTGCCGGGCAATCCTCCCGCTGCCGAATCGTTGGTGCTGTTGCTGGAACCGTCCACGGTCTCAGGGCTCTCATAAGTTGCCCTCAAAAATGTATAGTTTCCACCCAGCATAAAACGTTTAATCCTTCCGTTTAGGTGAAGTTCCGCTCCCTGGCGCAAAGTCCGTCCAAAATTCTTGAAATATCCATTGCCGGTCACGTCGGATGTGACAAAAAGGAGATCGTTATAATTGGTCGCCCGGAACCATCCGGCGCTCCAGTTCAGCGGGCTTTCTCCCGCGCCGTTCCTTACTCCGGCCTCGAAGGTTCGCGTAACAACTTGTTTAAGCGGAGGATCTCCCGCCAGCGCGTTCGGCAGATTGCAGGGATTGTCGGGATCGGCGCATCCCAGCTCAATCGACGTCGGCGCCCGGCTGCTCTCTGCATAGCTGGCATACAGATTGATGAACCGCGAGGGACTGAACGTGACGCCGGCCGCCGGATTGAAACGATCGAAGGCATACTGCCCGTTGAGCGACCCTGGCCCGCCCCCAGGATCGATGTGGTCCTGGTTGTCGATGGTGGTCCGGTTAAAGCGGCCCGACACCGTGAAACTCCAGGTTTCGCCAATCGACAGGTTATCCGTGGCGAAGATGCTCGAGGTCTGCGGGAGCCCATGGAGGAAGACGCGTGTATCGAGAGGCGTTCCGTCCTGGTTCGTCGAACCATCCTCGAACGCGTTCACCGGAGTGATGGTGAGGTCGGGAGTAAGATAGCCGAACTGCGTACTCTGCTGAAAAGCAAGACTGCTCCGGTCCCAGCCTGCCCCCGCGGTGAACTGATTGCGATGCACGCCATGCGAAGCAGACCATGTGAGTTGCCCCGAAAGGCCGTAATTATTCTGTTTCGTGAACGACCGGATGATCAGGCCGTTGCATTGCTCTACCGGATCGGTCCGCAGAAGGGCTTGAGCGATACACCGCCAGTACGGGAACGGAGTGTTGGCGGCCGTCGCGCCGCTGGTCGGATAACCTGTATACCCCGCGGCTTGCAAGGCGGTCTGCTCCGCCGGCGTAGGCTGGTAAACCGATTCGTCCAGTGAGTCGGTGTTGAGATTTGGGTTTACCGTGTCGGCCCGAATGTAGCGGAAGTAAGCATTGCCCGAAAAGATCAGAGCCGCGCCGCCCGCGTGCCGAACGCTGAGATTCACGAGAGGCGAGCGATTCGTGGTCGTGTCGCCATACGTGTATCCGCTGGCATAATTGTTTGCCAGAAGGCGCTGCTCCTGGAGGCCATTTCCTCGAAGGAAATTGTCGGCGTACACGAAGCCGAGGCTGATCGCCGTCTTCGCTCCCTGCCACCCCAGTTTGCTGAACATCTGCCGCACATCCGAACCCGATTTGAGACGCCATCCGTCATCGCGGAATAAATTACCGGCAACATACCAGTTCAAGCCCTTGGAATTGCTTCCGCCGTGCTCAAATTCCACCGCCCGGCGCCCAAAGCTGCCGCCGTAGACGGCAATCGACGTTCCCGGCGAGCTTCTGCCGTCCTTGGTCTCGATTGACACCGCTCCGCCGAGAGCATTGAGCCCAAAAAGCGGATTTGACCCCGGCACCAGGACCACATCGTTGATCGCGATTCGTGGAATCAGGTCCCAGCTCACCACGTCGCCAAAGGGCTGATTCTGGCGTACGCCATCGACGTAGACGGAGATGCCTTCCGGCGTCCCCAGTAGCGGTGACGCCGTGTATCCCCGGTAATTCAAATCCGGTTGCAGCGGGTTCTCCTGATTCTCATTGACGTTGACTCCGTTCAGCCGCCGGTTCAGGAAATCCGAAAGATCCAGGGCGCCGCTGTTGTCAAGATCTTTTCCACTTGCGGTTTGTACCGGAGCGGGTATTTGCTGAAGGGAAAGGTCACTGCCGGGAAGAGGCGTGGAAGCAACCACGTCGACTTTGGACGATTCGACCCCCAACGCCAGCGTGATGCTACGCAGGACAGGACGGGTCGACTGCACATCAATCGTCGACGTCTGCGTGGCA
This sequence comes from Bryobacteraceae bacterium, assembly GCA_035295125.1. GTDB lineage: Bacteria > Acidobacteriota > Terriglobia > Bryobacterales > Bryobacteraceae > JAICMB01. The sequence continues at coordinate 44,927 of DATGJP010000115.1, read as the reverse complement.
AAACCAGGGCTGGAGATCACCAGCCGGTAGCGGCCATAGCTCACGTCCCCCAGCGTGACAGTCCCATTCACGGCGGTCTGGAACGTACGAGCGACGCCGCTCTGCAGATTATCGAGCCTTCCCGAAGCCTGCATCGGCGCCCCCGAAGGGTCCTTCACTTCGAGCCGGATCTCACCCCTGGAGCCTTGCGCGCGCAAACCGATCGACAGGAACAACGCGGCGAGCAAGGAACAGCGGAACGCGGCAGCGCGCCGCATTGAGTCCATGTCTGAATATTCCCCGCGCCGGCAGGTTGTTCAATGTTTTTGTCAAACCGGGCAAGACTGCGAACCAATGGAGAGGGCTACTACGGCCTTACGATGAGCTTTCCCGACCGGCGCGCAGCCTTGCAGGGGTCGAGTGGAGCCTCCAGATTCGAAGGATTCGGATACTTCCATTCGGAAGGATCTGGAGGAGGCCTGAAATCGTCAGTGTTAAAGACTCGCCAATCCCCGTCCGGGGGCTTGACGTGCAGCACTAGCGCAACACTCAAACGCGGTCCCTGAAAGTAGCCGACGCGCAAATCGTGAATCCCTCCCGCCAGTCGCACACTTTTCGTCGCGCTTAAAGGAGGGTGCATGCAATCGTTGTCGATAATGCGGCGTTCGTCAATGTACAATGCCGAACCATCATCTGACAGCAGCTTGAAGGTATACTTGCCTGGTGTCTTGACCCAGAACCGAGTCGTATACTCGATGGCGAACCATTCAAAGCGGTCGGTAACGCCGGGAAACCCCTCGCGAAAATCGCGTGGCGGAACATTTAAGTCCCTAGTGTAGATCTTGCCGATCGGCTGCAGTTCCTGAAATCTGGGTAATCTGACGCTGCAACCGTTACCGTAACCAATTGTCGCAGGGCCGGCAGACGCCCCTCCGCCTGGTCCATTTCCAGGCCTTGTTTGTTCCGGCCTCGGTAAAGGCAGTGGTGCGGACTGCCGGTTTTCTGGTATCTCGAAAATCCGTCCGCAGAAACCAAAGGGCGCCACCACCGTCACGCCGAATGATGGCAAAGGCTCCTGACCTTCGTTGGTTTGGGCCTGACAAGCCGGCAAAGCCCACGCGCTCGCGCCGATGTACGAAAGCACAAAGGCCAGGAACCAACAGCGGCGACCCTCGAACCGCGTTGTCCGTGGTTCCATATTCGAAGCTAGCGGTCCTTCGCGATCGATGGTAAGAAGCTAACACGGAGCGCGGCCAATTGGAGAACTGCGAAGAGCAGAGTCGTGGATATCGCTTTGGTCCAGCTAAGGTTCGTTCGCCAACGAAAACCGGCCACCAAGCCGGCTATGCCGGCGGCACCGATCACCAGGGTCAAGATAACTTCGATCGGTGTGAAGTGCCCTGATATGATCCGTGCCCAACCGAGCAGGAACAGCCAGATGAAGATCATCAACACCAGCCAGATGATGAAGCATGGGATGGCGGCATACTTCGCAGTCTCGCGATGACGCAGTCCCAGCACAATGGGGAACCACAACGGCAGAGTTTGCACGATATGACGCAGGACTCCGTTGCTCACGGCGCCGACAAGATACAGGGCGACCAGAGTGATGAGGGCGCAGTAGCCGATTGCCTTCGGTGCGTTCATTGTCGGAATATACGAGACGCCGTCCGCTGCAGTTCACAATAGAGGGGACCTGTGGAGCTCAAAAAACAAGGGGTTCTTCAAGTTGAAGTCGGGCAGGCATGCCCCCCTTGGCTTGCAACCTATTGAGCCACGGGCTATTAATTTAGGGGCGAAAGGGAGCGTCTCGTTCTACGATGAGTAGGTGCATCGCTCACTCAACCCGGCGCGTATGAGCAATCGGCGTATCACTTCGCGGTCGGTTTCCCAGGTGTCCGATCCGCGTCACGAGGCTTGATAACGCGATGGTCGGTATCCTTGTGCACGGAAACAATCACTTCATCGTGCGCGGCCTGTTGCCGGATCGAGAGGTTGCACTTGCCCTCGTTCGACACTGGTCCCTCATTCAAATCGGAGCGACCACACCGCCCCTTCTTGAGGGATGGCACATCGTCTCACGAGAGTTTCGAGAGAACTTAGAGTGGGCCGTGGTGGTCCCGGGCGACGGCCCGATGTCTTCGGCAGTAACCACGTTGCTGGACGAGCTATTGACGCGCGGAATCACCCTGTACGACTTTAGGTCGGGACCGTAGAAGAGAGGAACAGCCTCCGCGTTAGCAACGTCAGGCTGGCACAACCGCTAAACAGAAGAGGAGGCGACGACATCCGTGGTTAGCGGCACATCCCCTGTCCCGACAACCTCCTGCGGGAATCGGAGCACTTCCCAGCTCTTCCATAGAGCCACTGGCCAACTGTACGAGCGATAGGACAACCCCTGCTTAGCGCAGAAGGCCTTCACCGCCACGCTGACCTGCGGATAGTAAACGTGGCTGATATTCGGAAATAAGTGATGCTCGATTTGGTACTCGAGGCCTGAGCACAAAAATCTGCCGAGCCAGCCCGTCCGGAAACTCACCGTTCCGGCAGTTTGGACGGTATAGAAATCCGTATCGTGCCGCACTTCCGCTGTAGTCCGCTGTGCCTCGGCGGGGAAGTGTCCAGGAGCTAGGATGGCGTACATTGCATAACCAAGCAGAATGCTTCGCAGGACATAGAATCCGGCAACCGCCTGTGGCGGCCAGAATAACAGCGGCAAACCGATCCAGAACACGTAATGCATGATCATCGCGCAGAGGTCGGTCCAGTGGACAGACTTTCGCCCTTTGGAATGGGAGAGCATGCGTATGAGGTGCGTCCAACCGGCTATTTGTATACCGACGCCGTTCAGCGCGAGCGCCAACGGAAAAAGCCAGAATTGCAGGCGTTCGTAATAGAAACGACGCAAGCCGGAACTGGCTTGGATCTCGGCTGCCGTGATCGCGAACCACGGCAACAGGTCGGCGTCAGTGTCCACTCCGACAACGTTTGGTGAAGGATGATGCAGCACCACGTGCTTGTGCCACCAATAGGTAGCCGATAGACCCAGGAACATTGGGTAGCCAAAGAAGCTCAGAGCCTCATTTACCCAACGCTTGTCGCTGGTCGCATAGTGCGTGGAGGTGTGCGTATTGGTTCCCACTCCCATGCACCCAAAAGTTGAGATCAGGAGTCCCAGAACCTTCAGGGCCGGAGAGTGGCATGTCAGAAAGATGGCGATGCCTAGTATCGCGATTGCCACGTGGATCGATAGTTCGAACACGATCCGGCCGGTGGCTTTCTTGTCCCAGCCGCGCCGGGCGAATTCCCTGCGCAATTCAGATACTGCTTCTATGGTTGTCACTATTTATAGCTGCAATTCCAGGCTAGCGGGAAGCGAGGCACAGCTTTGTAAGACTTGTGTAATTTCACGTTCTGCTTTCTGTAAACGCGCGAATCTGTTGGACAAAGTCGGCCAGCAGGGAACACCGAAACAGTGAACTGACTGGCCGAACGTTCGCGGTTATAGGCCCCCGCTAGCACCCATTGGGGCGATGCGATCGACGCTCGCAACACCCAAAGGGGGCGCAGGCGGGTTTCGCCTGCGCATGCCGCTCTCAAAGACTTCTGCCACGGGCGCTAAGCTCGACTCAAATGCGGCGGCCACCTGAATCACACATGCAGCGGCGTTCTCGTCTTTGAGCCAGATGCGCTGCGTAAGCCTGGTTCGGCCAGCGATCTCGTCAAATCGCCACTCGAACTCCACGACCGCCTCATCCAGCTCTGTTTCAAGTACGTACGATTCGAGCTGATTTTGTTTCTGCCAACTGCCAGCGCCATGGTTCTTGCCCCGGCGTCCGGGTTGCCCTCGAGTCCCCCGCTACGAAGGGCCCCTCTAACTCGACCGCGTCAACTCGGGCACCACGACGGGGGCAAGCGTCATTGCCATGTGCCTCCGCCCGCGCTTACTTCAACACCACGCTTTTATGAACCGGAGCATTCGCCGCGCTGTCCACCGTCTCGTACTGCACAGCCTTATCCGATTCCTTTTTCACCTTTGCAACGCGCCCTGAGTCGTCCTTCGAAACCGCGCTCGCGCCATCCGCGGCCACTAATGCGCTCCGAACCGTGGCAGGCTCCACCACCGGCGGCTTCGCCGGCGCGGCGTTCTTCTCCGCCAGGGCCTCCACCGCGCTTGCCTTCAGCAGCTTCGGCCACATCCGCCGGAACAAATCGCTTGACCCATAAACATCCGCGCTGTTCAGCTTCCCGTTGACGGCATAAGCGTACCCGACGACATCGGATTTGCCATCGACAATCTTCGCCAGGTCCTTCACATACGCCTCGCTCGCCTCGCTCACGGGCTTGCTCTCCAATGTCAATTGCATGCTCGTAGGCGATGGCGATGCCAACACTGCGCCAGAAGCCAGATTCGATGACAGCCGCTGCTGCGCCTTCTGAACCTCATCCCACACCTTCGATTGCGCCCCCGGCTCCCGCGCGGCCATCTTCAAACCCTTGCCCGCCAGCGCCTGGTTCGACGAACCGAAATGATCCGACGCTTCACCTCCGCGCCCCGTCCAACGCCCGTGCTCCACGCAAAACGCCGAAATCGGAAGCTTGCCCGAATGCGGCATCAGCAGCGTATCCTCGGGCAGCACGCGGTCCTGACGTCCGCCCTTCACGATATCGCCTGATTGTATGTACACTTCCTCCGACGACACATTTTGAATCGCCAGTTCATTAACGCTGCCGGTCTCATAAACCACCACTTTCTTCTGATCGAGCGCCTCCTGCAGCGTCAGATACTTCTGATTGGTCGCCAGCTTCCTGGCATGCACCAGAAAGACGGAGAGATTGTCGTGCGTGTACGGGCCGGAAATCCGGTAGTCACTCGACGGTTGTGCCGCGGCAGTAACAGCAATACCAAGCAGCGGAAGACAGCGGGAAAAAAATCGGTTCGACATTCAGCACCTCTGCCAGGAGAATGCCGCGTCGCCCCCGTTCCTTTCAGACGTTGAAAATGTCGTACGCTTGCGCCAGAGACTGCATCGGATCGCGCGTCGGCACGAATTCGTGCGCGACGAATCCCTGAAAATTCAGGTCCGCGATCGCCGTGGCGACGGCCCGCCAGTTCAGCTCCTGTGTGCCATCGAGCTCATGACGCCCCGGCACGCCGCCGGTGTGGAAATGAGCGATGTGCTGAATATTACTCCGGATTGTCCGGATAATATCGCCCTCCATGATCTGCATGTGATAGATGTCGTACAGCAGTTTTACACGCGGCGAATCCACGCGAGTGATCACCTCCGCGCCCCACACAGTGTGATCGCACTGGTAATCCTTGTGATCCACTTTGCTGTTCAACAGCTCCAGGCAGATGGTGACGTTGTTGTCTTCGGCGATCTTCTTCACACGGTTCAGACCCGCGACGCAATTGTCCTTTGCTTCCGGGTCGCCCATGCCCTTGCGATTGCCCGAAAACGTGATGACATTCGGAACCTTCGCCGCGGCGGCCAGCGCAATGTTCTCCTTCATCTCTTTTTCGAGCGCCGCATGATTCTCCGCCCGATTCCACCCATTGGGAATCGTGCCCGCTCCCGGCGTCATCGCGGGCGTCAGCCCATACTTCTGAAGTGTCGGCCAGTCTTCGTGATTGACCAGGTCGATGCCTTTCAGTCCGATTTGCGCCGCGCTGCGGCACAAATCATCGAGGCCCATTTTCCCGTAGCACCAGCGCGCCGCGCTTTGTTTGATTCGTCCACCGGCAGGGGCGGGGAATGCCAACGGGCTCGCGGCCGCAGCCATTCCCGCGGCCTGTATCAGAGTTCGACGGGTCATACCCCGTATGCTATCGCACGTCGGAATCGTGCTTTTCCTGGTCGGCGAGGCAATACGGCGTCCACGGCACGGCTTCCAGTCGCGCGGGCTCGATACGCCGCCCACAATCGATGCAGGTTCCAAACGTGCCTTCCTCGATTCGACGCAGCGCCCCGCGCACTTCGTTCAAAGTCCGCCATTCGAGGCTCGACTCCTCAAAAGCCGTCGCCTTCCCCTCCGACGACGTAGCCTCGTCGATCACGTCTTCTACGCCGTCGGCGCTTGCTTGCCGCGCTTCCGATTCCAGGCGCGCAATCGAAGCTTGGAGTTCTTCCTCCTTTGCGAGGAGGCGCTTCCTGAAGTGTTCCAGGTTCATATGGGTCTGCTCATCTCACGGGAGGCTATGATTGAAAAACATAGCACATGGCGACTCACGTGGAAGTGATGGCGCAAGCGCTGGCCGAGCGCGGCGTGGAGTATGTTTTCGGGCTTCCGGGCGGGGAGATTCTGGCGTTTGTGGACGCCTGCCGCCGTGCCGGGATGCGGTTTTTGCTGACGGGGCATGAGGCGAGCGCGGCCTGGATGGCGCAGGTGGTTGGGCAGATCACGGGTGTGCCCGGGGTTTGCTGCTCGACGCTAGGCCCTGGGGCGACCAATCTCGTGACGGCGGTTGCGAATGCATACCTTGATCGTGCTCCCCTCCTCGCGGTGACGGCTCAGACGGCTTCGCGGGCAGTGGCGACCATGACGCACCAGCGGCTCCCGCTGCGGGAGATGTTCTCGCCGCTTGTTAAAGCTTCGGTTGAAATTGGGGAGTGGAACACGTGGGAGATTATGCAAGATGCTTTGGAGTTGGCGGAAGTTCCACGACCGGGCCCGGTGCATATCGGGATTCCGAGTGATCGCGCCCGCGAAATGGCCAGCGCCACCTCCACGGCCAGGTCTGTGAGTGGCCGAGGTGGGACAGGCCTTCAGCCTGTCCTGATTGATCGGATCTTAGCTGCGGAGCGTCCGCTCGTCATCGTCGGTCTTGGCGCTATACCATCAGCGGCGCCCGCCGTTCGCGGCCTGATCGACAAGCTTCAGGCGCCGTTTCTCGTGACCCCGAAGGTGAAAGGCATTGTGCCGGAGGACCATCCGTTGTTCCTCGGTGTGGCGTCGGGCATGTGTATAGACGGCGATATCCTCGAGACCATTCGGACGGCTGACCTCCTCGTCGGCATTGGTTTTGATCCGGTGGAGTGCGATAAAACCTGGTTCGCGGACGTGGACGTGGTGGCGATTGATGCGGTGTCGATGGCGGAAGGGGATTACCAGCCGCGGGAGGCGATTGGAAACGTGCCGTCGCTTGTGGATCGGCTGGCCGCGTCGCTACCTGGGCCGAAATCCTGGCCCCCCGAGCTACTCGCGAGCCGGCGTGCGGCGATACGGCGCGAACCGGCGGAAGGTCTATCTCCGTTGCGGTTGATCGAAGAATTGCGCGCTGTCTTTCCCCGCGACGGCATTGCCACCTGTGACGTCGGATCGCACAAGCTCGCGATCGGCCAGTTCTGGCGGTCGTACGAACCGGGGACGTTCTTCATGTCCAACGGGCTATCAGGGATGGGCTTCGGGATTCCGGCCGCAATCGGGGCGCAGCTTGTACTTCGCGACAAGCCCGTGATTGCAATGGTCGGCGACGGCGGCATGCTCATGATGCTGCACGATTTAGTTCTGATCCGCGAACTAGGGCTGCCGATCTTGATCGTGGTGTTTTCGGATCGAAGCCTGAGCCTCATCCGGGTCAGCTCCGAACGGAAGGGTTTTCCGCCTTACGGTGTGGATTTCTGTCCTCCTGATTTTGCCGCTGTCGCCGCGGCGTTTGGAATCGCGGGACGGCGCGTCGCGAGCATCGAAGAAGTAAGGGCGTGCGCCGAGCAGGCGTTGAGCAGCAAGATGCCGTTTGTGATGGATGTTCCCTTGGATTATCGGGAGTACTATGATCTGGTCTAGCCCGTGGGGGCAGGCCTGAATGCCATCTTGGCCATGGGGTGCTAGGACAACCTGAAGCAAGTCTTACACTTTACCGTAGTGGCCCTCCCGAAAACCGGATATGGGCGATTGTTTTCGTTAGCTAAACCATGTATTCTCAAGGATAAGAGACTGTCCTCGGGTTGGCATCTGAAGTGCTTAAAACACCTCGGGGAAAGGTACATGCTCAGGGTGTCTCTCGCGGCACTCGGGGTTCGGCGGAGCAGACTTTGAAGGACCTAAAGGCCCAGTTGATCAGCGCGCTGCTGTTCGTCCTGACAGTAGCGGCCGTCAGTTGTGCCGTAATCAATTTTCGCCAGCAGAAGTTGTTTCATCTGCCGGACGACGGCGTCACGTGGGTGGACCGTACTACTTCGTCCGGAAACAAAGTCGTTGCTCTTCATATAGTTGCGGATAGCTCCGGCGACAATGCCGGCGTCCGCACCGGAGACTCGCTGCTTTCTGTCGGGAACTACGAAATCAAGAAGGCCACGGATGTTCCGCAGGCGCTTGCACGAGTAGGGATTTATCAAAAGGCGCCCTACAAAGTCCTACGCGATGGGGTTGAAGTAACCATCACCGATGTCGTGGTCGACGAGGTTGTGCCCGACTCGGCCATTTATTACCAATACTCGGTCGGGGCGTTCTACCTGATGATTGGGCTGTTCGTTTACTACCGGCGTGTCAATGCGCCACGAGCGGTCCATTTCTACATTCTGTGCTTCACGTCATTCATTTTCTCGGCCTTCCACTTCACCGGCAAACTAAACCCGTTCGACCAGGTAGTGTACTGGGGCAACGTCGTGGCCGGAATCCTCGTGCCGATCGTTTTCCTGCATTTCTGCCTGGTATTTCCTGAAAAACGGAAATGGTTGAGTTCGGGAATTCGGGTTGCGATGGTATACGCTCCCGCCGTGGCCCTGCTGGCGATCTACGTTCTGGTCGCGAAGGGAATGCTCCGGGTGGCGGCGCCCCTGATCGAGGTGCGCTGGTTTCTCGACCGCATCTGGCTGCTTTACCTTGTAGTCTGTTACCTGACCGGAACCATCGTTCTGAGCCTGCAATTCCGCGAAGTGGACGACCCCATCGTCCTGCGGCAGCTCAAATACCTGCGGAACGGCGCCCTGGCGGGGATTCTTCCCTTCGCCTGCATCTACGTCCTGCCGTATATTTTCGGCGCGATTCCCAACCACTACCAGAAGCTGGCTGTGGTTTCGTTAGCGCTGATACCGATCTCGTGGGCTTATGCCATCCTGCGCTACCGGTTGATGGACGTCGATATTATCTTCCAGCAAGGGTATGTTTACACCATCGCAACGCTGGCCGTGCTGGGCGTGTGCTATGGCCTGTTTGTCTCGTTCATCCACGTCGAAGATCTCACGCCGCCGGTGGTCGTCGGGCTGATTCTTTTCGCGACGTTTATTTTTCAGCCTATCCGTGCCTGGCTCCAGGAACAGCTTGACCGCTATTTCTTTTACAAAGACCGCTACGATTACCGCCGCACACTCATCGAATTCGGACGGGAGCTCAGCTCCGAGATGAACCTGGACGCGATGCTGCATTCCGTCGCAGACCGTTTGGTTCACACGCTCTCCATCCAGCACGTGGCGTTTTTCCTTTCCAGGGACAACGAGGACGGCTTCGAACTCCACACGACGCTCGGGCATCACAAGCATGGCGCTCCGCCGCGCTACCCCGACCTTTCCTTCCTGAGCGCCAACCCCGACAAGCCGTACCTGTTCTTCGAAAGCACCCGCCACATCCTGGACGTGGTTTCGCACAAGTGGCCGCAATCGGTTCGTTCTACCGTTTCCGACCTTGACCTGACCTATTACTTCGCCTGCGGGGTCCGCGGGCGCACGATCGCGTACCTTGGATTGAGCCGCACCGATAAGGGTGATTTCCTCTCATCAGACGACGTCGAGTTGCTGATCACGCTTTCGGGCTACGTGGCGATCGCGGTGGAGAATGCGAGGCTCTACCGCTCGCTGCAGCGCAAGGTGGACGAGTACGAGCGGTTGAAGGATTTCAGCGAGAACATCGTGGAATCCATCAACGTGGGTATTCTAGCCGCCGACCTGGAAGACCGCGTCGAAAGCTGGAACTCGCAGATCGAACGCCTCACCGGCATCAGTCGCGATGCCGCCGTGGGCCGTCGCCTCTCAGAGCTTTTCCCTGTGGAACTGTGCGAGAAATTCGACCAGGTTCGGCACGAGACCGGCGTTCACAATATCTACAAGTTTGTTCTGGAGGCGCCGGCGGCGTTCGTAACCGCCGCGGGAGCAAACGGAAACGGCAAATCCCAGGGCCAACTGCCCTCCGCATCGATTCTCAACATTGCCATTGCCCCGCTGGTTTCGAAGGATTACGAGCAGATCGGGCGGCTGGTGATTTTCGATGATGTGACCGATCGCGACGAGCTGGAGCGGCGGCTGGTGCAGGCCGACAAACTCAGCTCTATCGGCCTGCTGGCAGCGGGCGTCGCGCACGAGGTGAATACGCCGCTGGCGGTGATTTCCACATACGCGCAGATGCTGGCGAAACAGATTTCCGGAGACGACCAGAAATCGAAGCTGCTGGAGAAGATCGCGAAGTCTACCTTCCGGGCCAGTGAGATTGTCAATTCGCTGCTGAATTTTTCACGCACGTCGTCGACGGATTTCGTCGAAGTCGACATCAACCGCATCATTCGCGAAACGGTGACCTTGATCGAGCACCAGCTCGAAAAGGCGCGCGTAGAAGTGAGGATGACCCTGGATTCGTCGCTGCCGTCCATCAAGGGAAACGCCGGAAAGTTGCAACAGGTGTTCCTGAATCTGTTTTTGAACGCGCGCGACGCCATGGACGCGGGTGGAGTTCTTGCCGTTCGCACCTCCAATTCCGGCGATCTGGCGCGCGTGGAAGTGGCGGATACGGGGCAGGGAATTGCGCCGGAGAACCTGGCTCGCATTTACGACCCGTTCTTCACCACGAAGGCGGCTCGCAAGGGCACCGGGCTGGGTCTTTCGGTGACGTATGGTATTGTGCGGGAGCACGGCGGTACCATTGAGGTGGAGAGCCAGCCTGGAGCCGGCACTCGCTTCCACGTTGAACTTCCCCTGACCAGAAAACTGGCGCATGCCTGAGACATTACCTCCCGAAAAACTGCCTCCCGATACAGAGAGCACCCAGACGAGTAAGGGCCGCATCCTTGTCGTGGATGACGAAGCCGATATCCGCGAAAGCCTGGAGACGCTGCTCCAGATGGAAGGGTATTCGGTGGAACTGGCGCAGAACGCCACCGAAGGCTTGAAGCGCATGGAGTCGGGGACGTACGACATCGTCCTGCTCGATCTGATGATGCCGGACCGCTCCGGCATGGAAGTGCTGCGGGACGTGAGGGAGCGCGACACGGAAACGCCGATCTTCATGATCACGGCGTACGGGTCGGTGGAAGTCGCGGTGAACGCGTTAAAGGCGGGCGCGGACGACTACTTCTCGAAGCCGTGGGACAACGAAAAGCTGATCATCGAAATCGAGCGGATGATCGCGCGCTCGCGGTTGGAGCGGGAGAACCTGCAACTCAAGCGCGCGCTGCGCCAGCGCTATAGCTTTCCCAGCATCGTGGGGAAGAGCGACCGCATGCTGCGGGTGCTCGATCTGATTTCGCAGGTGGCACGGAGCCGGGCGACGATCCTGATCACGGGCGAAACGGGCACGGGAAAAGAACTGGTGGCGAAAGCCATCCATGCGAACTCGTCGCGTGCGGAGCAGATGTTCGTGCCGGTGAACACCGGTTCAGTGCCGACAGATCTGATGGAGTCGACGCTGTTCGGACACGTCAAGGGCGCCTTCACCAGCGCGGTGGCATCGCGCAAGGGGTATTTCGAAATTGCCAATAAGGGCACGATCTTCTTTGACGAGATCGGCACCATCAGCCAGGAGACCCAGGCCAAGCTGCTCCGCGTAATTCAGGAGCGCGAGTTCATGCCGGTGGGGTCGACCGAGACCATCAAGGTGGACGTCCGGATTCTCGCGGCTACCAATGCCGATTTGAAACGGCTGGTCGAGGAAGGCAAGTTTCGCGAGGACCTGTACTATCGGCTCAACGTCATCAACATCTCGCTGCCTCCATTGCGGGAACGTAAGGAAGACATCCCGCGGCTGGTGGAGCACTTCTTCACGAAGTATTGCCGGGAGAACGAGAAATTCCTGGACGCCGAAGCCAAGAGCATCCTGCGCTTCGAGTCGGATGCGATCCAGTTCCTGATGGATCACAACTGGCCCGGGAACGTGCGGGAGCTGGAGAATGCCATCGAGCGCGCCGTGGTGCTGGCGTCGGAGCCTGTTGTGCCGGCTTCCGTGCTGCCCGATTCAATCCTGCAGGCGGGCGGCATGCGGGTGCGCCGCGATGAGAGCGGGTTCCTGCCCCAGGATGCATCCCTATTCGAGATTGTTGCCGATTTCGAGCGGCGGAAGATTATCGAGATGCTCGAGGTCGTGAACTGGAGCCAGACCGAGGCGGCGGAGCTTTTGCGAATTCCGCTGTCGACTTTGAACCAGAAGATCAAACGGCACAATATCGACGTGAAGCGGAAGGGGAGCGGGGCGTCTTAGCAGCCCGTGGCCTAAGTCGTTGAGAGCGGCATGCGCGCTCAACAGGTTGCGAGCTAAGGTGGGGCACGCATTCAGCCTGCCCGATTTCCGCCACGGGTCGTTAGTTTAGGCATCCGCCTATTTGATCTCCCCTATATAAACGCCAAACGCGGGGAGCTCTAACTTCTTCAAGTCGACCTTCGCCCCTGCCGAAGCGAAAGTGCTGAGTAGCGTTGTCGAGTCTTTGCCCACCTTATAGCTTTCTGTCCGCGGGCTCGCCGTAAAGTTCAGCGCGACCAGCACCATCTGCCCTTGCGGCGACTTACGGACATAAGTGAGAACATTGGAATCGTTCTCGTTCACCAACTCAAACGAACCATCCCGCAAGGCCGCATTGTCTTTTCGGAGCCGTATGAGCGTCGTGTAGAAGTGGAAAAGGGACTTCGGGTCGCGCTCTTCTACTTGCACGTTGTGCGCCTGGTAGCTTGGGGGAATCGGAAGCCAGGTGGTTTTGCCCGTTGTGAAGCCTGCTTCCGGACCCGAGGTCCATTGCATCGGCGTGCGCTCTCCATCGCGCCCAATTTCTTTGGGCCAGCCAATTCGGCCGATGGGGTCCTGCACGTCTTCAATGCGCTTCGGGTCGTTGTTCTCCATCCCGATCTCCTGGCCGTAATACATCAGTGAGACTGCTCGGGGCGTCAGCAGCAATGCCGCAAGCAGTTTCGCGATTTCCATGTTGTGCGCGCCGTCACCATAACGGTTCCAGCTTCGTGGATTATCGTGATTGTCGAACACCAGGAGCGGGACGTTGCCGTGCAGCCCGGCCTCGGCGTCCCGCAACTTGGCGCGGAATGCATCTGCCGAGAGTCGATTCAGAAAACCGAATTGCGTGTCCATGGGAAGCTGTAGCTCGTCGTTCTTCGGGCCGTACATCTTAGCCAGTTCGCCGACATTGGGCACATACGTTTCACCAATGAGCACACGTCCGGGGTATTCGTTTGTGACCTGGCGCATCTCCCGAAGCACATCGTGCAACTCCTGCAAATTGTCGGTGTATTCGCGCGAGACGATGGGCTCGCCATATGCGTTGCGTCCCGGACGAGTCGACTCGTCGCGCAGCTTGAGATCCTCGAACAGGCTGGTTACCGCGTCCAAACGGAAGCCTGCCACGCCTTTATTCATCCAGAAGCGCATGACGTCGTACATTGCTTTCCGCACTTCCGGATTGCGCCAGTTCAGATCGGGCTGCTCCTTATAGAACGCGTGATAGTAAAACTGTTTGCGCGCCGGCTCCCATTGCCAGGCCGAGTGCCCGAAGATGGATTGCCAGTTGTTTGGCGGCTTGCCGTCCGGCTTAGCGTCACGCCAGACGAACCAGTCGGCCTTGGGATTCGTGCGCGACGATCTCGATTCGACAAACCACGGATGTTTGTCCGAAGTGTGATTCACCACGAAATCAAGGATCAAGCGGATGTGTCGCTTGTTGGCTTCCTCCTGCAGGCGGTCGAAGTCGGCCATGGTGCCGTATCGCGGGTCGATCGCGCGATAGTCCGAGATGTCGTATCCGAAGTCGACTTGCGGCGATGGGAAAAACGGCGAAATCCAAATGGCGTCGACCCCCAGCGTGGTGAGGTAATCCAGGTGTTTGGTGATGCCATTCAGGTCGCCGACGCCGTCGCCGTTTGTGTCGGCAAAGCTGCGAGGGTAGATCTCATAGATGACGGCATGCCGCCACCAGTCGGTGTCGGGTTGCGCCCACACCAGGCGTATGACGGCCAGCGAAAGGAGTATGAGCCGGTGCGAGAGTCGCATGACTACACTCTACTCCTCCGCTAGCTCGGCTGATAGTCAGCAGCCTTTTAAGCGAACAGCATTACTGGACGGGCAGCGTGCCGGAAACTACGAAGCTGTTCCACACCCGCGCGCGGCCTTGCACGTCGGGCGAGCGCATGATGCGTATGGCGACCGCATCACCCGGCTTCAGTGTCGATTGAATGCGTTGAATGTCTTCGACCGAAGTAACCGCCTGGCGGTTGATCGAAACGATTACATCGCGCTCCAGGATTCCGATGTCCTCGGCAAAAGATCCCTCGAGGACGGCCGAAACCTGTACGCCGCGCTTGTCGTGCAGGCCCATGTTGTCGCGTTCGGGGTCGGACAAGGTCTTGATCTTGATACCGAATTTCGCGGTGCTCGGCGCGATGTCCGGCCGGGTAGGCTCCTCTTCCTGCGGTTGCGGCTCGGCCGCGCTAAAAGTCGGGTCGTCTTTGAAGACTTCGGCGCGATCCTCAATCGTGACCTTGAAGTCCATCTTCTTGCCGTTGCGATCGACACCGAGGTGAACCGGGGTATTGATCGGTGTGTCCGCGACACGCGCCACGAGTTCGTCGCCATCTTTCACCGGCTTGCCGTCAATCGAGACGATGACGTCATCCTGCTTCAGCCCCGCTTTATCGGCGGGACCGCCCTTGTGGACTTCTTCAACAAGAACACCGGCGTTCGTTCCCAGCGCCTTCATCAAATCGGGTTTGGCGCCCTTGGTCCACTTGATGCCAATTGAACCACGTGTGACTTTACCGGCGCGAATGAGGTCGTTATAAACCCGCGCCACCATGTTGATGGGCAGCGCGAAGCCGATTCCCTGGTATCCGCCGTTCTGCGTGGCAATCATTGTGTTGACGCCGATCACCTCGCCGCGGATGTTGAGCAGCGGACCACCGCTGTTGCCGGGATTGATGGCGGCATCGGTCTGTATGAAGCGCTGCAGTTGTGTCGTGGGCCCCGCAATATCTCGGCCCAGAGCGCTGACGATGCCCGCCGTGACGGAGGCTTCCAGTCCGAATGGCGAACCGATCGCCACGCTCCAATCGCCCACCTGAATGGCGTCGGAGTTGCCAACAGTGACCGGCACCAGAGACTCCTTGGGATCGATCTTGATTACAGCAAGGTCGGTTTCGGGATCGGTACCGATGATGCGGGCGCGATACTCGTGGTCGGATCCATGCAACTTCACCTTGATGTGGTCCACTTTGCTGACCACGTGGTTATTGGTGATGATATAACCGTTCTTATCGACGATGAAGCCTGTGCCGGACTGCTCCTGTTTAAAAGCGTGGGGGGGCAGATTAGGGCTGTTCTTGAAGAACCGCCGGAAGAATGGATCGAGACCATTACTGCCGGAATCATCGGATTCATCGTCTTGCGACTTGCCGCGGCCATGCGGATTCTCGGCGATCTTGGGGGTGTAGTCGGCAGTGATGTAAACAACCGACGGCTCGAGCTTTTTGGCCAGTTTAGTGAACTCGTTCCCGAGTACGACAGGGTTGGGAATTGAGAGCGGGGAGGCGTCGGGTGCTACGTTTTGGCCCCGTGCCGCTTTGACCCCCGTGTTGACCAAAGTCCCGATGACGATCCCGATCGCCAGCGTGAACATCAGCAGACTCAATGACAGCAGTTTTTGCTGTCGCATTTTATCAAAGAAACGCATGAGCTCCTCTGGCATCCCCCTGTGTGAGGCACAAGACGACGTACCTACATTATATGAGTATCGACTAGTTGCCACGCATCCATCAGGGTAGATTTCCGCTAAGTGGTTGATGTTCCGTCCTTCGGAAGGGTTTCAACTCTACTGCGAGGATGCCACTTAGGACCAGTGCTGCCCCGGCCAGAGCGCGTGCGGTAAGTAGCTCCCCGGCAAAGACATACGACGTAAGCCAGGCGAACACCGGCTCGAGGGAATAAATCAGGGCCGCCCGGGTGGCGGAGGTCTGGCTCTGCGCCCAGGTCTGCGCCAGAAACCCCAGGGCGGTAGCGAATACGCTGGTGATTGCCAGGGCGATCCAAACCGTGGATGTCCAACGAACGTGGAGTGGTTCGGCCCACCAGAAAGTCGCGCCGCCGAGCACTGCCGCAAAAGCGATCTGGATGGTGGCAAGCCAGCCGACGTCCGTTTCCTGCGCGTAGCGTCCCAACAGGATGATGTGCAGCGCAAACGCGACCGCGCAGCACGCGATGAGCAGGTCGCCGGAGGAAATGCGAGACACCTCGCTCGGAACGGTAAGCAGTGCGAGGCCGGCGATCGCCAGCGTCACGCCGACAATTTCAGAAACACGCGGGATCTTCCGGTAAATGATGGCGCTCAAACCGGGAACGAGCGGAACATAGAGGCTCGTGATGAAGGCAGACTTAGCGGCGGAGGTGTAGCGGAGTCCAAACGTCTGCAATACGTAGCCGAGGAACAGGAGAGTACCGACCGTGATCCCTCCGCGAAGGCTTGCCCTCCAGGAGGGTCGGTTGCGGCGCGTGGCCATAACGGCGCCTAGAAGAATGGCCGCCATGGTGAAACGCAGCGCGAGGAACATGAGAATCGGGATATCGGCGACCGCATCCTTGACGAGGATGAACGTCGCCCCCCAGACGAAACAGACCAGGACGAGGAGGAGCTCGGCGCGCCACCTCATCCCATCGCGAATTCGCGGTACAACAGCACGTAAGCAGTGAGCAGGATGCGCCGCAGCCCCAGTTCGCGGCCTTCGGGGTGAAACCACTCCTGGGCAGTATGGGCGCCGCCGCCCTGTCCGCCGGCGCCGATCGAAATCGCCGGGAGGTTCATCGAGAGCGGCACATTGGCGTCGGTGGAGGCGCAGTCTAATCGCGAGCGAATGCCGAGCTGCGCGTCAACGGCGCGAATGACCTGTAGAATGGACGCGTCATCGGCGAGGCGTCCCGCGGGCCGCGAGCCGATTTCACGAATCTTTGCCGTGACTTTGCGGCCCGACGATCCGTCGTTTTCGACCTCGATCGCGCGCTCGACACAACTGGTCAGCAGCCCGGACATTTCCTCCAGTTTCGAGCTGCTTTCGGAGCGCATGTCGACCTTTGCTCGTGCGTGGGAAGGAATGGAGTTGATGCTGCATCCGCCTTCGAGAATTCCAAAGTTGTATGAAGAACGCGGTGAGGGCTTGAGCCGGGTTTCGGTGAACAGGGCAATGGCGCGGCTAAGGGCGTGCACCGGGTTTGCAACACCATAGTCGCTCCAGCTATGCCCGCCGGGGCCGGTAATGGTGACATCGAAACGCCGGCTGGCCAGCGCCTGCGAGGTGATGTGGTCGGTATTGGGGCCGTCGAGAACAATGAATGCGTTGATTCTTCCGCCGAGTGGCGACTGGCGGCAAAGATAGCGCATACCGCTGAGATTGCCTTCGCCTTCCTCTCCCACATTGGCGATCAGGAGCAACGGCAGTCCGCGGTCGGCAATCGGACAGGAGCGAATCGCGCGTGCGATGGCGAGCAGGGCAGCGAGGCCGGCGCCGTTGTCGGATGAGCCGGGCCCGAGCATGCGGCCATCGGGCCCGACCGATACTTCTTCGTTGCTGCGGGGCGCGAGAACGGTATCAAGGTGAGCGGTGATCGCGATGTAAGGGCCGTCAGTGTCAGCCTCGGTGGCAACCACGTTACCGGCGCGATCGATGCGAGCATCCCACCCGAGATCGCGGAATTGCGCGCACATCCATTCCGCGCGGCGCTGTTCGAAGAAGGTGGGGGCCGGGATGCGGCAGAGCAGGAGATGCTGCTCGTTGATCCACTGCCTCTCGCGCACAAACCATTGCAGGCACTCGCGGACGACGGGCGTTGACGCCGCTTGGGCGACTATGCGCGCGACGGCGGCGGGGTCGGCTTCGACCGGCAAAGGCTTGCTGTGGGTCGCCAAATGCCAGTGTATCAATCGCGGCGCGGACGACGGTTAACACTCTTGTAATGGAACGGTGCGAACATCAGAGAAATGGGCCAGTGGAGCATCGCGCGACTGGTGCGCGTGTGCTGTTGGATCAGTTTCGGTATCGCCACGATTGTGCGTGCTCAGGACGTGCCGGCGCAGAGCCCTCCGGCGGATGATGAGCGCTGGAATCTCTATTTCCAGGCCACGTCAATCGGCCAATATCATCCGTCTTTCGATGCGCCCTACACCGGCCGGTTCAGCCTGATCAACCATCCCGAAGCGGAGGTTTCGATCACCTCGACTCTGTTCTTCGGTTGGCGTATTGCCCACAATACGCAGTTCTACTTCGATCCCGAGATGGCGGGCGGACGCGGCTTCAGCGCCACGAACGGTATCGCGAATTTTCCTAATGGCGAGATGCCGCGGGTGGCCACCGCCGCGCCAAAACCTTACGTCGCGCGCCTGTACGTGACTCAGGATTTCGGATTCGGCGACGGGCAGGAACAGGTGGAGAGCGATGAAAATCAACTGGCGGGCAGCCGGCCGATGACACGCTACTCGATCACGCTCGGGCGGTTTACGGTAACGGACTTCTTCGACAACAACCGCTATACGCACGACCCGCGAACTCAGTTCATGGGCTGGGCCGTGATGTACAACGGCGCCTGGGACTATCCGGCGGATACGCGCGGGTATACGTGGGGCTGGGTGCACGAGTTCCACACTCGGCGCTGGTCGCTACGATACGGAAGCTCGGCCATGCCGAAAGTGGCCAATGGGCTGCGGTTCGATCGCCGGCTGTTCCGCGATCGCGCCGATATGTTCGAGGGTGAATTGCACTTTCATCCTGGCGGGCACGATGGCGCAATCCGGTTGTTGAGCTATCAGAACCATGCCGATGCCGGAACGTATGGGGATGCCATCCGCTTAGCGCGGCAGAGTGGGACGACGCCCGATATTACGGCAACGCGCCGGATCGGGACTTTGAAGTATGGTTTCGGGATCAGCGCCGAGCAGGAGATTGTGAAGGATGTCGGCGTGTTCGGACGGCTCGGATGGAACGATGGCAAGACCGAGAGCTTCGCGTTTACGGCGATCGACCGGCTCGCGACGGCGGGGGTTTCGGTCGGCGGCGGCCGCTGGCGCCGTCCTCACGATACGGCTGCGACGGAAGTAACGGTCAACGGACTCTCGGCCGTTCATGCACAATACCTGGCTCTAGGCGGCTATGATTTTCTGATCGGCGACGGGAAGCTGCGCTATGGCCCCGAGGTGATTTCAGAGAGCTATTATTCGGCGCAGTTGTGGCCCTGGCTGGCGGCTACGATCGACCTGCAGCATGTGAATAACCCGGCGTACAACCGGGATCGCGGTCCGGTTTGGGTGGGAACTTTCCGGCTGCACTTAGAGATGGGTAAAAAATGATGAGGGTTCCTGTCATAGCTGCAATCAAGGGATACTCCGATGCTGGAAGCCTCGCCGCAACCCAAGGGTGGCGCAGGCGGTTTCGCCTGCGCGTTCCCGCCGTAGTCCAAAGGCCCCCGGAACCGCCTGTTTCACGCTTCCACAGCCTGGTGGATGTGGAGTTTTTTTGACCGTACCTCGAGTTAAGCCGGAGCGTCCGCGAGCGGCGTGCCCAGCAATGAGGTCCCTGACGGCGCACCAGATTGGTCGATGAGCATTTCGACGCGGTTGCGGCCGAGTCTCTTCGCGCGATACAGGGCTTCGTCAGCTCGACGAATGAGCACCTCCGACGAGTTGTCATAGCCGGGGAGAGCCGCGGTGGCGCCAAAACTTGCAGTGAGCGTGATCGCGGTCTCGGTAAGGAGCATTGGCTCCGAGCACAAATCGACCCGCAGGCGCTCCGCCTGGGCGACGGCTGTATTCTCATCGCATCCGGGAAAGACAATGAGGAATTCCTCGCCGCCATATCTCCCGAGGGAATCGTAGGGCCGAATCGACATGCTCAAGCGGCGGGCTGCTTCGCGCAGTACCGCGTCGCCGGCAAAGTGACCGTAGGTATCGTTAATCAGCTTAAAGTGATCCAGGTCGAGCAGGATGACGCCGATTGGGGTTCGTTCCCGCTGGCCGCGTGAGAGTTCGCGTTGCAGAGCATCTAGAATGGACGAGCGATTCCACAGCCGGGTGAGTGAATCCTTGGTAGCCTGCTCCCGTAGCGCCTCCCGGGCGGACAGCAACTCGGCCTGGAGATCCACCAGGCGGGTGCCGGCGCGCAACCGGACCTTCAGTTCATGCTGATCGAAAGGCTTGATGATATAGTCGTCCGCGCCCGATTCCATGCCCTCGATCAGGTCTTCTTTGAGGCTTTTGGAGGTTAGAAGAAGGATATAGGTGTACGGTTCCCGAGCCTGCTGCCGTACCAGCCGGCAGACCTCGGGGCCGGTCATGCCTGGCATCATCCAATCCAGAATGGCTACCGGCGGTGCGTCGTCCCGTTGCAGAATGTCCCAGGCTTCGGAGCCGTCGCGTGCGACCGCGACGTCGTAGCCCCATTTGCGAAGCGTTGCGTCGAGCAAATGGCGCGAGACCAGACTGTCATCTGCAATAAGAATCTTCAAGCTCTTACGCTTACCTCTCCATTGGTGCGGAGTTACACATCTCTCCCCGACCACTCTATCGGCAGGAGGTTCCTTTTTCCTTACCCTCCGACCCCACAAGTGTTCTAGCCTCAACCATATAAGACCTTCACTGAAATGTAATAGTACCCGAAGACGGACGCGTGATGAGACTACATTACCGGCGGGCTCTTTCTCAATGCCAGGATACAATACTATCTAGCAAAGAAATGAAGACTTTCTATATTGAAACCTTCGGGTGTCAGATGAATGTGCACGATTCCGAAAAAGTGATCGGAACGTTGCTGACGCAAGGGTATAGCCAGGTCGAGACGCCCGAAGAAGCCGAGTTGATTCTGTACAACACCTGCAGTATCCGGGACAAAGCCGAACAGAAGGTCTTCAACCGATTGCAGCAGTTTAAAAAGGATAAGAACAAGGTCTTCGGAGTTCTGGGGTGCGTCGCGCAGCAGGAAGGCGAGAAGATTTTCGAACGGGCGCCGCACGTCAGCCTGGTGGCTGGATCAGCGAGCTATACGAAGCTTCCACAGATGCTGGTTCAACTGGAGGCAGGGAACCACCGCGTGACCGGCTTAAACCTGGACACCGAGGAGACCTTCGAAACTCCGTTTGCGCGCCGCGATAATCCCCATCGCGCCTATATCACCATCATCGAAGGGTGCGACAAGAGTTGTGCCTATTGCGTGGTTCCGTTCACGCGAGGTCCCGAGCGCAGCCGTACCAGCGACAGCGTCATGCGTGAGGCCCGCGAGTTGGCGCAGATGGGATACAGCGAGATTCAATTACTTGGGCAAAACGTGAACAGCTACCGCGATCCTTCACCGGCGGGTTGGGATTTCGCGCGGCTGCTGCGAGCGATGGGGGAGATCGATGGCATCCGGCGGGTGCGCTTCACCACATCGCATCCTCGCGATTTCGTCAAAGACATCATCGACGCGATCGATGAGAATCCAGTGCTGTGCAATCATGTCCATTTGCCCGTGCAATCAGGGTCGAGCGCGGTGCTGTCGCGCATGCAGCGGCTCTATACGCGCGACGAGTACATGCGCCGCATCGACTGGATGAAGAAGGCGCGGCGGAATATTTCCATCACGAGCGATATCATCGTCGGCTTCCCCGGTGAGACCGAGGCGGAGTTCAACGAAACGCTCGCCCTTCTCGATGAAGTGGAATACGACTCGCTCTTCAGCTTCAAATATTCGAGACGGCCCAACACGCCCGCTCTCGCTTTGGAAGACCAGATTCCGGAAGACGAGAAGGGTCGGCGTCTGACCATTCTCCAGGAGAAGCAGCGCGCGATTCAGGTTCGGCGTAACGGGGATCTGGTTGGCGTAGTCGAAGAGACGATGGTGGAAGGATTTAATAAGGCGACGGGTCAGTGGATCGGGCGTACGTCTCAAAATCGCACGTTGAACTTCGTACATGCGGCGCATCCGAGCCCCATTGGTGATGAGAGTCTCGTCGGCAAATACATGCCCGTGCGGGTGACGCGCGCAGGGCCCAACTCTCTCGCGGGGGAAGCGCTACAGTAGAAGTGCAAGGAGGGGTAAATGGAAGTTGAAATGAAAATCCGGGGACTGATGATGGACCCGGTCTCCAACATGCCGATCGTCGTCCTGAAGGACGTGAATGGCGCTTCCATCTTGCCTATCTGGGTGGGAATCTACGAGGCGAATGCGATCGCCCTGGAGATTGAGAAGGTCTCTACACCACGCCCGATGACGCACGACCTGATTAAGACATTGCTGCTGGGTCTTGGAACAGGGATGCGCAAAGTTGTTGTGAGCGAATTGAAGGATGACACTTTCTATGCGGTCATCTGGCTGGAACGGGATGGAGAGCTGATCAGCGTCGACTCTCGTCCAAGCGATGCCCTGGCGTTGGCGCTGCGTCTCGATTGTCCGATTTTCGTGGACGACACAGTGCTGAAGAGTTCCAAGGCGTCGAGCGCGGTGACTGAGAAGATGAACAGCAACGAGGAACTGCGGCGCTGGCTCGAAGGTCTCGGCGACGAAGACCTCGGGCGCTACAAGATGTAGGTTACTAGTACCAAACTAGCCGCCCGCCTACAAACGTGATGAAAACGAGGTGGCGGCTTCACCCTTCCACAGCCGCCCAATAAGAAGTTTTTTGATCGTGCCCTTGGATGTCATTCCGAATGCACAGGAGTAACCGCCTGCGCCGCCACGGCTTCATCAATACTCGCACTCGTTAATCAATTGTGCGACCAACTCCGCCGCCGGCAACTCGCGGCTGCGGGATACGCCTTGACCCGCCCATAGCGATAAGAAACCAGCCTCGCCCAATTTCGCAGCGGCGGTCCGCATTTGCCTCGTCAGCGTGTTCTGAACAGGGTAGGGAAGTATGGCGCCCTCCCGGCCCTCCAACTTCTCGATGAAGGTGTTGCGAATGCCGCGTGCTGGGCGGCCGGAAAATGCTCGCGTCACGACGGTTGTGTCGCGTGCAGCGCCGGCAATCGCTTGCTTGTAAGCCACCGCGGCCCCGCACTCCGGCGATCGCAGGAATGCTGTGCCCAGTTGCACCGCCGATGCCCCATGAGAGAGCATCGAGGCGATGTCACGACCATCCATGATTCCACCCGAAGCGATCACGGCAGCGAATTGAGCAATTCCGCGCACGAGCTCCAACGTGGGAACCATGGCTTGCTCGAAGTGGACGGTGAATGTTCCGCGATGCGCACCCGCCTCCGCGCCCTGCGCGATCACCGCGTCGACCCCGGTGTCCGCCAGAATCCGGCCCTCTTCGATTGTTGTTGCGGTTCCGAGAACGGTCATGCCCCGTGCGTGAAGCTTTGAGATGGCATCCGGCTCGAGTGCGCCAAAGGTGAAGCTGAACACCTCGGGCCGTGCTTCCAGAACCGCTTCGAACTGCTTCGGGAAAGGATCGCGCGTCAGCGAGGGCAACACCGGCGGCGGCAACCCCAATGCACTGTGAACCTCGCCGAGGATCGCGAGCATCGGCGCGGCATCGACATCGGCGGGCCGGTCGAATCCACCGGCAAACAGGTTGACGCAGATAGGGCGCTCCGTCAGCCTGCGTGTTTCGCCAACCTTATTCAGGATTTCTTCCGGAGTCCAGTAGCTGCCGGCGAGCGATCCAAGACCGCCGGCATTCGAAACCGCCGCGGCTAATTCGGGAGTGCCTGGTCCGCCGCCCATCGGCGCGAGAATGATCGGAAAATCGATTCCCAGCCGCCGCAGCAACTCCTTTTGTGCAATCAAACCATGTCCGACCGAATGCGGTCCGCAATGCGCTGAACGTATTCGTCAACCATTGCCGCGTCGGAACCTTCCACCATCACGCGGACCAGCGGCTCGGTGCCTGAGAACCGCACCAGCACACGCCCCGAATTGCCGAAGGCCGCTTCCGCCTGACGAATCTCACGTTGCACTTCAGGAAGCTGATCGAGCGGCTTCTTTTCCTTTACGCGGACATTCACAAGCACCTGCGGAAATGTTTTCATCTCCGCCACAAGATCATCGAGCGAGGCAGCGCGCGCGGTCATGACGTCGAAGATACGGAGTGCCGTCAACATGCCGTCGCCTGTGGTGGCAAACTCACGAAAGATGACGTGCCCCGACTGCTCGCCGCCCAGGGCTGCACCCATGCGCAGCATTTCCTCGAGCACATACTTGTCGCCGACAGGAGTCCGCACCAGCTTGATGCCATGCGATGCCAACGCGAGCTCGAGCCCGAGATTCGACATGACGGTGGCTACCACAATCGGACCATCGCCGTTCCCCGGCAACCGGCCCTGATCCTTTAAGAATCGCGAGGCGATCAACAACACCGCATCGCCATCGATGAGCCTTCCGGACGCGGAAATGAACAGGGCACGGTCGGCATCGCCATCGAAAGCGACGCCTACCTGAGCGCCTTTTTGCAGCACTGCTTCCCGCAGTGTTTCGACGTGCAACGAGCCGCAATTCAGATTGATGTTTCGCCCGTCCGGAGCCGCGGCGATGGTATGGACTGTGGCTCCGAGTCTTCCCAACAGCTTGGGCGCCAGTTCGCAGGCGGATCCATTGGCGCAATCGATGACGATATTCAGGCCTTCGAGGCTGCGGGACAGCGTCGACGCCAGGTGGTCGATGTAGGTGCGGTCGAGCGTCTTGTCGACGTTCAGTTCTACCGGCCGCGGCGCGATGCCGTCGCGAACCGAAGCCAGGATCTCCTGCTCCAGTGCTTCCTCGAGTTCGTCGGCGAGTTTATATCCGTTATGCCCCAGCACTTTGATGCCATTGTCCTGGTATGGGTTGTGCGAGGCCGAGATCATGACGCCGGCGGCAAACGGGCCGTTCTTCGCCAGGTATGCGACGCCGGGTGTCGTCGTGACTCCCGCGAAATCGACGCCTACGCCGTGCAATGCGAGGCCGCCGGCGATTAGCGACGCTAGTTCCGGACCTGACTCCCGGGTGTCCATGCCGATGACAACCTGCTGCTCGTGCCCGCTTCGAACGATCCAGGCGCCCAGCGCCGAGCCTACGGCTGTTACCGTGCGCGGATCGAGCGGATACTCCCCCGCAACACCGCGAATCCCATCCGTACCAAAGAGCGTTCGCGCCATCAGTTCATGTCTCTCTTTTCCAGGGTCACGTTGAAATGCACTTGCGCGTCGCTGCGCAGCCGGATTTGAGGATCGCCGACCGACAGGTGGACTCGTATTTCGGTCTTTCCCACTACGTTGCTGAGATCGATCGGATCGGTGCTCACCGCTTCGATGGACCGAATGCGGCTCTCCGGGCCACTGATGCGAACGGTCGGTGGATTGAACGAGCTGGCCACGATCGCATATCCCTGCGTCGGACCGGTAGAGAACTTGGGACGTATCGGCACCGTTTTAGACACCAACCGCTCGAATCGCAGGGTGATCTGCGAAGGCACCGCCTTATAGAAGCTCACACCGCTGGGAAGTTTCAGGTTTTGTTCACGGACCGTAAAGGTGCGTTCCCCGGCTTTAGCCACCGTAGAGAGGTCGAGTACGATCGCGGCGTCCTGTAAGTTGTCGCGGGTCAAACGCAGCGGGGAGCCCCGCACTTCCAGATAGACGCGGTCCGGAATTCCGGAGCTGATATCCAGGTCGTCGGGGATGTTCTTGTACTCCACTGGTACGTTGATCGAAGTGGCGAGTTCCGGCTCGCGCGCCACGACGAGCCACAGTACCGTGGCGATGGCGAGCGACAGCAACTTCCATCCCAAATTACCGAACAGCCATTTTCTCATCGCGGTTGTTGGACTGTGGATTCAGTTGGCGCCGGGACGGGTTCGGCCGTGGGGCGGGCTTCCTGACGTATTGGAAGTCCGGTCAGCGCCTGCTCGACGCGCGCCAATGGGACATTCAGATCGATATCGCCGGCATGCGCCATCGAGATGCGGCCGGTTTCCTCGGACACCACCAGGGCGATGCAGTCGGCCTCTTCAGTCACACCAATCGCGGCCCGATGACGGGTTCCGAGGTTCGTAGCGAGGAGTGGATTTGTGGTCAGGGGCAGGAAGCAGGCCGCAGCGGCTATCCGATCGCCCTGTACGATGACCGCGCCATCATGTAGCGCGCCGAGGGGTTGGAACAGCGAACAAAGGAGGTCTCGAGAGATGACCGCATCCAGGCGCACACCGCTCTCCACAAACGTCCGCAAGCCGATGTTGCGCTCTACAATAATGAGCGCGCCGACCTTCTGCAGTGTCAGTTGTCCCAGGGCGAGCAGGATTTCGTCCGCTACCTCACGTTTCTCCAGTTGACTGAAGCCGGCGAACGGCCTGCGGCCGATGCGCGCCAGCATGCGCCGCAGTTCGGATTGGAACATCACGATCAACGCGAATCCCGTGTATGGGACGAGGGTTGCGAGAACGCTGCGCAGCAGCTCGAGACGCGCCCAGACTGCAACATAATAGACCAGTGAAAGGACGGCGATGCCGATCAGAATGTGGGCAGCACGGCGGCCCCGGATGATCAGAATGAACTGATAAATCAGGAAGGCAACAAGAACTATGTCGACGAACGCCGTTATACTAAACGACGAAAACGCGTTGACGGGGAATGCGGGCAACCACGCCATGCATGTGTACTTCATTGTAGCAGCGGGGGCTGCTGGAACGCTGGGAGACGTATGTTTGGCGATTCGGTCTTAAGAAATCTTGTAAGAATATGTAACGAGGCCTACTTGACAGACGTCGTTGAGGCGAGGAACATACAAGGAGAGGTGAACCATGCGCAGGGTACTCTCGAGTCTGGCAGTCGGCATACTCGTTGCCGCCTCAGCATTCGGGCAGTCGGTGATTTCCGCCCATTCCGGAGTTATTCACTGGATTGAAGGGCGGGTCCTGGTAGGGGACCAGCCGATTGTCGTAAAGCCGGGGGAATTCAAAGAGCTCAAGCAGAACGAAGTTCTCAATACCGAGGAAGGCAAGGCGGAAGTTTTACTCACGCCAGGCGCTTTCCTGAGAGTCGGCGAGAACAGCTCGGTGCGGATGGTCTCCAACCATCTTTCCGACACGAGGTTCGAGCTTGTAAAGGGCGAAGCAATTGTAGAATGCGACGAGCTTCTTAAGGACAACGCCATAACAGTCCTTTATAAGGAGACGGCGGTCGCGCTCGAGAAGAAAGGCCTCTATCGTTTCGACCTGCCGCCGGCACGGGCGCGGGTCTATGAGGGCGAAGCGATTGTCACCGGTCCGTCGGGCCACCTGACGTTGACGAAGGGTCACGAAACGACGCTCGATGGCGCCTTGATGGCAGTGAAGTTCGACACCAAGACGGGTGACGAGTTAATGCGCTGGGCTGCGCGCCGGTCCGAGGCTTTGGCGATGGCCAATGTCTCCGCGGCACGGTCGATGAACAGCAGCGGCGGGTCCTACATTCCGACTAATGGAATGTGGGGGTTCAATCCCTATTTCGGAATGTTCACCTACATTCCGGCCAGTGGGATTGCATACAGCCCTTGGGGTTTCCCCTTCTGGAGCCCTTACGCTTCTTACTACTACATGCCTTACTATGACTACGGCTTCTATCCGGGCTACGGCAGCTACGGTGGGTACGGCGGTGGCGGCGCGAGCAAAACCGGAAGCGCTTCGACTTTCGCCGGTGCTCCGCGCTGGTCGGCAGTGGGCCGTTCGGGTTCGGGTGGAGCGTTTAATCCTGGGCATGCCGTTGGGACTCCGGGCGCAGTCGGACGCAGCGGGGGATTTGGCGGTGGAACGTCAGGGTTTAGCTCCGGCCGCAGCGTGGGCGGTTACTCGGGTGGCAGCAGCGGTGGAGGCGGCGGGTTCTCCGGCGGCGGAAGCAGCAGCGGCGGAGGTGGGTTCTCCGGAGGCGGCGGTCATGGCGGCGGCGGTGGTGGCGGCGCAGTCGGTGGTGGTGGCGGACACCGCTAAATCACCTCTTAGCAGGACCAAATAGGATTCTTCCAGAACGCTCGTTCGTAAGCTCGCCTTGCGCAACGAGCGTTTTGCCATTTACGAGTACATAACGGAAACCAACCGCGTACTGGTGAGGCTTCTCGAATGTCGCGGTGTCGGCTACGGTAGCCGGGTCGAAGATCGCCAGGTCGGCTTTCATACCGGGCCGGATCAAACCGCGGTCATATAACTTCGTTCTCTGGGCCGGCAATCCCGACATCCTGTGCACGGCATCCTCGAGCGTGATGGTGTGACGCTCGCGGACGTAGCGCGCCAAAACCCGGGCAAACGTACCGTAGCTGCGCGGATGCGGCGCCGCGATGCCGAACTGGGGAACTTCGCCGTCGCTCGCGATCATCGTAAAGGGGTACTTCATAATCCGCTCGACATCCTCTTCGCTGATCGCATGATAGACCGCCTGGCACCCTCCGGAATGCTGGATTTCGAGTAGCGTTTCCGCTGCGTTTTCGATGGTGATCTCGCGTCCACGGGCTTTGGTGATTTCGGCGAGGTTTTTCCCCGCGAGCGATTTGTCCCACGAACAGTTGGCCATGACCACATTGGCAGGATCGCCGCCGCCGCGATCGATCTTGATGCTCTCGATGACCGCCGCTTTGATTTTGGCGCGCTGCTCCGGGGCGTCCAGGCGTTCATTCAGAGCCTTATGTCCGCCCTCCTGTGCCCACTGAGGAATGAGCGCCGCGGTGCCTGTGCTGGACGCCGTATACGGGTATTGGTCGATCGTCACGTCGACGCCGCGGGCGCGGGCTTCCTCCACCAGTCGCAGGGTGTCGACACTCCTGCCCCAATTGTCCTTGCCAATGATCTTGTGGTGCGTCAGTTGCGTCGGAAGCCCGCCCTCTTCGCCAATGCGGATCGTCTCGCGTACGCTGTCGAGAATCTGGGCCGCTTCATTGCGCATGTGCGAGTGGTGCATTCCACCCATCGCGCCGACGACTTTCTCGATCTCGATGACTTCTTCGGTGGGCGTAAAGTTTCCTGGGACGTAGAACAGGCCGGTGGTCACTCCAAACGCGCCGTCGAGCATCGCCTGCCGGGTGAGCTGCCGCATCTTCTCGATCTCCTCGGCCGTCGCCGGGCGATTCACGAGTCCCATCACCTGTTCGCGAATGCTGCCCTGGCCCGCGAAGGTGCCGAAGTTGGGACCGAGGTGCAACGCGCCAACCTGGCTCAGGAACTTTCCGATGGGCAAAGGCGAACTGCCGTCGGGACCTTCGAAGATTGTGGTCACGCCCTGGCGAGTGTAATTCTGGGCCGCGGGATCCTGGAAAATGCCGCGTCGCGCGTGGGTGTGGATGTCGATGAAGCCCGGGGCCACCACCAGCCCCGCCGCGTCCAGGCGGCGCGCAGCCGATGCGGACTTGAGATTTCCGATAGCGGCGATCGAATCGCCCTTGATGCCGACGTCACCGTAAAACCAGGGGTCGCCCGATCCATCGACGATCTTTCCGCCAGTGATCACTACATCGTAAGACTGAGGCTGCGCAAAGAGCGCCGTGAACGAACCGATCGCGAGGGCTAAGACGGCAAGTCGCATCTCGTCATTTTGACACGCGCCGGCTCGGAGCTATGCTGGTGGCTGGTATGGAGGAGTCGGAACCCAAGCGCACCGATGAAGATGAGCCCATGCTGTACTGCCCGGTCTGCGACTGCCGTTTGACACAGCACAAGTGCAAGCTCGTTTGCGAGCGGTGTGGGTACTACATGAGCTGCGCCGATTATTACTGAACTGTGTGCTCCGAGGTGGCGCAGGAGGTTTCGCCTGCGCGTTCCCGGTGAGGTCCAAAGGCCGGCGTTTCCGACCCTTTACCACTTGAAACGCCTCGACAGGCACCTCTAACAAACCGGGATGCAATCCTGCCTCACCTTCTATACAACTATGGGGCGAAGTAGCCGTTGATATCGATGATCACGTCGGTTTTATCCGTGACGTAAACGCTGATCGAGCCGTTATTGCCGGCGGGAACAATGGCAGCATTTGCCACCACCAGGCCGCGAGCCGAATTCAGCGTGGATACCCCCGGCTGAGATTTTCCGGTTGGCCAGGTGGTCAGGAATCCGAGGCCTGCGGCCGGTACAACCGTGATATTGAGCGAATAGGCTTGGGCAGACGCAGGAATTGCACAGGAGCTGTTCGGAATGGGAAAATCGCGCGTCGCGCCGCCTGTCGGGGTTGGCGCTCCGAACGGTGCGGGCCCGTTGCGCGTGTCCGCAACGCGGCAGGGAGTGACGGGGTAGAAATAGAGCGCTCCTGTACCCCCGGAACTGCCGAAGTAGCCGTTGGCGTCGACAATCAGGTTCGTGGCATCGCTCGCGAAAGCGCTGATGGCTCCGGCATCGCCCGCTGGGACGATAGCAGCGTTAGCGACAACCGAGCCGCTCGGCGAATTCAGAGTCGAGACAGTCGGAAGCGAAAGTCCCGAGGGCCATACCGTCAGATAAGTCAGGGGGCCCGCCGGAACCACCGTGGCGTTGACGGAATACGCCTGCGCGGTCGAAGCCAGGCCGCATGTACTGCTTTCCAGCGGAAAACTGCGGCTTGCCCGGGCCAGCATACTCGGAGTGCCAAGGCCGTTGGGCATCGAGCTGTTTCGCGTATCGACGGCGCGGCACGGCGTTATTGGATAAAACGCCAGTCCTTGCGCGGTTGCTCCCGCAAAGTATCCGTTGATGTCGATTACGAGGTCTGTCGCATTGCTGGCATACACGCTGATCGCGCCGTTGGTCCCTGCCGGCACAATAGCGGCATTCGCCACCACGCTGCCGTCGTTGGCGTTTAGCGTCGACACGACCGGCTGGGACTGGCCTGCGGGCCAAATGCTGATGTAAGCAAGCGGGCCTCGCGGAACCGCGGTTACGTTGAGGGAATAAGCCTGGGCCACGGGCGGCACACCGCAGAGGCTATAGAGGAGCGGAAAGTCGCGAGTGGCAGCGGCGGCCAGGTTTGGGGGACCGAATCCGCCGGTTTGCCCGTTCCCCCGCGTGTCCACCAGCCGGCAGGGCGCCAGCGGATAAAACGCGAGACCCTGTGTTGATGTGGTTGTCCCGGCCTGTGAAATTGTGAACGTCTGTCCGGCGATGGTGATGTTGCCGGACCGGCTGGCGCCTGAGTTGGCAGCTATTGAATACGAAACCGTACCGCTCCCCTGGCCCGTTGCCATGGACGTGATGGTGACCCAGGGGGCATTGCTGGATGCGGTCCAGGCAGCATCCGACGCGGAGCAGGTGACGGCCACAGAACCGGTGCTGCCGCCGGCAGCCACATTGGCGCTGGTCGGGTTCAACGAGAAAGTCGGGGTGCTACCCGCTTGAGTAACGGTGTAAGCCTGGCCCGAGATGGTCAAAACGCCTGAACGTCCGCTCGTGAGTGTGTTCACGGCGACC
Organism: Bryobacteraceae bacterium; assembly: GCA_035295125.1. Classification (GTDB taxonomy): domain Bacteria; phylum Acidobacteriota; class Terriglobia; order Bryobacterales; family Bryobacteraceae; genus JAICMB01. The sequence continues at coordinate 13,427 of DATGJP010000115.1, read as the reverse complement.
GAATAGTTCACGGCGGAGTTGCCGGTGCCGGAAAGGGCCGATGTGATGGCGAGCCACGACGCATTGCTCGAGGCCGTCCAGGATGCATCGGGGGGCGTTATCGTGATCGCCGTCGAACCCGTTCCCCCGTTCGGATTGAAATTCGCGGAGGTCGGGTTCAGGGACACGCTGGTGCCTGTACCAGCTTGCGAAACGGTAAACGTCCGGCCACCGATGGTCAGCGAACCTGAGCGTTGGCTCGAGGAGTTGTTTGGCGTGCCGGCGTAACCGACAGTTCCGTTGCCCACTCCGGAGGCTCCGGAAGTGATGGAGAGCCAGGAGGTATTGTTGCTCGTGGCGGTCCATGTTGCGTCGGCGGGTGTTGCGGTGACTGAAACCGTGCCCGTGGCTGCCGAACTGCCCACTGTCGTGGAGGTTGGGTTCAACGAAATCGACGGGGTAGCGCCCGCTTCGGTGATCGAGAATACCTGGCCCCCAATCGTAAGGGTTCCCAGACGTGCATTTACCGAGTTGGTGGCGGCGACGGAGTAGCCCACGCTTCCATTCCCGGTTCCGGACGAGCCGGACGTAATCGTGATCCACGCGGTGTTGCTGGTCGCTGTCCAGGAAGCGTCGGAGGGCGTCGCGGTGACGGATACGGTTCCGGTTCCCCCGGTGCTCACGATGTTTGTTGAGGTCGGGTTCAACGTGACCGACGGATTCAACCCCGACTGAGTGACGTTGAAGGCGATGCCGGCGATGCTCAGGCTGCCCGAGCGCGAGTTCGTCGAGGCGTTGGAGGCGACCGTATAACCAACGGTACCGTTCCCGGTACCGGAGGCGCCGGACAGGATGGTGATCCATGCTGAATTGCTGGCCGCAGTCCAGGTGGCGTCGGAAGGTGTGGCGGTGACGGAGACAGTCGCATTGCCGCCACTGCTGCCGGCGGTGGCGGACGGCGGATTCAGCGTGAAGGAGGCTGCGGCCCCCGATTGCGTGACGCTGAATGTCTGACCGGCGATCGTGAGGGTGCCGGAGCGCGGGTTCGATGAGGAGTTGGAGGCGATCGAGTATCCGGCGTTTCCGTTGCCCGTGCCCGAGGCTCCGGATGTAATCGTGATCCAGGCGTTGTTGCTTGCGGCGGTCCAGGTGGCATCCTGCGGGTTTGCCGTTACCGCCACAGTCCCCGTACTGCCGGCGCTAGTCGCATTCGTGAAAGTGGGGTTTAGCGAAAACGTGGGCGTCACGCCGGCCTGGGTGACATTGAACGTTGCTCCGCCGACCGTCAGGAAACTCGCTCGCTGGTTGGCGGAGTTGTTGGCTGCGACCGAATAAGCGATGGTGGCGTTTCCCGTGCCGGACGCGGCGGATGTAATGGCCAGCCAGGAAACGCCACTCGTTGCGGTCCAGGCGGCAGTGGCCGGCGATACGGTAAGCGACGTAGTGCCGGTACCTGCGGATGCGCTGACATTCACTGAGGCCGGTAACAGCGAATAGGTGGGGCCGCCCGCCGAACTCGTTGCGATCTTCGCCAGAAACGCGCTGTATCCATCGGCATCGGAGGATTGCATGGGGTTTTGGAGCGGGAAGTTGGACGACATCGTGTTGCCGGCGAGGACAATGTTGCCGGACACATCGGCGGCAATCGCATTTGCGGAATCGGTTCCGCCGCCACCCAGATAGGTGCTGAATACCAGGCTCCCGTTGGCATCGAAACCGGCGGCAAACGCGTCGTACATTCCGGCATTGCTTTGTTGGATGGCATTCTGCAGGGGAAAGTCTGTTGAGGACGTGTACCCGCCTACGAACACGCCGCTGGAGTTGACGGCGATCCCCATAGGCCAATCCCGACCGCTTCCTCCCAGGTAAGTGCTGAACACCAGGCCATTTCCCGCGGCGTTGAATTTCGTCACGAAGCCGTGCGTTCCCCACACGGCGGAACCCTGGTATGCCCGAAGCACGGGAAAGTCGGACGAACTGGTTACCCCTGTGACGCAGGCTTCGCCCGCAGAGTCGACAGCGACGCCGGTCGCTGTTTCCGGCGTCATCATTCCGCCGGCGGTACCGCCAAGGAACGTGCTGTAGGCCAGTGTTCTGCCGTCGGTATTGAGCTTAGTGAGAAATGCCGCTTGCTGGCCCGGAAGCGGAAACGTGGATCGAAAGGCGGAGGCGACGGGGAAATTTCCGGACTGTGTCCCGCCGGCCACGTATGCGTTTCCTCCGCTGTCCACGGCAATGGCTGCGGCCGTGTCGGTATTCAAGCCTCCCAGATAGGTGCTGTAGAACAGCGTGCTGCCGGTTGCGTCGAGCTTGAATACGAATGCGTCCTGCTGGCCCGGCCGGTTGGGTTGGTATGCGTACAGCGTAGGGAAATCGGAGGACGCGGTGTTGCCCGCGACATAGATATTCCCGGCTGGATCGAGGCTGACACCCACGGCGCTGTCTGTGCCTGATCCGCCAAAGTAGGTGGCGAAGATCAAGGCGTTTCCGGCGGCGTTGAGTTTTGCAACGAATGCATCCTGAGAGCCATGAAGTGTGGTCTGGATCGCCCTTGAGACGGGCAGGTCGGAGGAGGACGTATCGCCAACCACGATGACGTTTCCCGATGAATCGACTGTGATTCCGTTGGCGCGATCGGCGCCCTGCCCGCCGAAATAGGTGCACCAGGCCAAACTATTGGATGAGGTGAATTTTGCAACAAAGGCGTCGATCCCATTGCCGCGGTGGAGGCCGCCCGTGGCTGGGAAGTCGGGTGACTCGGTCCATCCGGCGACGTAGCTGTTTCCATAAGAATCGATGGCGACGCTGTTTGCCGTGTCGTGCGCACCTCCTCCCAGCAGCGTGCTGTAGGAGAGCGTCGGGTCGATTACCAGGGTAGTGGCGTTGTCATAGGCTGCGGCCTCGAATGTCACGTCGCCATCGGACCGCACGTGGTACCTGATGTCAACGGATTTGCGGGTGGCGCCTAAGACCGAGTATGCCGTAGGGGCATGATCGCGTATTTTGCCCTCGGCGGTGGTGATTTCCAACGCGCCAGTTTCGTCGATGCGAATGGCGTTCATGCCGCTGTAGTGAAGGTGGATCAAGGCGGGGTCGGCGCCGGCGGATACCACAAATTCGGACTTGATGATGTTGTCCTGAATGCGCCAGCGCATGTCGATGCCGTGATAGAGATTGCGGTATACGACGCCGGAGTAGAGAGGCAGGTCCTGAGCCCAATGCGACGGGTCCGAGCCAACCAGATAATTCAAATGGCCGGACTTCTCGGGCAGGCCCACAGGCTCGACCGATGCGTTGGCGCCGGGAAAAGTAATGTTGAGGTCCGATCCGCCTGAACGAAGAGTGATTTTATTGTTGATGAAATAAGCTTGAAGTCTATGACTGTCAAGGATATATCTGACGTCAGACTTGGCCTGTCCACGATTTTCGAATATCATTGCGCGCAACGCCGGCGTTTCCCCTGCCGATGTCCACTCGCAGAACGTGAGTGCGGCAACCGCGAGCCAACGGCCCATAGGTATGTAGTGCTTGCGCGCGCGACGTTCTCTCGCTTTACAAAATTGCTATTTTGGAACGCATATGACCAGACGCACCCTTGTCGGTGGTGTCCTCGTGGCGGCGGCGCAGGCACAACAACGTCCGCGGCAGGTGGAATGGAAGCCGCGCCTCGGCATTTTGGGCCCGTTCACCGAATCGAACGTCCGCTTCGCTCGTGAAGAGGGGTTCACGAACATGATTCTGGGCGCCGGCCGACGGTCATCGCTCGATCCGACCACGCTGACCGATTCCCAGATCGACGGGATCAAGCAGACGCTGGCGCGCGAGCAGATGCACGTCTCGGCGTTTCAGGCTTCGCAGAATCACATCAATCCCGACCTGGCGAAGCGCCAGGACGAGAACGACTATTTCGTGAAGTTGATTGAGCTGGCGGGCAGGCTCGGTGTTCCATACATTGGGACTTCCTCGGGTAAGGATGCGGACAAGCCGTTTGAGAAGCAGGTGGACGATATCGTTCGGGTCTATAACGAGCGGTACTTCAAGGCCTGCGAGGCGAATCATGTTCGTATCCTCTGGGAGCCGTATCCCGGCGGCGCGAACATCGCCATTAGTCCCGCGGGTTTCGAGGCATTATTTAAAGGTTTTGGTGACTCGCCGTACGTGGGGTTGCAGTATGATCCGTCGCACCTCGTGTGGCAGATGATGGACCCGATCCAGACCGCGCGCGATTTTGTGGATAAGATCTTCGACGTGCATCTCAAAGACACGGAGGTCCGGTGGGATGTTCTACGGCGTGTCGGGATTAATCCGGTGAACCGGGCGCAGTGGTGGGTGTACCGGCTGCCGGGTTTAGGATCGATCGATTGGGCAGCGTTCTTTACCGTGCTGCAGCGTGCGGGATACCAGGGGGCCATGAGCCTCGAGCATGAGGACCCGCTTTACGGTTCGCCCAACCGTCCCGGGCCGGATTTTTCGCCGGAGTATGCTTTGGGGTTCAAGATGGGGCATAGATATTTGAGGCAGTACGTCCCGGACTGATGAACTCCAAAGGCCGGCTGAAAGTCCAATGCCACTTAGTTTCAACTAAACTTAGTGGTCCGAATGTCTGTGATGCGGGATGGCGTCCTTGTTGCTTGTTCACAGTTACGGGCGAGCGGGTTAACAACCCGCCGCAGGCTAACAGCCTGCATCACAGGCTCAATCAAACTCGCCGTTCCCGCTACCCTTCCACCGGAATCCAAAACACGGGCTGTCACCTTAGCTCTAACGGCTTAAGACCTTACCGCCGATAGGTAAAGTGGTACGAACGTAATGAGAAATCAGTTATTGGACTGGCCGGTGTTGCCAGTCATGACGTCGACAAGGACGCTAACCACGCATCCGATCATGATTCCCGCTATAGCAGTTCCGATCAGCGCAACCGGAAGGGCGATCCCTAAAGCATTGCCGACCGTTGGCCCTCCAAGAAGACCGGCCGCAGCAAATACCACTGAGAAGAGTAGTCGCTTTCGCATGAATTTGGCTCTGGCTCGATAAATCGACCCTTCGCACTTCCTTCGGATTGGGACCTTCCCCTGCCTGCGGCTCCAACGCACCTTACTCACCTGCGATATACTCCCGAGAAATGAGGCTCTTATCGCTGTTACTGTGTATCCCTCTCGCTGTCATGGCACAGCAGGATGAGCAAGAGAACCGGCGGTCGGACGATCCGATGAGTTCCGCCGCGTTTAATGGCTTGCGGTTCCGGAGTATTGGCCCGGCGTTTACGTCTGGCCGTGTGGTGGGTTTTGCATTCGACCCGCAGGATTCAAATCGCTACTTTGTTGCCGCTGCTTCCGGTGGTCTTTGGAAAACAGTCAATGACGGGACATCCTGGACACCGGTATTCGACACCCAGGGTTCATACTCCATCGGAACCGTGTTGATCGATCCGAAGAATCCCGAAATCGTGTGGGTCGGCACGGGCGAGAACAACAACCAGCGGAGCGTCTCGTACGGTGACGGCGTTTACAAGAGCGAAGACGGCGGTAAGACCTGGCACAACGTAGGATTGCGCAAATCCGAGCACATCGCGCGGATTGTGATTGACCCGCGCGATTCCAACGTCGTTTACGTAGCTGCGCCGGGCCCGCTTTGGAAGGGCGGCGGCGATCGCGGTTTGTACAAAACAACTGATGGCGGCAAGACCTGGACGAGCCTGATCAAGGTCGGCGAGTACACCGGCGTTACGGAAGTTATGCTCGACCAGCGCAATCCAGACGTCCTTCTGGCCGCGACGCATCAGCGCCAGCGCAGGTACTACACGTTGATCCACGGTGGTCCCGAAAGCGCCCTGTGGCGGTCGGCGGATGCCGGCAAGACCTGGACGAAGGTCGCCGGCGGGTTGCCTACAGGCGAGCTCGGTCGCATCGGCCTGGCGTATGCGCCGTCGAACCCGAGCATCATTTACGCACAGGTAGAGGCCGGCGAAGGCCGGGGCGGCTTGTATCGCTCGGACGACGGCGGCATCACATGGGAGAAGCGCAACAGCTCCGACACGCAGGGGCAGTATTACGCGCACGTGGTGGTCGATCCCGTGGACCCGAACCGGGTCTACATCATGAACGTCAACATCAGCGTTTCGAACGATGGCGGACGAACGCTGGGACAGCTTCCGACCCGCAACAAGCACGTCGACAATCACGAGATCTGGGTTGATCCCAAGAACAACAGCCGCTATCTCGTCGGCTGTGATGGCGGTGTGTACGAAACTTTCGACAAAGGCGAGAACTGGATTTTCAAGGCCAACCTCCCGATTCCGCAGTTTTATGACATAGACGTCGACGAGTCGGGACCGTTTTACAACGTGTACGGCGGCACCCAGGACAACTTCAGTTTCGGCTGTCCGACGCGTACGAAAAATGCCGCGGGTATCATGAACACGGATTGTTTCGTGACGCACGGCGGAGACGGATTCTATTCGCGGGTGGATCCCAAAGACCCGAACACGATCTACGCCAACATGCAAAACGGCGGCATGGTTCGTTTCGACCGCAGGACTGGGGAAAGCGTCGGAATTCAGCCGCAGCCGGCGAAGGACGATCCGCCGATGCGCTGGAACTGGGATACGCCCGTCATCATCAGCCCGCACTCTAACACGCGGCTTTACTTCGGGGCGCAGCGGCTTTATCGCAGCGATGACCGCGGCGATAGCTGGCGCGCGGTGAGTCCCGATCTGACCCGGCAACTCGATCGCAACAAGCTTCCCGTGATGGGCAAGGTTTGGGGCGCCGACGCGATTCAGAAGAACGTATCCACGGCTTTTTACGGCAACATCTCGGCCATCGCCGAATCTCCGAAGCAGGAAGGCCTGATTTACACCGGTACCGATGACGGCCTGGTGCAGGTGACCGAGGACGGCGGTAAGACCTGGCGCAAGATCGACAAGATCGACGGCGTGCCATCCGATGCCTACGTGCAGCGCATCGTCGCGTCGCAGAGCGATCCCGGGACGGTGTATGTAGCGTTTGAGAATCACCAGAACGGCGACTTTAAGCCGTACATCATGAAGAGCACCGACCGGGGCAAGGCGTGGGTCAATATCGCGGGGAACCTGCCCGAGACGGGCGGCGTTTACGCGCTGGCCGAAGATCCGGTGAATCCCAAGCTGCTCTTCGCCGGGACAGAGTTTGGCCTTTACTTCACGACGATCGGCGGAGAGAAGTGGATCAAGCTCGGCGGTGGTCTCCCGACCATCCAGGTGCGCGACCTGGTGATTCAGAAGCAGCAAAACGACCTCGTTGTCGGAACGTTCGGTCGAGGCATTTATATTCTGGACGACTATACGCCCCTGCGCAGCATCACGGCGGAGAAGCTGAAGGAAGATAGCGCGCTGTTTCCGGTGAGAAATGCTCTGTCGTATCTGCCCGCGAATCCACTGGGATCGCAGGGCAAGGGCTTCCAGGGCGAGGCATTCTTCACGGCTCCGAATCCACCGTTTGGCGCGGAGATTACCTATTATCTGAAGGATGCGTTGCGGACGAAACGCCAGCTCAGGCAACAGCGCGAGCGTGAGGCGTCGCGAAAGGGCGAGACGGCGCCATATCCGACTCCCGAAGAACTCCGCGCCGAGGCGGAGGAAGAAGCTCCCGCGATTGTCGTGTCGGTTGCCGACGCATCCGGCAAGGTGGTCCGCCGGTTTGACGGCACAACCGCTCGCGGATTCAATCGCGTGGCTTGGGATTTACGGGGCCCGGCCCCCGTGGTTCCGGCTGCTGCTCCGGCCGGCGGTCGAGGCGGAGCCGGCCGAGGCGCGGGCGGCGGAGGCGGTGAGGGAGGCGGTGACGAAGGTGAGGGCTTCTTCCGCCGGCCTACCGGCCCGCTGGTAGTACCCGGCAAATACACCGTGACATTTGCGAAGCGGGTCGACGGCGTGCTGACGCCGCTGCCTGGCTCACAAACCTTTGAAGTCGTCGCGGAAGGTGTCTCCAGCCGCGAGGACCGGGTTGCACTCGCCGAATTTCAGGAGAAAGTCGCTCGTCTTCAAAAGGCCGTGAACGGCGCCGATGAAAATGCGACCGAAGCACATACGCGGTTGGACGCCATTGTACGCGCGATTGACGCCACGCCGAGTCTGTCGCCGAAACTGCGCGAAGACGCGCGCGGGGTCGAGAAGCGGCTTGGTGAAATCACCCGCGCTTTACGTGGAGATGCTGCATTGCGCGCACGCCAGGAAGCGACCCCTGAGTCGATTTCGGAGCGTGTGCAATGGATGGCGAGTTCGCTGCGCCAGACCACTGGACGCCCGACGAAGGTTGCAATGGAGGATTATCAAATCGCGTCCGAGGAGTTGGGCGTCGAGCTTCCGAAGCTTCGCAAACTGATCGACACCGATATTCGGGCACTGGAGAAGCAGTTGGATGCGGCCGGCGCTCCGGCGACTCCGGGTCGGCTTCCGACTTGGAAGTAGGACTACGGTGGCAGACGCTTCCGCGCTTCTTAGAGTGGGGTGGAAGGCAGAAGCGACTGCCACAAGCGCTCCGGATACGCACGGCGGTGAGAAACGGGGGGACTCCCGCCGTGAGTTAGTCCGTGCACCGTTACGACAATGAAGATTAACAATTCCACGGACGGAGTCATATACTCTACCGACGGTATATCCAGGCCTTTTTGGCAGTAGGCTGGCGCGCTGTAACATGTCGCGCAGGTTATCAAAGGTCCAACGGCAGGCTGAACGCCTTCACCACCCTTCCACATCCTCCGCACCGAAAACCGAGTGATATTCAGGCGAACGTTTAAGCGGCGTATGTGCGGAGGACGAGGCAGGTGATGTCGTCGTGCTGCCGGGTCGGGCCAACGAAACCGTCGACGGCGGTCATGATGCGCTTCAGAGCATCGGATGCCGTTCCACCGAGGGCGGTGTTAAAGCTGTTGAGCAGGCGAGGTTCGCCGTATTCGTCCTGTTTCTCGTTTTCCGCTTCCACCAGTCCGTCGGTAAAGATGAGTAACAGGTCGCCCGCGCCGAGCTGAGTCGTTCCACTGTCGTACTTGGCGTCGGGCTTGATGCCGAACGGCAGCCCTCCGGCTTCGAGGCGCTCCAGGACCCCGGTGCCGTGTCGCAGCAGCGGCCAGTTGTGACCCGCGTTGACGTAGATCATCTGACCGGTAGCGGTCTCCAACTCGGCCAGAAAAGCGGTTGTGAAACGCTGCCCGGCCATACTCTGCGCGCAGGCGTATTGATTCAGGCGGGTGGCCAGTTCTGGCAGTGTTGAGGGTATCGCCGCTAGCGTCCGGAGGCTCGCCTGCAAGGTCGCCATCAGCAATGCGGCGGGCATGCTCTTGCCGGCGACGTCGGCCACCACCAACAGGAGGCGTTCTCCTTCCGCTCCAGGGCGGAAAAAGGCGTCATAGTAATCGCCAGCCACGGTATTGGCGGGACGCGTAGCGAAGGCGATATCCACTCCTGGGATCTGCGGCGCCGAAGACGGCATCAGCCAACCTTGGATTTCGCGGGCGATTTCCAGGTCGCGCTTCATCGCCACACGATCGGCAAGTTCGAGGGCCAGCAGGATCAGCATCACGATGCCCCCGAAGAACGAAAGGTTGTCCATCTCGAAATAGAAATCGCCGCGCTGGATGCGAAAACCGGGAAGCACCAGAAGCACCAGCGCCACCATGAAGAGCACCCGCCGGCCGGGCGAAAGCTTCATCATCAGCGCCCAGAAGAGGGCTTGCGCGATGCGCCAAAACCGTTTGCCTCCGGACTCGCCCTCCGCGCGCGCAAAGTCGACTTCCTTGGAGTAGAAGGTGTAGCTTTCACGGGCTTCAGCGCGGAACTGTGCCCATAACTGGTTCACCGCGATCCCGTCGCTGACCCGTCGCCAGAATGTTTGTATGGAGCCAGGCATCTTTCAGCGGCTCAAGTATAGCGAAACGGAATGCATGCTATCGTGTTCTCAACTCGAACCTCACTGTGGCCAGAAGCCGATTGATTTATTGCGCCGCGCTGCTGATCGAAGCCGCGGCGTTCCACCGGCAGGTGCTGTTCTATCCGGGGCACATGTTTCCGTGGGATTTCCGCACGGTTCACTTGCCGCTGGCCACCTTTGCGTCTGACTCGTTCCGGCGCGGCGAATTTCCTCTGTGGGATCCGTATACGTATTGCGGCTATCCGATCTATGCGAATATCCAGGCCGCATTCTTCTATCCTCCGGTTTTGGCAGCGACGCTGGCGGGAGCGTGGCTCGGAACCGTTCTGCTGCCGCGATTGCTCGCCATCGCAGTGGTGTTGCAAGTGGTTTTCGCCGGAATCTGTACATACGCACTCCTGCGACGGCTGGGCGCCCGGCCCGCGGCGGCATGGATCGCCGGAACGATGTACGAGCTGGGCTGTTTCTTCGCGTCGCAGGGTGAGCATATGGGCGCGATGCACGGAGCGTCGTGGCTGCCCCTGATATGGCTATGCGTGGTGGAGTTGCGTTCGAACGTGCGATGGGGGTGGGTGGGCGCGTTAGCGGGCGCGCTCGCGATGAGTGTGCTGGCGGGCTTGCCGCAGGTCGCGGTGGCGGCGTTTGCTTCGGCTTTTGCCCTGGCGGTGGTCCTTTGCGTGTTCCGTGCCGGCCGTTGGCCAAGCATTGGCGCGGTGGCGATCGGCGGTGCGTGGGCGTTGCTGCTTTCGGCAATTCAGTTTATCCCGAGCGCGGAACTGGTCCAGCATAGCGTGGCGAAATACCGCTCGGAGTGGCTGCAGAGCGGTGGAGGTATCCATCCGGGCGCGCTGCTGTCGTTGATCATGCCGAATTACTGGTCTGTTTTCGACGTCTTGAAATTTCACGGGCCGGGAGATCTGACATTTCTGTACCTCTATTCCAGTCTGTTGGGGCTGGTGCTTGCGGTCGCGACCGTAGCCTGGAAGGCTGATTTGTGGTCGCGCGTGTTCGGCGTTTTGACGGGGCTCGCGACCATCGCCATGCTGGGCGACACGACACTTGCCGGGCGCGTTTTTCTGGCGACGCTACCGGTGAGTGTGCGGATCGGAATCCATCCGGAGTTTTTCTTCTGCGCGTTTTCGTTGGGGCTTGCGGTACTAGCTGGGTTAGGAGCGGAACGGCTGGTGCGAAGGACGCGATGGCAGGTCGTGATTGGACTCGTGATCGCCTGCGACCTGTTGGTGGTGAGCTCGGGTCATCCGATGAACTCGGTTTCTACCGCCGACGAGCCAGGCTTTACTCAGGATTCGGCGGATGGGAGCAGGGAACTGATTGGCACGTTGCGCGAGCTGACCGGGTCGACGGTGCCGCCGTCGCGATTCGACACCTTGCCAGGTGTGCCGTTCGCATGGGTGAACAGCGCTCCGATGATCCGCATTCCGACCGCGGGAGGTTGCGATCCGTTGGCCTTGGAACGGGTGATTCAGGTGCGGCTGGCGTTCTCGCCGGGCGAGCGGTGGGGCACTTGTTATTCCGTCGTTAATCCTTCGTCGCCGATGGTTGGACTGATGAACGATCGCGTTCTGATTTCGGTTGCCGGGAAGCAGGTGCAGGGAATGAAGCAGGTCGCCTCGATTGCGGGCTATGACCTCTACGAGAATCCGGCTGTACAGCCGCGCTTTTCCCTCCCGAACGGCCGGGTGGACGTCGTGACGTATTCTCCCCGGTACGTGCGCGTTTTGTCCCACGGGGCGGCCGCATCCGAACTTCTGGTGACCGATTCCTACTATCCGGGTTGGGAGGCTCGAATTGACGGACGGGCGACGTCGATCACAGTCAGAGACACGGCGTTTCGGGGGATACCGGTTCCTGCCGGCGATCATACCGTGGAGCTGCGGTTTGTGCCGTCGATTCTCTACCGTTCGGCCGCACTTACCGCGTTGGGCGTTGGGTTGGAGCTTTGGGTTTTATGGGGAGTAATGCGAAAGCGAAAAGCGTGAGGGACAGGCAGGGCCAGTCTGCCTGCCCCATACGTCTCGGAGGGGACGTATTCGCTTTTGCTTATTTAGTGCATCACAGAGTGGATTTCTCTCAAGAATTTGGAGATGGCGCAGGCGTGTATCCGTTGCATTGGAGCACCGGGAGCCGGGGGTACTTCGGGTACTGCTTGTCCGTCTCGGACAGGCGGCAACGATAAAAGATTGAACCGCGATCGGATCGTATGACGTGGACGTGCTGGCAAGTGATGCAGAGCCCGACGCGCTGGTCCATGATCAGTGATGGCCGTAGTTCAACTCGCCTGCCTCGATCTTCGCGGCCAGCCGATTCTGCTTCGGCGGAAGGGGACAGGTGGCGTAGGGAGTGAACGCGCACGGTGGATTCTGCGCCTTGTTGAAATCGAGGAGAACGGCGCCATTGCGGGGCATGTCCGCGTATAGAAACCGGCCCGCTCCGTACGTTTCTTTGCCGCTCGTCAGGTCGCGGAATATGAAAAAGAGCTCGTCGCCCTCGGTGACGGGGTCCAGCCGGTATTCGGCGCCGTTCAGGGTGAAACTGGCATAACCGGGACTGTCTTCCTGATCGGTTTGGCCCAGGATGTTGGGCACGCTGATTTTATGGGGCGAGTTGTACGCGGTCCAGTGGGCGGTGATGCGGTATTGTTCGCGGACGGGGAACCAGTGCAGGCCGGTGAACTCGCGGCGGTACTCGCTCTGCTTGTCCTTGAGCCGGATGCCGAACCGGTCGTCGCGGCGGATGACGTAGAGGGTCATGTCATCGTTCTTGATCATATCCGGGCCGCCGGTGTCGGCATCGGAACGCAGGCCGCTGGATGCTCCCGGGCGTTCCGCCGGGTGAAATGCGACCTTTCCCTGGTGGAGTTCGAAATCGCCGAAGTAGGCGGGTCCGCGGGGTAAGCGAATGGCGCGGCCGGGCGCCGAGCCGGCGGAATTGATGCCCTCTTTGAGCCAGAACAGTCCCGCGACGGTGAGCCATCCGTCGTCGGCCTTGAGGCGTTGCTCGCGCTTCACACGCCAGTCTTCGATGGATTTTTGATATTCGCTTCCGCTGCCAAGACATAGGGCGGCAGCGGCGATGAAGGTGGCTAGTCGGGTTGTGGGGCGCATCCGTAACCAGTGTATTGCTAAGCATCGCGTCAGAAAAGCGGACGGGATCGGTTAAGATAGTGAGCGGAGGAATGGGTGAGTGGTTGAAACCGGCGGTCTTGAAAGCTTTTCCGGGCCCTCCTCCCAAGCCGAACCAAATCAACAAATCCTCTTGCTAGCCAACGGCTTAGACGGATTTTGACCTTCTCCTGATTCCCCTGCTTTTCACTGCTTTTATACCGCCTGTAGTGACAAAATAGTGACACTCAGCCCCAAAATCGAGGCCGGGTTCCTACTGTCACTATAGATCCTCGCACCCTCCTGAAACAAAGGGAGTTGCGCGCATGTTTTTAACCGCGGACGAGAGGTTTATGGGCACCTCTTCGTCCCCAGCCTGTTACAAAGGACCATTTTATGGCCAGTTTTTCAAAATTTGCCC
>DATGJP010000114.1:0-2992 GCA_035295125.1 Bryobacteraceae bacterium | reverse complement strand
AGGAGATGAGCGTCTCTCTCGGTCTGCTGGCGCCAGGCGGTAAAATAGTTCGGGAAGGTCTGCAGGATCTGCTATGGAGCGTTGTGATGTCTCCCGAGTTTCAATTCGTTTTATGAGGAGGCGGCGTGTACTATGCCAAATCGGCGTGAATTCCTGAAGTCGTCGGCACTGGGAGCACTTTCGCTATCGGCCCCGCTCGCGCGCGCGAGTACGCAGAAATTACTGCCCGCCAAGGCCGATGCTTTTATCCTTCTTTGGATGGGTGGAGGAATGGCCCAAACTGAGACGTTCGATCCCAAAGCCTATACGCCGTACGAACCCGGGCTGCCCTCCGCCCGAGTTCTCAGCACATTCAAGCCAATTCCCACGGTGGTTGACGGGATCCAGATATCGGAAGGCCTTGAGAATATCGCGAAGGTCTTAGACCGCGGCACACTAGTACGATCGGTACGTTTTGGCGATTTTGGCGCCATACTGCACTCGAAGCATCAATACCATTGGCACACGGGTTACACACCACCGCAGCCGATTCCCGTGCCGCACATGGGGTCATGGATCGCTAAAATTCTCGGCCCCCGCCAACCCGATGTGCCGGCCGTGATTACCATTGGACAAAACCTCGAAATCGGCGCGGAAAGCGACGGCGTCAAGTCCTACAATACCGCTGGTTTTCTGGGCTCTGAATATGGGCTGTTCGGCGTCCCGGATCCCAGCGATGCCGTGTCCGCGGTCCAACCTCCCAAAGAATTTAACGAGCTTCGTTTTCGGCGCCGGTTCCAGGCTTATCGCGACCTGCTGAAGGACAACCCTATCCTCCGGAACGGAAACGATTTTCAGCAGGAGTCGCTGGTGAGGAGTATGGAAAATGCCCACCGGTTCCTGGCTTCCCCCGCCTCGAAAGCCTTCGACCTCACGCTGGAGCCGAAGCCGGCCTATGACGTCTACAACACCGGGAAGTTCGGCCTCGGTTGTCTGCTGGCCCGCCGCCTGGTCGAGTCGGGAGCGCGATTTGTTGAAGTGTCTTCCGAGTACATTCCATTTCGTTACTGGGACACACACGAAAACGGACACTCGCGGGCAATCGGCATGAAACAGGCTATCGACCGGCCGGTTGCGCAACTGATTCTCGATCTGGAGCAGCGTGGACTGCTGGATCGCACTCTCGTCGTCCTGGCGAGTGAGTTCGGACGAGACATGGTTACCGAAGGCAAGCCGGGCAACACCGTTAAGGATTCGGTTCGGCAGCCGGATATCATGACGGAGCCCAAACATTACGGGATGCATCGCCACTTCACGGAAGCGGGCAGCATCCTGCTGTTCGGTGGCGGCTTCAAGAAGGGCTTTCTCTACGGGAGCACCGCCCCGGAGCGACCCTGTAAAATTGTTGAGAACCCGATACCGATCGAGAATCTGCACGGCACGATCTATCGTTCTCTGGGGATCCCCGCGGACTGGGCCTATGTGGTCGAACAGCGGCCATTCTACGTGACTAAGGACGGCAAAGGCGAGGTGGTGAAGGATCTGTTCGCGTAATGGAGATGGATGATCGCAGACCTTCGCTGCCTCACTGCACCCGACCTGCTAAACTGTGTAACTAAGATGGCCATTAGTAAGGACCTACTGGAAATTTTGGTTTGCCCGCTCTGCAAGGCTCCCGTCGAGTTGATAGAAAATGAGAATGGCCTGAAGTGTGTCCAGTGTAAGCGCGTCTACCCGATTCGCGATGACATCCCGGTGATGCTGATCGACGAAGCAAGGATTGAGGAATGAGTGCCCGGCACGCGGTGGCATCCGCGCTTCCGGCAAAGAGAATACTAGTATCGCGCCGTGGGCGCGATCTTGCGGTCGAGGAGTAAACCTCCACTCAATGGAAAGCGTCCTCGAGCGTTTGCCGTCCGGCGCGCGAGTGTGTGTAGTGCGTCTTCGCTCGCTGGGCGATTCCGTGCTTACCACACCAGCACTGGCCTTGCTCAAACGCCAGCGTCCCGACCTGAAAATCGCCGTCGTCTCCGAGGAGCGCTTTTTCCCGATCTTTGAAGGGAATCCCGACGTCGATGAGCTGTTGCCTCCATCGCTCCGCGCCGTCCGCAAGTGGCGCAGCAATCTTTGCTTAAATTTCCATGGCGGTGCTCACAGCGCTTGTATGACTCTCCTCTCCGGCGCGCAATTCCGCGCCGGCTTCCTCCATCACCGCTGGTCCTCCCTCTACAACGTTCCCATCCCCACCGCCCAGGAAGTCCTCAACGTCAACCGCAAAGTTCACACAGCCGAGCACCTCGCCTCGGCTATGTTTTTCCTGGGCGTCAACGTCCAGGAAATACCTCGCGCCCGCCTTGCAGCGGAGCGTCCGGCCTGCTCCGCCCGCTATGCCGTTCTGCATCCGTTCGCCTCCGCACCCGGCAAAACCTGGCCCGCCGAGCGCTTTGCGCAGGTGGCCCGGGCTCTGGTGGAGCGGCATGGTCTCGAACCCGTTTTTATCGCCGGCCCCAGCGACGATCCTTCGCCATTCAGCGCCTGGCGAACCATCCGGAATGCTCCGCTCAGCCAGATAAAGCAACTTCTGTTCGGAGCCAGCCTCTTTATCGGCAACGATAGCGGCCCCGCTCACATGGCCGCCGCCTTCAGCGTGCCCGTTATCGTCCTGTTCGGCTCCTCCGATCCCATCGTCTGGGCTCCGTGGAAGACCAAATCTGTCGTCCTCACCTCGGAGAATGGTATTGAAGGTATCTCCGCCGGCGAAACGCTCGCCGTCATCGACCGCCTCCGCGAACGGGTGCGCGTATGAAAGAGAGGCGGCGGGTATGAAAGAAGTCGCGCGCATCCTCCGCTATGTCCGTCCGTATATGGCGGCGCTATTCGCCTCCGTGATTCTGATGGCCTGCGTCGGCGCTACTCAGGGATTCACGGCGCTATTGATCGGTCCGGTCTTCGATCGCGTTTTGAATCCAGCTTCCGCGGACGCCCCCGTTCTTCTCTTCACCGTCCCCGTGCT
>DATGJP010000113.1:0-3134 GCA_035295125.1 Bryobacteraceae bacterium | reverse complement strand
CCGCATTTTTCGGGCATACAGCTTTAGACGACGAAGACACTGAACAGCGCTTTTCCGGTCACGTAACCATGCTCTTGCGCGAAGTCACTTTGCGCTCCGTCACCGCCGCATCCAACTCCGCCGCCATCGCTTCAAACTCCGGCTTCGGACCGTTCCAGCGTAACTGCTCCACATCGCCGAAAAGAGGAATGTCAGTTCGCAGCGTGGCCAGTTTTCGAAACAGCAGCGCGTTGTCCCATTCGCGGCGCAGCGTGTCCGCCAGCGCGCCGGCGTTAGTCGCATTCACATGCCAGTCGCGGCAATCTTTCGGGATCGCCTCCAGATGCCCAAACTTGGCAAGCACCGCGGCTGTCGACTTCGCGCCCCAGCCCGCCAGCCCGGGATAACCATCCGCCGCATCGCCCACCAGCGCCAGATAATCCGGAATCGACAACGGCGGCACGCCGTATTTCTGCATGACGCCCTGCTCGTCGATCGTCACCCGCGTGCGCCGGTTCAGTTGCACCACCCGCGTGCCTCGCACACATTGCGCCAGGTCTTTGTCAGGAGTGCAAATGATCACGCGTTCCACGCGAGCGTCTTTTTCAGCGGCTGCCGCGCCGGCGGCGAGAGCGTCGTCGGCTTCGAACTCCACCATCGGCCAAACCACCACCCCGGCCGCCGACAGCACATCTTCCAGCACCGGAAATTGCGCCAGTAGTTCCGGTTCGACGCCTTCGCTGGTCTTATATCTGCGCCACAACTGGTTGCGAAACGACTCAATCACATGGTCGGTGGCCACCGCAATGTGCGTCGCCCCGCCCTTAATCATCCCCAACACCGACGCCAGCACAGCCCGCACCGCGCCAACTTCGCGCCCCTGCTTATCGCGCGCCGAAGGCACCGCATAGTAGTGCCGGAACAGCTCGTAGGTGCCGTCAACCAGGAAGACTTCCATCGATAGGGAAGAAGGATACTACGGGGTGATGACTGCTTTATGAACCAACTTCGAAAAAAGTCTCACTTTTGGTGGGTTATAGGAAGTCAAAGTCCCCACCCTCCCGCAAAGAACGCGCGAAGGGTAGGGCACCCGTCAACCTAATTTTTCCTTGAGGGTGCCCCGTCCTTGTCTCGCGGTTTTTGCGAGACAGGGCGGGGATTTTGACTCCCATCTTGGATCTTACGAACGCCTGGCACAATTCCTAGAAGCTCCCGTTTGCGCGCAGTCCACTGTGACTCAATCTCTACTACTCCCTCAACTCCCATCGCGTAATGAAGAAAGCTGCTCCATTTCCAATCCTCTGGTTTCTTCACTAATCCCCGTCGCACCGGATTGCGATGTATGTAACGCAGCTTCTCAACTCGTTTTCCATCGCTCCACACATTGAAGTCGTAATACCGTGCTTGCCAAAACGGACTACCTTCCGGCAAACGCAGCTCTCGCGCGACATTCTGCTTGAACATCTGTAGCGCGGTTGAGAGTCTTGCGCGCTCAGGTTCGCTGATCAACAAATGAACATGCTCGGGCATTACGACATAACCGCGAACGTAAAAGCCATACCAGCACCTTACTCGTTCGAATGTGCGCTCGAAAACATCACGGGCTTCAGGTGTTCCGAGTAGTGCCTCCCTGTTATAACAACTGAATGTAATGAAGTGTAGACATCGCGCTTCCTGGAAGCGTTTAAGTCCCCAAGGCATGCACACAAATTAAGTCAGCCCCAAACCAATGTCTGTGACGAATGAACATCCACACCAAGAACTGCACTGTGAAGGGCTCTGAAATCGACGAAATTAAGAAGCCAAAGGGTGCCCCATCCTTCCCGCGTCCTGTGCGGGAGGGTGGGGAGGTTGACTTCGGATTTGGACTTCGGTTGTGATTCCGGATTTTGATTTTAGGTTAGCTCTTCGGGTCGAGGATCAAACTTCAAGATCCCCGCCCTGTCTCGCAAAAACCGCGAGACAAGGACGGGGCACCCTCGGCGTGTGCCGAAACAGCTCGTACGTGCCATCAACCAGAAAGAGTTCCATGTGATTCTGAAGTTCTTTGTGCGGTTTCGCTAGCTCGGGAGATGGCTTATATTTCCAGCAAAGAGAGAATTATCAAGGAGATTAATTCCAATGACATTGACATGGCGCCCAGCCAAGAGCTCGACCCAGGAAGGTGACCGATGAAGGCGATTGTGGCAACAGATCAGGCTGCGGGAACCGCCCGGGTAAAGCTGGTCGATCGGCCCGAGCCGCAGGCGGCGATCAACGACGTCGTGGTTCAGATGCATGCATCGGGATTCACCGGGGATGAGTTGACGTGGCCCTCGACCTGGACCGATCGCGTCGGCCGTGACCGGACGCCTTCAATTCCCGGGCACGAACTCGCCGGAGTGGTCACCGCTCTCGGCTATGGCACGACGGGGCTGTCGATTGGACAGCGGGTGTTCGGCCTCACCGATTGGTATCGCGACGGCACGCTGGCGGAGTATGTGGCCGTCGAGGCGCGCAACCTCACACCGCTGCCGGGGGACGTTGACTTCACTGTGGGCGCGGCCCTCGTGATGCCGGGCCTGACCGCGTGGCAGGGGCTGTTCGATCACGGCCGGCTTCGCGCGGGGCAGAGAGTCCTCGTGCACGGTGCGGCCGGCGTTGTCGGTTCGATGGCGAGCCAGCTCGCACGTCAGGCCGGCGCCTACGTCATTGGTACCGGGCGCGCTGACAACCGTCAGGCGGCTCTCGACTTCGGCGCACAGGAGTTCGTGGACCTCGATAACGAAGCCCTGGAAGACGTCGGCGCAGTCGATCTGGTTTTTGATGTCATCGGCGGCGATATCGCGAAGCGGTCTGCGGGCCTGATTCGCGCCGGAGGAACGCTGGTGACCGTCACCGGCCCGACCGAGGCGCGGCCCTCTGGCGGCCTGACTATTGACTTCGTCGTTGTACCCGATCATGCCCAATTGAGGGAGATCGTCCAGAGGGTGCGGGATGGTCGACTGAGGACCAACATCGGCAACGTCTCGACTCTCGACGATGCCGTTGCCGCCTTCAACCGGACCGAACGGATCAGGGGAAAGACGATCATCCGCGCTCATGCGTGAGGACTCGAGGATTTGCTTGAATGGGCCACCCGCCAGCAGGATGTCATCCTGCTGGTCAGAGGATAT
>DATGJP010000112.1:0-225855 GCA_035295125.1 Bryobacteraceae bacterium | reverse complement strand
CGACTTCGCATCACAGGCACTGTCGACCACGAAGCCGCAGAAATTCAAGCCCTCTCTTTCCAGTGCCCTACTGTACTGCAATGCTTAGCCGAGAATACGTCAAAAAGGGCCAAACTCCAGCGGCGGGTTGTTAACCCGCCCGCCCATGGGTGTGAGCAAGCACAGGGAAATCCGGCGCTACTCCGGATTGAACGGTGTGTGACTTCTGCCGAACGTGCGAGATCGCCTGTGTCTCCAAAGGCGAAACCGCCTGTGCCACCCTTCCACACTACTGCGGTAACCCGAGCCGCTTGTATAGCTGAATAAAACGGGGGTCGGTTCGGACCAGGCTGAACGGATTCCCCGCTCCCAGGTACGCCAGCAACCCGTCGCGCTCGGTATAGGCGCGGTCGAGCCAGTACAAAGTCTTCTCCTTATCGCCGAGGAACGAGTATACCGTTGCGACCGAGAGCGGGCGGAAGTAAACCACGCCCGCGAGCTGTTCCCATTTGGACACGATCTTCAGAGCTTCCGCGCGCTTGCCGAGTTCGGCGTAGACCTGCGCATAGGTCAGATCGAGCCGGCTCTCCGGTGTCGTGTTTCGGGCCGCCTGCAGTTCCTTGAACGCAGCCGTTGGATTCTGGCGCACATACGCGAGCGCAAGGTTGAGGTGCGCTTCGGCAAAATCCGGGTCGAGATCGATTGCGGTCTTATACTGCTCGATCGCGATTTGGGGCTGGCCCGCCAAACCGTAGGCGATGCCGAGATAAGTAATCGTCGGCAGTGAGAGCGGGTCGAGTTCCCGTGCCAGCTTCATTTCCCGCAAGCACTCGCTGACCCGGTTCATCGGCGCGAGGTAAGTGATTCCGTAGCCGAAGTGCGCCTCGGCCGAGCCAGGATTCAACTCGATGGCGCGAGTGAATTCATGCTCGGCGGCCGGCCAATCCCAATCGTAAAGCGCCTTTACAAACCCCAGGGAGGTGTGCGCGGCGGCGAGACTATCGTCCAGCGCGATGGCCTTCTCGGCCGCGGCCTTGGCTTTGGGCATGGCTTCATTCGGGGCCTTCGCCGCGAAGAATCCCATCCAGCAATACGCATCCGCGAGACCCGACCATGCGGCCGCATATTTCGGATCGCGCGCTATCGCCTGCTCGAAAAACTGGATCGCTTTTTCGGCGCCTTCCGCCCGCCAGCGCCCCCAGTGGTAGCGGCCCTTCAGGTACAGGTCGTAGGTTTCGAAATCCTCGGGTACCGCTGCCGCCTTCGAAGGAGCCCGCGCCAGCTTCACTTGCAGGACTCCGACAATCGCACGTGAGATCTCGTCCTGAACGGCGAACACATCCTTGCCTTCGGCCTCGTAAGTCTCCGACCACAAATGATAGCCATCGGCGACACTCACGAGTTGCGCCGTGATTCGAAGCTTGTCGCCGGACTTCCGAACGCTGCCCTCCAGCACGGCGCCGACATTCAGTTTCCGGCCGATTTCGCGCACGTCCTGCTGCTTGCCTCGAAACGCAAACGATGAAGTCCGTGCGACGACACGCAATCCACTGAGCTTCGTCAGCGCGTCGATGATCTCGTCAGTCATGCCATCGCAGAAGTATTCCTGATCTCTCTGCGGACTCAGGTCAGCGAACGGCAGCACGGCGACCGAGGAAAGCTCGGCAACGCGACTCGCATTCCCCATCACTTTGCGGCGGCCGGCAAAATACACTGCCACGGCGATTACCACGATGATCAGGGCCGCGACGACCAGGTGGCGCTTGGGTAAGCCCTGGTCGCGGGCAACCGGAACCGGAGTCGGTGCCTCGGCGATCACCGCCGGTGGCGGAGGGGGAGGTGGCGCTTCAACCTCGCGTGCCCGGAAGGCCGCGACATATGCGCCCTTTGGGACGTCGATAATGACTTCATCTTCCTGCCCTGCGGACGCGTAGTAATCCTTTAGACGAGCGCGCAGCTTTACCGCTTCGATCCGGACAACAGCATCGGTGCGCGGATCATACGTCGGCTTGCGTCCGAATACTTCCGTGCCGATTAGCGATTCCTTAAGTTTGTCGCCCTGGCCCGCCATGGTCTCCTCCACGGCGTATCGCAAAAACCGGCTCAGACGCTCCGAGTTCGCAAAGCCCGGGCTGGCGAGAATTTTCTGCAACTCGGCGCGAATCGACTCTTCCGGCACGCCGTTCGGTTCGCTTTGAGCTGCGGTCTCAGAGTGCATTAAGACGTGTGTCTATTTTACCGTTTCGTATAATCGGCTCATGATTCGTTCGCTTGCCGTCGCACTGCTGTCCGTCGCTGCACTGGCTCAGCAGACGCCTCGCCCCGAACATCCCCAACCACAGTTCCAGCGCGATTCGTGGCTGAATCTGAATGGTTCCTGGGACTTTGACTTCGACGACCAAAACGTCGGTTTGAGTAAGGGTTGGGAGGCGCGCACTCACACGTATACGCATAAAATCACGGTTCCGTTCTGCTTTGAAAGCAAAAACAGCGGAATTGGGGATACGTCATTTCATCCCTGGGTCTGGTACCGCCGGGACCTCACGATCCCCCGGGAATGGCGGGGCAAGCGTGTGCTGCTTCACTTTGGAGCGGTCGACTATCGCGCCATGGTTTGGGTGAACGGGATGCTGGTGGGACGGCACGAGGGCGGCAATGTTCCGTTCCGGTTCGATATTACGGATCAGTTGAAGGCCGACAGCGCAAACCTTGTTACGGTTCGCGCCGAGGATCCGCCGACCGACCGCTTCATCCCGCGAGGAAAGCAATTCTGGGAGCCGAAATCGCGCAGCATCTTCTATACGAGGACATCCGGGATTTGGCAGACGGTGTGGCTCGAACCGGTTGCGGATTCGTACGTTGAGTCCGTGAGGATTACTCCCGGGATGGACGGCGTGGCTTCGTTCTACGGACACGTGCATGGAAGCCAGGCGAACCTGATGTTGCGAACTTCGGTGAGTTTTGGCGGGAAAACCGTGACCACCACAACCGTCGCAGCCGATCAGCCGCGCGTCTCGGCCGCGGTGTCGGTGAACGAGCCCCGGCTTTGGTCGCCCCGGTCGCCAAACTTGTACGACGTCCTCTTCGAACTGATGCAGGGGGAGCGGGTGATCGATACCGTGCATTCGTACTTCGGTTTCCGTTCGGTGGCTGTGAACGACGGCCGCGTGACGCTTAATGGGCGGCCGATTTATCTGAAGATGGTGCTCGATCAGGGTTATTGGCCCGAAAGTGTTTTGACTCCGCCGTCGGACGAAGCGATCCAATACGACATTCGACTTACGAAGGACATGGGCTTCAACGGCGTACGCAAGCACCAGAAACTCGAGGACCCCCGATATCTTTACTGGGCGGACAAGATGGGCCTTCTGGTTTCGAGCGAGATGGCCAACGCGCAGGGTTTCGACGATGAATACGTTCGCCGTTTCACGGCCGAATGGATGGCCGCCGTGGAACGCGACTACAACCACCCGTCGGTAATTATGTGGGTCCCGATCAATGAAAGCTGGGGCGTTCCGAACCTTCATGATCCCCGGCAGGTGAGCCATTTGAAAGAGCTTTACGCCCTCACCCATTCGCTCGACGCTTCCCGGCCAGTCATCGATAACGACGGCTGGGAGCACACAGATGCCACCGACCTGTTCGCCATTCACGACTACGCTCCTACGGGTGACATCCTGGCGGAGAAGTACAAGCACCTGGGCGAGCCCGGGGCCGGGGTGCCGGACAACGGGAAACGGGCGCTGGCGCCGGGGTTCAAATATAACGGCACGCCTGTGCTGCTTTCGGAATTCGGCGGCATTGCATACATTCCCCCCGGACACGACGTGCCGGCTGAATCGTGGGGCTATTCAGGCGTCGAAAAGACTCCCGAAGCGGCGATCGCGCGGTTTCGGGGCCTTTACATGGGGATCGCGAAGGCTCCGGGAATCGTCGGAATATGTTACACGCAGCTCACGGACGTCGAACAGGAAGTCAACGGGCTAATGACGTTCGATCGAAAGCCCAAGTTCGATGTTCGCGCCATCCGGGAGATCAACGATCTTCTCGATTGATCCCGCCGTGATGGCGCATTCGCATCAGAACATGTAGAGCGGGGTGCCCGCGGGGGCTTCGGCTTGCTCCGCCGGCGCACCGGCTCCGACCGGCTGCTCTTGCATCACCGGACGGCAGTAGATCCCACTGTCGCCCAGGTAAATCTCGAGCTCAGACGGCCGCGGCAGCGATCCTTGAATCACGGCTTCGGATAGCGGGTCTTCGATGTACTTCTGAAGCGCGCGCCGCAGCGGCCGGGCGCCGTAGCTGCGATCCACCAGCGTCTTCTCCAGAATGTACCGGGCCGCATCGTCGTTCACCCGGATCCGAATCTGCTTCGCGACAAGATTCGTGTTGATCTGCTCCACCAGCAGGCTGATGATCTTCAGCAGATCTTCGTCGGTCAACGATGTGAACAGAATGACCTCATCCAGACGATTCAGGAACTCCGGGTTGAAGGCCTTCTTCACTTCGCTCATCACCTGATCTTCGATCTTTGGCGGAATCCCGGTGTTGGAAGGCGCGGAAAACCCGATCGAAGCCTTCTTATCCAGGAAACGAGCTCCCAGGTTCGAAGTCATGATGATGATGGTGTTCTTGAAGTCCACCTGGTTGCCGAGCCCATCGGTCAACTGGCCGTCTTCGAACACCTGCAGCAGGATGTTGTAGACATCCGGGTGCGCCTTCTCGATTTCGTCGAGCAGGATGATCGAATAAGGAGCGCGCTTGACGCGTTCCGTCAACTGTCCGCCCTCTTCATAGCCGACATAGCCCGGAGGCGAACCAATCAGCTTCGAAACCGAGTGCTTTTCCATGAACTCGGACATGTCGAAGCGGATAAGCGATTTCTCGCTTCCGAACAGGAATTCGGCCAGAGCGCGGGCGACTTCGGTTTTTCCGACCCCGGTGGGTCCGAGGAACAGGAATGAGCCAGCCGGGCGCTTTGGCGATTTCAAACCAGCCCGCGACCGCCGGATGGCGCGCGCCAGAGCGGAAATTGCCTTCTCCTGGCTGATGACTCGCTTATGCAGCTCCTCTTCGATGCGCAGGAGCTTCGAGATTTCTTCTTCCTTTATGGCGGTCATCGGCACGCCGGTCCAACGCGCGACCACCTCTTCGATGTCATCCTTCGTGACCACGCCCGTGGATGTATCGTCGAGGTTGTATTTTTCGCGAAGCTGCCGCAGGTTTTCGCGTTCCTTGCGCTCCTCGTCGGAGTAGAAGCGCGCCTTTTCGAACTCGTGGTTCGCGATGGCGTTCTCCATCCGATGCACGATGAACTTGATGCGCTTTTGGATGTCGGCCACTTCGCTGGGAAGTGTGGTTTGCCGCAGTTTCACGCGCGCGCCGGCTTCGTCGATCAGGTCGATGGCCTTGTCGGGCAGGAAGCGGTCCGGAATGAAACGTGTGGAAGAGTGCACGGCCGATTCCACCGCTTCATCGGTGTAGGCCACGGCATGGAATTTCTCGTACCGTTCTTTAATTCCGAACAGAATGCGAATCGCGTCCGTCTCCGACGGCGGCGGGACCTTCACAGCTTGAAAACGACGTTCCAACGACCGGTCCTTCTCGATAGACTTGCGATACTCGCCCGGAGTCGTGGCGCCGATACACTGAATTTCACCGCGTGACAAGGCCGGTTTCAGAATATTGGCAGCATCAAGCGAACCTTCCGCCGACCCTGCGCCAACCAGCGTGTGTAACTCATCGATGAAGATGATGGCGTTCTGATTCTCCATCAGTTCCTTCATGATGGTCTTCAGCCGCTCTTCGAACTGGCCTCGGTACTTGGTTCCAGCAACAATCAATGAGAGATCCAGCGCCAGAATGCGCTTATCCGAGAGGAACGACGGCACGTCGCCCTCTGCGATGCGTTGCGCAAGCCCCTCAACGATGGCGGTCTTGCCGACGCCGGGCTCGCCGATTAGAACCGGATTGTTCTTGGTCCGGCGGCAAAGAATCTGAATGACGCGATCGAGCTCATAGTCGCGCCCAATCAACGGATCGAGCGCCCCATCGATCGCGGATTGCGTGAGGTCGCGGCTGAACTCGGCCAGCAGCGAGCTCTCCTTCGGGCGATTGGCGGCGACTTTTTCGGAAGATGAGCGCTGAATCTCTTCCCGCACCTGCGAAAGCCGCAGGCCGCGTTCATGGAGAATCTCGGCGGCAAAGCTCTTCTCTTCGCGCAACAGGCCAAGCAGCAGGTGCTCGGTGCCGATGTGCTTGTGATTCAGCCGCTCCGCCTCCTCGGCGCCATAAGCAAGTACCCGCTTGCACTCGTGGCTCAGAGGCAGATCGACAGACGTCGACACCTTTTCGCGAATCGTGGTGTGTGCCTCGATTTGCTTCCGAATCGATTCTATGGCCGCGTGCGAACGCAGAAATCGATTCGCCAACGCTTTGTCTTCGCGAAGCAGTCCGAGCAGCAGGTGTTCGGTCTCTATATAGGGGCTACCGAACTGGCTGGCCTCGTAACGCGCAAAGAAGATGACCCTGCGAGCTTTCTCGGTGTAACGTTCAAACATAATTCCCGCCGTAATTAATGGATGTTGTGCCAGGGTCCGAAGTTCCTTCGCACCACTGGATGAGGTTGCCTTTGTCCAATTGCAGAATACGATCGCAGCGCTTGGCGAACGATAAATTGTGGGTCACGTAGATGGAGGTCAGTTGGTGCGAGCGATGCAGATCCGCAAGCAGCGCGATGATCATTTCGCCCGTCCGGTAGTCGAGGTTCCCTGTGGGTTCGTCAGCGAGAAGCAGTTTCGGCATTCCCACCAGGGCGCGCGCGAGAGCCACACGCTGTTGTTCGCCGCCGGACAACTCGCCGGCGCGGTGTGTGGCACGGTTTTGTAGACCAACTTCATCTAACCTCGCCAGCGAATCGACGGCGGCATCCGAATTACGAATACCCCGGATCAAGAGAGGCATCATCACGTTCTCAAGCGCCGTAAACTCCGGCAACAAGGCGTGATTCTGCCAAACAAACCCGACCTCCCGGCTCCGAAACTCCGCCAGATCGGTCTCCGAGAGACCTGATATGTCCTTATGCTCGAAGTATATCGCACCGTTGGAAGGCCTGTCCAGACCGCCCAGCAGATACATCAGGGTGCTTTTGCCCGTACCGGATTCGCCGATGATGGCGACACGTTCCCCACGCGCCACCTCAAAATTCATGTCCCGAAAAACGTGGACCTCTTGTTCCCCGGATCGATATGTCTTGGACAGCCCCTCTGCTCGGATCAACACACTCCTCCTTCAACCTAACACGTAGGAGCGCTGAGAACATGACGAAGCGGATTAACGGACATTAAGATGATTGCGATTTGAAACATGATCTCGTAAAAAAGGCGTCTAACGCCCGAGATGGAAGCCGTGGCGTTGCGATTGCCTGCAAATCGGACGCGGGCACTCACAACCCACTGGAGAACGACGTGAGAACTTTTGAAAAATATGGCATTTATGCGGTAATACTTCCGCTCGCACTGTTGTGTTCCTTGGACACACTCCATGCGCAATCTAACACGCTGAGCGTGACTCCCACGCAATTAACATTTAATGCGACGAATGGCGCCAATCCACCTTCGCAGACTGTAACTCTGTCGACCACTAATGGCGCGGTCGACTACACCGTTTCGAGTTTTCCATCTTGGATCACGGCCACTCCCACTTCGGGAAACACGGCCGTGTCGCCAACGTTGACCGTCAGCGCGGCGGCATCCGGGTGCGCCAGCGGCAGCACTTGCGTTGGTTTCGTGACGATCAGTTCTTCTGCCGGCAGCGTTTCTGTGCCGGTGATTCTGAATGTCGGACAGGGAACGACGACAACACTCAGCTCGAATCCGCCATCCCTAACATTTAATTTCACTCCGGGCTCGGTTACGCCGCAATCGCAAACTGTGGTAGTTAGCAACTCTGGATCAGGTGTAAACGTCGCCGCTTCGGCAGTGACGAGCAATAACGGAACCTGGCTTAGCGTAACTCCAACTACAGCGCAAGCGACTCCTGCGAGCATTTTAGTAACTGTGTCGCCTTCAGGGCTAAGCTCGGGGACCACTTACACGGGATCGGTGGTTGTAAATCAACCGGGTTCTTCGACGTCCGGGCTGACGATTCCCGTCACCGTCAATGTTGGCGGCGTGCCGACCGTGACGGTCTCGCCCGCCCAGTTGGCTTTCGCATTCCAGGTGGGAACGTCGGCGCCCCCTTCTCAAATTCTTAACGTGACGACATCAGGTGGACAGGCCTTGCCGTTCACCGCTACGCCCAGCACTACGACGTGTGGAACCGGCTGGCTGGTTGTAACGCCTCAAAGCAGCGCGACGGGAAGCCCGGTGACCGTTCAAATCAATACGGCGGGACTTTCCGGCAATGCCAATTGCTCTGGGCAGATCTCGATTAACGTTCCCGGCACGTCGAATCCGACGCTGAATGTGCCGGTGAGCCTGCTTGTCAGTACGAATCCATTGCTGAACGTTTCTACCACTGGTTTGACTTTTACCTATCAGCCAGGCGCGGCGATTCCTCAGCCGCAAACATTCCAGATTTCGACGTCGAGCACCGCTCTGGCCTATGGCGTGACTACCGCGGCAGGAAGTGGCGGGCAAAACTTCCTTACCGTCAATCCCACGAGCGGTGTAGCGAGTGCGACCTCCCCGGCTCCCGTCACAGTGTCTCTCAATCCGAATGTTCTGCCGTTATTAGCGCCCGGAACGCAATACACGGTCAATGTCTCGGTAACCGGTTCGGGGGCGGCAAACTCGCCTATTACTTTTCCTGTAACGCTGACAGTCACAAATAACTCGACCCTGGTCGTGAATCAGCCATCCGCCACATTCAATTATCAAATTGGGCAGGCTTTCCCATCGCCCCAGGTCATTTCGGTGAGCAGCACGGGAGCTCCGCTGACATTCACTGCCGCAGCCACTTCTACAAACTGCGGCAATTTCCTTTCGGTCACGCAATCGAATCCGACGACACCATCGGCTACCGGCCAGCCCGCGACGATCGTGCTTTCCGCTGCAATACCATCCGGCACGGCGGCGGGAACCTGCACGGGTACGGTCACGCTGACTCCGTCGGGCGCGACGACGCCTGCGGTCACCATACCCGTTACCGTGAACGTGAGTTCGACGCCGCTGATTAACGTCAGTCCGACTGCAATCAACGTAACGGTTCAGGCCGGCAGCACAACTCCGGTGATTCAGACCATAGCGGTGACGAGCACCGATCTGGTTACATCGCTGAGCGTCCAGGCGATCGCCGCGACGACACCTCCGGGTCAGATATGGCTCAGCGTAACGCCGAACCAAACCGTCACCGGCTCCAATCTGACGGTCCGCCTCGATCCAACGGGACTTGCGGTCGGCACATATTCGGGGTCCATTCTCGTCTCAAGTTCGACCTCGGGAATTCCCACGCAGACTGTTCCGGTGACATTCACGGTCGCATCCGCACAGGTTATCGTTTCCGCTGCCTCCCTGAGTTTCAGCCAGGCGCTCGGTGGGCCGAATCCCGCGAGTCAGACCATTACTCTAACAGGCGTTCCACAGGGATCGACCGTGGGCGCCATCGCAACAACCTTAAATGGTGGTTCCGGATGGTTGACGGCGTCCGTCGCTAACGGCGTCGTGACGGTGTCGGCCAACGGATCGCAATTGCAGCAGGGCATGTTTAATGGGGTGATCACGATTTTCGTGCCCGGCGCGAGCAACAGCCCCATTAACATTCCTGTAACCTTTACGGTTGGCGCGGCGGTGACCTTGGGCGTGAATCCGACGAATCTCAGCTTTAATTACACGGCCGGTTCCTCGACTACGCCGCCATCGCAAACCGTGCAGTTGACGAGCACCGGTGGAAACGTTCCTTTCACCATCACTGTTGCCACGCAGAACAACAGCAATTTCCTGACGGTTTCGCCGATGTCGGGTGACACCAAGGGAACTACGGCTGTGGCATTGACTGTTGGTCTGAATCAGAGCGTTATTTCGACGCTCCCTCCAGGGACTTACACGGGAACCGTGACCGTCACTTCGCCGAATGCCCCCGGGGGGAACCAGGTGGTCAACGTTACATTGACGATCGCGCAGGCGCCGCCACCGAGCATCGGGTTCATTCTCAACGCTGCCACATTATTGCCGGGCGCCATCTCTCCTGGAGAACTGGTGGCGATCAAAGGATCGGCTCTTGGTCCCTCGATCCCGCTGCAGACGCAAATAACACCGACCGGCATGGTTTCCACCAATCTGGGCGGCACGCAGGTGTTCTTTGGCAACGTTGCAGCACCTCTCACTTACGTTTCAGACACCCAGATCAACGCCGTGGTGCCATACGAGGTGGACGGCCAGGTTGCTGTCAGCGTGACCGTGAACCGCAACGGTGTGGTGACACCGGTCGGCATTCAGCAGGCGGTTATCCCCACATCGCCGGGCTTATTTACGAACTCTGGAACCGGCTCGGGTGAACTGGCGGCATTCAATGAGGACATCACCCGTAACAGCGACGCGAACCCGGCTGCCAAGGGGTCGGTGATCGTGCTTTACGGAACGGGTGAAGGCGTGCTGCAAAATGGTGGGGTCACCGGATCGGTTACGCCGAATGGCGGACCTTACCCTGCGCCGAAAGCCACGCCGCTGATTGTAATGATCGGCGGGATTCAGGCTCAAACTCAATTCTTCAACGAAGCCCCAGGGCTTGTTGAAGGCGTTATTCAAATCAACGCTATCGTACCTGCCAACGTGGCTTCGGGCGATGTGCCGGTGGTTCTGACGATCGGCAATTTCACGAGTCCGTCGACGGCAACGATCGCGATTAAGTAAAGAGAAGTGGCGCGGGCGGTTTCGCCCGCGCTTTCTTGGGAGGTCCCTACTGCCCCGCACGCGCGGATTGCATCGCAGCGATCCGCGCCTGCATTTCACGAGTCAGGTGCGGCGTTATTCCGAGTATTCGTTCCGTAAGCATGAGTTGACCGCGGTGGTGCATCTCGTGCTCCTTCACGCCCAAAATCATTTCAAACCGCGATTTGCTAGCCGGAGTCATGCCCGGCGGTAACGTGAGCTGTTCGCCGAGAAACTCGTCCGTCAGGCCTGCGAGCCACTGCCCAAACCGATCGCCCTCTTCGGTTAAGAGTGCGACGATCTCCTGTTTATTGCGCGGGGTCTGTTCGGCCGCAATCATTTTGGCCATGAACGCCGGAAAGTCAAACCCCCCGAGTGTCGTGCGGCGCTCCACCCCGTGGACCTGGTACTGCAATGACGGCCCCAAGGCGATATGCACCAGTGTCTGGCCAATCGTTCGCGTATCCGGCGCCGCTCTGAAACCATAGTGCTCCTCGCCAATTTCCTGGGCGATGATAATCGTGTTTTTGCGTACTGTTGAGAAGCCCCAAGCGAGCTCCTTCGCTCCGTAATAGTTCATTCCCACAATCTAGCGCATCGCAAGCGCTCCGCAACCCCGTCTTCGTTACACTTCAATTAAAAGCCTGATGTCTCAATTCATCGAGATCCATCCTGAATTCCGGCCGGTTCTGGACCCGGAGTTTGTGCCGGCCGCATTGTGGAATCGCGCGTATCGACGGCGCGTCGAATCGAGCGGCGGCGGGGAAAGAATCGCATTCGTCCTGCGGCGCGCCGATGACAGTGTCTTCGTACATCGCACCAGCATCCTTCCACATACTGGCGACAACATTGTCATCAACGAGCGATATTCCGAGCGGTTGTTGAAGTTCCTCTTATGGCAGAAGGGCGGCTGCCGCGTCGTAATCGCGGGTAATACCGCCATCGCGAACTACCTGCAGACCATCTATAGTCCCAGCGGTCCACGCGCCTTCGATCACCAATTCATGGGTGAACGGGTATATGGACAGTCCTTCGCGATAGAAAGCATTCCATACGGTGATGTTCCCAGCGAGACGGAGACCGCTACGCCGCTGGGCCGCCATCTGGACGGTAATCGGATCGGCTTCGACTTGGGCGCCAGCGATCGAAAATGTGCGGCTGTGGTTGACGGCGAGGTGGTATTCAGCGAAGAAGTGCCCTGGGATCCGAGCGTCCAAGCCGATCCACAGTTCCATTTCGACGGCATCAACGATTCGCTAAAACGAGCCGCGGCCAAGCTCGCGCGCGTTGATGCAATCGGCGGCAGTTCCGCGGGCGTATATGTCAACAACGAAGTGCGCATCGCCTCGTTGTTTCGCGCCGTACCGCCTGACCTATTCTTTCAGCGGGTGCGGCGACTGTTTTTTGAATTGCGAGAGGCGTGGAGTGGCGTACCGTTCGACGTTGTGAACGACGGTGAGGTCACGGCACTCGCGGGTTCCATGGCGCTGAACGACAATGCCGTACTCGGCATCGCGATGGGCAGCAGCCTCGCGGCCGGCTATGTGACGCCTCAGGGCAACATTACTTCCTGGCTCAATGAGCTGGCGTTTGCACCCGTCGATTATCGTGAAGATGCGCCGCTGGACGAATGGTCCGGCGATCGCGGAGTGGGAGCCCAGTATTTCTCGCAGCAGGCCGTGGGCCGGCTTCTCGCGCCCGCGGGCATCGATCTGCCGAAAGACCTGTCTTTGCCGCTCAAACTCGTCGAAGTGCAGAAGCGGATGACGGCCGGCGATGAGCGCGCGCGGCGGATCTACGAGACGATCGGCGTTTTCTTCGGCTATACGATCGCTCACTACGCCGAATTCTACGAGATTCGAAATCTGCTGGTGCTTGGCCGCGTGCTTACTGGTGAGGGGGGAGATTTGATCCTATCCACCGGGCGGCAGATTCTCGCTGCGGAATTCCCGGATGTGGCCGGGAGGATTCGCTTTCACATTCCGGACGAGAACGAGAAGAGACACGGCCAGGCGGTTGCCGCCGCCAGCCTGCCGGCGATCAGTTGACTACAGCGCGTGGCAGAGAGTGCAGCCCGCGCGAGGGTCCCCGGGGCAATCGATCACAAAGGCCTGATCGCTCATGACCCATGAATCGCGGCTCACAAACTTATGCCCTGCTGCCCGACGCCCCGCCGCCTTCGAAACACGCAATGTGCCCGTCCGATCACCGGCGTGGTAGGTGATTTCGACCGCGGGAACCGCCGCGCTCGCCAACACACGCGCACTCTCGAGCCGAAGCGAAGCTGATCGCTGCAGCGGCACATCCAGGCCGGTCTTCGCTCGAATCCAACTCCGCATCTCCGATGCATCGCCGCAACGTATCTCGGACAGCCTTTGCTGGCTGACGCGCAACGTCCAAGCGACAGCCAGCAGCGGTACCATGGCCGCAAGAGCCCACGCGATTCGGACGTTAAAGGGACGCGGCGGTGACACACGGCCCGCCTGGATGCGCCGCCACAACTCCTCGGGTGCCTCCACCCGTCGAAGTTGCCGATCCAGGACCCGCCCGATGCCGATCTCTCGAGTCTCTGTCGTGTACACTCTACCTCCCATTCCCTGCTCGCAAATGCGATAACCGCCGGCTCAATATCTTGTGGGCCCGATTCAGCCGTGACGCCACCGTTCCTGCCGAGCATCCCATGATCTCGGCGATCTGCTCGTAGGACAACCCCTCGGTGTACCGCAGAATCACCACCATGCGATGGTCCGCCGACAGCTTTGCGACCGCCTGTTGAACGTCCTGTTTAAACTCCGCCAGGAGCAATTCGTGCAAGATCGTATCGGAGCCTGAGCGGAGCAGGTCGAAGAGATCCTCCACGATGGGCAGGAATCGCCGCCCTTTCCGCTGGTGATCGAGGCAGGTGTTGACCACGATCCGGTACAACCAGGAATCGAAACTGGCGTCCTCGCGAAAGCTGTGCATGGATGACAACAGCTTTAAAAAGCATTCCTGGGCAATGTCGAGCGCCGACGCAGCGTTTCCGGAGTAGCGAAGCGCGATCGAATACACGCGGTCCTTGTGCTCTTCAAAAAGAACACGGAAGGCTTCACGGTCGCCCCGCTGACAGCCTTCAATCACTTCCCGGTCGTTGGCGTTCAACACCATAGCCGACATTAAAAGTTTAGACGAGCGAGAGGCCTCGTTTCTTCCCGATTTCGCGTGGCCACCTCAACCTTGCCGAAGTACTTGTCGAGCCAACCCACGACCTCCCGAATCAGATCGGCCCGCTGTTCTGAAACATCGTGCGATGTATCGAACATCACCACCTTCTTATCCTCAGCAGGCGTACCTAGCATCCGAAGCATCGCGTCTTTGCCGAGAAAAATCCAGTCGAACTTGCCCGCGATCAACAATGCCGGGGCCTTAACGCGCGGCGCGAAGTCGGCTTGATCGGCTCCCGGCAACGGCTTCTCAGAATAAAACCCGCCATCGAGCCAGATGGCCGCTTTCAGCCTGGGCTCCAGGGCGACCATGTTAACTCCCAATCCGGCGCCCATGCTGACCCCCTCGTAGCCGATTCGTTTCAGGTCGATGTCGCCGCGTGTCTCGAGGTAATCAATCGACCGTCCCAGATCCTTCGAATCCTGGATCAAAGTCTCACGTCCGGCAACCGTGTCCGGACCTGGTGGTGACGCTGGACGCTCATACGTGCCCTTGTAAACCGGATACACAACAGCGCGCCCGCTCTCGATGAGGAAATCGATAAATTTCATGTCGCCGAGCGTGTCGCTGCTCACAAGATCGAGCACGCGCCCGCTGGGAAAGAACACAACGGTCTGGTATGGCGGCCGCACATGCGTTGGCAGGAACAGGTACACGGCCATTCGTTCCTTGCCATACGCCGCATCCAACGTGATCTTCTCCTTGTGCCAATCGGGCGACTCCTGCTTGACCGGCTCCGATTTCACATTGAGCGGCGTGCGATCGTAGCTGTACATGGCTTTGTAAACCCGATAGATCGCGTCGTCGGCGGGCTTCGCCTTGGAGAAATCGCGGATTGTCTGGCGGCGTTCCGCCATGGCTTCCACCGGTATCGGGCCGCTGTTCCGGACGCAACGAAAGCCGGCGTTCGCGCCGCGATGGAACGGCGGCAGCCCGCCGGGCTCGAAGTACTCAATCGGAGTCGTGTTCCACCCGCCTCCCAACAGATATCGAGCACCGCTGCCCGACTCGTTGCGGCACCACTCCGCGACATTGCCCGCCATGTCGTAGGTGCCGAATGGTCCAACCCCCTGATACTTGCCAGCCGCCGCAGGGGATGCCGAGTAGTTGCTCTGCGGCATGATGTACTTCGCCACCGGACTCGGCGCGGCCAGAAACCATTGCGCGATCACCGGCAGACTCTTGCCGGCGAACTCCGCATAGGCCGAGGCTTCGTACCAACTGACGCCCCCTACTGGATAGTCGGCTTGCCCGGCTGGATAATGACCGGCGGTCCAGGTGGCCGGTCCAGCGCGGCCGGTCGAATCGTGAAAGGCGTCGATGGCCTGTTCCCACGTCAACTCTTTCCCATCGCGAACAAACCGCTCCTTCCAGTATTCGCGTTTCTGGTAGCCGCCTTTATCGACGAACTCCTGGTATTCGCGGTTGGTGACCTCGTAACGGTCGATGTAAAACGCGGGAAGCTTGTAAGGACCAATCTCTCCAATTGACCAGATCTCATCGTCGAATTCGACCGCGGGAATCGGCGCCATTCCAGCCGGCGCCGCGGCCACGTTGTCTAAAGAAAAGTTGAGTTCCTTTACAAAACCGTGGATGTCCTCGAGCGGAGGCGCAACGACATAATCTGCCATACCCGGCTTGGAGATTCGCCAACGGAGATACCCGTTCGGGATCCTCACGTCCCGCAGCGGCGTTGTGCCCAGCGGAAACCACTGGTCGCCGGGCGACAAATAGTCCTTGACCTCAACCAGGGCGCCGGCCGGTGAAGATCGCAGAGAGATGGGATGTGTCAGCCCCGCTGCGATCTGGCTCAATTGTGGATCGCCCGGCAGATACGTTTCGGCCTGCCGCAACAGACGAAAAGCCGCGAGAGGCCTATTCAGTTTCGTCAGCCTGGCGATTTCCGGGGCCTGCTCGAGCGCCCAATGCCGCTTCTCAGACCGCTGATAGAACCAAACCGATAACGCCGCCGCGGCCAGGACGAGGGCCGCCGAGGGAATGGCATAGGCAAGTCGCAAACCCCGCTTCCCAGCCGGCGCTTCGATATTCGCCAGGGCAGCGGCCACGTCGGTCGCCATTTCCGCCGCTGTCTGATATCGTTCCTGCGGCGGCTTGCGGAGTGCTCGGGCGACGATTGCCTCGACCTCGGCAGGCACGTCCGAACGAATGTCGCGCACCCTTGGCGTCTCATGGTGAACGACGGCGTACATCACCTGAAGCTGAGAGTCGCCACGAAACGGCGGCGTGCCTGTGAGCATTTCGTAAAGGACCGCTCCGAGGCTCCAGAGATCGGTGCGTTGATCAATGGTGTTTCCCGCGGTCTGCTCGGGTGACATGTAGAGGGGCGTGCCTCTCGTGCTGCCATCAGCCGTCGCCGCAACATCACAGGATTTCGCCAGACCGAAGTCGATGATCCGGGCAACGCCATTCTTCGCGACTACGATGTTGGTGGGCTTAATATCGCGGTGCAGTATTCCGTGCTCGTGCGCTCGGGCCAATCCCGATGCCACCTGGTGCGCGATCTGCAGAGCCTCCTTAAGGGGCAGGCCCGCCTTGATCTTTTCGCGCAGGGTGACGCCCTCGTGAAACGCCATCGCGATGAAAAGGTCGCCCGCCGGCGTTTCGTCGATATCGTGTATGACGACGATGTTGGGATGATCCAACGCCGAAGCGGATTGTGCCTCTTCCCTCAGTTGTCGCTTGAGGAGATCGTCGTGGGCCAGTTCCGGGGGCAGGAATTTCAAGGCGACCATTCGATTCAGCTTGGTGTCGAAAGCCTTGTAAACAACCCCCATGCCGCCCGCGCCAAGCAGCTCCAGGATTCGATAATGATAAATCGTCTGGCCGGCCAGACCCAGGCGGGTGTCTGTCGCCCGCTGTTCTGCCGTGAATTCGCACAACAAATCCGCAGCCGGCGAATCCAGAATCTTACCCTCAGAATCCTGCGCCAGCAGCCTCTCGACTTCGCGGCGGAGCTCCGGGTCCGTACTTTCCAGTACTGCGGCGCCATGTTCGCGAGCCGAATGGTAAAGCTCTTCGATTTGTCGCCAGCGTTCGGGCGTCATGTCACCTCATCATATTTGGGCTATGGCCATGCTGCAAGACAATTCGCGCATTGTCGCTCTTCAGGCGTAAAACGGGGAAGGAAACCTGAAACGTTCTCGAAATTTCTCTCACAGGTCACTGGGCTATAATCCTCGTAACTCATGAGCGATGCGGAATCCTCTGAAACGACGCAACTTCTACGCGCCTGGGCAGGCGGCGACCCGGATGCGCTTGAGCGCCTTACGCCCCGCGTTTACGACGAACTGAGACGGATAGCCGGCCATTTCATGCGCGGCGAGCGTCCTGAGAGAACCATTCAGACCACCGCGCTCGTTCATGAAGCCTACCTGAAGCTGATTGACATTAATAACGTCGATTGGCAGCATCGTGCGCACTTTTTCGCCATCGCGGCCCAGATCATGCGGCGCATTCTGCTCGACCAGGCGCGCCGGCGTGATGCCGCCAAGCGCGGCGGACCGGCGCCGCGAGTAAATCTGGATGAGGTTCCCGATGTGGGTTCCGGTCGCGTGCGCGAGTTGATCGCGCTCGATGACGCACTGAATGCACTGGCGAAAGTCGACGCGCGGAAGGCGCAGGTTATCGAGTTGCGTTTCTTCGCGGGATTAAGCGTAGAGGAGACCGCTGAGGTATTGAAGGTATCGCCCGATACGGTGATGCGCGATTGGAGGCTGGCGCGCGCCTGGCTGTTGGCCGAACTCGAGGAGCCGCGGAACCCCTAGGCACATACAACAGCCTCGGCTTCTTCGCTTTCTTTCGAGGCTTTGGAGACTGTGGAAGTGTGGGGCGGGCTTTCAGCCCAATGCCACCTGGTTTTCCGCGATGGGACAAGACTGCAGGAGAGTAAGGCAGGATTGCATCCAGTCGCAGTTCGAAGTGGCATCAGCCGGCTTTTTCCCGCCGCGAACGACGGTCCAAAAAAATCTCCATGCTGTTCCAGTTTTTCCCGCTGACTTGCGCCTGAAGGTCGAAGCCAACCGAACGCGGCAATAGAACCCGCGCTGGACCTGGCAAAACCAAAAGGAGATGAAAAATGACTCTATCTCGTAGTGTGCTCGCGGGTATCTTCGCAGCCTCGGCTTTGTACGCCCAGAGCGTGACGACCCATTACATGATCACGGATCTCGGGCCGGTCGGCGGACCGCCGGGTCAACCGTTCGTCATCAAAGACAACAGTCTTGTCAGTGGATCGGCAGGCGTCAACGACACAACCTGGCACGCCGTCCTTTGGCTGCAGGAATGGAAGATCGATATCGGGAATCCCGGTCTTGGCGGCCCTAGCAGCGCCGCTTTCGGCATCAGTGAGAGGGGGCAGGCGGTGGGCGAAGCGGAAACGGCCACGCCGGATCCGAACGGCGAAGACTTTTGCGGCTTTGGCTCGCGGCTCGTATGTCACCCGTTCGTCTGGCAAAACGGCGTGATGACGGCGCTGCCGCTTCTGACGAATGCAAACGGCGTGGGCGGCACGAACGGAGCAGCGAACGCCATCAACAATCGGGGCCAGGCGGCAGGGATCTCGGAAAATGGCGAACGGGACAGCACCTGCCCTGACGTGGACCCGTCGCTCGGGCAGTACCAACAGTTCAAATTCAAGCCTGTGATGTGGGAAAGCGGCCTGGTGAAAGAACTGCCCACGGTCGCAGGTGACCCCGACGGTCTCGTCTTTGCGATTAACAACAAGGGGCAGTCAGTCGGCGCCACTGGCTCTTGTACAGCTTTCCAGAGCAGTGGCGATTTGACTTATCTCTTTGGTCTACACGCCACGCTGTGGGAGAACGGCAAGGTGACGGATCTGGGGAGCCTCGGCGCCGTTTCGCCCAATGGTGGGAACTCCGCACTCAACATTAATAATCGAGGTGATCGGAATTTCCGGTACTCCCGACGGCTCGTTTCATGGTTTCCTGTGGAGCCAGGAGACCGGCCTTCAGGATCTGGGAACCGTAGATGACGATGTGGCCAGCGTTGCTCTCGGGATTAACGATAAAGGAGACATCGTCGGCATTTCGTTCGACGCAAACTTCAACCCGCGCGCGTCCCTGCGGTCCGCTGATGGCACGTTTCTCGACATCAATTCTCTTGTTCCTGCGGATTCAGCGTTGTTCCTGTTCGATGCCTGTTCGATCAATTCCCGCGGTGAGATCATCGGCATCGCGGTCGACATGGATGGCAATTTCCACGGCTACCTCGCCTCCCCGAGTGACGCCATAAGCAGCCCGTTGGCCGATTCCGCGTCTGGGGTGAGCCTCGCCCGATTCGATTCCGCCCGGCAGGTGCTTCAACGCCGGCTGAGTTCGGGTCGCATCCATCGATCCGGCATCCTGCGCTAGTCTCCTGAAAATCAGGTTTCTGATATCCTGACGTTCGTGTTCGATCAGGCGGCGGCAATATGACGACATCGGCGCGCGAGGACCGCCGCCTCGCAAGGCTCACAAAAATCTGCCTGGCACTGCCCCAATCCAGTCGCGAGCTCTGCAGCGGGCATGCGCGCTTCGTCATTGCCAAAAAGACCTTCGCCTGGTTCCTCAACAACCATCACGGCGACGGCATCGTGGCCGTGACATGCAAGGTCGGACCCGGTGACCACGAACGGCTGGCCAAAGCACAGCCGGACCGCTTCTACATACCGGCATATATCGGCTCGAAAGGATGGGTTGCTCTCCGCCTCGACACTGGTGAAATCGATTGGGATGAGGTCACCGAGCTGGTATCGGACAGCTACCGCCGGATTGCTCCGAAACGCCTCGCACAGTCGGTCCAACTTCAAGCCTGATGCATTACCTCGACCTGGGGGTTATCGTTGCCTACCTCATCGCAATCACCTGGTTCGGCGCCCGTTTTCGGACATCACAGAAATCCCTCAAAGATTACTTTCTCGGCGGCCAAAGCGCGCCATGGTGGGCCATCGCTCTTTCGATTGTCTCAGCGGAAACCAGCACGCTGACCGTCATCGGCACGCCGGCTCTCTCATTCCGCGGCAACTTCGAGTTCCTGCAAGTCGTCTTAGGGTACTTGCTGGCCCGCATCGTCATCTCGACGCTGTTCCTTCCACACTACTTCCGCGGCGATATGTACACGGCCTACGAATTGATGCGGCGCCGCTTCGGCGAACGTATCCGCAGGCTCACCGCGGGCACTTTTCTCATCCTGCGAACGATGGCGGAAGGCGTTCGGGTCTTTGCGATCTCCATCGTCATCGCAATCGTTCTGGGAACCGGTGAAATCGCTTCCATTATCGTCATCGTCTGCCTGACTCTCTTCTATACGTTCGAAGGCGGTCTGACCGCTGTCATCTGGACCGACGTGGTGCAGATGATCCTGTACGTCGGCGGCGCGATCCTGAGCTTTTTCGTTATCCTGCACCAGATCCCCGGAGGCTGGGAACACGTTCGCGCGATGGCCAGCGACAGCGCCAAATTCCAGATGTTCGATCTCCGCTTCGCCTTCTCGGCGGACTTCTTCGCGCGCAGTTACAGTTTCTGGGCTGGAATCATTGGCGGCTGTTTCCTGACAACTGCCAGCCACGGAACCGAGCAGTTGATGGTTCAGCGCCTGCTCGCGGCCCGGTCGGAGCGCGACAGCCGTACGGCGCTGTTCGCGAGTTGGGGCGTTGTATTCTTCCAGTTCGCGCTGTTTCTGTTCGTCGGAGTTCTGCTGTTCGTTCATTACCAAGACAACCATCTGGCTGCTCCCAACCCCGCGGACCGGATCTATCCTCAATTCGTTTGGAACAACCTGCCGCCCGGCATAGCCGGTCTGGTCATTGCCGCCATCCTGGCTGCCGGAATGTCGAATCTCAGCGCGGCGTTGAACTCGCTTGCTTCGACCACGGTGATGGACTTCTACAGGCCCTTCGCCATCCGGCGAGGCCGCCAGCGCTCTGAAGCTCACTTCATGACGCTGGCCCGCTGGACGACGGTCCTTTGGGGAGTGCTCCTGTTTCTCGTCGGCCTGGTGGCGCGGCACTGGGGCTCGGTTCTGGAGGCTGGACTTACCATCGCGTCTATCCTCTATGGCTCGCTGCTCGGCATCTTTCTGCTCGGCGTCCTTACGACTTCGGTAGGAGAAAAGGCCGGTATGATCGGGATGCTCGTTGGATTCCTCCTCATGATCTGGATCAAACAATTCACCACGATCGCATTTACCTGGTACGTCCTCATAGGTACTTCGGCGACGTTCTCGGTGGGCTGGCTCTCCTCGCGGCTCATCCACGAAACTCCCAGGGAGGCCAATGCCAACAGTTGAACATTACACTCTGAAACGGGCGCTTGGAGTCTGGAGCGCCGCGGCGATCGTCGTCGGAACCGTAATTGGCAGCGGCATCTTCCTTGTTCCGAAGGCCATGATTCAGAACGTCGGCACACCCGGTATGGTCTTCGTCGTCTGGATCTTTGGCGGCCTTTTATCGCTCTTCGGAGCCCTCAGCTACGGCGAACTCTCCGCCGCCATGCCCGAAGCCGGAGGCGAATACGTCTATTTGCGGGAAGCTTACGGTCCGTTCTGGGGCTATATCTACGGCTGGACGCAGATGTGGGTGGCCAAGAGCGGCTCAATCGCCACGCTGGCGACCGGTTTCTTTCTCTATCTCGCCAATTTCCAACCGGCTCTGGAACGCGTCTGGATAATCGTCCCATTGCCGATCGGCGACGGTGGAAAACCTCTCGAGATACGCTACGGGCAGTTACTGGCGATGGCCGTAATCGGGTTGCTGGCGCTGCTGAATTATTTCGGAGTCAAGATCGGAGGAGACGTTCAAGTCGCGGTTACGATCATAAAAGTTGGCTTGATCGTGGCCATTATCGTGATTGGTTTGGGGTCGGGCCAGGGCACGCTTGCAAACTTTAACACTTCTTTACCTGCGGCCGGCGGATGGGCGGGGTTCTTTGCTGCGCTCGTAGCAGCACTATGGGCGTATGACGGCTGGAATAACGTCAGTATGGTTGGTTCCGAGATTAAGAATCCGCAGCGAAACCTGCCGCTAGCCCTGATTTTGGGAACTTTAGCGGTCATCACGATCTACTTACTGACGAACCTCGCGTATTTTTATGTGCTGCCGGCATCCGCCGTCGGTTCTACCGACCGGGTGGCAGGCGAGATGATGCGGCGTATTCTCGGTGGGTTTGGCGCAAACGGCGTCAGCATCGCCGCGATGATCTCGATTTTCGCTGCCCTGAACGGTTCCATTCTCTCCGGTTCGCGCGTGCCGTTTGCCATCGCGCGAGACGGCCTGTTCTTCCGCTCCGTGGCGCACATTCATCCGGTTCACCGGACTCCGAGTGTCTCTATCCTGCTGCTGAATGCATGGGCCGCGGTCCTCGTGCTGAGTGGGCGATATGATGATTTGTTCAATTATGTGATCTTCGCAAGCGCCATTCTGTACGCGATGGCCACCGCCTCCGTAATCGTACTTCGCTACAAGCGCCCGGATCTGGTGCGACCCTATCGGACCATCGGATACCCATTCGTCCCAATTTTCTTCATACTCGGGATTTCGTGCATGATCGTATCTACACTTATCAATCGCCCGCGCGAATCGCTAATGGGCTTAGCCCTCATTGCGTTAGGTATTCCTTTCTATCTCTACTGGCGGCGCAACGCCGACCTTACCTCCCACCGGAACATTTCCGGGCACCAGTACTAAAAGCGTCTCGCCAACGACGACTTTTGTTCCGTTTTCGGAACGCGCTATTGAAATCACAGGAGAAATAGAGTACAACTACAATATCAGAACCAGTGTGTCGTATGGCTCTCTGTTCGCTTTTCGGAACGAAAGGCGTGATCGCAAAATTGCCTTTGGGAGAAGAGAACGATGGACGTAGTAAAGATGCTCACCGATCTACGCCAGGAGCGTGAGCAAATTGAAGAGGCGATCATGACGCTTGAACGGCTGGCACGGGGACGCGGCAAGCGTCGTGGCCGTCCGCCTGCGTGGATGACGGAAATAAAGCGTCGTGGCCGGCCACCCGGAAGTAAGAACAAGCCGAAGTCCGAGCAAAAGGCTTCGGCAAGCAAAGTGGCAGCTTCTGCTTAGCTCTGGTTGATGTTATGAATCAAGGACGGGCAGGCGAAAGCCTAATCCACCTCCGCCTGCCGGTACCCTTTATTTGTAGAGAAGATACTTCTCGCGCCGCTCCGTAAAATCCCGCACCGAATCTTCCATCGATTGCACGACTGTCCTCGCATCCGTCGCCTGTTTTCCTGCCTCCACGACGGCATGATTTCCGATGAGAAAACGAACGGTATCCCAGTTGATCTTGCGCGGGTACAGTTTCTCGAGGGCATATCCGAGCTCCACGCCAAGTCGAGTGCTGTCCAAAGCGTTGCGGTCCGTGATGACGAAGCGAACGCCCGGAATCATCTGGCCCTTGAAATTCGAAGCCGTCGGCCGGAATCTTGTCGCGTAGGCCCGCACACCCGGAATATAGCGGCCGTTTAGGAATGCGGCGAGTTGTTCGCCGTCGATCCAATCGGCGCCGATCTGCTCAAATGGAGAATCGGTTCCCCTGCCTACCGAATAATTCTTCAACGCTTCGAGCATCGCGACCCCGGGATATAGCAGAGCCGCGTTTAGACTGCGCATATTCGGCGATGGATCGACCCACTCGAGATCCGTGGTATCGAACCAGTCGCCGCGCTGCCAGTCTTTCATCTCAATCACGTGAAGATCGGCGCCCAGTTTCTCCTCGCCATTCACCATTGCTGCCAGTTCCCCAAAGGTGAGTCCGTGGCGAAGCGGCATTTCGTAGCAGCCCACGTACGATTCCAGGTCTTTGTCCAACACCGGGCCTTCGACGTGAACACCAGTGATGGGATTTGGCCGGTCGAGGACGTAAAACGGCACGTGTTTTTTCCCGGCTTCTTCCATGCTGTAGAGCAGCGCGCAGGAATAGGTGTAAAAGCGCGCACCTACGTCCTGAATGTCGAACACCAGCGCGTCGAGCCCAGTCAGCATTTCAGGAGTTATGCGCCGCCGCGGCCCTTCATATAGGCTGATGACGGGCAGTCCTGTCGCGGCATCCGTTGAATTTCCAACATTCTCCTGATCCTCGGCTCCCCCAATCCCGTGCTCCGGTGAAAAAAGCGACTTGATCGGAACACCGCCGGCGACCATCAGGTCGATGTTGCGCTTTCCATCGCGGCTCAACCCGGTATGATTTGTGATCAAACCGATTCGTTTTCCACGCAATGGAGCGAAGTGCTCCTGTACCAATACATCCAGTCCCGTCAAAGTGTGTGCATTTCGCGCGACCACTCGATGAATGCCGGCTCCGGTGATGGTGTCGTTGTAGCCTGTCAGGAGCACGCCCGGCACGTCGATTCCCAAGGCAGCGGCGGTCGTCGTCGCGACACGGTTGCGGAACGACGTCAGGGATTTGCCGCGATGCGGATGCACGACGTTGGTCAAGAGAATGACGTAGCTCTTCGTCAGGGGATCGATCCACACCGATGTACCGGTGAAGCCCGTATGCCCAAAGGAACCGATCGGGAACAACTCACCTCGGTTGCTCGAGAACGGTGAATCGATGTCCCATCCGAGCCCCCGCAGAATGGGTTGATCGGCCGGCGATTGCGGGCTCGTGAATTCGCGAATCGTGAGCGGGCTGAACAATCGTTTGCCATCGGCTTCTCCGAGATCCAGCATCATCTGGGCAAACTTCGCAAGATCGTCGGCTGTGGTGAACAGGCCCGCATGGCCGGCCACGCCGCCCATGTACCGCGAAGTATCATCGTGAACCACGCCGCGCAACACCTGTCCGGTGGCTGGGTCGATTTCCGTGGGCGCGATTCGGGAAATCTCGTTGGCGGCAGGAAGAAAGCGAGTATCCTTCATGCCCAGTGGCGTGAACACCTCGTCTTGAGCAAAAATGTTGAGCATCCTGCCGCTGAGCCGGTGGACAATTTCGCCCAGAAGAATGAAGTTGATGTCGCTGTAGACAAACCGTGCTCCCGGAGGTCCGGCAGGCGGGTCGATCAGCGCGCGGTGGATTCCCGTTTCGTAGCCGCTCCAGGCGGGCTTAAGATCCAAATCCGGCCGCAGTCCTGAAAAATGCGTCATCAGGTTGCGTACTGTGATGTCGCTCTTGCCACCCTGAAACTCCGGAAGATACTTCGTGACAGGATCGTTGAGGCGGATCTTGCCTTCCTCGAAGAGCTTCATCAGGCACGAAGTCGTTGCAATGACCTTGGTGAGCGACGCCGCGTCGAAAATG
The DNA here is from genome assembly GCA_035295125.1 of Bryobacteraceae bacterium. Lineage (GTDB taxonomy): Bacteria > Acidobacteriota > Terriglobia > Bryobacterales > Bryobacteraceae > JAICMB01. The sequence goes on along the minus strand of DATGJP010000112.1, from coordinate 200,534 downwards.
GTGTCGACGGTCATCGCTTCGCGCTTCGGGATCAACGCTCGTGATCCGTACGCTTTGCGATATAAGGTTTTGCCGTCATGCCCGATCAGCAGAACTGCGCCGGGTATGAGCCCATCGTGAATCGCCTGCTCAATCTGCGAGTCCAGCGCGGGACCCGCCGGGAAGGACTCCTGTGCGGCAAGCGAGGCGGCGCACAAGAGCAGAATCGCGATTCTCATTGCAGCTTTTTCGCGGTCTCGTCCAGCAGTTTGGCCAGATCGATGTCTTTGGACGTGATCCCCTGTGCGTCGTGTGTTGTGAGATCCACCGTGACCCGATTGTAGACGTTGAACCATTCCGGATGATGGTTCATCTTTTCAATCCCGAGAGCTGCGGTCGACATGAACCCGAAGGCGTGAATGAAGTCGGGGAACTTATACTCGCGATGCAGCTTGCCGTCCTCGATGCGCCACTCCGGCATCGCCTCGAGGGCGGCTTTCAACTCAGACTCCGAAAGCTTCTGCATGTTTTTATGTTACGGCAGGCGAGCCAGCAGGCAGGCGAATTAACGCTTCCTGACGTCAGGCTTGCCCACCACAAACAACTTCCCGTCGTTCTGCGTATAGATCTTTCCATCCGGACCGAGCGAAAGCGGGGTATACGCCGCGCCGATCGCGAGATTCAAAAACAGCGAACTCTCCAAAGCCCCGCCTTGCGTGATCACGTACAGGTGCCCATCCTCGCTGTTGGCGTAGACCTTGCCGGCACTATCCACGGCAGGAGCGTTGATGCACCACTCAAACCCGCCAGGATGATCCGAAACACAACTCACCGTGCCGTTCGAATTTGAGGAACACGACAGATTATTCGTGCTTTGGAACTTCCACTCCGGCGCCAGATCGGACGAAAGCTGCGTGATGTAATACGGACCTTCCGGCGCGGTGGGGCAGAACTGCACCACGAAGCAATAGGAACCCGTGTCGTAATGATTGTCCTTGACGATCACGGAATAAGTTCCATCATGAGCGTAAACCGCGGGCGTCACATCCCAACCAAAATCGAAGGCATTGAGAAACGTACCCGACGGACTGAAGTGAAACAAGTGCCCACGCTGGTAGTTGTAATCGGTATAGGAGCCGTAAAGGATGCTGCCGTCCGGAGCTACCACCGGCGATGATGAACTTTGATCGATGACCTGGCCGGCCGGCAACTGGTTCGTCGAGGGTTCGACTCCCGCGCGCGCACCGTTGCGACACCCTCCCGGTTGGCCATTCGCCGGCAGGATCGAACTCCCACAACCGTCGTTCAAGCGATCGCGCAGCGATGCGCTCCATTTCGGCGAGAGATCCGGGTTCGCGGCAATCAAGTAGGCATATCGCGACGAGAAATGGGCCCGGCTGATGGTATAGATCGTTCCGTCCTGTCCAATGGCAGGCGCAATATTGATTCCCGGACGCTGCGATCCGCAGGGTCCGGAAGGAGGCACCGCATCGGGTGATGGCGGCCAGGGAAGTTGGCTGGAGCTGAACGTGCCAAGACACCCCGAGCCCGCGCCGGGCGCACCCGCGGTCAAGGCCGTGAAAGTGGCCATCGTCGAATGGTCGTTGGGTGTGACCTTCACCAGCCAGGCGCCGGCCACATCGGTGCTCCAGGGTGAACCATTGAGATTAAGACCAATCGCATTGTAGTAGATGTTCCCAGCCGAATCGGCTACCAGGGGACCAGCTACGAAAACGTTGTTTGCCGCTCCACCCGACCCGCTAAACGGCTGCACGTGTTGCGCGACCGAGCCATCGCCGCGGTTCAGTTTATACACACTGCCCGCGGCGCCCGGAACATAAACGTAGTTGCCGGCAAGCGCCGCGTGAAATACAGGCTCCCAGCCACCTAATCCGCCGGCCGAGGGCTCCGGTTTCCAATCACTTTGGAAACTCCACTGCTCAACCAGCTTCCCGTGCTGCCACTGGTAACGTTTCTCACCCCAGATCTCGGAATTCCAAGCGTCGGCGCCGCAAGGGGAAGCACCGGAATTGCAGGCCACCCAGGTCCCCGCCTTGAACTCCATGAAGAGGTCGTTGCCGTCGGTGAGTGGCGCCTGGTAATGCGCCAGCAGTTCACCACCGTCGTCGGCCTGCTCCTTGGGAACGAGTGGGTCGTATGTGATTTCCGCAAGCTGTTCGCCCGCGCGTTGTCCCACTACCGACACCTGTCCCGAGTGCTGCGGATTCTGGCCCCACTGCGGCCAGCTTTGAGCGAAGCCAAACGAACAACCAACGAGAATGAGCGATAGCAGTTTTGTCACAGCCTTTTGAGAACACGATTATGATTGCGGGGTTGCGGGATTAGTCCCAATTCTTGACGCTCGGCCAAAGCTGCGCGAGCGGCATCTTTAACCCGCGGCAGTAGTACACATCGAAGTGTTCGTAGGGCATCGAGTAGGGATGATATACGTGACCGACAACGTCGACCGTCGCGCAGTTCGCCTCGAGATCGCTTCGTTTTCCCTCCATCACGATGATGCTCTCGCCGGTGTAACCGCGCGGTCCCCACAGGAAGTAATTCTGATGGCCGCTGATCGCTGGGGGCAGACCGTACTTTGGGCCGAAGAAATCGATAGCGCCGGCCTGTCCATAGTTCTGTCCGAAGATGGCGGTTTTGGCGCGCACGTCCTGAGGCAGGGTGTTGTAGAAACGCGCAACGGTTGCCGTCATCTCTTCCCACCCGAACTGATCGGCGAACAGTTGCGGCAACGGCCCCAGCTTGTGATTCTCGACACGCGGCTGCTGCAGGTGCATGGCAGCCGAATAGCGGATATAGTTTTCCGGCGAAAGCACCGGAATCACGATAGGCGCGAGCATGGCTCCCATCACAACCAACAGCACCGGATACACCGCTTTCACCCAGCGCAAGCGTGGACTTGCGAGCCATGATTCGCAGCTCACCGCACCGCCTGCGAAGAGCAACGGAAAAGCCGGCCACAAATAATAGACGCGCGGATTGAGGGCGAGTATCAGAACAAGCGCCATAACCCAGGACCACCCGAGCGCACGGAATGTCTTTCCCTGCCGCGACCCAAAGAAAAACCACAACCCCGCGAGCCAAACAGGCAAACTGAGCGGCAACATGGTTAGCGCTTGCTCGCCGAAAAACGACACCAGCGACAGGTCCACATTGCGGCCGCTGCGGCGGATATTCTCCTGCAACTCCAGAAACGGGAAATGGTGCTGAATATTCCAGACAAGGTTTGGAAGAAACAATTGAAAGGCGAGAGCGCCCGCGATCCAGAACCAACGATTCCACAAAATGCGGCGCTCCGGGGTCAGGAGTAACCCGGCGATGATACCGAATCCGAAGATCAGCATGGAGTGCTTGTTCTCGAGCCCGAGCCCCGCCCAAAGGCCGAACCACAGCCAGAGTCTCGTGTTCCCGGTCTTGATGATCCGGATCACGACGTAAGCGCAGCCCATCCAAAACAGTGGCTCGAACGCATTCATCGACAGGAAATGGTCCAGCGCGAGGAAGCCTGGTGCGACGAGGAGCGTGAGCGCCGCGAGCGCCTGGCCGAATCGACCGGCGCCGAGTTCACGCGCCAACAGCGCCGTGACAATCACCTTCGCGGCTCCCGACAAAGCGGGCAGCAGGCGGATTGCGGACAATGAATCGCCAAAAACAGCGCGTTCAAATCTCGCGATAAATGCAATTAGCGGCGGCTGATCAACGTACCCCCAGGCGAGGTGCTGCCCGCAGGCGAGATAGTACAGCTCATCAACAAAATATCCATAGTGGCGTCCAGCGTAGAGGTGGACGAGCAGCTTCGCAGCCGCGATGCACGCGATCAGCAGGCCGGCGCCCACGATCGCGCGTGACGTTTTGGGATCGCTCAAAGTGTTAGCCGTACGCTAAGTACATTGTTTCAAAGATCGCGGCTCGCGGACCGCTGACGCCATGCATGTGCACGTTTCTGGACAACAACTTGCCGGGAACTTTTGGGTTCTGAGAAGCAATGCAGTTCTAATATACCGAGAAAGGTGGGAAATGCGTTACTGGTTCTCTGTCTGTGCGCTTGTAGTGTGCGCTTTTGGCGGAACGGAGGTTTTTGGACAACAACAGCAACAACAATCGGAGCCTCCCAAACAGGCGCCCGCGGCGCAGACCGGGCAAACGAGTGACGAGCCGGAGAGCGGCGACGGCCTCACTTCGGTGATGTTGGGAGGCTGGTACAATCCTTCCCACCCGGATATGAAGACCGGGCACGGCTCGACACTGGACAATCCTTCGAATCTCGACTTCCCCGGGAAGAATCAGCCCACTCCGTATGTTGTTGTGACGCTGCCGGGCGGCCAATATGGCAATGTCCGTATTTCGTATTTCCGGACTCAGGGTCATGGCAACGTCAACGCGGGCAGCAACCTGAGTTTTTTCGGCACCGATTACAGTACCGGCGACTACCTCAATGTCCGGTCCACGCTGCAGAATGCGAAGATCTCCTGGGACTACCTTACGTGGCCGTATCCCCCAGCCGGTCACAACTGGCGCGTAAAGTTGCTGTTTGAGGCTCAATACACCACTATTTCGTCCAACTTCAATGCGCCGTTGAAGCCCACTGTTGACAGTTCGGGCAATCCTCTCGTGACCACCGCCTCAGGCTCGAACTCGCTGATTTATCCGACTTTCGGTTTGGCTCCTGAGCGTCTTCTCTCTAAGCATCTGCGCTGGGAGACGCGGGCATCCGGTTTCCTCATTCCCCATCATGGGACCATCTGGGACGCGGAATCCTATCTTGCCTACAAAAGTGGCCGGTTCGAATTCCGTTTGGGCGGCAAGGCCTTTCACATCAAAACCTCACCGACCAAGGAAGAGTACATCACCTACACCCTTCCGGGCGCCTTCGTTGGATTCTGCTGGTATCCTGGGCAGTAGGGGAATGCACGCTTTAGCGTGCGGTTTTTGAACTCAATGAACGCCGTAGCGAGGGGCCTGATCTACGAGCTTCGGCCCAAAATCCTCGAACGCCGCGCTCGCCTCGAGGCTGCCACCCGCACAGTTTCCGCGGAATACGTAACCAGCCTTCTCGCCGAAATCGATGCCACGCTTCAGCGAATCGAAGACGGAACTTTCGGCTTGTGCGAATCGTGCCACGACCCCATCGAAGCGGATCGGCTCGCGCGAAATCCGCTGCTGCGTTTCTGCCTGGACCACCTCACCGCGGAGCAGATGAAGGCCCACGAAGAGGATCTTGAACTGGCAACCCAGATCCAGTCGAACCTTCTTCCCGAAAAGCACATCACCATCAGCGATTGGGAAACGCGCTACCGCTACGAACCGGCGGGCGTCGTGGGCGGCGACTATTGTGAAATTATTCCCTGTTGCGAGGGACGCTCGCTGTTCTTTGCGCTCGGCGATGTTACCGGCAAAGGCGTCGCGGCTTCGCTGCTGATGACGCATCTCAGCGCGATCTTCCGCAGCCTGCTGTCGCTCGATCTGCCGCTCGAGGACGTTATCTTCCGCGCGAATCGCCTGTTTTGCGACAGTACACCCGCAACCCACTACGCGACGCTGGTGGCGGCCCGGACCACCGCGGAGGGTCTCGATCTTTGCAGTGCCGGTCATTGCCGCCCATTGCTGCTGCGTCATGGCGGCGGAGCTGAGTGGATCGACTCCACCGGTCTGCCTTTGGGTCTCTTCTGCAGCGGCCGCTACACCATTCGACGTCTTCGGCTGAATCGTGGGGATAGCCTCGTCCTTTACACCGATGGCGTCACCGAGGCGCAAGACCCGGAAGGCAACCTTTATGGCGAACCAGGGCTGCTTCGTTCATTGCAAGGTTACACAGAACCCGATGCCACCGCGATGGTCGATCGAGTACTTGAAGATGTCACCCGTTTTCGCGGCGCGGCTCCGCAACAGGATGACATAACTCTGTTAATGGTTCGCCGCCGTACGTAGGCGGACAATTCCCAAACCCATCAGCAAGGCGGAAACCAGAAACAGGGTAGCGGTCGGGGGTTCAGGTGTTGAAAGCGTGCTCGAACCGGGGTCCAACACGAACGCCTGAGCCTGCCCGTTGAAAAAGCCGGTACCCACGATCTGGCCGGCATCGTTGATCCCGTATGCCGCCGTCAACACCCAACCATCGACGCCCACCAGCGAGTTCAAATCCACCATCACGCCGTTCACATAAACAAATGCGTGTTGGGTTCCATCGGCCAGCAGGCTGTAGCCCACCACGGTGCCCGCTGAATTGATCCCATACGCATAGCTCGACGTGCCGCCCAGCGTACCGAGGTCGCGGAGGCCGGCGGTTGTGTCTTCAAACGCGTGCATCAAACCGGCGGCCGTCGTAGAATTCCCCACCACGACACCCGCATCGTTAATAGCCATGGCGTAGCTGCTCGCGCCGCCAAGAGTTCCCAACTCCAGCATCCCCGTGGCGGCACTCCACACAAATCCCCTGAAATTACCGCTCGCGGTGTCGCCATAGCCCGCCACTATTCCCTGCGAGTTGACGCCGTACGCGCCGCTCCACGACCCGCCGGCAAGTACACCAATGTCATGCATTGAGCCGTCGTAAAGGAACGCGGACCCGTCGTAGCCAACTACAAGACCCGAATCGTTGATGGCTGTTGCCGCAGTCCCAGCACCGAAATCGGTCATTCCGTTCCCCGACCATACCACCCCATGGCTGACGCCTGCTTCATACGCCGTTCCAGCCACCTCGCCGGCCGCATTCACGCCGTAGGCATAGGACTCGGACGCCGAACCGTTCAGGTCGGTCACCGCGCCATTCGCAGAGGTGAAGGCATGCATGGCATCGGTCGATTGCGACCATCCCGCGATGCCGCCGGTCGCACTGATCCCATATGCGACGGATGCCCCCGCGCCAAAAGTCCCCAGATTGGTTACGGTGTAGATCGGGCTGGCGGCCGCCAGTCCGGAAAAGCAGAGGAGAACGGCAACTCTCATTTCGGGGTCGAGTATGACACCCGGAAATGGATCGGGACACGTTCGATTGTCCTATCCGAACGTCCCTATTCCCGCCGTACGGGATAGCTACTCCTTTATCTCCCCCTGGAAATACGAAACCCGGTCCGAATACACGGGACCGGGTCGGAATTCTGCGTCAGCGCACCAGATTCAGGCGACTTGCTGAGCCTTGTAGCGGCTCATGATTTGGTTCATCTGGTCTTTAATATTAAGCTTCAGTTTCTTCAGGCGATGCTCCTCGATCTCATCCTCCGGCAGGAGATGAGGTTTGGCCTCCAAAGCTTCGAGTAACTGATGATATTGCTGGTGTTTCTCGGCCAGACGACGGAACTCTTCGTCTGTCCGCATCAGGTGCGCTTTGAGATCTTCTTGCGTGTTCTCCATCAGGGTGCTTTCTCCTTTATGGGCTGCCACGCCGAGTCGGTATTCTGGTTTTGAGAGGATGGCTCGGTGGGTAGTCGTGTGAGCATTAAGTCTGTTACAGGGAGAACCGAGGACTCCCTGTCGATTATGACAGTATCATGAACGAATCCTCATGACAATCCCTGCTTCTGAGGGGTCGTCGTAATAGTCCGGTCTAACGCCGATCTCTTCGAAGCCGAGTTTCTCATAGAGCCGGCGGGCGGCGTGGTTGGATTGGCGCACTTCGAGGAAGTGGCTTCCCGGCCAGCGTTCCCGTTCCAGGCGGATCAGCTCAGAGGCGACACCGGCCCGGCGGCGCTCGGGATTCACGGCAACATTAAGAATCTCCCGTTCGCCGTCGGCGAGACGGCGAGAGACCACGAAGCCGCAGATGGACCCCGCCATGACGGCGACATGACAGTCGTAAGTGAGGTAGTCTTCGGCTTTCCATTGCGAGGCTTCAGGGGTGAGTTGCTGGATGGCCAGTATGGCGGAGATATCGTCGACTCCGGCGCGGCGGACGCTCACCACCGGGCCAGTCAGCTCACGTAAGAGAGCCCGCTGCCGATAGCCGATGGCGTGCCAGTTGAAGCGCGCTACCGCATGCTCGCGCCCGGCCCGCGCAATCCGCCCTCGGAGATCGTTGTCGGCGAGAAGCGCGCCGATTCCTTCGGCGAAATCCCGGGCCGAGTCGGCGATCCAGACGTTCCGGCCGTGTTCGAGATCGAGGCCGCCGCATCCGGACGACGTCGACACTACCGCACGTTCCATGGCCAGGGCTTCCAGGACCTTCAGATTCGTGCCTGCCGAGACCAGGGTCGGCACGATGACCAGGTTTGTCTCCACGTAGAGCGGGCGCACGTCAGCCACAAAGCCAAGCAACTCGATGCGAGGATCCGGTGGCGGACCGTTCCAGTAAAGCTGCGGGTCCGGTCCTGCGACAACCGTGGCGTGGACGCTGTCCGGCAGCAAAGGCCAAACCTGTTCGACAAAGAACCGATACGCCACAACGTTGGGAAAGTGGCGGAATGAGCCAATAAAAAGGAGGCGCTGCCCGCGGCGTTCGATCTCGGGGCGGAATCGGCCGAGATCCACGCCGTTCGGAATCACGGTCGCGCCGGGCGTACCAAGCAGTTTCTGATCGCGCTCGGACATCACGACCACCCGTTTGTATCGGCGAACCCACTTGCGCTCGAATCGCTGCCATCGCCAATAATCCCACCAGGCAGAGAGAGTGGGCTTCTGTTTCAGCACCTGGGAGTGGAGATCGAACGTCACATCGTGTTCCACGAGGATGTCGCCGCGGTATGGCGCCAGTGCTGTATATTCCACCTGCAGGATGTCAATCTCCAATTCGCGGCGGATACGGGCCAGCACTCCTCGCATGGCTGGCGAGCGGTATTCGTGTACTTCGGGAGGCAGTAACGTCGACCAGCGCGGTTCGCGATACCGCGGCTTGTCGACGAGCACCGCCCGGGCACAAAGCTCCAGCACCGGCGCGAGCTCTTCGGCCCCGCCCTCGCTGAAGGCCAGCAGCACGACATCGAATTCCGCGGCCATCTCACGTAGCAGATGAAAAATGCGAACCGCGCCGCCGTGTGAGAGTGGGTACGGGAAGTACGGGCTCAAGACAGTAACTCGGCGTCGGCCCCGCAGCGGGCGTCCGTCGAACTCACGCACCCCGATGGGATAAACCGACCGTTCGTGTCGCCAGGGAAACCCTCGCGGACGTAGCCAAATACGATCCAGAGGCACACCGCGCAGGAACAACAGCGAAGCAATCCAGGTGGTCAACCGCAGATGATGGCGCTCAAGCCGCGAGTTGTACGCCAGGATTTTCGTCGGCGCCAGCAGGAACGCTCTCCAGCGCAGCTTCGCGAAGGCCCGATCGTCAGTGAAAAGCACCGGCGCCAGGCCAATCCGGTATGGGCGGAAGCGCCTGTAAAGTGCCCAGGTGGATTCGCCGGCGTCCGAGACGATGAAGTGCCGCCGATTCGGTTCCAGTTCGCGCACTTCCACCAACATGCGCCGGACCAGTTCGGGATCTCCGGAAGCAAAGTGAACGACAACCGCTTCGGGGTCCTTCCGTAGCAATCGGAAGACGACCCGCTTCAGCCAGGCTCTCAATGGTATTCGATAATGGTGGCCTCGCCTGCAGTGCCCCGCTTCTTGTCTTCTTTGACGACGTATTGAACGGTGACGTGCCGCGCCGGATTCTGCGGCCCGCATGCGAATGCCTTGGCATCCGCACCGAGAACCGCAAGCTGTTTGCCGTCCTTCACCAGGAGCGTTGTAGTCTTGCCATCTTCTCCCTGGACTACGAGCTTTGCTTGCGGGCCATTACACTCCACCTTCTGCAGCATGCCGTCGGCTTTGCCGGTGCCGTTCACTTCGTCCATCCAGACCGCGTCTTTCGGGATGGGTGCGCCTGTGGGGTTTAGCTTTTTATTGATAGCCTGCTCGGCGGCGTGAATCTCGGCCATGCTTTGATCCTGCACCCGCTTCAGGTCGGCGGCCTCAGCGGCTGCCTTACGCTTGCGCTCAGCCTCCTCATAATCCGCTCGCTGGCTTTCGATTTCCTGCCGCGCGGCGTGAATCTTCTCGCGCTCGTCGTCAGTGGCAGCCGCCCGCTCAGCCCCGGCCCATGCTTTCGCCGCTTCGGGAAACAGGTCGGCCTTTTGGGCGGTCTGGGCTAATTCCTTCCAGTACTCAATATTCCGAGGTTCCAACGCGGTAGCTTTTTTGTAGAATTCAAGCTTAACGGGCGGTTCGGCAACGCGGCGCGCCATGCGAAAATCCGGCTCGCCCCACGATGGATTCAACTCCATGGCGCGGCGGAGCTCGGGCTGCGTTCCAATCTCGACGTAAGCTCGGGCGTTCTTGCTGCCCGAGTCGATCGCGCTCTTAAAGAGCCGCGCGGCTTCGTCTTTCTTACCGTTCTTGAGGGCGACGAGCCCCAGCCCTTCCGATGCCTCGGGCCCGTGCAACGCTCCGTATGCGGCCTCCGCCTGCGCCGTCTGGCCCGCGGCAAGCAGCAGGTCGGCCAGGAGCAGCTTGCCCGTGTCGGCCGCCACCTCGCGGGGATGGAAATCGCGCTGCGGGCTGATAGCGCGTCCGGGGACGGATCCGGTTGGGAAGTTCCCCGCTTTGACGTAGTCGTCCACCTGCTTTTCGATCTGGTCCGGGTTCTTTTCGAACGCGTTTCGACAGGCGGCGACCATGTCGTTGCTCTGCTCCAGGTTGGACAGCATGACTCGCGTTCGGCCACTGTAGGCGTCATTTACGGTGAGCAGTTGCATGCGCGCCCAATCGCGCGACTTGTTCTCGGGCGGAATACCGATCGTGATATGCGTGCCATTTACTTCGAGAGTCGAAAAGAGCTGGAGCAGTCCGTTCTCGATCGATGTCGGAAAGCGGTTGGTGTTCTCGTCAATTAGCAGCTCCGCTAACTGCTTGCGAAAGCCGGTAGACAGCGGTTCGTTCTCGCCGAGTCCGGACATGTAGGCGTCGCGGCCCAGGGCAATTCCGCCGTCAAGGGCAGGGGCTTTCTTCGTGATGACAAGCCGAAGCGGCCAGATGAGCTTCAGGTCTTTCTTGCCGAGGACGTATCCAAGCGCCTCGCGGAACTGTTCCAGATCGTTCAGCCGTTCGCGGGGGACCTTCTCGCCGGTTGCGCTATAGACCTCAAACGGACCGGACCGGAACAGGATGAAATGATCCTCCGCCAAGCCGACCGATGTGAGGGCAAGCGCCAAAAATACCGTGCGCATGATGCCATGGTAGCGCCGGTAACGTCGCCCTTAGGCGGTCCAAAGCAGGCAGAAGGCCGCGGCACCTACCTGGTGGCTCTGTTCACTCCCAACGCGCGAATCCTTTTATGCAGATTCGTCCTTTCCATACCCAGCGCCCGAGCCGCGGCCGAAACATTCCAACCCGTTTCCGTCAGAGTGCGCACGATATGATCGCGCTCCGCGGTTTCGCGGGTCTCGCGCAAATTCGACCGCGGCCCGGACTCACGAGACATACGAATCTCAACCGGCACGCTGTCTACCGTCAACTCGTCTCCGCCGCTGAGAATGGCCATCCGCTCAATGACGTTGCGCAATTCGCGTGCATTCCCAGGCCACGAGTAACTCTCCAGAATCGAAAAAACGGAATCCTCAATCAGCTTGGGCCTGAAATTGTTTCGCGCGCAAAACTCCAATAGGAAGTAATCGGCCATCGGCGCGATATCCTGGGGACGCTCGCGCAGCGCCGGCACGCGAATCGGCACCACACACAGACGGTAATACAAGTCCTCCCGGAACTTCTGCTCCGCCACCAACCCCTGTAGATCCCGATTGGTAGCCGAAATTACCCGCACGGTGACGCGGATCGACTGCTCGCCGCCAACGCGGTGGAATTCGCCTTCCTGCAATACCCGCAGCAGCTTGGCCTGCGAAGCCGGCGGCAGATCGCCGACCTCGTCCAGAAAAATCGTGCCGCCGTCCGCCAGCTCAAACTTTCCCCTCCGCATGCCGATCGCACCCGTGAACGCACCCTTTTCGTGCCCGAACAGCTCGCTTTCGAGCAGCTCAGAAGGGATTGCCGCGCAGTTCACCTTGACGAAAGGACCGCTGGCAAAAGGACTTTCCCGATGGATATGGCCGGCGAAAAGCTCCTTTCCCGTACCCGACTCGCCCATCAGGAGGACCCGCGCGTCCGATCGCGCCGCCATCGTCGCCTGTTCCAGCACCCGAATGAACGCGGGGCTGGAGCCGATCATCTTCGTCTCCGGCCCGACCAGTTCCCGCAATTGCAGATTCTCGCGGCGTAACGTTGACTGTTCCAGCGCGTTCTTGAGGGCTAGCAGCACCTTGTCTCGCGCCAGCGGCTTCTCCAGGAAATCAAATGCTCCGACCCGGGTTGCCTCCACGGCATCGGCGATGGTCCCGTGCCCCGAGATCATGATCGCTGGAGCGGAGATCTCCGCGTCCCTGAGCTGCCGCAGCAGATCGATGCCGTTGCCATCGGGCAGGCGGACGTCCAGCAGCAGCGCGTCGGCGCGCTCCGCCAGCAACCGCGCCTCTCCAATGGACCGCGCCAGCGTGACAGCGTAGCCGGAGTTCTCCAGGATCATCTGCAGCGACCGGCAGATGTTCGGTTCGTCATCAAGAATCAGGATGCGTTTCGCGGGCATATCATTGTTCCGTCGGGTTCTGAATCCAATACCCCGGACGCGACCGGACGAGCGCGTCCCTCTTGCTTACTTCGACATGGATGGAGTGGTATCCAAGCGTCGGGTGATCGGGGGTGTAGCTGAGCAAGTACTCGCCATGTAGCTCCTCACCCATGTTGGTCAGGGCTTCTTCCAGGGCGTGCTGCTGGTGAAACGAATACTGGTGGCCTCCCGTGTACTCCGTCAAAACGGCGAGAGGGTTGCCGGAGATCGCGTTCTTCACGCCGCTATACAGGTCACTGATGCGCGCCTTCAGGTCGATGGACGCCGTCATGCCGTTCCCGGCGCTTTCCGAGTCGGAGAAGTGCCGGATGTTCAGCGAGTAGATGGTGATGTTATGCAATTCGGCCTCCCGCACCACCTCGCGTAATTTCGGACCGCTGCCGCCATCGCGGGCTTCGGAAATGAGCAGCAAAACACGGCGGCGGTTCACAGGACGGTCCTTGAGCATCTCGATGCCGGCCAGGGCGCCTTCGGCCACCTGAGTCTTACCGTTCAGGTAGTCAAGCCGCCGCAAAGCCCGTCGGATCTTCTCGCCGTCGCTCGTGAAGGGCAGCACGGTCCGCGGCTTGTCGCTGAATGTCATGATCGCCGCCTCTCCCGATTCGCCCATAATCAGCGCATCGACAATCGACCCGATAGTTCGAATCCTGTCGCGAACGGATTGGCCCGCTTTATTGTTTTGCACCACGATCACCAGCGAAATTCGCCGGTGCGCGACATCGTCAATAGCTACCGTCTGAGGAAGACCGTTGTCGAGGAGATTGAAATCCCGTTCACGCAGCCCATTCAGAAAGCGGCCGCTGAGGTTTGTCACCGCGGTTGGCGCGATCACGAGCCGCACGGGAACCTCAATCGTCGGTGAATCCTGGGCGGCAAGCAATCCGCCAATAACCAGCAGCAGCAAAAATCCCCTCATCGCCCCAAACCTCACGAGCGCGGCAGCAGTACGCGGAATCCCGCGCCTCCTAATTCTCCGTTAATCAATTCAATATCCCCGCCCGACAGAACGGCGCTGCGCCGCGCGATCGAGAGGCCGAGTCCCATGCCGCCGGGCTTGAACGATATCGTCGGCTCAAACAGCGAGCGCCGCACCTGGGGACTCAAACCCGGACCCGAGTCGTGCACCTCGATGGCGACCTTCCCGTTCACGGCCTTTGTCAGGCCGAGGACCATTCCGCCGGCGCGAGCCGCATGCGCGGCGTTCTCCAGCAGGTTGGTCAGCATTCCCTTGACGAGGTCTTCATCGGCCACGGCGTACGGGCAATTCTCGGCTAGGCGTACGTTGTATGCCACCTCCGGGTGCGCGGTCTTCAGGAAACCGATACGCTCCTGCAGCAGCGAGTTGAGATCCAGTTCCTTGGGCCGGACCGCGGGCTCGCTGGAAAACTCCGCGAATGCTCGAACGCGCCGTTCGAGAGCCATCACTTCATCCACGACAATTTGCGATGCCTGCTGCACGAACTCAGTTTCACGTCCCGAAAAACGCGCCGACATTTCCTCCATCGTCAGGCGGATCGGAGTAAGAGAATTCTTGACCTCGTGCGCCATTTTGCGGGCCAGCGCCTGCCAGCTTTCAAGCCGCGCCATGTATACCAGCCGCTCGCGGGAATCGTGCAATTGGTGGGTCATGTGGTTGAAGGCGGCGATGGCGGTACCGATTTCGTCCGGCCGCGAGAACTCGACGCGATGCTCCAGATCGCCGGCCGCCACCGCGCTGATCCCGTCTGTCAGTTGCCGGATCGGGCGGCTGATTCGATGCGCCCAAAAGACCAGCACCACGAGAGCGATAACCCAGGTCACGGCGGAAAGGACAACGAGGATGTAAACATACACCCGGCGCAGGTTTCGGCCGTTGGCTTTGTCCACCACATCGCGTGCATGCGCATACTGCGCCTTGATGCGCGTCATTTCAACGCCGTTCAGGGGGGCGCGGTACATCCAGACATCGTCGCCGTGACGGATCAGGTAATCGGTTTCATCGCCGTTGGGTCCGCCGAGAACGGCCAGGTCGGAGTCGTCGCCGGAAGCGAACTCTTCCACTGCCTGCGGCCAGGTCTTGCGATCGGCGGCGGCGTAGATGGTCGGCTTCACGCGGCCGGCGGAGGCATCCTTCTTGAGGGATTCAGCGGTGCGCTGGAATAGTTCGTGCCCTGTTTTCTGAAGGGAGGTCGAGATGTCGTCGAGGTCCCGTGTAGTTGCCAGCGAGAGGCTATGGCGCAGGAGCGAGATGGAGATCGTGACGATGACGGCCAGCGGCACCAGTGTCGCCAGCACGAATATGACGATCAATCGGCTCCGCAGGCTCATCGTTTGTTTCGGCTCGCAGTGCAGGTTGATAACCTGTGGCCACGGATCGCTGGTCCAAGAAAATGTATGGAAACGAGCAGCGCAGCCGCAAGCAAAGGAGGGACAGGCGGTTTCGCCTGTCCTTTATCGGTGAAGTCCAAAGGCAGGCTGAATGCCTGCTCCATCCTTCCAAATCGTCGAAGGATGCGAAGAGTCGGAGGCTGTGTAATACCCTTCCACTGCCTGCTGGACGTGGAGTTTCCGACCGTGCGGCGGGTTGTTAACCCGCCGGCGATTGCCAATAGGCGCGCAGGCGGACAGCCTGCATTACTTCGCACTCCATTCATCGTTTCAAATTCCGAAGTTGGAACGGCTGCGTCTCCGCTACCCATTCCTGCTGCGATCGGGCCGGGCGGCTGAAGATATCGATCAACCGCGCCAGGCTCAGGGAAGAATCATCCGCCGTGCCTCCGCTCGACTCGTCAGCGCGGATCTCGAGCCGCAGCCACAAATCCTTATCCCCAGGCGCGGTGCTCGCAGCCACCGACATACGATCGACGCACCATACTTCCGCCTGATTGGACGTCATATGCGACGCGGCCCGCCGCGGACTACGCGCCTCAAACACCGTGAATCGTTCCTCCCAAACATCGTAGCTAACGTCAAAGCGCGCCAACTCCCGTTCCAGGGGGAAACTGCGGGGGATGGTTGTCAGTGTGAGCTGAAAATTGAAGGGAACAGTAACACCGTTATGCAGGCGCTCCAGGGCGCGCCCCGTGAGGAAGTGCAGTCCCGGCGCGGCGACCTGTAGGCGGTCACCGTTCCAATGCGCGACCAGTGCTTGTGCGGAGAAAGACAGCCCGAGCGCGCAGAAAGCCGCAACCATGGCGACTAGCGGCCAGCGCTTCGAGCCAAGGCTCATTCAAAAGCTCATGCCAGCGATAAAAACGGGTTCAACACGGTCGTTGCGAATTGGAAATGCTACGGCCAATAAAATGCCCTCCACCTTTATGCCCACACCAGCCGAGGACCGCGCGGCGGGGTGGCTGCCACCATCCCATACCGCACCCGTGTCATAAAACACCCTAACAATACGGTAGCCGTACCCGACCGATCCATGCACCACCTTGGTGCCGCCCAGCGGGTCGATATCGTACATGTTCCAGCCCCGCAGGGTCGAGCTATTCCCCAGTACGAAGCGTTCAAACAAAGGCGCACGGCCGGTAATATCGCCGCCGAGGAACGATACGTCGGCGCATTGCCGGCCGTGCTTGAGGGAATAGTGTGCGTGAACCGTGTGGCGCGTATAGACATAATCCGCGCCAAGAAAACTGGTGGCCGCCCTCAGGTTGTACCCTGCTTCAAGACGGTGCTTGTAATTGGCCGAACCTTCCCAGCGCCGCTCGAAGCGCAGAGTATTGATAACGGCATTGGCTGATTCGGTATGGGCGGCCGTAAACTGTGGATCAAACTGTTGGAAACTGATGCCACCGGCCCAGGTGAGCGGACCGGCTAGCGCGATCGTGATCATTGGCTCAAAATTGCGGTATGAGCGATAAAGCAGCGATGTATCGCCTTGCGCCAGGGCGGCGGATTGGCTGGCCGGCATGGAGTCGGCATGATAGGCGTCGAACTCAAACGACAAGTGAACCCGCTCACTGCCCAGCGACATGCGTTCGTACCGCGCCCGAATTCCGGCAAACCGCTCCGGCAGATCGTCATTGTTGGTGAGCGCCCCGAAAAGGAATCGATTGGCTCCGGCAGTGAAGACGGCATCCCCTTCCGCTGTGAAGCCTTGCCGCGAATTGTAAAGCGCCTTCGGAAACTCCACATCCAGACCACTGGTCGGACCCTCGATTACGAACGTTACCCGCACGTGATCGGGATCGGCGCCCCGCGCCAGCTTGAAAACTACCCGGTAGCCGTGCAGCTCGCTGCTGATCCGCTCCGCGAGATTTTGGAATGATTCGCTGTTGAAACGGGCACCCACCAGGTGGTGCATATCTTCGAGGATCGACTTGCTGATGAAGTAGCGATGCTGATTGTCAACGTTGACGCTCTCAACTGTGTAACGAGAGTTGACGTTCGTCTCACCCGAGCGGTTTCCGGCAAGCTCTTCCCCATCCGGGCTGGAATCGGAAGGGGATAGGGATGGTGGCGGCGTTTGCGCGACCAGCGCGGCGGCAAACAGCAACGCCAGGCAATGCTTCATGCCGGCTGGTATGGCACTTGGAGGGCCATGGTTATCACAATTCAAATCAATCACATCGGAATGGCCGGGGTGTGAATTCGAGTCACACCTGTGCTTTTAACCTGTAACACCGCAGGCATGATTTGTCCGAACGTGGACGGAAAGGAGCCTGTTTGAGCAGCAGATTCCGCACCTTCGAAAGATCGGAGGCCAGATCCCGGGAGACAGGCGTAACGAGCCTCGATTTGAATGGGATGAACCGGCAAAGGTGGTTGTGGAAGAGCCGGCCTGTGACATCGCCCCCTGCCGGGTCGTCGAAGTGTCGCTATCCGGTCTGCGTCTGGAAGCGCCGGCTAGCGTGCTGGAAGGCTGTGAAGTCCTCGTCCTGGTTCACCACGCGGTCGTTTTTGGTACGGTCCGCCATTGCCGGTTATCCCCCGGCATGGATGATGCCACGCGCTATCAGATTGGCATTCATATCGACAGGGTCGTGGCCAAGTCACTCGATTCTGTGGAAACCTGACGAGACAGCCGGGCGAGCCATACCGCTGCGGCAATGTTCAAAACCGCTTTGCCGATCCAATCCACCGGGATTGCGCCCAACACCCGGAACATTACGAAACCGGACAACATGCAGGCCATCACTCCGCCGTAAACCAGCGCAAAACGGTGCGCGTCGTTCCAGGTGGCACTCGTCGTCCAGCGAAGCATGAGGAAGAGAGTGAGCCCCGCCAGGCCGCCGGCGCCGAGGATAACGAACCGGTAGGGCACCTGCGGATACGCACCAAATCCCAGGAGCACAAAAGCGCCCCAAGGGATCCCTAGCAGGCACGCAACCGTCCCCACTAACCATGGAGCTGGGGCCGCTCGGCGACTCGATCGGCGGGGTACCGGCAGGACCAACGCAGTCAAAATTATTAGCAGGATCGCCGCCACGGCTAGCGCCAGTTGCAGCGCGGGCGGGTTGTAAGGAGGCATGTGAAACACTTTGACGCGCGCTCTTTGCGTCCACATGAACCATGCCATAAAGGATGCGATACCGAATGACAGACAGGCTCTCAGCAAGCCACGAGTTCCAAACCAAGGCGCAGAGCGGCGCTTCGGGTACATCAGATCGACCAATTGGGCCGGTAGTAGTGCCACCCACACGGACCAGTACCCTAAAGCCCACGTGAGATAAACCCAATTTACGCCCCACACGCGTCCATATTCCGCTTTGGCGAGTCCAATCATCGGCGCCAGGGAGGTCTGTTGAATCACACACTCCTCGGCGAGGCCCAACGCCACCCCCAACAGGAGAATGCTGGGCCAGCCGAGCCTCCGCGCGCGGGCGATGTGCCGAATGATGAGAGCCCCGCAACCCCACGCCCCAACTTGAGGAATGAAGACGAAAATGAAGCTGACGCGTGTGCCTCCATACAGGACCTCGGCAATGAACGGCGCCAGCAATAACAGGGCGATGATCGGGGCAGCCGCGCTCGATGCAGACTTCATGCTAGACTTAGCTTAGCGCAATATCTCTTAGTACTAAGATACTTTCTTGTGAGATCAAACGCTCAAGCACCTGCGGTCTCCATTGAATCGCTCGGACGGGAGCTGAGTACTGCCATTGTGCTTTTCCACGAAGCCATCGCGGCACGACTGGGAATGAGCACTGCCGAGTGGAAGTGTCTAGGATTGCTGGACCAGCACGGGCCTTTGACGGCGATCCGCCTCGCCGACCTCTCCGGCTTCACAACCGGCGCCATAACCGGCATCGTGGACCGCCTGGAGCGTGCCGGATATGCCCGCCGCGAAGCGAATCCGAACGACCGGCGAAGCGTCATTATTCACCCCCAGCGCCTCGCCGAGTTGAAAGACCGCGTGGGTCCCATTTTTTCGTCGCTTGGCCAGGCAATGGAAGGCGTGACGGCTCGCTATTCAGCGAAGGAAAAGGCGGCCATCCTCGACTACTTTGAACGCACCATCACCGTGCTTCGCGATCAGACCGCGAAACTAAGAGCCACCGCCTGAGGAATTGGTTTCCTCAGGCGTGTGTACTTTTGTAGTCGCTTTCTCGATTCGAGCGGCAAGGGCGAACGCGTCGCGCCGGTTTGCATCGTTCAGCGCGTCAGATGCCACCCATCGAACGCATCGCAGGAGCTCATGATAATCCCGCTCGCTCAGCTTGATTACGACCTGCTCCATGGATCTCAATTATATGCGGTTTTCATCGCGCTTTTACTACAGCGCGCCTGTTTGGCCGCGGCGCACGGTCGTCGCTAGCTGCTACAACCTGGGGCTGCAGAACTGGCTTTGCCACTCTTCTTTTGTCCTGATATTGCTGCCATAAGACAAGCAGAGCGCTAGCCACAAAGATCGACGAATAGGTTCCGATAACGATACCCGCACACAGGGCAAATGCGATGCCGTTGAGCACCTTTCCACCCAGGAAATAGAGGGCAAGGCAAGCCAACAGCGTCAACCCCGCGGTCAGAATTGTCCGGCTCAAAGTCTGGTTGATCGATTGATTGACCAGATCGAAGAACGAACCTCGCCGATTGCCGCGCAGGTTCTCACGAATGCGGTCGAGCACAACGATCTTGTCGTTCATCGAGTAACCGATCAGTGTGAGCAAGGCGGCAATCACGGTCAGATCGATCTCGCGTCCGGTTAACGAGAACAGGCCGAGCGTGATGATGACGTCGTGTATAGTCGCGACAACCGCCGCGGCGCCGGAGATCAGTTTAAAGCGGAAGCCAACGTAAACCAACATTCCGCCGAGTGCACAAAGAGTCGCCAAAAGGGCCTGGCGGCGCAACTCCTGGCCCGCGCGCGGTCCGACAATCTCGACGGAGCGCAGGTTGAAATCACCGAGGCCGGTCTGCTGCTTCAAGGCAGCCAACACGTTTGCGTTGACGCCCGGAAGCTTCGTCAGTTCATCGAGGCTTTCAATAACGCCGTTTCGGCTCTTGTCGCGATAATCGAGAATCGAAGCCGCCAGTGTTTTGATGGCCGCATCCGCTTCCGCGGGCAAGCCGGCTCGCAAACGATCTTCAAGTGCCGCCCGGTTGGCGTTGTTCAAATCGAGCTTGTCCCCGAGATTGGCATATTTCTGTCGCAGAGTCTCTTCCACGGTTTGCCGCACCTGGGCGAGGTTTTGCTCGTCGGCCAGTTCGGTGCCGATGATGACTTCGCCGCTGCCGCGGGTCTCCTGCAGGCTGATCTCACCCTTGACCTTCGCCGACAGAGCCAGGCGCAGATCATCGAGTTTCGGGACATGGGCAAAGCGCACGTACATCAGCGTGCCGCCGCGAAAATCGAGGCCATATTTCGGTCCGCCCTGGATGATCAGACTTCCGATGCCCACCAGCATGGCTGCCAGGGAAAGACCGATCGTGAGCTTGCGTTTGGAGAGGAAATCGAAGTTGGCATTACGGAACAGCTCCGCTCGACCGGTTCCGATGCTGAGATGCTCCATACGGGGCCGTCGCCAAAGCTCGACTTCAAAGATGGCACGCGACACAAACACCGCCGTAAAGACGTTGGCGACAAGGCCGATCACCAAGGTAACGGCGAACCCCCGTACCGGCCCGGTGCCGAACACGAACAGGAAGGCGCTTGCAACCACCGTCGTGACGTGAGTATCGACGATCGTTCCCCAAGCCTTCGAAAAACCGGATGTAATCGCGGCTCGGACGGCCTTGCCCGATCTCATTTCTTCCTTGATGCGCTCGAAAATGAGAACGTTCGAATCCACCGCCATTCCGATGGACAGAACTAAACCCGCGATACCCGGCAGTGTCCAGGTGGCGTCGATGTAGCTCAGCGCGGCAACCGTGATGATGGTGTTCAGCAGCAGCGCCAGAACGGCATTGAAGCCTGCTCCTCGATAGTAGAGAAGCAGAGCTCCAATAATGAGCGCGAGTCCGACGACGCCGGCCGAGATGCCTTTGCGAATCGAGTCGGCGCCCAGCGACGGACCCACCGTTCGCTCCTCGATGACCTTTACACCCGCCGGTAGCGAGCCCGCGCGAAGGTTCAAGGCGAGATCGCCGGCTTCCTCCTGGCTCGAAGCCCCCGTGATACGGCCCTGGTCCGTGATTTTGGCGTCGATAGTCGGTGCGCTGAGCACCACGTTGTCCAGGACAATCGCCAGGCGGTTGCCGATGTTGGCCTCGGTAAATTGTCCGAAACGGCGCGCCGCGTCCTGGGTCAGGACGAACCCGGTTTCCCACCGCGCCATGTTGCCCTGTTCGGCGCGCGCGTCGCGGACGTCGCGGCCGGTTACAACCGGAGTACGCGCCAAAAGCCACCATACCTGGTCACCGCCGCCCGAACGCGCCGACCCCTGCACGAGCCTTGTGCCCAAAGGAAGGATGCCGTTATTTTGCGCGTACGCTGCCTCGCGGGAGGGGAACGGGCCGCCCTTCACCGCGCTGAGTTCGAGTTGCGCAGCGGTTTGCAAAATGCTCCGTATGTGGCCGAGATCGTCCACGCCGGGCAGTTGCACCAGAATTTCGCCGTCGCCGCTGCTCCCGCCGCGCGCTTGCACGCTCGCCTCAGCCACGCCGAGACCGTTCACCTTCTTTTCGATGGTGTTCATACTCTGCGTGATGGTGTCCTGCCGCAGCTTGACAGCCGCCTCGGGCTTAATCGAAAGCCTGTAATCGGTGGCGTTCTCAGCGGTCAGGCTCCATTGTTGTCCGGCTGTATCCAGGGCGGCGCGGCGGAAATCGGCGGACTTGGTAGCCGGCACACCCTTTACGACGATCTGAATCGTGTCTGCCGTCTCGATGGAGGACGGGTCATTCCGATCCATTGCGCCATACTCGATATTGTCCTTGCGCAGAACATCCTGGAGGTGTGAGATGACGGTGTCCGCCTCCGACTTGAAAGCGTCCTGAACCTGCATCTGCAGCACGATGTGACTGCCGCCTTTCAGATCCAGGCCCAGCCGAATGTTCTTGTTCCAGTTAGCCGCCAGTTCCGCCCCCGATTTGGGGAGTCCAATGATGCCGAACACGCAGCTCAGCAGCACAACGATGATGAAAAGCCACTTCCAACGCAAATTACCAGTCATGTTTTATTCCTCTCTTTTCCTTGATTCACAAACAGCCGCACGCACAGGCACTTCTGGCCGGGCGTGAAAACGCGGCTCGGCGGCCGCACAAATCGTCAGTTGGAAAAGAAAAAGGGAGGAGCGCGAGCCTGGTCCGCGCGGGAAAGACGGGAGACCGGGAACAGCAAGCCGCAATTCACGGCCGGTTCGGAACGGACCGCTGGCGTTACACTGGCGCGATTTTGCAGCGCGGCACCGAAGGTCTTGGATACCGGCCGAACGCCGGCGCCCTTGCCTCGTGCCGTGATGCGATGCGAGGTTTCGCCTTTGGCAGGCGCGCCCGAGGCGGCCGAAATCGCGAGCTGCGGCGCCGCGAGTGGCTGGACCTCCTGCACTACCGGCAGGCGCAGTAGGAAAACGAGCAGGAAGGCTTGCAGGACTCGACTCACGGCCGGACGCGCCTTCCACCTGTTTCGAGCATCAAAATCGGCCTGGAAACGCGAAGCGGTTTACTCCCGGTTTGCGGCACACGCCGGCTGTCGCCGAAAAAGAGCCAACCCGAGAGAAGCATGAATACTGTAATCAATAGTAACGTAAGGCGGCCGTTTCTTTGGGCGGTCCAGCGCCTCACGATCCAGAGCTGGCAGCGCTGTGGCATCAGCGCCAGAAACGAATCCGGCGACAGCAACAGGCTGGCAACGAACAAAAGACTCAGGAAGACGAATCCCCGCATACGGTTATATCGTTAGAAGCTCGCCCCGGCAAATTACCAGATGCCTTCTTTGGCACCGAACCACCATACCAATCCCAACGTGGCTGTGTTCTGCTCCTTTTTGAGAATTCCAAGAGTGTCTGTCAGGAAGTAGGGATGATTCGACGCATCCCGTCGCCATTCCTCTCTGAGAAGGAATCCATCGGCAATCTTATGTTCCAAAGTTACTGTCAGCTCTTTAAGAGACTGAGTCGTACCGGTGAAGAGCCCGCCTCGATCCGAGAGGTACTCGGCTCTTCCGGCAATAGCTGTCCGCGGCGTAAGCTGATAGCGTGCGTACGCCGTGCCCCCCGCGGTATGGACAGGCGAAGACGTAGTGAACAGCCGTTCGATGACATAGTCGCCGTCGCCGGCAAAAGTGAGTTTGGGCGTGACTGCCCATGTCGCATAAGAGTCGAAAACATGCAATTTGCCACTGGGGGCGTTTGTGATTGGAGCAAAGGGAATCCCCTGTTGCATCGGCAAGTTGGATTGCGTTGAACCAGGGAAATACTGAAAATCGGGGTGCTCCTGGCCAAAATAGTAGTTGATGGTCCACGCGATGTTCTTGCGCGGCTGGACGTTGAGCCCCACGAGTTGATCCTTGAATCCATTGAACGGTTCAGTCTGTTGCGTACCATTGGTAATCCAGTAGTTCAACGCAAGTGCGTCGTTGATCTTGTAGTTGAACCGGGCGCCCATGTGATAAAAGGGGAGAAAGTCGAACCAGAAAGAACGGGAGTAGTTCATTTGATCTTTGGTGTAGTTCCCCTCAATACCTATTGAACTTGCCCACTTGCCGAAATCGACGGTCAATCCGGAGCCTATTGGCACGACGTATGTGCCGTAGACCTGGAAGATATTGCGGTACACATCGGGCCGCGGCTCGTTAGAGGCATTGCCCTGAAGCGTGGCTGTAGCCTGCCCATATTGGAGATCCAGGCGAAGTCCGAATCGCTTGCCGTGTGCCGGATCAGGCGCGTTCTCGAGAACAATGTCAGCCTGGTTCAGGCTGAACGCTTTGCTACTCACGTCGAACGCCCGAAGCAGATTCACTCGTCCGATCGGATTGTTGAAGTTGTACCCGTAGTATCCGTCCAGCACAAAATTCACAGTCGTACCACGCAGGACATTGGAGTCAACTGCTGCCGGTGCAGAAGGCGGCTGCGGATCGGCGGAGGGTTGCACCGGGCTTGATGGCTCACTCACTTTGAGTTTCTGTTCCATGTCACTGACGCGAGCCTGAAGTTTTTGGACTAGTGCGGTTAACTCGGCGACCTGTTTGTTTATGTCGGAGTCGCTCTGAGCAAAAGCGCGCGTGCCGGCCAGCAGTAGAAGCAAAAGGATAGTGCGAAACATATGTAGGATCCTAGACACCCATTAGACACCGTCAAAAACGCCGTTTCACCTGCACGTTCGTGGTGAAGTCCGAACGAAGGCTAAACGCCTGCGCCGGCCTTCCACATCCTCCAAATCTTCACGGGGCGCAGAGAATCAGAGGAGTCCAGGACAAACGGAGAAATGCCCGGCGCCACACAGGCTGCAACATTGGTCACTGCTGACGATATCTGTTGCGCTGTTGCGCGTTCCGGTCACAGCGATCCGATTTCACCTTCACGCTTGGATTAGGATAGCCGAGGGACGCGAGAGCCGGAGCGGAATTGTAACACCAACGCGGTCCGACCTATGGTTTACTGGCATAAGTGCAGACCTTCGATCTGATCGTCCTCGGGTCCGGTCCGGCCGGGCAGCGCGCCGCTATCCAAGGCGCAAAACGCGGAAAACGCGTAGCAGTTGTGGAACGCCGTGAAGTAGTCGGCGGAGCTTGCATTAATACCGGAACGATCCCCAGCAAGACCATTCGTGAGGCCGTGCTGCACCTTTCCGGCTACCAGTATCAGAACATCTACGGCATCAACTACCGTGTGAAGGAAAAGATCACGATGGCAGACCTGTCGTTCCGGGTCCAGCACGTGATCAAGACCGAGATCGACGTCATACAGGCGCAACTCTCGCGAAATAACGTCGAGTTATTGAGCGGCGTAGGTAGTTTCGTGGACCCGCACACGATTAAGGTGGAAAGCGCACGCGGCTCGTCCACGTATGCAGCCGAGTACATCATAATCGCCACGGGCACCAAACCTGCCGTTTCGCCCAAGGTCCCACTGAACGGCCGCAACATCATCAGCAGCGACCAGATTCTGGAAATGCCGTCGATTCCCAAGAGCATGATTGTGGTCGGAGGCGGCGTCATCGGTGTCGAGTACACGTGCATGTTTGCCACGCTCGGCGTGCGGGTCATCCTGGTCGAGAAACGGCCCCGCCTGCTCGAATTCGCCGATGCGGAAATGGTGGAGGCGCTCTCCTATCATTTGCGCGACAGCCGCGTCACGATGCGTCTTAATGAAGAGGTGCAGAGCGTCGAAGAAATGCCGGATGGCAACGTGGTGGCGAACCTGGAAAGCAAGAAGAAGATTTCAGGAGACGCGCTGCTTTACGCGGTCGGCCGCCAGGGCAATGTTGACGAACTGAATCTCGCGGGGGCCGGTATTGAAGCAGATTCTCGTGGCCGCATTCCGGTCGATTCGGAATACCACACCAAGCAGCCCCATATCTACGCCGTCGGCGATGTGATCGGTTTTCCGAGTCTCGCCTCCGTGTCCATGGAGCAGGGACGCATTGCCGCGGCGCACGCGTTCGGGGTACAGATTCATTCGAACCCCGCCACGTATCCCTACGGCATCTACACCATCCCGGAAATTTCGTTCATCGGCAAGACGGAAGAGCAGCTTACCGACGAGGACGTTCCCTACGAGGTCGGCGTCGCGTATTACCGCGAGATTGCGCGCGGACAGATCCGCGGCGACACCACGGGCCGGCTCAAACTCATCTTCCACCGCGAGAACCGCCAGGTTCTCGGGGTTCACATTATCGGGGAAGGCGCGTCGGAACTGCTGCACATTGGCCAGGCCGTCATGATTCTGGGCGGTACCATCGATTACTTCGTCGACACGGTGTTCAATTATCCGACTTTGGCGGAATGCTACAAGGCGGCGGCTTTTAATGGTCTGAACAAGATTTCGAGGTTCAACGCATGAGTCGGGCGATTGGAGTCACTACCGCGGAACACATCGCGATCGGCCTCGTCGAGGATAACAAGCTCGCGGGTGCGTTGCGTATCTATCCCGGTGAAGACGTCGAGGCCGAAAGGCTGCTCGCTATGCCGGCGGAGGATATTGCCCGTCTCCTGCGCGAGCAGATCGCTGCCGTCGCGCAGGGTCAGCAGATCGATGCGATAGGCGTTGGCTTTCCCGGCGTGATTCGCGAGGGCATCATCGAGGAGTCACCCAACCTGCAGCAGTTGAAGGGAACTTTCATGGCCGACCTGCTCTGCCGGGAGTTGGGGACCGCAGGCATCCGGGCGCCGCTGACTATCTACAACGACGCGGATATCGTGGCCGCAGGGCTCGCGGCAACGCGGGGACACCTCGATCGATTCGTGCGTGTCTGGACGCTGGGGCAGGGAATCGGGTTTGGCGTCTATCCCACGATGGAGGGCATCTGGGAGGGCGGGCACATGGTGGTGTCGCTCGATCCCGCGGAAAGATTCTGCGGCTGCGGAGGCGTAGGACATCTCGAAGGAATCATGGGGCACCGCGCCATGCGGCTTCGCTTCCTCGATCTGGAGCCGGATGAGGTTTTTGAGTACGCAAGCCAGGGCGATTCGCGGTGTGTCGATTTCGTGAAGTACTGGCATCGCGCCCTTGCCGCCGCAACGGCCACCTCCATCCACATGGCGGGACCCGGGAAGTTCTTTCTGACCGGCCGCCACGCGAGACGGGTCGACCTCAATCTGCTCAATGGATACCTCCACGACATGGTGAAAATGAGCCCGCTGCAGGGGTATGTTTTTGAGATCGTCCCGGGCGGCGACGAAATCGCGGTGATTGGGGCTGGGGTCAATGCCATCCGCGCACTTTGATGTTCTGATTATTGGCGGAGGCCAGGCAGGCATTCCGCTGGCGGGCGCCCTGGCAGGCCTGGGGCGCCGCGTCGCGCTGGCTGAACAGAAGCACCTCGGCGGATCGTGCATAAACTTCGGCTGCACGCCGACTAAAGCGGCCATTGCTTGCGCCCGCGTGGCACATCTGGCGCGTCGAGCCGCCGATTTTGGGCTGCGGATCCCAACTGTGGAAGTCAATTTCCCTGCCGTTTTGGAGCGCGCGCGGGGGATCGTGATGGAATCGCGCACCGGCCTCGAAAAACGATTCGGCGAGAATCCGGTTCTGCTGCGGGGACACGCTCGTTTTCGCGGCCCCGGCTTTCAACTCACGGTTGGCGATCAGGCGGTGACCGCCGACCAGGTGGTGCTCGATACCGGAACGCGCACCAGCGTTCCGAAAATCGACGGCCTCGACAAGCTCGACTACCTCACGGCCGAAAACTGGCTGGATCATCCCATACTCCCCGAACACCTCGACTTGATTGGAGGCGGCTACATCGGGTTGGAGATGGCGCAGTTTTATCGCCGCATGGGTAGCCGGGTCACCGTCTGGCATCGCGGGCCGCGTGTCGCGCCGCGGGAGGACGAAGAGATTTCGGCAGCCATTCAAGGCTTTTTGGAGCGCGAGGGAATCGAGTTTCGACTCAACAGAGAGCCGGCTTCGCTCCAGGAACTGGGCGGGTCTACCAACGTATTTGTGGCGGCAGGGCGCGTTCCTAATACGGACGACCTGGGCCTGGAGACGGTCGGCGTCGAGACCTCGCGTGGCGTCATCAAGGTGGACAAGCGCCTGGCCACGAATGTTCCCGGCATCTGGGCGGCCGGTGACATCCGGGGTGGGCCAGCGTTCACGCATACCTCCTGGGATGATTACCGTATTCTTCTCTCGCAAATGACCGGCGACGGTTCACGCACAACGGATCGCATTGTGCCCTACGCGATGTTCGTCGATCCCGAACTGGGACGCGTCGGCATGACCGAGCGCGAAGCCCGCGAGCAGGGACGGAACGTACGCGTCTCACGCTTCGAGATGGCGTCGAATGGAAAAGCGCGCGAAATCGGTGAGTCCGACGGCTTCATTAAGATCCTGCTCGATGCGGATACGAGTAAGATCCTGGGCGCTACGGTCCTCGGCGCCGAAGCCGCCGAGCTCGTGCACATGTACGTCGACATCATGAACGCGGACAAACCGTCGACGGTCATTCGCGACGCCATCCACATCCATCCGACGCTTGCCGAGGCGATTCAAAGCGCCGTGTCCTGAGCCATGCGGGTGGGGCTCCTCTCCGATACGCACGGGTTCCTCGACGACGCACTATTCACTTATTTCGAGCCATGCGACGAGCTCTGGCATGCGGGTGACGTCGGCTCGATCGAAGTCGTGGATTCCCTCCGGGCCTTCAGGCCGCTTCGCGCTGTCTTCGGCAATATCGACGGTGCGGCCGTTCGGATCAGTCTGGCTGAAGATCTGGAGTGGTTGTGCGAGGGATTGCGCGTTTACATGACCCACATTGGCGGTTACCCGGGCCACTACGATCGCAGGGCCCGGCAGGAGTTGCTGGCCCGCAAGCCGGGACTGTTCCTATGCGGCCATTCCCACATTCCGCGCGTGATGCGAGACCAAAACCTCGGGCTCCTGCATCTGAACCCCGGCGCTTGCGGCCACAATGGCTTGCACGAGAAACGCACAGCGATGCGCTTCGCCGTGGAGGGGGACAAGGTCACGAATCTTGAACTGATCGAGCTGGGCCCGCGCGGGCGTAAAGGACAAGCCACCTAATACGATGGAATTGTGGAATTCTTTGAAAAGCCGGCATCCCATCCCCGCCGGCTCGGAATCCTGGCCGGCAGCTTCAATCCTCCCACGGTCGCTCACCTCGAACTGGCGGACGCCGCGCAGGGTCATGTCGACCAGGTTCTCTGGGTGCTGCCTCGCGAGTTTCCCCACAAGCGTTATCACGGCGCGACTCTTACCCAACGCGTCGACATGCTCCGGAAGCTCGGCCTGACTGCAGCCGTATCGTCGGGGGGGCTTTTCCTCGAAATTGCCCGAGAGTGCCGCGAGCATTATGGCCCGCAAACGAAGCTCTCTTTTCTCTGCGGACGGGACGCGGC
This sequence comes from Bryobacteraceae bacterium, assembly GCA_035295125.1. Classification (GTDB taxonomy): domain Bacteria; phylum Acidobacteriota; class Terriglobia; order Bryobacterales; family Bryobacteraceae; genus JAICMB01. The sequence goes on along the minus strand of DATGJP010000112.1, from coordinate 171,561 downwards.
GGAGCGCATCGTCAATTGGGACTATGGGCGCCCTGGCGTGGCCGAGGAGATGCTTCGGGAGTTCGAACTGCTCGTCGCCGCGCGGCTCGGAGAGTATTCACCGCCGAGTCACCTGCAACGGCAGATCCGGCGCCTGCACTTACGCAACGATTTCGATCACGTTTCATCGACCGAGGTTCGGGAACGGATACGGCACAGCCATACCTGGGAACACCTCGTTCCGGAACCAATTGTGGAGGACGTGCGGAAGATCTACTCGTGAACCGTGGTATCGAGGAACGCCCGCAGACGATGGCTGCGGCTCGGATGACGTAACTTGCGCAGCGCCTTCGCCTCGATTTGGCGGATGCGCTCGCGGGTCACGGCGAAATGCTGGCCTACTTCTTCGAGAGTGTGCTCGCTGCCGTCCTGCAGCCCGAAGCGCATCTTGATGATTTTCTCCTCGCGCGGGCTCAGAGTCTTGAGGACTTCAGCCGTCTGTTCGCGCAAGTTGAGATTAATCACGGCTTCGGATGGCGACACGACCCGCCGGTCAACTATGAAATCGCCAAGATGCGATTCTTCTTCCTCGCCGACTGGTGTTTCGAGCGAAATCGGCTCCTGAGCGATGCGCAACACCTTGCGTACTTTGCCGACCGGCAACTCCATCTTCACCGAGAGTTCTTCGGTGGTAGGCTCGCGGCCCAGTTCCTGCTGAAGCTGGCGCTGCAGCCGGACCAGTTTGTTGATCGTCTCGATCATGTGGACCGGAATGCGAATAGTTCGCGCCTGGTCCGCAATGGCGCGGGTGATCGCCTGGCGAACCCACCACGTCGCATAGGTCGAGAACTTATAACCACGGCGATAATCGAACTTATCGACCGCCTTCATTAACCCGATATTGCCTTCCTGGATCAGATCGAGGAATTGCAGCCCGCGATTCGTATAACGCTTGGCAATGGAAACCACCAGCCGGAGGTTCGCCTCGATAAGCTGCTTCTTCGCGATCTCGGCTTCCAGCTCGCCCCGCTCCACGATTTGCAGGGTGCGTCGCAACTCGGTGGCGCTGGCTCCGCAATCCTCTTCGATCTGCTGGATGCGTTGGTTGCAGTGCCGCAGCTCTTTGCGGAGGTCGCGTGAAGGATGCGTGCCGCTGGGCTCCTCCATCTTGCGCTGGATCCGCGCAATCTCACGCTCCAAGGGCCGGAGTTCATCCACCGCGCAGCGTAGCCGCTCGCCCAGCGCACGGCGGATCGCAGTGCAAAACGGGATGTTCCGAATGATCCGCGAGATCTGCACCATGCTCCGCGCCAGGCTGTACCGCATGCCGCGGTGCTGTTTCGGCTTCAGGCTCCGCGAGATGGCCTGGAGCTTCTGGCGGAATTGCTGGCTTTTCTTATAATGTTTTTCGATTTCATCAATCTTCGTGAGGAGATCCTGCAACTGCGCCGTATAATCCTCGTCGGTGATTATAAAATCGGGAAGGACCAGGACATCGCGGATGGTGGAGCCATTGCGACGCAGGTCTTCGCTAAGCTGGATGATCTCGCGAATGACCAGCGGCGAGCGCGACAAGGCTTTGCGAACCGCCCACTGCCCCCGTTCGTTCCGCTTTGCCAGCTCGATTTCGCCCTCGCGCGTGAGCAGCGGCACCGTGCCCATCTCGCGCAAGTACATGCGGACCGGGTCATTGGTCTTATCGCTGAAATCCTGCGCCAGGTCCAGGTCGGTGAAATCTTCGGACTCTTCGCCCTTCTTTTCGAAGTCGATCTTCGGCTCTTCCAGAATTTCGACACCCGCGCTGTCGAGATCGGACAGTAGGTCGTCGAACTCCCGCGAGGAAGGAAACTCCGTGAGCAGATCGTTCATTTCGTCGTAGAGGACGTAGCCCTTTTCTTTACCGACTTCCATGAGCTGCTTCACTCGACCGAATTTTTCATCTGTTGCCACTGGCACCCCAAAAAAACCAGCGATATGCTCCCGGTCCCCCTTAGTGTACAACACAGGGAATAGGCATTATGTAGCGGTTGAGAGCGTTGCGCTTGTATTTTAGCTAACTGCATGCTAGCGGCTCCCCTTTGATCTCGGCGGGAGGGCCGATAGAGCATTCAATTCCTGGGTCAATTGCAGTGCACCGGCGAGGTCGCCGGCCCGTTCCGCAACTTTAATTCGATCTTTCAATTCGGCCTTCCGCATCTCCTGATGTTTGGTCTCCATCCGCACGATTTGAAGCGCCACATCGAGCGCGGTGCCTTCTTTATTTTCATCGGCCAAAACGATCCGCGCCAATAGGTCGGCATCGGCCTCATTCAGGCGGGCCTGGAGGTCCGCTAACTGGATGTTTTCGTTGGTCGCCGCCGCCATGAAGAGAGCTTCGAAAAGGCGCTTGTACGTGAAATTCTGGACCATCCCGATCTCCTGGAGTGTGGGGATGAGCTCGCGCCGCGCCTCAGCGCTTTCCATGAGGGCTCGCAACAGCGTCTTCTCTTTGTAGTGATCGTCGCCGTTTCGCCGCGGCTCGGCCTTGCGAGGCTCGTCGCGCCGAAATCGCTCCAGGACCAGCTTCTCGTCGACGCGCAAGTATTCCGCCATATCCTTCGCGACGGAGGCTCGTTCGATGCGGTCGGGAATCCGCTCAACAGACGGAAGAATCGCCTTCCACGCGCCCATACGCCCGTCGGCTGTCTGCATGTCAAAACGCTGGCGGGCGCGATCGGCCATCCAGAAATAATACAACGGAGCCTTGTCCAGCAGGACGCGGTACCGGTCGGCGCCGGATTGTTTAATGAACTCGTCGGGATCCAGGTCGCCTTCCAGACTCAGAACTCGAACCCTCATGCTCTCGTCGAGCAGCATCTGCAGCGATTTCTCGGCCGCATTGGCGCCCGCGGCATCCGGATCGAAATTGACCACAATCTGGCCCGAATGCCGCCTCAATCCCCGGACCTGCGTGTTTGTCAGCGCCGTGCCGCAGCTTGCAACGACCTCGTGCACGCCCGCCGCATAGACCCCGATCACGTCCATGTATCCTTCGACGAGAACAACGCGATCGAGTTTGCGAATAGCAGCCTTAGCGCGGTGCAGATTATATAGAACGTAGCTCTTGCGGTACAGCGGCGTTTCGGGCGAGTTCAAATACTTGGGTTCGTCGCCGGCTTTGAGCGCGCGGCCGCCAAAGCCGATTACCTTTCCCGCCTCATCATGAATGGGGAACATCAGGCGCGCGCGGAAACGATCATAAAAACCGCTGCCTTCCTGACGGCGCGATACTAACCCGGAGTGTTCCAGTTGCTCCGCCGTGAACCCCTCCTGTTCGAGCCGCCGCGTCAGTTGCTCCCAGGAATCTGCCGAAAGCCCCAGTCCAAATTCCGTTGCGTGGACCTGCGTCACTCCGCGGCCCGCCAAATACTGCCGCGCAACCGCTCCCGCCGGTCCGTTCAGATTCGCCTGGAACAGGCTGGCCGCAATCTCGTGCATGCGATGCAGCGCACCGCGGAGCTTTGTCTCGGGGTCCGAATACTCCGCCCGTTTCGGCATTGGAATGCCGTTCCGCTCCGCGACGATTTTCAACGCCTCGAAGAAGGTGACGCCCTCGAGGCCCATTACGAAGTTGAAAATGTCGCCTCCGACCCCGCACCCGAAACACTTGTAGTACTGGTGAGTTGGGTTAACTGAAAAGGACGGCGTCTTTTCGTTGTGGAACGGGCACAGCCCCACATACCGGTTCCCCAACTTCTTCAATCGGATGTATTCGCCGAGGAAGCGGACAATGTCCACTGACGACTTAACCTGCTCAACAAAGTCCACTGTGCTTTGCTATCAGGGTAACTTGCTTGAGATCACGCGGGCATTCAAGGTTCCCACGCCGTCGATGCGCGCCTGCACCCGGTCGCCGTGCTTGATGCGAGCACCCTTCGGGCATCCGGTCGAAATGATGTCGCCGGGGTGCAGCGTCATGTAGTCGCTGTGGAAGCGTACCAGTTCGTGGGGCCGGGTTCGCATGTTGCGTACGAAGTCGCGCGAGCAAACCCCGTCGTTGTGCTCCGTCACGACTTCCAGCGCGTCGACGTCGGATATTTCGTCCGCGGTCACGATCACCGGTCCGAAACTGAAGAACGTATCGATGCTCTTGGCGCGCGTCAGATAGCGAGGATTCTTGCGTAAAACGTCGAGTGCCGTCATGTCGAGCGTGGTGGTGTATCCGAAGATCACGTCTCGCACCTGGTCAGGCGGGACAAAGCGGCATTGCTTGCCGACGATTACCCCCAGTTCTCCCTCGGCGTCGACATCATCGGAAATCTCCGGCGGAGGCAGGACAATTTCGCCTCCCGGCTGGAACATGCACGAGGCCGGCTTCATGAAGCTGCCTGGCTCTTCGGGTTGGACGGCGTTGATGTCTTCGGCATGCGAACGATAGTTCAGACCGATGCACCAGATCTTGGGAGGCTTCTCATAGGGCAGCAGCGGGCGGACATCGCCCAATGGAATGCCGTCAATGCCACGCAAATCGCGCAGCGGTTCCAGGTCGTTCTGCTCAATAATGCCGAGCACGTCGGCGGGAACACGGCTTCCCCGCTTTGCGTTTACCTCTTCTATCGGGATGACGTCACCATTTTGAATAACGCCGGTATGGGCGCTGTTCTGCAGTTCGAATCGCAAGACTTTCATAGATTTCGAGTATTCTACTACGAGAGGTGGCTGGTGCTATGTACCTGCGCGTAGCGTGCCTTTTTGCCGCGGCAGTTTGCGCATGGGCGTCGGATCTCCCGCAGCGGCTCGTGACCTTGAACGCGGTTGCGACGGATGCCAAAGGCAACCCTGTGGGAGACCTGTCGGCAGCCGACATTCGGGTCCGCGATCAAGGCAAACCGCAAGCCCCCGTTTTCTTCCGATTCTCGGGGATCAAGAGCCCTATCGCTCCACCCGGGCCTGGCGAGTACATCAACCGGCCCGCGCTGCCGCCCACCCTCATACTCTTCGATCGCTGGAATGAAAGGCTCACCACGGCGGCATCCGCCTGGAACGACATCACGAGCACGTTACAGCACATGGAATCGGTCGAACGGATCTATATTTATTTCCTGACGAATCACGGCACTCTCTACCCGGTACACCCGCTGCCGGACACCAAGGCGGACTTGCGCGAGGCCAATCCGCCGACGCCCGCGGAACTCGTATCGCGGCTCGGCGATGCGGTGCGAAAGCTCCAGGGGTTTCGCGATGTTGACGTTCAGGACCCGGTTTATCGCGCGCGAGTGACCCTTGAGGCGCTCGACACGCTCGGCACCCAGATGAGCGTCATCGCTGGACGCAAGAACCTGATGTGGGTCACGCACGGATTCCCTTTAACTGTCCGCGTGCTGCCGGCCAATGATTGGGTCGATTTCACCCCGCAGATTTGGAACTTCAGTGCCGCGGCGGATCGCTCCCAGATCGCCGTGTATACCGTCGACCAATCGGCGCAGGGCGCGGGAGCCGATCCAAACGGTGCAGCGCGACCTACGCTGGAGTTGTTTGCCTCGCTGACTGGCGGCAGGTGGTACGGCAGCGGCAATACCGAACGCGCGCTCGGGGAAGCTATCAGCGATGCGCGCGGCAGCTATCGTCTCGCCTATAACGCTCCGATTCAGGCCAAAGATCGCAAAGAACACAAGATCCACCTGGAGTCGGACCGCAAGGGTCTTCACTTGCTGACTCGTGAGGGTTATTTCGGCAACGAGATCGAGCCCGATCCCGGCGAAATGCAGGACGATGCGCTAAAGAATGCCCGCCGCTGCCCATTCGACGCCACGGAAATCGGTTTGCGCGTCACTACATCGCGCAAGCCCGGCGCCGACAACATGCATTTGAGTATCCGCATTAATCCAGCGGATGTGTTCCTCGAGCCGCACGACGATACGTATCAAGGCAGCCTGGCGATGATGCTGGTGTTCTATAGCCACGGCATGTTGAAGAGAGCGTCCGACTCGATCCAGGCCGACCTTAATTTCACGAAAGAGCAGCTCGGCTCGGTCCAGAAAGATGGGATCGTCATTCCGCAGGATGTTCCAGTGAGTGACGACATCCAGACAATGCGAGTGATTGTCTACGATCGTGGCATCGGCAGCGTGGGATCGGTAACCATTCCGATGCCGGTGAAATAGAAAGACAGCCGAAACCGCCTGTCCCACCAAGCTGCCTCGCCGTAACCTCAAGGTGGCGCAGGCGGTTTCGCCTGTGCATCCCTCCACAACGTCAGAAATATTCGCGAGGCGCGAAGAATCTGAAGCTGTGTAATACCTCACAAGCTCTTCGCAATATCCACCAGATCGCTAAACACCCCGTAAGCGGTCTGCTCAACACCTGGCGAGATCGACACAGTCCCGATTGTCCCCATCAGGTCGGTCTGTAAAAGCAGAAGATTAGAAGTGCCCTTGACCGCTGCCAGCAGGTCGGTAGCGTCCAGGACTTCCGCGCGCACGCGAAGCCGCAGGCCGCTCGAAGTCGTCCGCGCGCGGCTCACCAGCACCACCGTCTTACCGGAACGTGCGATTTCCTGCACCCGCGCAGTGGTCAGCCGGCGAATGCCGCGCCGCTCGACATCCTTGGGGGTCACACGAGCATCCATGAGCACGTTGGCGAGCGCCGCCGTCTTCGCGGCCGAGTCCCAACCGTCGATATCGTAGCCGGCGTCCGCCTCGGCGACGCCCATCTTCTGGGCTTGACGAACTCCTTCTTCCATCGACTTGCCCGCCCGCATGGCGTCAACAATAATCTTCGACGTCGAATTCAATGCTCCGACGAATCCCAGCACCTTCACGCCCGGCAGGTTGTTGCGCACGGTGTTGAAGACCGGAGTCCCGTCCATCACCGTGGATTCGTAGCGGAACTCGACCCCTGCCTGCCGTGCCTCCTCCTTCAGTTCGGCGAAAGCATGCGCGATCGGCCCCTTATTAGCCGTGATGACATGCCGTCCCCGGGCGAACGCCGCGCGAATATGCGAGATGGCCGGCTCCCCCGACTCCGGATTCAGCGTGGTCAACTCGGCCACGACTTCGGATCGCGCCCGGTCGAGGAACTCGTCAATGGTCGGAATCGGCGGACCCAGCACCGGCGATGCCGGAAGCCCGTTATTGTGAATCGCCGAACCGTGCCGCGTATGAACGCCGGTGATGCGAAAAGGAAAAGCCGCGTGCTTGCGCATCAGAAGTTGCGCAAACGCGCGGCCGACATTCCCAAATCCAATGAGGGCGATTCTCAAAAGTCGATCTTCTCAATTAAGGAATTGAGATTCGATTCTAGCGCAGACTTCTGCTTGCGAAGTTGGCTCTGACGGTCGCGAAACGTGGCGAGCTGAGTTTCCTGCTGGGCCAGTTGCCGCGCGTATTTCTGCACCTGATCCTGCTGCCCGCTGACGTTGTTCAGGCTCTCGATATTCTGTCGAATCCGCTGCTGGTCGTTCGAAAGCTCGGTGATATCGCTCGTCGTCTGATTCAGCACCTCATCGTTGTCGGCGATTTGCCGCTTCACATCGGCGACTTGCTGCAGCGCTTTCTTCGCGGCGTCCGGCAGTGCTTTGTTCGCGACATAACTGGCGATCAGGTCGGGCGTCATGTTGGACACCTGCGTGGTCATGTCGTAAACGCGCTCCTCGTTAACCGGGAACTTCTCGGTCGCGCCGGGACCAAGTTTCACCTCGAACCGGTAGGCATTCGTCGTGGTCTCCGCCGGTTTCATGTCGAGCAGTTTGTAGCCGGCGCGCTGCGGATGCTCAATAATCAGCGTCTTCGCCTTCTGATCGACGTTGCGGATGCTGTACGTCTTGGTCTCCTGCGCGGCGACTCGCGTCGTCAGGATGCCGCGGCGAAAGTGCATCTCACGAACCGTTTCACGGTGCGTGTCGAACGCGGTGGTAATACGGGTGCCCAGGTCGACGGCATAGCTGATCAGCCGCTTGTCGCCCGCCTTGAGGCTCTCCATCAGTGCCTCACCGGCGTAGCTGTTGCTGTCGAAAACCGTAATGGGACCGCCGTCCAGCGTCTTGCCCGTGGAATTGGTCAGCTCGGCCGCGCTCATAGGATTCTGGCCGTAGCTCTCGGAATAGATGAGCAGTTTGCGTGCGCCCAGCTTCTGTTGCAGGAAGGGCAGCATCGCCGACTCCCCGCGCTTTACGGTCACTGCTGAACCGAACCGATATTCGAACAGATCGCCGAGATCGCGGCCTTCGGTGTTGATGGTGATGCTGCTCGCTGCGTCCCGGCCAGAGATTTCCCGATCCTCGAGGAATCCCGCAACCGCCCCGCTCTTGGCCTTTGCCAACGCTCTCGGCGCGGCCTGCATAGGCGCGGGGGGAGGCGGTGGCGGAGCCATCGCAACGCCACCCGGCGCGCTCATGGCGCCTTCATAGACGATCGGCCCAGCCGGCCCGTTATCCGCCAGATCCATCTGCCGCCGCTGAACATATTTGGGCTCGTACAACTGGCTGATGAATGACACGGGACGGCCGGAAACCACCGCCAGCCGTACGTTGGTCCAGTCGTCCGACGTGGTGTTGTCGACAATCGCCCAGCCTTCGAGTGTCGGCTCGCCCTGCTCCGCGAACATGAGACGATAGCTCGACTTCCACACCGGCATCGGCAACATGTAAACCGCCGAAACCTGACGCTCCTTCGCATCGGACGAATCGATGTAGACGCTGCGCTTGTCTTTCGACCGGCTCTGCGCCACGGTGGACAAGTAATCTTTCAGCGCCAACTGGAGCTTCGGATCTGGAAAGTGCAGCGATCCCGCGGCGGCAAGGTCCAGCGTCCGCATCTCGCCGGAATCGAGGAGCAGGACAACCTGCTCGCGCTCCGGCTTCTTCTCCTCGGCAGCTACGGTGCGCGCGCTGACGATGGTTCCGTCAATCGTCTCGGTACCGTACTTGATGGAGATCCGCGCGCCCTGTAATTGCCCCAGAAACGCGCTCAGCGACGCCCCCCCGCCAACCTGAAACGGAAAATCAGACAGCTTCTGCTCCAGGGGTTCGCTGGAGTCATACCGTAACGCCACCACCTTGCCGGCATTATCGGCAATGGTCAACGACTTCAGCACATCGTTCATCTCGGCAGCCTTGAAATCGAGCCGCGCAGATTCGCCGGATCCGAGCCGTCCGCCGCGCTCGAAGTATCCGACGCCACTTTTATACAGCACCACTTCGCGAACGGGAAGATCGGCCGCCATCACACTAGCCATTGTCATCGCAACCAAGGGAAGAAGTCGTCTCATGTTACCTCGCTCACATAATGCCGTCGCCCGGCCATTCCTTTCGGAACAGCACATTAACGGTCGTACAGATTCGTAAGCCGCTGGAGTCGTGTTCGAATCTCCAGCGTAAGCGCTTCCTCGCGGAAACGCCATCCCCAATTGCCGCTCGTGACGGCCGGCGTGTTCATGCGAGCCTCGCTACCCAAGCCCAGAACGTCCTGCAGCGGGACGACGGCGATGTCGGCCACCGATTCCAGGATCGTCCGGATGAAGTCCCAGTGCATCTCGTGGCCGTCAGTATTGAGATAGGCCTTGGTGAATGCGCGCTCGCGCTCAATATCCCCGGCGCTTCGGGTACTGACGCCGACGCCTGTCCACCATCCGATGGTCGTATCGTTGTCGTGTGTGCCGGTGTATGCCGCCAGTTCGCGAGGAAAGTTGTGCGGCCGGAAGGTAGGCGCCTGCGGATCGGTGCCGAACGCGAATTGCAGCACGGCCATGCCGGGAAAGCCGAACTGCTCACGCAGCGATTCCACTTCCGGAGTGATGACGCCGAGATTCTCCGCCACAATGGGCAATTCGCCCAGCTCCTTCTCTGCCGCCGCGAAGATTGCCGCGCCGGGTCCCTTCACCCACTCGCCATTGACCGCTGTGTCGTCGCCGCCCGGCACCGCCCAAAACGCCTCGAATCCGCGGAAATGGTCCAGCCGGATCATGTCTACGGTTTGGAGCGTCATCCGCAGACGATCGATCCACCAGCGGTACCCGGTCTCGGCCAGCCGGTCCCAGCGATAAATCGGGTTGCCCCAGAGTTGTCCCGTGGCGCTGAAGTAGTCCGGCGGAACGCCCGCCACGCGCAGCGGCCGGCCGTCTTCCCTAAGTTCGAAAAGCTCGCGATTCGCCCACACGTCGGCGCTGTCGTGCGCCACGTAAATCGGTGTGTCTCCGAAAATCCGAATGCCGTGGCGAGCGCAGTAGCTTTTCAACTCCCGCCATTCCTCGAAGAATTCGAACTGGCAGAACTTTTGAAATTCAATCTCCTCTTCGTCGGCGCGATCGGTGGTCCATTCCGTCCAGGCGTGCCCGCCGTTTGCTTTCTTGAGCGCCATGAACCGGGCAAACGGATCGAGCCAGGCGCGGTTACTGCCGGTGAAATGCTCATAGGCAGGCGTCAACCGGAATCTCTGGAACGCGTTACGAAGAAGGTCCCACTTGAACGGCACTACCCAGCCGAAATCGACGCGATCCACCGGAAAATCCGGAGCATTCGCAAGGTCCGACGGCTTCAAATAACCGCGCCGCACCAGGATCTCCGGACTGATCAGCAGTGGATTGCCCGCAAACGCCGAAAAGCTCTGATACGGAGAATCGCCATAGCCGGTCGGACTCAATGGCAGGATTTGCCAGATCTTCATGCCCGTCTCAGACAGGAAATCGGCAAACGCGGAAGCCTGCGGTCCGAGATCGCCAATTCCAAACGGACCGGGAAGGCTGGTTGGGTGCAGCAGGACTCCGCTAGCGCGTGGAAATTTCACCTCTCCATGGTATTCTGCGTGTGGTGAAAGGCACCTACTGGTCCGGCGGGATGCAGGCCGGTCAAATTGCGCTGTTTCATTTTGACGGTAAAACGCGCATGTTGTGCAGTGCCGAGGGCACCTTCGACTCTGCCTCGCCCACCGTTTTCGCGAGTATTGAAGACGCCGAACGGTATGCCCGGAACTATGTCGACGCGAACCCGCGACGCGGTTGCCGCCTTTACAATGTCGAGGGAGATTGCGTGGCCGAGATTCGCGGCTCCGCCGTCCCGTTCCGGCGCTACACCAAGGCGAACGCCAAGCGCGACCTGTTCCTCGGTATTGCGGGATTCGTCCTGGTGCCGTTCGGCTTCTTCCTCGACAAATGGATCGGCTGGAGCCTGTTTCTCGGCATGGCTCTCGGCACCAAGTTCGTGCTTCTCGGGATACTCAAAACGTCAGACGGGCTGGCAGGATTGTTAGAGTATCGCCGCAGCAAGGAATAGCCGACTTCTTCGTTGTCAACATGCGGCTAATGAATTGCCCAGCGTCCATGAGCTGGAAGCACGCTATTTCAGCGGGCCGACCCTGCAGTACAAGACGGCCCGGGAGCACTTGCAAGCGGGCCGTCAGGTCGAGTGTGTTAGTTGCTTCGGAAGGATGAAGGATCACTGCACAACTGCCGTAACTCCTCCACGCTAAATAGTGCGATGAGGTTGTAACAATTCTCGCTATCTTTGGAATCTTGTGAATCTTTGGATATCCAACGGTGGCGCATCCGGCAGCAGGCGTTCATCCGCGATCGGCGCGCCGGACTCCAGGCGTAGAGGAACTACTCCGGCCCATACCGGCGCGACGTAATCTTCTTCATCATCCACCGGCCCTCCGGTTCGGACCTTTGCGGAGACCTCTTCGAGCGGCACCGCGAGAACGGTCGTACCCTTTAGTTCCTGCGCGGTTACGTCGCGAAGCTCCTCCCAGCGCCCCGGCACAATATGATTCGTGAAGCAGCGCAGCGCCTCTCGTTTTTCATCCGGATCGCTCACCAGGCGCGCTGTCCCGAAGACCACCACCGACCGGTAGTTCATAGAGTGATGAAAGGCGGAGCGTGCGAGCACGAATCCGTCCACCAGCGTAACCGTTACGCACACCTCTACGCCCTGGTCGAGCGTGCGCAACATGCGGCTTGCCGCGGAACCGTGGATATACAGCCTATCACCAGAACGTGCGTAACCCGTCGGAATCACATACGGCTTTCCGTCGACAACAAAACCGACGTGGCAAAGAAAGGCCTCATCGAGAATCGAGTAAACCTGGTCTTTGTCGTAGACCGCGCGCTTGGGCAGCCGCCTCACCTGCGTGCGCTCGGTTGTCGTGAACGTATCCATAATCCAACTGTAAGGTGCGAAGTGGTCAGAAATAAGATCCACTTCTGCTATTCTGTAGCAGTCCACTTTCGTGCGCCCGATTGTACTCGACCGCAACGCTCCCACTTCCTTGCATCGCCAGATCTATGAGCAATGGCGGCGCGACATCCTCAACGGCCGCGTACACGGTGGAGAACGCGTGCCATCGACGCGCGATCTCGCCTCCGCGCTGTCGGTTTCGCGCACCACCATCACCGAAGCGTACGATCAACTGATCGCCGAAGGTTATCTCGAATCGGCCCACGGCTCGGGCACTTTCGTCTGTCACGAGCTGCCCGATGCGCTGCTTCGGCCGCAGCGCCCACCCGTGAGAGAGACACCCGAGGATCCTCCGCTTCGGCTGTCTGATTACGGCGCCGGACTAAAGACGGATTACCGCTACCCACCGGCCTTGCCGGGATACGTGAACTTCATTCATTGGCGTCCCGACCTGGCGCATTTCCCCTTTCCGTTATGGCGCAGAATGATGTCGCGGCACCTGCGGCGCGCGGACCCTGAAATATTCGATTACGCCGGCGATCCGGTGGGAATCGAGCCGCTGCGCCAGGAGATCGCATCGTACGTCGGACGGTCGCGAGGCGTTCATTGCACGCCGGACCAGGTTGTCGTTGTCAACGGGTCCCAACAGGGAATTGATCTATCCCTGCGTCTGCTGCTCGAACGCGGCGAAGACGCAGCGGTAGAAAACCCGGGATACCAGGGCGCTCATCGTATCCTGACGGCTTACGGAGCGCGGCTGCGGCCGGTTCCTGTCGACAACGACGGCATTGTTGTCGCGGCACTCAAGGGGAAAGAGCGAATCGTTTATGTCACGCCCTCGCACCAGTTCCCGACCGGCGTAGCGATGTCGCTCGCCCGCCGACTCGAATTGATCGAATGGGCGCGCAAACATGGCGCGGTAATTATCGAAGATGATTACGACAGCGAGTATCGCTACAGCGGACCACCGCTGCCCTCGCTCCAGGGGCTGGCTCGCGGCGTGCCGGTCATCTATATCGGCACGTTCTCCAAGGTGATGTTTCCGGGTCTTCGAATCGGTTACATCGTCGCGCCGAAGCAGCTAGTGAAGCCGCTGAGCCGGGCGAAGTGGCTCGCAGACCGGCAAACGCCCGTTCTCGAACAGGCCACGCTCGCCGATTTTCTCCATGAAGGCCACCTCGAACGCCACGTACGAAAAATGCGGCGATTGTACGGACGGCGCCGCCAGGTTCTGATCGCTGCCTTAGCGCGGCATTTTGGCGATTCTGTCCAGGTGCTCGGCGACCCCGCCGGAATGCACGTCCTCGTTCGCTTCGCCGGCATTGACATTCTGTCCCGCGCGGCGCGCAATCGTGTGCATGTTGCCGATGCGAGCCAATACTATTTGACCAACCCGCCCAGGAACGAGGTGATCCTCGGTTTTGCATCCATCACCGAGGCCGCAATTCGCGAAGGTGTCAGGCGTCTGAGTATAGAACCTCCCGCTCGGACAGGCTAGACAATTTGTCGCATGCGACGCGCCTTACCGGACAGAAAGCGTGACGGTTTGTCCAGCGTTCTGCACCTTAGAAAACCTCAGAGTTGGCTCTGATTAAGCTAGTTAACAGTATGGTGATGGGCATGCAAGAAAAGAGGCATGCTACGGCGAAGGCTGCTAGTCAGCACTATCGGAGCGCTCTGTTTGGCGTCGCCAATATTGGCGCAACGAGCGCTGTCGGGGCAAATGGCCAATCTTGCTCCCGATCAGACCGTTGATGTCATCATTCGTTATAAACCTGGCGCGGGGGCTGCAAGCCGCGCGAGATCGGCCGGACATGCCCTCCGGCTGAATCATGATCTCTGGCTCCTCGGATCGCAGGCTCTGACGATCAAAGCCGGCGAGTTGGCCGCTCTGGCTCGCGATCCCGACGTCGAGGCAATCGTGCCGGATCGCCCGATCACTTCGACGGCAACCAGTATGGTTCCGGACTACGGATGGCTCACGGTTCTGGGCCTCTCCACTCCCACCCCGACCTCCACCATCGCATACGACGGCTCCGGCATCGGCGTTGCCGTCATCGATAGCGGCATTAATTCAGACAATGATCTGAGTTCCGTCAAGGGTGGTGGCAGTCGCGTCGTGTATGCGGACTGCTTCATCCCAAATGAGAAAAAGGACCCCAGCGACCGCTACGGGCACGGAACCCACGTCGCGGGCATCGTTGGCGGAAACGGGAAACAGTCGTCGGGCAATAACCTGAAGTACGAAATTCGCGGCATCGCGCCCAACGTGAATCTCATAAACCTGCGCGTGTTGGACGAAAACGGCACAGGGCGAGACAGCTATGTAGTGGCGGCAATTCAAGAGGCAATCTCGCTGCAGAAGCAGTACAACATACGGGTTATTAATCTGTCGCTCGGACGTCCCGTGTACGAAACCTACTTGTGGGATCCTCTTTGCCAGGCGGTGGAGCAGGCCTGGCAGGCAGGGATCGTTGTAGTGGTGGCCGCAGGCAATGATGGGCGCGATAATTCGGCCGGTACCAACGGTTACGGGACGATTGCGGCGCCAGGCAACGACCCGTACGTCATCACTGTCGGCGCCATGAATACCGGTGGGACTTTAACACGGTCCGACGACAAAATCGCCAGCTACAGCTCAAAGGGTCCGTCGCTCATCGATCACTTTGCGAAACCCGACCTGGTTGCGCCGGGCAATCGCATCTTCTCGCTTCAGGCTCCCAATCAGTATCTCCATAAGAACTTCCCGGCGAATGCCGTGCCGAAGTACGTTTACACGACGCAGACGGCATCGTCGGCGCCTGACTATTACCAACTGAGCGGCACCAGCATGGCGACGCCGATGGTGAGCGGAACCGTCGCGCTTATGCTTCAGAAAGATCCCACGCTGACACCCGACCAGGTGAAGGCCCGGCTCATGAAGACCGCCCAGAAGCTACCGCCGGTGTTATCGTTTGCGACCGATCCCGTGACTGGAATTGTCTACACGAGCGAGAACGATCTATTCACGGTCGGCGCCGGATATCTGGACGCCCAGGCAGCCCTGGCCAACACGGACCGCGCTTCTGCACCAGCACTCTCGCCTGCGGTAACGGCTGATGGCCACGGCGGAGTGTTCCTGGTCACCGGCGCTAACGCGGTTTGGGGAACCGGAGCCGTTTGGGGTACCAACGCCGTTTGGGGAACCAACGCCGTTTGGGGTACGAACGCAGTCTGGGGGACCGGAGCGGTCTGGGGCACCGGATTCGTCTCGGGAACCAACGCGGTCTGGGGGACAAACGCGGTGTGGGGGACGTCGTCCTGGTCGGATGCTGAAGCACTGCCCATCACCATCAACGGCGAGCAATAATAGGGTTCGTGTCTCGTGATGGCGCCACGGTTGTAATCATCGGTGCGGGCATCGTTGGTTCGTCGGTCGCTTATCATCTGGCGGCGCGCGGCTGTCGAGACGTGGTCGTCCTGGAAAAGGCCGACACCGAGGTAACGGGCAGTACAGCGCGCTCCGCCGCCGGCGTCCGGCACCAGTTCGCCAGCGAGGTAAATATCCGGCTCTCGATCTACAGCATCGAGCGGCTGAAGCGATTCTCCGAGGAAGTGGGCGGATACTCCGGTCTCAAACAGGTCGGCTACCTGCTTCTCGTCTCCGATCCCGCGGCTTGGGAGCAGTACAAACAAAGCGTCGCCCTGCAGAATTCGCTCGGTGTTGCGAGCCGGGCCCTTGCGCCGGACGAGTCCGGAAAGCTAGCTCCCGGCATGATCACGACCGATCTGTTGGGGGCCACGTACTGCGCCGAGGACGGGCACTGCGACCCGCACGGCGTTGCGACCGGCTACTTGGCAGCAGCCCGGCGTCTTGGCGTGGAGCTACGGCGCTCAACGCCTGCCATCGGAATCCGGCTGGCAAGCGGACGCGTTACCGGCATTGAAACTCCAGCAGGAACCATTGCGTGCGATGCGGTCGTCAATGCCGCCGGCTGCTGGGCGGGACAGGTCGGCGCGATGGCGGGCATCGAAGTTCCTGTTCAGCCCTTCCGTCGTTGCATCTACATGACGGAACCGGTTCCGCACCTGGAATCCATTCCGTTTGTCATTGACACGGAGAGCGGCTTCTACCTGCGCAAGGAGGGCGACAAGCTCCTGATCGGGCTGACGAACGAGAACGAGCCGCCCGGCGAGAATTACGCGGTGGATTGGGAGTGGCTGGAGACGGTTCTTGAGGCGGGCGCGAAACGTTTTCCGTTTCTCGCTGAACTCGGCATAATCCGCCGAAACTGCTGGGCCGGATTATACGAGAATACGCCCGACCACCTGCCCATCCTGGGACGCCATCCCAGACTGCCCAACTACATCGACGCCAGCGGCTTCAGCGGGCACGGGGTCATGCATTCGCCTGCTACCGGGATGCTGATCGCAGAAGAGGTGCTCGACGGCCGGGCGCACACGATCGACATTGATAGCCTTCGGATCACCCGCTTTTCCGAACGAAATTTAACGGCGGAGATCAACGTCTATTAAGGTATCCTTATTCCCATGGATGCACGGGCGATTCTGCTTCTCCTACTAGGCCTCGTCACGGTGGGTTTCGTAGCTGTTTGGTTTGCCGGAGCGAGGAAGTCGGGAGCGGAGTCCGACGCCGGGCCGGCCAAACCGCCCACCCCGCTGCAGCTCTTTATCGGCTTCATCACTAACTTTTTCGATACCCTCGGCATCGGTTCCTTCGCGCCAACCGCGTCGATGTTTAAGCTGTGGAAGCTGGTGCCGGACCAGAAGATTCCGGGAACCCTCAATGTGGGTCACACGCTGCCCAGCATTGCCGAGGCATTTATCTTCATCGCGGTGGTGACGGTCGACCCACTGACCCTGTGCTCGATGATCGGAGCTGCGGTGCTCGGCGCCTGGCTCGGCGCCGGTGTGGTCGCAAAATGGCCGCGCCGCTACGTGCAGATTGGCATGGGGGCGGCCCTCCTGGTGGCGGCGACGCTGTTCCTGATGACGAACCTGAGCCTGTTTCCCGCCGGCGGGAACGACCTTGGACTTACGGGAACGCGGTTCCTGATAGGCATCGCCGGCAACTTCGCGCTGGGCGCTCTGATGACGCTGGGAATCGGCCTGTATGGGCCTTGCATGATTCTGGTGGCGCTTCTCGGCATGAACCCGACCGTGGCATTCCCGATCATGATGGGTTCCTGCGCGTTTCTGATGCCGGTGGCGAGCTGGCGTTTCATCAAGGCGGAGGGATATCGTTTGCAGGCAGGTCTTGGGCTGGCGCTGGGCGGCATTCCGGCGGTCCTGATCGCCGCGTTTATCGTGAAGTCGCTGCCGCTTGTGGCGGTCCGCTGGCTCGTC
Source organism: Bryobacteraceae bacterium (assembly GCA_035295125.1). GTDB lineage: Bacteria > Acidobacteriota > Terriglobia > Bryobacterales > Bryobacteraceae > JAICMB01. Next base: position 154,091 of record DATGJP010000112.1, on the reverse strand, counting down.
GTTGTGGTCGTGCTATATGCTGCCCTGGCGATGCTGCGGTCGGCTTGGCACGAAACGCGGGCAAAACAGAGCGCATTGCGCGCCGCGTCAGTGGTGGAAGGGTGAAGCTGGCGGTTTCGCCTGCCTTTGGACCGCGCCTAAAAATGCACAGGCGAAACCGCCTGCGCCACCTCGGAGCCACGGAGTAAACTCTGCAGCTCACAGAATCAGATCGCGAACTCCTCAACGGCGCCCGCGGACCGGCCGCACAGATGGCCATGTCGATTCTCGTGCGCATGGCTGAGTTACAGGGCGCGCCGGAGATGCTCGCCATCTCCCAAGCCCACATCGACAGCACCATCTACATGGGTGAAGCCGGACTCGAATTTGCCGAGCGCCTGGCCGGATACGGCGCGCGTGTCGTAGTGCCGACGTCGCTAAACGTCAGCGGACTGGACGAGTGCCACTGGCGCGAATGGCCGGTCCCTACCGACTGGGCGGAGAAAGCTCAACGCCAGATGCGAGCTTACGAAAGCATGGGCTGCGTTCCCATGTGGACCTGCGCGCCTTACCAGACGACCATGGCGCCCAAGTTCGGCCAGCAGATCGCCTGGGGGGAGTCGAACGCCATCGTGTTCGCCAACTCGGTGATCGGCGCTCGGACTGAACGCTATCCGGACCTGCTGGACATCTGCGCCGCCATCACGGGCCGTGTGCCGGCCGTTGGACTGCACCTGGCCGAAAACCGCGCCGGTGATCTTTTGATTCGCCTCACGGGTGTGCCGCGCCAGGTTCAGGAAGACAGTGCGTTTTGGCCGGTATTCGGGATGCTCGTTGGACGGCTCGCGGGCGATCGAATCCCCGTCATTACGGGGCTGGAGGTCACTCCCCTGGAGGACCAGCTCAAGGCATTCGGCGCGGCCACGGCATCGTCGGGCGCCGTCGCGCTTTTCCATCTCGTCGGCATCACGCCGGAAGCGCCGACGCTGGATGCTGCGTTTCTGGGCCGCCAACCGCAACAGACCATCGACATCGGAATGGCCGAACTGCGCGCCGCACGCCGCGAGTTGACCACATGCGAGGGTTCGCGCCTCGACATGGTCGTGCTCGGCAGCCCGCATTTCTCGGTTGCCGAGTTTCGGCAGCTTGCCCCTCTGGTGGAGGGCCGCAGCTTGCATCCTGAAGTGCAGTTTCTGGTCACAACCAGCCGCCTGATGAGCGCGGCTGCCCAGCAGGCCGGTGTCCTCGCGCCGCTCCTGAAATTCGGAGCGCGGCTGACGGTCGATACCTGCATCCTCGCCACTCCGATGCTGCCCAAGAACGTGAAAATCCTGATGACCAACTCGGCGAAATATGCCTACTACGCGCCGGGATTGCTCGCGACTGAGGTAGTCTTCGGGAGCTTGGCGGACTGCATCGAATCGGCTGTGGCAGGGCGGGTCGTGAGAGACGAATCCCTGTGGGGCGCGTGATGCAAGCGAGGGTGTTGATTGCCGGAGAAGCACGAGCGGAAGCGCTCGCCAGCGATGCGCCGCTCAGCTTCTGGGGTGGATACGATCATGCTACCGGCGAAATCATCGATCGCCGCCATCCGTTGTCCGGCCAGATCGCGGCACACCGCGTCCTGATCCTGCCGTACACCATAGGCTCGAGCACCACGACGGCGGTGCTGCTCGAAGCTATCCGGGCCGGAAACGCGCCGGCCGCTATCATCACGCGAGGCCCGGACAAGTACCTTTGCCTCGCATCCATCGTCGCGCAGGAAATGTACCAGCGCCCGGTGCCGGTTTTGAGCCTGGAAGACGCCGAATTCGCCCGGATCCGTACCGGTCAGGTGATAACAATTCACGCCGATGGTATCGTGGAAGTCGACTCCCAGGAGAAGACTGCTTGTCCAGACGGTTCTTAATTTCAACCCTTCTTCTTGCGGGCGCGGCCGTCCAGGCGGCGCCGTGTATTACGGCCGGCCCGAGTTGCACGGAATGGATCACCTATGGCTCCGGTGCGGCGCGATCGCTGCTTTATCGCACTTATCCCCTCGATACCAAGAACGAAAACATCACCCGGGCGTTCATCCTGATTCACGGCGCGGGCCGCGATGCCGATAACTACTTCCGCACGGCGCTCGCCGCCGCTTTCTTGGGCGATGCCCTCGAAAACACCGTCGTCATCTCGCCGCGATTTGCGTCGAACGATGGCCGCGGTTGCCGCGACACCCTTGCGTCGAACGAGGTGAACTGGAGCTGTAACGGAGACAGTTGGCGATCGGGTGGAGCGGCAATTTCGGACGACCGGCTCACTTCTTACGACTTCACCGACGAGATCCTGCGGAAACTCGCACGCAAGGCGGTGTTTCCGAACCTGAGAGCTATTGTCGTGTCGGGTCACTCGGCCGGCGGCCAATACGTGACGCGATACGAAATGGCGAACAAGGTCCACGACATGCTCGGCGTGCCCATCACGTACGTGGTCGCGAATCCTTCAAGCTACGCCTATCTCGACGCCAACCGGCCGCTCCCGGAGACTTCCGAAGTCAGGCCCTTCCGCGATGCCCACAACTGCACCACTTACGATCACTGGCCGTACGGCCTTCAAGGCCGAACCGGCTATACGGCCAAAATTCCCGACGATCAACTCAAGAAACAACTGGCAGCGCGCCCGACAACATACCTGCTCGGTGAAATCGACATTCTTCCGCTAGGCGGGTTCGATTCATCGTGCCCCGCGATGGCGCAGGGACCGACGCGGCTGGCGCGCGGTCAGGCCTTCGTCAAATACGTCAATGAGAAATACGGTGCTCACCACCAGGCGGCCGTCGTGCCGCTTTGCGGCCACAACGCTCGATGCATGTTCACCTCGGAGCCGGCGCTCCCGATCATCTTTCCGAAACAGTGAAGCATGGCCCGATCGGCATCGCCGGCGGAGGCCGGGTTGCACAGGCGATCGGGCGCATTCTTCGGGACAAGGGTGAGCCGGTGGTCTCGGTGGCCAGCCGATCTCATGAACGCGCCTCGGCTGCGGCCGAATTCATCGGCGCGGGCGTACAGCCGGTCACCTACGAGGAATTGCCCCGTTATGCCGCGCGTATCCTGATTGCCGTCTCGGACGACGCGGTGGAGAGCGTCGCCGCGCGGCTGGCGGCTGACTCCGGCATCGCGCTTCACACCTGCGGGGCGAAGGGTCCCGAAGCGCTTCGTTCGCTCCAGGTTCGCGGAGTCCATTGCGGAACCCTGCACCCGCTGCAGACTTTTCCCGACGCTGCGACCGGCGTTGCGGGACTGCACAACATCGCGTTCGCGGTTTCAGGCGACTCGGCCGCGGTTGAGTGGGCCGACCAGATCGTCGCCTTGACCGGCAGCCGATCCCTGCACATTAAACCTGAACTCAGGCCGTTGTATCACGCCGCCGCCGCGATGGCCAGCAACTACATCGTTGCGCTCCTCGCCGCCTCCGAAACCGTGATGACCATGGCCGGCGTCGAAACATCAGAGGCGTTGCCCGCATTGAGTCCTCTTATCCGCGCCAGCATCGATCATGTGCTGCGCTTTGGACCGGTGGCCGCTCTCACCGGGCCGATCCAGCGGGGCGATGTAGCCACAATTAACTCCCATGTAAACGCGCTGGCGTCTGCGCCCGAGCCGGTCCGGTTGCTATACCGCGCCGCGGGGCTCGAAGCGCTGGAAATCGCCAAAAAACGCGACCTCAACGCCGATACTGCATCTAGTATCGAGAAGATCCTTCGAAATGACACAAGCAATGAGCCGGGTGCGCATCCCGGACCTGATGAAACGAAAGGCTCGCGGTCAAAAGATCGCGATGCTGACCGCCTATGACGCCACGATGGCGCGTCTTCTGGATCTTGCCGGAATTGACGTGCTGCTCGTCGGCGACTCCTTGGGGATGGTGATTCTCGGATACGAAACCACGATTCCCGTCACGTTGGATGCCATCATTCACCATTCGCGAGCGGTGAGTAATGGCGCAAAGCGCGCCCTGGTGGTGGCCGATCTGCCATTTCTCACTTACCAGGTGAGCATCGCCGAAGCGCTGCGCAATGCGGCTCGATTGATTCAGGACGGCGGCGCGGCGGCAGTCAAGATGGAAGGCGGCGCGGAACTCGCACCCACCATTGAACGCGTCGTCCAGGCGGGCATTCCGGTGATGGGCCACGTTGGTCTGATGCCGCAAGCTGTGCATGCAACGGTAGGTTACCGCACCGTCGGAAAAACCGAAATCGAGGCAGAGCACGTCTTGAACGATGCCAGGACGGTGGAGCAGGCGGGCGCATTTGCCGTGGTGCTCGAATGCGTGCCGGATGAACTCGCGGAGCGCATCACCGCGGAGCTGAAGATTCCAACCATTGGCATTGGAGCCGGTCCGCATTGCGATGGCCAGGTATTGGTGAGCTACGACGCGTTTGGTTTGTACGGCGAGTTCACGCCGCGATTCGTCAAACGCTACGCCAAGCTCGGAACCGAACTCGTAGCCGCGGCGAAGGAGTACATGGCGGACGTGCAGGAAGGCCGTTTTCCCGCGCCGGAACACTCGCTGAGTGTTGCCGCCGGCGGCAAGCGCCGATGACCCAACACGCGACGATCGCCGCGATCCGGCGGCATCTGGATGAGGTGCGCCGCGGCGGGAAGTCGATTGGTCTTGTTCCGACCATGGGAGCGCTGCACGCAGGCCACGGTGCGCTGATCGATCGCGCCCGGCGCGAATCGGACCATGTGGTTGTCAGCATTTTCGTGAATCCGATTCAATTCGATCGCCAGGCCGATTACGAGGCTTACAAGGTCAACCTGGCCGCCGATTTGCAATTTTGCGAAGTTCGCGGAACGGATGCCGTGTTCGTGCCGGGAGTAGAGGAGATGTATCCTCAGCCGGCAGCGACGTTCGTCGAAGTCACCGGCGTCTCCGACCAGTTGTGCGGCAAGTTCCGGCCTGGTCATTTCCGAGGCGTGGCCACTGTCGTAACGAAGCTGTTGAACATCATCGCACCGGACAAGGCTTATTTCGGCGAGAAGGACGCCCAGCAGCTTGCGGTGATTCAGCGAATGGTGGAGGACCTTAACGTCGCGGTTGAAATCGTGCCGGTTCCGACGGTTCGCGAATCCGATGGGCTGGCTCTGAGTTCCCGAAATCAGCGGCTAACGGCCGACGAACGCCGCGTCGCGCCGGTGCTCTATCGGGCGCTACAAGCCGGGCAATCTGCCGCCCAAAACGGTGCCGGCGCAAACGAGATTCGCGAAGCGGCCCTGGCGGTCCTGCGCGAGCAGCCGTCCATTCGGTTGGAATACCTGGAAGTTGTCGAGTTGTCCGGTGTGCGGCGAATCGCCGCCGCGATCTGGCTTGGGTCCACTCGCCTGATCGACAACGTCAGCGTAACCGCCCGTACACTTCAATCTGCTTCTTAGTCTCCACGTACACCTTGCCGTTGGCCACAGTCGGAATTGTGAAGCGCAAGCACAGGCCAAGATGATCGCGGGCGCTGTTCTGCTCCGTATTGTAGATCTCGCGGCTCACGTCCGAAGCATCGTAGGCATGAAGCAGAGCCGGGCGATCGCGGCCATTCCAGGCCTTTGTGTCGATCAACCACACCACCCCGTCCTTGTCGCCATTGGCTGAGATTGCCGGAGTCGCGCCCGGATTCCCGAACCGCTCTCCTCCGATCGACACCGGATGATCAGACAATGCGCCATTGGTCACTGCAAAAGCTGAGAGATAGTCGCCGCTTGCCAGAACATAGACCCTGCCATTCCAATAAGCAGGCGCGGCGTAGATGCCGCCCCGGAATTTAAAGACCGGATTAGCGTCGCCCAATTTGCCGAGATGGTCGCGATCGAGCGCATAAAGGCGGCCATCCTTGCCGCCCACCAGGACCAGTTGCCGCTTGTCGCCTTTTGCCCTTGGAAGAACCACCGGGCCCCCGGATCCCAGGTCGTCATCCTCCTTGTTGAGAAGTTGCTCGTTGGGAGGCGTGAAATAGTCGAGCACTTTCAGGCCGCTACTGGCGAGGCCCAACTTCAACAGGCTGTCGCCGTAGTCGTGGCCGTTCGACGCCAGGGTGAATTTCCCGTTGCCTGTGGCCACGTAAACGTTGCCGTCATCGTCGGCCGCGGGCCCGTTATCGCTCTGCCAGATTCCGCTTTCTTCCGAATCGGGCGAGGTATTCAACACGGCTGTCTGCGTCAGCTTGTGAGCGTCATACGCCATCACCCAGCCGTGATAGGGACCGACATCGCAAGAGGAGCCCCAGGTGAGGTACACTTGCCCCTTCGCCAACAGCAGCGCTGCCCGGGGAAGTTCGCGGAGTCCGTTGAATCCGGGCGTCTTGATCTCCACCGGACCGCCGAACTTTTCAGCCCCGGTCGTAATCGCCAGCGCATGCAGGCGGTGCACGTACCGGCCGTCTTCCTTTGTCCGCGCCAGCACGTAAATGGTGCCGGATGGATAATCGATCACCGGGGTCGGCGTGATTCCGATTTCAGGCAAGATGAAAGGGCAGCGGACATCCTGCGCGCGAACCGTGGTGGCGCCATCCGTGAGGAAATTCACGCGCCACAACGGTTCGGACGATGACCCGTCGGCGTCGAATGCGTAAACACTGTCATGCTCCGTCGCCACGAAAAGGACATTATGCGTGCCTTTGCCGGGCATTTCGATGTGTGGCAGGTATAGGGGTTGCGCGTACACGTCGCCATCGACGGGCAGCGAGAAGAGCTTGCCAAACTTCGAGCTGTTGACGTTGGCTGGAGTCAGCGCGGTCTCGGTCAGCGTGGCTCCGGTGCGGGCGTTATCGTACTGCGCTGTCAATACAACGACGGCAAAGAGAGCGAGCATAGGCTTCTATAGAATACTACATAGGCACTCAGCTCTACTTGATTCGCGTGAACCTTTCAATAAGTGAGATCACCTATATAGCAGTCCAGTGAACTGCCGATAATACGCTCGGATCGGATTACTAGTTTTGTCTAGTCGATCGCACGCCTCCGCATAGGGCGCTGTGCGGGTCGGAGGAGTAATGCGATCGAGTAACAGGAGCGGCCCAGACGATGTTTCTATGTAAGCGCTGGCGATCGATGCCGAACCACTCCTATCGCGGCCCCGCGCTTGCCATAGCACCGGTCATCCGCCGCCCGGTGCGCATGTCGTGCTTGTCCCCTTACGCACGACACAACCACCTTAGGTTGAGGAGACCAGACGTAAGTGTTTCGCGTTCGCTTCCATGCAACGCTGCTATGCACTTTCGGCGCCTTGTCGATGGCGCCCATATCCGCTCAGATTATCGTCCAGAACGAAGACGTCCGTCTTAGATTCGGTATCCAAGGACAACTCTGGGGTGACTGGACCCAGGAGTCCAGCAGCTCCCAGGGATATCAGCAGAACTACTATTTGCGCCGGGCGCGCATCATTGTCGGCGGCGACCTCGGTAATGACGTTAGCTTCTTCGTCGAAACCGACGATCCGAAACTTGGCATCACGCCGAAAAACCTGTCGTCCGGATTCATCCTCCAGGATGCTCTTCTCGAGTGGAGGCCCACCCAGCAATTTCAAGTCGTAGGCGGACTGATGATTGTGCCGTTCAGTCGCAACGGACTGCAATCGACGCTGAGTTATATGACTCTGGACATCAGCCCGATTTCTACGGTGACCAACACCGTTACACAGTCCTCAGCTTTGCGGGATGTGGGTTTTGAAGCCAAGGGATTCTTTCTTAAGGATCATCTGTTGTATCGGATTGGGGAATTCAGCGGCGCGCGGGATGCCAATGGCCACAACTCGCCGCGAACCGCGGGCTACCTGCAATACGACTTTTTCGCTCCTGAGAAAGGATACCTGTTCACCGGAACGGCGCTGGGCAAGCAAAAGATATTGGCCGTGGACGCCGGATTCGACAAGCAGAGTTCATATCGCGGGTTCTCTGCCAACGCAGTGGGACTCCGGCCAGTGAACAACGGCGATGAGATCGCGGCGCAATTTCAGTTCATCCATTATGATGGCCGCCTCAGATTCCCCTCCATTGGCGATCAAAACGATTACCTTGTGGAAGCCGCCTACTATGTTCATCAGGCAAAGATTCAGCCCTTTCTGAAATATGAAGCGCAGAATTTCGTCGCTTCCGCAAATGCCTCAAAGGACATCGACCGCTTCGGCATTGGGGCGAATTATTACATCCACGGCCAGAACCTGAAGTGGACGCTCCAGTACTTGCGCGCTCTCCCACAGAACACGACCGCGCTTAAGGCTTCCAACGAAGTGACGATGCAGTTACAGCTGATGTGCTGGTAGGCATCGTGGGATCAGGTCATCGGAGGCTTTGACATGTTTGCAAGAGTGAAGCTGTCTACCAGGATCGTCCTGGTGGGGCTATTGCCCATCCTGTGTTTCTCGGGCCTTTTCATCGGTGTGTTCTTCAAGGTCGCTAACTGGGTCTACGATGCCCAAGAAGTTAAAACGAAACATCTGGTTCAAGCCGCATGGACTTTGGTGGACTTCTACGGGTCACAGGCGCAGAGTGGCGCGATGTCTAGAGAACAGGCGCAGAAGGGCGCGAAAGAAGCGCTGCGGCATTTGCGCTACGGCCAAAACGACTATTTCTGGATCAACGATGATCAGCCGCGGATGATCATGCATCCAACGAACCCGGAGTTGGACGGAAAAGATCTTTCGAATTACACGGACATCAATGGTTTTAGGCCATTCATCAGGATGGCTGAAGTCTGCCGGCGACAGGGGGAGGGCCTGGTGAAGTACGTCTGGCCAAAGCCGGGCACTAAGGATTCGGTACTTAAAATATCGTTCGTGAAAATGTATTTGCCGTGGGGATGGATTGTGGGCTCGGGGATCTATATCGACGATGTGGAGGCTCAGTTAAGGACGCTGCTGCTGGTTAATGTCGGCATGGGCGTACTGGTGTGCGTACTGGCGTTGCTCGCTGCATTCCTGATGGCGCGATCGATTGCGGGTCCCATCCAATACACCGTGAGGGAACTCGTGGGAGGAGCCGACCAGGTCGCCGCGGCAGCTGCACAGATTTCCACGGCGAGTCAGTCTTTGGCGCAAGGTGCTTCGGAACAGGCGTCATCGCTGGAATCGACTTCTGCCGCCAGCGAGCAAATTAACTCCATTTCGCGAAAGAACGCCGATACGAGCCGGAGTACTGTCAAAGAGATGGCGGAGACCGAAGGTATGGTGGCAGCCACTAACCGCAAACTCGAGGAGATGACCCAATGTATGAAGGCGATCGATTCATCGGGAGACAAGATTATCAAGATCATCAAAGTCATCGATGAGATTGCATTTCAGACGAATATTCTGGCGCTCAACGCCGCAGTGGAAGCGGCACGCGCGGGCGAAGCGGGTTTGGGGTTTGCGGTGGTGGCTGACGAGGTGCGCAATCTGGCACAGCGCTGTACCGCGGCCGCGAAGGAAACCGCTGTCCTGATTGAGGACTCGGTCTCCACCTCCAAGTTGGGAACTGTCAGGCTCTCCGAGGTGGCGAGCGCCATAGCAAGCATCACCGAACGGACCCATGGTGTGAAAATGCTGGTCAACGACGTTCATGCCGGTAGCCAGGAACAGGCTAAGGGAATCGAGCATGTCACCGAAGCAATCGTCCAGATGCAGCAAATTACGCAGCAAACCGCAGCCGCCGCCGAGGAGAGTGCCGCCGCAAGTGAAGAACTCGCCGCCCAATCATCGATGATGCGGAACGCGGTCCAGCAGTTGGGGAATTTGGTTCGCGCGGCAGCGGTTTAAGAGCGATGAGTCGCTTCTCTCCTTGACGGCTTAGGAGAGATGCGTCATACTTCTCCTATAGGAGTTAGGAGAAGCGGTTCATGCCCGATCAAGCCCAATTGTTGCCTGGAACCCTCGATCTGCTGATTCTAAAAGCCGTCTCCCTGGGACCCCAACACGGCTATGGGATCCTACTGCGGATCGAACAGATCTCAGGACTGGCGTTCTCGATTGAACAGGGTGCGCTTTATCCCGCCCTCTATCGTCTTGAACGACAGGACCTGCTCGCCACCGAATGGGGCACCTCGGAAAACAATCGCCGCGCTAAGTTCTACAGCCTGACTCCCGCCGGCCTGAAACGGCTGGAGCACGAAACACAAAGCTGGAACCGCAGCGTTTCAGCCATGGCGGCCGCGTTAGGGGCTCGCCTTGAGGAGGCCTGAAATGAAGCTGCCGAAATTGTTCGAACGGGCTCGCATGGAGAGCGAAATGGCCGAGGAACTGCGCTTTCACGTCGCAAGCCGGGCTGACGACCTCGAGCGCCGCGGCTTGACACGGACGGAAGCCGAGCGCCGTGCACGGATCGAATTCGGCGCCGTCGAGGGCTACAAAGAAAGCTGCAGGGAAGCCGCCGGATTCCGCCTCATCGATGAGTTGAGCAGCGATATTCGCTACACTCTTCGCTCGCTGCGCCTAAGCCCAGGCTTTGCTCTGGCTGCTATCCTGTCGCTCGCGGTCGGAATTGGCGTCAATATTTCCTGTTTCATCTCTGTTAGCGCCGTTGTGCTGCATCCTTTCCCCTTTCCCCGTCTCGCTCGCATCATGACGGTGTGGGAAACCAACGCCAAGGCCCGCGCTCAACGCAACCTGGTGACCCCGGCCGACTATGTCGACCTGAAACGCCACGCCACCTCGTTCGAACAGTTGTCCGCATATCGCCCCTGGGACGTAACGCTGACCGGAGTCGATGATCCGGAACGGGTGCAGGCGACACAGGCGACCGGAGAATTCTTCCGGACCTTCGGAATGCAGCCGGAGCTTGGAAGAACCTTCAGTGATTCGGAATGCCAACCCGGATCTGACGGCGTGGTGGTGTTGAGTCATGCGTTTTGGCAGGATCGCATGGCATCCACGCCGCAGGCCATCGGCAAAACCATCTCACTGGCCGGCCGCGCCTATACCGTAATCGGCGTCATGCCGGATGAGTTCGATTTCCCGTTGGCGACGAAACTGTGGGCGCCACTTGCGCTCACTAACGAGCTCCAACAACGAAGATTGAACGGGGAACTGGCCGCCATCGGCCGGCTGAGGCCCGGAGTTTCGCCGTCGCAGGCGCGCGATGAAATGGCGTCTACCGCGTCGGCACTCGAAAAGCGCTATCCACAAACCAACGAAGGCCGCAAGGTGCTGGTCACCCCGCTGCGCGAAATCACTGATGAAGTAACGAACCGCTTCGAACTGACCATGCTGGCAGCCGCCCTCTTTGTCCTGCTGCTCGCCTGTGCGAACATGGCTAACCTCCAACTGGCACGGTCGACGGCGCGCCGGAGGGAAATTGGAATCCGCGCGGCGCTGGGAGCCGGACGGTATCGCATCGCGCGCCAATTGCTCACTGAAAGCCTCACTATTGCGCTGCTTGGGGGCGTTCTCGGCATATTTCTCGGCGATGCTGGCTTGGCGTACCAAAAGAGAACGCAGATTCCCGCGGTGGTCTACGAGTGGATCGCCGGCTTGAGAACCATGCGAGTCACACCCGAAGTAGTCATGTTCGGGCTGGCGTTGTCATTGATCGCGGGGGTTGGGTGCTGCGTTCCTTCCATCTATCAACTGCTGCGGGAACGGCGTAGCGCGGATTTGAACGAATCGCTCAAGGAAGGCGGAAGAGGCGGCTCGGCCGTTCGCAGCCGCAGCCGGGCGCGCAGCGTGCTCGTCATCATCGAAATGGCGCTCGCGCTCGTGCTACTCGTTGGAGCTGGCGTCATGGTAAGGACGTTCCAGCGCATACTAGCTCTCAATCTGGGCTACGATCCGAGCCACCTCCTTACCATGAGCGTGACGCTTTCGCCAACGAAGTATCGCGACGACTCGCAGGTCACAGGATTCTACCGCCGGGTGGTGTCGAGGTTCGACAGCGTTCCAGGCGTGGAAACGGCCGCCGCATCCGGCGAAATCGGAACGGCGACCAAATTCGTCGTGGAAGGCCGCGCCGACGCACGCCCGGGTGAGCCACGGCCCGATTTACAGGCTGTAACCCCGCGCTATTTCGAGGCACTCCGCGTTCCCCTTGTGGAAGGACGATCGATTGGAGAACAAGATGTCACCGAGTCGCAACGGGTCATCGTGCTCAGCGCATCCCTGGCGCGGCATTATTGGCCGGACTCCTCGCCGATTGGCGCGAAAATCCGCTTCGGAGGGGCCGAATCACGATGGTTCACTGTGGTGGGAGTCTGCGGCGACAGGAAGGACTGGTTCAACAACTCGCCGATTGCTACGGGTTACGTGTCGTACCTGCAATGGCCGCGGCCGGGGATGCGGCTCTATCTGCGAACCACCCACGATCCGATGGAGGCGGCGGGAAGTGCGCGAGCTACCGTCCGCGAGGTGGATTCGAATCAACCGGTCTACAACGTGAAATCGATGGAGCGGGTTCTCGCTGAGGAAACCTCCGGAGTACGGGCTGCAGCCGGAATGATGAGCACTTATGCAGGCATATCACTGCTGTTGGCCGTCATGGGTTGTTATGCCGTCGGCGCTTTCTTCGTCGCCCAACGAACGCGCGAGATCGGCGTCCGGGTTGCGCTTGGCGCCAGCCGGGGCAATGTGCTGGCCATGGTGCTTAAACAAAGCGTGGGGATGAGCTCGATCGGACTCGCCGTGGGGCTGGCGCTGGCTTTGCTGCTGACACGCGTCATGTCGCACGCGCTCTACAACATTGTTGCCATCGAGCCGATGACGTTTGTGATTCTGACCGGCACCCTGGCGGTCTCGGCGCTTGTGGCAGGGTATATTCCGGCTCGACGCGCGGCGCGAGTTGACCCGGTTGTTGCGTTGCGGGCGGAGTAAGCAGGCTTCCGCCTGCCTGGTGGCAACCTAAACGTTGCGTTACCTGGTGTTCAGGTAGGCGACCAGGTTTGCCATGTCGGAGGGGCTCAGGCGCGGCCACGGGATGTGCTTCGATTTCATGCTTTCCTGCATAGCCGGTCCGTGCTTCCACAGCACCGACACCATGCGGACGGCTGAAAACGGCCCTTCCATCCGCCCTAATGCCGGGGCGCCCGTGGACGGATCATTGTGGCAAACCGCGCACTTGTTCGATTCGAATACCTTTTTGCCGCGGGCATCATCGCCTCGGGTTGAGAAAAACTGCCGGGCCCACACGTAACTCAGAATCTTGCGCATTTCCGCGGCCGCGATCGGCTTGGGCGCGTTGGCAGGCGATTTCTCCATCACCGGTGCGTGATTCCACAGGGCAGCGGCAATATCGGTCAGCGTGCTGTCGCCAATCAGGGCTTCGAAGGCCCGCTGATCGGTGTGACAGTTTGCGCACCCCTTGGTGTGGAATAGCTCGTCACCTCCGGTCGGCGGTGGCAGTTCGAATTCGAGTTTTGCTCCCCGGGTCTGCGGCAGATTTTGCAGGTAAACCAACAGGTCGGTCAAATCCTGGGCGGTCAACTCGGGCCATTCGATCCCACGCGTTTTCATCGCCTGAACCATTTGCGGAGCGTGATCCCACATGCGCTGCACGAGAATCACGGGGTCGGTCAATGCCTTCCACTCAGTCACCGGAGGGGCAATACTCCCAGCAACGGACGTCAGTGCGTGGCATTCCGAGCAGTGCTTGGATGTGAATAGCGCCTTTCCGCGCTGCGCCTCGCCAGGCTTCTCGAAGTAGTGGGAGGCGTAGAAATACGCGAACAGATCGGCAGCTTGCGATTCGCTCAATTGCGGCAAAGCCAGCTTTTGTTTCTCCATCGCCGCCCACATTGCAGGCGCGTGGTTCCACATCAGGCTGGTGATCCCGGCCGGGGTGTAGTTGCGGTCCAGACGGCGGCCCAGGTCGGGAGCCGCGTTAGCGCCCTCGCCCCGTACCGAGTGGCAATTCGTGCACATCTGGTCACGAAACAGCGTCGCGCCGCGCTTTGAGTCGGCCTCAAACGTGGCGGCCGACACAGCAAGCCAACATACAGATGCGACAATTCCAGCTAACACCCGTGTCCGCATAATCCCAACCAACTCCGCAGTTGAAATGCCACAACGGTACCGCAGGCTTTAGCCTTCAAATCGACCGATCAAGTGGGTGAAATGACGCTATCGTGCAATCGAAACGAAGATTTCTTCCCCAACCAGCGAGAGCTTTACCCCACCCTCCGGAGCCGCCCCCACTCTCTCAAGACTCTCGGCCAGCAACTCATTGCGTAGGAACGCGTCGTGCTCGTCCAGAGCCTCGGCGATCCGGTCGGAAGCCACGTAGCGAACACCGATCCGATCGGAAATGTTCAGATTCATCGTCTTGCGCTGGTCCTGCAGGAGCCGGTTGAAATCGCGGGCGATGCCCTCGCGCTCCAGTTCCGGCGTCAGCGCCGTGTCGAGCGCCATAAACGTGCCCTGTTCGCTGCTGCATTTCAGGTTCGGCGGCGCCTCAAACTGCACGACGATCTCGGTCGGAGCGATGTCGATGGTCTGCCCCTCCACTTCGACCGGAAACGCGCCACCCTCCAGGACCTTTTTAGGATCGGCCGCCGCCAGCGCCTGCCCGATCGCCTTGAGATGCTTGCCCGCTCTCGGGCCAAGCTTTTTCGAATCAGGCTTCAGCACGACTTTGACGAACGTCGTCTCATCTTCGATCAGCACCAGCTTCTTGATATTGCCTTCCTCGAGAATCTGATTGGTGTAATCCGGGTTCTCGAGCACGCGTCGGTCAACCGTGTTCTTCGGCCGGATGTACAGCGTGCTCAACGGCTGCCGAATCTTGACCTTGCTCTGCGTACGCAGATTCAAGGCGAGATTCTTGAGCCGGATCACCGCCTCGATGCTCTCTTCCAGCTTCTCGTCGACGAGCGAAAGGTCCACCTGGGGGTACGGCGTCAGATGAACCGACTCCGGAGCGCCGGAATCGACCGAGCGTACGAGGTTCTGGTAGATCTCCTCAGTGAGAAACGGCAGCATGGGAGCCATGACTCGCGTCACCGTGGTCAGCACCGTGTAAAGCGTCTGGTAGGCCTCGCGTTCGCTCACCCAGAATCGCCGCCGCGACCGTCGGAGGTACCAGTTCGAAAACTCCTCGTCGAAAACCTGGAACGCTTCGATGAGTTTGTAATGCTCGTAGCTTTGAAATGCGCTGTTCGCCTCGCCAATCAGGTTCTGCAGGCGGCTGAGAATCCAGCGGTCGAGCTCGTTTGTGGTCGGAAGCGTGTGCCCGCCGGGCTTCCAGCCGTCGGCGGTCGCATACATGACGAAAAAGCTGTAGCAGTTCCAGAACGTGAGCACTTTGCGGCGCGCGTCGGCGTCGATCGTGGTGCCGGTGCCGGCTGCCGGATGCAAGTCGGGGAAATTGAGGTTCTGGGCGGTCTTCTGTTCGGCGTAGATATACCGCATCACCTCGGCGCCCAACACCTCCGCTGCCTCATCGAAGGCAATCGAGTTTCCCTTCGACTTGTGCATTTCCTCGCCGCGGGCGTCGCGAACCAAGGCGTGACCGAGCAGCGCCCGGAACGGCGCGCGGCCGTCCATCATGGCGCTCATGGCCAGCAGTGAGTAGAACCAGTTGCGGAATTGACCCGGAAAACTCTCGAGCACCAGGTCGGCCGGGAACCACTTCTTCCAATACTCCCGGTCGGTCGAATACCGCATGGTGCTGAACGACACGATACCGGCGTCGAGCCATGGGTTGCCGACGTCTTCAATGCGCGACGCCACGCCGCCGCACTTCTCGCAGCGAATCTTCACCGCGTCAATGTAAGGTCGATGCGGCGAATTGCCCTCGAAGACGTCCCAGCCTTCCATGGCGCGCTCCTTCAATTCCTCGCGGCTTCCGATGACGGTGTAATGCTCGCAATCGCCGCACACCCAGATCGGCAGCGCCAGGCCCCAGAAGCGCTTTTTCGAGATCATCCAGTCGCCCATATTGCGCAACCAATCCATCTCGCGCGCTTCGCCTTCCGGCGGAATCCATTTGATGGTAGCCACCTCGCGCTGGATGCGGTCGCGCCAATCCATGCGAATGAACCATTCATCCACGGGCCGGAACACTAATTCCGACTTGCAGCGCCAGCAGTGCGGATAAACGTGCGGGTATTTCTCGCGGGCCACCAGCAGCCCGGAAGCTTTCAGCGCGGCGACGATGTCGTCCGCCACGTTGCTGGCATTCAACCCGGTGAACTGGTCGAAGCCCTCGATGAAGTTTGCACTCTCATCCAGCGGGGCGATGAAGGGCAATTCGTTCTGGTGCCCCAACTCCTGGTCTTCCGCACCGCATCCCGGGGCGATATGGACCAGCCCGGTTCCCTCCGCCTCGCTAACCTCGCTCCAGCCGATAACCTGGTGCGATTCGGCCGAGGTTTTGTTGCCGCCGGTTTCCCCGTAAGGAAACAGGCCGCCGGGCATGTTCTGCGCGGGCAACTCGTCGAATGGGCCGCGGTACCGCAGACCGATCAGTTCGCGGCCGGGCAGTTCCGCCACCACCTCCACGCTGCCACTGCCTTTGAGAATCGTCCGGATGGAGGGCAGCTTGTGCGTCTCGTGCTTGCCTTCGACCTGCAGATCCTGCATGCGGTCTTCTTCGAAGTTCGCCTTGGCGATGAAGTAATACCAGTCGTTGTGGCGCACCCGCACGTACGTCATCTCGGGATTGACCGCCACCGCGACGTTCGAAGTCAGCGTCCAGGGAGTGGTCGTCCAGATGAGGAGCGCGGTTTTCTCCTGGCCGATGATCGGGAAGCGGACGAAGACGGACGTATGCGCTGTGATGCGGCGACCCTCGGCAACTTCCATCTGCGACAGGCCGGTGCCGCATCGCCCGCACCATGGCATGACGTCGTGGCCGCGATAGATGAAGCCCTCGTTGAAGCATTTCTTGAGGAACGCCCAGATGGTGTAATTGTTCTCGTCGGAGAACGTAAAGTAGCTGCCGCCGTACTCTGCGCTGCCGAGTTTGCGGATGATCTCGCTGGCCCGCGCCGTTTCCACGAGTCCGCTCGGCATTTTTGCGGTAACGACGCGGTCGCCATCCGCCAGCGCGTCGCGGAGTACGATGAGCGTCACGGGATCGTCCCAATCGCACCAGTGTCCCAGCCGAATCGACTGCTCAGTTTGCCGGGAGGCATAGGTGAGCACGCGCTCTTTGCAGGCGCGCACGAATTTCTCAATACCGTAATCGCGAATATCGCGCTTGGTTCCGAGCCCGAGGCTCTTTTCAACCTCAACCTCAACCCACAATCCCTGGCAGTCGAACCCGTTCTGGAAGCGCTGCTGATGGCCGTTCATGGCATGGTAGCGCTGGTACATGTCTTTCAGCGAGCGGCCCCAGGCGTGGTGCACACCCATCGGGTTGTTGGCCGTAATCGGCCCGTCGAGAAACGACCATCGCGGGCCATTCGCAGTCTGCTGGCGCAGTTTGTCGAAGATGCGGTTCTCCGACCAGAAGCGCAGCGTCTCGCGCTCCATGGCGGGAAAATCGGGGACTCGGGGAACAGGACGATACATTTTGTTACGAGGGGGTGAACTTTCATCGTACGACATGCGTCGAGTGCACCGTTTTGTCTGACTTGTACGGAGTCATCCGGATGAGTAACGGGATGGGTGGCGCGTTGAAGGCGGGCGAGCACTGCATTCTTCGGCGAATCGGCCGCGGCACCGGAATTTGAATTCAACACAATACGGGTTGTCTTGAGCCGATAATGGTGAACGCGGCTGCCTACGGGCTTAGCGTTCTCGCGCCAGGTGAAATCGTCAGCATGTTCGGTCAAAACCTGCCACCAATCCCACAGTCTCATTCGACGGCACATCTGAGCTTCCGTTTCCGACTCCTGTGCTCGACGTCATCGCAAGGATTGGCGGGCAATTCCCGACGGATGGCGCTAATGCGCCGGTGCTTTCGGCGACCCAGGCGTCAGGACTGATTGCCGGACTTGTGCAGATGAGAATCCAAATTCCGATCGGGACAGCAAGCGGAAGCAATCAATTAATCGTTCAAGTCGGTGACCAGGTCAGCCAACCCGTGAACATCTCAGTGCAATGAAAAACTTCCCAGCGCACGACGTGCAACGCCCCGCTCGTGTTTTGTGTAACTTGGCCTCGCCCACGGACGTCATTTCACCGCCATGTCCCATCTCTCCAGACGCAGCGTCCTTCTCGGCACCGCGACGGTTTGCGGATTGGGGCGGCTCTTGAGCGCGGCCGATTTCTGGAAGCAAAAAGAAGTAGCGAATTGGACAGAAGAGGAAATCGAGAAATTCATTACGCGATCGCCCTGGGCGAAAGAAGCAAATGTCGTAGGGTCGGTGGAATCGGGCGAACGGCAGGAAACGCCGAGAAGCGGCGGCATGGGACGGCGCCGTGGTGGAGGTGGCGAGCGAGGCAGTCCGGTCATGCTGAAGGGCACCGTGCGATGGCAGAGCGCGCAGATCATGCTAGCGGCGTTAAAAACGTCGCTGCCTGAGGCTTTCAAAGACCACTACGTCATCGCCGTGAGCGGCCTGCCGGTGTCAGCTTCGGGGCGTCGTGAATCCGGATCTTCAAACACCGAAGATCGGCTCGAAGACCTTCGGAACATGACAACATTGCGGACAACCACGCAGGAGCCGGCCGGACCCGACCTAGTGCAGCGGACGAAAGAAGGCGCCGGGCCATTTCTGTTCGGGTTCCCGAAGGAAACGCTCACCATCGGTGCGGCGGACAAAGAGGCGGTTTTCGCGCTGGAAGCGCCCGTATTCTCAGTGCGGACGTCGTTCTCGTTGAAGGAGATGATCTATCACGGCGCGCTCGACGTATAAGCTGCGCTACTCATAGCGCAGCGCACGGATCGGATCGATCCGCGTCGCGCGCCGGGCCGGCAGCCACACCGAAACGAGAGCGACGGCGGACAAAAGCATCGGCACGGCAACGAACACCAGTGGGTCACGCGGTTGAACGCCATACAGGAATCCCGAGAGTAGTTTCGTCAGCGCGAAAGCCGCAACGAGTCCGAGCGTCACACCGGCCAGCGCCAGCCGCATGCCCTCGTAGACGACCATACTTCGCACGGCTCCGGTACCGGCACCCAACGCCAGCCGGATCCCGATTTCCTGGGTGCGTTGCTGAACCGAATACGCCATCAAACCGTAAATTCCGATGGCCGCGAGGAGCAGCGCCGCCCCGCCAAACACGCTAAGCAGAGACATGTCGAAGTCCTCGCGAGCTGTCGACTCGGAGGCGATCTCATCCATGGTGCGGACGTTTCCAGCCGGAAGTCCACCGCTCGCCTGCTCGAGCTCTTTTCCGATCGCCGTCCTCAGCGAGTGCGGCTCTACGCGTGTTCGTACCACCCACTCCATCGGCAGCAGACGAGTCATGAAAGCGGTCATGGCGTCCTCGACTTGCGAGACCGGCACGTAAAACGCTGGATCGGGCGGTTGACTGAGCTCGTTGCGAGTGTCACCCACCACGCCGACGATCTCGCGCACCGTATCCTCGAACTGCGGGCCATACCCTTTGCCGATCTGGATGCGTTCGTGAAGCGGATCGCGATCACCCCAGAACTGGCGTGCCATGGTTCTGTTAATGATGACGACCGGCAGGCCGCCCCGGCTGTCTCGTTCCGTGAACACGCGGCCGCGGATCAGCGGAATGCGGAAGACGTCGAAATAATGGGGCGAGATGCTGAGCCAGTTGCTGCGGCCGTGATGCTCGCCGGCTGCCAGGGGACGCCCGACAATGTCGAAGGGCAAACCCGGAGGCCCGACTTCCAGCGGCAGGAAGCAGGTCGAAGCGGCGGATACCACTCCGGGCAGAGCTTCAATGCGTTTGATCGCGTCGCCTGAAAGCTGCGTCAACGACTCCGTGTTGCCAAACCGCGAGCCGGCCAGCGATGTGTCCAGTGTGAGTATGCCGTGCGTATCGAATCCGGGATCGACGGTCCGAAGCGCGAGGAATGTGCGGATCAGCAATGCCGCGCCGATCAACAACACGAGAGCGAGCGCCGTCTCGCATACGACGAGAGTGGCACGCGTCTTGTTCTGCCGCATTCCGGTTCCCGAGCGTCCTCCGCTTTCACGAATCGCGACACTGAGGTCGACGCGTGCCGAACTGAAGGCCGGAATGATGCCGAACAAGAGGCCGGTCGCCAAGGAAACCAGCAGAGTAAATGCGACCACTCGCCAGTCGGCTGCAATCGCGGACCCATGTTCTCCGATGCGCGGGATGTTTCCCGGGCTCAGCGTGAGCAGCGCACGTACTCCGATTATGCCGAGGGCTAGCCCTAGGGCGCCACCGGCAAGAGCGAGTACCAGGCTTTCGGTGAGCAGTTGGCCGACGATGCGACCTTGTCCGGCCCCGATTGCCGCCCGGATCGCGATCTCGCGCCGGCGCCCAGTCGCGCGCGCCAGCAGCAGGTTTGCCACGTTCGCGCAAGCGATGAGCAAAACCAGGGCGACTGCACCTGCGAGAACCAACAACGAGGGCCGCACTTCGCTCACATTCAGTTCCTGGAGCGGCTGAACCGCAAACCCTGCTTTAGGATCTCGCACGCCGGGATACTTGCGGCGGAATTCATCGGCCGCGAGACTCAGTTCGGCGTTGGCCGTTCGCACAGAGATTCCGGGCTTCAGGCGGGCAGTGACCGCGAAAATGCGCGCGTGGTCGTTGCTGTTCGGATCGAACTGCAGCGGCACCCACAGGTCGACTGGGGCTTCACCCACAAAGCCAGCTCCTGTAACCCCGGCGACCGCATAAGGAGCGCCGCTCAGATCGATGGTCTTGTTGACGATCTGCGGATCGCCGCCGAACCGCCGCTGCCACAGCCCATAACTCAGGACCGCGACCCGCCCACCGCCCGGCCGGTCCTCCTCCTCGGTGAAGGTCCTTCCCAGGGCCACTGAAGCGCCGAGCAGGCGGAAGTAGTTGGAGGTGACCTGCAGTCCGTGCACCTGTTCGGGAAAAGCGTCGCCTGTCAGGTTGAAACCCACCCTCGCGAAATCGCGCACGGCCAGGTTCTGAAACACGTTCGAATGATGCCGTAGAACATTGAACTCTGTGGGAGACATCGAAACGTTGATTCCGCCCGGACCGGTTCGTTCGAAAACAACGATGCGGTCCGGTTCGGGGTACGAGAGCGGACGCAGCAGCACGGTATTGATGACCGAGAAGATGGCCGTGTTCGCCCCGATGCCGAGTGCCAGCGCGGCCAGCGCCGACACTGCAAATCCGGGGCTTCTTATGAGCAGGTGGACGGCGTGCTTCAGGTCTTTCAGGATTGCTTCGATCAGACGACACTCTCCATCACGAGGACAATGAAGCCATGTGTAATGCAGGATCGCATCTTTCCGCAAAAGTGGACGAAGACAAGGGTGGCGCAGGCGGTTTCGCCTGCGCGTTCCGGTTCGGTCCTAAGGCAGGCGAAACCGCCTGCCTCACCCTTCCACACCACGCCACACCTTAGTTTTCGAGGGTGCGGCGGGTTGCTAATCCGCCTTGTGAATCGCAGGTCCATGGCGACAGGTTGACAACCTGCATTACCGCCTCCGTTCCAACTCAGGCCCGGCCTTCTTCAAGGTAAAGTGCGATCGCCCCGTGATGTTGGAGGCGCTTGAATGACAATGCAAATCGAGGCATTCGGCAACAAACTGCCGTTCACCTTTGCTAATACGCACCTGAATCGTTCGTTTCATGGCTGCACCTCAGAATTCAGTGTGCTCCAACGCAGTAGACGGTATTCAGTTGACCGCTTCGAACAACCCCGCCGCGCCTTGTCCGCCGCCAATACACATGGTCACAACCCCAAGCTTCGCCTTCCGCCGGGCCATCTCGTTGGCCATGGTCCCCACCATGCGCGAGCCGGTCATGCCAAACGGATGCCCGATCGAGATGGATCCACCGTTGACGTTGAGCTTTTCGGGATCGAGACCCAGACGGTCGCGGCAGTAGACCACCTGCACAGCGAATGCCTCGTTCAGCTCCCAGATATCGATATCGTCGATCTTCAGGCCGTGCCGGTTCAGAAGTTTGGGAACCGCGAATATGGGGCCGATGCCCATCTCATCCGGCTCACATCCCGCGACCGCGAAGCCGCGGAACACCAGCTTATACGGAATCCCCAGCGCGTCGGCTCTTTCGCGAGACATCAGCAGCGTCGCCGATGCACCGTCGGAAAGCTGCGACGAATTGCCCGCCGTCACCGTGCCTTGGCCGCTATCGGGGTCGAAATGAGGTTTCAAGGCCAGCAAGCCTTCCAGGGTTGAATCCGGCCGGTTGCACTCATCGCGGTCGCAACAGGCCTCCTCGGTTCCCACCACCTGGCCGGTCTTCTTATCGAGAATCCCGCGCGTCACCCGCATCGGCGCAATCTCGCCATCAAAAAAGCCTTCGCGCTGCGCACGGGCAGTCCGCTGCTGACTCAGCAGCGAATACTCATCCTGCACCTCGCGGCTGATCTTGTAGCGCTTGGCAACGACCTCTGCAGTGTTGCCCATCACCATATAGATGCCGGGCTTCTGTTCCTGCACTACCGGATGCGGGTGGTTGTCGCGCGGGGTCATCGTAATAGTTTCGACGCCGCCGCCGATCGCGGCATCCGCGCCCTCCACGAGAATCTCGTGAGCAGCCATCGCGATCGCCTGCAAACCGGACGAGCAGAACCGATTCACGGTAGTCGCGGCAACCGAAACCGGCAATCCCGCGAGCACTGCCGAAACGCGCGCCACGTTCATCCCTTGAGCGCCATGCGGCTGGGCGCAGCCCAAAATCACATCATTCACTTCCGCCGCATCGAGCTGCGGCGTCTTCCGCAACACATCCTTGATGCAATGCGCCGCCATGTCTTCCGGGCGCGTCATGTTCAACGACCCCCGGAACGACTTTGCCAACCCGGTGCGCGAACTCGCTACAACAACGGCTTCTCTCATCAGTTGCCTCCCTTAGCCTGCGCGGCAGCTCCCGCGAAATCCGCGAATCTTTTGCCTTCTTCCGCCAGGCGTTTCAGCAGCGGCGCCGGCGTCCACAATTTGCCGTGCTGGCGTTCAAACTCGCACACGCGTTCATAGACTTCTTTGAGTCCGATGGTATCGGCGTACCACATCGGCCCGCCGCGATATGCAGGGAAACCGTAGCCATTCAGGTAGATGATGTCGATATCGACCGACCGAAGCGCGAATCCCTCTTCCAGAATTCGCGCGCCCTCGTTCACGAGGATATAGAGCGTCCGCTCGATGATCTCCTGGTCGCTGATCGCGCGCGGCTCGATGCCTTTCTCCTTGCGGATCTCTTCCACCAGCCGATCCACTTCCGGATTGTGCTGCGGGCGGCGCTTCTCGTCGTACTTGTACCAACCCGCGCCGGTCTTCTGACCATACATGCCCATCTCGCACAGCCGGTCTTCCATGAGCGGCTGCCGCACGGACGTGTCGTTGACGTCGCCGAACTCCTTGCGAATGCGCCAGCCGACATCCAGGCCCGCGAGGTCGCCGGTGGCCAGAGGTCCCATGGCCATCCCGTAGTCATACAGCGCCTTGTCGATCTGCTCAGGCGTCGCCCCCTCCTCCGCGAGGAACTGTGCTTCGCGCCGGTACGGACCGAACATGCGATTGCCAACGAACCCCCGGCAATTGCCCACCAGCACCCCGATTTTGCCGATCTTCTTCGACAGCGCCATGCAGGTCGCGATCACTTCTTTCGACGACGCCCGGCCGCGCACGATCTCGAGCAGTCGCATGACATTTGCAGGGCTGAAGAAATGGGTGCCGATGACCATCTCCGGACGGGTGGTGGCTGAGGCGATCTCGTCAATGTTCAGGGTCGAGGTATTGGACGCCAGAATCGCGCCCGGCTTTGCGATGCCGTCGAGTTCACCGAAGATCTGCTTCTTGAGAGCCATGCCTTCGAAGACGGCTTCGATGATCATGTCGACTTCGCCGAAGCCATCATAGGTGAGGGTCGGCTGAATCAAGCCCAGTCTCCGATCCATCACGTCCTGCGAAAAACGTCCCTTGGCGACCGAATTCGCATAGTTCTTAGTTATCGTGGCCATGCCGCGATCGAGCGCCGCCTGCTCGGTCTCTTTCAGAATCACCGGGATTCCGGCGTTTGCGAAACTCATGGCGATGCCGCCGCCCATCGTGCCCGCGCCGATGATGCCGACTTTCCGCACGGGAATGAGGGGAGTTTCCTTGGGCACGTCCGGTATCTTCGCCACTTCACGCTCCCCGAAGAACACGTGAATGAGCGACTTGGATTGATCGGAGAACAGGCATTCCTGAAAAAGCTCGGACTCGCGCTGTAGTCCCTGGTCGAATGGCAGCGTGGCGGCCGCTTCAACAGCACTGATGGCGGCCTGCGGCGCGAGCATGTTCCTCTGCTTCTTATTAGTGGCATCGCGCGCCGTGGCGAAAACGGCAGCGTTCGTCTCAGGAGCACCGAGCTTTCCAGCGAGGTCGCGAGTACGCCTCTGTACCAGGGTGCCGTCGGCGAGGCCAGCCCGCGCGAACGCGATAGCGCCTTCCAGCAGGTCGCCTTCTACGATCTGGTCGATGATGCCGAGCCCGTGCGCCTCGGATGCACTGATGGGATCGCCGCCGGCGCACATCTCGATCGCTCTTGCGATTCCGGCCAGCCGCGGCAGTCTCTGTGTGCCGCCCGCTCCGGGGATGATTCCCAGTTTCACTTCAGGCTGCCCCACCTGCGCGGAAGGAACCCCGACGCGATAGTGGCAGGCCATGGCTGTTTCCAAACCGCCGCCCAAGGCGGTGCCATGAATGGCGGCGATGACGGGTTTAGGACTGTTTTCGATCTTCTCCAGGCCGGCATTCAGGCCCGGCCCACGCTTGCGATCGCCGCCGGATGTGATTTTTCCGAACTCGCGAATGTCGGCTCCGGCGATAAAGGTCCGGCCACCGCCGATGACGATAATGGCCTGCACTTCAGGATCAGCCGCAAACTCTTCGATACCGGCCAGGATGCCTTCGGGCACTCCCGGACTCAATGCGTTCACCGGCGGATTATTGATCGTGATGACACCGATCTCGCCGTCTTTGCTGCGCAATACCAAATCGCTCATGGAGGTGATTGTACCAGCGGCAGGTGTATTAGTGGCGAAGGAACTTCCCGACCGGTTGGTCGGCTTCCCATCTGTCACTTCGATCTAACGTAAACCCATGAAAAGTTGGGATTTTTTTCATTCTCCGGTAACCGATTCCATGTCGGGCCGCGTCTAGTTTTGCGTAACCCATTTGCAACCCTAAGTTGCTTCCGCGCGCACGGACCGCTCGGTTGTCCTGCAGTTAAATCATTACCGTTGTTGTACCCACGCACGAATGAAAGTACTCTCTTCGTTTTTCCTCATTCCCTGCTTCATGTTAACGTCGGCCGGCCTCATCGCCGCAACCGTTTGTACCCATACCGTCGCACGCCTGTGGTTGGATGTCACGGCCGATGTTCCACGCTATGCCGACATTTTGTCGGCCCGTGGCCTGGCTCCGAAGGCTCCGCAACTTAGTTACGCGGATCTCATTGGCCCCACCGCCGACCGCATCGGCGTTTCTCGTGCGTTAGTGAAAAGTATCATCAAAGCAGAGTCTGCGTTCAATCCTGATGCGGTTTCTGACAAGGGCGCGCTGGGTTACATGCAGGTGATGCCGAGCACGGCTCAAGACATGGGCCTGGATGCCAGCAGGCCGAATGAGAATCTCGAAGCCGGCACCCGCTATCTGAAGTGGCTTTTAGCGCGATACGCGAAAAGTAAGAACGCGCTTTCAAACGCCATCGCGGCGTACAATGCGGGACCGGGCGCCGTCGACAAGTATCACGGGATCCCGAAGTACCGCGAAACGCGGACCTATGTGGCGCGGGTACTGCGGTATTACAAAGAGTATTCGACGCCTACGGATTAGCTTTTTTCCGGCTGATCGGGCGCGTCAGCAGATCCTTGTACATCGCGAAGATTTTCGCGGAGTCGAGATTCAGCATCACCTGAACGGGCGTCGCATCTGGTGCGAGGCTCCGATCAAGCGGGATGACGCGCCCATAATCCTTCGAGAAACGCGTGTCGACGTCGAGGTACATTGATTGCGATTCCGTCACAAACGATGGATCGATCAGATAACCGGCGGCCAATTCATCCCACAGTAAAGCAGTCGCGGAAGGATTGGTGACGAAGGCGGGAAACCCTTTTCGCCCGAAGTCCGTTTCGTAGACCTCGGTAACCGCCGTTTTGACTTTCACGATTTCGTCGAAGATCGTCTTGGTCAGAACGGCGTGATTGCAGACGTCCAGCCCGAACATCACCTTCTCGCGAATACGGGAACGGAGCACCACCTGGGCCGCCTCGGGGTCGAACCAGAAGTTGAATTCGGCCGCATCGTTGACATTTCCCGGCACGCCCTCGGCTCCTCCCATGAAAACCAGGCGCTTAACCTTGGTTTCCACTTCCGGGTGAAGACGCAGCGCCATCGCCAGGTTCGTCATTGGCCCGATCGCAAATAACGTGATGTCGCCGGGGTGGGCCAGAATCGTTCTTGCGATGAAATCCACCGCGTTCTCTTTCTGCGGCGCCAGGCCGGAGAATCCGAAGTAGGGCGGAGGTTCGACCTGTTTTCTTTCCAGGGGCCGCGTCTGGGCGAAAGCGCCGATATAGCTCTGCTGGCCCCAACGTTGAGCCGCCGCGGCGACCGATGAGGCCGTGCTGACGAGAGGATTCTCGGCTCCGATATATACCGGTATATCGCTCCGCTGCATCATTTTCAGATTCGCCAGCATGTACTCCGCGCCAGCGACGGGCCAGACGTTGCCAGGCACCGTGGTCACTCCTTCAATGCTGACTTTCGTGGAACTCTGGAGCAGCATGACGAGCGCGACCCCATCGTCATTGAAGGGGCCGGAATCGGTATCGAAGATAATCTTCTCGGGAGCCGCGGTCATAGATGCGATCGAAAACAGTAGGACTGTAAAGGTGGTCCGCATTGATGCGCGAACAACCTTTTTAGCACTAGTCGCCGGGTGTGATGTCGCGAATCCCGGTGATCGCTCGCCAGGCGCCCTCGAACGACTTCAGAGCTTGCGCAACCTGATGTTCCCGGCCCGGCCATTCCAGCTTGGGATCGTCATTGCCACTGTCTTCGAGTAGGCCCAGGCCGATGGCGTTGATGAACCCGTCGGCTTTCGAAAGCACCAGGCTGAGTGGTACGCGTTGATCGTCCGGCTCGGGCAGATGGTGCAGAAGCACAGCGTGGGCTGCACTGTGGGGTAGCTTCCAGCGCTCGGCGGCTGCGGCGGAAAGCTCCGCGTGGTCCACTCCCAGGATCATCTTCTCGCACACGACTGCGGTCTCACGCGTGAGCCGGCAACAGTCAAAGATCGCTTCGAAAACCTGTGGGTTTTCAGGATACAGCAGCAGCTTTCCGACGTCGTGCACGAGAGCCGCGATATAACCGGTGTCGGCACCGGCAACCGGCATATTCTCGCAGAGCAGGTCTGTGAGCAAGGCAGTTGCCTCGGCATGCATCGAGAATCGTGTGAACGACCAGCCCGGGAAGGCGTGAAACCGTCTAAAAATGGAAATGATCGACCAACTGATCACCTGCCGGCGGATCACCCGCGCGCCGACAAACGCCACAGCATGCCGTATCGACTGAATGGGAGACCTCGGTCCAAATGCGCCGGAGTTCGCCAACTGAAGAACTCGTGGGCCGAGGAGGGCGTCGCGTTCCAGGATGCCGGCCACTGCCCCCACCTCCACATCGCGCCGGACCAAATATGAGAGCAGCCGTCCTGTGTTCGCGGACAGCGGCGGTAAACGGTCGAGTGCGCGGAGGGCTTTCTCCCGATCCGGGGCAGTTGATAGCATTTTGTCCTACAAGAAGAATCGACTGTAATACGGAATACCTTTACGGATGATAATGAAGGCAGATGAGCAAACACGCGTTGACCGCGCTGATCGCCGCTGGCATGTTGGCATACGCGGCGGACCTGCACAAGTCCCCCACGCCCACCATTGCCGAGGCGAAGAGTTTCATGGATGCCGCCGAAGCGAAGTTGCTCGATTTGGCCGTAGACTCGGCTCGTGCGGATTGGGTCAAGTCGACATTCATAACGTACGATTCGGAGATCCTCGCCGCGCAAGCCGATGAAGTGTCGATTGTCGCGACCATGAAACTCGCCAAAGAAGCGACACGCTTCGATCAATTGCAGCTACCGCCTGACCTGGCCCGCAAATTCAAATTGCTGAAAAATTCGCTGGTGCTCGCGGCGCCGTCGAATCCGAAGGAAGCGGCCGACCTCACACAAATCGTCTCCAGCATGGAAGGCGCTTACGGAAAGGGCAAATACTGCCCTCCCGGCAAAAACACCTGTCTCGATCTCGAAGATCTCAGCCGGATTTTGCGCAGCAGCAGTGACGCGAAGGAAATGCGCGACGCATGGATCGGCTGGCACACCATCTCGCCGCCGATGAAGAGCGAGTTCGAGCGATACGTCACCTTGGGCAATAAAGGCGCCCGCGAGCTGGGCTTCGCGGATATGGGCGCTATGTGGCGCGCAAAGTACGACATGCAACCCGATGCCTTTGCGGCCGAGATGGACCGGCTTTGGGACCAGGTTCGGCCGCTGTATCTCTCGTTGCATGCCTATGTTCGCTCGAAGCTGCATGAAAAATACGGCGACATGGTGCCCGTCAAAGGGCCAATTCCGGCCGATCTGCTCGGAAACATGTGGGCGCAGGAATGGGAGAACATCTATCCCCTGGTCGCTCCAAAGGATGCCGATCCGGGCTATGACCTGACCGAAATTCTGAAGTCGCGCGACACCAAGGCGCTCGACATGGTGCGCTACGGCGAGCATTTCTTCACATCGCTGGGTTTTGCGCCGCTGCCGAAGACCTTTTGGGAGCGTTCGCTATTCGTGAAGCCGGCCGATCGGGACGTCGTGTGCCATGCCAGCGCCTGGGATGTCGATCAGAAGGAAGACCTACGCCTGAAGATGTGCATCGAGATTAACTCCGAAGACTTCACTACCATCCATCATGAGCTCGGGCACAACTTCTACCAGCGCGCCTACGACAATCAGCCGTTCCTGTTCCGCGACAGCGCTAATGACGGCTTCCACGAGGCAATCGGCGATACCATCGCGCTCTCGGTGACGCCGGAATACCTGGTCAAGATCGGGCTGCTGCAGCGCGCTCCCGATACCTCGAAGGATATCGGGCTGCTGCTGAACAAAGCGTTGGAGAAGATCGCGTTTCTCCCGTTTGGTTTGCTCATCGACAAGTGGCGGTGGGAGGTGTTCTCAGGCAAGGTCACGCCGGAGCAGTACAACAAGGCGTGGTGGGACCTTCGGCTGAAGTATCAGGGCATCGCGCCGCCCGTTCCGCGCAGCGAGAATGATTTCGATCCGGGCGCGAAATATCACGTCGCTGCGAACTTCCCATATGCGCGCTATTTCCTGGCGGATATTCTGCAGTTCCAGTTTCACCGGTCTTTGTCCAGGATTGCCGGCTGCAAAGATCCCCTGAACCGCTGCTCGATTTACGGCAATGAAGAAGCAGGACGTCGTCTGAATGCGATGCTGTCGATGGGCATCAGCCGGCCGTGGCCCGATGCATTGGCCGCTTTGACGGGCGAGCATCAGATGGATGCTACGGCGATTCTTGATTATTTTGCTCCGTTGAAGAAGTGGCTGGATGAGCAGAATCGGGGCAAGCCGGTGGGGTGGTAGAGGCGCGTGTCGGCGGAGCGGGCCTTTCGCCAACGGTGAGTTGATCAAGCCTGTGATGCAGGCTGTTAGCCGGCCTGACTAGAACGCGCAGGCGAAACCGCCTGCGCCACCCTTGCACCGCCTGCTGCCCGTGGCGTTTTCGACGGTGCCTTTGGACCTGTGTAAACACGTGCAGGCATATTCTTTGGTTGCCAGACTTGGTGTGACAGGCGGTTTCGCATGTCCTTTTCTGTGAAGTGCAAAGGCACGCTGAATGCCGGAACCGCTGTGAGTTGGTAACATTGCGATGAGTTTTCGGCTCAATCCTGCCGTAGCGCTACACAAGGTTGCGTTCGGGCGGCGCGCTGCGCTGGAATCCAACTCGCACAGAACCCGGTCGCGAGCAGGAGAAGCACAATTGCGGCGATGGGTGCGGGAGACCAGGGATTGACTCCGTCCGGTATGAGATCCGCCAAGAGCCGGATGGCCAACAGCGACGACGGTAAACCGATCGCTGCACCGCAGGTCAGCACAATGAATCCATCCCGCAATGCGGTCCTGATGAGGTCGGGACTGGTAGCGCCCAAGGCGGCGCGAATTCCAAACTCGCGGGTTCGGCGGCTAACCGCAAAAGAAACGGACCCGTAAAGTCCCACGAGTGCCAGAGTAACCCCCAGGATGCTCAACGAGCCGAGAAACCCGCTGGCGACGCGCAGTGGAAACAATGCTCCTGCTGCTGCTTCGGCGAGTGGGCGCACGTCAATGGCAGCCGTTCGATCGAGTTCTCCCAGCGCGCCGCGAAGCGTACCAATCCAATTGCCTGGAGCGTCGGCAACACGAACCAAAAACTGCCCATTGAATTCCGGCCGGTAGAAAGCGGGCGAGTCGCCTTCCCCGAGCGTGCGCATCTTCGAGTCGGCTGCGACGCCGATCACTTGCAGCTTACGTTCCTCTCCCGGGCCCGTCACGAGAAACTGGCCGATCGGGTCGTGGTCCGCGAAGAACTCCTCAGCCAGTGTCCGGTTCACAATCACGGGAACCGGGTTTCGGTCTCGATCTGTAATCTCGAAGTCGCGGCCGCGCAGGATTGGGATTCCGAGGGTGGCGAAGTAGTTCTCACCGGCTCCGATCTCGTAGACACGGCGCAAACTGGACAGCGGATCGCCCTCGCGCCGAAGCGAGGCTTCGGGGAGTTCTCCCATCAGAGGAAGAATGCCGGTCGAGGTCACCGACACAACTCCTGGAACCGCCTCAACCCGCTGCATTACCTTTTGGCGAAATGCCCACGACTGACCGCCGGGTAATGTGTGCGCCACCGCGATCAGAGTGTGAGTGACGTCAAACCCAGGTCCGCTCGCAACCAGGTGCTGAAGACTGCGCGTAAACAGGCCGCCAACCGTGAGCAGGACCATCGATAGCACGACCTGAACGATGACAAACCCCGTGCGAAGGTTAAAACGTCGTGCCGAGAACGCCGGCTCGCCTTGCTTCAGGGCCAGGCCGATATCCGCGCCGGCGCCACGCAGGGCGGGAATCAGGGACGACAGCAGAAGTGCCGCGAGTGAAATCAATGCACCGTATGCGACGAGCCCGTTATCGTTTTGAAAGTGGAATTCGAAGGGGAGTCCGTATGCCGAAGGCCAACGCACGTACCGGAGTTGATCGCGCAGGCAGGCGTCGATCACTTGGGCGAAAGCCGATCCCATCAGAATGAGCACAATGCCCTCCGCCAGAAGAGGCCGAAGGAGGTGCAGCCGATTTGCGCCGAGTGCTTTGCGTATCGCCAATTCCCGGCGTCGGTTGAGCGCCCGAGCTAGTAGAAGTCCGGCGACGTTCGCGCAGGCGATGAGCACTAACGCGCCAGCCACAGCGAATAAGGCGACAAAAAACACGAAGAATCGTCTCTCGTCGCCGGGTTTGGAAGCGGCGGCCGCGATGCCGGCCATCGGTCGAAGTTCGATCGTCAGCCGAGGGTCCTTTCCCTTCAAACTCTCAATGGCTGCCGCCAAAGACTCGCGCGTTTGCCCGGGAGAGAGCCGGCCGAATAATACCGAAAGGTGATCACGCGGGTTGGTGGTTCCGGAATCGGACAGGTAAACCTCCGGTGAAACACCATGGCCGAATACGCTGCGGTAGTAGGGTGGCAGGACGCCTACGATCGGATAGAGTTTGCCGTTCAACTGGATCGTTTGTCCAACCGTGTTCGAGTCGTCGTGGAGCCGTCGATGCCAAAACCCATAGCTTAAGACGGGCAAACTCCCGGCCTTCGTCTGACTGTGAGTAGAGCCGCCCGCGAGATGCGGCGACTCCAAGTACGTTGAAGAAGTTCGCGCTGGTGGTCAGGGCCCAGGCGATTTCACTCGGTCCGCCCTCCTGCCAAATGCGATCTCCGAGACGGCGATGATAGGCGAGATTCTCGATGGAACCGGAGGCTCGCAACTGCCGATAGATCGAGTATGAGAGGTCCGCACCTTCCACTCGCACGAGTTGTTCCGGGCGTCGGGCGCTGAGGTCGTCGAGAATCATTTCGCGCACAACGCTAAACACCGTTACGTTCGAACCAATGCCGAGAGCCAACGAGAGTACCGCGGCGAGTACGAGCGTGGGGGACCTTCGCAGCGCGCGGATTGCGTTTCTGAAGTCGTTCATTGGCCCGGCTATCTCGATGTCTGACGAGGCTCGGTGTGAAACCGTTCAAGTTCCGCGGCCGTAGCTTGCATGGAGGCGGCTGCAGACTAATACCATTTAGGTTCTTGAATAGCGATTTGGCAGCTTGCTGCAGGCGCTTTCGCCTTCGTTTATCGCGGCGCGCAAAGAATCAGAGGCTCTGTAATACCCTTCCACAGCCTGCCCCACCACACGCCGCCATACCACCTGGTCTAGAGGCTACGCGGCAGAAGCGAAACAATGTCATCGACGCGGATGGTTTCCTTGACCACAAACGGTTCCCCGTATTTGACGCCAATCAAATTGCCGTAGAACCGCGCGATAGCACCTAGCCGCTCGCGAATCTCGCTTTCCTTCGGAAACAGGTCCGAGCCATCTGCGGCGTCGCCATACTGCGACTGGTAGCTCATCAGCGCGGCCATGCGCCGTTCGAATTGCGCGGAGATATCTACCACGAAGGATGGATTCACGTTGGCATACAACGACGAATAAATGATCTTTTGCGGACGGTGGGGTTCCGTCTCTTCATCCAGTTTCCTCAAGCCGGAAAGAAAACAGGCTTCCGAGGCGATTTCGCCGGCGCGATAGTGATCGGGGTGGCGAGCTTCCCAGTAAGGAAGAATCACCACGCGCGGCCGCAGTTTACGAATCTCAGCGGCCATGGTCATCCGTACGGTTATGGTGTTTTCAAGCCGGGCGTCAGGCAGGCGCATATTGCCTCTCCAGGCAAGCGACATGTGCTTTCCCGCAATTTGCGATTCCTCGATGCGCAGCTCTGGCGTGCCCCGCGTGCCCATGTCTCCGGCGGTGAGGTCGAGCACGCCGGTCCGGTAGCCCATTTCCGCCATGCGCAGGAGCGTTCCTCCACAGGTCTGCTCGACATCGTCAGGGTGAGCTGCGATGGCCAATACGTCGAGCGGTTTGTCTACTCCGGCGGAGGCGAGGTCGAGTTGCCAGTGCATCTAGTTCCATCTCGGAAAGCGCTGGCGGGTCGGCATGACATACACCAGGCCCATGCCGGCCAGGAACCCACCTATATGCGCAAACCAGGCGACGTCGCCTCTCGAAATGGCCGACTCGCCCACTGATCCGATGCCGCTGAAGAACTGAATCAGGAACCAGTAGATGAGCAGGAAAGCCGCGGGAATATCGATCGTCGTGATGAAGATGAAAATAAAGACCAGCGTCACGATGCGGGCATGGGGGAACTTGATCAGGTATGCGCCCATGACGCCGGCGATGGCCCCGCTGGCGCCGATCGTCGGCACCGAAGAATCGTAGTTGGTGTAGACGTGAATGAGGCCGGCAGCCAATCCGCACAGCAAATAGAAAATCAGGAAGCGAAAATGTCCCAGCAGGTCCTCGATCGCCTTGCCGAAAATCCACAGGAACCACATATTCCCGAGCACGTGCAGCCAGCCGCCGTGCAGGAACATCGATGTCAGCAGACTGGAGTAGTGGAAACGATAAGGCACGATCCCATGCAGCCGGATGAAATTATTCAAGTAGCTCGACGGCATGGTCAGCTCGTATAGAAACACGATCATGTTGATCGCGATGAGCGTTAAGGTGACGACCGCTGGTGAATACGTCCGTTCGGACGAGCGAAGCGGGATCATGAAGCCACGCGAGTACGCGAGCGAGTCTCAAAATCGGGATGGGAGCGCCGCTCCGCCCGTTGCATGAGCGCCTTGGCTTCGTTTACGGTGGCCACGCCGCCGCGAGCGCCGAGCGCCGTGCAATTCAGCGCAGCCATGGCGTTGGAAAACTCCAGTGCGTCGCGCATCGGCATCTTCTGCAACACAGCATAACAGAACGCACCGTGAAACACGTCTCCCGCGCCAGTGGTGTCGATGCAGTTGACGACGAAGGCCGGCGAGTAGACAAATTGGCCGTCCACCCGCGCTAGCGCCCCGTGCGCCCCCAGCGTCATCGCCGCAACGGGAATGCGGTATTCATCCTGGATCATCTGGAGGGCCCGGAACGGGTCCCGCTCGCTAGTCCATTGCACCGGGAACTCGGAGCTGGCGACAAGATAATCCACGTGCGGCAGAACGTTATCGAAGCCGTGATAGATCGTGTCCACGTCGACCGTGACCGGAATCGCGTACTGCCGGGCGATTTGAGCTGCCTTGGCCACCGCCGCCGTGTCGTGACCGTCAATGTGCAGCAGACCCGCGCAGGTAATCTGCTCCGGCGTGATGCTGTCCGCTTCCAGCCGCAGGCAATCTTCGCGTTTCCAGAGCACGGTGCGTTCGCCGGTGGTCTGGTCGATCATGATGTAAGCCGTCTGGTTGGGACAATTCTCGCGTATCTGAACGTGGTCCAGGTTGATGCCGGTTTTCCGGAGGCTCTCCATCTGAACGCGTCCGCGTTCGTCGTCACCCACCGTACCGATGTACTTCACCCGCAGGCCGAGATTTGCGCACGTCACCATGGCGCTAGCCACTTGTCCGCCGGGACTCAAGATCTCTTTTTCAAAGGCGACCTTGCCGGCGTATGCGGGGAAGTGAGACAGAAGTATGAGCGTGTCGGTGGCGTTCAGGCCAATGCCGACCACGTCGAACTCAGGCATAAGAAAGCAGGATAGCAGTCACCCCGCCCTCAGGTTCCTTCCCGCGGCGCCTGAGAGTAGACTATTGGTCGAGAGGACGTCATATGGACAAAGCACGACATCCGCACGTCGTCCGAACCTGGACTGTCGAACGTACCAAGGTCCACTATCGCCCCCCGCAGCCGGCAAACCTGCGGCAGGACCCGCGGCAAGGCTTCTTGCGCACCCCTGAGAAGAAACCAAATCCGCCGGGTTCACCCCCGAAAACCGGCCAATAAACGGAGGCGAAATGGTCGTAGCATCGCAATTACGCCCTGGAATGGCGATCCGATTCCAGGGCCAGCCCTACCGCGTGGCAGCCGCGGAGTATCATCCTGGGCAAGGCAAGATGGGTGGCGTCACACACGCCCGGCTCCAGAATCTCGACACCCGGACCTTTTGGGAGCACAGTTTCCGATCGGAACTGAAGCTCGAAGACTTCGCGCTCGAGAAACAGGCGATGGAGTTCCTGTATGCCGACGGCGATCAGTGCTGCTTCATGAGTCCGGATACGTACGACCAGGCCGAGATTTCGAAGGACATGGTCGGCCCACAGGCTAGTTTCCTCGAGGCCGGATTGCGATTGACCGTGGAATTCGTTAACGGGCGGCCGGTGAACGTTGTGTTTCCGGAAATGCTGGAGGTGAAGATCGACGATACCGCGCCGCCCATGCATCAGCAGCAGGAAACCACGTTCAAGCCGGCCAGGCTGCCGAACGGCGTCGAGGTGATGGTGCCGCAATTTGTGAAGATCGGCGACACGATCCGCCTCGACCTTCAGAGCATGAGATACATGGATCGCGTTAAGACCAGGGCCATGTAAAAGGTATTACACAGCCTTTCTTCGATATTCTGACATTGTGGAAGGATGCACAGGCGAACCCGCCTGTGCCACCCTTGGGGTGCGGCTATGATTCGCCACTCCTTTACAACGCTCTAAGACTGCGTGACGGTGACCGTCGCGGTGCGTTCTAGTTTGCCCCATCCGACCAGTCGTCCCCGTACCGCATACAGGATCGACTTGAATAGCACATAATGCATGAGCTGGCGGTAATAGAGGCGCTGGAAGAACAGCAGGGCCAGATCCCAGGGCTTAGTGCGTTCCAGCGAGTACGCCAGCAAGCCGGTAAGCACTTCCAGCAGGAACAGGCCGAAGTAGTAGAGCACGACGATCGGCCAGTTGCCCGCGAACAGGGCGATTAACATCGCGATTTCCGCGAATGGCGACAGCGCGGCTAACAGCACCTGGAAAATCCAGATGCTGGGCAGGGCCACCATCCCGAGCGTGCCGTATTTCGGATTGAACGTGGCGTCGCGGTGTTTCCAGGCGGCCTGAAGCGTTCCGAATGCCCAGCGGAAGCGCTGTTTGGCCAGCGCCTGGGTAGTTTCAGGTGCCTCGGTATAGGCAACCGCGTTTTCCTCATACCGGATTTGGTAGCCCTGTCGGCGGATGGCCAGCGTGATGTCGGTATCTTCCGCCAGAGTGTCGTGATGGAAGCCGCCGCAGCCCTGTACCAAATCTTTGCGCCATGCTCCGACGGCGCCCGGTACCACCGTAATTGCGTTGATCAGGTCGAGAGCGCGCCGGTCGAGATTGAATCCGTAGATGTACTCGATCGATTGAAAGCGCGTGATCCATTTCGAACGATTGCCCACCCGCGCGTTGCCGGATACAGCGCCGACTTGCGGGTCAGCGAAATGGCGGACCAGTTTTTCAATGGTGCCCTTGCGGAAAATCGTGTCGGCATCCAGTGCGACCAGGATGTTGTGATGCGATTGGGTGATCCCATGGTTGAGCGCCGAGGACTTTCCGCGATTCGGCTGCGTGAAGATCCGCACGTGTTCGTTCTCGCCGAAGTTCTCATTAAGCACACGGAGCGTGGCGTCTTTCGAGCCGTCATCGACCACGATCACCTCAAGCTCCGGATACCCGTTGTCGAGAATCGATCGGACCGTCTGGGCGATAACCTTCTCTTCGTTGTAGGCTGCTATTACCACGGAGACCGCCGGCTGATATGTCGGGTCGAACGTCCGCTTCCGCGCACGGCGCTTCTGAATCACCGCCATCACGCCGTACACTAACGACCGCGCCAGCGTCAGGATGATCGCCACGATAAACAGATCGCCGGCGATCTGCCGGATGCGACCCTTGGTGGTTAAGGCGCCGCCCTCCACCTGCGCCCAGCGCTGCTCATCGGGTCCGGGCACCGGCATCAGGGTCGCTCGCGAGTCGTTCATCAACGTCTCGAGCGGGACGAAGTCGTAGCCTTTTTCCCGCAGAATGTCTATGAGCCGTGGCAAGGCCTGAATGGTGGCAGTCCGGTCACCGCCAGCGTCGTGGAGCAGGATCAGGTGGCCGCCATTGTCCGGGTCGGCTACCTGCTCCAGAACTTCGTTGATGATCCGGTCCGAGGTTGTGCCGGGTTCCCAGTCACGGGGATCCAGGCTCTCCGCGATGGTCACGTAGCCCATGTTTTGGGCGCGATCGATGGGAATAATGTCGCCAGGCGTGATCGGCTCACTATCGGCGTTGTACGGCGGGCGGAAGAGCTTGGTGCTGTGCCCCGTATCGTGCTCGATCAGCCGGAGCGTGGTGTTTAACTCCAGCCGCGTGCGCTCCTCCGATTCCCCGGCGATATTGGGGTGTGAATACGTGTGATTGCCGATCGTATGGCCTTCCGCGAATTCGCGCTTCACATAGTTGGGATACTGCTCCGCATTTTCACCGACCAGGAAAAACGTCGCGGGAACCTGCTTCTGCTTCAGAATGTCGAGAACCTTGCCGGTCTGATCGGAAGGGCCGTCGTCGAACGTAATCGAAAGTCGCTTGCCCGCATTGCCGCCCGTGTGTTCGACCACCCAGTAGGACGGATACGCCTGGTATTGTTCGGCATAGTCGCTGTCGGACTCCCGCCACACGTTGCGCTTGCCGTCGTGCGGCGTGTCGACGATCCGCAGGATCTCGCCGGTTCCGTAGTGCTGAACGGATCTCTGCGCGATCAGCTTGAACAGCGGTACGGGATTGAATTTATCGTCCGGCCACTGATGCGGGGCGAAAACAGTCCATAATCCGGGATCTTCCGCGCCGAGCCGCCACAACGCGACGCCGCGGAATCCCTGATCGGCCACATCCTCCATCTGGTTCACGGCTGTGACGGCGTCCAGAAACCAGACTTCGTGTTGCGCGTTGCCCGCTTTGTAGCGCAGCACCGGGTTCTCCTGGTCTTTGTCCCAGGTGATTCCCTCACGGTTCGATTCCGCCGCGGAGATCACGTCGCTATATGTCACTTCGACACCGCCCTCGCGAGTGCCGATGACCCAGTCATAGCCGTAATTGCCGAAGCCGATGACGGTCTTCTGCGGTGGCAGCACCTTTGCAAGTGCATCCAACTGGTCGTCGAACCAGTTTTGAGACGCCACCGGGCCGGGTTCGCTGGTCTGGTAATGTTCGTCGTAAACCATCGGAATCACGAAGTCGTCGATGGCCGCGAGACGCTTCAAGTCGAATGAGTTGTCATCGTCTGTCGGAACAC
Organism: Bryobacteraceae bacterium; assembly: GCA_035295125.1. GTDB lineage: Bacteria > Acidobacteriota > Terriglobia > Bryobacterales > Bryobacteraceae > JAICMB01. The sequence continues at coordinate 115,712 of DATGJP010000112.1, read as the reverse complement.
TCTGCGCGATCAGATAGCCCTTCGGCTGCAGTTTCGCGTGGAGTTCCTGCATGAACTGCACCATCCTGGCCTTGTCGCGCACGGGAAGCTGCTCGAAATCGATACTGACGCCCGCGAACTTGTGCTCGACGATATTGCTGTAAATGTTGTCCACCAGGTTGGCTCGAGCATCGGCGCTGTTCAGCATCTTGTGGAGGTCGCCGGCTTGCCAGCCGTCGCGGTAGTTATTCACCTGGACCAGGATCGGCAGGTTTGCATCGGCCGCGATCTTGATCACGGTAGCGTCGGACTCGTCGCTCAGGTCCCCCTTGCCGTTCTCGAGCGTCATCCACTCGGGAATGAGGTGAGTCAAATGGTTCAAGTTAATTCGTAACGATGCGAGACTGCCACGGTCCCAATTGACGTAGTAGCCGAACACCAGCGGCTGGCCGGCATGGGGTTTATTCGCCTGCTTGGGATGGAGCACCGGGCTGCCGCCATTGCGAACGTAGCTGACCGGCTTATGAAAATGGAACGGCACGGCGCGTGGCGCCTTCTCACCCTTAGTGATGGTCGCGATCTCGCCGAAATCGGCCAGGTGCTGCACGGCCGGCATCGCGAGTGCAGGCAGCCGCGGGCTCTCGATGAAAGAGAGAATTAGGAGTACAATCAGAGCCACAGATGCCGCGCCTGTGATGCTTAGGATTCGCCGGAAGCGCGCCCAACGTCGGCCCGTCGGATCGTAAAATACGAAGTTCCGTTCCATGCTGATTGTTAGACTCCATGGTAACGTCCGGGGATTCACGTAAGCTATTGAAAACACATTAATTAACTTTTAATCATGGAATCCGTCCTGAACCAGCCGCCGCCGCTCGCAGATTACAATCTCTTCACCTCCGATCGCGTGCTTTCGGCTGCCGTCGCACGCGAGGGAGCCGGCTGGGCGCGGCCGCTTTTGACCGATTTTGGCGGGCGGCTCGGAACGGAAGAAGCAATCCATTGGGGCTTCCAGGCGAACGAGAATCCTCCGGTCTTGCGGACCCACGACCGCTTCGGAAACCGCATCGACGAGGTAGAGTTTCATCCTGCCTGGCACGAGCTGATGAGGCTCTCGGTCGAACACGGGATGCACAACCTGCCGTGGCGCGGTCCACTGCCGGGAACTCATGTCGCCCGAGCCGCGCTGCTGTTTCTCGCATCGCAGAACGAGGCCGGGCACACCTGTCCGGTCTCCATGACCTATGCTTCGATCCCGGCGCTACGGCGGGAGCCCGAGGTGGCGCGCGATTGGGATGCAGTCGTACTGTCAGGCAGCTACGATCCGCGTTTCCGGCCGGTTTCCGAGAAGCTCGGTGCTCTCATCGGCATGGGTATGACGGAGAAGCAAGGCGGGTCGGACGTGCGGGCGAATACGACGCGCGCCGAAGCTCTGGGGGGCGGGGAATACCTCATCACCGGCCACAAATGGTTTTGTTCGGCTCCTATGTGCGATGCCTTTCTCGTTCTGGCTCAGGCGCCGGGCGGCTTAACATGCTTCCTGCTGCCGCGCTGGACGCCGGAGGGCGAGCGCAATGGCTTCCACATCCAACGGCTCAAGTCGAAGCTGGGCAATAAGGCGAATGCGTCGTCGGAAGTCGAATTCGACCGTGCCTGGGCGCGGCGGGTCGGCGAGGAAGGCCGCGGCGTATCGTCGATCATCGAAATGGTGCAGCACACGCGGCTCGATTGCTGTCTCGGGTCGGCCGGGTTGATGCGGCAAGCGCTGGTCCAGGCGGCTCACCATGCGCGCCACCGCAAAGCGTTCGGCAAGGTTTTGACCGATCAGCCTCTGATGCGGAACGTTCTGGCCGACTTGGCTCTGGAATCCCAGGCCGCGACTTTAACGGCCATGCGGCTCGCCCGAGGTTTTGATCGCCGCGCCGTGGATGAGAACGAGCATGCCTTCGCCCGGCTGGCCGCCGCCACGTGCAAATTCTGGTTGTGCAAGCGAGGGACAAGTGTCACTGCCGAGGCGCTGGAGTGTCTCGGCGGCAACGGCTACGTCGAGGAATGCATCATGCCGCGGCTGTACCGTGAAGCCCCGCTGAACTCGATCTGGGAAGGCTCGGGCAACGTGATCTGCCTCGACGTCATGCGGGCGCTCCGCAAGGAGCCCGAAACCGCGACTGCCTTCCTATTGGAACTGCGGCTCGCCTGCGGTGGAGATCCCCGCTTTGACCGCTACCTCGCCGATCTCGAAGCCGATCTGCCTAAGATCGACGAATTCTCTGCCCGACGCGTGACGGAACGCATGGCTCTCGCACTCGAAGCCGCGCTAATGATCCGTCATGCCGATCACGCCTGCTCCGATGCGTTCTGCGCTACACGGCTCGCAGACGATTGGGGCTGCACGTTTGGGACTCTTCCCGCGTCCGCTAATGTGGAGCGGATTCTCGCGGCTTCCATCGAGTGTGAAACTCCGGCACTTGCTTCGGCGACCCGGCAGAGCTAATCTCCTAATCGAGGGTGATTTTATGCGGTTTGTATTAATCGGCGCTCTCAGTTGTTTGCTTTCCGCGGCCTGCTACGCCCAGCGCGGCGGGGGACATGGCGGGGGCGGTGGTTCCCATGGCGGTGGTGGTGGCTTTCACGGCGGTGGAGGCGGAGGTTTCCACGGCGGCGCCAGCATGGGCCGCGTGGGAGGCGGCTTCTCGCGAGGAGTCATGGCTGGTGGCTTCAATCGCGGCGGCGGTTTCAATCGTGGCGGTATTGGTTTCAACCGTGGTTTCAATCGGGGATTCAACCGCGGTTTCCGAAACTTCGGGTTCAACCGGTTTGGGTTTGGCTATGGCTATCCCTACTACGCCGCCGGATACTGGGATCCGTTCTGGGATTGGGGTTGGGATTCCGACTATTATGCCCCGTCCTACTATGCGCCCCCGGCCGACTACGGCTATTACGACAATAGCTATGGAGTTGGCGGCTATTCCCCAGCGCCCGGCGTGGTCGTCATTTCAAACAATATTCCAGCGTATTCGCCTCCTGAATACGTAGCGCCTCCGGCTCCGCCTGAGCCACGCGGCGTATTCCAAGGGCCGATGCCGCAGGGCAGCCAGAAGTACGAAGAGCCGCTCTACCTGCTGGCGTTCCACGATCACACGATTCGCGCGGTGGTCTCGTACTGGGTTGAAGGCAGCTCGGTGCACTACGTCACGATGGAGCACGAATCGCGTACGACGCCGCTGTCTTCCGTCGACAGGGATCTCAGTTTACGGCTGAACCATGAGCGGCGGGTCACGTTTAATCTGCCTCCCCTGGCTGCGCGCCAGTAAAGTGTAGCAACGCGCTAACTGCAGGGCGGTCGCCTGCCCTCCACGGTAAGCATCGCATGTCTCTGGACATGGAGCGTGTCCCGAACATAGCTGCTGTAATCTTCTTCCGCGCTCAGGCGTACGTCTTCCTCGAGAAACCCTGGCTGAACCATGGTCGGACCAAAGGTCTGGATCACGTAGAGCCCGTTGCAGAGTGCTTCGATTCAAGATGCGTGGATCGGAGGGGTGCGACTGTTGGCTCATTTGGTATCGACGTTGGCGCCGCATCTTTGGTGCCCATGACGGCAACGGCCCTGCCGGCTTGGTATGCCGGAGGTTCAAACGCTACATCATTCAGTCCAAACACCGGGAACTGGTCGGCGGGCGTGAGTTGTTTCGGGCTAAGAGAGCGGGTAAAGGGCTGCAACGACGTCTGTATCGCATACGTCTCGATAGCTTTAGGGAGATTTATGTTCGAAGGCCTGCTTCAACCGATGCATTTGCTTGTGATTCTTATCGTAGGCGTTTTTGTCTTTGGGCCCAAGAAACTGCCGGAACTGGGCAAGGGCTTGGGAGAGGGAATCCGCGGCTTTAAGAGCGCGCTTAAAGACGGGGACGACGGCGTCAGTCACGACAACAGCTAGCTAATCCCACCAGGGCACCTGCCGCCACTACTCCTCGGTTATCATTAGCAACAAGACCGATAAGGAGAAACCTTGCCCCAGTACTGGTGTGGTGACGACGACTTCTTCGATGACGGCGGAGGTTTCGACGACTCCGGCGACGATCAAGGCGATGGAAACTCGGACGATCAGGACGACACCGAGGACCAAGGCGACGACGATCAGTATCAGGATGATGACCAGGGCGAGGACCAGAACGATGCAGGAGACGACCAGGGCGCAGGCGATTCCGGGGGAGATGGCGGAGATGATGGCGGCGACGGCGGTGGTGATGGTGACGATGGCAACATCGACGAACAATTCGCCTCCGAAGAAGACCTCCCGCCGGTTGACGACGATGTGTTCGGCAACGTCGACGACTTCCCGAATGCCGATGAAGAGGATTTCGAAGACGATCAAGGCGATTGGTCGGACCAGGACTATGAGGAGTCGGCGCAAAACCTCTTCGGTGATCACGAATACTTCGGCGACAACTTAGTTCAGCAGAAGGTCGACGAGGGCTTCCAACATTACGAGGATCCGGCGTTCACGCGAGCGTTCGATCAGATTGCGCCGGGCACTTCAGATACAGTCCACCTGTTCGAGCGCGATGGCGTCCTGCACGCGTTCGGGTTTGTCTCGCAAGCCGTGCTCGCATTGCTGATAGCCCGCTACGGCGGCATCGACATGAGTAATCTTGACGTCGCGGTTCCGCCCAAGGGTGAGCCGGTACCGCCGCAGCCGCTGCCTCCGGCGTTTGCCAACATACAGGAACAGCCTGCCGTCGATTTGCGCAAGTACTGCACACCAATTGGCGATCAGAAGCAGACCGGGCGTTGCTCAGCATTTGCGTGGACCCACGCTCTGGAGATGTCGCGCAATATCCTCCAGGAAGATTCCCCGCGGCTGTCTCCGACCTACACCATGCTGGAATTCCAGCGCATGCAGGGTGACGCGCAGGATTACCGGTATGCCTGGAAAGGCGGCGACGGCACGGTTAGCGGGCCCGATCCTGGCCAGGTTCTGGTGCAGTCCGGGACATGCCGTCAGGAAATGTGGCCGGACGACAGCCCGGATCCCAAGACGCCCGAACGACAGATGGCGGCTGATGCGGAACAGCATCGGCTCGAGGGTGTGCCGCTGCCGATCTCGGTCGAAGATGTGCGCAAAGTTCTCAGCGCGGGTTGCCCTGTGCATCTCGCCATGAATACCGGCGAGACGTTTTCCGATGTGGGTCGCGACGGGCTGTTCAATGCCGCGGAAGCTCCGAGCGGCATGCACGGCCGGCACGCCATGCTGATCGTGGGCTACACGGGCAATTTCTTCATCGTCAAGAATTCCTGGGGAAGCGATTGGGGCGATCAAGGCTACTGTTACATCCCCAAGAAGGTGCTCGCCGATTCCGACGCGGAATTTACCGCCATATTGCTGCGCAGACCGAATCAATAGCGGATGGAGCACTTACGGCGCCGGCTCACGCTGGTCGACACTACACTGCTGGTCGTCGGCGGAATTATCGGCACGGGCGTGTTCTTCAATACTTCGAACGTTGCGCAACGGGTACACACACCGGCGCTGATTCTCACGGCGTGGTCGATCGGCGGCGCGATTGCGTTGATCGGAGCGCTAAGCTTCGCGGAACTCGGCGCGATGATGCCGGAATCGGGCGGCGAGTACGCGTTCCTTCGCGAAGGCTGGCATCCCATAGCTGGTTTCCTTTATGGCTGGACGATGCTCGTCGTCATCACCACGGGCGCGATCGGCGCGGTCACGATGAAGTTTGCCGAGACGCTGGCGACGCTCGTGCCGGCTCTCGATTCGCCGTGGAAGATTAAAGCTACCGGGTTTGCGGCCCTTTGGGGATTGGCGTTCGTGAATTACCTCGGTGTGAAGCCCGGCGCGGTGGTGCAGAACATCTTCACGGCGGCGAAGCTGGTCGCCCTCGCCTGCCTGATCGCCTTTGGCGCAAACCCCCATGGACCGTCGCACTTTACGATGCGTCCGTTTGCGGCGGGCGGTTACGAGGGCAGTCTTATTGTCGCGATGGGCGCGGCGCTCGCCCCGATTCTGTTCACGTATGGCGGGTGGCAGAGCTCGACGTACACCGCCGGTGAGATTGTAAACCCGCAGCGGACCATTCCGCGCGCTTCGATCATCGGAATACTCATCGTGATCGTGGTCTACGTGGCTGCCGCCGTTACGTACCTGCGGGTGCTGCCGGTGGAGGCAATCCGGACCAGTGGAACTCTCGCAACCGACGTCGCGCAGAAAGTGATGGGCAATGCGGGAGCGCGCTTTATTTCGGCGGCGATCGTGGTGTCGAGCTTCGGGTTTATCGACATGACCATACTAACGGCGCCGCGGGTGTTTTACGCGATGGCATCCGATGGGCTTCTCTTTCCGGGATCGGATTATGTGCATCCGAAGTACAAAACCCCGGTTGTCGTGATTACTTTGTACACGGTGTTGACGACGGTCTTCATGTTGACGGGATCCTACGATACGCTGCTGAGTTACGTGACGTTCGGCGACTGGATTTTCTTCGGATTAACTGTAGCCGCGGTAATCACGTTGCGGCGGCGGAGGCCGGACCTGCACCGGCCTTACAAGGTGTGGGGCTACCCGGTACTGCCTGCGGCATTTGTGGCGGTCGCGTTCACATTTGTGGTGCTGAATTTCATCGCGAACCAGCCTCAGACGTCCTATGGGCTGGCCGTGATCCTCGCCGGCATTCCGGCATTCTATATTTTCCGAAGGTGGAACAGGTCGTGATGCGGAAGATTGTTTACATGGAATGGGTCAAGCTCAAGGCAGGGGCCACGTTTGAGCTCGGCACGAGCGCCGTGCCGCGAGTCGCAATCGAGGAGTTGCCGGGGGCTCGAGATGTGGTGGACCTGAGCGACTTCAATCTCTATGGCTATCGGCCGCTGGTGGCCGAGGTGGCGCGGCGTTACAGCGTGAACCCGAACCAGGTCATCACGACGCAGGGCACCTCCATGGCGAATTACCTCGCGTTCGGCGTTCTTGTAGGCGCGGGCGACGAGGTGTTGATCGAAAAACCGGCTTACGAGCCGCTGCTTTCCGTGGCGAAGCTGCTGGGCGCGGGTATCCGTCGATTTGCACGCCCGTACCGGGACGGGTTTCAAATCGACATGGTCGATCTGGAATCCAAGCTGACGCGCAAAACGAAACTCATCGTCGTGACCAATCTCCACAATCCATCCGGTGTTCTGGTTTCCGACGATGTTCTGCGCGAGATCGGCCGGATGGCGAAGCGGGTGGGGGCGCATGTGCTGGTTGATGAGGTTTACCTGGACCTGATGTTCGATCGGCGTCCGCCAACGGCAGTTCACCTGGGCGACAACTTCATCGTGACTTCAAGTCTGACCAAGTCGTATGGGTTCGATGGATTGCGATGTGGGTGGGTGTTGGCCAACCCCAAGCTCACGGAGGAGATGTGGCGTCTGCAGGATTTCTTTGGTGTGAATGGAGCGATCCCCGCTGAGAAAATCTCGACACTGGCATTTCAGAACCTGGATCGTTTCGCCGCGCGTTCGCGGCGAATGTTAGATACGAACCGGCCGCTCGTCGATGCGTTCATGGCTCGTCATACGGAGCAATTGGCGTGGGTTGCTCCGGATGGCGGGCCGGTTTGTTTCCCTCGGTTGAAAATTGGTAAGGATGGCAGCGAATTCGCCGAACGGCTTTATAGGGACCATTCGACGCGTGTGATTCCCGGCAGGTTTTTCGAGATGGAGCGGCATTTCCGGTTGGGGTTTGGGTGTGATACAGAGGTTTTACATGGAGGGCTTGATCAGATCAGCCAAGCATTAAATAAAATGGCTCAGTAATACGCATCGACAAGTTCCCCACAAAAAAATATGGCCGGTAGGGCAACATCTCCCTACCGGCCGTTTGGTGTTAACTCGCCGATTAGCCTAGAACCGGATCGTACCCGAGAACTGCAATTGCCGCATCGTGCCGTTCGCAGCAATGCCCGTGATCTGACCAACACTGGGGCTCTGAACGTCGGCATTGGGCATACCCAGATTGGTATGGTTGAACGCGTTGCGCGCATCGGTACGTAGTGTAAACCCGAAGCGCTCGGTTATCTTGAAAGTTTTGAACAGCGACAGGTCCTGCTGGATGAAATGGGGACCATAGAGCGAATTGATGGGATAGCTACCGAATGTATTCGGGCTCGGGAACGTGTATGGACCGCTGGTGCATACTCCGCCGGGGCAGCCCACAAACCATTGGTTGCGATTACCCTGCGCGCCCGCATAAGGATCTCCGGATCCCTGGTTAGGCCGATTGTTCGGGCCCACGTTCGGCTGTCCGCCGGCGGGACCGTAGTTTTCCAGGGTGGGGCTGAATGGGAAGCCGCTGAAATAAGTCATGATGCCGCTGATTTCCCAACCGCCTACGAGCGTGTTGGCAATCCGGTTCATGCTCGAGCCAAATCGCCGTCCCTGACCGATGGGAAGATCGTAGGTTTGAGCAAGTACCCACTGCTGGTTCGCGAAAAAGCCGCTGTTCCCAGTGCCGGCGCTCCGGTTGTACAGGAAATCATAGTTCGGGTCGTACCCATTGTTTCCCGGCGCATCACTCCACGATCGCTGATACGTGTAGCTGGCTTGCAGGGTCCAACCCTGCCACGCTCGGATATTCGCGGAACCCTGGAACGAGTTGTAGTGCGCATTGGAGCAATCGCAATAATACGAAAGATCCTGCGTCCACCCGTATAAGGGGAAGTAGCGGCGATCCAGGTTCGTGTTGGAAACGCCCGGCACGAAGATCGGTTCATTAAGATTAACCGTCTGGCCCGAGGTCCCGATAAACGCGTGACGGTCCTGGTTACCAACGTAGGCGCCTTGCACCGAGATGCTCTTGGTTAACTGGCGCTGAATCGCAATATTGTATTGGTAGACTGTGGGCAGCGTGATAACAGGAGGACGGAACTTGGGGTTAATTCCGTTCGGCAGCGGGAAGGTACCGTTGCTGCTGACCGCCACGCTAGGCGGCGCGGATGGGCCGGTTGCCAGCGTGAACACGTCGGTGAATCCATTCGGCTGGTTTAACTGCTGATTCGACAAAACCGGCGGATTCTGGCTCACGTTGTGCCCAAAGATTGACCCGAACACGCCCAGATCGTAAGACCAGCCGTAACCACCACGAATGACCGTCTTCGGATTGAGCTGATACGCAAAGCCCGCGCGAGGCGCGAAATTGTGCCACAGCATATTCTGGATGCCGTGTGACGAGACATTGCCGACACCGAACACGTACATCATTCCATCATTGAGATTGAGCGTGGACCCATTGCCGGGCTGGTTGACGGTTTCGGGGAACACCATTTCCCACCGCATGCCGAGTGTCAGGGTCAACTTCGGAGTTGGGCGCCACTCGTCCTGGCCGTACCAGAAGAAGCGCTTCTGCTGTTCCTGCGCGTTGGTGCTGGTGCTGACGTAGCGCTGGAAGTGAGTCACGTCGCCCAGCAGGAATGTCGCCAGCCCGATACCGCCCACCTGGTTTTGTCCGGCGACCGGCACGTTTCCGGTCACGCCCGGATCGAAGGTGAGTTCGCCGGCGCGATGGCTGTCGCTAGGCACTCGCAGGTTCAGCGCATAACGGAGATCCGCGCCGAACTTGAAATTGTGTTTGCCTATCGTCTTGCTGAAGTTATCTACGAACTGATATTGCCGTTCCGTCTGGGTCAAGGGGCAATTGCACTGGTTAACGCCCAAAGCATACCCCAGTTGGAACGCATCGTTCGGGGAGGGAATGTTGAAGTACGGCAAGCCCGACGTGTACGTCTTGTCGAGGTTTAGGCCAGGAATGCCGGCATCGGATGCCGGGGTGGTTCCGTACCCGTTCGGAACGTCGAAAACATGATACCGGAAATAGCCGAAGCGGAATTCGTTGATCGCTGTCGGGCTGAGGGTGTTAGTCCATCCGATAGCGACGCTGTCATCCCGCGATTCTGAACTCCCGGCATAGTTGACGAATTGCGGACCGCCTGCGATCGCGCCGAACGCGCCCGGGGCAGATTCCGTGTATCCGGCGTAGCTATAGCGCCCGAAAATTGTGTTCTTTTGGTTGAGGTAGTAATCTTCGCGCGTATCCCACTTGTTGTACGAAATCGTCGTGCCGCCGTTCACGGCGTAGTTATTCACGAACGGCGCGCCAGAAATCTGCTGGATGTTCGGTTGCGGGAAGTACTGCAACAGGTTCTTCGCTTGCGTACTGAGCAGATTGGCTGGAATCGTATTGTTTCCAAATGGTGTTCGTCCCACGCCGGTCGCCGGGTTGCCGGTGTTGGGGTTATAGATGACGTAGGTCGGGTTGAATTGCAGCCAGTCACTGAAATTTCCCAGACGGTTCTGAGCATCCGGCACACTGGTCACGATCGATCCGCCCTGGAACTGGCGGTTCAATTCGGCGTCGCCAAAGAAGAAGAGTTTGTCTTTGATCACGCGCCCGCCGATCGCACCACCAAATTGATTTTGCCGGTACAGAGGAGAAGGCAGGTTCGAAAACGGATTGCGCGCCACCGTTTTGAATCCATTGGTGTTGACCTGGTTGTACTCGAACGCCGTCCCGTGAAAGTCGTTCGTCCCCGACTTCGTCGAGTAGGATGCCGTTCCGCCGCCTACGTATTGGAACTCGGCGTCAAAGTTCTGCACCGCCTGCTTCATCTCGGCCAGTGAGTCGATGTTCGGGTTGATCACGATGATTCCCAGGATCGGATCCTGGTTCGTGGTTCCGTCCAGTTCGTAACCCATCTGCGAGAAGAGCTGGCCGTCCACCACCATCTGAATACTGTTTTGGGGGTTTTCGTCCGACGCGTGCTGCCAACCAAGCTTGGCAGTTCCGGGTTCCAGCAACTCAAAGGCTTGCGTATTGCGCCCGATATTGGGCAGGTCACTGATTTCTTTGGAGGTGAATGTCTGCGCCACGTCAGCGCGATCGGCCTGAAGCAGCGGAGCGGCCGCCTGCACCTCGACTTCGGTTGAGACAGAGCCCACGGTCAGCGCGACATCATAGCGTGCCGCCTGGTCAACCAGCACCGGGATCTCGTTGGAGATAACGCGGTTGAATCCGCTCGCCTCGATCGTGATCTTGTACGGATCGGGAATCAATTGTCCCTTGTTGTAATTGCCGTTACTATCCGTCGTGACCTCAGACTTGGTTCCTTTGTTGACGTCCGTTATGGTGACTTTGGCGTTTGCCACAGCGCTGCCGCTGGGATCGGTTACTGTGCCGAAGATGGACCCGAAGACCTGCTGTGCGGACCCGCCGCTGGGTAACAGCGCGGCCACACAAATAGCCAAAAATATCCCGAACCACATTCGAGACGTTGAATGCTGCATTACCTTCTCCTTGGAAGAGCTGATTCGAATTCCCGCTGGGTCAGGCGGTAGTACGCCTAGACCAACCTCACAACCATGTTCCCGACTAGTGTCGTCCCTTCCGACGGGGGATACAAGTTCTCACTGGGTTTGATACTGTTACCGCAGGAAAACTTCGTAGTTGCAAAAGTTTGCGAGCCTTGTTACGCTTCCGTCAATGGCTGTTACTGGGGTCGAAACGGTTGAGCGGGAGGGTAGACTCCGCCAGATCGACCGTATTGTGTCAAGCGACCTCCTGCATGGATCGGAGTCACTTTGCCGATTACTTCGGTACCTGGCGGAGCATTCGATCAATCATCCGGGGGTTGGGGTCAAGGAGTACCAGATCGCGACGGAGGTCTTCAAACGGGCCCCAGATTTCGATCCAAGGATGGATTCGACGGTGCGGGTTCAGACCGGTCGGTTGCGGTCTAAGCTTTCGGAGTACTACGCCCACCCCGGTGTGGAGGATGCCTGGGTTGTGGAAATTCCGAAGGGCGTATACACGATCGTTTTTCACCCACGGACGGCAGAGAATGCCGTCGAGGCTCCAGTCGCACACGCAGAAACGGGGCCTCCCGCGCCGGCGTCCCAGGCGGCATCGACGAGACTATGGTTCGTCACGGTGATCGTTTTGGCGGTCCTCCTGGCGATTTCGGTGACGCTGTTGGTGTCGAGGGTGCCAATGCGGGCGCCGGATACAGCGGCCGCGGCGTCGATTGCCACCGGTCCGCTGGCGGATTTCTGGAAGAGTTTTGTGGATGATTCGGATGAGCCGTGGGTGGTCTTCAGCAACGCTGAATTCGTCGGGCGGCCGGAGACCGGCATGCATTATTTCAATGCGGGGGTGGACAACCCGAGCCAGATTCTCGACCACTATACCGGCGTTGGCGAGGTTCTGGGGATCCATGAGTTGGATCGCGTTTTTGGTGCGCTGCACCATGGGCTGCGGGTAAAGCGGGGGCGGCTGCTTTCACTCGACGATGCTAAAAACAACGACTTGATCTTTATCGGGTCGCCATCTGAGAATCTGACCTTGCGCGAGATTCCGACTACGCAGGATTTTGTGTTTAAACGGGTAGAAGCGGGACCTCGAAAAGGTGATCTTGAAATCAGGAATGCACAACCTCGCGCGGGCGAGGGACAGGCGTTTTTGTCCACCGCGAATCTGCCATTAACAGAGGATTATGCGGTTCTCGGGGTTATGCCGGGATTGAATCCAGCGAAAATGGTGATCGTGCTGGCCGGACTTACGACGCTGGGAACTCAGGCGGCGGTCGAGTACGTGACCCGGGACAACACTGTGGAGCAGTTGCTGAAGCAGGCGGGAGAGAACAGGTCCGGCGGGGTCGCGCCGTTTGAGGCGGTTATTCATGTGAAGGTGAGCAGGGGGGTGCCGGTGCAGAGTGACCTGGTGGCTTTGCACAAGCGGCATTGACCACGATCAGTCGATGATCCTTCGCGGTTGGGCCGAGTTGTGGAAGGATGTACAAGCGAAACCGCTGCTCCGCAAAAGCGGCATAGCCGCAACCAACGGAAACCCTCGGGTTAGAAAAGGTATTACACAGCTTCAGATTCTTAGCCTCGCGAATATTCTGACATTGTGGAAGGATGCACCGGCGAAACCGCCTGCGCCACCTTCGGGTTGCGGCGAGGCAGCCTGCTGGGATGAAGGTCTGCTACACCCTTCCTGATCCTGAAATTTTCCGAGACGTTCTGAGGCAGCCTCAGTTCCGGTCGTGATTATACTAGTCGACATGTTATCGGTTGTGTCTCTTCTGTTCTTTTCCCAATGCGGGGCGGCGGCGGATTCGCGTCTGAGCGCGTCGGCATTTTACAGGCAGAGGCAACACGCGCAGGCGGCGGATTCGCAGGAGCTGCGCCCGTGAAGACATGGTTGTTTGTGGCGTTGACGTCTTGCTCGGTGGGGGCGAACCTCGAAATTTCGCGACCCGTTCGGTCGTGGGAATTTCTTGACGCAGTCGGGCAGCGCGCGGGTCTGCTGGGCAAAGAAGACGGGACGCTCGAAGCATACGTGTACCCACTGAAGCTCTTCAAGGACCTGCGGCTCCGCTTCGAAACCGATGGGCGAGTGATTCCGGGCGAGGCAATTGCACGGCGCATGACTTCGCGGCCCGGTTCGGTAGCGATCACGTATACGGGAGACGATTTTCGAGTAACCGAGACACTGGTGGCGCCCGTCGATGAGCCAGGCGCGCTGATTCTGCTCGATGTGAACGCTAAGAATCCGCTGCGCATCAACGTGGAGTTTACACGTGATTTCCAGCTCATGTGGCCGGCTTCGATCGGCACAGGGTACGTGGAGTGGAACGACAAGCTGAAGGCGTTTATGTTCGGGGCGGATGGGCAGGACTATGCCGCGGTGCTGTCGTCACCCGATGCGACGCTAATGACTCGGGATAACGCGACGAACTACTCGGCGTGGTCGACGGATGCCTTGTCGCTGGGTACGATTACGGGACACGCGCAGCGCGTGCTGGCATTTGCGGGGTCGATCCGATCGAGAGACGCGGCGATGACGGAGTATAAGCGGCTGATCGATCGTTCGAGTGAATTTGCAGATGAGACCGAACGGCACTATGAGGATTACCTCACCCAGACGGTCGAACTGCAGCTACCGGATTCGCGGCTTCAGCGGGCTTATGACTGGTCGCGGATCAGCATGGTGAAAGGAGTGGTGAACAATCCTCTGCTTGGCCGTGGGCTGGTGGCGGGGTACGGGCTCTCCAAGGGAGCTTATCGTCCGGGGTTCGCGTGGTTTTTCGGACGGGATTCGTTCTGGACATCGTTTGCTTTGACGGCGGCGGGGGATTTCGTTACGTCGCGCGCGGCAATTGCTTTCGTGGCGCGATACCAACGCGAGGACGGCAAGATACCGCACGAGATTGCGCAGACGGCATCGCTGCTGGATTGGTTCAAACAGTTTCCTTACGGATATGCATCGGCGGACGCGACACCGTTGTTTGTGATTGCGCTTCGCGATTACGTTGAGGCGAGCGGCGATGTCGAGTTCGCGCGGGAGCAGTCGGCGCGCTTGTGGAAGGCGCTCGATTTTATGCGGTCGACTCTGGACGAGGCTGGCTTCCCGCGAAATCTGGATGTGGGGCACGGATGGGTGGAGGGCGGTCCCTTGCTGCCCATTCGCGTGGAACTTTACCAGGCGGGATGTTACGTCGAGGCGCTGCGGTCGTTGGCGAGCCTGGCGCGGATTCTGCATGAAGACCAGCGAGCGCAGCAACTCGACGTTGAGTTCGGGCAGAAACGCAAGGCGCTAAACGACCTGTTCTGGCTGCCGCAGTCGCACTCATACGCGTTTGCGTTGGACAAGCAGGGGAAGCCCGTGGATCAGCCTAGCGTCCTGGCGACTGTTCCCATGTGGTTCGATTTGCTCGACCGGCAGCACGGAGAGGAGATGATCGAGGGTCTCGCGCGTGAGGAGCACGCTGCGGATTGGGGCATGCGGATCATCTCGGCAAAGGCTCCATTGTACGATCCGTCGGGCTATCATTACGGGTCGGTTTGGCCGCTCTTTACGGGCTGGGCTTCAGTCGGCGAGTACCGGAATCACGAGGCGGAAGCGGCATTGGCGAATTTGCGTGCGAATGCATGGCTGGCACTCGATGGCGCGGGCGGGAACACCACCGAGGTACTGTCGGGCGACACGTATTCGCCTTTGTCGACGGCATCTCCGCACCAGACGTGGTCGGCTGCGATGGTAGTGTCGCCGATTCTGCGGGGGTTGCTGGGCTTGTCCGTCGATGCTGTGAACCGTCGTGTGCAGTTCGCGCCGCATTTGCCCGCGGATTGGCGGACAGCGGGTTTACATGGGGTTTCGGTGGGGACCGCGAAGGTGGATCTGGATTTCAAGCGCGATGCCGACGGGTTGGAATTGCGTATCGGGAATTCGGGGGCGGCGCCGTTCGAACTGGAATTCGCGCCGGCTTATCCGCCGTGCGCGCGCGTCACTTCGGCGAGTGTGGATGGGAAGGCTATTACCTGGAAAGAAGACAAGGAGTCGACGGATTGGCACCCTCGGTTTACGATTTCCGTCCGCCCAGGGAATACCGTGCTGAAGCTGCGGCATCGGGGGATGTTTGGATATGTCGTGCCGTTTACTCCGCCGCGCCTGGCCGAGGCGAGTTCGAATCTGAAGGTTGTTTCGGAGCATTGGAGTGATCACCGGCTGGAATTGAGATTTTGGGGTGTTCCCGGGCGTGATTATCGGCTCAGGCTCGTCTATCCGGATCGAGTGGCGAGCGTTGAAGGAGGCACGCGCGAGGGGGATGCTGTAATTTTGCATGCGCCGGCGTCGGGGTTCGGCACCGCAAGCTTCAACTTGCCTTAGGGCCGCCTTAAACCGGCGTTACTTTCGTCGCTCAGGCGGTTGTATACGGCGTTGGTCCAGCCGAAGCCCACTTCGTTCGACCCATACCCGAATTGGATCGCGCGGCCGACATCCATTCCTCGGCGCACCACATCGTATTTCTCAACGATCGTGCCGGTTCGTTGATATTCGGCGTGTACCATCGATAAGAACTTCTCGGAGACGCGGTTTGCGTCCTCCGTGTAGCCGTAGCGCCGGAGGCCTTCAACCGCAACCATCTGCAAGGGCGCCCAGCCGAATGGTGCATCCCACTGCTGGCCGCTGACGAACGTGCTGGTCTGCAAGCCGCCGGGCTCCTCGAATTTGGCAAGGTTCGCTTCGACGCGAGCAGCCTGCTCCTTGCCGGCGATGCCTGCCCATAACGGGAAGAACGTCGTCAAAAACGGATAATGCCGCCGTCGTGAGTGGACGAACTCGTAATCGTAATAGAGACCGTCTTGCTCATCCCACATGAGCCGATTGATCCGTGCGGCACGCTCCTCGGCGCGCTTCTTCCATTGCGCCACGTCCTGGTCACGCCCCAGGATGTGCAGGATTTCGCCCGCCTGCATCTCCATCAGGTACAACAGCGAATTCAGGCACACCGGATTGTAGTGAATGATGTCGACGTTGAACTGGCCAAAGCGATTTGACGGATCGAAGCCGGATTCCCGCATGGAGCGGTCACCTTTATAGAACAGCTCCGTTAGTTGGTCGCGGCGCCGGTCGTAGTATTCGCCCACCTCGTAGTCGGTCACTTCGTGCGTGCGGTAATACGCCTTCACGCGGTCGTAGTGCGTGTGTCCCTGGGCATCGCGCTCAGCCGACACGGATTCCGGCGCGGGACCATCGCCGAAATCGTAATAGCGCGACAGGCCCGTGGCGGGTGTGAGGTGCGGCTCGGTGGTCCAGAAGCGATAATATTTTTCCACCTCGGGAACGGCGCCCTCGAGCCATTTGCGGTCGTGAGTCTTCTCGTAGACGCCGAGCAGCATTTCGGTCAGGAACGGCGGCTGCGAACGGGTGAGATAGTAAGTGCGGTTGGCGTTCAGGATTTTGCCATATTCGCGGATCTCGTAGAGGAAGTTATCCGCCATGTTTTTTGCCAGCTCGATTTCGTTGTCCCGAATCAGTCCAAGCTGGATGAAGTAGCTGTCCCAACCGTACATCTCGTTGAAGCGTCCGCCGGGAACGACATAAGGAAAGGGCAGGTAGAGCAGGCCCTGGGTCTTGAGCTGCGAGGTATCGGCAGGGAGAGAGAGAATTTCGATCTTTGCGAGGTCAGCCGGAGCCATCTGCTGCCTGAGGCGCCCGCGGATACGTTCCACGTTTTCGGCGGACGCGATGTAGACCGGCCAGCGGCCGTCGGCGGAAGGCTGAGACTTGGGATCGACGGCGGCCTTGGCGAGATCCTTGTTGGAGCGCGTCAGCGTGGCCCAGGTTTGCTTGATGTACTCGCCGATGGGTATCGGCTGGGTCTTTGTCGCTGTCTGCGCCCACAGCGCAACCCCAACGAGGAAGCCGGCCGAAACGGTAGATACTCGGAGACTGGCAATGCCATTTCGTTTTCGTCGTGCATCGGCAACGAGTTTCGTCGGAGCGCGCGGCGAAGATTTGAAGAATGTGGAAGGGTGGAGCAGGCATTCAGCCTGCCTTTGCACTTCATCCAGAAAGGACAGGCGAAAACGCCTGCCCCACATTTTCCAACCCGAAAGTCGCCGTTGGTTGTGAAGCAACTCCAGGGACGCGCATACCAATCCGCCGGTACACTCCCGGCGCGGTCCCAAAGCAGGTGGAACCGCCTGCTTCACCCTTACACAGTCTGCCCCATCCTCATAGTTAAGTGACATGGGGCTTTAGCCTGCTGTCGGTGCCGGTGCTGCTGAATGCGTCAATGGGTTCCGTGGGCGCGCTCATAGACCACCTTTCCATCAAAGACCGTCATGACGACCTTCGTCTTTGAAATCTCGACGGGATCGATGCTTAAGATATCATCCGAAAGTACGGCGAAATCCGCCAGCTTTCCAGGCTCAATCGTACCCTTATTCGATTCGTCGAAGCTGGCATAAGCCGATCCCCATGTGTAGGCGCGGATGGCTTGTGCAACTGTGATCTTCTGTTCGGGCACCCAGCCGTCGGGGTGCTTCCCATCGAGCGTTCGGCGAGTGGCCGCGGCGTAGATTCCCAGGAGCGGCTCCATCGGGGCCACGTACCAGTCCGATCCAAAGGCGAGAACGGCGCCCGCCTCTAACAAGGAATGAAATGCGTAAGTGGTCTTAGCGCGTTCGGGGCCGATGCGTTTTTCAGCCCAACGTCCGTCATCGATCGCATGATAGGGCTGCACCGATGCGATGACGTGCAGTTTGGCAAATCGCGGAATGTCATCGGGGCGTAAGTGCTGAGCATGCTCGATCCGAAAGCGGCGGTCGCGCGCGCCGTTGTTGCGTTCGGCGTCCTCGAACATACCGAGGATGATGTGGTTTGCCTTGTCACCGATCGCGTGAACGGCAATTTGCAGTCCGGCACGGTCCGCATCGAGGATGTGCTTCCGCATTTTGCTCTCGGGGATCATCTCGTCGCTGGCCAGGCCGCTCGTCGCCGGCGCGTCGAGATAGGGATCGAAGAAGAGCGCGGTGGTGGAACCGAGGGAACCGTCCGCAAAGCCTTTCAATCCTCCGATGTGCAGGTAGCCGCTGCCGAACGCGGCTAGCAGCCCGACATCGGCGAGGCGTTCCCAGGTTGCCAACGGCTGATGACCGGAGATGCGAACCGTCAACTCGCCCGATTTCAGCAGCTTTTGGTAGACGCGCAGGATCTCGGGGGCTGCGGACATGTCCTGCACGCTGGTGACGCCGTTTTCCGCCGCGTACCGCATGGCAGCGCGGACCGCGTCGGCGATCTCGTCGTCGGAGGCTGCTGGGATGACCCGTTCGACGGCTGCCGCGGCGGCATCCTTCAACACTCCAGTGGGCTCGCCCTTTTCGTCGCGGACGATCGTGCCTCCAGGTGGATCGGGTGTGTTGCGATCGACGCCTGCCAGCTTTAGCGCCGCGGTGTTGGCGAGGCTCATATGACCGTCCAGCCGATTCAGGAATACTGGATGATCCGCGGTAACAGCATCAATTAATTGGCGAGTGGGCAGGCGTGCCGGGGTCCAGTTCTCATGGTCCCAATCGCCTCCCAGTATCCACCGGCCGGGAGGAAGTTGCGCCGCGAACTTGCGGATGCGTTCGCGGAATTCGCCCTCGCTTTGCGCATCGCGGAGTTTGACGCTCGCGAGATGCTGGCCCCCCGTGTAGAAGTGGACGTGCGCATCGTTGAAGCCCGGCACCATGAGTTTGCCGGCGAGATCGACCACGCGCGTCTGCGGCCCGATCGAATGGCCAATATCGGAGGACGATCCCATCGCCACGATGCGGGGCCCTATGCAAGCTACGGCTTCCACCTGAGGCTGCGCGATCGTGCCCGTCCAGATTTTTCCGCCTGTCAACACCAGATCCGCAAAAGATTGCGCCGCCAAGCCCGAGGTGATGGTCATAAGTGCGACAAACTTCATTTTCATCTATAGTACTTACCTGGGCGCAGGTTACGGCTTTTCGGGAGCGGTGATTAAAAGTGCCTCATGGGCGCGTCCTTTAAAGCTGGTTTGTGTTTGAGACGATAGACTCGATCGGCCCGCCTCGCACCGCTGGCGGCCCGTTACAAAGCAGTTAGGAGGTTGGGGATGGTCAGAAAACGCACCGCCTTAGTGTTCGCAGGCATTACGGTATTCGCGCTCGTTGGGGTTCTTCGTTCCGACGACGAGCAACCGCAATACGGCGTAGCGCATCCGGAGTGCACCTTCTACGGACCGGATCATGACAGGTTCATGAAAGGCGTCAATTCGCGGACGAATCATGCTCTCAGTGATATGACCCGGGCCGTGGTGGCGGCGCTGCCGCACCGTGAGACCTCGGCGGCGTCAAAGACTGCAGGAACGGCTTCGAGCAGTAATAATACGATCGACAAATATATATTTCAGGCTATTAATGCCGCCGGCGTGACGCCCGCTCCTCAGACCACCGACTATGAATTCATTCGTAGGGTGACGCTCGACCTGACGGGACGAATCCCCACAGTCAGCGATCTCAATGCTTTCATTGCGGATCAGACGCCGACTAAGCGGGCGAAACTGATCGAGACGTTACTCGCCAGTTCGCAGTGGGTGGACAAGTGGACGATGTTCTATGGCGACCTGTTCCAGAACAACTCGCGGAACACGCAGATCGTGCGATACCCGGCTGGCGTGGAAGCGTTCTACACCTATATCCACGATTCGCTCGCTACCGGCAAACCGTACGACCAGATGGCGCGGGAAATGATCTCGGCACAAGGCGGCGACAGCTACACGCAGGGCGAGTTGAACTTTCTGATTGGCGGCGTGGTGACGGGCGGCCCGGCACAGGACATCTGGGACCAACAGACCGCGAACATGGCTACAACTTTCCTGGGCATCTCGCACGTGAATTGCCTGCTGTGCCATAACGGCGCGGGACATCTTACGTCGCTGAGCCTCTGGGGTAGCCACACGACGCGGCAGCAGGCCTGGGGCCTTTCATCATTCCTCTCGCACACCGATTGGCCACGTACGCCAGTGACGCAAGGGACACCGCAGCCGTATTACTGGGGGCTTGCCGACAACACGAAATATACGAAAGATTATGCGCTGAACACCACCACCGGCAATCGTCCGGCGCGTCAGCCGGCCACGTCTAGCGATCCGAAGACGGTGGCTCCGGCGTATCTCTGGGGCGGCCAGGGTCCGGACAAGGGGCAGAACTATCGGGTGTCCCTCGGCGGGTTGGTGACGTCCGATTTCCAATTTGCGCGCGCCGCTGTGAACTATGTTTGGGCGTATTTCTTTGGACAGGGCATTGTCGATCCGCCTGATCAGTTTGATCCAGCCCGCCTCGATCCGGCCAATCCGCCGACAGCTCCGTGGCCGCAGGATCCGACGCAGCCCTGGCCGCTGCAGCCGTCGAATCCGCAGTTGTTGAATGCGCTGGCTCAAGACTTCGTCAACAGCGGCTACGACCTGAAAGCGTTGATGCGTGAAATCGCGAATTCGCAGGCCTATCAGCTTTCGTCGCGTTACGACGGGACATGGAATCCGGCGTGGCAAACGCTGTTTGCGCGCAAGATGGTGCGCCGTTTGTGGTCGGAGGAGATCCACGATGCCGTGGCGCAATCGAGCGGTATCATTCCCACCTATAAGAATGCGACGTACGGGACCATGAATTGGGCGATGCAGTTCCCCGAGCCGCTAAGCATGCCGGATGGCGCTAATGGGGCGGTTTCGATGTTTCTCGATACGTTTCTGCGCGGGAATCGCGATACCCAGGTGCGGAGCTCCGATGGATCCGTGACACAGGCTCTCGATTTGATGAACGACAACTTCGTGATGAGCCGGATGCAGTTTGCCAAGGCTCCAGCGGGCTCGTTCCTCAAGTCGCTAGGGAACATTGCCGACACGGGGCAACTCGTGACGACAGCTTTTCTGACCGTGCTTTCGCGAACTCCCACCGACGTCGAATTGAGCGCGGCCGTGGCGAACATCAATGGGGGTAACCGCAGCCAGGAGATCGAGAACCTGATGTGGTCGCTCTACAACAAAGTGGATTTCATTTTCAATTACTAACGGGGAGAGGGTCATGTCGGAAAGAGATAAATTCGATAATTTTGTTCAGCGGTATCCACATCCGCACCTTTCGTTCTTCAACCGGCCGTACTTCTCGCGGCGGAGGTTCTTCGAGATTCTAGGAGCGGGGGTGACGGGATCGTACCTTCTGGGCAAGTCGGCTAAGGCGGAGACAGATATCGTCACGCAGCCCGGTGTGCAGATGAAGAACACGGCCAAGAACGTCATCTTCATTTTGCTGGCCGGCGCTCCGTCGCACGTCGACACTTTCGATTTGAAGTTCCTCGACGGCACCACTCCGGCGGACTTCAATCCAACCAACGTAAACGGTGTTTCCTGGCCGATGGGCCTGTTGCCGAATATCGGCGGCCTGCTGGGAGACCTGGCGCTGGTGCGATCGATGCAGTCGTGGGCCCTGGTGCATTCCCTGGCGCAGACATGGACGCAAATCGGACGCAATCCCGCGGCGGCTTTGGGAAACATTGCGCCGAACATCGGTAGCGTCGTCGCGATCGAGAAGTTCGCGGAGCGGACCCCGGGGCAGGTATTCCCGACGTTTCTGGCGCTCAATTCGGCATCTTGTGTTGGGAACGGGTACTTCCCGGCGACGTACGCGCCGTTTAAAATTGTGCCTTCGACCGCAGGCATTCCGAATACGACGAACGTGCTCGGACAGCCCCGCTTCGAGACGATGTGGAGCCGCGTGCACCAGCTCGACGACCCACTGCGTGTTAATTCGCCGCTGGGACAGCCGGTGCAGGATTATGACGAGTTCTACACGGCGGCCAACAGCATGACATATAACAGCGCCGTGCAGCAGGCTTTTTCGTTCAACAGCTCCGACAGCACCCGCTATGGAAGCTCGGCTTTCGGCAATGCCTGCCTGGTGGCGAAGCAGGTACTCTCGGCGAACCAGGGCACGCGGTTCATTCTGGTTTCGTTCGGGAGTTGGGACATGCACGTCGACATCTACGGAAAGGCTAACCCGAAGGGTAACAATCTTTACACCATGGGCAAGCCTCTCGATGATGGCGTCTCGGCACTGATCAACGACTTGAAGGCGAGTGGCTTGTACGATGAGACACTGCTCGTCATGGTCGGCGAATTCGGACGCACGGTCGGGAAGGTGACGGCCGCGGGCGGACGCGATCACCTGGTGCAGCAGACCGCGGTGTTCGGCGGCGGCGGCATTAAGGGCGGCACTGTGATCGGCGCGACGAACGACAGTGGGTCGGATACGGTGGATTACGGCTGGTCGCGGCAGCGCTATGTGAAGCCGGAGGATGTCGAGGCGACGATTTACTCGGCCATGGGAATCGACTGGACGACGGTGCGGTACGACGATCCGTTTAAGCGCGGGTTTGAGTACGTGCCGTTCTCAAATGAGGATTTGTATGGGCCGATTAATGAGTTGTGGCCCACTTCGAGTTAGAGTAAGTCAGGATTGCATCCTGCTACCAGTTTGTTGCCGTGCTTGTCAAGGCAATTCGGAAGTGGTGAAGGCGGGTTTCAAACCCGCCGCAGGTTACAAACCCGCCCTACATCCGCTGGAAAGGTGGGACAGGCGTTTTCGCCTTTCCTTTCTCCGGTGAGGTGCAAAGGGGAATAAAGTCAGAGGACCAAGTCCTCTATGGCGGCTCCGACTCGCAGCACCAGGTCTTCTTCAAACGGCCGGCCGATAACCTGCAGCCCCATTGGCAGGTTTTCGGCCGTCTTGCCACAGGGAATTGACAGCGCGGGGAAGCCCAGCGCGTTGACGCCGCGCATGAAACGCGTCGTTGCCAGCCGGACGTCGATCTTACGTCCGTCCATCTCCATTTCACGCTGGCCGATCAATGGCGCGGCGGTGGGAGTGGTCGGCGTAATCAGGCAATCCACGGTGCTGCAGATTGTCTGCCATTCCTGAAGCAGGAGGCGGCGCATTCTTTGCGCGTTTACGTAGACCGTGGCGGGCACGAGGCGCCCCTGGTCGAGCAGCGCCAGGACGTCGTCCCCGAAGCTCGCGCGCTGGTCCATGTATGGTTCGTAAAGCGCCGAGGCCTCCGCCAGCAGAATGGTGCGAGCGACAAGGTTCAGTTCCTCGACGTCGGGAACTCGCACGGACACCACTCGCGCGCCAAGCGATTCGGTGTTTCGCACCACGGTCTGTACCGCGTCTCGCACTTCACCCGCGACGCCTTCGAAGTAGTAGTTCTGCGGAACGCCGATGCGGACGCCGCCAAGCGAACAAGGGGACGGCGGGACGTACTCCAGCACCGGCTCGCGGCTGCAGGAGCTGTCCCGGTCATCGAATCCAGCCATTGCGTGCAGTGCGATGGCGGCATCGCGAACAGTCGATGTCAGCGGGCCGATGTGGTCCAGGCTCAGGCCGAGCGGCCGGACTCCATAGCGGCTCACACGGCCATACGTCGGCTTGAGCCCGACGACGCCACAGAACGATGCGGGAATACGGATGGATCCGCCGGTATCGGTTCCGGTCGCCATCAGCGCCATACCGCAGGCCACCGCCGCGCCGGCGCCGCCGCTCGATCCACCGGGGACGCGATCGTGACCGTGCGGGTTGCGGACGGGTCCAAAATGCGGATTGTTGGAGGTGATCCCGTAAGCCAACTCATGGAGGCCCGTCTTGCCCAGCATCACGGTTCCGGCTTCATGAAGACGGGACACGACCGTAGCGTCGTAGTCGGGGACATAATCGCTGAAGAGCTTCGAGCCGGACGTGGTCCTGACCCCTTTCGTGCAGATCAGGTCCTTGTGGGCGATCGGAATGCCGTGCAGAGGCCCGCGGTCGAAGCCATCCTCCAACTCCTCATCCAGCTTCTCAGCCTGCTTTCTTGCCGAATCCTCACACACAGTGATGAATGCGTTCAGAGCCGGGTTCAGATCCTGAATCTTAGTCAGGCACTCGTCGGTGAGTTCCCGGCACGAGATCTTGCGCTTTCGAAGGGCATTGCCGGCTTCGACGATGTTCACTTGCGATCTCCGCGGGCGAGTTCATAGACCAGCGCGGAATCCGTCGTTAGCGAGAGTCGTTCGAACACCTTGTTCATGCGGCTCAACAGATCGTTGACGGTGGGTAGAATCCGTTCGAGTTGGTCGTTAGGGATAGCCGATGTGGACATAAGTTTTTCCTCAATGGTAGCTCTGGCAAGGGTTAGACTGGAGGAAGATCGCTATGTCCACCGCCACGGAAATGAGTCAAGCCACACCCGCGCCCTTGAGCGTACTCACCGAAGAAGAAACGATGTTTCGCGACACCGTGCGAAGGTTCGCGCGGGAACGCATCGGTCCTCATGTGCGGGAAATGGACGAAGCAGGCGTCTTCCGGAAGGAATTGCTTCGAGAGATGTTCGAGCTGGGGCTGATGGGCATCGAGATTCCTGAGGAGTTTGGCGGGCAGGGCGGTAGCTTCTTTCAGGCGGTGCTCGCGGTCGAGGCCCTGGCGGAGGTCGATCCATCGGCGGCAGTGATCGTGGACGTGCAGAACACCATCTCCAATAATGTCCTGCTGCGCTGGGGCAACGACGATCAGAAGCGGCGTTACCTGCCGAAACTGGCATCCGAGATGGTGGCATCGTTCGCGCTGTCGGAAGCCGGCGCCGGGTCGGATGCCTTTGCGCTGGCGACGCGCGCGGTGAAGGACGGCGACGAGTGGCGTATCACGGGCCGCAAACTCTGGATCACGAACGCGGCCGAGGCGGGTCTTTATCTGCTGTTCGCGAACGCGAATCCCGAACTGGGCCATCGCGGCATCACCTGCTTTCTGGTGGAGCGTGTGTTTCCAGGCTTTCAGGTTGGGAAGAAGGAAGACAAGCTCGGGATTCGCGCGTCGTCCACTTGCGAGCTGATCCTGGATGATTGCCGGGTGCCGGCGGCCAACGTCCTAGGTGACGTTGGGCGAGGGTATAAGATCGCCATCGAGACGCTGAATGAGGGCCGCATCGCGATCGGTGCGCAGATGGCTGGCCTGGCGCAGGGCGCACTGAGCCACGCTCTCAACTATGCCCGGCAACGCAAGCAGTTCGGGAAGACGATCGCGGAATTTCAGGGCATCCAGTTCGAATTGGCCCACATGGCGACGGAGGTCGAAGCCGCGCGCCTGCTCGTGTACAACGGCGCACGGATGCGCGACGCGGGCCTTCCATTTGTCACTGAAGCGGCGATGGCCAAGTATTTCGCGTCCCAGGTGGCGGAGAACACGGCTTCGAAGGCTGTTGAAATCTTTGGCGGCGTGGGCTTCACCAAGGATTATCCGGTGGAAAAGCTATTCCGCGACTCCAAGATCGGCCGCATTTATGAGGGCACCAGCAATATGCAGAAGTTGACCATCGCCAAGCAGATTCTTGGATAATAGAAGATATGGACGTGGGGCCAATGGCAACCCGCGTTTCGTGCCGACCGTCAAAAGCTGAGAGGTATAACATGCGCACGTTTGCCGCCGCGATGATGATTTGGGGCATTGCGTTGCTACCGGCGTCCGTCCGGGCCGCAAATCTGCCCGATCCGAACGAAACACAGATCCAGGACATCATCAGCAAGTTCGCTGCCAAGGAGGCCGATTTTGCGCGGGCTCGCGGCAACTACACTTACCGTCAGACCGCGAGGATCATCGAGTTGGATGACAATGGCAACCCGGGCGGCCGGTGGGAGATCGTATCGGACATCGTGTTCACGCCGGATGGCAAGAGAACCGAGCACGTCGTGCGGTCGCCTGTTCCCTCGCTGCAGCATATTCTTCTGACGCCGCAGGATGAGCAGGACCTGCGAGAAGTGCAGCCGTTCGTGCTGACGACTAACGAGATCCCGATGTACTACATTCGTTATCTGGGCCGCGAGAAACTGGATGAGATCACCTGTTACGCGTTCGCGGTGAAGCCGAAGAAGATGGAATCCGGCAAGCGGTATTTCGAAGGGATTGTGTGGGTCGACGACAAGGACTTGCAAATCGTAAAGACTTACGGACGCGGCGAAGGGCTCGAAAAGCACAACGGCGAGAACGCTTATGCCAAGTTTGAGACGTACCGCGAGCAGGTTGACGGCAAATACTGGTTTCCGACGTACACCATCGCGAACAGCAACTTGAATTTCAAGGACTTCACGCAGCGGATTAAGGAAACCGTGAAGTACGAGGATTACAAGCAGTTCAAGAGCGATGTCAACATCAAGTACGGCGATGTGGATGAATCGGCGACCAAGCCTCCGACGCCTCCCACTCCGCCGAAGAAGCCCTAAATTAGCTGCCTGTGGCAGAAGTTTTTGAGAGCGCCCTACGGAACCGCGTGCGCCACCCTTGCGACTCAACGTTGCGAGCCAAGGTGGAGCGGGCATTCCACCTGCCCGAGTTCTGCCGGGTGCTCCTGGAATAGCGAAAGTGAAGACGAACGCAGTTCGCGCGCTTGACGATCTAAAAATTCCTTACGACCTGCGCGAATACGAAGTCGATCCGGACGATCTGGCCGCGGAAAGCGTAGCACGCAAGGTTGGGCTGCCACCCGAGCAGGTTTTTAAGACTCTGGTGGCGCGCGGCGACCGAAATGGCGTTTGCCTGGCCGTCGTACCCGGCAATTGCGAATTAGACCCCAAAGCCTTAGCAAAGCTCACCGGCGATCGCCGGCTCGAGTTGGTTCACCTGAAAGAAGTCCAACCGCTGACAGGGTACATTCGCGGAGGCGTAACCGCGCTTGCCTGCAAGAAGCCATACCCGGTTTATGCGGACGACACCATTGAGCTTTTCGATGTCATCTCCGTCTCCGCGGGTCGGCGTGGGCTTCAGATCCTAATCGCTCCGGCGGACTACCTCCGCGCAACACAGGCGACGCTGGGTCCCATTGCCAAAGAGAAGCAGCCGCATGTTGTGTAATCGTAATTACATAACCACTCAGGCAAATTCATTCGCCATTCGGCTCCGTTCCGGCGCTGGACAATTTTTTCTTCGTTGCGTTACTGGGAACCTATGGTTCAATAAGAAGTTACCGCCAATCTATGGCTGATCGCCAGCTGAAGTTTCGCCGTAACCTTAGGGCTCTCCATCGCCGGATGCGGGAATGGAGAATGATCATGCGGGGGCTTGCGTCCACGGACCATCCCGTCATGGCGCATATCATTCCGATCCGCCGCTGCAACCTGTCCTGCACCTACTGTAACGAGTACGACGATTATTCCAAGCCCGTACCTCGTGACACGATGATCCATCGCTTGGACCGGCTCGCCGATCTCGGAACCACCATCATCACGTTTAGCGGCGGTGAACCGTTGCTGCACCCCGACCTCGACGAATTGATTGCTCACATTCGGAGCCGTAAGGTCATCGCGGGCCTGATCACAAACGGCTATTTGTTGACCGCCGATCGGGTGAAGCGCTTGAATCAGGCAGGGCTCGACCACATGCAGATCAGCATCGACAATGTGATGCCCGACGATGTCTCGAAGAAGAGCCTGAAGGTGCTCGATAAGAAGCTTCAAATTCTTTCCGACCACGCGTTGTTTCACGTCAACATCAATTCCGTGTTGGGCGGAGGCATTCACAATCCGGAGGATGCGCTGATCGTTGGCAAGCGCGCCGTCGGACTCGGGTTCACGTCGACGGTTGGCATCATCCACGATGGCGACGGGCAGTTGCGTCCCATCGGCGAGCGGGAGCGCAAGGTCTTCCTCGAGATGAAGGGTTTCGAGAAGAGCAATTTTTCGCAGCTCAACTACTTCCAGGACGACATTGCCAATGGCCGGCCCAGCAACTGGCGCTGCCGCGCGGGGGCGCGGTATCTATACATCTGCGAAGACGGCTTGGTGCACTACTGTTCGCAACAGCGAGGTTTTCCCGGCAAGCGGCTCGACGAATACACGGTTGAGGATATCCGGCGCGAGTACCTCACTGTGAAAGGTTGCGCGCCCTATTGCACTGTTTCGTGTGTGCACCAGGTCTCATACATGGACTTCTGGCGCGACCCGCAGACCATTACGGCTGAACAAGGCGCTGACGTCACGTCCAACGGGCTCGTTCAGATCGAGCGTTAGTTTTTTCTGGTCAGCAGCCCCCAACTGGAGTATACTGACACAGCTAACGCCAGTAGGTTGTCCTAGGTTGGGGACAACTAAGTCCGCCGCTCGGTGTTTAGTTTTGATGCGGCATCAGGTTTTCTATAGGGGATGTCCTGTTTTGGACCACGGAATCGTTTCTGAAGGATAGAGCGCTCGAGCGGCCCAGATCGCCGCGGTGTTCCAACTGACTTCCTCGAACTGTGTGGGTGACTCGCCGGTGGTAACTCGGCGATAAATGGGATGAGACAAACTTAACAGCGTCCTAATAGCCTATTAATGATAGACAGTTAGAATTTGAGCTATGAAACAAACCCTAATCGCGTCCGCTCTTGGCTGCTTTCTCGTCATTGGAGGAGCAGCTTTCGCTCAGAAACCCGCAAAGAACGTATCGGGAGCCCGGCATCCGAATATCGCAGCCGCCCAACGGCTGAGCCGCCAGGCTTATGAAAAGATCGTCGCTGCTCAGCAGGCCAACGAATGGGATATGCAAGGCCATGCCCAGAAGGCCAAGGAGTTACTGGATCAGGTGAATAATGAACTGAAACTCGCAGCCGAGGCAGCTAACAAGAAGTAGAGATCGATCGGGTTAGTTGGTGCCCCTGGTCTCCGGCGTCGGGAAAAGGACGGAGCCAGGGGCTTGCTGCGCTGATTTGGTAAGAACCTTATTGACAGTTCTTGCGGAGAATACCTCGCCCGCACTGGTTCACGTCGATGCAGCGACATGCCTGTATTCGTTCCAGCAGGTTCTTCATCGTGGCGATCCGCTCCGCCATCGCATCAAGCTCCGAGATTTTCCGTTTGGCGAGATCCTTCCAGCGTTCGGAAATGTGTGAATCGTTGTGAAAGCCGTTGAAGAGTTCTCGAGTCTCCTCCAGAGTGAAGCCGCACGACTTGGCGTGTTCCAGGACGGCCAGCACTTCAAGGATCGAGGCATCGTAGCGGCGTTGTCCACTCGTACGGCCGGCCCTGGGAATCAAACCGGCCTTTTCGTAATAGCGAATGGCGGATGCTCGAAGCCCGGCTTGCTTTGCGACCTGCCCGATTGTCAATGTTAAGCCTTGCTCCCGCACGATTCCCGCACCACCAGGCGGCATTCAATCAGGATATCGCGCGGCAAAGAGTTTGGACGCGCCATGCGGTCGAGCATAGCTCCGAGAGCCGCCTCGCCGATCTCGCGGCAGGGTTGACGAACAGTCGTTAAGGGCACCGGCAGCAGACTGGCATACTCCACGTCATCGATTCCGACGATGCGAACGTCGCCCGGTATGCGTTGCCCGGCGCTAATCAAGGCACGCATTAATTCGCCGGCCGTACGATCGTTCGCGCATACGTAGGCGTCGGGATGCGACCTTTTGTGGAACTGTTCTATCGTTCGCGGCTCAATCGACTCCGGCCGGAAGATCAGCGCGGGGGTCTCGCCGAGCGCGGCGCGATATCCGGAGAGTCTTGCATCGATCGTCTGAGCCCCGCGGGCATGACCCAGGAAAGCGATGCGCGTGGCTCCCGCTTTCACGAGATGTTCCGTTGCGATGAAGCCCGCGCGCCAGTTATCGATGCCCACCAGGTCGTGCCGGCTGCGGCATGGGTACGGCATATAGCAACGGTCCAGCAGAACAACTGGAATTCGCGCGTCTTCGAGCTGCGCAATGATTTCAAGATTGAGCGCGTGGGCTTCGGCACTCTCCTCTAGGGGCGCGAAGAACACTCCGGCGACGCCCATCTCGACATATTGGCGGCTGGTTTGTCCCCAGAGGAATGCGTATTCTTTTGCGCTCGCCGCCCCGGCAATCCCGCGGCAAATCGGTTCGAAGATTTCGGTGGCCTCGAAATCCGGGATTAATAGCCCGAACGTGGCGCGCGCCGTCTTTCGCGTCCGTACATAAGTGCCCGATCCCGCGCGGCGTTCAACGAGTCCGCGGTGCTCCAGTTCATTCAGCGCCCGCCCCACCGTGATGCGGGAACTTCCAAATTGCCGAACCAGCGTGGCTTCGCTCGGAAATTTCTGGCCGGGTCTGTATTTGCCGGTCTGGATGTCGTGCGCCAGGGATTCCAGAATGCGCTGGTACATCGGAACGTGCGGCTCGTGGGACAGTCGCCGTTTCGGCATACCTGACATTACAGCTTTCGCTCCCGATAAGGCAACTTCCGGCGCGGAGATACATCCAAGAATTAAAAACAGCTCCGCCCCGTTCCTGCGAAGCACAGGAGGAATTACACACATGCCAATGGAAACGAAAGATTACCTGCTGGTAAGCGACTTCGATCAGACACTCAGTTTTAACGATTCCGGAATCGTTCTCAGCGAGCTCATAGGCATCCATGGGTTCCGCGACCGGATTGCGGGTCTCGCGGACATTCACCTCGTTCAACAAGGCGGGGAGCTGGCGTACCTGCTTTTGCACGATCCGGAATACCGGTGCGTGCGGCGAGAACATCTCATTGAAGTCGGACGACGGGTGCGCTTGAAAAGCAATATCCATCTGCTCTCCGAGATGCTTGGGAACCTGAATGGCCATCGCTTCTCGTTTTAGGTCGTCTCGGCGGCGCCGCAGGAGGTGATTCAGTCGGCGCTGGCGGGCATTGTGCCTGAGGATCACATCTTCGGGACGCAGTTTCGTTATCACGCGACGAGCGGTGAGATTCAATCCATCGCGCGTGTTCCCGCCGGCTATGGCAAAGTGGCGGTACTCGACAGGCTGCGGGAATCGCTCGGCGTTGCTCACGACCGCGTCGTTTACGTCGGTGACGGGAGTTCCGACGTGCATGTGATGCTGCATGTAAACCGGCTCGATGGTCTGACGATCGCGGTGTCGGAGAACAAGTACATCACCCAAATCGCGCGCCGGACCATTCTCAGCGACGATGCGCTGAGCGTGATCGTCCCCGTATTGGAAGAGATCGTGGGTTGGAATGCCGCCCGCGTGCGAGCGCTATTTGAAGCACATGGCTTCCTGCTTCGCGAGTGGGACAAGGTTCGGACCGACTCCATAACAATCTCGCGCGCTGCAAGTGCGGCCGTGGCGGCGGGCGACGTCGTATGAGGCTCGAGGCCATAGGCTGGGTGGCGACGGCGGTCTTCTCGCTCTCCTACCTCTTGCGGAGCGGTTCGTCACTTCGCTGGGTGCAGGCCATCGCGGCGGTCCTTTGGATCGCGTACGGGGTAGGGATTGCAGCCAAGCCGGTGATTGTGGCGAATTTAATTGTGGCTTTGGCGGCGGTGGGTTCGGCGATCATGCGGTCGGCTAGGCATCGAATTCTGCCTTGAAACTGTACCGTCTGGACGGTATACTCATTTTCATGACGGCAACTCAGGATTCCATCCTGGAGACTGCGCTGGACGTGATTCTGCGAGAAGGCGTCGGTGCTCTGACACTCGATCGCGTGGCACGAGAGGCCGGTATCAGCAAGGGCGGACTCCTCTATCACTATGCAGGCAAAGAGGAACTGATCGCCGCACTCATCGAGCACCTGGTGGATTCGCTCGATCGCAAGCGGCAAGCTCTCGAAACCGGAAATGCACCGGGAACGCGAACCCGCGCCTTCGTGCGGGCAGCGTCGGAAGTTGAAATGGCGCCGGCCCTGCTCGCCGCGCAGGCGGCTGCGCCGTCGCTGATCGACCCGTTGCGGGCGCATTACCAGGAATGGCAAGACCGTCTGAACCACGACGGGATCGACCCGATGCGCGCCACCGTAGCCCGCCTTGCCGCTGAGGGGTTGTGGTTCTCTGAAGCGCTCGGGTTGGCGCCCCCCGCCCGGGAACAGCGGGACGCCATCATTCGAGAGATCGTGGCGTTAACCGAGGAAGGAGAGGAGACGAGGAACGAGATCGCATTGAGCGAACCTTCCGCTGCCGTTCCTGTCATGGCGGATCTGCGTGGAGCCGCGGATCAGCTTCGCGACGTGGCCCATCATTCCGCCGCCGCGCTCTGGCGCCTTCAGAGTTCCGCCGGATATTGGCGTGGCGATCTGACGGCTGATACCACGCTCGAATCCGACTTTATCCTTCTGTCGTTGTGGTTGGGTCGCATGTCGAGCCCGAGAATCGGGAAAGCGCTGCGCAGGATTCTTGACCAGCAGTTGCCGGACGGGGGCTGGAACATCTATCCGGGCGGACCCGCCGAGGTCAATGCCACCATCCGCGCATATGTAGCCTTGAAACTGGGTGGCCGCAATTCTGGTGAGCCCGCGATGAAGCGTGCCCGCGAATGTGCACTCGCCCTTGGAGGACTGCAAGCGACCAATAGCTACACGAAAATCAACCTGAGCCTTTTCGGTCTGTTTCCGCGGCAGTTCGTGCCAACGGTACCGCCCGAGCTGGTCTTGATGCCGCGTAACCTGATGTACGAGATGTCCTCGTGGACGCGCGCGATCGTCGTCCCTCTCTCAATCGTCCAGGCGACCGGTGTACGACGGCCGGCGCCGGCGGGATTCACGATCGAGGAACTGTACGCCGCGAACACGAAGCTCGTGCTCCCCAAGAAGGATCGGCTTTCGGCAGTCTTCATCCAGGCCGACAAGGTTCTGAAGTTATGGGAGCGCCGCGGCCCCAAGGATCTTCGCGCCAAGGCTATTCGCGAGGCCGAAAAGTGGATGCTCGACCACCTGCGGTTCTCCGATGGCATCGGCGCCATCTATCCGTCAATGATGTACGCCATTATGGCCATGGATGTTCTGGGTTACGAGAAGGATCATCCTGACTTCGTCGAAGGGCTGCGACAGTTCGAGGATTTAATCATGGAGTCGGAGGATCGTCTGCAGTTTCAGCCCGCTGTTTCGCCGGTTTGGGATACTGCAATCTCGATGTTCGCGCTTGGGGAACTCGGCTCGTCGAATCCCGACGCTATGAGGCGGGCGGCGGACTGGCTGCTCGATAAAGAAGTACGGAGGAAAGGCGACTGGGCGGTCAAGAAACCAGACCTTCAGCCGGGTGGTTGGGCTTTCGAATTCGCAAACGACTTCTACCCCGATATCGACGACACAGCGATGGTCCTGCTCGCTCTTCAGCACGCCAAGGCCACCGACCCGGAGCGCCAGTCGAGGGCCGAGCGGCGCGCGGTTCACTGGCTGTTAGGGATGCAATCTTCCGACGGCGGGTGGGCGGCCTTCGATTTCGACAACAACTGGCAGCTTCTCAACAAAGTTCCGTTTGCCGACCATAATGCCATGCTCGATCCTACGTGTCCGGACATTACCGGACGCGTGATGGAAGCGCTTTGCCGCCGTGGGTACGGCCACGAGAACCAGTCGATTGCGCGCGGCGTTCAGTACCTGCTGACGCACCAGAAGGATGACGGTAGCTGGTATGGGCGCTGGGGTGTGAATTACGTCTACGGTACATTCCTCGCCCTGCGCGGCCTGCGGGCGAGTGGATCGCCCGCGGTTCGTGATGCCGTGCAGAAAGCCGCGAACTGGCTCCGTGCGATTCAGAACCCTGACGGTGGATGGGGTGAAAGCTGCGCGAGCTACGAAGCCCACAAATACGTGCGCGCGTCCAGCACCGCGTCACAAACGGCGTGGGCATTGCTGGGCCTCGAAGCAGCAGGCGACCGAGGCTCGGCGGCGGTGCAGCGCGGAATCGAGTGGCTGCTGGAGCATCGCAACGGCCGCGGCTGGTGGGATGAGGATCTCGCCACCGGCACAGGATTCCCGAACGTGTTTTACCTGACCTACCACTTGTACCGGCACTACTTCCCGCTGCTTGCGTTGGCCGTCTGGCAGCGCAACCTGGAAGCCAATGTCGCTTCCTGTGACTTCCCACAGCGCCCGATTTTGGATTCTGTGGAAGGGTGAGGCAGGCGGTTTCGCCTGCCCTTTGGCCTCACCGGGAATGCACAGGCGAAACCGCCTGCGCCCACGCTAGCTGATCTTTGTGCGCAACTCGCGAACGCGTGCCTTTTCCTTATCGGTGACGCTGTACTTCGCAGCGGCGTCCAACTCGGTGCGAGCGGCGGTACGATCGCCTTTTTGCATCAATGCCATGGCGTAATGCACGTGGTACATAGCGTTCGTGGGCATACGCGATACGATTTCCCGCAGCACTCGAATGCTCTCGTCGTTTAGGTTTTTGCGCAGGTAGATCAGGCCAATCGTGTCGGTGACGTCCGGATCGTTCGGCCGCTTCTGGCGCGCTCTCTCGGCAAAAGTGAGGGCCTGGTCGAGATCGACTCCCTGGTCGGCCTTCGCATAGGCCAGATTGTTCAACGCAACGCCGTTGTCGGGTTGCATCTTGAGAACTTCTTCATATCCCTTGCGGGCCTGGTCCGCACGTCCCGAAGCATCGTAGGTCACCGCGATTTCGAGTACCGGCGTCGGGTCGGCCGGATTCAGCTCTTTCGCTTTTTGAAAGCTGGCGAGTGCCAGGTCTAATCGTCCCGCCTGGCGCTGGATTTCTCCCAACCGCATATAGGAGCCTTCTGAAGGGGTCTTCTGGACGACCTGCTGGTACTGAATCGCCGCGTCATCGGCGTTGCCGGTTTGAAGCTTGATCTCGGCCAACTGCCGCAGGAGTTCCGGCTGCTGGGGATTCTGCTTTAACTGATCCTCTACTAACTCGGTGGCGCCAGTGAAGTCTTTCTGTGCCATCTTGCACTCGAGCAAACCGCCGTAGCCGCGGGGATCGGATGCTGCGCGAAGAGTGGAGAAGTTGCCTTCGGCGTCCTTGTAACGCTTTTCAATGAAGTCCATGAGAGCGATCTGATAGCGCGCGTCGTTGGACTTCGGATTTTGAGCGAGCATAGCGGTCAGTTCCGTACGAGCCGTATCGCGCTCGCCCATTCTGATCAGCGACATGGTCCGGATCAGGCGGGCATTCGCATCCTTGGGCACGACCTTGAGAATCTCGTCGGCGGCTTGCACCGCTTTGGGGAATTCGCCCACATTCAGGAGCAATTCGGCCAACAACGACTTCGCGGGCAGATAGGTCGGCTTGATGCGTAGCGCTTCCTGAAACTGCAGGCGCGCCTGCTCGAGGCTCTGCGTGTCGACCTTGATCATATACGCGCGGCCCAGATTGAAGTGCAACTCCACGAGAAGATCTTTCTGGTCTGTCGGGGTGGCCGCTACCAGGGGCTGCAATTCGTCGATCGCAATTTGCGCCTTTTTGGCATCGCGCACCTGCAACAGCGAAGCGGCATGCATTGTAATGAGCTCGGTATCTTTCGGATAACTCTTAAGCAGAGTGCTCAGAAGGTTCGTCGCGTCGGAGCCCTTGCCCTGGCGGTTCAGCGCTTCCACTTCGTGCTTACCATACGACAGCTTTATCTTCGAATCCGCGGTTTTCTCACCCTGCTGGTACTCGTCGAACGCGCGGCCATAGTCGCGGATCTGCATAAAGAAATCGCCGGCGGCCATGTGTGCCTCGGGAATCTTCTTAAGATCCGACGTCATGCGTCCGATGGTTGCGTTCATGTCGTTCGAACGGTGAGTCAGGTAGTAGTGGAACGCAAGCTGGGTGAAGAAGAGGCTGTTGGTGGGATTGTTGTCCACCTTGAGCCGCAGAACCTGCTCCGCGTCCACAACGCGATTAGTGCGCGCATAATAACCATACAGCGAGTCGTATAGCGGACCATAGGTCTTCAGCCGCTCGATGAAGCTCTTGGTCAGCCGCTCTGCCTCGGCATCCTGCTTGTCACCGAACATCGCCTGAACGAGCGCCACCGCCACTTCCGGCTGGTTCGGCTTGGACTCATTTGCCTGCTGGAATCGCAGGATCGCGGTCTTGACGTCCTTGTCCGACAACGCGACGAATCCCGCGATGCGAAGCCCGTCGAAGGACTTGGGATCCCGCTTCAGAATCGTCTTCACCAGGTCGCGGGCATCGTCGAGGCCGACCTTGTTGGTCTGGGGATCGTAGAGGTACCCGGCCAGGTCCACGTCCGCGAGCCGCACGAAGGCATCGAGGTTGGCGGGATCGAGATCGGTTGCTCGCATGAAACTCCGCCGTGCGTCGCCGCCCTGCCCCTGCTTTAGCTGCGTGAGGCCGAGGTGATAGTAAGCGGGTCCGTACCGCAGGTCCTTCTGGAGGGCCTTGCGATACATGAGCGAGGCTTCCTTGTACTTGCTCTTCTCGTAATACTTGTTTCCCGTTTCTACGTATTTCTTCGCGAGCACCTTGGGGTCGCGCGTGCAGCCGCCAAGCCATACGACGACTCCCAGCAACAACATGAGCGGACAGAGACGTTTCATGTGAGTTTTACCTACCTCAGGCTATAGGTACTGGCCTTTGCCTGCAATGGAAACGAAGTTCCAGTACTGGTCCTACCCAGCTGTGACCGTTAGGACTACCGGACCTTCTACTCCTCGCGAAGTGCGACGACGGGATCGACCCGCATCGCTCGTCCGGCCGGGCCGAGGCTGGCAGCGAGGGCTGCTATGGCAAGCAGCGCGGCAATCGACAAAAGCACCACGGGATCATGTGGTGAAACACCAAACAGCAGCACTCGAAGCAGACGGGTGAGCGCCAGTGCCGCGGCAAACCCGGCGGCAATTCCGGCAGTAGCAGGGAGCATTCCTTGCGCCAGGGCGAGGCGCATGATGTCGACAGGGCGCGCGCCAACTGCCATGCGTATGCCGATCTCCGACGTCCGCTGCTCGATGGCGTGCTCGAGAACGCTGTAAATGCCCACGCATGCCAGCAACAGCGCGAGGGCGGCGAAGGCGCCAAGCAATAACGTTTGGAAGCGGTCGTTTTGGATCGAGCTGGAAACCCTTTGGTCCAGTGTCTTGACATCGTAGATGGGCTGCTCCGGGTCGACCGTCCCGGCTGCTCGGCGGACGGCGAGTGCAAGCGTCATGGGATCGCCCGCGGTTCGGGCGAGCAGCACGGCGCTCTGCGATGGGGCTTGAGGGTACGGGCGGTAAATCTGTGGGATGGGTTCGACCCTCAGACCGGTGTTGCGCACATCCGCCACGACACCGACGATGGTCATCCACGGTGCGTTCGGACGCGGCGCGCCGAGCACGATCCGTTTACCGAGCGCGTCGCCCATGCTGGGCCAGAACCCGCGGGCCAGGGTCTCGTTAACCACCGTGACCAGCGGAGCCTCGGCAGTGTCACGATCCTCGAGTGTTCGGCCCGCCAGAAGGGGAATGTGCAGGGTTTGGAAATACGCCGGGCTGGCGTTGTAGAGGACAGCGGCCTGTGGCACCGCTCCATTGGTACGGTAAGGCCGTCCTTCGATGCTGAACGGTCCGCCTCCGCGGCCACCACTGAGCGGAAGATTCGAAACG
This sequence comes from Bryobacteraceae bacterium, assembly GCA_035295125.1. Taxonomy (GTDB): domain Bacteria; phylum Acidobacteriota; class Terriglobia; order Bryobacterales; family Bryobacteraceae; genus JAICMB01. The sequence continues at coordinate 78,063 of DATGJP010000112.1, read as the reverse complement.
AGAGATGCAGATTGGACCCCGGGTAATCGGCCGATCTCTGCCATTGTGCGCTGGAAATATGCGGTCCGCTGCTCAGGGTTGGCGTATTTATAGGCCGGAAGCGTGACTCGCATCGACAATACGCCGCGCGGATCGAACCCCGGGTCGACACGGCTCAAACGCCAGAAGCTTTCGATTAAAAGGCCGGCTCCTGCGAGCAGCACGAAACTGAGCGCCACCTCAGCCGCAATCAGCACCTTTCGCAGACGGGAGGAACCCTGGCCGGCGACTCGCGAGCCGGTGGTCTCAATACGCGACTTCATGGCAATCCACCAGCCGCCTCCCAGTTCAGAGAACAGGGCGGTGCCGAGCATCAGAGCCGCCGCGAAGGCCGCGATCCGCCAGTCGAGCTGAATCGCCGCCGCTTCAGGCAAGGTGATGAGCTTGGGGATGGCTCGGATCGCCCACGCCGCCAAAAGCCCACCCGCCAGGCTTGCCGTCGCGGCGAGGGCGAAACCTTCCGCAGCCAATTCCTGAAGCAAGTGGCGGGTCATCGCGCCCAAAGCGATTCGAATGGCAAACTCCCGCCGACGTCCCAGGCGATGCGCCAACAGGAGGTTCGCGACATTCCCGCAGGCAATAAACAGAACCAGGATTACCGCACCAAACAGCACCCAAGCGCCCGCGCGGATCCCTCCCAGGAGTTGCTGATGAAGTGGCACAACACGAACCCGGTAACCGGCATCTTCACCATGCGGCCCGGTGTAAGGATGTCGGGCTGATTGCAGGGCCGCGGCTACCTGGGTCATGTTGGCCTGGGCCTGTTCCGGTGACACTCCTGGTTTCATCCGGGCCAGGAGCCGGACATTTCCCCAGCGGCCGTCATCGGTTGCTGGCAAAACCAGCGGAACAAGCATGTCCGGGGCGGGGTCGTTGGCGAGTGCGAAACGGAAATTCGGCGCCATCACGCCCGCGATGACAAACTGGCGATCGTCGAGGGTGACCGTCTTCCCGAGGATGTCCGGCACGCCCCCGAAATGCTCACGCCACAGCGCGTCGCTGAGCAATACGGCAGTGTCACGGCCGGGTTGCGTTTCCTGCTCCGTAAACGCACGGCCGAGCTCTGGAGCGACCCCCATCAGCGGCAGGAAGTTCGCCCCGATCGCCATGACGCTGATTCGCTGGGGCGTGGTAGCCGCGGCGCCCGCCAGGTTCATGTCGTTAAGCTGAAATGCGGCGATATCCTCGAAGACGCTGTTGCTTTGCAGATAATCGCGGTAGTTGGAAAGGGTGGCGGGGAATTCGTCGAGGCCAAGCCTGGTGAGTTGGTCCCAAATCATGACCAGCCGGTCCGGATGCCTGTAAGGAAGGGGGCGCAGGACGATGGCATCGAAAATTACGAAGACAATGATGCTGGCCGCCACTCCTAGCGTGAGTGTAGTAATCGCGGCGATCGCGAATCCGGGAGCTCGAAGAAGGGTGCGAATGACCTGGCGCAGTTTACCCATGGGCTTTTGACACTCCCGAAACGTGGAATGTTCCCATGGTCTCCTAAATTACGTCAACCAGGCGTTTGAAGTTATCAGGCGTGACAAGTTGGAATCGGATTTCGAGCTTGGTCAAGCCACGCAATTCCCGGGTGAGTTCGTCACACGGAATCTCGGGTGTGGCAACAAACATGCTGCCATCGGATATCTTGAACGGCAGAACCTGCCAGTATTTGACCACCCGGCGCGGCAGAGCGTGAGCCGTCGCAGAAGCAATCTCCAGCGGATGCACCGGGCCGGTCGGCAGCCCCTGTTGCAGGCTCAGGGCTTCGAACAGGTTTTCCTGTGACAGAAGGCCAACCTTGATCAGGTACTCGCCGATGCGCACACCGTCAGGCTGGGTATCCAGCGCCGCCTTCAAATCGCGCTCGGTGACATAGGCCGATCCTGCCAGAATCTCCCCCAATTTGCGTTTGTGGGCGACGAGTGTGCCTCGCGATGGATAGGCGTGCTCGGTCTTCAGCCAAACCAGAGGCCGTCCCCTCACCTTGGCGCTCACAAAGTGGCACAGCGCCAGAAAACTCGCGGTCGCATTGATGTAGTTTGCGCAGAAGCTTCGAAGCGGAATGGCGAGGGCAAAAATGAAGCCGTAAACACGCGCAACGCACATCATTCGGACGGTGGTTCGGAACAGGACAATGTAGAACGTTGCAGCGGCAATCGAGGGATCCACGGACCGGCACAAATCCCAGGGCATGCGTGCCAACCCGGCCACGATACCGGACAGGAGTCCATAAAAAAACACCAGATTACAGAACAGGCTGAGAGGGTTGCCGATCAACCCCTTGCGATCGCGCCAGAACCAATACATGGTGCCGGGCGACCCACGCCAGCCGTGCCGTTCCCACGTCTGCAGCGCGATCCCTGTGACCCATCGCGTACGCTGCCGGATGGCGGCCCGTATAGTCCGGGGAAAATATTCGCGCGTGGCCAGAAATCCCTTGGCACTTCTGGTGAGCGGAACAAACGCCTGGGAGCATCCGAGGCCGTGCAGCCGCATGCCGTTTTCATAATCCTCGGTGAGGCATGCCGGTTCAAAGACGCGGTTGCTGCTGGCTTGTGCGAGCTTCTGGAGCGCTGCGCGGGAGTAAGCCGTCCCCACGCCCGCCGACGGCGTGAAACTCCCCATCACCCGGCGGACGATCATATCCTTAATTTGGACCTCGGCGAACTCGTCGCAATAGATGCCGTGGACAAACTGGTGCACCCGCGTGGGCAGCGGCAGCACGGGAATCTGGATCATGTCGTTCTGCTGCGCGTTACGGGCGATTTCCCGTAACGAGTGGGGATGGATCAGGTCTTCGGCATCGTGAATCAGAACCAGCGAGAAGCGCTGACTGGTTTCCTCTTCGTACATCAACATTCGCTGGTAGATCCAGTTGAGGCAATCGGCCTTGGATGTGGGGCCGTCGTGGGGGCACAACGACACGTGAACGTGTCCATATCGTCTCTCCAACCCGTGGATGGCGGCTATAGTCGGCTGGTCGTTGGGATACGCGCCCAGGAAAAACTCGTAATTCCGGTAATCGATAGCGGCGATGTTGTGCTCGACCATATTGGCAATGACCTCGTGTTCATGCCAAAGAGGGACGAAGATCGCGATACGCGGTTCGTTGTGCGCCTGAGGACCGCCGGACAAGCGATGCGGGCGCCTCGGCTTCGTCAGCCGGGAATAAATCCAAACGACGTCGACGACCAGGTCGTCCAAACCGCTGATGAATATCGCGACCGCCAGCCAGGCGATCAAGGGCGCGACCGTAGTATCCGCGGCGGCAAACCAATGAGCAATCGCTGGAAGCACCTGACACGTAAGTGTCCAGGCTGCGCGGAAATTCTCACCTCAGTTCAGGATCAATGCACCGCCACGGTAACGCCGCTCTGGCTCGTAATGCCGCCGATCGTTACTTGAATCGGCACGTTGTCATCCGGCGTGACATCCTGCGAGATACGGGCCTTAATCTGAAACAGGCCGGGAATGGAGCCCGGCGCGGCTCCGGCGTACTCTACCTTAGCGGGCAGTCCTCCGATTTGAACCGAAACCTGGGCTAACGGGGTCGGTAAAACGTCGATCGCAGGACGGCCATCCACTCCCGGAGGATCTGTGACGCCTTCGCCTGTACCCGAGAGGATCACTAGCGACCCCGGAGACGCCGGAGACGAGGGCGAGTTCGGCGTAATGCCGTCCTCGTTGAAGATGACCCCTTGTCCCTGTCCCGAAGCGTCGGCGGTGAACAGTCCGGGAGCCGTCGGGCTCACGGGAATCTCCAACGGGTCCGACCGGACACCCTGATATTCCACCTGAACGTGAGTGGTGGCTTTGGTGGCGCCGAAATAAGGAACGACAGCCGAGGCCTGGTTCGCCGAGACGTAGACCAGTGGCGCTGGAACACCATCGAACAGAATCCGGACCCAGGCCAGGCTTGTGCTGACCATACCGTTCGGGTCCATTTGCTGCGACACGATTTGTTCCGGGCCCATGTCGCTGCCCCAGACCACCACCATCTGTCCAGGCGCGACCGCGGTGGAATAGGACGCGGCATTGGCCACGGAGGCAACCGCGGGCGCCGGTACGGCCAGAGACGCGGGAGGAACCACGATCAGCGTGATGGAATTGGCCGGAAAGACGGCGCTGATCACGCCATCGGCGACGGTAATGTCAGGTTGCGCGACGATGGAGTCTAACTTCGCGGCGCTGTACTGCCAGACGTGAGCGGCCGAATCGGCGTCGTAATTCGCCAGGCTCAGGGTGCTCGACAGGTCGTTGCCCGTCTTGTTGACCACTACAGCCGTGAGCGCCGCATCCGAACGTAGCGCGGCATAAACCGCAAGCTGCGCCTGGTCCGCGCTCGAAGCCTGGACACTGGTGTCACCGAATGCTCCGCCGATGCCGTCGTAATTTCGGAATATCTTGAACGCGAAAGCGCCGGGATCGGTGGGTTTCGGCGGACCCCAGAGCGTCGCCAGGTCGAGGCCTTCCCGCCCGAAGATTCCGAGCAGGTCGGCTTGGGCGAGCGCGCCGTTAATATCGTCCAGCGCGCCCCAGTTGTATTCGGTAAGCGAAACCTTGGTGCCGGGATAATACTGATCCACCATGGAGCGCAGGCGCGGGATGAATTGGGGGGCTACCGGCGCCCCGTTTTTATCCGTGTCGCGAATCCAGTAATCGCCGGTCACGATGTAGGACGGGTCCCAAAAGACACGGGTCGACTGCAGACGAAGCGCCTGGGTTGCGGCGCTTCCCGCCGGTGAAAACGCGACGTTCGAAGGAGCAAGGTAAGCATGCTGGTCGAGATAATCGAGCAGCCGTACGCCGTTCTGCTGCTCATAAGCGGCCATTTGCGACAGGTACCAGGGCAGGAGCGCCATGCCGCCGTGCGCGTTGCGATCTACCGGATTCGACCAATAATTTCCGCGAGCCTGCCCCGCCACGATGTCTTTTTTCGAGAACCACAGCGACGCCCAGTTGTCGCCGACAGGCCCCGAGACCAGCGCGGTGGGGTCTGCCTGCTTAATGGCCTGAGCATAAGTCGTGTCCAGGCTGAGCAGTTCGTCGTAGGTGTAGGGATTGGGATGAATGTCGCGGTGCGTGCTGTCCCACCAGATCGGCTCGTTGTCGAGACTCCAGATTGTTATGCCACCCTGGTTGCCCTGGCCATAGCGTGTCAGCAGGTACTGGATCCACTGCGCCTGGAATGCCTGGTCGAATTGCGCGTAGGCGTCCGTTGGATCGTTGGTAATGTAAACCGGATGCGACGGGCTTTTACCGTCGTTCACCGACGGATCGCCGCAGGCCGAATCGTAAACGACGCCGTTGCCGCAGGTGTACGGGTGATACTGCGCGTACGGGTCCTGCTTGCACTGCTTGCCATACTTGGCCACATCGAAACTGCACATTTCCCGGCGCTCCTTGGGCAGCCAGCCCAGAACCGGTATAGTGCCGAGGATCTTGCCGCCCGTCGTTCGGACCTGGTCGGCAAACGTGTTGAATGAGGAGCCGACCGGTAGTTTCGATGCGTCAATAGTGGTGTCCGGAAGCACCTCGTAAAACCAGTCGGCATCGATATTGCTGACGTCGAACTTCCAGTGATACGTGCTGGTTCCGTTGCCGCCCCAGCGTCGGACGGTAGCCCGCATCTCGGCTCCGGCCGCTATCGTGGCTTGAAGTTGGGAGCCGGTTGCGCTGCCCACGTCCCAAAAGTAATTAATGCCATAAATGTCCGGTGAAATTACGTGCTGATTGGCTGCCGCATCGATCGAAAGCGCGGGACCGCTTTGTTGCGCGCATGCGCTGAACATTGCGCTGAACGCAAGGGCGAGGAACGGAAAAGATCGCATCACAACCCCATTCCAGATTATCTGACCACCAGGAGTCCGTGGTAATCGTTGGACGGGTAAAGCAAACGCAACCAGGCGTCGACGCCCGAGTCTGTGTGTGAGACATGCGTTAGCTTGTCACCTCAGCGCATCGCAAGGGCTTTCACCGCGGACTGTTAGTTTAGATGGCTTGGGGGAGCGGCGATTTGGATACGTGATCGGATAGAGCCGCCATCGATTCCTGAAATACGGGCTGGTTGTTCTCGAATCCTTGGGCCGATTCTTCCGCGCCGGCGTTTACCGGCAGAGTCAAGGTAAAGGAGGAGCCCTTGCCGGGCTCGCTGTAGACCTGAATATCCCCACCCATCATACGGCTGAACCGCCGGCTGATCATCAGTCCCAAGCCGGACCCGCCGTGTTTCCGCGTGCTGGATGAATCCACCTGGGAAAATGCGCGAAAGAGCTTTTGCATCTGGCCGGCACTCATCCCGATTCCCGTGTCCACCACCTCGAAGACAATCCACTCGCGAGATTGCTCCTTACGGCGCGCGACGGCCAGGGTCACGACGCCGTTTTCGGTGAACTTACAGGCATTCCCCAACAGGTTCCAAAGGCACTGCTTGACTTTGGTGGCATCAAGGTGGACGTTGCCGAGGGGGCCATCGATCTTCATGTTCAGAAGATTGTGATTCTTAAGCGCGAGCGATTGGACGGAACTGGCCACTTCCTGAACCACCGGCTCGACAGCAAAGTTCTCCAGGCTGACGCGCATTCGCCCGGCCTCAATTTTCGCAAGATCGAGCACGTCATTGATGAGCGTTAACTGGTGCCGTCCGGCCATGCAAATCCGCTCCAGATCCGGGATGTACTCGATATCGTGGCGGTCGGTAGCTACTTCATGAAGCATCTCGCTATAGCCGATGATCGCGTTCAAGGGAGTCCGGAGTTCATGGCTCATGTTGGCCAGGAACTCGCTCTTGGCGCGGTTAGCTTCATCGGCTTCTTTTTTGGCGAAGAGCAGGTGGGCTTGCGTTTGCTCATGCTGGGCGATTTCGAGCTGGAGCTCGCTGGTGCGATCGAGAACACGCTGTTCGAGCTCGTCGTGCGCCTGGCGAAGTGCTTCGTCGCGCTCGCGAATCTGCGCCAGCAGCTTATGAAAGTGCCCGATGAGCAGCCCGATTTCATCCTCGCCGTGTGCAATCGCCGGAATCGAGTAGTTGTGTTCCGCGCTAACCTCGCTCATTACGTGCGCCAGGCGCAGAATGGGGGCGCTGATCAACTTTTGGAGCGCGGAAGACAGCGCTAAAGCAATGAGAATCGAGGCGGCCGCGATGACCGCAAGAATCGCCGTGTAGGAAACCAACCGCACGGCTAGCGCCGCCCTGCTCGCCTGGAGTGAGATGGTGGCAATCCGCTTGCCCGCGAACATCACGGGGTAAGACAGTGTAACTGACCCGGCTGAGGCCCCGGCGTCCTTCCTTCTATAGCTGGCGAAGAGTTTTCCGTCAGTGGAATAGATCGCCGCGGAAACAATTGACGGCTCCGCGGCAAGAGCGCTTAGCGTTTCGGCCGCTGAGCCGGTATCTCCAAAAACCAAAGCCGCGGTGCTGTTGGCGGCGATGATTTGTGCCTGTGTTGAAAGCGCCCGCACCTGGGCCCTTTGGAACATCAACACCTCGTAAACGCTGAACGATACCACCGCCAGGCTGAGCGTGGCGCATCCGATCACCATCATCAGCCAGGTGAGTTTGCGCTGGATCGAGAAGTTGCGGAAGGCTCTCATGGTTCGGCGCGGCTCACCGCTGTTGCCAGCTTTAGCAGCTTGGAACTGACGGTCAGGCGCGCACGGCTGGCCGCTGCAATGTTCATATTGAACCCCAGCCTGTTATGCTCCGGGATGAATTCAATCATGCCGCCGAGGGCGCAAAAATCCCGCATATCCGAAACCGTGAGAACACTAGCCGGTCCGGTCGCGGCTTGCACCTCCGGCCAACGTCTTTTCTCCGATTCGCTGATGTAAAGAAGGTGAACTGCGCGGATATCCTGCGGCCGGCTGAACCGCTCGATAACAATCGGCCGCCCGTTCCAGCGCTGCCCGTTGAGGACCTGTTCCAGGGTTGGACCGAAAGGGTCCGCGCCCACCACGCCAATCACGAACGGGGCATCCGGCCGCGCAAATGCATCGGACGGCCAGGTCACAAAGTTCGCAAAATTATAGAGGAACGCTGCTTTGAGTTCGTATTCTCCGGCCGTGCGGGGAGCTCGATCTGCTGGAAGCGCCGCTGCGAAGAAGGATAATGTAAGCGACAAAACCGCGGCGAGGCGGCCGACTTTGAACATTCGGCTCACCCGGCGAGGCGTGCTCCACGATGGCGTCAGAAACTCCATGCGATTTGCGCGTGCGCACTGCGAGGAACCAGCATGCCGGGCAGGAAGGCCTCGGCCAGGAACTCGCGATGCGGCCCGAGCAGGTTTTGACCTACGAGGCTGATTTCAACGTGTTTCTTCAGCTTCCAACCGAGACGGGCGTCCAGATTAAAGTACTGGGGAATGAGGTAATTCGGCTCGGCGGCAGAGGCCAGCGTGCTGGCGCCCGTGAAATGGACATTCGTGTCGAAAGTGACGCTTTTCGTAACATCGAAGAAATGTTGCAGGAAGAACTGATTTCTTGAAATGGCGCTACACACATTCAGACCGGAAAGGTCGGCAGTGTTGGCGCGCGAAAAGCACTGTCCGTTGAGCCAGGAGTAACCGGCATTCCATTTCGACCGGCTCAGCGGCTGCCAACCAATCACGGCTTCCGCTCCGAATGTTTTTACAGTCAACGCGTTCTGAGGCTGAACCGACATCACCAGGTGAGGGAAAGGCGTCAGGGACATCGATATTCCCTGCTCGCCGAAAACGATCTCCCGTTGATAGAAGTTGTAGAACGTCGCGACATCGAGGCTGACGTGCGGATCAAACTCCATCCGGTAACCCGCTTCGAAGGCGTGTAGCTCTTCAGGCTCGATGTCAGGATTTCCAAGCACGTGGGTCATTAATGTCAGACCCATGGGCGTTGGTGTCGCGAAGAGATCCAGGCTAAGGTCGTGGTCATAACGCGATGGAGTTCGCATGGCGCGAGAAGCCGCAATCCAGAAGGATTGAACATGGCTGGGCGTCCATAGCATTCGTGCGGTCGGCTCAGCCATCCAGCCGGCATAGGTTCCGTTTTCAAACTTGGTGCCCAGCGTGAAGTAAAGCTTGTCGTTCACCAGCGCAATCTCGTCCTGAACGAAGAGATTGATCAGATTGAACGCTTGTGACTCCGGGGTCCACCGTACGAACACGTCGCTCTTTTCGTTTTCCACATCCCGGCGATAGCCAAGCCCCCAGACCACCTCGTGACGGCCCCGAGTGAAATGATTTTGAAACTCAAAGTTCACCGAACGGCTGGACTCGTCTGCAAAGCCTTCGCGCCGATCGAACCCGTCAAAATAGGCGCGCGCGCGGATTTCGGCGGTTTCGCCGATTCGCCGGGAGTAGGTGGCCATCGCGTCGCCGCCAGTAGTCGAAGTGGAGCCATATTCTTCCTCATAAGGACTCGTCAATAAGGGGGCGAGCCAGCCTTCGTTCCATCGCCCATGGAAGAAATCGCCTTGAACCGTCAAATTCGAGTCCTTGGACAGGTTCAGATCGGTACGGAAACCTGCATTTAACATCCCCCAACCGTCGTCTCCTCGATGACGGCTGTCCGACGTCGTGAAATCGCCCTCATTGTAGTCCTTGAGATGAAACCGGTAATATCCCCGTTGGCCGATTTTTGCGCCATACCGTGCGGCTCCGTACGCTTCTCCAGGGGAACCGCCGCCGGCAATCACTTCCGCGCCCTGAGTCTCGCCGGCGCTCTTCGTGATGATATTGATGACGCCATTAACGGCGTTAGCGCCCCATACCGACGCTCCGGGACCACGAATTACTTCGATGCGTTCGATGTTCTCCAGCATGGTGTCGAGTTGATCCCAGTAGATTCCGGACCACAATGGGGAGTAGACACTGCGACCGTCGACGAGTACAAGCAGGTCGTTCGAAAAGCGGCCGTTGAAGCCACGGGCGCTGACGGCCCATTTGTTAGAATCCACTTGCGCCACGTTGAGGCCGGGCACCATGCGGAGCAATTCGGGAATCGTGGTCGCGCCGGAGCGTTGAATTTCCTGGCGGGTGATGACGTAGACCGCAGCGGCGACACGAGAAAGCTTCTGCTCCTTCTTTGAAGCCGACGTGATCTGGACGTTCATCAGATCCTCGAGGCTGACCGAAGCGAGCGACGATTTGCCTGCACCGTCGTCAGCGTACAAGACCAAGATTGAGGTAATGACTAAAGTGGCAATGCGCGCAGATTGAATGCACCGCGCTTGAAAAGAGGTATTGCGGGCCTCCGCACACACCAGGAGTGTCCGCCCCGGGATCGACACTGTTTTCCCCCTGAACCAGCCACCTGCAAAAGCCCACAACACTGCCTAGGGCGCAAAGATGCCACACGAGTCGAATTTTGCAGGTTAGCGGACCGTGGTAGGGCGCCACGGTACTCGGGCAGGATGAGCATCGCTGCCGCTCCAACCTGTTATCGGTTGGCCGGAGGCCGGCCTATAGAGGAAAGTGGGACAGCATTGGAGTCATATGCCGCCCGGTGTGACCAAGGCCCCTCATCCTTTGGATGCCGTGCCCGTTGAGGTGTTTCGAAGTGGAAGAGGCGGGTTTCAGACCTGATGCGGGTCGAAAACTGCAGGTGCGGCAGGCTGCGGAAGGGTGGAGCAGGCATTCAGCCTGTGAAACCGCCTGCTCCACCATTGTTTTCATCCGTTTTGTGGAGCGGCGTCCATCACGACAGGCACAGGGGGACCGTCCTCTCCGAAAACAGGCGAAACCGGCTGCCTCACCCTTACACATGCTCCAAAATGCGCTAAAGGGTCGGTCTATGGGTTTGGGGGCGCCGCGGCCGTTGCCGCCGGCTCGGGTTTCGGCTCCGATCTCACCACCACGATGCTGAATTTGGCCACCAAGGCAGAAATCGCGCCTAATGCAGCCAAAAGCGGTGCGGCGACGGCGCCAACGGCCGCCACAGTCACGGGAATCTCCACGAAGGTGTTGCCGCGCTCATCCTTAACGATGATCCTTCGTACGTTGCCCTCGTGAATCAACGCCTTGACCTTGTCTACCAGGTCGCGGCCAAGAACTTGTACTTCTTCTACGAAATCCTGGAATGCCATTGCATATTCTCCGTATCGATAATACGGAAATCATAGGCCTACTTGTTCCCACCGGTTGAGGCAGGGACCTCGAGAACCCGCCACTTCATCCTTAAACCGTGCGGAATCGTACCTTTGCGGGCGTCCCACATCAGGATGCCCTGTCCGCGCTGGACCTCCCGCACCAGGACATCGATGTGAGCACCACGATTACGTGTAAAAGTCGGGTCAAGGCTCTTTTCCTGGCGGAGCAGTCCCGCCGCAGGGCCAGCTTCGATCATCGTGGCATCGAACGGTATTGTCCCGCCGGGATGCTTGAGGGCCTGAAACTCCAATCCAACCGAGTACATTGCAAAGGGCATCGTGGCCTTTTCCAGTCGAACAACGTGTCCGGTGACGGGAGTCCCCTGAGGAATGACGTTCCCGAGGACATCCCGGATGGCATGGGCAATGCTGGCCGTAACGGTGTCGCCAACGGCCACCGTGCTGGGATCGAGGTTGGTGTCGAGCGTCAGATCGAGTAGTGTGCCGCCGGGCAGAGCAGAAGGTTTGGACAGCGCTTGGGGAACTACCGAAGGCACAGGCAAAGCGCGCTCCGCATCGCCGGCACCGGCGGAGCTGGTGTCGAAAGCGATCGTTGATTCGGTCTGATAATGACGGCAGCCACTCAAAACGGTCCGATTCAAATCTTCCCGCCCATCGGTGGCAGTAACGGTCAACGATGCTTGAATGGGCAGCGTCATATTATTGCCGTCGACCACCATGCGCGCATAGTCCAGTGACGTGTTCGCTTCCACGATGGCAAGGCTTTCAGGAATATCGTAAGCCTGGACGTCCAGTCGAACCAGGTCCAGTGTCTCCGGGTCAATAAAGAACGAGCCCTGGAAGGCCACGGCGGATTCCGAGTTGCCGAAGCTCAACCGGTAACTACTGCGTTCAGCCGGGACGTCAAACCCAAATTCGCGAACGCGTCGCCCTTTGAGATCGGATTCGCCGCGATCGGTAAATTGTCCGGTCGACGTCAGAAAAACGTGTTGGGCTAAGAGGCCTAGCTGCCCCGTCCCGATGCTGCCGCGTCCGATAAACGCCCGGAGAGGGCGCTCGGTGAATCGGCGGTCACCCGGCAAGCTATACAGTTCCTTATTCCCCGACATTGCAACCTCAAGCCGCAGCGAGTCAATGCGATTCCAGGGATTCTCGCTGCCTTGCCTGCTGAAACGTTCAATTTCTTGCGCGCAGACGTAGTCCGGTAATTGCTTTAGCTCGCCGGCCATCCGATCGAGGAAGCGGCTCAAGATGCCGTCAGAGTCCTCGAAGCTCCAGGCTGCCGGACATAGCACGAGCATGGATAGTATGAGGGACGAAGGGCGGGGCATGGCAAGTATGGCGTAACATATCACACTCGACGAGGAATTTCGAGGGTGCCCTAGTTGGTTCACACGTCAAATTGCCGTTACCGCTGAAAAGTGATTGAGTCCGGCGCGTTTTCAGTGGATTTGAAGCCGATACGAAGGATACACCGAGGTTACAGGGTCTCACTTAGAAACAAACAGGGAGACAATCGTGTGAGTCAGATTACTCGCCTGAACTTGCGGCTGCTTTTTTGGTTGCCTTTCGCGATCTCTTTGTGGCGCCGGGCCGTGCGGCCTGACCTGCCTTCGCCGCCGCCCATCTCTTCTTCAGCGCGGCGATAATCTTGGCGCGTCCCTCCGGACTGAGGCGGGCGCGTCGTGATCGTCCCGAGCTCTTTGTTGCAGCTTGATCCTGATCCGCGGAGTGAGACTTTGGCGGACGCCCCCGCCGCCGCACGCCAAGCAGAGAACGGACCTCCGCAATGTGCTCTTCGATTCGGGCCCGCTGCGTTTCTAATCCTTCCAGCGCAGCTTCAAGTACTTCCTTGGAAAGCGATCCGGAGTGCTGTGGCATGTTATAAGTCATCTTAGCGGGTTTCTTAAGAAATTACTAATTCGACACTATCTGACGTTTTTCGCGACACAATATAACAACTAACTTTTATTGTTGCGACGGTTACACTCTCAGCGGTGCCAATGTTACTCACCGGCGGCAAGGGCGGAGCAGTCGACCCCGCTGGAGTTATCGCGACTACCCAAACCCGAATCATCATCCGGATCAGCTACCCTGATTACTGCGTGAAAGGAAACTTCATTTGCCTACTCTAGATACTCGGACGCTGGAAGACTTGTGCATCAATACGATCCGTATTCTGTCCGCCGACGCGGTACAAAATGCGAACTCAGGACATCCCGGTATGCCGATGGGCGCCGCCGCCATGGCGTACACGCTTTGGACGCGCTTCTTGAAGCATAATCCGCGCGATCCGAAATGGTTCGACCGCGACCGTTTTGTTTTGTCGGCCGGCCATGGGTCGACGCTGCTATATAGCCTGCTTCACTTGACCGGCTACGACCTGCCCCTCGAGGAACTCAAGCGTTTTCGGCAATGGGGAAGTATGACGCCGGGCCACCCCGAACGCGGCCACACGCCCGGAGTGGAGGTTGCGACGGGACCGCTTGGCCAAGGTTTTGGCAACGGTGTCGGAATGGCAATCGCGGAGGCGTGGCTGGCGGCCCGTTATAACCGCCCGGGTCACCAGATTGTCGATCACCACACCTATTCGATCTGCGGCGACGGGGATTTAATGGAAGGAGTCACTCAGGAAGCCGCTTCCCTTGCCGGCCACCTTCGTCTCGGAAAGATCATCTACCTTTACGACCAGAACCATATCTCACTGGCCGGCGCCACCGGCCTTATATTCACCGAGGATGTGGCGCGTCGGTTTGATGCCTATGGCTGGCATACGCGCACCGTGCTCGATGGAAACGACACCGAGGATGTCGCAAGAGCCATCCAGGAAGCGCAGGCGGAACTGTCGCGGCCGTCGTTGATTCTGGTGCGAACGCATATCGGTTTTGGAAGCCCCAAGAAGCAGGATACTTTCTCCGCTCACGGAAGCCCCCTCGGCGAGGAGGAACTGCAGGCCGCGAAAAAGGCTCTCGGTTGGCCGACCACCGAGAAGTTTTATATTCCAACCGACGCGGTCGACTTTTTCCGCCAGGCTGTCAACCGGGGCAGGGACGTCCAGAGTGACTGGGAGAAGCGCCTGGAGGCGTACCGCCACGAATTCCCGAAGGAAGCTGCCGAATTCGAACTCATCATGAGCGGAAAGCTGCCCGCGGATTGGGCTGCCGATCTGCCGAAATGGAAGCCGGCGGACAAAGCCATCGCGACGCGCGTGGCCGGTGGCGAGGTTCTGAACGCCCTGGCGAAGCACATTCCGAACATCATGGGAGGTTCCGCGGATCTGAATCCATCGACGAATACTGCGTTGAAAGGGATGGGTGACTTTCAGCCGGATGAGTTTGGCGGTGCGGGGACGGCAGGAGCCGTTGGTGGCAGTTGGAGTTACGCCGGTCGCAATGTCGCGTTCGGGGTTCGTGAGCATGCCATGGGCGCGGCGGTAAATGGAATGGCCGCTCACGGCGGTTTGATGCCATTCAGCGCGACCTTCATGGTCTTTTCCGATTACATGAAGCCTTCGATACGGCTCGGCGCGCTGAGCGGTCTGCGAGTGGTTTACGTGTTCACCCACGACAGCATTGCGGTGGGGGAGGACGGCCCCACGCACGAGCCGATCGAGCAGATTGCCGGCCTGCGAGCGATACCGGGCCTGACGGTAATTCGTCCCGCTGATCCGAATGAGACCGCCGAAGCCTGGGCGTATGCGGTGCAGCACGACGGTCCAACCCTGCTCGCGCTGACCCGTCAAAATGTGCCTCATCTCGATCGGTCGAATGCCAAGGAACCGGGTGTCACACGGGGCGCATACATCCTTTCGGAAGCCGAAGGCAGTTCGCCGGATGTGATTCTTATCGGGACTGGCTCGGAAGTGAGCCTTTGTGTCAAAGCTCAGGAGAAACTGAAAAGCTACGGGGTGAAAGCGCGCGTCGTGAGCATGCCGAGCTGGAACCTGTTCTCGGCCCAGGATGATGCTTATCGCGAAAGCGTGCTGCCGAAGGGAGTCAGGAAGCGTGTTTCCGTCGAGGCGGGATCGCCCTTGGGATGGCACGAGTGGGTCGGCGACGAGGGCTACGTAATCGGCCTCAATCGTTACGGCGCATCGGCTCCCGGCGAAGTCGTGTTGGAGCAACTGGGTTTCACGCCGGAGCACGTTACCGCTATGGCGCTACACATTCTCGGTCGCACCGCCGAAGCGGATCAGGTAACGAGGTAGACCGGGTTACTGGCTGGTTTCGACTTCGTCCGGTTTAATTTCTTTCTGAGTGCCCGTGGAGGCCCAGCGAATAAACCCAACGACATCCGCCAGCTCCTGAGACGTATAACCCGCTTCGGCCGGCGGATGCTTCCAAAGTGTGGGATTCACCTTCATGGAGACGATCTCTTTTGTTGTGAATTTCCGCAGTACGGCGGGTGTCTGGCTCAAGTCCCAAACTTCGATCTCATCGCCCTGCCGCTGTTTTTCGAGGCCAGGGAATGTCGTTGTGGCGGTCTTGACCTCCTGAACGTAGGCGGTCATGTTCATTTGAATCGCCATCGCAAGTCCCCGTGGACCCACGGCGGAAGCGAGTTTCGTCAGGTCGGGGCCAACGGCGGTTCCCACGTCGGAGAGCACGTGGCACGATCCGCACGCCGTTCCTTTTGTCGAGTGTGCGAATAATTCACGTCCGCGTTGAACCTGCGCTGAAAGCGTGGCGGGTTTTTTCGGTGCACTGGTTTGGCTCGCAGCGCCCTTGTTCTGGGCGGTGGCTATCTGGGCGCCGAGTATGAGAAAGCAGAGAAGATAAAGGAGTCGTTTCATAATCACCTTCCGATGATTGCGGCAGTTCTAAGAAAAGGGGACAATCTGGCGGGGAGCAGGCACGGCTACGTCGTCTGGGAATGGCACTCCAGATGTGCCGCGGTTCAAGCGAAGGCGAGGATTACTCGCGCGCCACGCGTTCCACCTTTGTTATGACACCTTTTCGGGCGGAAAACAAGGCGGGTGGCCCACAGCAACTAATCTTCGCCATGTCCGCCGACGCGCAAAAGTGGATGAAACAGCGGTAGCGCAGCCTTCCAGGCTGCCATATGCCGGTGCGGACGTTGCAGTCCACGCACAGTTTTCGACCGTGCCTTTGGATTCACCCGGAATGCATCGGCGAAAACGCCTGCGCCACCATCTGGCGGAGCAAGCTGCGCCGACCTTTTCAACCGCGGCGGTAACCTAATAATGTGCCCCAGGCTTTCCGCATCTTCGAAACCCAAGCGCATAGCATCCTGAGCGCGACATCGGGGTTTATCGAAGAAGCCGGGTTTACCCACTCCCTGACCCCAGCCCGAAACTGCACTTACGGCTGTACCTATTGCTATGTGCCGACCATGGGCATTTACGGCGGGCTTAAGAAAGAAGACTGGCTGCACTGGGGACAGTTCACAACATTCAAAAGCAACGCCCCGGAACTGCTCCGTAAGCAGCTTCGCCCGACTCAGGTGATCTATTGTTCCCCGCTGGTAGACCCCTATCAACCAGCCGAGGAGCAAGCAGCCATGATGCCCCGGCTTCTGGACGAGCTGCTTGCAAGACCACCCCGAATCTTCGTGATTCAAACGCGGGGTCCACTGATCCTGCGCGACCTGACCAGACTCGTCGAACTCTCCCGGCAAACCGACTTGCGAGTCAGCTTCTCGCTGACCACGAATCGAGAGGATGTTCGGCGTCTGTACGAACCCCGTTGCGCGCCGCTGAGTGAGCGCCTCGTAGCAGTCAGAACGCTGAGGTCGAATGGTATCCGCACTTTTGCCGCCCTTGCGCCTTTGCTGCCTTGCGATCCGGAACGTCTCGCCGAGGCCGCGCTCGAGGCAACTCGTGAGGATGTGATCGGCGATCCATTCCACGTGCGAGCGGTGAAGCGGCATGGCGCCACAACACGAGATGCCGCGGCGCGAATTGCGGAGAAGCACGACCAATCGGCATGGCTCGACCCGAACTTCCAGCGGGAGACTCTGCAGCGGATCGAGTCGTTTGTGAAACACGCCGGTCGCCGGTTCGCGGCCGGAACGGAGGGTTTTAGATGGCTGGCACAATGACCATAATTCCAATCCTGGAACGTCTGGGAATCGACGCAGTCAATTCCGGCGCTTGCGCGGGCGACTGGATCGAGACGCCCCAGGGACCCGAGATCGAATCGCTGAACCCCGCCGATGGGACCGTCATCGCGCGCGTGGAAACCGCCGCCGAAGAGGACTACGACGAGGTCGCCTGGAACGCGCACCAGGTGTTCAAGCGCTGGCGTATGGTTCCCGCGCCCCGACGCGGCCAGATCGTTCGTGAGATAGGCGATGAGTTGCGCCGCCACAAAGAGGATCTCGGGACCCTCGTCTCGATGGAAATGGGGAAGATCCTGGCCGAAGGACGGGGCGAAGTGCAGGAAATGATCGATGTTGCGGATTTCGCCGTCGGTCTGTCGCGCCAACTCTATGGATTGACCATGCCCAGCGAGCGCCCCGGCCATCGCATGTACGAGCAGTGGCATCCGCTCGGCGTATGCGGCGTCATCTCGGCCTTCAATTTCCCCGTGGCTGTGTGGTCCTGGAACGCTCTGATCGCGGCCGTCTGCGGCGACACTGTGCTGTGGAAGCCTTCTTCGAAGACTCCCTTGACCGCCATCGCCGTACAGAAGATCTGCAACCGGGTGCTGGAACGGAACGGCTGGAAGGGCGTGTTCTCGCTTGTCATCGGCAACGGGAGGAACGTCGGAGCGCGTCTATTAAAAGATCCGCGCGTTCCCCTGGTCAGCGCCACCGGTTCCTGCCGTGTGGGACGCGAGGTCGCCGAAACAGTCGGACTGAGGCTGGGGCGCTGCCTGCTCGAACTGGGCGGCAACAACGGCGTCGTTGTCATGGACGATGCGAACCTCGATCTCGCGCTTCGCGCTGTCCTGTTCGGAGCCGTCGGCACTGCGGGCCAGCGCTGCACCACCATCCGCCGCCTCTTCCTTCAGAAAGGGATCGCGCAGCAGATGACCGAAAAGCTGGTCGCCGCCTACCGGCAGGTTCGGCTAGGCAATCCGCTCGAAGAAACCACGCTGATGGGACCGCTCATCTCCCGAGAGGCTGTCGACGACATGATGAACGCACTCGAGCTTGCGCGCGAGCAGGGTGGCGAAGTGATCTTCGGCGGCCGTCATATGGGCGGCTGCTTCGTAGAGCCGACCCTGGTGAAGTCGCGTCCGGACATGCCGATCGTGAAGGAGGAAGTCTTCGCGCCGATTCTCCACATCATGGAGTTCGAGACTCTACACGAGGCCATTGACTGGCACAACAACGTGCCGCAGGGCCTGTCATCTGCCATCTTCACTACGAATCTGCTGGCCGCCGAGCGCTTTTTGAGCGCGGCAGGCAGCGATTGCGGAATCGCGAACGTCAACATCGGCACGAGCGGCGCGGAAATCGGCGGCGCATTCGGAGGCGAGAAAGAGACAGGAGGCGGACGCGAATCCGGCAGCGATTCCTGGAAGGCTTACATGCGCCGCCAGACCGTCACCATCAACTACTCCGACGAACTGCCCCTGGCGCAAGGCATCAAGTTCCAGATTTAGTGCAGCCCGGCATGCGGCACGGGAAAGATGCGCGTGTTATCTCAGTTCCCGGCCGTGTCAACCTGATCGGCGAGCACATCGATTATCACAACCTCGATGTGCTGCCAATCGCGATTCAGCGCGGCATCCGGCTGACTTACACGCCGAGACGCGATCGTATCATCCATGTCGCCAGCGACCAGCGCTTCGGAGCGCGCGAGTTCGAGTGGAACGACTCACTTGAACCTGGTCGAGCAGGCGACTGGGTGAACTATGTCAAAGCTGCCGCCAAAGCAGTCGGACGGCGCTGGAGTCTGCCGTTTGGAATCGACGCCGAAGTATCGTCCGACTTGCCGCCCGCAGCTGGATTGTCATCTTCATCCGCGCTGCTCACAGCCGTAGCTCTGGCGTTACTCGACGCCAATGGAATTCAGCCGGCTTTTGACGAATTAATGGAGTTGTTGCCGGAGGGCGAGCAATTCGTCGGCACGCGCGGTGGTGCCATGGACCATGCGGCCATTCTCGCCGGACGCGCGGATTGCGCGATGCGGATTGGTTTCGTACCGCTCACGATCCAGCAGGTACCGATTCCGCCGGGTTGGCGGTTCCTGATTGCCGACAGCGGCATCCGCGCGGAAAAATCGGCCGCGGTTCGAGCCGAATATAACGCCCGCCGCACGGCCGGGGTGAACGCGCTGCGCCGCCTTCATGTCGAGTCTTATGCGGAAGCGCTTCGAAGTCCGCAACTGGCGTCACTGGGCGGACGCCTCGCCGATGACGAGCGCCGGGCATTCGACCACGTCACCGGAGAGGCGCTCCGCGTCGAGCACGCGGTTCGCGCAATGGAGTCCGGAAACGCAGCAGAGTTCGGCCACTTAATGGTGGCGTCGCACGAGAGTCTGCGCGACAACCTGCGCGTCAGTTGCGCCGAACTTGACGCGATTGTTGACTCTGCCCTGAAGGGCGGGGCCTATGGTGCTCGTCTCACCGGAGCCGGATTTGGCGGCAGCGCCGTCCTCCTGTGCGGCGAGGATTTCAACGCTCCCGTCGGTGCTTCCGAAGTATTCGAGATACAAGCCTCCGCCGGCGCTATTGCCAGATTCGGCGAACCACCCATATCAACAGGCCTCCGCTGACTACCAGCGCGGCCAGAAGACCGAGCGCATAATCGGTACGGCCGTATAGGAAATTGCCCACGGTGAAGAGTCCCGACCAGATCACCGAGACCCCGGCGGCCCACCCCAGCAATGAAAGCGGAATATTGTCGGCCACGGCAAGTTTCGCGGCCTCGGAATCCGAGATGCCAGCCGCCAGCCGGACACGCCGCCAGCCCGGTCCGACGGGGTGTACTTTCCGGAAGAACGAAATCAGCGTGCTCATTTCCGTCTGCGGGCCGATGAACGCTGTAATCACCCAGCACACGGTTGTGATAATCACGGTCAGCAGAAGCTCCTGGTGTGTGCCCAGCACAACGCCGTTCCGCCGCATGATCAGAAACACGATGGAGACGCCGAACGAACAAACCATGGCGACGATCTCGCACCATGCCGTGATGCGCCACCAGAACCAGCGCAGGAGATAAAGAAGGCCCGTGCCGGCGCCTATCTGGAGCATGATATTGAAGCTGTCTTGCGCCGTTTGCAGGACGAACACAACTGAGGACGAGACCAAAAAGAGGATGACCGTCGCAATGCGTCCCGCCCGCACATAGTGCTTGTCTTCCCGGTCGCGCTGCAGGAACCTTCGATAGAAATCATGGACGAGATAAGAAGCGCCCCAGTTCAGGTGGGTCAGAATTGTGGACGAATTAGCGGCAATCAATCCACCCACCATGAGCCCTGTCCAGCCGGCGGGAAGAAACTTGAGCATCGCCGGAAAGGCGATGTCGTGACCAATGAGCGACGGGTCGACGTTTGGAAACGCCTTCTGGATATCCCCTAACGTCGGATATACGATCAGAGAAGCAAGTCCGACGAGAATCCAGGGCCATGGCCGCAGAATGTAGTGCGCGAGATTGAAGAACAGTGTGCCGCCCAGCGCGTCCTTTTCCGACTTTGACGCCAGCATGCGCTGGGCAATGTAGCTTCCGCCGCCAGGCTCAGCGCCGGGATACCAAACCGACCACCATTGCACCGCGATCGGCATGATAAATACGGCCACGGCGATGTCCCAGTTATTGGTGAAATCCGGCAGCATGCTCAGGTGGTTCAGACCACCGGGTCCGCGTACGTGAGACAGTTTCTCCACGAGTCCGCTCATGCCGCCGACCTGCGGCAGCATCACCGCAAACCATGCCGCGGCGATCACCGCTGCCATCTTGATGAAGAACTGGATCATGTCGATGACCAGTACGCCCCATAAGCCCGAATGCGCGGCGAATACCACGTTCAGAACGCCAACAGCGAGCAGCGTCTGCCAGCGATCGAACCCAAACAGCACGCTCGCGATCTTGCAGGCCGCAAGATTGACGGACGCCATGATGATGCAGTTGAAGAAAAAACCCAAATAAACGGCGCGAAATCCACGCACCGCGCTCGCTGCTTTACCGGAATACCGCAGTTCGTAGAATTCGAGATCCGTCAGCACTCCTGACCGCCGCCACAACCGCGCGTAGAAGAACACCGTCGCCACTCCGGTCAATGTGAACGCCCACCACTGCCAATTGCCGGCGACGCCCTGCGTGCGAACGAAATTGGCCACCAGGTTCGGCGTATCGCTTGAAAACGTGGTGGCCACCATCGAGAGGCCTGCCAGCCACCAGGGGACGGATCGGCCGGAGGCGAAAAACTCGGATATACTCTTTCCGGAGCGCTTCCCGAACCTGAGCGCCGGAAGAAAGCAGACCAACACCGCGAGACCGGCGATGATCCAATCGATAGGATGCAGAATCATTTGTTAAACGATGAGCATAACTCATCGTGCCTGACCATATTGGTAGAGTGTCACTAAGGAGCACGTGATGCCTCGTTCCACCAGACGCGATTTCCTCAAATCCACAGTGGCGGCCGGCGTTTTGTCAGCCGCGCCCGCACCCAAGCGGTCGGCCACCGATTGGGTCACCCTTGGCAGATCTAATGTTAAGGTCACACGACTGGCCTTCGGAACCGGCACGTATTCCGGCCGCGTTCAGCGCGACCTGGGCCAGGAAGAATTCACTCGCTTGGTCCGTTACGCCTACGATCGCGGCATTCGCTTCTTTGAGACTGCGGAGAGCTACCACGGAATGCCCGAGATGCTCGCGACTGCGCTCAAGGGCCTGCCGCGCGACAGCTATCGCCTGATGACGAAGTACAGCACGCCTCCATCCGGCGATCCCGCGGCCAAAATCGATCAATTCCGCAAGCAATTAGGCACCGAATATATCGATATTCTGCTACTGCACTGCCTGCGTCCGCCAACCTGGTCGACCGATTATGCGAGCCTGCAGGACGGGTTCCTGGAGGCGAAAGACAAGAAGGCCATCGTTGCCAAGGGCGCCTCTGTTCACGGCTTACCGGCGCTGCGAACCTTCCCGGGGAACCAGTTCCTCGACATCGCCATGATTCGCATGAACCACAACGGAACCAAAATGGACACACCGGAACTGCGCGACGTCAATTACGCCGGGAACGTCGATGAGGTGGTCCGTCACATGAAGCAGGTTCACAAGGAAGGCATGGGCGTCATCAGCATGAAGCTGTGCGGCGAAGGCACGTTCAACAATGACGACCGCGATGCCGCAATGAAGTTCGCCATGAACCTGGGTTGCGTGGACTCCGTCACTATCGGCTTCAAGAACACAGCCGAGATCGACGAAGCCATCGATCGCATGAACCGGGCCTTGAGCTAAGCTCTGATCTACTCGTACCGCAGAGCCGTGAGCGGATCGACGCGCACCGCCCGGCGTGCTGGAAGATAGCTGGCGAGGAAGGCCACAACTGCGAGCAGCAGCGCGACCGAGCCAAATACCAGGGGATCGGTCGGCTTGACGTCGTAGAGCATGTTCTTCATCACGCGGGTCAGCCCGAACGACGCGCCAATTCCAACGACAATCCCGGCAGCCGCCAGCAACATGGCTTGCCCTACGATCATGTTGCGGAGGCCCGACGCATCGGCGCCCAGCGCCAGCCGGATGCCGAATTCGAGCGTACGCTGCTCCACCGAATACGCCATCAGCCCGTAAAGACCAATCGACGCCAACAGGATCGCCACACCCGCGAAAATACCGAGCAACAGTGTATTGAACCGGTTCCGCGACGTGGATTCGACGACGATCTCATCCATCGAGCGCACGTGCGCGGCGGGAAGATCGGCGACGTCCTGGAATACATGCTTCACGGGCTCCGAGAGCGACAGAGGCGCAACACTGGTTCGAGCCACCCAATCCAGTGGCATGAAGCGGTTGTTCAGAACCATCACGGCGTCGCGTACCTGCGCCAGGGGAGTGAACATTTCGGGCTGAGGATTGGCATTCAGGCCGGCGTCGCGAGCATCGCCGACCACACCGATGATCTCGCGGGCCGATTCGGCAAAAACCGGTCCCATGCCCGGGCCGATCGTTATCCGCTGGCCGACAGGGTTCTCATTGGGCCAGTACTGGCGCGCGAATGCTTCGTTAATGACGACTACACCGGGTGCTCCGGCATCATCTCGTTCGGTGATCACCCGGCCCCGCACCACCGGAATCCGGAAGACATCGAAGAAATGGGCCGTGACATAAGCCCAACCCGCGCCGCCATGCGCCGGGCCGTTCGTCAGTGGACGGCCTTCAATTGCGAAGGGGAGGCCCAAACCTCCATCCAGCGGCAGATAGGAGCTCGCGGCCGCGGCTTGGACGCCGGGTAGCGCTTCCATGCGTTGCACGGCCAGGCGCGCCATGTCGTAGATGCCTGCGGTGTGGTCGTATCGGCTCCCGGTCAGCGAAGTTTCCATGGTCAGGACGTTATGCGGATCGAATCCGGGAGCAACGCTGTGCAGCGCCGCAAACGTCCGGATGAGCAGCCCTGCGCCCGCAAGAAGCACGATAGCCAACGCCATTTCGGCAACTACGAGCACTGACCTGGCCTTGTTCTGCCGCACGCTGGAACCCGATCGCGCGCCTGTCTCTTTCAACGTGACATTAAGGTCCGCCCGCGAGGCGTGCAACGCCGGAACAAGGCCGAACACGACTCCCGTGAGTACCGACAGCAGCAACGTGAACGTGAGCACGGTCCAGTCGATAGTCACGGCCGATCCATCCACACCGATCCGCGGGATGTTTCCCGGATTCAGAGCGAGCAGAGCCCGAACACCCACGGCTCCGATCGCGAGACCCAGCACACCGCCGATCAACGATAGCAGCACGCTTTCCGTAAGCAGTTGGCGAACAATACGGCTCCGCCCCGCTCCGATGGCCGCCCGGATGGCGATCTCGCGTGAGCGCACCGAAGAGCGAGCCAGCAGCAGGTTCGCGATATTGGCGCAAGCAATCAGAAGCACGCAGCCGACCGCGCCTAGCAGAATAAACAATGCCGGACGCACGTTCTTAACCACGGTCTCCTGAATTGGTTCTAACGAAAAGCTTCCGTTGGGACCCAAGGCCTGCGGGAACTTGCGTTTGAACTCCTCAGCGGCGAGGCCCATGCCCGCTTTGGCCGCTCCCAATCCGACACCCGGTTTCAACCGCGCAGCCACCGTGAAGAAGTGAGCTTGCACGGTGCTGTTGGGGTCGGCTTGGAAGGGCAGATAAAGGTCCGGCGGCGGCTGAAACGCAAAGCTCGGTCCGATGACGCCGATGATGGAATAGACCTCGCCGCCGAGGGTCATCGTCTTTCCGAGAATGGCAGGATCCGCCCCGAAACGCCGCTTCCAGAGCCCGTCCGACAGCACGACCACCCGGCCACCCCGTGGGCGGTCTTCTTCGGCGGAAAACGTACGACCCAGCGCAACCGGGGCGCCGAACAAGTGGAAGAACTCGTAGGAGACGTGGATGCCCTTGACCTGCTCGGGCCGGTCGCCGCCGCTGACGTTGAGTCCAGGGCCGCCCGCGTCATAGGCTGTGACATCCTCGAGGATCAGGGTCTGATTTCGCCATACGTTGTATTTGGGTACCGAGGCCCCCGGAAACTCGCCCTGTGGAGACTTGTTCATGAGCTGAACAATGCGCTCAGGCTCTGGATAAGGAAGCGGCTTCAACAGAACCGTGTTGACGACCGAGAAGATGGCGGTATTTGCGCCAATACCGAGCGCCAGCGCCGAGATCGCTGTTGCGGTAAACCCTGGGCTCTGGCGAAGCAGACGAAGAGCATGCTTCAGATCCTGAACGAGTCTTTCCATGGAGCCTTAGACGCTGATAGGAATGATTGGTTCCGGCGCGACAAGCTGTTTGGGATTCAGCCTGCCCTGCGAGCTTGCATCCGGTGATGGCCGCGGGCTGCTATGGCAATATGGGAAAGATGCTCAAGCGAGTCTCGATCATGGCCGGTGCCCTGGCTCTGCTGATATTCGCGCTAGCTACATATGGATGTTCCAGCGCCCGGGCAACGCCGCAGGCGGGCCAGACCGCGCCGGATTTCACACTGCCGTCGCAGGACGGGACGTCCGTCAGCCTGGCGGATTTCCGCGGAAAGTGGGTAGTGCTCTATTTCTACCCGAAAGACGGCACCTCGGGCTGCACTCTGGAAGCGCACAACTTTCAACGCGACATTGCGAAGTATTCGCCCCTAAATGCCGTGATCGTGGGTGTCAGCGTCGATACAACCGGCAGTCACAAGGAATTCTGCGCCAAGCAGGGGCTCACCTTCAAGCTGCTGGCCGACACCGACAAGAAAGTGTCGACTGAATACGGCTCGCTCCACAACTTAGTGGCGTTGAAACTCGCCGCCCGGAACACCTTCCTGATCGACCCGCAGGGCAAAATTGCCAAGGTTTGGACCGGCGTGAACCCTTCGCACCACAGCGAAGAAGTGCTGGCTGCGCTGGCCCAACTTCAGCACACGTAATGCCTTTCTTCGCGTATCTTGGTTACTGAGGACCCATTTGGAACGTATCATCTTTGCCTTTCGCAGTTTCTTCGCTATTCTGTTCTCCGGCAAACTGCCTTCCGACATTGCCAAAGCGTACGGCTATATAGAAAACAAGCCGCAGCCGGTGGTGAAGCCTAAACCACAAGCGCAACCGGCGGATGGAGCGTTGCAGATCCTCTCGATTTTGCAGCGGGACGCGCGCCTGATCGATTTCCTGATGGAGGATATCTCCCCATACTCCGACGACCAGGTCGGCGCAGCCGTCCGTAGCTTGCATGACCAGTGCCGCGAGACACTCGACCGCTACATTCACCTCACGCCTGTGATCGATAACGTCGAAGGCACGTTCACGAAAATCGACAAGTCGGATCCAACGACCGTAAAACTGCTTGGCAACGTACCGGCTAGCGGCAAAGCGCCGGGCGGCCTGCTGCGGCACAAAGGATGGCGCGTCGACCGCGTCGACCTGCCGGCGATCACGCCCGGCCCACAAACCACCATCCTTGCTCCCGCGGAAATCGAAATCGAGTAGTCTGCCTTGGCCTCCAGATACGTTATCGGAATCGATCTCGGAACAACGAATTCGGCGCTCGCTTTTGCCGAGCCTGGTTCAGTGCAGGATCCCCACAGGCTTCCGCCGGTTTCTATGTTCCCCATCCCGCAACTCGTCAATGCCGGCGAGGTGCGCGATGAAGCTCTCCTCCCTTCCTTCCTCTACGTCGTCGGACCGAAGGATTTCCCAGCGGGTTCTCTAGAGCTTCCGTGGAAGGAAGGCGAGCTCGCAACCATCGTCGGCGCCCTGGCCCAAAAACGCGGCGTCGAAAATCCGGGAAGGCTCGTGTCGTCTGCGAAATCCTGGCTGTCTCACGCAGGCGTCGATCGCACGGCCCCGATTCTTCCGCCGAATGCTCCGTCAGGCGTGGAAAAGCTCTCGCCGATTCAGGTTTCGAAACAATACCTGGAGCACATACGGCATGCCTGGGATTCCAAAAACCCCGATGCCCCATTTCACGAGCAGCAAATCCTGGTCACTGTCCCTGCGTCGTTCGATGCCGTCGCGAGGGAATTGACGCAGCAGGCCGCCCAGCAGGCCGGGTATAAGAATCTCGTATTGCTCGAGGAGCCGCAGGCAGCGTTCTACGCCTGGATCGAACGCCATCCCGACTGGCGCGAGCGCGTCCAGGTGGGCGACCTGATTCTGGTGGTGGACATTGGCGGCGGCACTACGGATTTCACCCTGATCGCCGTCACCGAACGCAACGGCGAACTCGCGCTCGAACGCATTGCCGTAGGCGAGCATATCCTGCTCGGTGGCGACAACATCGACCTGGCGCTGGCGCGCTTCGTCGAGCAGCAGCTTGCCGAAAAAGGGACCAAGCTCGATTCGCTGCAGCTTTACGCCTTGTGGCAACAGGCGCGGCACGCCAAGGAGAAACTGCTCGAAGAATCCCGCAAAGGCGACCAGCCGATCACGATTCTGGGCAAAGGCACGGGCCTCGTGGGCGGCACCATCAAGACCAAGCTGCTGCGCGACGATCTTGAACGGATTTTGCTCGACGGCTTCCTGCCCCGGGTCTCGAGCAACGATCTGCCGAAGCGCGAGCGGCGCATCGGCCTGGCTGAAATCGGGCTGCCTTATGCCGCCGACGCCGCCATGACCAAGCACTTGGCCCGCTTCCTGCGCCAGCAGGCTTCGGCGGCCGAGCATGGTAGTGTGCGACGCGGCGCGAGCGGCCTGGCTTGCCCGACGCACGTGCTCTTCAACGGTGGTGTGCTCCGCGCCGGCCTGGTTCGCGAGCGAATCATCGAAGTACTGAATTCGTGGCTGCAGGAAGAGGGCGTGCCGGCGGTCCGGCCGCTTCTCGGCGAGGACCTGATGCAGGCGGTTGCCCGCGGTGCTGCCTACTACGGTCTGTCGCGCGAAGGCAAGGGCGTTCGCATTCGCGGTGGCGTGCCGCGAACCTACTATGTCGGAATTGAGACGTCTATGCCCGCGGTTCCTGGAATGGCCTCGCCCCTAAAGGCTCTAACCGTCGCGCCGTTCGGCATGGAGGAGGGAACAAATCTGAGCTTTTCCGACCGCGAATTCGGGCTCGCTGTCGGCGAACCGGCCGAATTCCGGTTTTTCAACTCCGCTACCCGTAAGAACGATTCGCCCGGCGCTATGCTCGATGACATTGGTCCGGATCTCGAAGAGCTTTCGCCGATTCAAGTCACCCTGCCCGCCGATGGCGCTACGGGCGACTATGTTCCCGTCACACTCGAGACCGTCGTCACCGAAACCGGGCTGTTGCAGCTCTGGTGCGTCGCGCGCGACGGCCGCCGTTGGAAACTCGAGTTCAACGTCCGGGAGCGCATCGAACAGAAATGAACATCGGAATCGATCTCGGCACGACCAATTCGGGCCTTGCATTCGTGCGCCCATCGCGCGAATTGACGGACTACCCCGAGATCGAGATCCTCCCGATTCCGCAGGTCGTCGCCCTCGGCAAAACCGAGCCGCGCCGCACGCTGCCGTCGTTCCTGTTTCTCGACAACAACGAAACCTACGTCGGCGCCTATGCGCGCGAACAGGGCGCGCTGGTGCCGACCAAGTCGGTGCACTCTGCAAAAAGCTGGCTTTCGAACCCTGACGTCGATCGCACGGCGAAAATCCTGCCTTGGGACGCGCAGGAAGGCGGACGCGTGTTGTCGCCGGTGGAGGTTTCGACCAAGATCATCGCGCACATTCGCGACGCCTGGAACGCGGTGCATCCGGGTCAGCCGCTCACCGATCAGGATGTCGTACTCACGGTGCCCGCGTCATTCGATGAAGAAGCGCGCGAGTTGACCGTCGCGGCGGCCCGCGAAGCTGGCATCGAGAAGCTGACGCTCATCGAAGAGCCTGTTGCGGCATTCTATTCCTGGATCTCAAACCACCTGGCGCAGTCGCAGAAAAGCCTGTTCGACGGCCAGATGGTGCTGGTTTGCGACGTGGGCGGAGGCACCAGCGACTTCACCCTGATCCGCGTCAATCGCAACGGCGACCGCGTCGAATTTACGCGCACCGCGGTAGGCAAGCATCTCCTGCTCGGCGGCGATAACCTCGACCTTACCCTCGCCTGGCTGGTGGAAGCCAAGTTGGGCAAACAGCTTTCCATCCGCCAACGAAGCGGACTTCGCCGCCAGTGCGCGGATGCTAAGGAACGGATGCTGGCCGATCCGAACGTGAAGAGCGTCGAGATCACCGTGCTCGGCGCGGGTTCCTCACTCATCGGCGGCACATTGAAGACCGAGATCACGCGCGAGGAAGCCCTGGAATTGACCCTGGACGGCTTCCTTCCGTTCTGTGGTCTGGACGAGAAACCGAAAGAAGAAAAGCGGAGCCTGTTTCGAGAACTGGGGCTGCCTTACGTCTCCGACCCGGCGGTCACGCGCCACCTGGCGGCGTTCCTAAGCAGCAACGAGAATTCGCGGCCCGACGCCGTGCTCTTCAATGGCGGCTTCTTCATTCCCGAGATCTGCCAGCAGCGGGTTGCGGATGTCATCGAGCGCTGGTACGGCAAGCGCCCGATTATCCTCGAAAACCGGGACCTGGACCTCGCCGTCGCCGTCGGGGCATCTTATTACTCTTACGTGCGCTCGACAGGCGCGGGCTTGATCGTCCGTGGCGGCCTGCCGCGCGCTTACTACATCGCGATTGGCGATAAAGCGGTGTGCCTGATGCCGCGAGGCACCGAGGAAGGCTCGACTCTCGAGCTCGATAACGACGACCTCCGGCTCGTGGCCAATAAGCCGGTTTCCTTCCGGCTCTATAGCTCGTTGACACGCGTCGACGACCATGTTGGACAAGCCATCGAACTGTCCGAGATCCCCGACTTGCACATGCACGCACCGCTCAACGCCGTAATCCGGTTTGGCAAGGCCGGAGAGCGGCTCGTTCCGGTGAAGCTGCGCGCCAATCTGACCGCGGTCGGCACGCTGGAATTGTGGGCGGATTCGAAAATCAGCGAGCACCAATGGCGGCTCCAGTTTGAGTTGCGCAAGTCGATCGCTGCCAGCGCGTCGCGGCTTGTTAAAGCGGCCGCCGTGGTCAGCGATGAAGCCCTCGCACGAGCGGAGGAGCTTGTCGAAGCGACCTTCGCGAACGGCACCGTCGCGCCGGAAGAGCTGCCGGGGCGCCTTGAACAAACCCTGGCGCTGGGACGCAATTCATGGCCGCTGAGCGCCATTCGCAGGCTGGCTGACCGGCTGATTGTGCTGGCCGACGCACGAAAGAAGTCGGCTGCCATCGAGATGCGCTGGCTTAATCTCACGGGGTTCTGCATGCGCCCCGGCTTCGGTTTTCCTGGCGACGATTTCCGCATCGAACAGGTGCGTCGTGTCTATGCGTCGGGATTGACGTTCGCCAACCAGATACAGAATGAGATTGACTGGTGGATCTTCTGGGGACGGGTCGCCGGAGGCCTGAACAAGAATCAGCAGGCTGACATTTTCCAGCGCCTGTCGCCTACCCTGATTCCACGCGGCTCGAAAAAACCGCAGCGCGTCAATAACAGCCTGCTGCGGGAAATGTGGCGAACCGCCGCGAGCCTGGAACTGCTGCCCCTCCAGGCCAAAACCCAGATGGGCGACCTGCTGGTGGGCAAGATCAAATCCGGCGACATGCGCGACGTGGCGCTGTGGTGCATCGGGCGAATCGGTGCGCGCAAATTGTTCTATGGCCCGATTAACCACGTCGTTCCGGCCAGCACGGCAACGCGCTGGGTGGAGGCGCTGGTGAAACAGCCACACGCCCAGGACGCCCTGGTCTCGATCGCACACCGGACGGGTGATTCGACGCGCGACTTGTCGGCGACCACCATCGAGCTGGTCCACCGGTCGATTCCGGAATCGCTCGTGCCGGTGCTCGAAGGCGAAGCAGAAGAGGACCTCGGGAAAGTGTTCGGCGAAGAGCTCCCTTCGGGGCTCATCATGGCCGAAGCATCGTGACCGAAGACGCGATCCTACGCAAGCTGCCCAGGAAACATCCGAATCTCGTCCTCGGCATTGGGGATGATTGCGCGATCTTCCGGCCCAAACCTAACGAGGACCTTGTCTTCACCACCGACCTCTTTATCGAGCACGTGCATTTCCGGCGCCGCGACCCCCCTCAGGATGTCGGGCGTCGTGCGCTGGCCCGCAGCCTGAGCGACATCGCCGCAATGGGCGGCGCGTCGCGGTTTTGCCTCGTAACGCTGGCACTGCCCGCGTGGACGGACGAAGCCTGGATTGATGGTTTTTATAACGGCCTGATCCAGCTTGCCGACGACACGAAAACTGCGCTGGCCGGCGGCGACCTTTCCCATGCCAGGCAACTCACCTGCGACGTGATGGTCTGCGGTTCCGTTCCGCGCGGAAAAGCGCTGCGCCGCGACGGTGCTCGTCCCGGCGATCTGATCTATGTCTCGGGACCGCTAGGCGGATGGCGGCACAAACAAAACCCCGAGCCGCGTCTCGACCTGGCCAAGCGACTACGGGGCAAAGCGACGGCGTGCATCGATATCAGCGATGGCCTGGCGCTCGACCTCCATCGCGTCTGTCTCGCTTCGGGTGTGAGCGCCGTTATCGAGACAGTGCCGCTCCTGGATCGTGCCACCCTGAAACAAGCCCTGCACGACGGCGAGGATTACGAGCTTGTCTATACCGCGCCGCCGCGTGTGCGTGTCCCCGGGCTGCCGATCGGCGCAATTCAAAAAGGCGCGCCCGGCAAGCTGATGTTGAACGGCAAAGAAATCTTCCCTGTTGGTTATGACCACTTCCGGAATCGTACTTGACCTGATTGAAGCGTTCCGCCGCTCGAAGACCATGTTTGCGGCGGTCGAGCTTGGAGTTTTTGACGGCCATCGCCCCGCCGAGTACAAGGAACTGCCGCGGTTGCTCGATGCCTGCGTCGCATTAGGACTGCTCGAAAAACACGACGGCGATTACGTGAACACACCTGAAGCCGATCGCTTCCTCCGGTCCGACAGCCCGGATACGATGTCCGGCTACATCCGTTATTCCAATGAAGCGCTGTATCCGATGTGGGGTCACCTGGAAGATGCGCTCCGCGAAGGGACGCATCGCTGGACACAGACCTTCGGCGAGAAGGCATCGCTGTTTTCGCACTTCTTCCGAACCGACGACGCCATGCGTGAATTCCTCAAAGGCATGCACGGTTTCGGGAAGCTCACTTCGCCGGCTGTCGTCGCCGCTTTCGATCTCAGCCGCTTTCAACATTTCGTCGATCTTGGAGGGGCAAGCGGCCACCTGGCCCAAGCCGCCCGCGAGCGCTATCCGGGGATGAAGACGGACGTCTTCGATTTGCCTAACGTGAACAAGCTCTATCCCGACAACCTGGCCGGCGATTTCTTCACGGATTCGTTGCCGCCAGCCGACCTCTATGCAGTCGGGCGCATACTACACGATTGGGCCGAACCCAAGATCCGCACCCTGCTCCTCAAGATCCACGAGGCCCTCCCGCCCGAAGGTGCCCTGCTGGTCGCTGAAAAGCTTCTGGACGAGCACAGCGTGCCCGCACACATGCAGTCGCTCAATATGTTGATCTGCACAGAGGGTCGCGAACGAACCGCCGCGGAGTACGCCGTGCTCCTCAAGGAAGCTGGATTTCGCACCGTGGAGAGCCGTAAGACTGGCACCCTGTTGGACGCGACTTTGGCAATTAAGTAATCCGGCGATCTTACTTACGCAAATACGCGTCGTCGCCGCGAATCCAGTCCTCGCGGGGCGGCGAAAAGAGATCCACCGCGATCGAATCCTCCATCGCCTCCGCGCTATGCGGCACATGCGCCGGGATGTGCAAAACCTCTCCGGCCCGCACAATCTGTTCTTCCCCGGCCAGCACAAATCGAAGCGCGCCTTTTTCGATCATGGAGATTTGCTCGTTAGCATGGCTGTGCACCGGCACCGAACATCCTTTGCCGAGGTAGATGCGCGCGACCGTCATCGTTTCACCATGGATCATCTGGCGAACTAACATCGGGTTGATCTGCTCTTTCTCAACCTTGTTCCAATCGTAGAACGGCATGGTGCAGGGATTGTATCATGCCCTTGGCTTGTGAACGAGCCAAAACCCGAGCCCGACGACGCCAAAGCCTGCCAGGCAGATCATTGCAAAGCCCATCCAGTCCGAGTCGAGCATTAGCAATTCGGGGGCGTCCGGGTGTGCCGGATCGTAGATGACCGTGACCCGGTCGCCCTCCTGATAACGGATCGGGGAGGACGTGTACGCAAAGTGCTCATAGTCACCGTCTCTCGCTTTGAACGTCACGTAGAACGAATACGGCGCGATCGTATGATGGCTCACCTGGACGGCTGTAATGACTCCATTGCTGGAAGCCCAGGAATAGATCCTCACGGCTTTGCGGGACGCCAGCCACAAACCGCCCAGCACAATGAGGCCCCCGATAATGGCAAAGTAGATCCGGCACCAGTAGGCGACTCGCCGTACACGCGGCGAGTCGTTCATCACGAGCCCCGCGAGGATCATGGCGCGCGCCTGCCTGAACGTGGCAATGAGGGTGATTAACGATATAAGTGCCCCGACCCATTCCATGACTGTTCGCCCGTTTTGTGACTGCTAACGGTTTTGTGAGACGCTCACGTCGCGAATCGTATCACCCGGTAGTCTGCAGTTGTCGACATTGGAAGTAAACCTGTCTTGGGATATGAGGACCGTCTGCTCATTCGAATCGGCGGGAGGAATGGGCGCCGTTTACAAAGATCCTCGCGCCGACGAGGAGTACTCGAAACTGATAGCCGTCAAGATTGTTTAAGGTATAGAAGGGTCCAAGTCGGACCCCGATGCTTATTCTGGAGTGTCTGTAAGTATTTGAAAGATTGGTCGGGGCGAGTGGATTCGAACCACCGACCTCCTGGTCCCGAACCAGGCGCTCTAGCCAGGCTGAGCCACGCCCCGATGACTCTCTAATTATACACTCCCCTACTGCTCGCCGTCGTTCAAAGTAGCCACAATTCCGTTCAGTAGCACCGTCCCGGCATCCACGATTATCGGCTCGTTGGGCGCGATGGCTAACATACTCGCGGATTTGGCATTAACAGTTACCGCCGTGTGAGTTGGGCGTGCCGTCGCAACACCCGGAGATGGGGCGAGCCGCTTAGCAGGGGTCAGTTCGAGCGTGGCCTCCACCGGTCCACCGCCGGACTGCGCCACGCCCGACCTCCATCCGCGAATAAAAAGGATCACCGCGAGGAACCCGAGTGCACAACTTGACGGCCATACCCATCCGGCGCGTTTGGCAGCGGAGACCGTTTCCATTCGCGGCGGTTCCTCGATCAAATCCCACGCGTCGCCGATATCCCGCAGGCGCCTCGAGGGATCTTTGGACAGGCACCGCTGTAGCAGCCGTCGAACTTTGAAGGGAACGCGGGACCAGTCCGGCTCAAGCGTCGCCACCTCGATCAGCATGGCCGAGGGTGTTTCTCCGGCAAACAATCGATCTCCGGTGACCATTTCAAACAAAACAACGCCGAATGCCCAAATGTCGGCGCGCTTGTCCACACGCTTGCCCATCGCTTGCTCTGGGCTCATGTAAGCCGCCGTCCCCAGAATCGCTCCGGCCTCTGTGGCTCGCATCGAAATGGTCGGCCTTATGGTTGGGCTGTCGGCGGGGGAAGCAGCCGGGACGTCACTTTCCTCGGTGAGCGCCTTGGCCAGGCCAAAATCGAGCACCTTGACCGCCCCCTCCGATGTGACCTTCACATTGGCCGGCTTAAGATCGCGATGAATTACGCCGCGCTCGTGCGCATATTCCAAGGCTGCGGCTATTTGCCGGGCGATTGAAATGGAGTCTTCGAGCGGAATGCGTCCAGCCTTAAGGCGTTCTGCCAAGGTTGGGCCTTCGATTAACGCCAGAATAAGCGCTTGTTCTCCGCCACTCACTTCGAGGCCGTAGATGGCGCCGATATTGGGATGGTCGAGCGATGCCAAAAGGCGCGCCTCCCGCTCGAAACGAGCCATGCGGTCTGGATCGTGGGCGAGAGCGGCGGGCAGTACTTTGATCGCCACGTCACGCTTGAGGCGCGCGTCACGCGCCTTGTATACCTCACCCATGCCACCCGCTCCGATGGGCGCAAGAATCTCGTAAGGCCCGAGGGTCTGGCCGGCGGAAAGCGGCATGGCAAGGATCTATAAGAGTGTAACTGATTAAAATCGGGTGAAGCTCCGGTTTTCGATCTGCTTACGACGAGGCCGGCGCTCCAGCCGCAGCCGCTGATCTCGACGCTGAATTCGAACGTCGGAAAGGTGGTGGCGAACGCGGCCATCGTGCCCGTGGGAACGGGCGAAGCAATTGAAGTGTTCGTGTCGTACCCGTCCAACCTGGTTGTGGACCCAAGGGGTACTTCGCAGCGGCCGTATCGAGTCGTGTCAGATGAAACCGTTCCCAGCCTCGTGCTCCGATGTGTTGGGTCAAATGTTGTCGCGCGTCAAGACAAAGTAGAATTACGCTGGGAATTCGCGCATCGCGGCTGGAACAGGAAAGCGACGGGCTGGATCGTGTTCGAGCTATCGATCCACGTGGCAGTCGCGTTGTCAGGCATCGTCATCTTCATGGCCTGGCACAATGCAGCGCTGCAGATGCTGGGACCCCTGATCTCTACGCCTGGCGGAATGGTGCTCTTTTTGTTGAGCCCGACAAAACCTGACGGTGGGCGCATCGGCATCGGTGGGATAGGGCGCTGAACCCAGTCCGGGGAAGTACCAGGCCATAGAAGGTTGCCGTGTCTTCTCGGAAGCTGTCTGCCCTCGAAAAGTAAACGACACTCGGGTAAAGCCCCTCCACCCTCCCACACAATCTTCCATTCCGTTGACATCCGAACGCATACCGCTTAACCTGACCAACATGGCCTTTCGAACGGGATGGAGTTGCATTGCTGTGCTCGCGGTTATCGGGTCAACGCTGATGGCTGAAACGAACAAGGTGCCCAAGTTGAAGGATCAATACGCCGAAGTGAACGGGGTGAAGCTGCATTATGTGACCGCCGGAAAAGGACCGCTGATCATCTTTCTGCACGGTTTCCCGGAGTTCTGGTATGAGTGGAAAAACCAGCTCGAGGAGTTTGGGAAGGATCACCAGGCGGTAGCGCCGGACATGCGCGGCTACAATCTCTCCGATAAGCCCGAGCAACTGGACCAGTACCAGGTCAAGTACCTGATCGAGGACGTGCGTGCACTCGCTCAGCATCTCGGCCACAAGAAATTCACGCTCGTCGCGCACGACTGGGGCGGGGCCGTGGCGTGGGCCTATGCCATCGCGCACCCCGAAACGCTCGACAAGCTCGTAATCGTGAACGCGCCACACCCGGGTGTCTTCGCGCGCGAATTGAAAGATAACCCGGCGCAGCAGAAGGCCAGCCAGTATATGCTGATGTTCCGCAGCGATAAGGCGGAAGAAACCCTGTCCGCCAACAACTACGCCTTTCTCGTCGGTGCCGTATTGGGATCGGGCCTGAAGAACGGCACCTTCACCGAGGAAGACAAGAACGCCTACATCAAGGCATGGTCGCAGCCCGGGGCTTTGACGGGTGGCCTCAACTACTACCGCGCCGCCAAAGTTGGCCCACCGGAAGGTGAGAATGCATCATCCGGAAACTTCGCCACCGATCCGACCAAATTGATGGTGAACGTCCCGACCCTCGTGATCTGGGGCGAGAAGGACACCGCGCTGTTAACCGGCAATCTCGAGGGCCTTGACCAGTTCGTCCCCAAGCTGACCATCAAGCGCATCCCCGAAGGCTCGCATTGGGTGATTCACGAGAAGCCCGCGGAAGTGAACGGCTACATTCGCGAGTTCATCAACCAGTAACGAGCTCGAAAACCGTCATTTCCGGTGAGACGCCCACTCGCATCGGAATGCCGATTGTACCGATCCCGCGGTTCACATAAAGTTGACCGCCAGGCTTCTGGAACCAGCCCTGGACATAGGGCGTGCGCAGAATAGCCGGTGGTATGCGCGGGCTGATGTAGTTCAATTTGATCTGTCCGCCATGGGTGTGTCCCGAGAGCGTCAAGTCGATGCCCAGTTCCGCCGCATGGTCAAACAAAGTCGGGTAATGGCTTAGGAGAATATTCAC
This sequence comes from Bryobacteraceae bacterium, assembly GCA_035295125.1. GTDB lineage: Bacteria > Acidobacteriota > Terriglobia > Bryobacterales > Bryobacteraceae > JAICMB01. Next base: position 41,302 of record DATGJP010000112.1, on the reverse strand, counting down.
ACGGTCCGGCAGCGTCAGGCCTTCCGGCACCTGGTGTGAACTCCAGCCGTAATCCGGTTCCACGCCGATGAGGTTTAACTCCGCGCCCGCGTTGACGATCGGCACACGGCGGTCGCGCAGCACCCGGATTCCGGCTTGCTCCAGCAGGGGCGTGATAAATTCCTTCACGTGAGCCCAGGCTTCGTGATTCCCCAGGCATGCATAGACGCCAAATGGCGCGCGAAGACCGGTCAGCGCGTTCACGACCGCAAACCGCGCGCCAGGATCCCATGTGACAAAGTCGCCTGTGAGCACCAGCAGATCGGCACGCAGGCCGTTCGCGATCGCGGCGTATTTGCGGATCTGTTCCTCGCTCATGAACGACGAAATGTGTATGTCGGAAAGCTGGGCGATGCGAAAACCGGAGAACTGCTTCGGCAGCCGGGCCAGGCGGATTTGCCGATGGGTGATCTCGAGGTTGAGGCGTCCATAGAGCACGCCATAGGCTCCCGCGACGAACGGGAAGCCAACGACTGCGTTAGCACCATAAGCTAGAAAATCACGACGTTGGAGCCCCTCACTCGCAGTAGGTTTCCGGCGCAGCGCGGCGCGGCCTAAAGCGCGCAGGATGTCGATTGGAAGCGCGATAAGAAATGCCGCCAGGGAGCTGAGAATCCACCACTGCGCAACTGCCAGGTATGCGTCTTCAAAACCCAGATGTGTGGGATTTGGCTGCGATCCGAATCGGGGAAATTGGAAGATCCGGTCGAAGTTGTATAACAGCGTCGCATAGTACACCGCAAACACAATCGCGTAGACAATGTGACGCTTGCGGTGCTCCGCCACTCGCCGCGCAATGAAACGATACGCGCGAAGAGACCAGTAAATCTGGCTGGCGGCCAGCAGTGCGAGAACGATCAGCAAGACCATCTAATTGCCAGAATATCGTGGGCCATAATCGAGGTAGATGACGAACGTGCAGATCTTTGGCGTGAAGAACTCCAGCGCGACACGTGCCGCCGAGCGGTTTTTCAAGGAACGCCGTATTCCGATTCAGTTCGTCGACCTGAAGCAGAGGCCCATGGCAGCCGGCGAAATCAAAAGATTCGTCGACCGCTTCGGTTGGACCGGCATCCTCGACACCGAGAGCACCGCCTGGCTCGACTCGGGTCTGAAGTACCTCAAAGTGTCCGACGCCGAGCTTACGAATCGCATCGAACGTGAGCCGAAATTGCTCCGGCTGCCTCTCGTCCGCGCGGCCAACCGTGTCAGCGTCGGACAGGATGAGGAAGCCTGGAAAACAATGCTGTCAGGATTCATTTCATAACTGCCTAACGCAATTTCCTTCTTTTCGTCTCAACAGACAGCCTGAAGGGCTCGTCTGTAGGAGCGAGGATCGACAGAGCGAGTCGAAGCGGTCGTAGCGGAGGAAACATGCGTCTGAAAGAGGTCGCGATAAGTGTGTCCCTATGCGTGGCGGCCGCGAATTTTGCGGCGGGGCAGACAACGTCCGACGCAGAAGCGAGATTCGCTCGCGGCGTACAAGCTCTCAAAAAAGGATTCCTACGAGAAGCACATCCCGATATTCTCGCGGGCTACGAAGCCCGGAGCATTTTCGACGCGAAGGATGAGCGCCGTTGCGTGGCTGCTTTCGCGATGGCCTCTCTCTCTTTCCAAGAGGGCGATCTGCCGAATGCCGAGAAGCACTATACCGAGGCAACGTGCGGATCAACGGGAAGTATGCTGGCAGCAATGTCCTGGAACGGCCTCGGCGAGGTTTATCTGGATGAAGCTCGCGTGCCGGAAGCCGAAGCGGTTCTCGAGAAAGCCATCGCCTATTTCAACTCTCAGAGTCCGGTTCCGATCGTCGCCTTTCAGTCCAGGCGGCATCTGGCCGAGGCGCGCTTGATGCGGGGCGATTTCGCAAGCGGTGAACAGATGTTGAAAGCTCTCGCTGACGATGAGAGAAGGCAACCTCCTGACCAGCAACTCGCGGGAGCCATGACGCTCAGCGATCTCGGCCGGCTCTACATACAGGAGGACCGATTCAACCAAGCCGAGGAGGCCTTGCGCAGTGCGGTTGAAATCAGCCGCCAATTGGGGGAAAATCATCCCACGTACGCCGACGCGATCGTCAGTCTGGCGACGCTCTATCGCGTGCGGCGGCAAACCGAGCGAGCGGAACCGCTGCTTCGCAAAGCGCGCAAAATCTATGAATCCGCCGGCGATCCGAAAGTGATGACCGTCCTGACGGAGTTGGGCGCTTGCGCCCTGCTGGATCACAAATACATGACAGCCAAACAGGATTTCGAAACTGCGCTGGAGATCTCGAGGCGGATCTATGGGCCCGACCACGTTGTGGCAGCGCGCCTCGAAACCGATGTTGCGGCTGTCGCGATCATACAGGGCGATTCGAAGACGGCTCAATCTCTGCTGGAGCACGCGCGTCAGGTCGTCAGCCAGGCGTTTGGCGCTGCCAGTTCCGACCTCGCCCGCATCAACGATGTAGCAAAGTCCTTGAATCCTGGCCCACTCTCCGCGCGGAAGTGAAACTTACACTCCCAGATCGGGAAGCAGTGTCCAAATTTTGGACGGTACCAAAGCCATTCGGTAATACTTGCCTAGTAAAACTGATCCCGGCGAACGGTTTCCGTTTAGAATCAGTGCCCCGGCAATTGGTCCGACGGTTGCTCATAAGAAAGCGACATGAAAACAGGGAAAGCTCAAGGGACAAAGGTCGTTCCCCAGTATCAACCCTCTGTTGTTTACTCCATCTCCCTGGATCTTCTGAAATAACCCAACTTGCACGAACCCGCCCGACCAGTCCCTTGAGCTTTTAATACTTCACTGGTCGTTCCCCCAAAGAGACAAAAAGTTGCCTGTGGCGTATTACAATGGCGCATCGGGCTGCCATGATTGCCGACCTGCGTATTGCTGTTCGGACGACTCGTAAGGCTCCTGCCTTTTACATCGTCGCCGCCCTTACGCTCGCTCTCGGCATCGGCGTCAACAGCGCGATCTTTTCCGCCATCAACTGCATCCTTTTAGAACCGCTGCCTGGGCGCGACACGGGACGCCTGGTCAAGATCAGCGAAGTGACGAAGGATGGACACTGGTTTGTCCATCCGACACTTTTCGACTATTGGCGCCGCCACAGCCGGTCGTTCGATCAGATCGCCGGACAGCAAATGTGCAGTTTCACCATGACCGGCGCGGGCGAGCCGATTCAACCCGGCACTCCCTGTACAACCGCCAACTGGTTCGATCTTTGGGGAATTCCCCCGCTTCTGGGCCGAACATTCGAGAAAGGCGACGATCAGCCTGGGCACAACCACGTTGCGGTGCTGGATTACGGATTCTGGCTGCGGCACTTCGCGGGAGATCCGAAGGTGATTGGCAGGAAAGTGTTGCTCGACAAGGTGCCCTACGAGGTGGTCGGCGTGATGCCGATGCAGTTCGCGCCCTTAGGCGCTAGAACTGCGGAGTTGTATGTTCCTTACGTCGTCGAACAGAATCGCGATACGGGCATAATCGTGACCGCGCACCTGCGGCGCGGGATTTCCCTTCAGTCCGCCCAGCAGGAATTGAATCTTCTTGCCGCCAACCTGACCAGGTCGCAGCCGGATTTTGCGCAGCGGCGTGCGGAGTTGCAGGATTTGCTCGATTCGATGGTGGGCTCTAAGCGCTCGCTCCTGCTGATCCTGCTGGGGGCTGTGACCCTGGTTCTCCTGATTGCCAGCGCGAATGTGGCGCATCTTTCCCTGGCGCGCTGCTCGGCGCGGCAGCCGGAAATCGCGATCCGCGTGTCGCTGGGGGCGACCCGTCGCCACATCGTACGCGTGTTGCTCGCTGAGAGCACGTTGATCGCGGCCACGGGCTGCGCACTGGGTGTCGGGTTGGCATTCGTGGCGGTCCGCCTGTTTCCGGTCATCGCGCCGGAAATGCCTCGCGTCGAAACCATCCAGGTGGATGCGGTTGTGCTGTTGTACGTTGCCGCGCTCGCCGCACTGAGCACGGTTCTTTTTGGACTTCTGCCGTCGCTCGCCGTGACACGTCCGGCGCGAAGCGATGCGCGCGTGGCCGGTCTCCGCGGCATCCGTGTCCGTTCTCTCGTCGCGGCATCGGAGTTTGCGTTCGCCCTGGTGCTTCTGGCGGGCGCCGGGCTCCTGCTTCGCAGCTTCGCCCTGATGCGGGCCGTCGATCTGGGATACGAGCCGCGCGGTGTCGTTCTCATGTTCCTCGTTCTTCCCGAATCGCACGACGGGTCGCGTCAGGCAGGGCTCACGTTTTACGAGCGCATTCAAGAACGGATTCGAGCGCTCCCGGGCGTGCGCTCAGCGGCGGTAGCGACGGCGGTACCCATGGGCGGCGTGGGAATCTCGGGAGCACCTGTTCCGGAGGGCGAAGCCGAGCGTCCAAACGAACGCAGTGCCCACTGGTCCATCGTGAATCGCGACTACTTTCGCACCCTGGGCATACCGGTTCTTCGTGGCCGGTTATTCGGTCCTCAGGATCGGGAGGGCAGCCTTCCGGTCGCGATCGTCAGCCGGCGCGTCGCGGAGCACTATTTCCCCGGCCAAAACCCCATCGGGAAACGCATCCAGTTTCCAGCGCTTCCCTATAATCTTTCGGACATTGACGGCGACCACGCCTTGTTGCGCGAGATCGTCGGAATTGTGGGCGACGTGCGGCACGTTTCGGTGTCCGACCGTGAATCGCAGGACGTCTATATTCCGGAGACGCAGAATGCGATTCGGCTTACGGACCTGGTTGTGAAGGCGGAGGGCGATCCTATGCGGCTCGTGCCGGCGATTAAAGCCGCCATCTACGCCGAGAATCCCGAGTTGCCGGTGACACAGGTGCACTCCATGGACGAACTGACCGGCTATCTGACGGAAGGTCCGCGTCAGGGTATGTGGCTTCTGGGACTCTTCGCCGTGCTTGCCCTGGTGCTTTCGGCGGTCGGGATTTATGGCGTGATGTCGTATACGACGGCGCTGCGATCGCGAGAGATTGGAGTGCGTATGGCGCTCGGCGCCCGTCCGCGTGATGTCATGAGCATGATTGGCGGCGAAGCTTGCAGGATTGCGGTGATCGGGATTAGTGGCGGTGTGCTGGCCGGCCTCGCTCTCACGCGGTTTCTTGCGTCCTTGCTGTATGGTGTGACGCCTTCCGACCCGCTTACGTTCTTCGGCGCCGCACTCCTACTGTTCGCGATCGCTGTCGCCGCGGCCGCGGGACCGGCAAAGACGGCGGCCCGAGTAGATCCTAATGTGGCGCTCCGGGAGTAGCAACGTGCGGTCCTTTAGCCGTTTGACGATGCCTGTAATGCAGGCTGTTAGCCTGCGGCGGGTTGTTAACCCGCATGCTGGTACTTCCGAACAACCTCCAACCAGCGCCGTTCGGCAACCGGCAGCAGGATGGCATCCTGCATCACAGGCACTCGAGCTACTCGGCTTAGAGAAAACCAGCTCCACCTTTCCTGTCCGGCTGAGACTCTGTACGATCCTCTGCCTGGCACTCGCAGCCTGCACCTCACCGTCCTCGCAAATGGTAGCAGCGCAACCTGGCGACAATTTGCAGGGCGATGGGAAGGTGGCGCGCTCAATCCTCACATACAACGACCTGTTTTCCAAGGCCTCACCCTCGGGGCCCGTCGACGATAGCGCGTTTGCAGTCCCCCAAAACGCCGCCATGCCCACCCAGGTCTTTGAGGGCCGTCTTGATCTCACGCCAGGGAAAGGAGGCGGCTTCAAAACCGTCCGTGACGACTTCGCTTACACACTGCTCGGCGATTCACAGTGGAAACACCTTCCCGATCTCAGCTTGCAGTTTGTCCAGAACCGCAGCCAGCTCATACCGGAGCGCCAGGGCCTGGTGATCACGGGAAATCCGTCGTGGAACTATATCGTCGGCCCGGGACGGGTGTGGCGCGAGGACGGTGATAAGGGCTACATGCGGGCGTCCTTCCCGCTCGCCCTCGTTGAACGCAACCAGAACTGTGTTCACAACGGCTCGATGACGTTTCTGTTTAGCGCTTCGGCCACGCCGAATATCTCGCGGGTACGTTACCAGATCACGCAGGAAACATGTCTGTATTTGAAGTTCGACATGTGGGGGCAGGCGGCGGCCAAGTACACGCCGTCAGAAATTCCGGATGCCGCAAAACTGAAAGAGGCGCACGCTGAGGAGCTTGCAAATCGCCTGCCCGTGAAACCGATTAGCGAACTCCCAGGGGTCGATTGGACCGCCTTTACGAACGCCTACAAATCGCCCAAGGACATCACCGTATATGGCGCTTATGTAAACGGCGTGAACTACGTCAGTAACTGCCGGACACGCCACGGCTACTATGCCTTCTGCGAGAACATGCGTCTGCCGTCATTCTCCACGGCCAAGTCGGCGTTCTCAGGCCTGGCGCTCTTGCACCTGGGCCAGTTGTACGGGTCCGACGTCTACAGTTATCTGGTGAAGGACTATGTCCCGGAATTTGCCGACGGCGGCGATTGGTCGAAGGTCACATTCGGCAATACGTCGGACATGTCGACGGGCAACTACCTCACATCGCTTTTCTTTGGCGACGAGTACAGTCCCCAGGAGAGCCTCTTCCAGCGGACGGAAGACTACGCTCCGAAAATCGCGGACGCGTTCAGCCTGTTCCCCCATCGATCGGCGCCCGGAAGTGTATGGGTGTATCAGACCCATGCATCATTCATCCTGACTCAGGCCATGAATGGGTATCTTCGGAGCCGCGCGGGCGAAGCAGCAGATATCTTCAACAAGCTTCGCGACGACGTGTTCGTGCCCCTTCATATCAGTCAGGGTGGGCTGACCACGCTTCGCACCGATGACAGCCCCACGGGACATCCCATTGGAAGCTACGGGTTGTTCTTTATCGCCGACGACGTGGCGAAGATCGGCAAGCTACTCAATAACGATCGGGGAGTAGTGGCGGGCACGCGAGTCCTGGAACCGGGGCGGCTGCAGGAGATCCTGAGTGGCTCGCGAACTCTGCAGGTGCCGGACTATGGTCTTGTCGCCGTTCGGAACACGATGCGCTATCACAGTGAGTTTTGGGGCAAGAACATGACCGCCGCCGAGTTTCCCCAATATGGGTGCAGCTTCTACGTGCCGTTCATGAGCGGATATGGCGGCATCAGTATTGTGTTCCTGCCGGACGGCGCGACGTTCTACCTGTTCAGCGACAACAACGAATTCGAGTGGTATGGCGCCGCAAACGAGCTCAACAAAGTCCGGCCGGTGTGTCCCGCCGGCTATGCGCGTTGATTGTGCCTCAGGATACTGGTGTAAGCGATCGGAACCCAGACCTCGGGCTTAAACGACCGGGACCACTTTTCGTCGAACTCCTTGGTCGGGGCGGCAGCGACTACCTCTTCCACCGTTTTGCCGGCCTTCGCCATGGGAAGAAGCCTCTCGGTGACGGTTTCCAACATATCGCGGGCGGCGCGTAAATCGGCTGGTGTCGCCAAAGCGCCGTGTCCCGGGATGATTCGGGTTTGGGAATCGCACAGCGCGAGCATACGGCTTGCGGCGATCGCCATTCCGCCGACCCAGCCGCCGGTGGAGTAATCGATCACCGGATACAGCCCGTTAAACAACAGGTCGCCCGTGTGCAGCAGATTGATGTTGGGAAAAAACGCGTAGGCGTCGCCGTCAGTGTGCGCAAGCGGGATGTGGTTGTACTGAATCACCTCCGACCCATGGTAAAGAGTGCCGCCGTTGGTGAACGTCACGGGCGGCAGGCCTTCGGCTTCGAGCGGATCGAAGGTCCGCTTCAGAGATTCCATAGTGGTCCGCACGCTCAGGCGTTTTCGGACGTTCTCATGAGCAATGATGCGCGTGCCCTTCTTTCCCATCGCAACGTTGGCGCCGACATGGTCCACGTGCCAGTGCGTGTTGAAAAGCGTTTGGACCGGTTTGTCGTTGACTGTAGAGATGGACGTGAGAAGGTCGGCGGCGCGTTCGGGAAGTCCAGCATCGATCACCAGCAGACCATCGGAAGAGGATACGACAGCAATATTGCCGCCGTCCCCGGTAATCAGCGAGACGTTATCGGCGAGCTTGTTGATCTTGAGCGGCGGCGGTTGGGCTGCTTGGGCGCGGGCACGCCGGCCGAGAAGTGATGCGGCGGATGTCGTCGCGAGGCCGAGCATCCACTCCCGGCGGCGCAGTTGAGATTGAAGCATAGTCGTGTTGTTGCAGGATACCGCAGTAGCAAGCGGCGCCTGCCCGCGACTATTTTTCCTGCTTGACGCCTACCTTCCGCGGAGCTCCGCTTTCATCGTTGACTTTGATATTGTTCACTACCTGAATCGCGCCGGCGGTCTTGGCCATTCGGGTAGCTGCGCCCTTATGCTGCATCACTAAGGTCGAACCCTGCCATGTAGCCACGCCGTTCTTGACGTGCACCGTGAAGCCATCCTTGCCAATCTTGGATTTGGCCAGCTTGGCCCGGATGGTCGCTTCAATTTCGGCATCGCTGTGGCGCGCGCCGGCCGGCGGAGCCGTAACAAAGCCGAACGCGTGGAACACCGCGAGCAGGAGGATCACTGCAATCCGTCTCATAGACTATTAGTGCCGGAGCCAGGTATTTTTCTCGGGTCGGCGCAACCATCAGGCCCACACGGAAGGTCGAAAACTTCATAGATTGCAGTCTGTGGAAGGGTGAAGCAGGCGGTTTCGCCTGCCTTTGGAACTCACGCAAAACGCACCGACGAAACCGCCTGTGCCACCAGGCAGCAAAGCCGCAACCCATGACAACTCTCAGGTTCGAAAAGGGTGGGCAACCGGCGCTGGTCGGCGCTTCTCAGAGCTACGGGTGTGCGGGTTAACAACCCGGCCGCAAGCTAACAGCCTGCATCACACGCTCTATCAACCTCGCCGTTCCCGGAGACTAAGTGGCTCGAGGGACGCAAAGTTCTGGTCCAATTTACGGACCGCAGATCCACGCCACTGATTCATCCCGGTGATAACATACCCAAATATGTCGCTCCGCCTCTCCGCCTTGCTCCTCGCCTCCGCCCTGGCTGTCGCCGCCCAAACCGCCCCCGTCAGCGGCCGACGCGTCCCCCGGCTCGTCATCCGCAACGCGATTGTCATTGAAGGCAATGGAACCCCCGCCGCGGGACCGAAGGACATCCTGGTCGAAAACGGCATCATCGCCGACATCGTCCCGATCGACCCCGTCGCCGCCAGCCGCGGCGAATCGCGCCGTCCCAAAGCTGACGTCGAAATCGACGCCGCCGGCAAGTACGTCATGCCCGGCCTCATCAACGCCCACGCCCACATCCAGGACGAACGCGGAGGCATCCCGCAACCCCTCGAATACGAATTCAAGCTCTGGCTTTCCTGCGGAATCACGACCGTCCGCGACGTCGGCAGCGACACCAAGCAAACTCTGCAGCTCCGCAAACAGAGCGCCGAAGGCGAAATCGCCTGCCCGCGCATCTTCGTTTACCCGATGTTCAATCGCGGCGTCACCCCCCACAACGCCGCCGAAGCAAAAGCCCGCATCGACGAGTTCAAATCGATGGGCGCGGACGGCGTCAAGCTGCTCGGCGTCTACCGCGACGTCATGGAAGCTGCGGAAGCCGAAGCGCACGTGCAGGGCCTTCGCATCGCGCACCATGTTGGCGTGGAAGAAACCAATGCCTGGGATGACATCAAATTCGGAACCACCAGCATCGAGCACTGGTATGGCATTCCCGACGCCGCCATCGAAAGCGGCCGCCAGAACTTCCCGTCCAGCTACAACTACAACAATGAAACCGACCGCTTTCGCTACGCCGGACACCTCTGGCGTGAAGCCAAGTGGGACAAGCTCATGGAAGTCCTCGACGGCATGGTGAAAGCGCATGTCGCCTGGGACCCTACGCTCGACATCTACGAAGCCAGCCGCGACCTCACCCGCGCCCAGAATCAGCCGTGGTTCCGCGACTATCTTCATCCCACCCTGGCCAAATATTTCGAACCCAACCCCGCCAATCATGGCTCTTACTTCATCGGCTGGACTTCCACCGACGAGGCCTTCTGGAAAGAGAACTACCGCATTTGGATGGCGACTTTGCGCGAATTTGAAAAACGCGGCGGTCTGATCGGCTGCGGAGACGACGCCGGTTTCATCTACCAGATGTATGGATTTGGCCTAATCCGCGAACTGGAACTGCAGCAGGAAGCCGGCTTCCAACCCCTCAAGGTCATCGAACACGCCACTGCCAACAACGCTAAAATCCTCGGCCAGGAAAACCGCCTCGGACGCGTCCGCCAGGGCTATGCCGCCGACATCCTGATCGTCAATGGGAACCCTCTTGAGGATCTGAAAGTGCTGTATCCAACCGGCACCGAAGAGATCCGCAACGGCAAAGCAGTACACGCCGGCGGCGTCGAGTGGACTATCAAGGACGGCATCCCTTATCACACGCCGGAAGTGTTCGCCCAGGTGCGCGACATCGTCGCAAAGGCGAAGCACTAACGCGGCCTCGGTACACTGGTGAAAGAATATGACCCAGAAGAACGCAATCGCTGTCACCGCCATTGCGTTGGCTACTGCCGTGGGCGCTTTCGCCTGGCAAAAGCCGGCGCCCGTCCAGCAGTATGAAGCCAAGCTCCCGGCGCCCTTCGCCACGCCGTCTTCCAACAACCGGCCGCACGTCGTCGACCGGCCCAACGGAGCCAAGCTGCAGGTTCCCGCCGGTTTTGAAATCGAAGAGTACGCTACCGACTTCAAAACGCCGCGCTACATGCTGCTCGGCCCCAGCAATGAGATTCTCCTGAGCGACTCCGACGCGGGCTCAGTTTACGTGCTGGTCGACAAGAACCACTCCAACAAGAACCCCGAGCGTAAAGAGATCGCCAAAGGCCTCGACCACCCCTACGGCCTCGCGCTCTGGAAAGATTTCCTCTACATCGGCGAGCGCACCTCCGTGAAGCGCTATAAATATGACGCGAAGAACCTGACCGTTGGCCCCGGCCAGGAAATCATCTCCTACGCCGGATTCCAGCCCGGTCATTGGACCCGCAGCCTGTTGTTCGATCGCAAAGGCGAGAAGCTGTACGTCGGTGTGGGATCCGCGTCCAACGTGGATGCCGGTGAAGACCCGCGGCGCGCCGCCATCAACCGCTACAATCCCGACGGCTCCGGGCATGAAACTTACGCCTCAGGCACTCGCAACCCGATCGGCATTCACTGGTACCCCAACACCGACACGCTCTGGGCCGCGGTTCAGGAACGCGATGCGCTCGGCGACGATCTGGTTCCCGATTACTTCACACATATCCAGCAAGGCGGCTTTTATGGCTGGCCCTATGCTTACGCCGGTCCGCACGAAGACCCGCGCCGGAAAGGCGAGAAGCCCGATCTGGTGGCGAAGACTATTCCTGGTGATGTCTTACTGCAGTCGCACGTCGCGGTGCTCGATTTTCTCTTCTACACCGGCAAGCAATTCCCCAAGGAGTATCAGGGCGGAGCGTTCATCGCCATGCATGGCTCCTGGAATCGCTCGCAGCGTGTCGGCTACGAGGTGGCGTTCATTCCGTTCGCCAACGGCAAGCCCACTGGTCCCGTCCGCGATTTCATGACGGGTTGGCTCATCGCCCCTGAGTCGCGCGACGTCTGGGGACGCCCGGTCGCGGTGATGCAGCTTCCCGATGGCAGCATTCTGGTCACTGACGACGGCGGCAGAAAGATTTGGCGCATCTACTACAAAGGTTAGCGATCGTCAGCGGGGCCTTTGCCGCCGTTGTTTTCGCACAGACCGGGCCACCCAAGCTCAAGCCCTTCAGTCACAAGACGCACCTGAAGTTGGGCAATATCGCGCCGGTGATCGCTGCGGCCATCGACAAGGGCGCCTTTCTGTCGCCGCCGGGCAACGAGCGAGCGCAGTTGAACACAAACAACCAGTGTTTAGCCTGCCATCACGGCATTGACGATTCGGACGGCGCAAAGAAAAGCACTTTCCTGAATATGGCCGACTGCCTGGTCTGTCACAACAAGGTCGATCCGCCGTTCAGTTGCACCTTCTGCCATATCGAAGGCGCTAACCTGAAGCCTGCCAATCACGCGGCCGACTTTCTCGAATCGCACAGCCGCAAGAACGCCAATCTCGACACGCAAACCTGCGCAGTCTGTCACGGCCGCAAATTCACCTGCCTGGGGTGCCACATGTAAGGCAGGATTGAATCCTGCGGCGGATTTCCAATCCGCCTGGGCACGAGATTAGAGTTCGCAGGGTCCCCGCGAATTCCCTATGACTTGGTGCTCTGAGCAATGCGCCCAGGATTCTCGGGGAGGGCGTGTGCTGGCCAATCCCAACCGGTCGAACGTCGCTAAGTCGTTCGGCGCGGTTCGTCTGATTGCGAACGACTATCGCTGAATCACCTTCTTATGTGTGGCCCGGTCGTACACGTAACCTGCGCCGCCACCCACCAGGGCACCGACTGCAGCGCCTTTACCGCCTCCAGCCAGTGCGCCGATCGCCGCACCGCCCGCTGCGCTGCCACCGACGATCGCCAATGACCGATGAAGCGGACGGCGTCTCACAACTACCGCACGCCGGTGATAACGTCTGCGCCGATGATACACAACCGGCTGAAAACGCGCGCCATTCTGCGCCGTCAATACCGCAGGTTGAATCTGCGGCTGGGCGATCATCGGCGCTTCAAACCCCAGGCTCGCGGCTAAAACCCCGGTCGCGATGAGTTGTCTTATCTTCATAATCCCCTCACGGATTCAGGAGCAAATAGCGCGCCAGTGTGTGGCCGTTGATTCTAAACGCTTGCAATTTGGTGTTTAGGTAAAAAAGAGCGCGGCCCGTTGCGAGCCGCGCTGTCATTACCAGAGGAGGAGAAGGTTAAGGCTGTTGGCCCTAATGACCATTTCAGCCCCTTCTACTGTAAGCAGACGTACATAAAGTCGGATGCGTTGCGTCCAGTTTAGCTCCTAAGCACGTGAAAGGCCACTCCAAAATCATGTAACTTCTCTATTTTCATACGCTTACAGCCAATTTTGAGGTGCGCCCCTTCACAATACTCACACCGACATGTAATACTGGGGAAAGAGAGCATAGACTTGCATGACTCAGTTGGGCGAGGCGATTGCCCGCTATCACAAGCTGTTAGAGGGCGATTCGTACAAAGATCTCTCCTGGGCTCGTAGCCTTCAGGAGCGCATGAAAGCACAGCAGCTTATGCTGGCGGGGAGACCTGTGTCTCCTGTCCTGCGGCCTCATTTCATAACCCGCCGCCAGTACACCAATCTTGTTAAAGCGGCCGAGTGCCTCTTCAGCGCGATCAACCGCGTTGAAACGATGGCGCTTACCAGTCCTATTCTTCAAGCCCGCATGGAACTTCTGCCTGCCGAAAAGATGTTGGCGGCGGTCGATCCCGGCTATCCATTTTTCTCCGTCACTTCCCTACTCAACACCCATCTCCACAATGGCACCGTCCGTTTCGCCGAGTACACTCCCGATACCCCGATGGGAGTTGCTTACGGAGAAGCGCTAGCGGACGTTTTCTATGACGCGCCCCCGGTAAAAGAATTTCGCAAACGATATGCCTTGGGCAAGCTGCCGGGCATGAAGCACCTCTTGGCCGCGGTCCTGAAGGCCTACAAAGAGTGGGGTGGCAGAACAAAGAAGCCCAGCATTGGAATTCTGGAATTCCGTCAGCCTTTTCAGTCCGCTGACTCGCCCGAGAATGTCCTCATCCGCGACTTCTTCCGGCGTGAAGGCTTCGATTGTCAGATTGTTTCCCCGGATCAGCTCGAGTACCGCAACGGAGTCCTTCGCGGCGCCGATCTGAATATCGACCTCGTCTACCGCCGCATCAAGGTCCACGAGTTCCTGGTCCGCTACGATCTATCGCATCCTCTCCTGCGCGCGTATCGCGAAGGAAAGGTGTGCGTGGTGAACAATTTCCGCTCTGAAATCGCTCAAAAGAAAGCGATTTTCGATCTGCTCACCGACAACGAGATCACCTCCGGCTTCCCGGCCGCCGAAAAGAAAGTCATTCGCGAGTTTGTGCCCTGGACGCGCATCGTCCAAAGCGTCCGGACCACTTACCAGGAAGTGGAAGTCGATCTACCCGAGTTCATTCTCAAGAACCGCGAGAAGCTCGTGCTCCATCCCAACGACAATTCCACCGATAACCACTCTTTCCATGGTTCGGAAACGGATGAAGCAGGCTGGGAGAAGGCTCTCAAGACCGCCATACGTCATCCCTATGTCGTCCAGGAGATGGTCGCCCCGGTTTACGATACTTTCCCGCTGCTCGCCTATGGGCATCTCGAAATGCGGAAAATGCGCATCGACGTATATCCGCATTCGTACCTCGGCAAAGTGCATGGCTGCTCAAGCTGGCTCTCTGCCGCCGGCGCTGGGGCGTTCTCATCCCTGTCTGGCGTCGCGCCTACTTTCATTCTGGAAGCGAAGTAGTCCATCTGGGTGTAGGACTTCCACCTTACTGTAATGTAAGGGAACATACCGTGTTGCGTCTTGACACGATATTGAAATATGAAGTATCCTTAGCCTTCGCACTTCTATATTTGGTAATCTCCGGCCTACGGCTCACCGGCAGTTCTGCCTAGCGTAGAGTCGTGCCGAATCAACCTTAGGAGAGATCCATGCAGCATCAGCCCTATTTTGTCGTTGTACTTGCGCACTCACTGCACGGGAAGCTCCGGCGCATCCAGATTCCGCATAAAGCCATCTACGCCACGCTAGTTATGGCGCTGGTCGGATGTCTGACCACTTTCGGCTTTGTTTGCAGCTACTTGCGCATGACGTGGAAGGTTTCCAATTACAATTCCCTGCGCCGCGAAGTCGACTCTCTTCGGCTCAAATATAAGGAATTACAGAAGGTCACGAACCAGAAGAACGAGCAGCTCGCGTCCCTGCAGATGTTCGCTAGCGAAGTCTCCGTAGCCTACGGCCTCAAAAGTAAGCCGGGCGACGCAGAGGATATCGCCGACGTTCAGCTCTCCCCTACCTTCCACGAGTCCCTCGTAGAATACAATTTTTTGAAGACTGCCACGATCTCGAACCAGTGGCATACGTATGCCCGACAGTGGCAGGTCAACGTTCGCCCGACCTTGTGGCCCCTCAATGGCCGTCTCCTGAGCCCCTTCGGCGGCCGGACAGACCCCTTCTCCGGTGAAGGCGCGATGCACACTGGCGTCGACCTCTCCGCGTCCCCAGGTACCCCAGTCCACGTCACAGCCGACGGTATCGTCTCCCACGCTTCCTGGGGCGGGCAATACGGCAACCTGGTAATCGTCGATCATGGCAGCGGAATGCAAACCTGGTATGCGCACCTCTCGCGCATCGAGGTGGTTCCTGGCCAGGAGATCCGCCGAGGCGATGAGCTGGGACGTTCCGGAGCCACCGGCAAAGTCACGGCGCCGCACCTCCATTACGAAATCCGAGTGGGCGGCACCCCCATCAACCCGTACCCCTACCTCGCAAAGTCGTTATTGGTGCAAGCACCGCCCCCGCCCAAAGATCTACCCTTTTAGGTAACGCAGCCTTCAGGCTGCCCTATGCCCGCTGAAGCCGGCGGTGCCGTTTTCGACGGTGCCGCAAGTTTTCAACTCACTGTCGGGAACGCGCGCCCAGCAGACCGCACAATCCAAATTTAGAGGTAAGCTGGTAAGGCAAAGGCTCACCCGTGAACGCTACCAGAACCCGCTTCCTCACGATCGGATTGGGAATGATTCTGCTTTGCTCCGCTTACTACCGCGTGCACTCGGCCTCCATCATGACCGATGCCGCAAAAGCCTTCCTGAACTCCTTAACCGCCGACCAACGCGCCAAAGCAACGTTCCAGCTCAACGACGAAGAACGCATGAACTGGTTCTATACACCCGTCAAGCGTAAGGGGCTTCCGATCAAGGAAATGGAGCCGCACCAGCGCAAGCTCGCCTATGCGCTGTTGGCCGCCGGCCTGAGCCAGAGAGGCTACATCAAAGCCTCCAGCATCATGAGCCTGGAAGATGTCCTCAAGCACATGGAAAACGGCACCGGCCCTGTGCGCGACCCCGATCTCTACTTTTTCAGCATCTTCGGCGACCCCACCGAAAACGGCACCTGGGCGTATCGCGTCGAAGGCCACCACGTCAGCCAGAACTTCACCATCGTAAACGGCAAAGTGATCGGAGCCCCCAGCTTCTTTGGAGCCAACCCCGCCGAAGTGCGCGAAGGGCCTCGCGCCGGGCTCCGCGTCTTAGCCCGTGAGGAAGACCTGGGCCGCGAAGTCATTCAGTCGTTCAACGCTGAGCAGAAAGCCACGGCGATTGTCGAAAAGAAAGCCTACGGCGACATCCTGACCACCAACTCGCGCGAGGCTGCCCTGAAAGGCCAGGCCAGCGGACTGCAAGCTTCTAAAATGACCGCGACGCAGCGCGAGCTCCTGCAAAACCTGCTTGATGAATATTGCTACAACATGCCCGACCCGCTCGCCCAGTCGCGCGAAGAGCAAATCAAAAAAGCGGGCGCGAACCTGTACTTCGCCTGGGCCGGAGGAATGGAAAAAGGAGACCCGCACTACTATCGCATCCAGTCGCCGACCTTCCTCATCGAATACGACGACACGCAAAACAACGCGAATCACATTCACAGTGTCTGGCGCGATTTTAACGGCGACTTCGGCCGCGATCTTCTGAAAGAACACTATCAGTCAAGCCACAACGCAAAGCCCTAGCCAGTACAATATGCTCCGACGTAGTTTCCTCGCCGCCCTCCCGTTCGCAGGAGCGGCATTGGCCTCGGATAGCTCGAAGGTCTACCCCTCCGAACTGAAGCGCTACCCCGACCCCGCCACGGAGTTCGAGGTCCTTCGCCTTACCGACCCCGCCTTCGATAGCTATCTCCCGGCTCACTACAACCGCGCCGTCTCGAAGCACACCGCGTTCATGCTCTATGCCAGCGCCCGCGCCGGATCGCAGCAGGCTTACCGGCTCGACCTGAAGACCGGCGAGTCGAAGGAACTCACGCAAACTGCCGTGCTTCCCGCGTCCCTTTCCATCGCCGCCGACGAGCGCACCTTCTTTTATTCCGACGGCAACGCCGCCTATCAGCACAGCTTCAATTCCCCACACGGACACGCCATCTATGAAGCCGCGCAAGGCGCGAAAATCACCGCTTTATCTGTAGCCGACGATGCCACATACGTCATGGCGATTGAAAGCGCTTCGGAGAAGAACCGTCTCAAACTGATCCACCTCGGCAAGTCGCCTGAAGTCACTACCATCGTTGAAACCGACCAGGAACTCGCCGCACCTATGCCTCGGCCGAAGCGTGCAGGTATTCTATACCGGCGAGGTCAGGAGTGGTGGCTTGTGAATTACGACGGAGCTCAAAACCGGCGCCTGCGAATTGCGCCAGGACTCGCCGGACCCGCAATCTGGTCCGCCGATGGGCCGTCGTTCTTCTATCTAAATTATCCCGAAGGCGGAAAGGCGCTCCACAATATCCGCGAATTTACGCCAGACGCGAAT
Organism: Bryobacteraceae bacterium; assembly: GCA_035295125.1. Classification (GTDB taxonomy): domain Bacteria; phylum Acidobacteriota; class Terriglobia; order Bryobacterales; family Bryobacteraceae; genus JAICMB01. The sequence continues at coordinate 23,814 of DATGJP010000112.1, read as the reverse complement.
GATGACCGGCAGATCGCGAACACCACCCAATTCGTGCAGTTCAACCGCAATGCCGACGCCAGTGTTTTCGTCGGCGCCAGCGGAAGCAAGGCCTCGCCCTATGTTTTGCTGCTCGTCCGATCGGTCAAGCGCGAGCTCACGCTTTGCGAGCACAAGTGCAGCGACCCGGTCGCGGTGTCGCCGGTTTTTTCGCCGAACAGCCAGCGCGTTTTTTTTCAGAGCGATCGGCATGGGAAAATGGCGATCTACGCAGTGCGGGTCGATCGCCTCGTCGAAGAAACTGAAGGCTGACCCTACCGACTAAGTGTCCCCGCGCCGGCCAGATTCTCGCCCAAAGGCATCCCTATTACCGGCTTTTGGAATCTCTGGACACCGGCAACGCGCCGGAGAAACCGCCTTCGCCGCCTTGTTTTCAAAAGCCTGCCCGATTGGCTCGCAACCCGTTAAGCGCAGTCTAAAAATGAAACCGATACCGCACCTGCATATAAATCTGCCGAGGCTCCGCATAATGCGTCCCGCCAAACGTCTCGCTGTTATCCAGCAAAAAACGCCGATTCGTCACATTCAACCCATTCACGGAAATCGAAACCCGCTCACCGAACGCCTTCCCCACTGAAAAATCAAACGTCGTATGCGCCTCCAGATGCCGCGGTACATCCGACGACCCATCCGTGAACCCCGACCCGTAATAAGCATGCCCCGACACCCAGCTCTGCCACGGCAGCGTCGCGTGAAACCCTCCGTTCAACGTGTGCCGCTGATCGTGGTCCAGCAGGAAGTATCCGTTATCCGGCGGCGAGAAGTCCGTCAATCCGCCCGTAATCGCACCCTCGGCCTCCGCGTGCTGGTACGAATAAGCAATATCCGCCTGCAGCCGCCGCAGGATTCGTGGCGACCGCAAAGTAAACTCCCAACCATAAATCCGGGCGCCCGCAATCGAAAGCGGATAGAACACGTTCGAATCGCCAATCGCGTTGTGGTCGAAATAGTTCCGCGCCCGAATCCGGAAGCTGTTCACGTCGAAGCTCCAACCCTTCAGCGGAATCGTCAGCCCCACCTGGTTCTCCTCGTCCCGCTCGCCCCGCAGCGGTATGAATCCAAGCCCCTGCGAAGTAGCCAGATCCAACAGCGACCCCGACACCGTCGACAGCGGAGGAGCCTGGTAGTAACGCCCATAAAAACCCCGCAGCACCCACTTCAGCCAAGGAATCCGAATCGCTGCTCCCACGCGAGGACTGGCCGCATTCTCCGACACCGCCCCCGAGAAGTGTGTCAGCCTCAATCCCGCCGTCAGCGTCAGCCACGGCCAAGGCTTGTACTGATCCTCCAGGAATCCCGCCTCCAGGTGCCCCGTCGAAATCTGTTGCTGATGAAAATCTCCCACCTCGGAGAGCTCATTGTCGTGTTGGCCAAACCCATACACACCCACTCGCGCATCGTGCCGCGACGTCACCGCATTGAGAGCCACCTGCGCGCCCCCATACTGCGACTCGCGATGCTGCAGCGAAACATCGCTGTCCCCACTTGAATCGTAATTCGCCTCGTTGTAGTGATAAAACGGTGAGACCGTCAGCAGCACCCCAGGCGACCACGTATGCACCCAAGTGAAACTCGCCAATGAATCGCGCTCCCGTTCCAGTCCGTTGCTCGGCACCTCGTAATCGTCGCGCCGCACCGATGCAACGACGCGAAGCTGGTTCGAAGCATTGACATTGTAGATGAATGATCCGAATCCCCCCAGCCCCCAAACGCGATCGTGCATCACCTCGGGCCCTGGCGTCTCCAGACCATAGTCGCTCCGGTTCCCATCGATGCTCGCGAAGTACGCCATTCGGGCCGTGTGATCGCCCCAGCTCATCTGGTTATTCGTCTGGTTGAAGCTTCCGAACGTCGAATTCAGCTCAAAATCACCGTTACGCTCGAATCCTGTCCTCGGCACGACGTTGAACACGCCATACGTACGATCCCCATACTCCGCCGAAAACCCGCCTCGCTGCACCTCCAGGTAATCCATGTCCTTGGGGTCGATCTGCGGACCCACGTTGCTCGCGATATTCGTGTTCGGAATTGGAATGCCGTCAATCGCCCACGTCACCTGGTGTCCTCCCCGCACATGAAGCTGGTCATGCGTCATGTATGCCCCAGGAACATGGTCCGTTATCGCCGCCATGCTGTTCGTCAAATCGCCGCCCGGCGTATTCGCAATTTCCGCCCGTCCGATCATCGTCGTTGGTGTGACCGAGACGGAGTTCACCACCTCCGCCGACTCCTTCACATCCGCGCTATCCCGCCGCCCCGCCAACTCGAACTGCAAATGCAACACCGGCGCCGCCGACGAGCTGACCGTGAGCGCGTGCTCAATCGCCTGAAAGCCCTCGTGCTCCGCCGTCACCACATAATCGCCCACCGGCACTGTGCTGAACTGAAAGCTCCCATCCTCCGCGCTCGTTGCTTTCTGCGAATAGTCGCTCGAAGCCGCGTGCAGCACCACTTGCGCGCCCCCCACCGGCCGATGCGTAGGATCGTGTAAAACGCCAGTGACCGTCGTCACAATCGCCGCATTCAACCAAGCGGTCTGACACACAAGTATTGCCAAACAAATGTATCGATGCATATCTCCCTCATAGTCGTAACGATGTGAAAGGCCCCAAACGGTACGGCGATTTGATTGAGCCTGTGATGCAGGCTGTTAGCCTGCGGCGGGTTGTTAACCCCCCGCCCGAAGCTCGGAACAAGCGCCGACCAGCGCCGGTTGGCAACCGGCGGCATCCTGCATCACAGGAAGCCGGACTACTCGGTTTACAGAAAACTAAGTGACATTGGCCTTCAGGCTGTCCATGTGCCGGCTGAAGACGGCGGTACTGAATTGCAGTCTACCGATTTGCTCGTAAAAGAAAGGGGAATTGGGCCGAGCCCGCAAAACTAACAGGAAGAAGGAGGAGGACGCTGCAGGAGAGAACAATCCAGAAATGCAGAGCAAGCCGGCGCGCTAAAACCAAACAAAGTCCGCGCTGCAAACACCGGCGCGTAACTACCTGCCCCGCTGCCCGCGCCGACACCAGGCACACCCGACGAACCGCCGAGCGTACACCGGCAGGACTCGCACGCGCACGAATTGGCCGCTAGCGCCGGGCCTTGACTATGCGCACCGCGACGGCAGCACGCATGCCCGCTCTTGCAGCAGCTCGGCGCCGCTGTTCCCTGCTCCGCCGAAAGCAGAGACACAGGGACCAGGGCACATAACAGCAGCGCAATGAGCAGACCCGAGACGACCGAACGACGCACGGCTAGTCCCTATCATGCCACACACCCGTCGGAAGTAGCGCCGCAAAACGGTTCCGCAACCGTTTCAAAGACGAATCACTCCGCCCGCAATGCCGCCATCGGATCCGCCCGCGTCGCGCGTCGCGCCGGCAAATAACAAGCCACCCCGGCCACTACCAGGGCAGCACCCGCCACCCACGCAAACGTCAACGGGTCCACCGCGCTGACTCCATAGAGCAAGCTCCCCAGAACCCGCCCCAACGCCACCGCGAACGCGATCCCCAACACCACACCCACCACCGCAAGCTTCAGCCCCTGCATCAGGACCAGCCTCAGCACCGCGCCCGGCCGCGCGCCCAACGCGATCCGAATCCCGTTCTCGCGCTGCTGCCGGCTCACCGAGTACGCCATCACGCCATACGTGCCGATTGCCGCCAGCACGATAGCCAGCCCGGCAAATAGCGCCACCAGAAACAGCGCGAACTTCGGCGTCGCCAGCGATGCGTCCACCACCTGATCCATGCTCCGCACATCCGCCAGCGCCAGCCCTGCGTTCAACTGGCCCAACTCGCGCCGCGCGTACTGCACCAGAGCCACCGGATCCGAATTCGCGCGCATCGCCAAAAACAGGGTGTTTGTGGGTTGCTGCTGCAGATACGACCACCAGAACGAAGGCGGCGCACCGACATCTGAGGGCGCATCCTTCACGTCCCGTACCACGCCCACCACCGCGAACCAGTCCTTCTCCTTCGGACTGTTGGTGAAAGTCAATCGCTTTCCGACCGCGTCCGCGTTCGGCCAATATCGCCGCGCGAATGTCTCGTTGACGATCAGGACGTTCGCCGCGTTATCTCGATCCTGCTCCGTGAAGAACCGCCCCTTAACCAGCGGGATTCCGACCGCCCGAAAATAGTCCGCCGTCGCGGCATGATAGCGCGCATGATTATTGTCATCAGCGGCGCTGCTGGTGCCCTCGATGTGAAAATTCGTGTTCTCGTTGTACCCCGTCCAAGGCAGATCAGTCCCAAACCCCGCCGACTGCACGCCGTCCAGCCGACCAACGCGTTCCAGGAACTGGGCGCAAAAGCGGGCAATGTCCTCTCCCGTCTTGTACTCTCTCCCCGGCAGCGAAACGCTGGCGCTGATCACGTGTTCCGGCCGGAAACCCGGATCCGTGTGCACCAAATTCAAGAAACTCCGCAGCATCAAGCCCGCCCCGATCAGCAGCACCGAAGCGAGTGACACTTCCGCCACCACCAGCACACTGCGTAACCGCATCGCGTGATGACCGCCTCCGCTTCGCCCGCCCTCGCGCAGCGATTGTATAAGGTCGGTCTTCGACGCTTGAATAGACGGCGCCAACCCGAAAAGAAACCCCGCGCCCAGCGCGATCAGCAAAGTGAAGCCGAACACCGGAAGGTCCAAGTGAATGGCTTGAACGCGCGGAAAACCCGCCGGCAGGAACGATACCAGCGCTCGAACTCCGCCCACCGATAAAACCGCGCCGAGGATCCCGCCCAAAGCCGAAATCAGGAGACTCTCCGTCAGAGCCTGCCGGATGATGCGCCGGCGCCCCGCGCCGATCGCCGCCCGCACCGCAATCTCCCGCTGCCGCGACGTCGCCTGCGCCAGCATCAGGTTCGCCGCATTCACGCAAGCAATGAGCAGGACAAAACCAACCGCCCCCAGCAACACCAGCAGAAGCCGTTCGCTTTTACCCACGATCTCCTTCTGCATTGGGATCGCCAGAGTGTGCCACCCCGCAAATGACGGGTGTTCATTCCCCAGTTGAACGTAAAGCGAGTTCAGTTCCGCAACTGCCTGCTCGATTGAGACGCCCGCCCGCAAGCGCCCGAACACATCCATGAAATGCGACCCGCGCTGCGACGGATCGCCGGTAAACACAAATGGACGCCACACATCCACAACATCGCCGTGCGCCAGGGTGTCATGATCCTGCCCGACGTGTTGTACCCCAGGCGGCATCACGCCCACCACCGTGAGCGGCATTGCATCCAGGATGATTTTGCGACCAACTATGCCGGGATCGCCCGCAAATACCCGCTTCCATATGCGGTCGCTGAGAATCACAACGCGGCCGCTCCCGGAATGCTCGTCGCCCTCGTCGAACTCGCGTCCAAGTGCCGGCCGATAGCCCAGCGTCTCGAAGAATCCGGCCGTGACCAGCAGACCCGTCAGACGTTCCGGACGGTCGATCCCCGAAAGCTGCACGTCCTTCCGGCAAAACGCCGCCAGTTTCTCGAACGACCGGTTCCGTTCGCGCACATCGCGAAAATCAAAGGGGTTTACACGAAATTTCGGGAAGTGCTGATTGGCAGTGAACATCCGCACGAGCCGGTCCGGAGAAGCATAAGGTAAAGGACGCAGCAGCACGCCTTCAATCACGCTGAAGATCGCGCTGTTGGCCCCGATCGCCAGCCCCAAGGTCAGCACGATCACAACTGCAAAGCTGGGATTCCTCGCCAGCGTTCGTGCCGCGTAACGCAAATCCTGCACGAAACTCTCGATGTAGTTCGTCCGTCGCATGTCCCGGCAATCCTCCTCAATCTGCGGCAATCCACCAAACTCCCGAAGCGCCGCCAGGCGCGCCTCCTCCCTCGTCATTCCCGCAGCAATGTTCTCCGCGGTCTGGTGCTCCAGGTGGGCACGCAACTCGCGGTTCAAGTCCCGTTCCACGCGTCCCCGCCGGAACAACGACAGCAGACGCAAACGAAAAATATCCAACCACCGCCTGGCTTGCATAACCCCTCGCTACACGGTGCGCACCACCAGCCCTACCGCGTTTGAAAGACGCTCCCACTGCGCCAGCTCTTTCTCGAGTTGCACCCGCCCGGCCTTGCTGAGGTAGTAAAACTTCGCCTCGCGGCCCGTCTCCGAATCGCGCCACTCCGCTTTAATCCAGCCCTGCTGCTCCAGCCGGTGCAGCGCCGGATAAAGCGAACCCTGGCTGACCTGCAGCACATCGCCGCTGATCTGCTGGATGCGTTTTGCGATTCGCCATCCATGCATCGCCTCGAGCGAGATGGTCTTCAAAATGAGAAGGTCGAGAGTTCCTTGTATGAGGTCCGATGGTTTGCTCATGCGTGATACCTAATTGGTCTACAATGATACCTCGGTAATCTACAAACATCAAGAGGCCGCCCGGTCATTGCATACTGGAAATATGAGGAAGGGTGCCGCGGGCAGTTTCGCCCACCTTGTGACTGGCGTCGGATCTTTGCTGTTGCCTGTTTGTGCTGTCGCTCAGGGCCAGACCCCGCAGGCGCTTCGTTTTATCCCGGTTACGCCGTGTCGTGTTCTCGATACTCGCAACGCTGCGGGCACGTTCGGAGGACCGGCGTTGGCAGCAGGCGGCACGCGAAACGTGCCTGTTCAGCAGAGCACCTGCAACATCCCCAATACCGCTTCAGCTTATTCCCTGAACGTGACGGTAGTCCCGAAAGGAGGCCTGACGTTCCTGACCGTTTGGCCGGCCGGGCAGACTCAGCCGACCGTCTCAACGCTCAACTCCTTCGACGGCCGCATCCTCGCCAACGCGGCAATTGTTCCCGCCGGAACAAGCGGCGCCATTAATGTCTTCGCGAGCGATGCCACGGATCTGATCATCGACATTGACGGCTACTTCGCTCCAGTCACGACGCCGAACAGCTTGTCGTTTTACACTCTGAGCCCGTGCCGCATCGTCGACACTCGCGCCGCCTCATTTGGAAATGCCTTCGGCCCTCCATTTTTGAATGGAAACACGAGCCGGACATTCCCGATCCCTGCTTCCACCACCTGCATCATCCCGAGCAATGCCAACGCTTATTCTCTGAACATCACGGTGGTGCCACACACGACGCTAGGTTATTTGACCACGTGGCCGGCAGGCCAGGCCCAGCCGTTCGTTTCGACGCTGAATTCATCCGACGGCGCCGTGGTGGCGAACGCGGCAATCGTACCCGCCGGAACAGGCGGAGGCATTAATGTTTTCGTGTCCAACGACGCCGACGTGATCATCGATATCAACGGCTACTTCGCCGCGCCCGGCGGCCCCGGGGCGTTGTCGCTGTACACGCTCGCACCCTGCCGTATCGCCGATACCCGCGGAAATGGCTTCACCGGATTCTTCGGCCCGCCAAGCCTCTCCGCCAATATTGCGCGAGCTTATCCGCTTCTGTCCTCTTCCTGCAACATACCCGCCGCGGCCCAGGCTTATTCCCTGAATTTCACTGTCGTGCCCGGAGGTCCACTGACCTTCCTGGCAGCCTGGCCTGCCGGCCAACAGCAGCCCACGGTATCCACTTTGAACTCCCCGCTGGGAAAAGTTGTCGCCAACGCCGCACTTGTACCGGCTGGTTCCGGCGGAGCCATTAGCGTACTGGCAACCAGCCAGACCGACCTGATCCTCGACACCAACGCCTACTTCGCCCCCTAATTTCCGCCTGCCATTGAACCACCCGGAATCCATCTCAAAGTAGCCGAATTAGGATGTCCTGGTGTGTGATGCAGGCTGGCAGCCTGCGGCGGGTTGTTAACCCGCCTTGTCGAAAGGCCTCATTTCTCGGAGTGAATACGCTCAATATCATGCCCCGGGCTCTCAGCCCTCTGAACGGTTGACCGCGCTTGAACGAACCTCAGCAGCAATCCGCCGGCAATTGTCGCAGCCATCAGCCCTGTCGCGCTCGTCATTCCGAACCAAAGCGGGTCGAGACGGTGTTTGTTTCGGAAGAACAATACCGTCACAGAATCCATCATCAGGAAGATCAGCACGCTAGTGGCATGCCAGACGGGCTTCCGGCCCGCAACTAATCCGGCCGCCACGCCTCCGAGCAGGCCGGAGACTAAGATTCCTATCGTTCCTAAAACGAAGTTGGGAAGCGGCGAACGAAGATTGATGCCGCCGGCCAGGTGAAAACTGATCGTCGTACCCACGGCGATGACAACATAGCCGAAAATGGGGGCCGCGATGCTTCTCAGCACCGCCTGTGTTCTGGTCATGACTTCCTTCCCTGCCAGAATGCCCCATTCCCTTCAGGATCGTCTTGTATTTCTGCATGACGTTTGTACAGTTCAAGCGAATCGCCTGCGCAACCTGGCGGGCGTAATTCCGTACTGACGCCGGAATGCACGTGTCAGGTGAGCCTGGTCGTAAAAACCGCAGGACACCGCAACTCTGGATAATGGTGTGTCGCTCTCGAGAATCGCGGTGCGAGCATGTTGCAGCCGGACGTTGATCAAAAACTCTCCGACTGATTGCTGCATGTATGTGCGAAAGGCAGCTGCCAGCGTTGACGGTGCGACACCGATCTCGTTCGACAGGGCGCCCAGACGCAAATCTTCGGAATATCGGCTGCAGATGATTACTTTGGCTTCCTCAACCCACGCGGGCTTCGCGGTTGCAAGAGATCTCCCGTGGCGCGACAGGCGTACGGCCAGCGTGAGGGCCAGAGCATGAAGAGCCGTGTAGCGCTCCGATGCGTCCTGCCTGCTTTCACATTCGAAATCGGAGCACAGGTCGTCGAATGTGCGCGCAGGGAAATAGCACGGGGTCGCAAGGTCGAGACCGGGCAGCAGAGGACTTAATATCGAGGGTTCAATATCAATCAGTAGTCCGCGCACCGCCGTTCCTACGAATCGGTTTGTGTGCAGTTCCTGTGCCGGCCTGAATAATGCTGAACCCGGCCCGAGATCGAAGTCCTTTCCACGACTGCTCTCGACGTATGTGCCTTTCAGCACCAGGTGCAGCTGGGCATACGGGTGCCTGTGCGGTCCCAGCGATGGGGCACATGTAGGAATGAATGTCTCACCGACTCGTAATAGCGCCTGACACGGCAATGGAGTGATGCGACCAACACTGATCGAGGGCATCCAAATACTCTACGTCATTAAGCCACCCGACAGAAACCGGTGCCGCGCCGTCGAAAATGCTCCAAACCGGAACAGGAAAAGCGACGAGATTACGGAACATGATTCCTCGCGATCACAAAGAATCCCGACATATGTGCTGCCTTTCCTACATCTCTCATTCCACAAAGCTTTCGGCTTTCACGCCGCTGTCTGTTCGCGCACCCGGCCCGCCGCGCCCATTACCCTGAAATCGCGCAGACCGCCCGCACGTTCCCTGCGCCTGTTCTTTGAAATCCGAATAATCCAGCGCACGAGTAGCCCAGAGCAAAGCGCGACGCAGACCCGAAAATTTGCGTCGCGCATCGCCCATCTCAGCGTCGCATTTTGGCCGCTTTCCCGTGTTTACTTACAATTCCACTATGTGTGCAGTACGATGTAAACGAGATTTTTTCTCAGGCGTGCTCGCCCATCGGAGGACGCCGGCGGTGCCAGTCCGTCTCTGCCTGAAACTGGCGCCCGATCTTCAACAGGATATTCTCCGAAAAAGGTCGTCCCACTAGAGAAATCGCGATAGGCATGCCATCCGCAAATCCGCACGGCAGCGAAAGCGCCGGCATCCCCACCAGGTTGCCCGCCGGAATCAACGAGCTGAAACCCGGATCCTTCGGTCGCGGGCGCCCGGCCCCCAATCGATCGAGTGGTTCGCTGATCTTCGGCGCCGGCGCCGGCCGTGTTGGCGTCACCAGGACATCGACATCCGCCAGCAACTCCCGGAACGCCTTCTGCACCAGGCTTCGCACGCGCATCGCCCGAAGATAATCCTTCGCAGGAATTTCGAGCCCCGCCTTCAACCCGGCTTTCTGCCTGGCATCGACAAGCTGTTCCACTTTCCCGCTCTCGATCAGCGGCTCAAAAATCGACGCAGCCTCTGCCGAAACGATCGTCCCTGCCAAAGCCCCGTAAGGGAAGTCCGGCAGCTTCGCCTCGGCCACCTGCATGCCCATCCCTCGGATCACTTCGAAAGCCTTCTTCAGATCCGGGCGCGCGGCTGGCTCCGCCCATTCCTCGAAATCCACCGGAGCGTACCCGACGCGAATCGTCTTCAGATCCCGCGTATATTGTGGAGCGTTGTAGAAGCCCTTCCCAGCCGATGCCGGGTCCTCGATATCGCCCCCCGCGATCGCTTCGAGCACGATCCCGCAGTCTTCGGCAGACCGGCACAACGGCCCGATCTTATCCATGGTCCACGAGAGCGCCATCGCGCCATGCCGGCTCACCAAACCGTAAGTGGGCCGCAGACCCGTAACCCCGCAAAACGCGCTCGGCGTGAGAATCGACCCCGACGTCTCCGACCCCAAGGCAAACGTCACCAGCCCCGCCGCGACCGCAATCGCCGACCCGCTCGACGAGCCGCCCGACCACCGCGTCCGATCCCAGGGATTTAGCCCCGCACCCTGCAACGATGCGTTCGCGTAGCGATAACTCGGCCCACCCGCAAGCTCCACCATGGCGAGCTTGGATGTCAAAACCGCGTTGGCCTTATCGAGCTTCTTAATAACGGTGGCGGTGTAATCGAACACCTGCCCCGCATAAGGAGCCGCGCCCCAGGTCGTCGGCTGTTTCTCCAGGCTAAGCAGATCTTTGACGCCGTACGGAATCCCCTGCAGCAAACCGCGAAACCGCTGGCGTTTCAGATCGTCGTCGATGTTCTTAGCCGCCCGAATCGCCTGCTGCGGCAGCAACAAAGCGAGCGCATTATATCGCGGCCCGAGCTTCTCCATCCGCTCCGTGAAGGCCCGCGTCAAATCGCGAGCCGAAAACTCCCGAGCCTTCAGCTTTGCGTTGAGCTCTCCGATAGACGCGAAGAAAACGTCGTCATTCATGACTTTTTATCTGCGTTATCTGCGGCCATTAAAGCTTTCACCCGCCAAACCGTCGCACCGCCCGACCAGCCCGCGGACAGGTTCCAACTAACGCCGCCTCCAAACTTAAGCCTTAAAATGGCAAGCCGGCTCCGTCTCCATCGGAAGCGCCACCGCCGCGACGGCCCGCGCAATCTGCCCATTCTGCTCCCGGGCCGCCCGCAGCTCCTCTTCCGCATTCTGTGGCAGTGCCGGAGCCTCCTGCCCCGAAACCATAACCACAGCCGAGGCCGCCGATGCCGTCAAAACCAGCTCTCGTCGTGTCATAACTGATCCAGCCCTGCTGCTTCCGCCCGCGACGCCCCTAGCGCTTCCATGGCGGCCTTCTCCATAGCCGACCGCGGAGCCTGCTCGCCCGTCCAGATCTCAAACTGTTTCACCGCCTGCTCGATGAACATCTCGAGACCCCGGATAATCACCTTCCCCTGTTCCGCGGCCCGCTTCAGCAGCACCGTGTCCATGGGGTTGTAAACCATGTCGAACACTACGTCCGCCGGAATGCAGTCCGGAAAGAAACATTCTCCGATCCGTGGATACATCCCCAAAGGAGTCGCATGCAAAAACGCATCGAAGTGCCTCGATTCCGCCTGCTCCCGCAGCAGCGGCTCGCCCCCGCACATCTTGGCAAAAGCTCGAACACGGTCCGGGTTACGTCCGACAATCGAAACCTTGGCCCCGCTCTCCAGCAGTGCAAAAGCCGCGCTTCGAGCCGCGCCGCCATTCCCCGCCAGCAGTATGTTTGCCTTCGACAGCCGCATGTGTTTCGCCAGCGGTATCGTGACGGCCTCTGCGTCGGTGTTCGCCCCTCGCCACTTCCCGCCCTTCTTCCAGATCGTGTTCACAGCCCCAATCCGGCGAGCCAGCGGATCGATGATATCCAGGTATCGCAGCACCTTCTGCTTGTGCGGTATCGTCACGCTGATCCCCGCCAGCGGAAGATTGTCGCACAGGGTGAAGAAGTCCTTCAGTTGCGGAGCGTGAACCAGAAAAGGCAGGTATACCGCATCCAAACGCCGCGCCTGAAACGCCCGATTGTGAACCGCCGGCGAAATCGAGTGCCTCACCGGGTCGGCAATGACGCCGTACAACTTCGCGGCCTTCGAAAACTTTTCCACGCGATACATGTGCCGCAACATGCGCGCGCTCACCTGCCCAACCGACGTCCCTTCCGAAGTGCTCGGCGCGGCGTACGTGTACAATCCACCCCAAGCCGGCGACAACACGCGCGTTGCGAACCCCGTCTCCCCCTGTGCAAGCATTACCAGCGGCATCCGAGGATTTGCCTTCGCCAGCGAAAGCACCCGATAGTTGTCCGACGGCTTCTTCGCGGTCGTAACAATCTTGTACGCATCCGCCGGAATCCGCACCATGCGTCGCACTACGTTGTCCAGCACCGGCGTGCCTTCGAAATTGTGGTACGACAGCACCAACTGAGCCCGCCCGCGCAATTGATCCACCTTCGCGACCACGTTCTCGGCGCTCTCAATCTCCAAATCGACCGCTTTCGCGCCCCCGTCGATCGCAGCGTCCAAAACCCGAACCTGCTCCTCGATGCTGCCGTTGAACTTTCCCTGGTTTTGATGCCGCCGGCAAGTCGCCAGAATTGTACATTCCGGATGAGCGGTCAGAAACCGCCGGATGGCCTGTACGCCCCGTTCCGGGTCGGCCAGATAGTCGAGACGGAACTCGAAGAAACTCTCCCCGGCTTCGACTTCCCGGCGGGCGTGTTCGAGAAGCTTCTCCACATCGGGAAAGCCCATCGCGATACAGATGCGAGGTAGCGGGTTGCGCTGCGCCATGGATTGCGGATTGCGCTACAGGATATCACAGGGCCAAGGTGGGGCAAGCGTTTGTGCCGGCCCAAACCTCCGCCTCACGTCTTGAACCGCCGGAAAAAGCTGTCCCCGTTCCACTGCGGCCGCGAATTGGCATTCGCCACCCGCTCGATAAGTTGTTCAATCACGATATTGAATTTCCCAGCCGCCGCCTTATCCACCGGCTGCTTTAAATCGTCCGAAGGAGCATGATAGCGCTCTTTGAGCCAATCTTTATGCAATTTCTCTTCTGGAGACCCAAACTCGTAACCAAACTTGAACGCCAGCGCCGGAACTCCCTGGCGGATAAAGCTATATTGATCGCTGCGGATAAACAGGTTCCGCTGCGGCTCCTTGTCCGTCTGAACGCCCACGCCATTGGCCGCCGCCACCGCCCGAATGTCATTCCCCAGCGTCGACTCCTGCACTCCCTGCACCTCCAGCGAATGCAGCGCATGCAACGGCAGGAACATGTCCAGGTTGATGTCCGCCACGATGCTCCCGGCCGGCACCGTTGGATGCGTTGCGAAATAACGCGAACCCAGCAGCCCCGACTCCTCGCCTGTCACTACCACCAACAGCACCGAGCGCTTCGTCTTGGCCCCGCTTTCACGCAGCAGATTGGCCACCTCGATCACCGACGCCACACCCGAGGCATCGTCCATCGCCCCGTTATAAATTGCATCCCCGTTAATCGGCTTGCCGATCCCGATATGATCGAGATGCGCGCTCATCGCGACATACTCGTTCTTCAGTTTCGGATCGCTGCCTTCGTAAATCCCCACCGTGTTGCGCGATTGCGTCTTGGTCTGCTTGAACGCCACGTGCGCCTTGAAGGAATACGGCAGCGCGAAATGCGGCATTGGTTTGTTGTTTTCGAGATCGCTCAAAAGCTCCGCGAACGTGTGACCCGATCCGGCGAAAAACTTCTCCGCTTCGGCCGGATTGATGGTCAGCCCGAAATTGTCCCCGGCGCTCTCGTTCATCGCCGGATCGGCCAGCGAGATAACCGGACGGAAGCGCGCCAGCGTCGACCGTTCCCAAGGAATATCCATCGCCTTCGGGTTCTGAATCGTCGCCGTCCCAACCACCCCTGCCGCCTTCAGGTACTTCCATCGCTCCCGCTGATAATGCGAGCTGAGCGGACCCGGAATATTCTTCGGCCCAGCCGCAAAGTAAACCGCGATCTTGCCCTTCAAATTCTGCCCGGCAAGGTCGTCATACTTTGCCTCCGGCGCCGTGAGCCCATAGCCTACGAACACCGCTCCCGCATCGACATCGTTCATGGGTTCGCCGCGCAGGCTGATGTTCGCTTCCTTCCCGAGTTCGACCTTCTCTGCCTTGCCGCCCCTGACCAGCGACACGCTCGAGTGAGGTTCATCGATCTCGCGTACGTTGAAATCGATGGTTTGGAAATAGCCCGACGTTCCCGCCGACTTCAACCCGGCCTTCTGGAACTCGCCTGCAACGTACTCCGAAGCCTTGCGGAAGCCTTCCGTCCCGAGTCCCCGGCCCTCCATGGCATCGCTGGCGAGGTACTCAATATGCGACCACCAGCGGTTGCCCTCGGTCCCGAAATCTGTTGCGGCATATGCCGCCAGCAACCCCGCGAATCCCGCGGCCAGATAGCGGATCTTGTATGAAGTCATTTCGTGCTCGCTCTGAACAGTTTATATTCACCGCGCCGGTTCCGCAGTTGCTGGGCATGGTTCTCGGCGTGCTCCGCCACATCCTGCACAACCTGCAGCAGCGATATCGGACCTCGCTCCGAATGCACGCCGATCCTTTCAAAAGCGTCAACCGGCAAATCCTTCAGCAGTTCATAATTCTCCGCCCGAATTCGGCGGAAAGTCTCCAGCGTTTGCGACGTCTTTCGACTCGCATAGTCCAGCCCCGTCGCCCAGGCGTTCTGGTCGTAAGCCTCCAGCTTGGGCCGATCTTCCGCGATAATGCGCCGCATCCGCATTGTGGCGACAATCTCCGAATCCGAGAGGTGCGCCACAATCTGGCGAATGCTCCACGCCCCCGGCTTCGGCGTATAGTCCAGCTCCGGCCCGGCGGCGCCCGTTATCGATACCGCCACCAGTTCCGCGCCGCGCCGCAGCCGCTCCAAAAGATCGGAATGCTCACTCATAAGTGTGAACGTACCATGTTCCCGCGCGTCTATAATGATGCTATTGCCATGAGGATCAAGATTTTCGTTCTCACAGCCTGCTTGATGTCCGGTTGCTTCGCGCAACGCAAGGAGATCGAGCGTCCCGTCCGCCAGGCCGCCCGCGGCACTCACGGCGCTATCGCCGCCGGAACCGAGTTCGCCACCCAGGCCGGCATGCGCATCTACTATCACGGCGGCAACGCCGTCGATGCGGGTGTCGCCACCATGTTTGCTGCCTCCGTCACTGAGTTTTCGCACTTTGGAATGGGTGGCGAAGCCCCGATCCTCATCCGCACCAAGGCCGGCAAGGTCTTCGCGATCGCAGGGGTCGGGACGATGCCCAAATTGGCTACCGCCGAGATGTTCAAGACACGCCGCCTCGAGCCCATGGAGCTTCTCACCATGGAGCCCGGCGGCCTCCGCGGCATTATTCCGGTCGCCGGCATCATGCCCGCCCTCGTCCCGAGCATGGTGGATTCCGGGCTGGTCGCACTCCGCGATTTTGGAACCAAGTCCTTTAATGAAGAGATCCAACCCGCGATCGAACTCGCCGATGGCTTCCCGATCGACGATATGCGCGCCGGCTCCATCCAGCGTTCTCGCCGCTTCTTTGAACGCTGGCCCGATTCCATGCGTCACTTCATGCCGGATGGCCGCGCTCCCAACGTCGGTGAAATCTTCCGCCAGCCCGACCTCGCTCGCACCCTGCGAGGCATGGCGGACGCCGAGAAGAAAGCCCTCTCTGCCGGCAAGAGCCGCGTCGAAGCTATCGATGCCGTTCGCGACTACTTCTATCGCGGAGAAATCGCCCACAAGATTGACGCCTTCATGAAAGCCAACGGCGGCCTCATGCGTTACGAAGACATGGCCGCTTTCAAGCTGACGCCCGAAGAACCGGTTTCCACCACGTATCGAGGCTACAAGGTCTATAAGCCCGGCTTCTGGAGCCAGGGCCCGGCCATGATTGAGACACTCAACATGTTGGAAGGTTATGATCTGCGGACCATGGGCTTCAATTCCGCCGATTACATTCACCACGCCGTCGAAGCCTTAAAGCTGGCCTATGCTGATCGCGACACCTATTACGGCGATCCCAAGTTCAACAATATTCCTTCCGCCGTCCTGCTTTCGAAGGACTATGCCGCCGAGCGTCGCAAGCAGATCACGCCGCACGCTTCTCTCGAATTCGAACCCGGCACTCTGAATGGCAAGCGCGGCAAGCACCCGACCGAGTTGGAGGGCGGTATCCAGGCTCGTATCGACGATGCGCTTATGGCCCGCGATACCACCTGCGTGGACGCCATTGATCATGACGGCGTGATGTTCTCCGCCACACCCTCCGGCGCATGGCTGCCTTCGGTTATCGCCGGCGACACCGGCATCCCGCTCACCGAGCGCGCCCAGAGCTTTGTTCTGGTCGACGGGTCACCGAACGAATTGGCTGGCGGCAAGCGCCCGCGAGTGACCTTAAGCCCGACCCTGGTGACCGAAGGCAACGGCAAGCCGTACATCACGCTCTCCACTCCTGGGGGCGACAACCAGGATCAGAGCCTGATCCAGTTGCTCCTCGATGTTCTCGAGTTCGGCAAAAACGCGCAGGATGCAGTCGAGGCGCCGCGCTTCCAGACGCGCCACCTGGTGTCGAGCTTTGACAACCATGCCTGGAATCTGGGCGACCTGCTGCTCGACGAGCGCATTCCTCCCCAGGTTTTCCAGGAATTGATGCAGCGCGGCCACAAGGTGCAATCGCGCTCCCGCTGGGCCAGCGGCGCCGCCCCTGTCATGGTGCGAATCATGCCCGACGGTGTAATCGAAGCCGGCGCGGACCCCTATGGCTACCGCGTCGCGCACGCCTATTAGTGGGCACGCTTCCGCTATTCACCGAGCCGCCATCTTTTGACACCGATCGTCTGCGCCGGCGCCTTTCTGAACTGGCTCAGCACGGCGTCTTCATCGGAACCAGTTCCTGGAAGTATGAGGGCTGGCTCGGCCAGGTTTACACGCCGGATCGCTATTATTCGCGCGGCCGCTTTTCGCAGAAGTTGTTTCAGGAGACCTGCCTCGCCGAGTACGCTGAGACCTTCCAGGTCGTGTGCGGTGATTTTTCGTTCTACCAGTTCCCCGAAGAGGCGTTCTGGCGGAAGCTTTTCGGTGCCGCGGGGCCGAACCTGAAGTTCGCCTTCAAGGTCCCGGAGGAGATTACAGCCAAGGCGTTCCCGAAGCACCCGCGGTACGGTGCGCAAGCCGGTCTCGACAATCCCTCGTTTCTGGATGCCGCCATCTTCCAGGCGAATTTCCTCGACCTGCTGCGACCGTATCGCGATCGCATCGCTGTGCTGATTTTCGAGTTCGGCACGTTTCCAAAGTACACATACCCTCACGTGGCCGAGTTCATAGCCGACCTCGACCCATTCCTGGCTGGTCTGCCCGATGATTTCCGCTACGCGGTCGAAATTCGCAACCCGGAATTCCTCGGCCCCGAATACTTCGCGTGCCTTCGGCGCAACCGCGTGGCCCACGTCCTGAACGCCTGGACTCGCATGCCGGAAATCCAGGAGCAGATGCTCCTGCCCGAGGTTTTCACGGCTGATTTTACGGTCACCCGCGCGCTCCTTCGCCGCAGCCGTCCTTACGAACAGGCGGTCGCCCAGTTCTCGCCATATAAAAAGGTGCAGGACCCCAACCCGGAAGCCCGCCGCTCCATCCGCGAGCTCATCATGAGGGCCGAAAAACGCACCCAGCCGGCCTACATTTTCGTGAACAACCGTCTGGAAGGCAACGCCATCGAGACCATTGAATCCATCGTTACTTGAGGGTCCACCGCCCGTTCACGAAGGTGCCCACGGACTCGTCCCAGGTTCCGAACTTCGTCGCCATCTGTCCGCCGTCCACGAGCAACGCCGCCCCGGTGATATAAGAAGCGGCCTCGGATGCCAGAAACGCGATCGCCCGGGCCACCTCGATGGCCTCACCGCCGCGCCCCAGCGGGATGTGCCGGAAGTAATCCTGCAGCAGTTCGGGGTTTGCGAAATGGGCTTCGGTAAGCGGAGTCCGGATCAGCCCCGGGCAGACCGCATTCACGCGGATGCCGTACGGCCCCAGTTCATTCGCCGCCGTGTGCAAAATGCCGAGCAGCCCCGCCTTGGTCGCGTTGTACGCCGTCAGGTTCGGCTCGCCGTCGTAGGAGTTCGTTGACGCCGTAATCACGATCGAGCCCGCTCGCCGCGGTTTCATCATCCGCCCCGCTGCCCGAACCGTGTAGAAGACCCCGCTTAGGTTCGTGGCTAACGTCCGCTCCCATAGCTCGTCCGAAGTCTCAATCAGCGGCGCTTGCGACCCGATTCCGGCATTTGCGATGACAATGTCGAGGTTCTCAGGGAAGGCCCTTTCGAGCGCCGCGGAGTTTGAAACGCCCGTCTCACGGTCGATCACAAACACTTCGGCGCCGCTCTCGCGCAACAGGTTCACGGTCGCCAACCCAATCCCGCTAGCCCCACCGGTCACGACCGCCCGTTTTCCCGCGAAGTCGAACGTCATAAACCGATTGTAGTCAGCCGGAGTCAAGATGCTATATTGGTTCTGCACCCCGAACGGGCCCGTAGCTCAGTTGGTTAGAGCGCTACCTTGACACGGTAGAGGTCACAGATTCGAGTTCTGTCGGGCCCACCACGTCTTTTCAAACAGTTGCAGTGCATTCGTGCGCTAAAACAGTCCCACGTGAGGTCCGTTTGAGGTCCAAGCCAGTACAACTCGTGGTAACCATGTTTTTGGGTTGAATCCCTGTCGATCACATTGATCAGAGAGTGGTTGGTGCCTGTGGTAGGCATGCGAAGTGCTTTCGCATCTTCTCCTCAATGAGAAATTTCGAAATTCCCATATCATGCGGGCGCATAGCGCTGCCAGTCGGCGCTGGTTCATACTCGCCGACACTTGTCGTTGCTTGGGGTGCAAGAGGTCGCGGGTTCAAATCCCGGCGGCCCGACCAACTCCCTCATAGACTTACAGTCATCCGGATATCCTGAAGCCTCCTGCTGGCGTCCAACTGGAGTCCAAACGACGATTCCAGAATGTTTCGTGATGACTTCCGAGAAGCTTACCGGGATGACTGACTAGCCGATGTTAATCAATCCGGGGCGCACCGCCTGCTCCAAACAACTTTGTTCCTCCAACACCCTCCGATGTCATGAAGTCCCGACAAATCCGACAAAACGGACCAAAGCCGTTGATTCACGTTGGCAACGCGATGTCGAGTAGCTTCAGTTTTCCGACATGCGACCCGACAAAGCACCCGACAATTACATCGCGGTTGCTTCTCTGTTGACGACTGAAACTCGGACACCGCCGTTAGAGTTGTGGAGCCGTTCTGTCTGACATTGAGCACTTCAGGGCAGAATCGACGTGTGGCCGTTGGATCGTCTCGTCGAATGCTCACGATCACCCGGACCTCGAAGGGGGCCGCAGAGCCCTTCACCGATTGGTCAGCGGAACTGCGCGCTGTCAAGGCGAGAAAAGCCGTCAGGCGTGTCCGGGAGTTCCGGCTCGAACGAGGACTCTCACAAGAGAAGCTGGCCGAATTGTCGAACCTTCACCGAAATTACGTCGGTGGTGTCGCACGCGGCGAACGCAACATTGGTTTGCTCAACATTGTCGCAATGGCGCACGCTCTCGGTGTGAAGCCAATGAAGCTACTCGAAACACTTAACTGAGCCGAAGACGGTTCTCTGTGTTTCACGTGCGGGTCGCGTGTGTCTGCGCCGGGTATCGGTCGAGTGACATTTATTCACGATCTATCTTTAGTAGCGGCTGCGCTCAAACGCGCGTAGCCGCTATGAACGGGTTTCCGTTGCCGAAGTCCTCCAGTCAGCCCCGTGCAGCGTCGTGCCAAACCCCAAGTATCTGCCATGATCTTCGTTACCACGCTCGGTTCCGGCATGATTTCAAGGGCGAGAGGAAAGCAGCGCCACGATTTCGGCTTGACCTTCCTGGCGGGCATAATCGAGAGCGGATTTGGAGGCCCGGTCGCGATGTTCGGGCTCCGCCCCTTTAGACAAAAGCAGCCGGCAGAGCGCTGCATCGCCGTGAATGGCCACGGCGAATAGCGGCGTGCGGCCATCGCTGTTCTCGGCGTTTACGTCTGCTCCTGCGGCGATCAGCAGCGATGCCGCGTCCGCGCGCCGGTTCCAGACAGCCAGCAACAGCGGTGATTCGTCGTCGAAGTCGCGCGCGTTTACGTCAGCGTGGCGCGCCAGAAGCAGGCGGACCATGTCTAGATGGCCTTTAGCCGCGGCCTGCATGAGCGCCGTTATGTGCCGGGGGAAGATTGAGGAATCGACTGCGAGGCCAGAATCCAGCATGCGCTGGAGTTCGGCCATTCGGCCGTCAGAAGCGGCGTCCAACAGGTTGTGGACCGTGTTAGCCCCCGACAACGCTCGTGAAAGGATCAAGCCGATCAACCCAAGTGGCAACGCCAACCAGAAGACCGTTCCGACTCTGACCATCTTGGCACGACGCGACCGGCGCAGGCGGCTGGCGGAAGGAATATGGGCATCAACGGCTTCTCCCAGGCAGCGGCGGGCGGATAGGTATAAAAAGAAAAACGCCGGACCGAAGAAGCGCAGCAGCATAATGCTCAAAAACATCGGGTACACGATGGCGAAGATAGAGACAGCATTGGAGGAACCCGTCATGAGCGACGCGTAATGGCCAAGATCGCCGCCCATAATCGTGAGGATGGTCGGAACAAACAGGGCGGGTGCCAGGATGATGGCCCAATGACGGACCGCGAGGGCCGCGGTGGCTGCGGGAGTGGCGCGCGCGAGATCGGCGGCACGGTCGAGCGCAGCCCGGCCGGAGATCCCTTCCGACGCCCACACCATCGGCCAAAGTTGGCTGGAGAGAAACGAGACGGGGCGCGGATCAAAAGCGCTGCGAAGGTGCATCGCGGCAAGGGACCGGATGTTCCCCAGAAGCTTGCCGAGATGAGGCTTCCACTGGCTTCCGAAATGGCCGGCAGCGCGGGCTTCTTCCACAAGCAGGGTAACGCCGGCTTTGTAGCATTGCGCCAGAAAGTAGGGGACGGCAATGAGAAAGAGCTGTTGGACGATCGCCAGGCAGTTGGCCGAAATGACGCCTTTCGCCATGAGCGCTTTCCCCGCCAGATAGAGCAGGCCCATGATGGGGATCTGCGGGGCGAAGCAGGCCAGCAGAAGCGGAAAAACGCTCCTGCCATGGTTGCTGCCGACAATCTTGCCATCGGCTAACACCTTCACCTCTCCTTCGGAAGCCGCGCGCAGTTGGGCGGCAAAGCTGATGGCCGAGGATGGACGCGCGACGGGATCCTTCGCCAATCCGCTCAGGATGATGCGCGAAACGGGGGCGGAGACGCCGCAATCGCGCTCGGACGGCGCTACCGGCTCGTCCTCCCTCTGCATGCGCAGCAACTCCTCCAGACTCTTGGACTCAAAAGGCAGGCAGCCGCAGAACATCTGGTAGCTGATCACGGCAAGGCTGTAGATATCGGCGGCGGCCTCCACATTCGCGCCACGGCATTGCTCGGGCGCCATATAGGCTGGCGTGCCGAGCACGGAGCCGACGGTGGTTTGTAAGCGGGTCGCCAGCGAGCCGGCGGCGACGCCCGAGGGGAATGGCGTAGCGCGGGAAGCGGCCATTGTGACCATGGTGGCGCTCTCGGCAGCCTGAGTTTCGGCGGGCGACGTCGCCAGCGTTTCCGATTCCAGATCGGTAGGCGTGGCGGTGGCCTTCGTCAACGGACCGGGCACAGTCGCTAGTGATGAGGCGGTGGACATCCGATCGGTCATGCCTTCGGCCGCCGGACTTTGCAGCTTGGCGATACCGAAATCCAGCACTTTGACATTGAATCTGTCACGATGATTGGGCTGCAGCCAGATGTTGTCGGGCTTGAGGTCGCGATGTACGACGCCGCTCTCATGGGCGGCGGAAAGCGCCAGGGCGACCTGGTCGAGGATATCGAGAATTTCGTCGGTGGCAGGGCGGGGATTCTTATCGAGGAACTCGCCGAGATTGCAGCCGTCCAGGAATTCCATCACGAGGTAGGCGAGATGGCTGCCGGCTATGGCGTTGAATCCGAAATCGGTTACGTTGACCACGTTGGGATGGCGTAGGCGACCGGCGGCTTCGGCTTCGCGTTGGAACCGGAGCAGGAATTCATCCTGTCCGGCGAACTTCGGCACAATCACCTTGACGGCGACGGTCCGCGTGGTGCCGAGATGAGTGGCCTGGAAGACGGCGCCCATGCCGCCCTTACCCAGGTGCCGCTCGATGCGGTACTTGCCATCCAGCACGACGCCAGGTTGCAACGCGATATTCATAGATTGTGGATGTTATCAGATACGGGTGTGGCACGGAGGCCTCAGAGCGAGGACCGGCAAAACGAAATCATCCAAGGAGCCGCTGAGTCATCCAAGTAGCCGCTGAGAATGACGCTGCTCACCGTGGTCTTCCAGGCGTCATTTTTCGATAACTCCTTGGGCCTGGGCATCTTCTTCGGCCGAATAACACCGCGTCGTGACGGGGAATCCCCGGCTCGCGGTTAGCCGAAGTCTGAGTGAAAGGCGTCAGCCATTACGCACTTGTTGGCTTGTCATGGACTCGCCACTGCGCCGCAGCAGCGCCTCCGGATGGCGAAGGTTACAAGCGCACATTAATATCCTGCCGACAGCGGTGATACAGGGAAGGGTGCGGTTTTGCAGAACCGGCCTGCCGCTAGCAAGAGCAAAACGAACCGCATCCTCCGGCCCCCGGTCCACTTGTGAGCCGGGCACTGCTTTAGCACGCCGGCACGCAGTCCGAGCGAGTTACGCGCTACTCGCATATTGGCCCGGAACCGAGTTCTGGGAACCAAAGCCCTCTACCTTTATCCGTATTTCGGCTGTCGGAGTAAGTTGGCTTCCGTCACGGCGCCTGCGGAAGGTAGGTACCCATTATCTCTCGTTATCTTAGCTATCTACGAATAGCTGGAAACAGAACACGTAAGCTTTCGATGGGTTCCCTCCTAAGCTGTTGGCCTGCGCGACTTTGAACGCATGCGGCGACTTCTTGCGTCAGGGTTCTTGTCTTTCCAGGCCGCGCGCATAACGCTCAGCGTTCGAGGCGGCCCAACCCCATCAAGCCGCGCGCGTTGCTGCAGGCATCTCACTCCGACTCAGCGCCCGCAGTTATTGCCCAAAATATCCGTTTACATCGAATCAGGTTCGTCGCGTCGGAGACGAATACGCTGATCCCGCCGGATGTCCCCGCCGGCACGATCGCAGCATTAGCCACGACCTGCCCCTGAATGTCGTTCAACGTCGAAACCACAGGCAGCGGCTGTCCTGCCGGCCAGGTGGTCAGATATACCAGTGGCCCGGGCGGCACTACCGTCATGTTGAGCGACCATGCCTGCGCCGACGAAGGCAGATTACACGAACTCGTAGGAATGGGGAACGTGCGCGAACCACCCGCACCCAGTAACGGACCTCCGAACGTCCCTGCCGCATTGCGTGTGTTGGAACCTCGTATCTAAGCTGCCTGAGCCGAACCTTCTTTTCCAAGCACGGGAAATTGGCCAATTGCTTCGGGAACGTATAAGTCGGGGCTGCCCTTGTTGTTTGAGAGCTTTATAAGTTCCGCTTTTACAGGAGATTACGGCGTTAGTCACAATTCAGACCAAATCCATTGATTGTCTGCCTGCTCACACCCAGAATGTGAGGAACGTCCGCACCGTTAAAGCTTGGAACCCTCTGAGGGAGCGCATAGCTCAGTGCCTCGCTAAAGTTTCGGGCTGACATCA
>DATGJP010000111.1:0-2090 GCA_035295125.1 Bryobacteraceae bacterium | reverse complement strand
TGTTGGGCTTGGCGAGTATTCTCTTGTCCCTCTGCATCGTGCTGATTCCGTTTCTGGCGAAAAGGATCGTCGAGGGAGACGTGGGGCAAACTATGACAACCGTTGCCAGAACCACGGTTGTCGCAGCAAGGGGCGTTGCAGGGTTGTTCAAGAACCGTCCATAAAGGGGCAAGGACGCATGAAGAAGCTGACCGACTTGACATCCGAAGTACCCGAGAAAGCGCGTTACAGCCGCTACTACGAACATGACGGGATGCTGAGAGCGTATGCGAACCGCTCGATGGTGCTGGCCATGATATTCGCCGTCATGGCACTGAGCTCCTTCGCCTTTGCGGTGTACGTTCGCTTGCAGCCACCGACCATAATCCGCGTTGACAGCGAGGGCGAGGCAACCGTCGTAGGCGGCACGCCGGCGCCGGGAGAGTCGCGCGGCTTAACGTTCGTGGCGTCGGCCGGGTCGTCGCCGCCTACCGAGGTTGAGGCCAAGGCAGTCGTGCGCAGATTTCTCGATCGGTACCTCAACTACACGCCGGATACCGTGGATCGGCAGATGGCGGATGCGTTGAACATGATGACTGGCAATTTTCGGACTCTGGTTCTGGCGCGATTGCGGGATGACGACACTATCAACAAGATCCAGGACGACCACATCATTACTAATTTCACGATCCGCAGCATCAATGCCGTGGCGGGTTCGCCGCTCACCTACACGGCGTTCGGCGTAAAGGAAATCCACCGGCTGAAGAACAAGCAGGAGACCACGGATCAGATCGTCGGCCGCTACAACGTGCGGCTTGCGGAGGACCGCCGGACCGAGTACAACCCGAGCGGACTCTTGGTGGCGGAGTTCTGGGAGCAACAGATGGTCGGGGATAAGAATACGGGCCTCGCGCAGGGGGACGAATTGTCCCATGAAGCGGCGGCGTCGGGGAAGAAGCGTTAATCGAGGGGGAACCGGGGACCGAACGTCGTGATGAAACCGTCAGCCAGCCAGAAGAGCGAGAATGCTGCCATGTCGGGATTTGCCAAATTCGGGCCTCTCGATCAACTCGATTGGCTGATTGTTCTGTTGGCGGTCATCGTTGGACTATTGGCCAAGCAGCACCATTTTCTGGCTCTTCCAGAGTGGTTTCTGGAGTGGGCGCTTCCATTCGTCCTGATCGTGGTCGGTTACAAAGTGCGGCGGAGGATCGCCAATTTTCGCGACCGAGGGCGCGGACGTTCGAGGAGGGACGAATAACCGAAAGAGGGAACATGCAGTCCTTGATTCAGAAAACATACGATCGGGCGAATGTGCTGATGAGCGCTGGATGCAGTACGTTCGTCAGCGCCGCCCTGATTCTCGCGATCCCCCGATTCGGGATTGCGATGCTCGAGATCCTGATTGGCCTCTTCCTGATGGGCTGCGCGTTCGCGGCTCGGGCCTGGCTACGAAGGGGGGCTGAGGGGCCGGCCGCCAGTGCTTCGCGATGGGCGGGCGCCAAATGGTTCGACCGTTACGACCTCGCGATGATCCTCACGGTAATCGTGGTTCAGGCTGTGATTGGCGGATCACTGCGGCGGCTCGGATGGTCCGAAGTGACGATACGAATGCTCCCGCTGATACTTCTTGGCACTGGCATTCTTCTCAAGCCGCGATTGTCAAGGGCCATTGAGCGCCGAGCCCGAAAAAAAGAAGAGGTCGATCTTGGAACACCGCCCGCGGTTCCCGCGGTCGTGTTGCCCTCAGGCGACGCTGTGAGCCAGGATTTTGATGAGAAAGGAGTCCGATGATGCCAGCCATCATGCCGGAGACCCTCCCAGACTCGAAGCCCGTGACAGCGGCTTTGGATGAGGCCAAGAGGGTTCGCACAACTGTGGATGGGAAACCCACGACGGCGAAAAGTACGCCACGCCGCCGGCGGCGCGAGCGCCAGGACGCCCCGACTACAAATGGGGAAGAGAGATTCTTCCTTGCGAGCGGCGATGGGGACGGAAGTATGCCAGCGCTGGGGCGAGAGTGTCCGAATGAAGTGGATGCCGTAATCGAAGCATTTCGCGCCAAGCTAACGTTCTACCGAGTTTCTGAATTTCAAACGCGGGCGGAAATC
>DATGJP010000110.1:0-36822 GCA_035295125.1 Bryobacteraceae bacterium | reverse complement strand
GTAACGTTCGCGAATGCGACCACCCAGTCAACTCCTCCCGCTGCTCTGCCGTCAGTGAAATCAACTCCCGATATCGTGCCACATAACTCAGACGAACTCTGACTCCGAATGGTATCTTAATCAGTGGGACAGTTCACTAGTTCGACGCGGACGTCGTCAATTGTTAAGGTTGATCGGGAAAAAACTAGATGCAGGACATGGACAAGAGACAACTGTGCCGCGCTGGCTTCGTTCCCGTAATTGAATTACTGACAATGAGCGCTAACATAGTGTGACTCCGTCCTCACAGACGAGGCTCATACAGAATAACTCGCATCCTGGAATTTTGCTAGCAGGTTTTCATTAAGGCGAAATTAAAACGGAGGCGTGGCGTGGTTAGAGCCTGTTGGGGGACAAGCAGACGGTGGTTGAAGTCGGTCCGGCTGAATCCTGCCCCACCTTGGCTCGCTAACTGTTAAGCACAAAGGTGGCGCTGGCGGTCTCGCCTGCGCATGCCGCTCTCAAAGACCTCTGCCAGTTAGGGTTTTTAGGGCTGAGTGCTGCCTCTACGGGAGGTGCGACGAGGTTTGGCTTTCGTGGCGGTCACGAAACGCCATGACGCACTGAGCAGGTCTTTCAGTTGCCCGATCTCAATTCTCGACAGGCGGACAAGTACGATCGGGTAATTCCGATAGTGATCGGTCAGATAGTAAGTATCTGGCGCCTCAGCGAGTAGCCCGTCGCGCTGCTCCAAATCGATTCGCACCGCGAGCGTCCCCGGCTCCGCCGATTTGTTCACGGCCAGACACGCCAGCAGTTTTCCACGCACCTTGAGTGCAGGCGAGCCATGGGCGGTGCCTTCCTCAACATCGGGTAGACCGAGACCGAGTTTCCGGACGGTATTGAATGTCATTACAGAATATTCACGGCGCGGGCCGCCAGCAGTGCCAGCGTGCTCAGCGAGATGCTGGACTGAACAATCATCATCAGCTTACCCCATCGCGACAGGACTGGGACATCAGTCGGTGAGAAGGCAGTGCTGGTGTTGAAGGCCAGGAACAGGTAGTCGACGAAGCCGGGCGACCAGTCTCCTTCGCCCATTTCATCGCGGAGGTCCTTGGGGAGCGTCATCTGGGGGAAGAGGAATGCCCCGTCGGTGTGCGATTCGCGGAGGTCGCGCTTGTGGGGGCCTCCGGCATCGAGACGCCAGTACCAGGAGGCGAACACAAGAACGTTGCTCACCCACAGAACCGACGCAGCAATGAGCAATTCCTTGGCTGGCTCGCGGTGTGATGGCAGGCCCGAGATGAGCAGGACCAGGGAGGCGATCAGCGCGGTCGTGACAATGCTCAAGATGACATAAGAGAGAATCCGGTCCACATCGTGCCTGCCGACACGATGCAGAATCAGAGTCGGTATCAACAGGGAGGTGACTAGCACCAGCACGAGCCAGTCTGGGCCCGGTGATAAAGTCGACGGCAGCGCGTATTCCAGGCCGCCGCAGGCCAGAACAGCGAGAGCCGCTGGCCAGCGAGGTTCGCCGCTACGGGAACTCAACGGTCCTCAGACGCTTGGGGGCTCTACCCACGGGATGCACGCCAGTTCCTTTCGTCATGATTACGTTGTCGCGGTTTTCACGGGTGTGGCAATCTGCCGGAGAACATACGGCAGAATCCCCCCGTTGCGATAATACTCCGCTTCTTGCGGCGTGTCGATACGGATCACCGCGTCGAAGGATTTTTCCGTGCCGTCGGCGGCGACCGCACGGATATGGGCGTGTTTGCCGTGGGCAATCGCGTCCTGGACGTTATCGATGAAGTACTCTTCAGTTCCGTTGAGGCCGAGACTCTCGCGATTCTGATTGTGCAGGAACTGGATAGGCAGCACTCCCATTCCGACAAGGTTCGAACGGTGGATGCGCTCGTAGCTTTCGGCGATGACCGCCTTGACACCGAGAAGAAGCGTCCCCTTGGCGGCCCAGTCGCGCGAGGACCCGGAGCCGTACTCTTTGCCGGCAATGACGAGGAGCGGAGTTCCTTCCTGCTGGTAGCGCATGGCGGCATCGTAGATGAACATCTTTTCGCCGCTGGGGATGTGCGTGGTCCAGCCTCCTTCGGTTCCTAGCGCCAGCAGGTTGCGGAGCCGAATATTGGCGAAGGTTCCGCGCACCATAACCTCGTGGTTGCCTCGACGCGAGCCGTAGGAGTTGAAATCCACCGACTTCACACCCTGCGCGATCAGATACTTGCCAGCAGGGCTGTCGGTGGGGATATTTCCGGCGGGCGAGATGTGGTCGGTGGTGACGGAGTCGCCGAGCGACGCCAGCACGCGGAGGCCATGGAGATTCTGGACGGAGGTCGCCGGGTCCACCATGTTCTCGAAGTAAGGCGCTTTCTTGATGTAGGTGGAGTTGTCGGACCAGTCGAAGAGGTCGCCGTGCGGGACGCGGATGGAATTCCAGGTCTGGTCGCCTTGGAAGACCTCGGAGTATTCTTTCTGGAACATGTCCGTTCGTACCGAACGGCGGACAACCTCGTCGACCTCTTCAGGCGTGGGCCAGATGTCTTTGAGGAAAACCTTTTTCCCGTTGGAATCGACGCCCAGTGCGTCCTTTTGGATGTCGATGTCGACGCGGCCGGCGAGAGCGTAGGCAACGACGAGGGGCGGGGAAGCGAGATAGTTGGCGCGAACGAGCGGGTTGATGCGTCCTTCGAAGTTGCGGTTACCGCTCAGGACGGCCGCGACAACGAGCTTCTCCTTGCCGACAGCCTGGGCGACGTTTTCGGGGAGCGGCCCGCTGTTGCCGATGCAGGTGGTGCAGCCATAGCCGACGAGATGGAAATTCAGTTGTTCCAGGTAGATCATCAAGCCCGCGTCGGTGAGATAGTCGAAAACCACTTTGGAACCCGGCGCGAGGCTGGTCTTCACCCAGGGCTTCGGCTTCAGACCTTTTTCGGCCGCCTTTTTGGCCAGGAGACCGGCGGCCACCATCACGGAAGGATTCGACGTGTTGGTGCAGCTTGTGATCGCCGCGATGACCACCGATCCGTCCTGAATTGCCTCGGCGTGGCCGTTGAACGTGACAACGACGCTTCGTGGATCTTCACCTAGGGTAGACAGGAAGTTCTTCTTAACGTCGGACAGCTCGATACGGTCTTGCGGGCGTTTGGGACCGGCGAGTGACGGGACCACTTTCCCGAGCTCGAGTTCGAGGGTGTCGTTGTAAGAGGGCTCGGGCGATTTTTCTGTCAGGAACAGTCCTTGCTCTTTGGCGTAGGCTTCGACCAGGGCAATGAGTTCAGGGGGGCGGTTTGAGAGATGGAGATATTCAAGGGTCTTTTCGTCGATGGGGAAGAAGCCGATGGTGGCTCCGTACTCGGGGGCCATATTGGCGATGGTGGCGCGGTCGGCCAGGCTGAGGGCGGCGACGCCGGGACCGTAGAACTCGACAAACTTGCCGACGACACCTTTCTTGCGGAGCATCTGCGTGACCATGAGCACAAGGTCCGTGGCGGTCGCGCCAGCCGGGAGAGCGCCTTTAAGTTTAAAACCGACCACCTGGGGCAGCAGCATGGAGATGGGCTGGCCGAGCATACAGGCTTCTGCCTCGATGCCACCGACGCCCCAGCCCACCACACCGAGGCCGTTGACCATGGTGGTGTGCGAGTCAGTGCCCATGACGGTGTCCGGATAGGCCAGCGTCGGAGTTGCCCTGTGGTCGCGAAACACGACGGATGCCAGGTATTCGAGATTGACCTGGTGCACAATGCCGGTGTCCGGGGGCACGACGCGGAAATCCCGGAATGCGTTCTGGCCCCAGCGGAGAAAGGCGTAGCGCTCCTGGTTCCGTTGAAACTCGAGCAGCGCGTTGATGCCAAAGGCTTCATGCGAACCGAACTGGTCAACCTGAACCGAGTGGTCGATGACGAGATCAGCGGGGATGAGTGGGTTGGCGAGCTTGGGGTCGACGTTCATGGCGTTGAGGGCATCGCGCATGGCGGCCAGATCGACGACGCAGGGAACACCGGTGAAGTCCTGCAGCAGGATGCGCGCCGGACGAAAATTGATTTCCTTAGCCTCCTCGCCGGCACTCCACTTGGCGACGTATTCGATATCGGTGTGCTTGACGGTCCGGCCGTCTTCGAAGCGCAGAAGGTTTTCGAGGAGGATTTTGATGGAGTATGGGATTCTCGACACGGGCGCGATGTGGGATTTTTCGAGCGCCTCGAGTGAGTAGATGCGATACTCTCTATCGCGTACACGCAGCGTCGACGCGGCGCCAAAGCTGTTCAAGTTGTCCATTCATTTCATCGTAACTCGGGGGTGCAGTTAGGGGCGTTCCTGTGGGGGCTGGCCCGGCACTGCCATCGTGGCGTTGGGGGAGGCGTGTATGGCGAAGAGTTTGAGCACGTCGTCGGTCTCATGGGAACTCCAGGCCGCGGCGGAGTTGCCGGCCTGGGTCCGGATCTCGCGGATCTGCTCGCGGGTGAGGATGGAGGCGTTCTCCATGGCGGTCTCGATGGCGTTCAATTCGAGGCGTTGGGCCAGGAGAAGGCGTAGGAGTTGGCGCCATTCGTCGTTTGTCACAGGTCCATTTTCGCTTGACGTTGGGCAGTTTCGCGGAAGACGGTTTGCCAGGCTTGGGGAACGTGGCGGGCGAGAACTTCCAGCGATAGTGCGGTCATTCCGCCCGGGACGGCAACGCGGTGAATGATTTCCTCGGGAGAGAGGTTTGCCTCGAGGAGGAGGCGCAGGGTTGCGGTGGCGGTCTCGTAGACCATGTGGCGCGCCAGCTCGGGCGACAGCTCAGGGTTACTCCGTACGGCTTCTTCGGCCATCGATTGGAGCAGATAGGCGATTAGTGCCGGACCTCCGGAAGTGAGGCCGATGGAGGGGCGCGCCAGGGATTCGGGGATCACGATGGGTTGGCTTATGCGGTTGAGGAGTTCCTCAAGAAGGGTGCGGTCGCCCGGAGTCATACGCGAACCGTACATCAGGAGCGTGATTCCCGCGCCGATTTCCTGCGTGATGGAAGGGATCAGTTTTGCAACCCGGCAAGGGACCTGGTCCTCCAGTTTTTGAAGGGAGATAGTGGCGCTGGTTGTGACCAGGAGTTTCTCTGCCGTGAGGCTGGAGGCGATGTCCGAAAGAACCGCGGGTATCTCGGTGGCGTGTACGCAGAGGAAAATCAGGTCGCAGCAGGCGGTGAGTTCGGCGCTGGCCATCACGTGAATACCAGGGATCTGGATGGGAGAACGGTTTGCAGCGTAGGTGGTGGCGGGGGCAATGGCGCACGAGCGGAGAATGGATCGGAGCAGCATGCCGCCCATGCTTCCGATGCCGATGAATCCGGTATTCATGTTGTTCGTTTCCCCTCGACGTAAACGAGATACACTGACGGAAAGAGTATGGCGCTCATTCAATTTGTCCGTAATTACGATGATCTCTCGACGGATCGCGGTTATCAGTTCAAGTTTCACTGCGATAAGTGCGGCAACGGGTTCATGACGCAGTTCAAGCCATCCACTTTGGGCATGGCGCAAGGACTGTTCAGCGCGGCGAGTTCGTTCTTAGGAGGGTGGGGAAACCAGGCGGGACACGCTGCGTACGAAGTCCAGCGCTCCATAGGTGGGAAGGCGCACGATTCAGCGCTCGCCGAGGCGGTGGAGGAAGCGCGTCCGAACTTCCGCCAGTGCACACGTTGCGGGATATGGGTTTGCAAAGAGGTTTGTTGGAACGAGAAAGTCAATCAGTGCGAGAACTGCGCGCCGAATTTCGACGAGCAAATGGCGGCGCACCAGGCTCAGGCTAAGGCCGAGGCCGCCAGGCAGCAGTTGTGGGACAAGGCCCGCCAAACAGACTACGTGAAGGACGTGGACATGAGCGCGGGCGCGTACGTCTCGAGCGCTACAGCGGCCACCAATGTCGAAGAGGCCAAGACCCTTTGTAAAGACTGCGGAGCGAACGTGGGGAGCGCGAAATTCTGTCCGGAGTGCGGCAAGCCTGTTCAAAAGGGGCCGACTTTTTGCCCGCAGTGTGGAGCGAAGTCGACGGGGGCGAAGTTCTGCGGAGATTGCGGGCATAAGTTCTCGTAGGCTAGCCCGCGACTTCCCGTCAATCGAGTCTTGGATAGGATGAAAACAAGGTGGCACAGGCTTGTTCAAATCCGGCATCATGCCGGAATGTCACCGCGACTTGGTAATGGCTGGCTCAAAGCTGGTCACTCCTCTCACTGCACTTTTGTGGACCGGAGGTCCCCTGTGGTATCTTCAACTCCTTGCCGCCTCCACTGACGGGTATTCGCGTTCTGGATTTGAGCACGGTTGTCGCCGGGCCGACGACCACCATGATCCTTGCGGATCTTGGCGCTGACGTCATCAAAGTCGAGCGGATCGACGGTGGGGACGACTGCCGGCACATGGGGCCGCATCTCGGGGATTGGGGTGCGTTCTTTGTCGTTCTGAATCGCGGGAAA
This sequence comes from Bryobacteraceae bacterium, assembly GCA_035295125.1. Classification (GTDB taxonomy): domain Bacteria; phylum Acidobacteriota; class Terriglobia; order Bryobacterales; family Bryobacteraceae; genus JAICMB01. The sequence continues at coordinate 30,368 of DATGJP010000110.1, read as the reverse complement.
CGGTCGATTTCGGCCGATGTCGCGAAGCCCGAGGGGCGCGAGTTGATTCTGCGCCTGGCCGGGTCCTGCGATGTTTTCATCGAGAATTTCCGGGGCGGAAAGTTGAAGGAACTCGGGCTCGACGAGCCGGCGATTCGAGCGGTGAATCCCTCCATTATTTATGCGTCGTTGTCGGCATATGGGAGCCGAGGGCCGGATTACTTTAAGCCGGGTTACGATGCATTGATTCAGGGGCGCAGCGGGATCATCAGCGTGACCGGTTCTGGGCCGGACGCTCCGACGCGCGCAGGCGTTTCGGTTATCGACATGGGGTCGGGGATGTGGATGGCAATGGGCATCCTCGCAGCGATCATTGAAAGGCAGAAGTCGGGGCGCGGGCAGCGCGTTGACAGCTCGTTGTTCCAGACCGGCGTCATGCTGATGTCGTACCACCTTGTTTACCGGCAGTTTGCGGGGCGGAACCCGGTGCCGCAGGGCAGCAGTCATACGGCGTTCGCTCCTTATTCCGCGTTCACGACCGCGGATGGGCAAATGATGGTCGGGGTTTCCAATGAGCGCATGTTCCGGCGCCTGTGCACGGCTTTGGAGCGGCTGGAATGGCTGGAAGATGCGCGGTTTCTCACCAATGTTTTACGAGTGAAGCATCGGGACCAGTTGGAGGCGCTGCTGCAGGAAGTGTTCCGCGAGATGCCGACGGCGCATTGGGTCGCGCTATTCGATGAGCACGATGTTCCGGTGAGCCCGATTCAGAAGGCCGACGAGGTGCTTTGCGATCCGCAGTTGCTGGCACTGCAGCAACTCGAAGACATGGCTTTGCCGGGGCAGAATGGGAACAGAGTTCAGGTTCCGAAGCTTCCGTTCGAGCTTTCGGAGACACCCACAGAGATCACGGCGCCGCCTCCCATCGCCGGCGAGCACGGGCGCGAGATTCTGACCGAGATTGGATACTCCGAAGCGGAGATCGAGCAGCTTTTCGCGAGCGGGATCTGCAGGATGCCATGAGCTACGGCCGTTACTTCGAGGAGTTGGAAGTCGGGCAGGTTTTCCGTCACTGGCCGGGCCGCACGATTACGGAGTTCGACGATACGCTGTTCAGTCTCATGGGCATGAATCAGCATCCTCTGCATATCGATGAGCAGTATGCGAGCGGCACGCAGCATGGCCGGCGGCTGGTCGTCGGACCCTTGGTGATTGCCCTCGTGATCGGCATGAGCCAGGCCGATGTCGGCGGCCGCGCGGAGCGGACCCTGGAATACTCCGACGTGCGGCATACCGGCCCGGTTTTTCACGGCGACACGCTTTATTCCGAATCGACAGTGCTGGCGAAGGCGGACGATGGCGAGGTCACTGTGGAATCGCGAGGGCTCAATCAACGCGGCGATGTTGTATTGACCATGCGGCGGAAGATCGTGGTCCCCAGGAGCAAGTCATGACTGCTGGAGCGCTGGATACGCGCGAGTTGATTATCAAGACAGTGCGGCAGTTTGTGGAGAAGGAAGTTGTTCCGGTAGCGTCCGAGCTGGAGCATCGGAACGAATACCCGCACGAGCTGGTGGCCCAGATGCGGAAGATCGGGCTGTTCGGTTTGAACGTGCCCGAGGCGTATGGCGGCGCCGATGTCGACACCACGACATTCGCCATGATTTTCGAGGAACTGTCGAAGGGCTGGCTAGGACTCGCGGGCGTGATCGGGACCCACTCCGTGTTATGTGATGTGCTGAACCGGTTCGGATCGGCCGAGTTGAAGCAGAAATTCCTTCCCGGGCTGGCGAGCGGCGAACGGCGCGGTGGCATCTGCCTGTCGGAACCCAACGCAGGCACGGATCTTCAGAACATCAGCACTGTTGCGCGGCGAGACGGCGACGCCTACATCGTGAACGGTTCCAAGATGTGGATCACGAATGCTCGGTATGGCGACACGTTCCTGTTACTCGCGAAGACGGATGCGTCGGCGCGGCCGGCCCATGCCGGGATGAGCGCTTTCGTGATCGAGAAGGGTGCGCCGGGCTTGACGGTCAGCCGCGACATCGACAAGCTCGGGTATAAAAGCGTCGAGACGTGCGAATTGCATTTTCAGGATTTCCGGGTTCCCGCGGAGAATTTGATCGGCGGGCTCGAAGGGCAGGGGTTTAAGCAGGTCATGACCGGCCTCGAGGCGGAGCGGCTCAACGTTGCGGCTCGCGGGCTTGGGGTTGCACGGGCGGCGTTTGAAGAGGCGATCCGATACGCGCAGCGGCGGACCACCTTCGGTAAGCCGATCTGCGAGCACCAAACGATCCAGATCAAGCTGGCGGACATGGCCACCAAGATCGAGGCATCCCGGCTGCTGATCTACTCGGCGGCGGAACGGCGTGATCGGGGAGAGCGGTGCGATCTCGAAGCAGGCATGGCTAAGCTGTTCGCAACCGAGACGGCGGCGGAGGTTGCTTTCGAGGCGATGCGGATACTCGGTGGGAACGGGTACTCGAAGGATTTCGCCGTGGAGCGATATTATCGCGACGCGCCCTTGGTGGTGATCGGCGGCGGGACAAACGAACTGCAGCGGCTGATCATTGCCCGGCGGCTGATTGAGAAGTACCGCGACGAATCGAACTGATGGGCTTTGGACGGTATTACGAGGAATTCGAGGTCGGTGCGGTTTACAAGCACTGGCCGGGCCGGACGATCACGGAGCACGACAACACCTGGTTTGCACTCCTATCTATGAATCAGCATCCGCTGTTTATCGATCAGAACTTTGCGGGCCGCTGTCCGGTGGTGGATGGGCTGATTTTCAGCATTGCGGTTGGGATGAGCGTGGGGGATACCAGCGGGAAGACGATCGCGAATCTGGGATACGAGATTGTACGGTTCGAACAGCCGCTCTTTCCAGGTGATTCCTTGTATGCCGAGTCCGAGGTTCTGGATATGCGGGAATCGAATAGCAGACCCGATCGCGGGATCGTACATATTGAGACGCGCGGGTTCAACCAGAAGGGCGAGCGCGTGATTGTGCTGCGCAGAAGCTTCCTGGCGCCGAAACAGCATGGATGAAATTACTCCGAGAATTGTCGAGTTTTTGTCGGCCCTGAAGCCGGAGGACCTCAGCGATGAGGTGATCGACCGGGTAAAGTATCTGCTGCTGGATCACCTTGGGGTTGCGATTCGGGGTTCGCTGTCGGATTCTTCTCAGGCTGTGTACCGCATGGCCGAGCGCTTCGCGGTGGGCGGTTCGTGCACCGTGATCGGCACCGCGCAGCGATCGCCTGCGGAATACGCAGCGATGGCCAACGGTTGCGCGGCGCATGCCGTGGAATTGGACGATACGCACCAGGCCAGTTCGCTGCATCCAGGCGTCGTGATATTTCCGACGGCAATCGCGCTGTCAGAGCGGTTGGACGTCGATCCGAAGGCGTTTCTGATTTCGGTTGTCGCGGGTTATGAAATGATCACGCGTCTGGGAATGGCGCTGCAGCCGAAACTCCACTACAAGCAGGGATTTCATCCCACGGCGACATGCGGCGTTTTTGGGGCAACCGTCACCGCTGCTAAGCTTCTGGGGATGCCGAAAGAAAATATGCTGTCGGCCGTCGGGATTGCCGGGAGCATGGCGGCGGGATCGATGGAGTTTCTCGCCGATGGGGCCTGGACCAAGCGGCTGCATCCCGGCCTGGCTGCGAAGAATGGAATCACGGCTGCAGTCCTTTCCGCGGAGGGGTTCTTTGGGCCAGCTAGCATTCTGGCCGGGAGGGATGGCTTTTTGTTCGCCTATTCGCAGCGGCCGAAGCCGGAGCGCGTGACCGCGGGTCTAGGTGAGACGTTCGAAATTCTGCGTACCAGCGTCAAGCCGTACGCGTGCTGCCGCTACATGCAGACCCCGATCGATGCCTTGATTTACCTCGCTGAGACGCATGATCTGCGTCCGGACCAGGTTCGGTCTGTGAGGGTTGCGGTACTGGAGGCGGGTTGGCCGCTGGTATGCGAGCCCAAGGAGCGCAAATACAACCCGGCGTCAATTGTGGACGCTCAGTTCTCCATGCCTTTCGGGGCGGCGACAGCGATTGTGCGCCGGAAGGCGGGCCTCGACGAGTTCTCCGAAGCGAACATCCGGTCTCCGGAGACTCGTGCGTTCATGGGGAAAGTGGTGCTCGAAAAAGATACCCGCATCGACAAGAATTATCCGGCGGAGTGGGGAACGCGCGTCGAGGTTTCGATGATCAACGGGTCTCATTTTGAACATTGGATGAGCCATCCGAAGGGGGATCCGGAAAACCCTCTGAATTGGGATGAGCTGATTGCGAAGTTTCAAACGCTCGCCGGACCGGTTGTCGGGGAGGAGCGCTGTTCAGAGATCGTGCAGGCCGTCAGGAACCTTGAGGATCTACGGCAGCTTTGGAAATTAACGGCTCAGGGGACGAGCCGTTGATGGTCTGCATCCCACCGCCAGACCGGCGCGCCTTCGCAGAGATGCACTCCGCCTAGCCAGCGATTGATTCCGTTGGCGCGTACATGATCTTCGGCATTGTCGAGAACCGCACGCCCGAAAGCCGTCATTTCGTAGCCGGCTTCGGATTCCTGCAGAAGTGGCCGGCGCGCTTGGGCGAGGCCGCGGAGGTAACAGCGGAAAGTCGTGTCGCCCATAAAGATGGCGTCTTCCATTTGCTGGTCGGCGCGGAAGAGTTGGTGGAAGCTGCGGTGGCCGCTCGAGACGAGATGCAGGATCTGGCGTTCGGTCCGCGAGGTGCCGTTTTGGAGGGCAGGGAATTGCTCCAGGTGACGCTGCAACGCTCGGTTGAGAAACGGCAGGACCGTCGTGCCTCGACCCACGAAATCTGCGAGCTCGGTGGGTTCGGGAGAGCGGAAGGCATGCCAGGCTTGAGCGGCGGTTCGGAGCTGCTCGGGTGTCACCGCGACGCGGATTTCGAACAGGGGGAGCAACTCCTCGGCGGTGAGGTGGCCCAGGTAGCGATCGATATTGATCAGCGACAGCTTCGGCAGCGGCGCGGGCTGGTGGGCAAACCAATCGAGGAGCTGAATGAGCTGGAGCTGGTCGTACAGGTCGTGCTCGAACCAGAGGACGACTTCTTCGTGATCCCGGAAGGCGCTAAGGTCCCGGTTCCTTTCGGCGAAGGAAACGTCCGAGATGCCGAAATAGTTGGAGAGAAAGCCGGCCCGGAGACGGCTAAGGTCTTCGAGCGAGAGGTTCGCAGGGACCGGTCCTTCGTGCAGGACGTCGTTCCAGTAGATGACGGCTCCCAGGTTCGTGCGGTTGAGTTCGACTGAGCTTCCGTTGGTGATGTGCAACATGCTTCGGGCCCCTTGTCTTCAGGATAACGAATGAGTTTCTGGCAGCTTAGCCGGTTGGAGCAGTTGCGGGATCAGGGGCTGTTGCCCGAGTCGCGTTGGCACATTATCCACTGGGCGAGGCAAAACTCGAGCTGCTGCATCATCGGACGAACACGATTTATGGGGTGACGCTGTTTCGGGATGGGTCGCGTTTCGTTCTTCGTGTGCACGCTCCCCAGGTGAACGGTTGATTCGCGTTGAGGAGAGGGTGTGCAGTCTGTTGACTTGGATCGAGGGGCGGATGGCGCGCAAGCAGCGCTCGCCGGAGTATGTGTGTCGCATGGGGCGGGAGATTGGGCGGCTGCATCGGCATTCGAGTGCTTCAGCGGCTCCCCAGGGGTTCGAGCGGCCTCGTTGGGATGCCGGCTCGCTTTTTGACCATGCCGGGTGGCGGCATTTAACAGCGCCTGAGCTCCGGGTAATGCGAAACGATTGCGGAACTATTCCGCGAGGCAGCTTCCGAACTCGGCCGTGGAAAAGACGTGTTCGGTCTGATTCATGGCGTTTTTACGTTCGATAATGTCCCGTTCCATCGCGGGGAGGCTCGTTTTATCGATTTCGACGATTGCGGACAGGGGTACTTCTTGTATGACCTCGCGATATTGTTAGACCGGTTGGAGTGGCGGCAGGATTATCAGTCGCTTCTGAGCGGCTACCGGGAGGAACGGCCGCTCTCGGCGAGCAACGAAAGGACTTTGGATTTGTTTCTGACGGTCCGGTGGACGTTTCTTAAAGATTGTCATTCCTAAGATGAGAAGGTATCTTCGCCGGTTCCAGAGAACCGCCTGAAGGCGGCGTTACAGGCTGCCGGAGTGGCGTTTAAGGATTTGCTGGAGGTTCTGGGAGAAGGCGGAACGCGCCATCACCATGTTGGCTCCCGCTTCCTGGGCTTTCTGCTTGAGCTCACCTTGCACGTGCGACAGGAAACCGATCAGGCTGACACTCTTCGTATCGGCGTTGCCTTTCAACTTGCTGATGAGGCGCAGCGGTTGCACACAATTACAGTTCAGGTCCATGATGATCAGCAGCGGGCGCTCTTTCGCCTTGTCAAACGCGTCTTTCTCGGACTTGACGATTTCCACCTCAAGCCCGCTGCGCTTGGCCGCGTCGGTGATCTTAACGATAAACAGCAGGTCTTCGACGATAGCAAGGACCTTGTTCTTATGCATAGATAGTTATGCAAATCTCCACGAATCGAGTAAGCAACCGTTGGGACTGGAAACGGTTATCAGGAAGGTAACTCTGAGTTTAGCACGAGGGCCGGGACTTCAGGCTACCAGCATCCCGAGCTTCGCCAGCTTCGCGAGGTTCGATTCAAACTCCTTGGCAACGATGTTTTCAGGCTGCCTCACAAGCGGTGCGAGTTCGCGCGCAAGTGCCGGTAGGTCGCGCGTGCCGTCGAGCAGGGTGATAATGTGCCGCTCCACGTCGCCGTCCACTTCGAGGCTCATGTGGCGCGTTGTCGTGATGTACTTACCCTGTCGCGCCTGCAGGCGTGCCAGTTCGGTAGCGGTCGGTCGCCGGCTAACGGCCGCGACACAGGGAAGCGGCCGCGCCTGAAATTCGATGACGCCGCTGGTATAGGTCGCAAGCAGGATTTCCGCGATCTCGTCCTGATCCGGTTCTTCCCCGAGCATTTGTCTCACATCTGAGCAGATCGCCTCAAAGCTGCGTGTTTCAGGCCAGACACGGGTCAGGACGAGCAGAACGGCTTTGGCAAGCGGGTGCGCGGTCTTCACCGCTGAGCCGCGTGTCCCACGGAATTCTTCGGCGACACCCAGCTTGAGACTGGGGTGGGCGGAAACGGGCACGGCTTGCGACGCCGCGTGGAGCGTACGAACATATCCCGGTTGGGGCTTTTCCAGGACCTTCAGACCGGCGTGGCACAGAACGCTGTGGCGGAAAGTCCGGCACTTGATGAAATCGAGATATTGGTCGCGCAGGATGCGATTGCCCCCGCCGAACTGGTCGATCTGCGCGACGACGGCTTCGGGCACGCGGCCGGGCTGCATGTCGTAATAGTGCGCCTCGGCTACAAACTGCAACCCGTAACGCTCCGCGTGATTGACGAAATCGTGAAAGAAGATGGCATGGTAGGTTTCTTCGAGCTCGTCGTGAAAGAGCAGCACGGGGCCCTGATCGATCATGACCTGGGCCTCGTCCTTTAGAAATAGGCGCCGTTCATTCGGGCCGGAGTAGGCTTCGATGAAGCATCGCATCAACTCCTGGGACTGGCTGATCCGCTCTTCCGGTTCCGTGACGTTGCGCACGTGAAACTGCATCATGTCGCGGAACATCTGGCGGACACGGCAGCCGGGGAGCGCGTTGTAGCTGATATACGCGATGCCTTCGGGAGCCAGGCAGGCCTTCATGATCGCCATCAGCTTTTCGCGAACGTGGTCGGGAACCCACGAGTAGACGCCGTGCGCAATGACGTAGTCGAAGACGCCGAGCTTTTCCGGCTCGACATCGAGCAGATCCATTTGCTCGACGCGGATATTCGTGAGTTTGAGTGCATCGATCTGGCGGCAGGCCTTTTGGACGGCGGTTTCCGCAAGTTCCAATCCGAGAAACTCACTTCCGCGGAGGTCGAACGCCATGGGAATAACATTGCCACCGTCGGCGCAGCCTAGTTCCAGCACGCGGCAATGATCGATGGGAGCGGGGTGCAATCCAAACAGGGTTGAGAGGGAGCACAGCCGGCTGGGATGGGACTGAAGGAAAGGAAAGCCGGGATAAGCTACCGCGTCATAAGGGTTCGACATTAGATCGAGTTTATTCGATTTCAGGATTGTGGCTGTTCGAGAAGCAGGGCCAGCATGGTGAGGTGCTTCAGGCTGGCGTCCAGTTGTGAGTTCAGGTCGCCGGCTGAGACACCGGCGGATTTGAGCGCATCGAGTAAGGCCGCGCGATCGCGAGTTCCGTCGAGCAGCTGCAGGAGGCCGCGCCCTATCTCGTCTTCAATGAGAACATGCCCGTGGCGCAACGTCGTAACGAATTTGCCTATGCCGGCCTGGTATCGCGCGACATCGCTTGCCTTGGGGCGTTCTCCGGGCATGGGGGCGATAGGCGGGCAGTGAGAGTGCAGTTCGGCGAGGCGGGCGCCGTACAGTTTCATGAGCAGATCGGCCAATGTTTCGGCGTCCGCGAAAGCAAGAAGGTCCTGGAAACTGGCGGATAGCGGAAAGACGTCGATTAATTTCCCGAGCACGGCCTTGATCATGGGATTGTTCGTGCTGGCGCTGGCGCCTCCGAAGCCTTGAAAGCGCACGACGTCGGGTGCGGACCCGGGTTCGGGGTCGGTGCGGTAAACCGGAGAGGAGATGTGTAGGTTTCGGAAGCTCTCGGGTTTCGGAACGCGATCCACAGCGGCGTTCGAGTGACACAGCAGCGTCTGGCGGAATTTCCGGAATTTGGCGAAATCGAGGTATTGCTCGTAGGCCATAAAATCCCCACCGCTGAGTTCGCGCAGCCGCTTTTGGGTAGCCGCGGGGAGAGATCCGGCGTGCATCTCGGGGAAGATGGCTTCGGAGAGATACTGCAAGCCGTGGCGCCCGGCGTGTGCCGCAAATTCGTTGAAGTAGACAGGTTCGTAAATATCGGCGAGTTCGTCGTGGAGCACCACGCCGGGGACGCGCTCAGTGAGCTTTTCAAGTTCGGCGCGGGCGAGGGGAAGCCAGGGGTCCTGATCGGTGCGGCAGTTAGCCGTAAATTCGAGGAACGCGATGCCCTGCTGGAGACGCTGCAGGGGGTCAGCGATGGCGCCGGCGTGGTACAGCATGATTTCGCGAACGAGCTGCCGGATGCGTCCTCCGGGGTTGGCGTTGTAGCTGATGAAAGCAACACCCTGCGGCGCGAGATGGGCCTTGCTGACCTCGAGGATGCGGTCGCGAACCGGGTCGGGCACCCAGGCATAGAGGCCGTGGGTGACGATGTAGTCGAATTCGCCGTGGGCACCGTTAAACTCCATAAGGTCTTGCGCGACCAGGCGGATATTGGCAAGGCCTAGCGCGGTAATGGCCTCGTTCCCGCGGGCTATGGGCTCCGATGCCAGGTCGATTCCCAGAAACTCGCTATTGGGAAGCGCATAAGCCATCGGAATCAGATTCCAGCCGTTGCCGCAGCCGATTTCCAGGACCCGGCACTTCTGGACTGGAGCCGGATTCATTCCGAAAAGCGTGGCCATGGTGGCCAGCCGATCGGGATGTGTTTGGGCGTGGGCCTGCGTGGGATAGGAGATCTCGTCGTAAAGGTTGGCAGGCATAGGAGCAGGTTACCGTTAAATAAGTGCCGTAGGGAACCCTAGTGTTACGCCCCGATTGTCGAGACTGTGCAGTCAAGGTAAACTGATGTTTCAACTCATCAAAGAGGCACGAAGACCATGCAGGTACTGCTATCTTCCCTTTGCGCTGTACGGATTCACACTGACCAGGAACGCGGCGTCGCGGGCCAACCGGGCGTTGTAACCGTAATTCCACCGGGTGAGGTGGTCGCGCGGGAGGCTAATCCTTGTCCGATCGATGGATTAGTCACGATCTCGTGGCACGGCAATGCTTATGGCGCGTTTGCCGAGGATGTGGAACAGCGAACACAGACGTAATGGTTTGGGTTTAGTGAAATCGCCCTGCTGCGTTGAAGCCGGCAGGCTAAATGTGTGCCCCATCTTGGCTCGCAACCTGTTGAGCCATAAAAGTGGCGCCGGCGGTTCCGCCTGCAAATGCCGCTCTCAAAGATTTCTGCCACGGGCTGCTGCGGGCGAATCGAGTACAATCTCTTTGTGAACGAGATCAATTCGGGCGTGGTCCGTCCGGGAACGGTCGATCGTGGCGCACAAGCTCCACGCGAAATAACGATTCGGCCCGCAGCGGCCGACGACCTTGATTTCCTGATCGAAAGTTACGCCAGCACCCGGCGCGAAGAGATGCAATCGTGGGGATGGCCTTCCCAGCAACAGGAGCAATTCCTGCGTATGCAGTTCAACGCTCGTCGAGGAGGGTACGCGGCCACCTATCCCTTAGCCTCGGAGGGCATCGTTCTCGCGGCCGGAAATCCCGTAGGCAGTATCATTATTAATAGGAACGAATCCGAAATCCGCCTGGTGGATATCTCGATCCTGACGGAATATCGTGCACAAGGCATCGGTACCTTCCTGATTTCAAGGTTGATTCAGGAATCGGTTGAATCCAAACATGCACTACGCCTGAGTGTCTTTCACAACAATCGTGCGATTCGGCTCTACTTTCGCCTTGGATTCGCAGTTAAGAGCTCGGACGCGATGTATAGTGAAATGGAATACAACGAAACAACTTCTGAAGACGCACCCGCCCAATGATCGAACATCTTCATAGCAAGGACTTCTCCGAGCAGCTAAACACGTCGTTTCAATTACAGACCAATGGACCAGAACCGCTGGCGATGACGTTGATCGAGGTGTCTGAAAGGAACGACTCACCGCGGCTGGAGCAATTCGTGTTGCTATTTCGGGGACCATTGTCTCCCTGTTTGCCACAACGAATCTACCCGCTCGAGCACGGACAACTTGGTTCGCTTAGCCTGTTCTTAGTCCCATTGGGCCCGGACGGCGAGGGTATGACTTACCAGGCAGTTATCAACAGATTCCGCCGTTAGTCTATTTCAACCCACTTTCATGACAATCTCGCTACAAAGCGTCTGCGAAACCGACGATCCGTTTCTGTTTGAGCTTTATGCGAGTACGAGAGAAGCCGAATTGTCACAGGTTCCATGGACCGACACCCAGAAACAGGCGTTCCTTCAGATGCAATTCGACGCTCAGAAGCGCGGCTATAAATCAACTCATCCCGGTGCCGAGCATCAGCTCATCTGTGCCGATGGCGTCCCGGTGGGTCGACTGTACCTCGATCGTCTCGCGGATCGCTTGCACATTCTCGACATTACGGTCGCACCGCGATTTCGTCACTCGGGTTTTGGCAGCTGCGTGCTGAGAGGTATTCTGGACGAGGCCAATACCAAGAACAAGATGGTGACGATTTACGTCGAAAGCTTCAACCCGTCGGTACGCCTGTTTCAAAGGCTGGGATTCGAGGTCGCCTCGGTCGACGGTTTTCAGCTGCTCCTGGAGCGCCACCCTGGCACTACCGGCTAGGCAGGGCCGCCGGAAGACGGTTGATGATAGCCGTATATGTCGAGCTTTGGGAAGGCACCAGGAAAAGCTCGAATCGGCCGGTTGAGGGATTATCGAGAACGTAGGTGCCTTGTGGAAGCGGCTCTCCGGATCCTGAAAAACGGAGCGCGAACGTGTCCAGTTGGCGCGGTGCAGTGAGCTTTAGATAACTCGGAATGACCATCGCCGGCTGATAAGCGGGAGGCTTCCAGGTTCGATCCTCGACCGCTAACAAGGTCAACCAGGTCGTTCCGCCCGATTGCAGGCGTACGGCGAATCCGCCATTCACGAGCGGAGTAAACGTTCCTCTCGAGAACAGGGACGATCGTCCTGAGCCCCAGCCGGAGGTTGACTCCCCTTCGGCGCCAAACATCTCTTGCGAACCCACAATGCCGGCCAACAGCGCCTGGCTGAGCCGGATTACATACCGCCTGGAAACGGCCATCGAACTTTCTCCTCTGTGACTGTGTCCCCAACACGGCAGGTGTTACCGGTCCGACACGGCTGACGCGATGGTATACCCACCATTGCCGAGTCGTCAAGCGCCCGTCCGGGTTAGGGTACTGAACCTTACGGTTCAGGCTCGACTCAGAAGCGCTTTCCGGGGTCACGCTAGCGAGAGAGTGAACGCTAAGTGGTGTAAATGAAGAAAGTTCTTGAGAGATAGGTTGGAACGTGATAAGCTGGCCAAGGCCAATTTACCAGATCTAGTGGAAATGAGGGCCTAATGTCCTCGGGAGGAACCGGATGTCAAGTCCATATGTGGGTGAGATTCGGATGTTTGCGGGAAACTTCGCGCCTGTAGGATGGGCGTTGTGCCAGGGCCAGACGATACCGATCAGCGAGAACGACGTTCTTTTCAACCTTATCGGCACGACATATGGCGGCGATGGACAGGAGACGTTTAAGCTGCCTGATCTCCAGAGCCGCGTACCCGTGCACCAGGATTTCAGCAGCTTTGTCATTGGACAGTCTGGTGGGGCGGAGTCAGTAACACTCACTACCAGCCAGATTCCCGCGCACAGTCACGTGCCGCTAGCTTTTGTAAACTCGCAAGGCGGTAATTCGTCCAACCCGTCAGGAAGTTTCTGGTCGCAGTCCAGCCTTGATAACTTCTCGTCGAGCGCTCCAAGCGTGAATATGGATCCCGCGGCCATCGGCTCGGCAGGCGGATCGCAACCCCACGACAACATGATTCCTTTTTTGGTTATCAATTTCATCATTTCGCTTTTTGGCGTTTTTCCGACCCAGACATAACAACCGTATAGTCTGTTCTTCTAAAGGAGCATTCAATGGCGACCCCTTTTCTCGGCGAGATCAAGATCGTGAGTTTCAACTTCGCACCTAAAGGTTGGGCTTTCTGTAATGGGCAACTTCTCCCTATCAACCAGAACCAGGCGCTGTTTTCGATTCTAGGTACCACGTACGGCGGTAACGGACAGACGACTTTTGCATTGCCGGATCTGCGGGGTCGGACGCCCATGCACGTCGGCAGCGGGATCAGCCTCGGGGAGAGGGGGGGGGAGACGACGCACACACTCAACATCGGCGAACTTCCCGCGCACAACCATGTGCCGGTCGGCAATCCCGCCAATGCGGCAAAACCGAGCGCCGCAGGCGATCTATGGGGAGGCTCTGGTTCGAAGCCGTACAATAGCACCCAAAATGTATCTATGAATCCGGCGTCGATCCTGCCAGTAGGAGGCAATCAACCGCACGAAAACATGTCTCCCTACCTGGTTCTGAGTTTCGTCATCGCATTACAGGGAATTTTTCCCAGTCAAAACTAAGGAGACTACCATGGATCCGTTCGTCGCCGAAATCAGAATCTTCACTGGAAATTTTGCGCCCACTGGGTGGGCACAGTGTGATGGCCAATTGCTGCCCCTCAGCCAAAACACCGCTCTGTTTTCGCTTCTTGGGACTACCTATGGTGGTGATGGCAAGAGCAATTTCGCGCTCCCCAATCTTCAGGGTTGTGCACCAATGCAGGCAGGACAGGGCCCTGGACTCAGCGTACGCGACCTGGGCGAGACTGCTGGCGAACCAACTGTGACTCTGCTTCAAACTGAGATGCCGGCGCATCCACATACAGCTCAGGCGGGCACGACCGGCGGCCAGGCGAGTCCCGCGTCTCATACTTGGGGATCCGGACTCAAAGGCGACCCCGGTGCCTATGCCCCGAGCGTTCCTGCCAGCAATGTACAGATGAATCCGTTTGCACTGTCAATAGCTGGCGGCAACTTGCCTCACAACAACTTGCAGCCATATCTCGGGCTGACGTTTATCATTGCCCTTCAGGGTGTGTTTCCAGCGCGTTCTTGACACTCCCGATCCTGTTCCGAGGGCGGAAAGCTGTGGTCGAAATCGCAGCCCGAAAGAACCTTGAGGAGTTCCGGGAGATAGTCAGGGCGCCGGAAATCGCGGTTATTCTGATTGGTGAGGCACGATTCGAGATAGTCTTGCCTCATTCTTCGGATCGAATGATCAACCTGCTCGCGAAGCTCTGCTTCGGACTGCGCGGAATGAAAGTGATTGCGCTCCTCTACCGGACTGTTTTCGCGCCGTCGCTGGATCCATTCTTTGGCGAACTCAAGGATAAAGCACTCATAAGTGCGGCAGATCGTGGGCCGGTGCTCGTAGGCGTTACAGCGATAGTGCCCCTTTTGAGCCGAGAGCGCCGGGCACGTGGCTGTTTTGTCCATCAGAATCCTGAACTCGGACTCCCGGCGGTACACGAGTCGTCCTGCCTGCTCACGGGTCAGGGCGTAACCTCGTATGAGCCGTTGAAGGTCATCTTCCGTGATTGTGACCTTCGACAACGTTGTGCAACACACTCCGCAAGAGAGGCAGATTTCGTCAATCCAGCTCATGCACAGATTCTCCTCGCCGCATGGTTACTGCATTCAATAGTAATACGCTTCACAATTCCATTGAACTCGTTCAGCACTGAAGGTATACTCGATTAGATCACATCGAGTGTTGGAATCGGTGATTAGAAATCGGTCAAAAATCTAGGCGAATTCCACTTGTTTTGGTACGATTTCGCACGATTTGGGGGTAGTGTATGGTCGATCGAAAGTTGGCAGTTGCCGCGGGTGTGTGCCTTGCGGCGTTTGGTGGTTGGCAGCTCTGCGATAGAAGCATTCATCCAGGAGTGGTCGAAGCCGCCACGTCGAATCTAATTCGACTGGGTGAAGCCAAGCGGCTGGAGGTGCGCCACCAAGGGTCCAATGCGATTGTCAGCGCGTTCGGCGCTGGCGCGACGCAACCTCTCTCCCTGGTGAGCGAGGACTTCGATCGCGATGGGGTGAGCGATCTCGCAGTCGGGTACGCGACTGCTGACGGCGGCCGCATCGCCATACTGCGGGGAAACCTGGATGCGTTTGCCCCCCAAAGTGAAGAGTCGTTTCAGGCGATCGGCAGAGGGGAATTTCCTTCGCCTTTTCTGACGGATTCCCGGACTTTGCGAGTGCCTGTAAGGCCGGATTTCATCGCCGCCGGCAACCTCATCGCGGGGGGATTCAGAGATCTTGTGATCGGGTCGAAGGGCGGCCACACGATGTATGTTCTGGCCGGCAATGGTAAAGGTGGTTTTGCAACTCCCCAACCCGTTGAACTTCCCGGGGTCGCTACTGCGCTTGCGGTGGGTCCATTCGGCAGGTCTTCGGAGTTTGACTCCCTGATTGTGGGCGTCTCCAACGGTAATTCGTCGGCCCTGCTCGTCTATACTCCTACACACGATGGCCTCGGGACGCCTGCGACGTATCCACTCCGGGGCGCGGTAACAAACATCGCATTAGGCAACCTCCAAGGCAGAGGAACGGATGCCGTGGTTGTTTCGGGTGGAGAGGTCTCCATCCTTCACTCCGCATCGGGGGAATTACAGCCCCTGTCCCTGCCAATTACCGCCGTAGGGTTAGCGTTGGGATCGTTCGTGACTGACCGATATCCAGGGTTACAAATGGCCCTGCTCGCTTCCGACGGCAGCGTACAAATTGCAGTGCACGGACAGTTCGATCCTCGCACGTTTACTGTCGACGAACTTAAGGCGATCCGGCTCGCGAGGCGCAACGGCCGGCCCCATCCATTCCTGCCTTCGTCCGTTCCCGACAGAGGGTGGATGATTGTGGAAGGTTTTTCCTCGATCGCGCCACCGAGCGACGATGCACCACCTGTGCTCCTCCGTACCCGGATTTCCTCCCGAGCGTTGGATGACATCATGGTGCTCAACTCCTTCGCAGGTCAGATGACGGTGATTTCACACCCTGACCCTAAGACAGGTGACACAACATTCACGCGAGGCGAGATTGCCGTGCGACCCTTGGCCGGTCCGGTCGTAGCCGCATTGCCTGTGCGCGTCAATGTTGATGCTCGTCCGGGTGTGGTGGCTCTGAGCAAGGGCGAGTTGAGACCAGCCGTGATGGCGCCCCTGCCGGATCCAACGTTCAACGTAAATACAACCTCCGATACCCTGACTGCCAATGCCTGCGCAAACGCTACCCCCAACGCATGCAGCCTGCGGGAAGCGATAGTCGAAGTGAATGCAGCTACTACTCCTGCGGTCTACAACATCATGGTGCCGAACGGGACTTACACGCTAACCCGGGCAAGATCGGCCGGCGTTTACGACGGCTCGACCGGCATGTTAGCGGTCGGGCCGGCGAACCAAACCGCAGTCACTGTGAACATCATCGGTTCGGGGCAAGCCACCACGATTATTCAGGCGGGTACGACCGGTGTAAATCCAGGCCCTCCTAATGGTGTGGATAAGGTGTTTGCGTTCAATCAGGATGTCACCGTCTTTACCAACGCAACGGTAAGCGTATCCAATCTAACGATCCAAAACGGCTTTAATCGCGGTGACGAGGGGGGCTTTGATGGCGATGGAGGGGCTTTCGAATTTGACACCGGCGCGAACGCGACTGCAACGCTCACGGTCATGAACGTGACCCTCACCAACAATACGCTTACCGAAGGACAGGGCGCTGGATTTGCAATCTTCAACACCAATGATGGGTCGGGAGTGACGGCGACCTTTTCAAATTGCACCATTTCAGATAACGTCAATCAACCTAGTACAGCTAATGGGATTGCTGGGAACGGTGGCGGCGGGTTTCTCGACGACGCCTCCAGTATGACGATGACAGGTTCCACGGTTACTCAGAACATGGTCAATACCAATCCCAGTCAGCCCGGCGCCACAGCGCCGGTTGGTGGCGGAATTCGGATTCAGGGTGCGGGTGGTTCGGCGATCACGCAGGGAACCACCCAAATCCACTCAACGACGATCTCGAACAATACCGCAGCCAGCGACGGCGGTGGCATATGGAACGCAGCCAAGCTGACTGTGGATCAGGGAAGTGTGATCAGCGGCAACACCTCGGGCAACAACGGAGGTGGGATCTTCGACAATTCATCTTCGCCGTTTTCGAGTTCCCTCTCGAAGGTGAAGATAATTCAGAATTCGGCAACAGCGAACGGCGGCGGTGTATTCCACGGAGACAACGGCGGCGCTCTAACCATCAGTTTCTCGAGATTCGCGAGTAACACTGCACCCAGTGGCACCGCTAACAATCTCACGTCCGATACAGGTTCGGTAACGGCAACGAATAATTGGTGGGGGACGAACGCACCGCACGCCACCATAAGCAGCCTCAATAGCGGTTCTACGACGTTTGATCCCTTCATCGTCCTGACCCACACCGGAAGCGCTCAGAAGATCCGCATCAATCAACCCTCAACTCTCACCGCCGATATGAGCAAGGACAATCACGGCAACGGTGCTGCGCTCAGCGGCAATCTCGACGAGATCGTCGGCCTGCCTGTGACGTTCGATGGGGCGGTGCTGGGGGTCATACCGCAAGCACAGCCGGAGACACTTGGCAACCCGGTGCCCACGGCGACAGCTACATTCAATGCCGGTGGAACGTCCGGGTTCGGTACGGCGAATGCGACGGTGGATGCCGCGGTCGTTCCTGTTAATTCGAATCTCATCGCTAGCGCGACGGAATCCGGTACCACGGCCACGATCACGACGGTCGGAGCACACGGCTTCAGTAGTGGTGAGTACGTGAGAATCTCGGGCGTCAGTGTAGCCGGATACAATAGCAGCCCCGCGACTCAAGTTTTCAAAATAGCCGTTACAGGCGCGACCACATTTACCTACACGGCGAATTCCTCGAGTCTCGGCGCCGCCAGCACCGGCACGGTAAATGCCGCGATTGATGTCTTACAGCCGCCCTCAATCACAAAGACCTTTAGTCCGAAAACAATTCAGACCACTGGCGGCTTGGGCACTACGGCCAGCACGATCACATTCTCATTAACAAACCCGAATGTCATTCCCGTCGACTCCAGCTTTACGGATAATCTGCCGGCCAACGTGGGGACGGTTCCGGGCAGTCTGGTTGTCGCCAGCACGCCGAACGTTGTGAATACTTGTGGCCCAACGGCGACGGCGAGCGCGGGCTCCGGCACGATCAGCTACGCCAACAGCAGCCTCCCGATCGGCACTTGCAGCGTCAAGGTGGACGTGCAGAGCGCGGTTGACAATATCTATTCCAACAGTGTGACGCTTGACTCCTCTGATGCCGGAAATGGCAACACGGCCAGCGACACCTTGAATGTAATCAATCCGCCGCACATTTCGAAGGCGTTCGATCAATCCTCTATTCCGTTCGGCGCCACCACAGGCCTAACGATTACCGTCAGTAACCCGAATCAGAATCAGACACTCAGCGCCATATCGTTTACCGACACACTGCCGAGCAATGCGCCGGGCACGTTAGCCGGCGCGAGCACTGCGAGCACCACCTGCACGGGAACAGCGGGCGGCAGTGCGGGCTCCACGTCCGTGTCGCTCTCGGGCGCAAGCCTCGCTCCAGGCGCCAGTTGTATGGTTTCAATCAGTGTGAAGGGCACAAAGGCAGGGGCGGCGAACAACAGCGTCACTGTCAGTGACACCACGGCTGGAACCGGCAATAACGGTACCGCGAGTGAGACCGTCACGCCCGCCACTACTACGACAGCCGTAACTTCCGATTCAAACCCCTCGGTATTCGGGCAATCTGTTGCGTTCACTGCGACAGTAACAAATACTTCGGCGGGCTCCACTGGGTCGCCCACGGGGACCGTACAGTTCGTTGTGGACGGATCTAACTTCGGACCGGCCGTGGCATTAACGAGCGCCACAAGCACAACCAGCACTGCCACGAGTCAGGCGACGGCAGTTATTCCTGTGACTGGATCGCCTCACACAGTGAGCGTGAACTATGTGAATACCGATGGTAATTTCAGCAACAGCAGCGGATCGCTTAGTCCCGGCCAATCGGTCACGGCGGCTAATGTCTCCGTTGGTGTGGTTTCTTCCACAAACCCATCCGTGTTTGGTCAGTCCGTGACGTTCACGGCTACCGTTACCGATACGTCGGCGGGCTCGATTGCACAGCCTACCGGATCTATCCAGTTCGCGGTGGACGGAGTGAATGTCGGCATGCCCGTGACATTGACGGGCGCGACCAGCACCAGCAGTACTGCTACAAGTTCAGCTATCACTAACATCCCGGTAACGGGTTCGCCTCACACGGTGAGCGCGAGTTACGTAAATACCGACGCGAATTTCAGCAATAACTCCGGTTCACTTGCGGCCGGACAAACAGTCAACCGGGCCGCAACTTCGACTGGTGTTACATCGTCGCAGAACCCTGCCGTGTTTGGCACATCCATCACCTTCACGGCAACGGTGACGAATACTTCCACATCACCTGCCCCAACTGGATCGGTACAGTTCGTCGTGGACGGCTCCAATTTTGGAAGTCCGGTTTCGTTGACGGTGGGAGGCGGTAACACGAGCACAGCGACCAGCGGGGCAACCACAACGCTTTCGGTCCAGGGATCGCCGCACACTGTTACAGCGATCTATCAAAACAGCGACGGAAACTTCAGTACCAGCAATGGTTCGCTTGCTGGAGGCCAGCAGATAACGCAGATTCCGACGACGACAACGGTGAGCCCATCGCAGGGCACGATCACGCTGGGCGACACGGTCACGTTTACGGCGACGGTGTCGGCATCGTCAGGAACGCCAACGGGCCTCGTGACATTTTTCGATGGGAATACCCCGCTGGGCAGTGCAACGCTGAACGGTGTTCCCGGCAACGACCAGGCTAGTATTACGACCTCGCTGTTGTCAGCCGCCGGGTCGCCACATTCGATAACCGCCGTGCATCAGAGTTCGGGATCCTTTGCCCCAAGCACGTCAGCCTCAATCAGTGAGACGGTAAACCTGCGGACGAGTACGACGGGCCTCGTTCTCAACCCGACTACAGTAGTAGTGGGTCAGTCGAGCACGGCAACGGTCACTGTAACTGACAGCGGTTCCGTGCCTCCGGGTACCCCCGATACGTTCCAGACAACCGGCGCGCCAACACCCGGCCGAACGGGCTTTACCTCGACGCTGTTTGCCGATGGTATGGTGCTGGTTGCCGGTGGCACGGACGCTAATAATAATGTGCTGAACAGTGCGCAGATTTACAGCATTTCCGGAGGCGCCTTCACAGCGACGGGCAATCTGAATGCAGCTCGCACGGGTGCCAGGGCTGTCCTGCTGCGGACCGGCATGGTGCTGGTGGCAGGTGGATCGAGCAACGGAACCGCTGCCGGTGCAATCAATACAGCGGAACTCTTCGACCCGGTTGCGGGAACGTTCACGACGACCAGCCATCTCATGACGGCGGCACGGTTTGGATTCACAGCCACGCTGCTCAACTCGGGAAAGGTGTTGTTGACCGGAGGTGCCAACTCCGGAGGCGTGCTCAATAGCGCCGAGTTGTACGATCCTGCAACCGACACGTTCACTGCAACGGGCAACTTGAACACGGCGCGGACCGGCGCCTCGGCAAAACTGCTCGGCACCGGGAAGGTCCTGGTCGCCGGCGGATCGAGCGACGGCACGGCCAACGGTGCGCTGAACAGCGCCGAAGTTTTCGATCCGGCCGGTAATGCCGGGGCGGGAACGTTCACGGCCATTATCGGCGCCAACTCGACGTTGGCAGCGGGACGCTGGCAACCGGAAGCGGCACTGTTGCTGAGCGGCAAGGTGCTGGTAGCCGGCGGGCAGAATTCGGGCGGGGCTTTGACCAGCGCCGATCTTTATGATCCGGTGGCCAATACGTTTACGCCGAGCACTCATCAGATGGCGCAGGCGCGCGCCAATGGTTCGGCGATCTTGCTTCCGAGCGGAATGGTCTTGCTCGCCGGCGGAACGACTAGCCAGGCCGTTGATCTTTACGACGCCGATAGCGACACATTCGACAGCACGGGCAGCCTCCAGCAGTCCGACAGCGGCCTCGTTTCCACATTGCTAAACAACGGCCAGGTGCTCGTCGTCGGCCTGACCACCGCCGCTACGCCGGCATCGGATGCGGGGTTGTACAGCCCTTCGTTTAACCCGCTGGGGACGGTCGCGGTGACATCATCGGAGGCAACCGACGGCATTACCGGGGCGTGCACGCTCACTCCGAGCACGAGCACGGCTTCGACTTGCACGTCGACCGTAACGCCGGTGAACGTGGCCACCAGTCCTCACACCATTACAGGCGCCTATCCTGCCGATGCAGCGCACTCGGGAAGCAATAATACTGCATCCTTGACGGTGAACCAGGCCAACACGACCACAGCGGTCACTTCTTCAGCGAATCCGTCGGTGTTCGGGCAATCGGTCACCTTCACAGCGACGGTTTCGGCCGTGGCGCCCGGCTCGGGTTCGCCGACCGGAACAGTGACGTTCCTGGACGCGGGCAATCCGATTGGCACCGGAACGCTGAGCGGAGGCGTGGCGACGTTCACGACCTCGGTGCTGGCGGTGGGCAACCATACCATCACGACGACGTACCCAGGCAATAGCAATTACAACAGCAGCATGGGCTCGCTAACCGGCAATCCGCAGGTGGTCAACAAGTCGGATACGACGACAACGTTGACGTCATCGGCGAACCCATCGGTCTTCGGTCAATCAGTGACGTTCACGGCGACGGTTTCGGCAGCGGGGCTCGGTTCGGGTACGCCGACCGGAACGGTGACGTTCCTGGACGGTGGCAACTCGATTGGAACGGGGACGCTGAGCGGGGGCGTGGCGACGTTCACGACATCGGCGCTGGCGGTAGGCAATCACACGATCACGACGAGCTATGGTGGCGACGGGAACTTCAACAGCAGCAATGGGTCGCTCACGGGGAATCCGCAAGTGGTCAGTACAGACGGCACGTCGACGACTGTAACTTCGTCGGTGAATCCGTCGGTGTTCGGGCAATCGGTGACGTTCACGGCGACGGTTTCGGCAGCGGGGCCCGGGTCGGGTACGCCGACCGGAACGGTGACGTTCCTCGACGGTGGCGGCTCGATTGGCACGGGGACGCTGAGCGGGGGCGTAGCGACGTTTAGCACAGCAGCGCTCTCAGTGGCCAGTCATACGATCACGACGTCCTACGGCGGTGATGCAAATTTCAACACCAGCGCGGGATCGCTGACGGGGAATCCGCAGGTGGTGGGCAGGGCGAACACCACGACGGCAGTGACTTCATCGCTCAATGCTTCGACATTCGGGCAATCGGTCACGTTTACAGCTACGGTTGCGGCGGCCAGTCCGGGAGCCGGCACACCCACTGGAACGGTGACGTTCCAGGACGCCGGGGGTTCGATCGGCACGGGGACATTAAGTAGCGGCATGGCCACGTTTACGACGTCGACGCTCAGCGCCGGGAATCATACCATCACGGCCATCTATGGAGGCGACGGAAACTTTTTAAGCAGTATTGGACCGCTGACGGGCAATCCGCAAGTCGTCAACAAAACGAATTCGACGACCGCTTTAACGTCGTCGGCGAATCCATCGGTATTCGGCCAGTCGGTTACGTTTACAGCGACGATTTCGGCGGTGGCTCCAGGAGGGGGTACGGCTACCGGAACGGTTACGTTCCTGGATGGGGGTGGCTCAATCGGCACCGGGACGCTGAGCGGAGGTGTAGCTACGTTCACTACGTCGGGGCTATCCGTGAGTAGTCACACGATCACGACCACCTACCTGGGTGATGGGAATTTCAACGGGAGCTCGGGATCGCTGACGGGTAATCCGCAGGTAGTGAACAAGGCGAATACAGCAACCGCGGTGAGCTCCTCGGCGAATCCATCGTCGTTTGGGCAGACCGTGACGTTTACAGCCACGGTATCGGCTGTAGGGCTGGGAGCGGGGACCCCCACCGGGACGGTGACGTTCCTGGATGGCGGCGGCTCGATTGGCACGGGGACGTTGAGCGGAGGAGTGGCGACGTTTTCGACCTCGGCGTTGGGGGTCGCCAATCACACGATTACTACGAGCTACAACGGCGACGGGAATTTTAACGGCAGCGCGGGATCGCTGACGGGGAATCCGCAGGTAGTGAACAAGGCGGGCACGATGACGACAGTCACGTCCTCGCTGAATCCGGCGGCGTTTGGTCAGTCGATCACGTTTACGGCTACCGTGACGGTGGTTCTGCCTGGAGTAGGCACGCCGAGCGGGACTGTGACGTTCCTCGATGGCAGCAACACGATCGGCACTGGGACATTGAGCGGCGGTGTGGCGACGTTCACTACCACGACGCTGGCGCCGGGTAGCCGGACGATTTCGGCGGCCTACGGTGGCAACGCAACCTTCAACGGCAGCACCGGGTTATTGACCGGGAATCCGGAGGTTGTGATCGGGCCGCCCTCGGCTGTCAAGGCGTTCTCACCGCCCAGCATTGCGGTGAACGGAACGAGCGTGTTGACGATCACGCTGACGAATCCGAGCGTGAACACGGTGGCGCTGCAGGGGGTGGCGTTTACGGACAACTTCCCCGCGAACATGGTGGTGGCGAATCCCAACGGATTATCGAACACGTGCGGCGGCACGGCGACGGCAACGGCCGGTTCAACGGCCGTTTCTCTGAGCGGCGTCACACTTGCACCCAGCAGTTCATGTACCGTCACGGCTAATGTCGCGGTTTCGACCGGTGGCTTGTATGTGAATAACACCGGTCCGGTGATGTCCACGAACGGAGGCAACAGTGCCGGTGCTTCGGCGGTCCTCAATGCCGGGACGAACGGGCTGGCGGTCGACTCGCAAGGAAACATCCTGGCCGCCCTGGCGGGGGCGAGCAAAGTTCTTGTCTATAACAGCAGCGGGGCATTGCGAGGCCAGTTGAATCCGGGAGTTCTGGGAGCCCTGAGTCAGCCCAACGGAATTGCGGTGGACTCGAAGGATAATATCTTCGTTTCCGATACCGGCAATCACCGGGTGGTATGGTTCAGCAGTTATGCAACGGGGGCGCGGCCGACCGGCCAGGTTCTGAACGGGCAGCTGAACTCAGCATTAACGCAACCCACGGGTCTTGCACTGGACGCGCAAGATAACCTGCTGGTGACGGACACGCAAAACAACCGGATTGTCGTCTTTACGGTGGGCCATGTGTCCACCGGAGCGGTCGCGACGGTGGTTGCGAGCGGGCAGATCGGGCCGACGGTCGGGACTTTGGGGCAGTTGAACAACCCGCTGGGTGTGGCGGTGGATTCCGCGGGCAACATCGCGGTGGCGGACACGGGCAACAATCGGGTCGCCTTGTTCAATAGCGTGGCGGCAAACAAGACGCCGCGTGGGGCCATTGGACCACAGGTGGGATTTCTGGGACAACTGATCACGCCTACGGGTGTGGCGGTGAACCTGAAAGATCCCAATGCCGCGGCGAAGGACGAGGTCCTGGTGGTGGACAGCGGTAACGCGCGCATCGCGATGTTTAACCCGATAGCAGCCGGTGCAACGCCCCACGGATCGATCACTTCCAATACCAACACCGGACCCCTGACCGCTATCACGGGAGGCATCGCCACTAACGCGGCTGGGAACATTCTGCTGCTCGATCCGGGGAACGGTCACTTACTGGAGTTTTCCGATGCCGGGAAGTTGTTGTTTGTGACCTCGGTTACGTTTTAGCTTTGCGGGAGAGCATCCCGGCCCTTATAATGGAGCTTCAGAATTCGAAAACGGACTTCAATCCGTTCCTGGAGGGGCTGTGCTTATGCGGCGGTTTGGATATGGGGCTTGGGTTGCTATACTTCTGGCGTCAACCGGCTACGCCGGTTCCGCCGGAGGCTCACCGACTTCAACAGAGGTCGCCGCATCGGCTGCCGCGATCACGCTAGGCGACAACATCACACTCACGGCCGTTGTGTCGACGGCTGCAGGTTTTCCCAGTGGCTTAGTGGTTTTCTTCGACGGCTCCGCGCCGCTCGCCGCCGTGAAATTGACCGGCATTATCAATGACCTTACCGTCACCTATCCCACCTCGGTGCTCTCGGCAGGAACACACACGATCACCGCGGTTTACGGGGGCGATGCCACGCACAGGGGAAGCAGATCCATTGATTCCGGCAATCCCATTCAGAAGCGTGCCATTGTGAGCGTAAACCCGCGCATGACGACAGCGGGTGTGGTTGTAAACCCTACGAATGTTGTCGTGGGCCAGTCCAGCACCGCAACGGCGACAGTTACCGATAGTGGCACAGTGCCTCCCGGCACGGCCGCTACGTTCACGCCGACAGGTGCTCCCGTGATCAGGCGCGATGGCGCTACGGCAACTCTTTTCACGGACGGATTGGTGTTAGTCACTGGCGGCGCACCGCTTGGAAACGCGGAGGTTTACAGCGCCTCTAATGGCACCTTCAGCCCGACGGGCCTTCCAAATGCTACTCGCATCGGCGGCGTAGCGGTGCTGCTGCCGAATGGCCAGGTCTTAATCGCTGGAGGTTCTTCCGATGGAACTCCATCTGGCGCGGTACCCCTGGTAGAATTATACAATCCGGCTACGGGGCAGTTCACAATGATCCCCAGCGACGCGCGATTGGGGGCGACGGCTACATTACTACCTAACGGGAAGGTATTGTTGGCCGGAGGAGAGAATAGCATCGGTATTCTGAATAGCGCAGAGTTGTACGATCCCGCAACCAGCACTTTCACTGCAACAGGCAATTTGAATCTCGCACGCACAGGCCATTCGGCTACTCTGTTGCAGAATGGGACGGTGTTGATTGTGGGTGGATCGGGCAGCGGCGCCGCCGACGGCGCGCTGAATAATGCCGAACTTTTCGATCCAGCCGGCAACAGCGGCGCGGGGACTTTCACGCTT
The DNA here is from genome assembly GCA_035295125.1 of Bryobacteraceae bacterium. GTDB lineage: Bacteria > Acidobacteriota > Terriglobia > Bryobacterales > Bryobacteraceae > JAICMB01. Next base: position 4,700 of record DATGJP010000110.1, on the reverse strand, counting down.
ATTACGGGACCCAACTCCAGCCTCAGCGCCGGACGGTGGCAGCCGGAAACCGCCTTGCTATCGAACGGCAACGTGCTGGTTGCAGGTGGTCAAAACTCCGCCGGCGCGCTCGCCAGCGCCGATCTCTACGATCCCATGGCCAACACCTTCGCTCCGAGTAGCCATTCCATGGCGCAAGCGCGCGCGAATGGTTCGGCCCTGCCCTTGCCGAATGGCATGATTCTTCTGGCGGGAGGGACAACGAGCCAGGTGGTGGAGCTCTACGATCCGCTGGCGGACCGGTTCTACCCAACCGGCAGCCTGCAGCAGTCCGACAACGGGTTGCTGCCTGTCCTGCTGAACAATGGGGATGTATTGGTTATTGGCGTGACCACAGGCCCTTCGGCCGTTTCGGACGCCGAGTTGTACGCCCCCTCATTCGACCCGCTCGGAGTGGTGACGGTTTCTTCTTCGGAAGCCACCGACAACATTGCTGGCACATGCGGTCTCGCTCCCATTTCGTCCACCGCTTCGACTTGTACTGCGACGGTGACGCCGGCAAATGTGGCTACCAGTCCGCACACCATTACCGGCAGTTATGCCACTTCGCCTGATGGGGTTCACGCCGGGGCCAGCAATACGGCGTCACTGACGGTGAACAAAAGCGACACAGTCACAAACATCACAACTCATACCCCCAATCCCTCCGGCGTGAATACAGCTGTCACCGTCGGCGCAACGGTCGCGGCGACGGCGCCAGGCTCGGGAACTCCAACCGGAACAGTAACCATCAGCGACGGAGTTGAGACTTGCACGATCACGCTCAATAGCGGGGCAGGCAGTTGCTCGATAACGCCCGCGACACCTGGGCCTAAAAACCTGACGGCGACCTATAACGGGGACACGAACTTCAACATCAGCAGCTCCGGAAATGTTTCGCAGACAGTAATTGCATTGCCATCTACGATCAAATTTTTCTCGCCCGCAAGTATATCCGTTGACGGGACCAGTACGATGACGATCTCGATCACGAACCCGGCCGGGAATCCGGTCGGGCTTCAAGGAGTGGCGTTTACTGACAACTTCCCGGCGAATCTCGTGGTGGCAACTCCCAACGGTCTTTCCAACACTTGCGGCGGAACGGCCACAGCCGTAGCCGGATCGGCCAGCGTTTCGCTCACCAGCGGAATGATTTCCATCAATGGCTCCTGTACGGTGACAGTGAACGTCACCGCCATCGGAAGCGGAATCCTCGTTAACAACACCGGGCCGATTAGTTTCTCGGGTGGTGCGGGCGATTCAGCCACCGCAACGCTAATGGTGGGTACTGGCGCGATCACGGTGGACTCGCAGGGCCACGTTCTGGTGGCGTTGTTCGGTTCAAACAAGGTTCTGGTCTTCGACAACAGAAACGGTTCGTTGGTCGCAGATGCGGCTCACCCCACCTTGAATCCGGGTCTCTATGGGGCCTTCAATGGTCCGCAAGGAATCGCAGTCGACTCTAAGGACAATATCTTCGTATCGGATGGCGGCCACAATCGCATCGTTGTGTTCAGCAGCATTGCCGCGGGCGCGGCGGCGCAAACCCAAATCACTACCGCTGGGAACATACCTCTTAATCAGCCTGGCAGCCTGGCGGTTGACTCCTCCGACCACCTGTTGGCGCTCGATATGGGCAATAACCGCATTGCGGCCCTTACTATCAATCATGCCGCCAACAACACGGTTTCCAGTCTATTGACGGCCGGACAAATCGGTCCTTCCGTTGGGATTTTAGGTCAACTGAATGTTCCACTCGATGTCGCGGTGGATTCGCAAGACCATATCCTGGTCGCCGACAGCGGCAACCATCGGATTGCGGTGTTCAGGAGCATTGCTCAGGGAAGCAGTCCGCTAAGCCAGATTGGTCCAGGCATAGGTGTGTTCGGTCAGCTTGCCAATCCCACCGGCGTAGCCGCCAATCTGAAAGACCCCACTTCCTCGAACAAGGACGAGGTCATAATCGCTGATAGCAGCCCCAACAATCCACGAGTCATTATTCTGGCCAGCGTGGCGCAAGGAAATACGGCGCGGAGCCAGATTCTCTCCAGCCCTCAAAATGGGCAACTCAGTGGCATGCAGGGCGGACTAAGAACCGATCTGAACGGGAACATTCTGTTATTGGAGCCCACAAGCAGCCGCCTGGCGGAGTTCTCCGACACGGGGGTTTTCCGGCTCTCGATTCCGATTCCGTTCTAATTGTGGTGCGAACGGGGAGAGTCGAACTCCCACGCCCTCTCGGGCGCCAGATCCTAAGTCTGGTGCGTCTGCCAGTTCCGCCACGTTCGCAAGGGCGTTCTGAGCCATAGGATAACATCCAGGCTCAGAACGCGTGCTACCTTCCTCTATTGGCTCCAACGACGCCCGCCCCAGGTCTGGCTCGATCCATCCGCCGATGGGACCTCGTTGGGGTCGTCCTAAACGGCGTAATCGGCGCCGGCATTTTCGGGCTTCCTTCGAAGGTCTTTGCGCTGGCCGGAACTTATAGCCTGTTCGCCTTTGGCCTGTGCGCCCTGTGCGTGTCATTCATCGTGCTCAGCTTTGCCGAGGTGGCGAGCCGCTTCACGGGCAGCGGAGGCCCCTACCTTTACGCGCGCGCGAACTACGGGTCGCTCGCAGGGTTCACGATCGGGTGGCTGGTGTGGATCGCCCGTATTACTTCCTTTGCCGCAAACTGCAGCTTGCTGCCGGTGTATCTGGGCTTTTTCTTCCCCGGTGCGGCTTCGGGCTTAGGACGGGCAGTGATCATCACCGTAGTAGTCAGCCTGCTGGGAGTGGTGAACGTCGTCGGTGTGCGCCCGGTCGCGAACGCCAGCAACGCCTTTGTGTTCGGAAAGCTCTTGCCGCTTGCGATTTTCGTTATTGTCGGCTTCTTCTTTCTCGATCCCGCCCGCTTCTCGCTCGCCGCCGCGCCGGCATACCGGCCGTTTGCGCAGGCGGTTCTGCTGCTCGTCTACGCCTTCACGGGGTTCGAGATGGGCGTGATTCCAGCCGGTGAAGTACGCAACCCCGAGCGCACGCTCCCAGCCGCGCTGCTGACCGGCATGGCGATCGTGGTGACGTTCTACGTGCTCATCCAGGTGGTATGCATTGGGACGCTGCCGGAACTCGCGGCTTCCAGGCGTCCACTGGCAGACGCGGCCAACCGGTTTCTCGGCGCCGGCGGAGCAGCCATGATTACCTTTGCCATCGTGATGTCGCTGGCCGGCAACCTGAATGTGCTCATCCTGTCGGCTTCGCGCATCATATTCGCCATGGGGGAACTCGGGGACCTGCCGCCCCGCATGGCGGAGATTCATCCGCACTACCGCACTCCAATCGCCTCAGTTCTCGCGACAGTCGTGGTCATGCTGGCCCTTACCCTGTCAGGCACGTTTATTTATCTCGTGGCGCTGAGCACCATCTCGCGGCTCGTGACATATTTCGCAACCTGCAGCGTTCTGCCGATCATGCGTCGGAAAGCAGCCCACGCGTCCAAGGTGTTTCTCATGCCGGGAGGCGTGCCGATCGCGTTTATAGGAATGGCGATCGTCATTTGGCTGCTGTCCAACTGCACGCTCGTGGAAGTTCGCGACACCGCTATCGCGTTGAGCGTCGGATTGCTCTTCTACACGCTCGCTCGCCGGGCGCCGGGGCTGAAAAAGGGCTAGGAACGGCACACCCCATTCTGTTAAACTTTCTGCGTGCCTGTTGTAACTGCAAGTGCGACGCAGGCCTACTCTCGCAAGGGTGTGCGGCGTCTCCTGGGCATTTCCGAGCGTCAGTTGCGGAACTGGGAAAAGAGAACGTTCGTGACGCCCGCGGAGACGTATGCTTTCTCCGACCTGCTGGCATTGCGCACTCTGGCGGGTCTCGCGAAGGCGAAGATTTCAACAGGCCAGATCCATCGTGCGCTGACGGCGTTACGCGGCAGACTTCAAGGCATACGTGATCCCCTGACCGAGTTGAAGTTGTATCCCGAGGGCCGCAAGATTCGCGTACAATTTGCCGGTTCTAAGATGGAACCGCTGTCCGGCCAACTACTGCTCGATTTCGACCGCGCCGAGTTCGAGAAGATGCTCGCATTTCCACACTCCGGCGACCAGGCCGTCAACGCACCGCAGCGGCGCCGCGTGGAAGCGGAGCGCTGGTTTGAGCGGGGTCTCGAACTGGAACAGTCCGGAGCGCCGATCGAGGACGTGATTCTGGCGTATCAGAAGGCGGTAGAGTTGGATCCCAGCTCACCGGGAGCCCTCGTCAATCTCGGCACGGTATACTTTAACGTCCGCGCATGGCGAGATGCGGAGCGCAATTACCGCAAGGCTCTCCAGGTAGATCCGGATTATGCGCTGGCGCATTTTAATCTTGGGAACCTGCTTGACGAAAAGGGCGATCGATCCGGCGCTCTGAAACATTACCAGTCGGCATTGCAACTACATCCCAGTTACGCCGATGCGCACTACAATACCGCGTTGTTGTACCAGGCCACCGGTCAGACGCTCAAGGCGGTACAACACTGGAAGGCGTATTTGAAGATCGATCCAAGCAGCTCCTGGGCCGCTATTGCGCGGCGCGAGCTGGCGAAGCTTCGCGATTCGGCCATCGTGCGTGGTACGCGCGAATAGGTACGCCGTCCGGTAACGCAGATCCTTAAGAAAGCTGGAAGCTGTGTAGGTGGCGTCGGCACGTTGTCTGTGAAGTCC
>DATGJP010000109.1:0-58689 GCA_035295125.1 Bryobacteraceae bacterium | reverse complement strand
AACGACATCCTGTTTCGATCCCTGATGCAGCATGTCTACAAGTCCCGGACCGTTCCTGGGCGTCATCGCCGGGTCGAGGGTGGCCAGTTGATCGACAAGGTGATCGACATCGATCAGTCCCCGATCGGCCGCACGCCCCGCTCCAATCCGGCCACTTACACCGGCGTCTTTTCCCCCATCCGCGATCTTTATGCCATGCTTCCCGAATCGCGTGAGCGGGGCTATAAACCGGGGCGCTTCAGCTTCAACGTGAAGGGGGGCCGCTGCGAAGCGTGTCAGGGCGATGGGCTGAGGCGCATCGAGATGAATTTTCTCCCCGACGTCTACGTCACCTGCGACGTCTGCAAAGGCCGCCGCTACAACAGCGAAACGCTGCAGGTGAAGTACAAGGGGCTTTCCATCGCCGATCTGCTCGAAACGGCCGTAGAGGACGCGCTGCCCCAGCTCGAGAATATTCCGAATATCCAGGCGAAGCTCAAGACGCTGGTTGACGTCGGCCTCGGCTATATTCATCTCGGCCAATCGGCCACAACGCTCTCGGGTGGGGAAGCGCAGCGCATCAAGCTGGCCAAGGAATTGAGCAAGCGGCAAACCGGCCGCACACTGTATATCCTGGATGAACCGACTACCGGTTTGCATTTCGAGGATGTCCGCAAGCTGCTTGACGTTCTGCAGCGGCTGGTAAGCCTCGGGAACACCGTGGTGGTGATCGAGCACCAGCTCGATGTCATCAAATCGGCCGACTGGATTATCGATATGGGACCTGAGGGCGGCGAAAAGGGCGGCCAGTTGGTGGCATGCGGCACGCCGGAGCAGTTATTGCGTGTCCGGAGGAGCTACACGGCGCAGGCGCTTGGGAAAGTAATGAGTAACGGAAAGGTGGCGTGAGTTCAAAATATAAGCAGCAGCCCATGGAGTTCGCCGGGCTGAAGACGATCCCGATCCATGCGCGGGGCGGGAAAGTACGCGTGGAGCATTTCGCCAAGCCTTACCGGCCTGGGGATGGGGTCGGCGGCCTTCTGAACTCGCTGCCTGCAATTCTTGCGGCGGATTCGTTCCGCGGTGTCGTGGATGCGCTGGTTGAGGCTCGTGCGCGCGGCCGGGGTATCCTGTGGGGCCTCGGCGGGCATGTCATCAAATGCGGCCTTGCGCCCGTGCTCCTCGACCTGATGCGCCGGGGTTTCGTGACCGGATTCGTGTTGAACGGGGCGGCCGCCATCCACGATTTCGAAATCGGTATAGCCGGCCAGACTAGCGAAGACGTTGAAGCGGTTCTGCCGGATGGACGTTTCGGGGCGGCTGAAGAAACCGGCCGCGAAATGAATGAAGCAATTTGCGAGGGCGCAGGAGCCATTGGGTTGGGAGAAGCGCTGGCGCGCCGGCTCGAAAGAATCGCGGATTCCCAGTTCGCGGCATGCAGCCTGCAATACGAAGCCTATCGCGCTGGAGTCCCGGTGACGGTGCACGTTGCCATCGGCACCGACACGCCGCACACGCATCCTGCCGCCGCCGGAGCCGCGATCGGGCAAGCTTCGCACCACGATTTCCGGCTACTCTGTTCCCTGGTGAAGGAAATGGATAGCGGTGGGGTGTATCTGAATGTCGGCTCCGCGGTGGTGCTGCCCGAAGTCTTCCTGAAGGTTGTATCGGTAGTGCGTAACCTGGGTCACCCGCTCGCCAATTTCACAACCGTGAATTTCGATTTCCTGCAACATTATCGGCCGAAACTGAACGTCGTCGATCGGCCGCATGCGCGCTCGGGAGGCCGTGGCTTCGCCATCACCGGCCACCACGAAATCATGATTCCGCTGCTTGCGGCGGCGCTGATCGAGCGATCTTCATGACGCCTCAACGGTCCGAAGCATTCTGGGATTACGCCGACCTCGCCCTGTTCCTGACGCTCTCTATCGCGAGCATGCTGGCGGCGGCGGTTCTGGTTCGCTTCGTGCCGGTTCTGCACACGCTCAGCCTCGCCTATCAGCTTCTGGCAGGCCAGATCATCTGGTACATCCTGGTCTTCGCCTGGCTCACGGTGATTCTGCGGCTGCGATATAGCGCCCCGTTGTTTCGATCGCTCGGCTGGATTCCGCCCGGTTTCGCCCAGGCGGTGAGAAGCATTCTGTTTGGCCCCGTTCTGGTGCTGTTGACCGGCGTACTGGGCGTCGCTCTACACACTCCGCGAATTCAGTTGCCCTTTACTCAAATGCTGGCAGGGCCGGCGAAGATCATTCTGTTTGGCGTGCTGGTCGGCTTTCTGGGGCCGACCCTCGAAGAGCTGGCGTTCCGGGGATTCATCATGCCGCTCATCGTGCGGTCGCTGGGAGCCACCTCGGGAATTATCATCTCGGCCGCGATGTTCGGGGCGCTCCATGGATTCGAATATCCTGACTGGCGCTATATGATCCTGATCTCGCTCGCCGGGGTGGCTTTCGGGTGGACCCGGTATCGCACCGGTTCTACCGTGAATGCAGCTTTGATGCACTGTACCTTCAACCTGACGCAGTTTGTCGTACTGCTGGCCGCGGGGGAAGCCGCCCGCTAGAATCAATCATGGCTAAACTTGCGCTGATCTATGGCATGCGGCTGCTCCCCGCGGACGAAGTGACGGAGTTGAGCGAAGCGGAAGTGACGCTTAAGAACGGAAAAAAGGCGCACGTGACGATGCACCTGATCGAGGGCGGCGAAGACGAGATTCGCGCCACTTTGATGCAGTCGCTCGATGCCTTCTTCGAATTCTACCCCGAGATCTAGATAGTTGACAAAGTCAAGTAATTAATTGACAATAGTCCAGTATGCTGGACCGGCGCGTGGAGTCCGTGCGGGGTTTTAACCGCTTCTACACATTCAAGATCGGTATTCTTCGGAACGGCTATCTCAATAGCCCCTTTTCTTTGGCCGAGGTGCGCGTGTTATACGAGTTGGCCCATCGCGACGCGCCGACGGCCACGGAGCTGGGCAGGGAACTCGGCATCGACCCCGGCTATCTGAGCCGCATCCTGGCGCGCTTCGAAAAGGGCGGCTTCATCTCGCGGAAGCCTTCGCAGAGCGACAAGCGCCAAGTGCGACTGACGCTTAAGAAGAAGGGCAAGGATGCCATTGGCGCTCTCGAAGCCAGCTCCCAACAGGAGATTGGCGCGCTGCTGGGCAAACTGCCGGACGTGGATCAGGAGCGCGTTGTCGAGGCGATGCGGACAATTGAAACTCTGCTCGGCAACGGCATGGAGCCCAAGGCGCCATACGTTCTAAGGCCCCATCAGCCCGGAGACATCGGCTGGATTGTTCATCGGCACGGTGTCCTCTATGCGAAGGAGTACGGGTGGGACGAACACTTTGAAGCGCTGGTAGCCGAGGTCGCGGCAGGGTTCATCCAGAAGTTCGACGCGAAGAAAGAGCGGTGCTGGATTGCCGAAAGAGACGGCCGAATCCTGGGCTGTGTTTTTCTGGTAAGAGCGACGGATGAACTGGCCAAGCTTCGCCTATTGCTAGTGGAACCGGAAGCCCGCGGGCTCGGCCTAGGCACGCGCCTGGTCGACGAGTGCATCCGTTTCGCGCGGCAGGTGGGCTACAAGAAAATGACCCTTTGGACGAATGACGTGCTCCATGCCGCCCGACGGATTTACGAACGCGCCGGCTTCCAACTGGTGAAGGAGAGCCGAGGTCACGATTTCGGCCATGACCACGTGTTTCAGGACTGGGATCTGGTGCTCTGAGCTAAGCTTGGACTGTCATGATTGCAAGAATCTGGCATGGATGGGCCAAGCCGGACCATGCCGACGCATACGAAGCTATGCTCAAGCCGGAGCCGCTACCCGGGCTAGGCAAGGTTCCCGGGTACAGGGGAAGCTATGTCCTCAGACGGCCTGCCGGGGACGAGGTGGAGTTCATTACGATCCTGCTATGGGACAGTATCGATGCGATCCGGGCGGTCGCGGGGCCGGATTATGAGACGGCGGTCGTTCCGGAGGAGCGGCGGCAGCATTTGACGCGATACGACGCTAAGGCCTCGCATTACGAGGTCGCGTCGACGCACGGTCACTGACGGGTCCACAAACTCGCATTTGGTTCGGCGGTGGGCGCTTACGGAGTGGCGTGGGTGTGGTCGTGGATGATGCGCCAGCCGTTCGAGTCTCGCCGCAGTACCAGCGTAAATAAGCCCGTGGCGTGACCGCCGGCGTCCGCAGCGCGCTCCAGCGTGAAGCGGCCCGTCGCGATTGCAATATCCGCACTCAGAGGCCGCACCTGCAACTGCGAAAACGTCAGCTTGCCCATGTGCGCCTGGTCGGGATAATTCCGTTTGTACCGGGCCAGGATGCCATCGGTACCGTGGACCACCTCTGAGCTGACAAACGTCGTCTCCTTCGACGGCTCATAGCATTGGACATACGCGGCCAGATCGCCGCGATTCCAGTCGTCCGCGGACTTCTGGATCACCGCGATAATGTCGTCCTTCGGGGCCGCAACGGCCAGCAAGGACGCTCCCAGGAGAAGAATAGTCCACCATCGAGCCATCCTCCTACGATACGATGTCCATACCTGATGTTGGAAAACGAAGTAGCGCGATTCGCTGAGTCGCGCTTGAAACCATCACTTATGCTCGCGGCTTCGGGGTTCCTTTATGACGCCCGTGACGCGGAATCGTACACGCTAAACGCGACCGGCTCGTGTATTGTCCGAGGCCTGTTGGAAGGTAAGGAGCCGGCGGAACTGTGGCGCGACCTTGTGGAGGAGTTTGAGGTGCCGGAAGCCCAGGCGCGCTGGGACGTGGTGCGCTTCCTGGGCGACTTGAAGAATATGAAGCTTTTGGTCAACGGAGATGGCACGGCATGAGCGAAGGCGCGATCGCAGTATCGGGTCTGTCAGTGGTCCAGACACTGGCTCCCGGACTTCCGGTAATCCAATCGCTCCGGGACGAACCTGAATTCAAGCGGCCGATCGTGGGGCTCTCTCACGATCCGCTCGACCCGCCAAACTACGATACAGCGCTGGTAGACGCCAGTTTTCTGATTCCGTACCCTATGTACGGGTCCGCGCGGCTGCTCGAGCGGCTGCTGCGGGCGCATTCGCAACGTCCGCTGGCGGCGATCGTGCCGACCCTCGACTCGGAGCTGCCGCTGTATGCAGTTCTCGAGCAGAAGCTCGCCGATGAAGGCATCGCAGTGCTGGTTCCGAAGGCGGAGACTTTCGATTTGCGGTCGAAGGTGCGCCTGGCGGATATCTCCAGGATCACCGGCATTCCGGTTCCCTACACACGAGCCGTTTATACCTATGAAGCCGGCATGGCCTTCGCGCGCGAGTTTCAGCTTCCCTTCATGGTGAAGGGCCACCTGCATGGCGCGACCATGGTGATGTCCTGGGACCAGTTTGCCCCGGCGATACAGAACCAGATCGCCGCGTTCGGCTATCCGATTGTGCTGCAGCAGTACATTCCGGGCACCGAATTCGATGTCGCTGCGCTCGGCAGCCGAACCGGTTCGTTAATTGGTGCGGTGCCCATGAAAAAGCTTCAGCTTGACGGGATGGGAAAAGCCTGGGGCGGGATTACGGTAGCCGACCCCGAGCTGGTTGAGATGGCCCAACGCGTGGTGGAGCGCCTGCGCTGGCCCGGTCCGCTGGAGCTCGAGCTGATGCGGCACGCCACCAGTGGGCAGTTATACCTGTTGGAAATCAATCCGCGATTCCCGGCTTGGATCCACCTCACGGTCTCGGCAGGCCAGAATCTTCCCTGGGCGCTGGTGCGGATCCTTTTGGGCGAAGACGTCGCACCGTTCGCGGGATATCATGCAGGGGTGATGTCGTTGCGGCGATCCATCGATATAACCTGCTCGCTCGGAATCTACGAGTCTCTGGTCATCCACGGAGAGGTGGATCACCACAATCTCGACGCCGAGCTCATTCGCCCGCAGTGGGTGAGTTCGAGGACTGCGCGATGAGCCGGACCGCCTACGCACCTCCGCGCATCACCCGTCATGAGCAGACGATTGCCAATACGTTTGGCACGACTGTCAATACGTTTACCGAGGATATCGACGGCATTCGGGTGAAGGAGCTCGCGAGACAATACGGTTCGCCCGTTTTCGTGTTCAGCGAGCGAACGCTCCGGCGGCAGATTGACCGCATGCGCAGCGCGTTTCAGACCCGCTATCCGCGCGTACGATTTGCCTGGTCCTACAAGACCAACTACCTGGACGCTATCTGCAGCGTGTTCCACCAGGAGGGCTGGGACGCCGAGGTGGTCTCCGACCTCGAATACGCCATGGCCCGACGGCTGGGCATTCCGGGGTCGCGAATCATCTGCAACGGCGCCTACAAGCAGCCGGAATGGTGCCGCGACGCGGTGCGGGACGGCGCCCTGATTCAGGTCGACCACGGCGATGAGATCAGCATACTCAACGAAGTAACGGCCGACCGCCAGAAGCCACTACCTGTAGGAATGCGTGTAAATTTGGCGGTGGACACGCTCGGGCCAATGTGGAACCGCTTTGGCTTCAACATGGAGAATGGCGAAGCGCTGGAGGCCGCGGTGCGGATCACGGCCTGCCGGGGACTCCGTTTGACGGGCCTGCATTGCCATCTCGGGACGTTCATCACCATGCCCCAGGCGTACGCCGAGTCAGCGCGCAAGCTTTGTACGTTCGCACGGTCGCTGGAGAGCATGCTGGACCGGCCGATCGCATTCCTGAACCTCGGGGGCGGTTTCCCTTCCGGCAATTCGCTCATGGCGCAGGACGGCAGCTTTCAGGAACAGGAGCCGGATTTTGCGACCTTCGCCGAGGCGATCAGCAGCGAAGTGAAAAACGCGTTTCGCGACCGCAATCCGCTTCCTGAAATCGTGATGGAGAGCGGCAGGGCGCTCGTGGACGATTCGGGCAGCCTGGTGGCAACCGTGGTCGGCACGCGGCGGCTGTCGACCGGAGAGCGCGGGATCGTGATCGACGCCGGGGTCAACATCCTATACACGGCGCATTGGTATTTCCATCGCGTGGTTCCGACACGCGAGGTGGCCGGTTATGCCGAAACGACCACCATACATGGGCCGCTGTGCATGAATATCGACACGGTGCGGCGCGCGGTACCGCTGGCGCCCGTCGTGCCGGGAGATCACATCATCATCCGGCCGGTAGGCGCGTACAATGTGACGCAGTGGATGCAGTTCAGCCAGTTGCGACCGGCTGTAGTCATGATCGGAATGGACGGAAATTCCCGCGTGATACGGCGCCGGGAGACGATCGAGGACGTAAAGGGACCAGAGTGCGGAGCTTAACTTGAGTACCGTTGTTTTTGCCTACACGCCAATTTACAATCCGATGGCGCCGAGTTTTCGCGTCAATCCCTACCCGGATTACAAGCGGATGCGGGAGGTTGACCCGGTTCACTGGTACGACGTGGTGGGTTGTTGGGTGCTTACCCGTTATCGGGATATTAAGTTCGTACTTTCGGACCCGCGTTTCGGGATTGCGTTGGACATGCTTGCGCAGGCGCCTGCCATCCGGCGGGCCATGGCCGAGCCGTTCCAGCAAATCATCCGGACGCAATTGCTGTCATCAGACCCGCCCGATCACACACGCATTCGCGGGCACATCGGCGGACCTTTTACGCCGCCGCGCGTCGAAACGCTGCGTCCGCTGATCCAGCGCGTAGTGGACGAACGCATCGAGTGCCTGCTGGCCAAAGGGCGGTTCGATTTCATCGCGGACTTTGCTTACGCCGTTCCCTTCACGATTATTTGCGAGGTTCTGGGCATACCGGCTCCGATTCGTCAGCCGCTGGAGCGCTGGACGCACGACCTGATGCGGACCACGTCGCCCATTCCCATGACCTTCGAAGAGACGGAGTGTAGCAATCAGGCGGCAATCGGATTCCGCGATTTCTTCCTGGAGCTGGCGAAAGCGCAGCCTACGGGCGAGTGCGCCGGCGACCTGTTCTTCCAGATCCGCGATACGCGCAACAACGGCCAGATTACGGAAGAGGAGATGATCGCGAATCTGATTCTCCTTTTCTGCGCCGGCCACGACACGGTGGTGAATCTCTTTGGCAATGGTCTCCTGGCGCTGCATCGCAATCCCCCCCAATTGGAGATGCTGAAGGAGGATCGCTCGCTGGTTCGCGGGGCGGTAGAGGAGTTGCTGCGGTACGACGCCTCGGTTCAGATTGCGCGGCGGACGGCGCTCGAATGGGTGCAGGTCGGCGAGCGCTGGATTGGGCCGGGGCAGTACGTTCTGTGCATTTTGGGGGCAGGGAATCGCGACCCCGATGTGTTCCCCGAGCCGGAGCGGCTTGATGTCACGCGGAAAAAAGTCAATCCCTTGTCGTTCGGCGGTGGCGTGCACTACTGTCTTGGGGCGCAACTCGCGCGGGTGGAGGGCGAGATCGTGTTCAGCACGCTGCTCGAGCGGCTGCCGAATATGCAACTCGAAACGCTCGAACCGGAGTGGAGTGACAATGTTTTCGTGCGCGGGCTGAAAACGCTGTGGGCGACGGTGTGACGCGATGAATCAGCAGGCGATCGGCTGGCTCAAGTACGATGCGCGCTACAACTTCTTCGTAAACGCCATCCAGTTCATGAATTGGGAACTGGTGGAGGGCGACATCCTGGAATTCGGAGTTTCGGTGGGCAAGAGCCTGGCGCTGCTCAGCCAGCTCTATCACGAAAACTTGGCTTTGTGGCAATATGCCGAGGACGCGTGTGTGCGGCGCCGCGTCGTGGGATACGATTCGTTCATCGGGTTGCCGAGCGATGATGTGCCCCATCCACGCTGGTCGACGGGGTCGTTCGCGTCGAACTATCTTCAAGGACACCCGGCGCTGGCGTATAACGAGCAGATCACGCCCGACTCGATCCGAAAGCTGTTTGCGATTTGTAGCCTCCCGGCGCCGCTGTTGGAGGTCGGTCCGTTCAGCGAAACAATCCCGGCATCAATTCCGGAGCGCTACTCGAAAGCCGCGATCGTACACATCGACAGCGACTTGTACAGCTCCGCAAAGCAGGTCTTGAACGGTGTTGCGCCGATTCTGCAGGACGGATCGCTGATTCTGTTCGACGATTGGTTCATGTATCGCGGCAGCCCAAAGAAAGGGGAAGCCCGCGCCTTTCATGAATTCCTCGAAGAGCATCCGGAATGGGAAGCCATCCAGTATCAGCCCTACTCCGTGTTCTGCAATTCGTTCATCATGCATCGTAAGTAGATATAGAGGATAGTTATGCAAATTACCGAGGACATCCTCGGCCGCGCGGTCGAGAAGGGGATTCTCGCGCGCGAGCAGGCCGCCGAGCTATGGAAATTCCTGTCGACGGACAGCCCGGCGACCGTGGCCAGCGGTCCGGGGTTCACGTTCACCAACGTCCTTTACTACTTCGGCGGTGTGCTCGCGATCGGCGCGATGACGCTGTTCATGACGTTGGGGTGGCAGGCGTTTGGCGGCTGGGGAATGTTCGCGATTTCGGGCATCTACTGCGCGATCGCGTTATGGGGGACGCGTCTTCTACTCGGCAAAGGGTTCCCGACGCCCGCGGGCATTTTGGCGGCGCTGGCGATTGCGCTGGTCCCGCTCGCGATTTATGGGATGGAGAACGGTCTGAACATGTGGCCTGTCGACCGGCCATACCGCGATTACCATTACTGGGTCGACTGGCGGTGGGCGCTGATGGAGATTGGCAGTCTGCTTGCCGGCACTATTGTCTTATACATTTTCCGAACACCGTTCGCGGTAATGCCGATGGCGATCACGCTCTGGTATATGAGCATGGATTTCGCGCCATTGCTGGCCGGCGGCGAGGCGGCCAGCGAGACGTTCCGCAAACTGGTTTCTATGGTCTTCGGCGTCGCGATGCTGGGCGTCGCAGTGTACATCGACGTCAGGACGAGACGCCGGCCCGACTTCGCTTTTTGGCTGTACCTCTTCGGGACGCTGGCTTTTTGGGGAGCGCTGTCTCTTATGGATTCGGGAAGCCAGTTGGGGCGGCTGCTTTACGCGCTGTTGAATGCGGTCATGATTTTCATCGGCGCCATACTCGCCCGGCGGATTTTCACGGTGTGCGGAGGCATTGGGGTATTCGGATACCTTGGCTACCTCTCTTATTCCGTGTTCAAGGACAGTATTCTCTTCCCCTTCGCTTTGACGGGGCTGGGTCTGATTCTGGTCGTTACGGGCATCTGGTGGCAACGCCACGAGGGCGAGATCCGGCTGCGGTTTCGAGGGCATTTGCCGGTGGGACTGAGAGAAGCTCTCGAAAGCGCCTGATGCGCGGACTGGGGGTGCTTCGGACGCCTCGGCTGATCCTCCGCCCATTTGCTTCGGAAGACGTCGATGCGCTCCACGCGCTTTGGATCGATCCTTCAGTGCGCCAGTATTTGTGGGACGACGTGGTAATCAGCCGCTCTGTCGCGCAACAGGTCTTCGATTCGCATCTTGCCAATGTCGAGCGACACGGAATCGGGTATTGGGGCGTCTATGTTGCGCAGGGCAGTTCGGCCGTCGCCGGCTTCTGTGGGTTCCGATTCGTCGGCGAGGGTCCAGAGATTGAGTTAATGTATGGCCTGCGAGGGGAATATTGGGGAAAAGGGCTCGCAACTGAAGCTTGCGGGGCCGCTCTGAACCACCTGTGGCTGACGACCGGCTTTCAGCGAGTCTATGCGCGAACTGATCCTCCCAATCAGAGATCAGTGGCTGTCATGCAGCGTTTGGGTTTGACCCACGTCTCGACAACGAAGACGATGATCAGCTACGTATTGGATCGCCCCGGCATCGCCGATTCGAAATTCTCTCGCAAATCAGCGCGACTAGCCATATAATGATCTTGGCTTTTCCATCCGACCTGGTTGTCGGGGGTACCGATGCGCTCTGTTGCCGCATATTTACTTGCCATCGCGTTATGGCCGTTCGGCCACGCCGCGACTTTCAACGATCCGCCTTCATCGCTCACCATCATTTTCCAGTTTGACCGACCTTATTCTCAAACGTCATTAAACTCCATGCAGCGTGAACTCGCCAGTATCATGCAGGATTCGGGTATTGACATCCAATGGCGGGAACGGGCCGGCGTCAAAAGCTCCGATTCATTTTCGAACCTCGTGGTTGTGAACTTCCGGGGTAACTGCATCGTGGATGCGATCCACATGAACTACACCGAACCCGGCCCGCTGGCGTTTACGCATAGTAGTAATGGGACGGTTCTGCCGTTCTCGGATGTATCGTGCGACAGGGTTCGTGCCGCCGTACGCGGTGCGATGTGGGGAGACGACTTCAAACGCGCCAACTTCCTGTTCGGGCGGGCGCTTGCGCGGGTGCTGGCGCACGAGTTGTATCATGCGGTGGCCGGAACCTATGCGCATGCTGAAAAAGGCGTTGCGCGCCGCCAGCTTTCCGGCGCGGATTTGATCTCAGACCAGCTACGGCTCAATGACGCCGAACTGGAGCAAATGCACGCTGTGATGGTTGCGCCGGAAGCGACGCCCGCCCAGCGCTGATTACTCGACTGAGAAGTTCTGCTTCACCTCGGCGGTCTGCTCGCCGATGACGTCGCGGGCCGTGATGATCATCGTATAGTCACCCTTCTTCAGATCGGGCGGAATGTTGAGGCTCACCGCGCCGGGTGTGTAGCGCTGCGGGTAGAAGGTCGCCTGTTTTTCACCCGCCGCATGCGGCTGGGTATACGCGACCGAGCCATCGGCTCGCAGAATGGACAGGCCGTACTCGACATCGAAGCTGTTGCCCGGCCCCACGTTGTAACCCGTCATTTCGAAGCGCGCCCAGAGTGTGTCGCCGGGGCGATATGCGGCAACCTTGAGCGGGTCCTTGTCTTCCTCGCTGCGTAGAAACCGGAAGTTCCGGATCACGAGCTTGGTGCTGGGCTCGACCGGAACCCCTTCGACGTGAAACGTCAGTGAGTCGGAAGCGTCGTTGCCCGCGAGGTTATCTTTCAGCTTTACGGAAATCTTGTAGTCGCCTGAGTCGGCAAAGGGCGGGACATTGAATGACCAGCGCACCTTGGGCTGCCAGTCTTTGTCCTCGTGGGAAACGGAAGTTGCGACCGCGCCGTTCTCAGGAGGCACGATCAGCAGCAGCTTCGGGTCGGTGGCCTGGATCTCGTACGCCAGGTCGATTTTCTCTTCCTCGGATTTGGTGTAGCCCTGCACCTGAAAAGCGAAGTAGACGGTCTCTCCGGGGATAAAGCGGTAATCCTTGGGTACTGCGGGACCATCCTCGCCCGCATGCAGCCCGGCGTGGACAATGGCGAACTTAGGAGGGGTTGTTGCGGGGCTAGCCAGCGCAACGGCCGCGAAACTCAGCAGTACGAAAAATCGCTGCGTTACCATACCGGATTGGCGCTCCGTTTCTACAATACCCTGACTCAGCGTGTCGAAGAATTTGCCCCTGCTGAAGGAAACACGGTTCGCATGTACACCTGCGGACCTACCGTTTATAACTATGTCCACATCGGGAACCTGCGCACCTTCACGTTTCAGGACCTCCTGAGGCGTTGGCTGCGGGCTCGCGGCTTCGAACTGAAGCACGTCATGAACATCACCGACGTGGACGATCGTATTATTCGCAACGCCGCCGCCGAACATAAGACTCTCGAAGAATATACAGCGCAGTACGTCCAGGCGTTTCAGGATGATGCCGCCGCACTACGGCTCCAAAGGCCGGAGTTTCTCGTTAAGGCCACCGAGCACATTAACGAGATGGTGAACGCGATCGAGCAGTTGTCGGCCAAGAGTTTCACTTATGTGAGCGAGGGGTCGGTTTACTACCGCATCCAGAAGTTTCCCGAATACGGCAAGCTGTCGCACAACGATTTCAGCGGCATTCGGGCAGGCGCGCGCGTGGATGTTGATGAGTATGACAAGGACGACGCGCGCGATTTCGTGCTTTGGAAGGCGCGCAAGGAAGGCGAAGTCTTCTGGGACACTCCGATCGGGCCTGGGCGGCCTGGCTGGCATATCGAGTGTTCGGCGATGGCAATGAAGTACCTGGGGGAAACCCTGGACATCCACGCGGGCGGAATTGACCTGGTGTTCCCGCATCATGAAAACGAGATTGCGCAGTCGGAGGCGATCACCGGGAAGCCGTTCGCGCGGTTTTGGATGCACTCCGAGCATCTGAACATTGACTCTCAGAAGATGGCGAAGCGCGCCGGGAATTTCTATACACTGCGCGATTTGCTGCCGATGGGGTATCAGCCCGAGGCGATCCGCTATCTGCTGCTGTCGGTTCCTTATCGAAACAAGCTGAACTTCACGTTTGAGGCGCTGGATGCGGCGAAGACGTCGATTGAGCGTCTGCGAAACTTCAAACTGCGTCTTGAGACCGACAAGTACGCCGAGGGGCTCAATGACGCGGCATCGGAGCGAACGGCGCACGCCCGCGAGCAATTCGATGCGAGTCTTGACGATGATTTGAACATGGCTGAAGCCTTGGCGGCGATGTTCGAATACATCCGTGATATCAATACCGTCATCGATTCCGGGGAATTCCGGGCAGGCAACGTTGCTACGGCGCTCGGATTTCTGGAGCGCTTCGATTCCATCGTCGATGTTCTGAACCCTACCCGTAAGGAGGGGGGGATCTCGGACGCGGAGGTTGATGGCCTGATCACCGAGCGGGCCAAGGCTAAGAAGACTCGAAATTTTGCACGCGCGGACGAAATTCGCGCGCAGTTGGAGACGGCGGGCATCATACTCGAGGACACCAAAGAAGGCACACGCTGGAAAAGGAAATGAAGATTGAAACTAAGGCCGTGCATGCGGGCGATCGCAAGAAACCCGCGACGGCGATTCCGGTAACCACGCCGATCTATAGCGCGACGACGTACCTGTACGAGAGCACCGCGCAATTGGACCGCGTGATGGGTCGCGAGGAGACGGGATTTTCATACGGGCGGTACGACAATCCCACGACTGCCGCGCTCGAAGAACTCATGACGGCGCTCGAAAACGGCTACGGAGCGCTGGCGTGCGCGTCGGGGATGACAGCGATTCACATGGCGCTGCTCACGGCGCTTACGGACCGGCGCAAAGGGGTTCTGGCGGCGAATGCGCTGTACGGGGCGACCACGAGCCTGCTGAATACCGTCCTGGATCCGTTGGGTGTGGAGGTCGATTTCGTCGACATCTGCGACGTTGGGGCCGTGGAGCGCGCGATTGCGGAGTACAAGCCTGGCTGCGTCATCATGGAGACCATCTCCAATCCGTTGCTGCGGGTCGGCGACATGCCTCGGATCGCGGAACTTGCGCGGGCGGCGGGCGCGGCCCTGGTGGTCGACAACACGTTCGCGACCCCGCTTCTGGTGCGACCGCTGGAATTGGGCGCGAACATCGTTGTGCATAGCGTGACTAAGTTCCTGGCCGGGCACGGCGACGTGTTGGGCGGGGTCCTGGTCGGTGATGAAGAGCATGCTGCGTTGGCACGGACAATGTCACGGACCATCGGGCCCGTGATGGGTCCTTTCGAGTGTTATCTGACCATGCGTGGCATCAAAACGTTCCCGTTGCGAATGGAACGGCAGTGTTCGAATGCCTGTCGGATCGCGACATGGTTGGCAACCCATCCGAGGGTTGCACGCGTCCACTACCTCGCCGATCCGAATCACCCCGATGCTGCGGCCATCGCTCGTATGATGCCGGAAGGACTGTACGGCGCGATCGTGACGTTCGAGATCAAGGACGCCACCAGGGATGACGTTTTCCGGTTTATGGATCGCCTGAAACTCGTCTTGCGCGGGACGTCTTTAGGCGACGTGCACAGCCTGCTCCTCTACCCGGCGATTGCATCGCACCGCGACATTTCGCCTCGGCAAAGGCAGAGGTTGGGCATACACGATGGAGTGGTGAGGTTGTGCGCGGGGATCGAGTCCGTGGACGACATTATCGCCGACCTGGAGCAGGCGCTCGCTTAGCCGGGTCTACTCGGCTCGAAGCGCCTCGGCCGGGTCGATGTGTATTGCGCGTACTGCGGGCAACCATGCCGCGATTAACGCTAGCGCAAGCGCCGCAGCCGCGCTGAACGCGTAGATAAACGGGTTGAGCGGAGAGATCCCCAGCAACCACGACCCGGTGGAGCGCGCGGCCGCAAACAGTAGCAGTAAACCCATCGGAATTCCCCACGCGGCAATACGAACAGAGTCCGTCAACACCATACGTTGGATTGCGATCGGGGACGCTCCCAGAGCCAATCGCAATCCGAACTCGTGTGTCCTGCGGTTGACTGCATATTGCTGCACGCCGAAAAGCCCGGCAGCCGTGAGCAGCACACTGAACATTGCCAGACCACCGCTGATGTCTGCCATTATCCGGTCGGGGGAGAGCGAACCGTCCATCTTATGCCTTAAAGTTTCTGAGGAAAGGATCTCGACGCCCGGATCGTAATCCTTCACTTCACGGCGGAGTACATTCGCCATCTTCTGCGGGTCGTCAAGTGTTTCCACGATCAAGGTGATGTCGTTCGACGGCGCCTGGTTAAAGGGCAGCCACAAATAGGGCTGGGGAGGTTCACGCAAGTAATTCGCAGGCCCGTTCTCGGCCACGCCGACAATCTGCCTTGCTTCGCTGTCGATTTTCAGCCATTGCCCAATGGGGTTTGAAACCGGGAACGCCTGTCGGGCGAATTCCTGCGATATCACTACCACTGGGGCGCTCCCCGGCTGGTCGACGCCGCCGATGCCGCGTCCCGCAAGAATTCGGGTATCCATCAGTCCAAAGTATTTGTCGCCGACGTTATTCAACGGGACGGTGAACGGTTGTCTTCCCAGTATCCCGACTCGAGCCGTTAACCCGCCACCCACGCCGCTGAGAGGAAATCTTCGAGCAAACGTTGAGTCGCGCACGCCCGCGACGTTCGCGAGCCGCGCACAGATCTGTTCACACCATCTTCCTGTACCGATGCGCCAACCCGGCGCCACGGTCATGACCAGGATCTTCTTCTGCGGGTCGAATCCGGGCCGGATTGCGAGGGCGTTGCGCAGGCTCACCAGATACAGGCTGCCTAAACCGAACAGAGCGATGCTGACCGCGACCTGTCCCATAAGCATCACGTCGCTCCCCCAGATTCGTCGGAAACCTGTGGCGCCCATGGGACATTTCAGCATCTCGGCGACGCCCAGGCGGACCGCATGCCGGGCTGGCGCCAGGCCGGAGAAAAGCACCGCGAGGACGACCGCGAAGATTACGTACGCGAGCGCCCGGTAATCGAGGCGAATCCCGAAATCCAGAGACGCATTGATGGAGGCGAGAAACTGCGATGTCTTGTCCATCAGCATCCTCGCCAGAAGGACTCCGCAAGCTGCACCCGGCAACGCAATCAGGCTTGTCTCAAGTAACAACTGCTGTGCAATCCGCTTGGTTCCCGCACCAAGGGCGAGCCGAACGCCCATCTCATTTCTGCGCGTTTCCGTCCGCGCCAGGCGAAACTGCGCGACATTTGCACAGGCAACAAACAGGACGAGCGAAAGAGAGAGCAGGAAACCGCCGCCGAATATTACGTTGGCGGTCCAGTTTGGAGCAAACCTTGCTGCGAGAATCGTTCCGGGACTACCGGCACGCGCCGGCCTGCGTTTACCTGGGCCCCGGATCGCGGCATCCAGTTGCGCCATTGCACGCTGCGGTGTAATGCCCGGGTTTAGCCGCGCTACGATTTCGAATTGATCGTAGTCATCGCTGAACACTGTTGACCATGCTTCATGACTGGTCCATACGTCATTGGTTCGCCCTCGGAGCAGACCGGTGAATTCTCTCGGCATGACACCGGCAATGAGGAACGGTTTCTTGTTCAAGAGGACGGTCTTACCCACGACGTTCATGTAGCCGCCGAACCGCCTCTGCCACAGCCTGTAACTAAGCACAGCTTGCGGGTGTCCGTCTATGGACGCCACCGTCGCGATTCCGAACAAAGGCTTAACGCCTGCCACCGAGAAGTAGTTCTCCGTGGCAGGTTGCGCCGGAACTGACTCGTTCTCATCACCCGTAACCATCATCACCGAGCGGCGCTGATAAGCGGCCAGTTCACCTAAGCCTGCTGCGACGGATGTCATTTCGTTGTAGTCTTCCAGACGGTATGAGGTGACGCTTCCATCTGGATCGAACGAGACGAGTTGAAAAAGTCGCCGCGGATCGTGCACGGGCAGAGGACGCAACAGAGTCGCGTCAGCCGCGCTGAACATGCCCGCAGTCAAACCGATTCCGAGGGCAATTGAAACAATGCAAAGGGCCGTTTCGCCGGGGCTTTTGCTCAGAACTCGCAACGCGGTCCGGAGGTCGTTCCAAACCGAGTGGAAGACTTCCATTCTGATGAGATTGCTGTGCAATTCGTTGACCACGGTGTTCGATACTATGGAGGCGACCATGAGAGTCAGCGCGGACGAATTGCGGCAGCACTACGCGAGTCTGTCGGATGAGGAACTTGTCGCGATAGAAAGAGACGACCTCGGCGAGGTTGCTCGACACTGTTATGACGAGGAGATTCGTCGCCGGGGACTAACTCCCAGCGACAGCCGCACATCTGAGCCGGAGCCGGATCGCGGAGACGAACCGATTGTAGTGCGCACCTTCCACGCCACCGGCGAGGCGAAGCTCGCGCAATCTGTCTTGAGATCCGCGAATATTCCTTGCTACGTGGAGGACGAGTCGTCAAAGTGGGATCTGAGTGGGTTGCGTCTCATGGTCCCGGCGTCTTATTTCGATGACGCGCGGAAGCTTCTCAACTCCGAGGTCCGAGCCGATGACATCGAAGCCGAGCCGTGGGACGGACAAACGCACCACCGCTTTGTCGAGACCAACGGAATACGAATGCACTACGTGGAAGCGGGATCGGGACCCCTGGTCCTGCTGTGTCACGGGTTCCCGGAATCGTGGTATTCATGGCGCCATCAAATCAGCGCACTGGCGGAGGCAGGCTATCACGTAGTCGCACCGGACATGCGCGGGTACGGTCAGACGGATCGCCCTGCGCCTGTCGAAGCTTACGATATTTTTCAACTCGTCGGCGATATTGTCGGCCTGATTAATGCGATGGACGAGGCTCCAGCGGTCATCGTAGGACACGACTGGGGTGCCTGGATAACGTCCTATGCCTCCCTGCTTCGTCCCGATCTGTTCCGAGCAGTTGCGCTGCTGAGCGTGCCATACACGCCAAGGCGCGCGTTCAGCCAGACGCAATGGGAACAACAGAAATATCCGGGAAGAGTCTTTTATCAGGCCACATTCCGTTCTCCGCAGGCCGACTCGGTTATGGCGTCCGATGTTCGGGGCCGCTTATTGGCGGGCCTGTGGAGCGCGTCGGGCGATGCGCGTGCGGAGTGGCGTTGGAAGCTGGTGAGCGATCCCGCGAATCCTTCCCCCCGCCACGCGTTTCCGACAAGCCTGCCGCCTTGGCTCACGAGCAAAGACCTGGATTTTCTCGAGAGCGAATTCAAGCGTACGGGATTTACCGGTGGCCTGAACTACTACCGCAACACGGATCGCAACTGGTCGCTGACGCCGTTTCTCGATGGCGCCAAACTGCTCCATCGGACGCTGTTCATCGCGGGCGAGAAAGACGCTGTCCTGGAATTCCTGGATGAGGAGTATGAGGCACTGGACGAGAATGTGCCCAATCTCTGGCGGAAAGAGCTGATATCCGGAGCCGGCCACTGGATCCAGCAGGAACGTCCTGCGGAGGTCAACCGGCTGCTTCTCGAGTTTTTAAGTGAGGTCGAAGCGGGCGAGCGCGCACAAATTAGCTGAGGCGCCAATGCCAGCAAAATCTAACATCGTTTCAGTGCCGGTTCTGGTGGTGGAACGACGAATCTATCTCATCCGCGGACGAAAGGTGATGATAGATAGAGAAATCGCCGAACTGTACGAAGTTCCAACCAAGGTTCTAAACCAGGCGGTTCGCCGTAATGTCGATCGCTTCCCGGCCGACTTCATGTTCCAGCTTACGCGCCCGGAAGCTGATTCTTTGAGGTCACAAATTGTGACCTCAAACGATGGCCGCGGCGGTCGCCGTTACAGCCCGTACGCGTTCACTCAGGAGGGTGTGGCGATGCTCTCATCGGTTCTCCGAAGCGAACGAGCCGTAAAAGTCAACATCGCGATCATGCGAGCATTCGTCAAGCTGCGCGAAACGTTAGCGACGAATCGTGATCTTGCCATTCACCTCGAAAAGCTGAAGAAGGAACAACACCATCAGGGCAAGCAAATCAAACGCGTGTTCCTGATCGTCGAGAAATTGCTGGAACCTCGACCGATCCCTCCAGTCCCACCGAAACGCCGCATCGGCTTCAGATGAATCAACACGGGGGACAATTCGAGAACTGTGTCCTTAATGCGATCGAGAGGTTCTCGATGTTCAACCCGGGTCAGCGTGTCGGCGTGGCAGTCTCAGGAGGCGCCGATTCTGTTTGCCTCCTGCACGTTCTCCGGGAACAGGCCTCACGCTGGAATCTGCAACTCTCAGTCATTCACGTCAACCATCATATTCGCGGCGAAGCCGCCAATCGCGATGCCCGCTTCGTCCACGAGCTAGCCGATGCCTTTGCCGTCCCAATTCACCACCGCGATGTCGACGTCCCTGCCCGGGGTGGCAACCTTGAACAGGAGGCACGACTTGCTCGATATGCCTACTTCCACGAGCTGCTGAAAAGCGGCGAACTGAAACGCGTCGCGACGGGGCACACCCGATCCGACCAGGCCGAAACAGTGCTCTACCGCTTCCTCCGAGGCTCTGGGCTCGCCGGCCTGTCCGGAATTCGCCCGTCGACAAGGGAAGGAATCGTCCGTCCGTTACTCTATGTAACTCGAAACGAGGTGCTGAATTGGTTGGGCGAACGGGGAATTGCCTGGCAGGAAGACTCCACGAACGACGATCGGGCCTACGTCCGCAACCGCATCCGTCACGAACTCCTGCCCCGGCTCCAGGCCGAGTACAACCCGGGGCTTCCTGACATCCTGGCCAATCTTGCCGAAGTCGCCCGAGATGAGGAGGACTGGTGGGAAAGCTACATCTCGCAGACGGATTGGCAACGTAATCTCAATGTGAACGACTTGCGGGACCGGGCGGTGGCTCGAAGGAGGCTTCGCCGGGAAATGGCAGCTCAAAAAGGCGACCTGCGGGGGATTAGCTTCGAGCACATAGAAGCCGTTCTGGAAATGGCGCGTTCCAGGGGTGGGCACGGGCAGGTTTACGTCCCCGGTCTTGAGATCACGCGTTCCTTCGACCAGATCCGGATCAAGCCAACGACTCAAAGAACCTTCGAGAAACCCGAGTTTCGCCTGAGCGTCCAACCTCCAGCCTCGGTGGAACTACCTAACAATGCTGGACTTATCGAATTAAAGCTGAAAACGCCCCCGGGAGCCGAAGAGAATCCGCAAACATATGATATCCTTGAGGATGAACTAGATTGGCAACGTATCGCTCCGCCCGGTCGGTTAGAATTGCGTAACTGGAGACCCGGTGATCAGTACTGCACAGTGGGTCATTCCCGCAAACGCAAGCTCAAAACCCTCTTTCAGGAGGCCCGTATACCCTTGTGGGAACGTCATGTTTGGCCGATCCTTACGTATGAGGGTGAAATTGTTTGGAGTCGGCGTTTCGGCCCAGCGGCGGAGTTTCGAGCGGGGGAAGGCTCTCAGACGGTACTCCGGATTATCGACTCCGTTGCAAACCGAAGTTGAATCGGTTACGTCATGGATAACGTCCAATGTGGTGAAGGGTGGGGGAAGTACGTTCGTAGGGAGAAGGCATGAACTCTAACGTCAAGACCGCAATTTTCTGGATCGTCATTATCATGGTGGTCGTTTTGCTGTGGACGGTGGTCCGGCAGACGAAATCGCGCCCCGACGCGCAGCTCTCGTTCACGCAACTGCTGAGCGAGATCCAAAACGACAAGGTCAAGACGGTCACAATCACGGGCAACGACGTTCATGGCGCTTACAACGGGGACAACTCGGAATTCCATGCCGTTATCCCGCAGAACTATCAACCGCTGATCGACGCCATGATCCAAAAGCACGTCGAGGTGAAGTATCAGAAGGAAACGGCTAGCAATTGGGTTTCGATCCTGATCAATGCCATTCCCTTCGTCCTCCTGCTAGCCTTCTGGATCTTCATGATGCGCCAGATGCAGAGCGGTGGTAACAAAGCCCTGAGTTTCGGCAAAAGCCGCGCGCGGCTGCATTCGTCCCAGCAGAAGAAGGTGACATTCAAGGACGTCGCGGGCGTAGAAGAGGCGAAAGAGGAGCTACAGGAGATTATCGAGTTTCTCCGCGAACCGCAAAAGTTCCAGAAGCTGGGCGGCCGCATTCCGAAAGGTGTGCTCCTGATCGGTCCTCCGGGAACGGGCAAGACGTTGCTGGCCCGGGCGATCGCCGGCGAGGCGAATGTGCCATTCTTCTCGATCTCGGGTTCGGATTTCGTGGAAATGTTTGTCGGCGTCGGAGCGAGCCGCGTTCGCGACCTGTTTGAACAAGGCAAGAAGAATGCGCCGTGCATCATCTTCATCGACGAAATCGACGCTGTCGGCCGGCATCGTGGTGCTGGTCTGGGCGGCGGACACGACGAGCGTGAGCAGACCCTGAACCAACTGCTGGTCGAGATGGACGGGTTTGAATCGAACGAAGGCGTCATCCTGGTAGCTGCGACGAACCGTCCGGACGTTCTGGATCCTGCCCTGCTGCGGCCAGGCCGCTTCGACCGGCGCGTGGTAGTGGGCCGGCCCGATGTGAAGGGCCGTGAAATGATTCTGAAGGTCCACTCGAAGAAGACGCCGTTGTCGGACGACGTTGAGCTGGGCGTTCTCGCGCGCGGCACCCCCGGTTTTGCCGGTGCCGATCTTGCCAACCTGGTGAACGAAGCCGCATTAATCGCAGCCCGTCAGAATCGCAAAGTCGTCACCATGTCCGATTTTGAGCTGGCCAAGGACAAGGTGATCATGGGCGTCGAGCGCAAGTCGCTGATCATCAGTGACGAAGAAAAGCGCAACACGGCCTATCACGAAGCGGGCCACGCACTGGTTGCAGCCTCGTTAAAGCACGCCGATCCGCTGCACAAGGTTACGATCATTCCGCGCGGCATGGCCCTGGGCGTCACGATGCAGTTGCCGATTGACGACAAGCACTCGTACCACAAAGACTATCTGGAAGCGCAGATTGCCATCCTGATGGCTGGCCGTATCGCCGAAGAAATCTTCATGCACCACATCACGACGGGCGCGGGTAATGACATCGAGCGCGCTACCGAGATGGCACGCAAGATGGTTTGCGAATGGGGCATGAGCGAACTCGGGCCCATGGCCTTCGGCAAGAAGGAAGAGCAGATCTTCCTGGGCCGTGAGATCGCACAGCATCGCGATTACAGCGAAGCGACCGCCATCCGCATCGACGAGCAGGTCCGAAAACTTGTGGAAGACGGCTACACCGAAGCCCGGCACATCATCGAAGAGAAAAACGACGCCTTGATTCGTATAGCCGAGGCTCTGTTGGAGCGTGAAGTTCTTGATGGCGCCGAAGTGAAGATGCTGATCGATGGCGAGGCCCTTCCGGCCGTAGCCTCTCCGAAAACGCCGCGGCCCAACGAACCTGAGAAGCCGGCCATCCGCCCTGAAGGCGGCCACACCGTTCCAGGGCTCCTGGGCGGTCCCGCGCCGGCTTAATGGTCCCAGCCTTCCCTGTCTACCTGTTCGACGTAGACGGCACCCTGGTGGACTCCGCGTGCGATATATGCGGAGCCATCCAGGAGGTGCTGAAATCGACCGGATGCAGCGAAGTTGAAGATGCGTTCCTGCGCGGTTATATCGGCCGTCACCTGATCGATCTCTTTCAAGATCTTTTCCCCGAATACACGGACCAGCAGGTTGACGACCTGATCGTCCACTATCGCCAGGTTTATCCGGCGCGGAACCACGGCATGACGAAGCGCTATCCCGGCGTTGCCGAGATGCTCGCTGTTTTGCCTGGGCGAAAGTCGACCGCGACCACGAAGGGAACGCCGACGACAAGAATCGTACTCGAGAAGTTCGGGCTTCTGCCGTACTTCAATCACGTGCAGGGCACCGATGGATTCCCGGCGAAACCTGAACCCAACGTGATCTTTGCTTCACTCGAGGCCCTCGGCGCCGGCAAGGAAGACTGCCTCCTGGTGGGCGATTCTCCCGCCGACATGGAAGCGGGACGCCGCGCTGGGGTGAGGACCTGTGCGGTCCTCTACGGGTATGGGCAGCGTGAGGATCTTCTTCGACTCAAACCCGACTACGCGATCGAACATCCCTCCGAGCTCGTGCCCGCCTGAAATGGTCCTCGAAACAGAACGCCTCATCCTCGAAAAGTGGGAACCCTCCGATTGGGAGGTATTCCGTCCCATTGCGACCGACCCCGAGGTGATGCGCTACATCACGGGAGGCGTGCCCTGGACCGACGAGCAGATCAAAGCATTTGTCAATCGTGAGTCGCAAAGGTATGTCGAGCGTGGCTACTGCCGTTGGCGGCTGCTTCTGAAACCCGGCGGAGAGTTTATTGGATTTTGCGGCGTCGGTTCTTTTCGTGATTACCCGGAACCGGAGATTGGCTGGTGGCTGGCTCCGGCATACTGGGGCCGCGGCCTCGCAACGGAAGCGGCCACGGTTGCGCTTCGGGACGCCTTGGAGCGAGTAGGTTTGCGGCGGATTGTCTCGGTAGCCCGGCCTGAAAACGTCGCTTCAACACACATCATGGAAAAGATTGGGCTCCGCCTGGAAACCCCTTTCGAGTACGACGGCCTGCAGCTTGTGCGATACGCTATTTCCCGCGACCCTTCACCCATAAATCGATAAAACGATTCGTGAGGTCGGGAGGGACCTGAGCAGTGACGTCCACCTTGCTTTGTTGCTGCTCCACCTTGATCGCGTCGTAGAGCTTCAGCAGGTCCGGCTGATTGTCCGGAGTGCTGAGCCGCCCCAGGCCGATAATCCCTTTCAGGGCGTCGTGCAGCCGTTTGGCATCCTGATCGGATCGGCAGATTGCGTTTGCGGTCAAATCGAGGCCGTTGCGAAGGTCGATTCCCAGGGCGGCGCTGTCGATCCCGCGGAAGAGCCGGATGACGCTGCCGAGATTGCTGTTTTCCGGCACGCCTACGTTCAAGTTCGGTGTGCCTCCTACCAGGGCCGCCCAAATCTGGGAATCCGCTGGAATGGATTTGACTCGCTCCGTCAAAGCGGGAGGAGTGCTGCCATGACTGCCGGCGTCAATAACGCCCTTGACGACAGTTGTCGAGCCTGCGATTGCCGTGCTTCCGTTCAAAATGACGACCGAGCGCGTGTCGTCACCAAACAGATTGTGGCTGTTGTAGGTGGAACGCCTGGCGCCTCCTGATTCGAGCCTGTGCTCCAGGTCAGCCGGGTTGAAATTTCCGCGTGCCAACAGGACACCCGTTTTACCGTTTGACACCGAAAGCAGTTGGGAGATGTCTTTCCGCGGGTCGAGGCCGGTCTGTTGGGTGAACTGCGCCAGGTTTGGAAGGTTCAGTGCGGCGATGTATTTCTGGTAAACGGGCGTGTTCCGGATCGCGTCGGCATTCACGCCGAGCAGGAAGACGGCGTCGGCCGGGATGTACTTTGCCAGCTCGGGATCGACATGGAAGACGTTTGAGGGTTGTCTCTTCTGGCAGTTCGTTAGCAGCAGGCAAGCTGCGAACAGTATTAACCGGCCGCGGCGGAACACCAATGAAGGCAGATTCTTGGACATTTAGAAATCGCGACGCGCGAAAACGATTAAAGCCACGCCCAGTACCGTGGCTCCGAATATGGCCGAACTCCAGATGGGCATGTAACTCGTGAACTCCTGATCCCGAATCATGCTCAGGGTCATTGCGCCCAGGTCGTAGATCTTGGGCAGCGTGTAATAAAGGAATCGCCAGACGTTGCGCGACCATTCGGAGGACAGCAATTTCAACATGATGGTCACCTGCCCCAGCACCGCGCTGATGATCATCAGCGCGACCGCGACCATCGTTGCGAGCGCGGCGCTTTCGAACAGCACTCCGATGAGCACAACCACGGCCAGCAGAACGGCGAACACGAAGATGGTAGTCGCGATTGA
The DNA here is from genome assembly GCA_035295125.1 of Bryobacteraceae bacterium. Lineage (GTDB taxonomy): Bacteria > Acidobacteriota > Terriglobia > Bryobacterales > Bryobacteraceae > JAICMB01. The sequence goes on along the minus strand of DATGJP010000109.1, from coordinate 33,646 downwards.
GATCAGGAACGACTTGGACCAGATGCCGGTCTTCAGGCCAAAAATGATCCAGACGCCCATCACGAGATACACGACATTACATGAGATCACCAGCACATTGCCGATGTAGCGCCCCAACAGTATGTGGACTCGGGACACCGGCTTCGAGAGCAGAAGCTCGATGCGGCCTGGTTCGAGCACGCTCGGGATCAGGCCTGCGGAAGCAAAGACTGCCAGCACCATGCCCCAGACGTAAAGATACGTCGCAATACCCGCGTAAAAGCCGCGAACCAGCTTTTCGAGATCGGTAGCGCGGGCGCTGTTGCCGAACAACGACACGGTAGCCATGGCGCCCTCGACGATATCGATCTTCAGCAGGAACAGGAAGAACAGGATCATCGCGGTCGACAGGCCGAACAATCCCCAGAAAATCTTGCGCGCGAACGCCTCGCGAAACGTGTCCACGATGAGTGCGATTGTTGCCGTCATTTGTCCACCGTCTTAACGAATACCTCTTCGAGTGTGCTGGTGGTGGGTACCACCGCCTCGATCTCGCATTTCTCGGCGCGTAACAGGTCAACTGCCTGATTAACCTCCTCGCGCGTCGAGAACTGAAAATCCACCAGGCCGTCGCCGCGTGGTGACGCCGCCGCAGACTTGCCCAATCGATCGTGAAGCTGCTCGGGCACCTGCGCGGCGGTGAGGCGGTATCCCTTGCCTGCTGTCAAATCGCGCACGCGGCCGCTCAGCGCCACCTTCCCCTGGTGCAGAATCGCGACATCGTGGCAAAACAGCTCCACCTCGACCAGCAGGTGCGAATTGATGAAGATGGTGACGCCTTTCTCCTCGAGCGCGGTGAGAATCTCGCGAATGTGGCGGCGGCCTACAGGATCCACACCGTCTGACGGCTCATCCAGGATGAGCAGGCTTGGTTCATGCATCAGAGCTTGGGCAAGGCCCAAGCGCTGCAGCATGCCCTTCGAATACTTGCCGATCCGCACGTCGCCCCATTTATCCAGGCCTACCTGCTCCAGCAACTCCGGAATCCTCTGCTTCCGGCGCGTGGACTCCACCCCCGATAGGGCAGCGTAAAAGTCGAGCATGCCGGTACCGGTGAAATACGTCGGGAAGCGGTGATTCTCGGGCAGGTATCCAATCGGCCTGCGGGCTTCCGGATCGGAAACCGGGTGCCCGAACACCATGGCAGAGCCTGCGGTTGGGTGGACCGCGGAAAGCAGCATCTTCACGAAGGTGGTTTTGCCGGCACCGTTCGGACCCAACAGTCCGTAGGTTGCGCCGCGCTGAACGTTCAACGAAATGCCGTCGACGGCTCGCACCTCGCGACGTTTCCAGCGCGTCCGGAAAACCTTTGTGAGACCACTGGTTTCTATAGCGTACTCGGATGACACAAACTCTAGGATACGAAAACGATGTTATGCAGCGATCAGGCGATCCACTTCCGCGACGTCCTCTGTGCTCAGCGCCCAATCGCCGGCTCTCACGTTTTGCTCTACCTGTTCGGGTTTTGTCGCGCCGGCAATCACACTCGCAACTTGCGGACGTGACAACAGCCAGCTAAACGCCAGCTCCAGGATCGTGTGCCCGCGTTCCTGGCTGAACTGTTCCAATCGCTCGACCAGCGCGAAATTTGCATCGTTCAGGTAGCGGTCTGCCAAGCCCTTCCATCCGGCGAACCGCGTCCCCTCCGGAGCCGCAACGCCGCGCTTATATTTTCCAGTGAGCATGCCGCTCGCGAGTGGGAAATAAGGCAACAAGCCGAGCCCATACTTCTGCATCACCGGCTGAAGTTCCTTCTCGATGCCGCGCACCAGCAGGCTGTACTCATCCTGGCAGCAGATGTAGCGGTTCAGGTTCAAGTGCCGCGAAATCCATTGCGCCTCGACCACCTGCCACGCCGGGAGATTCGAACCCCCGATGTACCGCACTTTCCCCTGGCGGACCAGGTCGTCCAAAGCGCGCAACGTCTCCTCCATTGGGGTTGTTGGGTCGGGGAAATGGAGCTGGTAGAGGTCGATCCAATCGGTCTTCAATCGCGACAGGCTGCCCTCTGCCGCGGACATGATGTAGCGCCGCGAAGCACCCTTCTTGGTGCCCGCCTCATTCATTTTGCCGCCGAACTTGGTGGCCAGCACGATGTTCTTGCGCCGATCGCCAAGCACCTGGCCGAGAATCGTCTCCGATCCTCCGAAATTGCCATAGATGTCGGCGGTATCGAAGAGCGTGGTTCCCAGATCGATCGCTTGGTCCACTACCCGCCGGGACGCCTCCAAATCGATCCGGGCGCCGAAATTATTGCATCCGAGGCCGACCAGGGAAACCTGCAGACCAGAACTGCCGAGATTGCGTGTCGTCATGCTACCGCTATGGTAGTGCAGGTTGCCGCGAGTCCAGATCTAGCGCGGGGTGAACGTGAAATTCGAAATGGCCAGTTCGTCGTTGCCCGGAATCAGGAAACCGAACTTGCCGGCCCCAACTCCCGGCCGCGACAGCGTGTCGATAACGGTCCAGGTATTCTCTTCCCGAAGCTTGTGAATGATGCTATTCGGGCCGACTTCGATCTGAAGCGTGAACGGCTCGTCGGTGTTTAGAGTCACTTTGGGCCGCTGCGTTTCCTTCCCGTCGGCCACGATCTTCGATTGCAGACTCTTCTTGTCGATCTGGAAGAGGATGTAGTTCTTCGAGTCTTCGTAGTTCAGGTACCACTGGATGCGTTTGCCGCCGAAAACCCGCCCACCCTTCACGAGTTGAGCCGCGAAGGTAAATACGCCGACCGCCGGGTGCGCAGCGTAGGGCACGAAGCCACCGCCCTTGTGGATTATCCAACCGCTGTCGGGTGTCCACTCGCCGGGATGCTCCCAGTCCGACTTGACCGCAGGCTTTTGTTGTATCGCCCCGCCTTCCTTCGGAAGTCGCAGCTCAGCATTCACCTGTTCGCCCTGATTCACCACCACATTGGTAGAAGCCTCGTTGTACCCAGGCGCACGGGCGACCAACGTGTAGGACCCCATTGGCAAATTGTAAGTGCCGGGTTGTACGGCGCGTCTTCCTTCGGGTCCCCGAAGGAAAATCTGTGCGTCCGCGGGGCTGACGGTGATCTTGAGCGTGCCGGTTGCCTTTGCGAGGGTGACCGCCTCACCCGTCAGTTCGACGGTCTGACCCGGCGGGAAATTCAGCTTGTGCGCCTTCGTCACATACTGATCTTTCCGAATCTCAACGGTGTGCTCACCAGGTTGTACATTCGAAAACGACAGTGTGCCGTCGGTCTCAATCGCACCTGCGCGATCCTTATCAACGAATACCTCGGCTCCGGGGGTTCCCTCTTTCACGTGCAGCACGGCGATCTTGGGAATGGCTTGCAGCTTGAAGGTGAGCCGCGCCTCCGCTCCGCGCTTGACTTGAGCTGTCTGGTCCGCGACATCCTGGAAGCCTTCCTTCGCGACCGTGATCTTGTAATCCTTTGGCGCGAGGTTGGGGATCCAGAGTTGTCCGCGTTTCGTCTTACGCGGGTACGGCTTGCCATCAAGCGAAACCGTCGCTCCGTCCTCGCCCGCCATCACCACCAATGTTCCACCGCTGGTATCTGCATTCACCCATGCGGTTATGACCGGCGACGGTCCAACGGAGACGACGAGCTTTCGCTCCTCTTTGCCGTCATTCAGCTCGATTTCATGGTCGCCTTGAGTCACGCCGGTAATGTCCATACCGGTTGGGCTGGAATCACCCTTCGCGGCGCCGTCCAGGCTCACCTTTAACGGTGGTCCGCTGGTTTCCAAGTGAATCTGATCGCCGAAACTGCTCGCGACCACCGCAACCAGGTTATTGGCTGTTAGAGGGCCCGTCATCGACGTCGGCGTGCCCGGTGCTACCTGAAACGCGAACTTCGCTTCAGTTCCCGGCTTCTGGGCAATTCTGAGGGTGTGTGCTCCGGGCGCTACCGAGTCGATGGTTTGCTGGCCATCCTGCAAGGCTCCGGATGGCTTGTCGTCCAGGAACACCTGGCCGCCGTTCTTGAGGTCGGTGAAAATGCGCAGCGTCTGGGACTGGGGAGCGAGGGTGAGATTGAGGAATACAGGATGACCGGCCGCCACGGTGATGTCCTGAAACGCCGGCAGGTAGCCCGGCAGAGTGAAGTCCATCTTATACGTGCCCGGCTTCAGATCGAGCCGCAAAGTCGACTTGCCTTTGGGCTCATTATTCACGCGAACAGCGGCTCCCGATGGGGACGTCACAACCTCGACCGGAATCAGCGTCAGATCGACAGGCTCGACCTTGGGCGGCGGGTTCTTCTTTTTCGAGATGATGATTCCGCCCATCACTAGGGCCGTCAGTGCCAAACCGATGCTTCCGCCGATCAGTGCTGGTTTTTTCCAGTCGAAAGAGGGCGGCGGAGGCGGCGCTGGTGGAGGAGTTTGCCGCACCGGCGGAATGTAGACCTCATGCAATGCGCTGGCCGATTCGGTGATCGGATGCGCGGCCACAGGCTCGGGCATCATGAGAGGCTCGTGCGCCGGTAGGGGTTCGTTCATCGGCACCGGTGTCGGATGCGAACTCAGCTCCGGAAAATTCGACGTGAAAGAACCCGAGGTTTTCAATCCAGGATCTGTGGTCTTGGTGCCGACACTGGTCTGTCGCGCACCCACGGAGCCCTGCTGCTTCAACAACATGCCACGGTTCACCAGGTGCTGCTTCACATCTGAAACCAGCAACTGCACCTCGAACTCGGCGGGATGTTCCTTATTGATTTGTTCGATCCGATAGAAAATGGGTTTCAGTGCCCCGAGGTCTGGCACTTCTTCAATCTGGGCGTCCAGACGCCGCAGCTCATCGAGGATTGGATTTAGGTTTGACCTGTCTTCCACACGGAACCCCGCATCACAGATTATATAGAAATCAAGAAGTGCGCGGAACGACGAATACGTTTCAACTGTAACCCAGTGCGCCGCTCTTCGCCAGCCGCGCTAGAATTACCCATGTATGCGCAGCGAATGGATTCTTCCCCGTCTTAACGATTCAATCCGAACCCAGATACACTATGCCCGCAAAGGCCTGATTACGCAGGAAATGGAGTTCGTTGCCAGACGCGAGAGACTTTCGGGTGAGTTGGTGCGGGAGGAGGTCGCTCGCGGGCGGATGATCATTCCCGCTAACATTCATCACACGAATCTGGAGCCCATGTGCATCGGCGTGGCTTCGCTTTGCAAGATCAACGCCAACATCGGCAATTCCTCGACCACGTCAAATGTGGACGAAGAACTCGAGAAACTGCGGTACTCCGTGAAGTATGGCGCCGACACCGTGATGGATCTCTCCACCGGGGGCGACATTCCGGAAATCCGCAAGGCAATCATCGCGCATTCGCCGGTACCGATCGGGACGGTCCCCATTTACGAAGCGCTCGCGCGAGTGCGGCGAGTCGAAGACCTCAACATCCGGGTGATGCTGGAGGTTATCGAAGAACAGGCTGAGCAAGGCGTGGATTACATGACCATTCACGCCGGTGTGCTGGTTCAATACATTCCGCTGACCACTCGCCGCGTCACCGGCATCGTCAGCCGCGGCGGAGCGATTCTTGCCGAGTGGATGGTGAAGAACCATCGCCAGAATTTCCTATACGAACATTTCGACGAGATTTGTAAGATCTTTCAAAAGCATGACGTCAGCTTCTCGCTGGGTGACGGGCTACGTCCCGGAAGCCTCGCCGATGCCAGCGATGAGGCGCAGTTCGCGGAATTGAAGACGCTCGGCGAACTGACGAAGAAGGCTTGGGAGTATGACGTTCAGGTGATGATCGAAGGTCCCGGCCATATCCCCATGGACCAGATTGAAATGCAGGTGGTGAAGGAGCGGGAGATGTGTTACGACGCTCCGTTTTACACCTTGGGGCCTCTCGTGACCGATTTCGCTCCGGGTTACGATCACATTACATCGGCAATCGGTGCTGCCATGATTGGCTGGCACGGTGCGTCGATGCTGTGCTACGTGACGCCCAAGGAGCATCTCGGCTTGCCCAACCGGGAAGACGTGAAGGCGGGCATCATGGCTTATAAGATTGCAGCGCACGCGGCTGACATCGCACGGCACCGGCCTGGAGCCCGCGATCGCGATGACGATCTTTCGCGTGCCCGCTATGCTTTCGATTGGAAACGTCAGTTCGAGTTGTCGCTCGATCCCGAGACCGCGCAGGCGATGCATGATGAGACGCTGCCGGAGGAGGGATTCAAGGATGCAGCGTTTTGCTCGATGTGCGGGCCCAAGTTCTGCTCTATGAACCACTCGGCTAAGACCGAGCATTTCACGGCGGAAGATGCGGCTGCGGTTTTGGCGCAGATCGAGCCCGCCGCTGCTGCCGGCGACTAGGTCGCGGGCGAAATTCGACGTGCGTGCAGGCGGTGGAGGGGTGGAGCAGGGCCTTCAGCCTGCCATTGGACCTCACCGAGAACGCACAGGCGAAACCGCCTGCGCCACCTTCTACATCCTCCAAATTCTTCGCAGCACCCGAGTCGACGCTACGCGAGCGGTTCGGGCTTCTTCACAAAACGCTCAATCACTGCATCCGCCGTCCGATAAGTGAGTGCGACAGCAGTGAGTGTCGGGTTGCCGGACGGATTTTGAGGGAACGCGGACGCGCCCAAAACAAACAGATTCGGCGTCTGCCAATGCTGCAGGTAAGGGTTCACGACGGAGTTCGCCGGCTTGGCGCCCATGATCACGCCGCCCTGAATGTGTGTCGACTGATAGCGCGTCGCATCGTACCGTTTCAATCCCGGGAATGGTGTGACTTCTACCGCACCCATCGCTCGCGCGATCCCCTCAGCTTTGCGGCTCATGAATGCCGCCATGCGCCGCTCGTTGTCACGCCAGTCAATTGTCAACCGCAACAATGGATCGCCATAGCGGTCTTTGTATGTCGGGTCCAGGTCCATGATGTTATCGCGGTACGCGAGGTGCTCGCCGTAAAAAGAAATGCGTCCGGTGCGGTCGTAGTAGTGCAGCGCCGCCTTCTTCCACTCCGGTCCCCAACGGGCTTTAACCGTTGTGGGAGTCACACCGAAATTCGCCATCGGACGAAAGCCGTAGCATACGGTGTAAATCGTTCCACCGCGTAAGAAGTCCAGCCCGCTGTGATCGAATACGTCGCCATCGAAATCGCCGATCGCAAAGCCGGCCGACCCAGCGCCCATAAAGCGATTCAGGGGCTCTTTGAAGAACGCCATGGCGGCCGGAATGGAAATGTGATGCGTGAGATTGCGCCCGACGCCACCCTCGGGTCCGATCTTCGATAAGAGCAACAGCCTTGTGTTGTTCAACGTCCAGGCGGCCAGAAACACGATGCCTGCTGGTTGGAAAATCTCCTCGCCGGCGCTATTAACGTAAACCACACCGCGAGCCTTCCCATCTTCGGTCTCGATGCGGCGCACCCAACATCCTGTACGCAGTTCGAAATTCCGACGGCGGTTCACCACCGGCAGGACAGTATTCGTCGGCTGCGCCTTGGCGCCGATCATGCACCCGTAGCGCTCGCAGTACCCGCAGTAGACACATGCTGCGCGAGACACACCGTCGGGATTCTTATAATCGACGCTTGTGGTCGCGGCCGGCAAGGGATAAGGATGATACCCCAGTTGCTTCGCGGCATCGCGGAAGAGGGTGGCAAGATACGGTGTCCTGGTGGGCGGTGTTGGATACTCCTCGCTGCGGCGGCCTTCAAAAACATTTCCGCCGTCCACCTTGCGCCCGAGCAAGTTGCCCGCCTTGCCGGAAATCCCCATCATCTTCTCGGCCCGTGTGTAATAGGGCTCCAATTCGTCGTAAGTGACGCCCCAGTCCTGAATCGTGTGGTCGGACGGAAGCGACCTCGCACCATACTTCTCAACCGTCCGCGAGTACAGCTCAAAACAATCGGGGAGATAGCGATACGAAATCCCGCTCCAATGCTCGCCGGACCCACCGACGCCCGAGCCCGGCAGGAACGACCCATATTGCCGCACAGGAAGCGCCCGATCGCGCGGACTATGGCGGAATGTCACGGTCTCGTGACCGATGTCCTGCATCATTTTGAGCCGGATCGCGTAATCCAACTCGTCCATGTTGTCGCTGTACTTGCCGGGCTTATAGGCGCCGCCGCGTTCGAGGACCAGCACCGACATGGACGTGCGCGTTGCCAGTTCCTTGGCCATGACGAGTCCCGTCCACCCGGCGCCGACGATGACGGCGTCGACCTCGCGCAGCCGTTTCAAATCTCATCCTCGCTTGGCTTAACGGTGTGTCCTACGATCTGATACAGGCTTGCCGGCTTGGGTCGAAACGCCTTGCCGTTGTACTGCTCGACCTCGTCGGCATAGCTCATTCTAGGTCCTGGAAACCCGATCAAGCGCCAGCCCACCATGTCCGCATTGCCGCCATGCATGGGATCGCAAAACATACCTTCAATCGTGTGGGTTCTCAGAAGCTCGAAGAAGCGACTTCCCTCGATGCGTGTCAGCGCGGCGACCTGTTCGGCGGCGTTCAGCCGGTGCAACCCGGCAATCTGCTGCAGGCCTTCCCGGTAAATCTGCGCGGGACTGTCTTTGCCCTGATATCCCTGTTCCGGAACGCCCTTTTCAAACGGCCCGCTAGTATATCGATGCCGGTCGCGCCCGTATGGCCCGGCGAGTTGTCGATCGATATAAATCACGACACCAGCTTCATTCGCACCCGGCCCGGAATCATCGGACGGAAAAATCTGCGCCGCGGCCGCGGCAATATCCAGGGCCTCCTCACCCGTAAAAAACCGCAGCGGCACTGTCGTCTCGGTTTTCTGCCCATGGAGGCTGGTAAGGGCGCCGCCCATACCCACTGTCGACAACTTTAAGAAATGCCGCCGCCGCATATTGTGGTTCAGTATAGCGGCAGCCGGTCAACGATTACAGAGACGTGTGAATTGCGCCACCGGTCGCCCGAGCCACCGAACGATTCTCATCACTCCAGGAAAACCCACGCGACTTCCCTTGGACAGGTACGTCAAACTACCGGCCGATACGCCTCCGATCTCTTTGGCCACTTGCTGCCACGTTATACCCTTCTCGATTCGTCGTTCGTTCAAGGCGGCATGAAGTTTGTGTGTGTCGAACCGGAGCATCTGTTGGGGAGCGACCTCCGGCAACTTCGCTGTATTGCTGCCGGCCAACTCGCAGCCTGGCACAAACGACTCAGGCGTTCGATTCAACCACTGGAGCATCTGAAGAACTCCGTCGCCTTCCGCAACTCTCCTGGTGCGCAGACCGGTTACCGTTGACCGGGCGATCTGGTGGCGCGCGCGCCGTTCGCTGGCTCTGTTGATCTCCCGAAGAGCCTGGCTCCACGTGAGTCCACGCGCCTGGCGTTGCGCGTCGAGCGCCTCAAATAATGCTGCAAGATCGAAGTCGGTGGATATCATTCGAATATGGAACCCCGACTGCCGTTATATGCACTTTTGTCGCAGGTTCTCGTGGCCTTCACCATCGAATTCGACAACGAGTTCGAACACCAGGTGCCGCACCGTACCACGCGGTACGGTTCCACTCCAGGATCCGGTCCCTGGCTCGTTTCCATGGTGATGTGGCTGATGATCATGCGATACATTCCTGACGATGGTATCGCCGTTCAGGAGCTTCAAAAACGGACGGGGCTCGATGGCAAGTCCACACGGGCATGGCTGGTTCGGCTGAGCAAGTGGTGGGGCTACCTTGCGGTGGAATCGCGCGCGGCGGTTCACCCCACTCCCGGCGGACGCAAGGCGCTGCAGGCGTGGCGCCCACTGACGGGGACGATCGAAAAGCGCTGGCGCGAGCGGTTTGGCAAGGACAGACTCGATCAACTTTGGGCGTCGCTGCGAACGCTGGCCGACAAATTCGAGAAGAGGCTTCCCGATTATCTTCCGATCCTCGGATTCGACATGCTGAGCAAGCCGTCCGGGTGCGAAAGCTCCAGCAACACGCTGCCGGCACTTCTCGCGACTGTGCTCTTGACCTTCGCAGTAGAGTTCGAGATCGAATCCGGACTGTCGCTCGCAGTTTGCGCGAACGTACTTCGCCTGGCCGATAAGGATGGCGTTGGCCTGCGCGATTTGCCGCGGCTTTCAGGCGTATCGAAGGAAGCGATTGCCATGGCATGTGGTCGCCTGGAGGAGCGGGGGCTCGCGACTATGCAGTCTGAATCGCGAGTGAAGACTCTCGTGCTGACGCCGAAAGGCACGCAGACCCGGAAACTCTATCTGCGCCTTGTTGAGGACATTGAAGAGCGATGGCTGTCGAAATTCGGTTCGAGCACCCAGCACGCGCTACGACATCCCCTGGAGCAACTGGTCGCCGATCCGGCCTTGTTGCGGGGGGTCGAACCATATCCCGACGGATGGCGGGCCGCCGTGCCCAAACTGGACGTGCTCCCGCATTTCCCAATGGTGTTGCATCGCGGAGGATTTCCGGACGGCAGCTAAACTCGTGCGACGATAGCACTGATGAAAACGCTCCGCCTCGCGATCTGGGCTACCTGCGTCTGCTCTGCCGCCGCTCAGCAACTGGCCCAACCCGGAACCAAGTGGACTGAGGAACAGCTTCGACAAGCGGTGGCGCCGGCGCGAGTCGGCCGCAAGCTGACGCCGCGATCCTGGCCCGGCAATGCCCGCGTCGCTGTGTGCCTCAGCTTCGACGTGGACAATGAATCGTATTTGCTGGCGCGCGGTGAGACGTCGCCGACCACCCTCTCCGCCGCTGATTTCGGAGCGCAGAGTGGGCTGCCGCGAATCCTGCAACTCCTCGATCGCTACCAGGTTCCGGCGACGTTTTTCATTCCCGCAGTTAGCGCTCTCCTCCATCCCGAAATGATCCCGGCCATCCTGAAAAGCGGACGCAATGAAATTGGCGTACACGGTTGGATCCACGAGTTCCCGCCCGCGCTCGACAGCGCCGCGGAAGAGGAGCGGCTGATGAACCAGGCAATCGATTACCTGACCAAGGCTGCGGGCAAGCGGCCCGTCGGCTATCGCGCGCCATCGTGGGCGTTCAGCAAGAATACGCTCGGCCTGGTCCGAAAGAGCGGATTCCTCTACGACAGCAGCCTCCAGGCGATGGACGAACCGTACGAATTGATGTCGAACGGCGAGGATACCGGAATTGTCGAACTGGCCATCGACTGGACATTGACCGAAACCCCGTATCTCGGCCGCGGCGGAACATTGCCGCAACCGGAGTTGCTATTCCAGCTTTACAAAGACGAGTTCGACGGTGCGTACCAGGAAGGCACGATGTTTGTGCTGACGCTGCACCCTCATGTGAGCGGTCACCGCGCGCCGCTCGAACAACTGAACCGGCTGGTGGCGTACATGAAATCCAAACCCGGCGTCTGGTTCGCCACCGGCGAACAGATTGCGCGCTACGTGAAACAGTGATTATTTTTCCGGGCCCAGTATCCGATTCAACTCGGACATACGCTCTTCCAGCTCTTTCCGGAGCACGTCGTAGCGCTCGATGGCGTCGCGACCCACTTTTTGATCGGTCACGTTGGTAATGCTGTAAAGATACGTGATGTGCGTCTGAAGCTCCGGCTGGCTGTACCGGATCGAGGGCGTGATGAGGTGCGCGGCCAGTTCGTTGAGCTTGGTGAGTGTGTCGCCTGCACCGCCAGCCGAGTCTCGCAGCCGCTTCTGAGCATCGCGCACTCGAGCGACAACCTGGTTCACCTCGCTCACGAGGTCGCGAACCTTCATGTTGTGCTCGAACTGCTCGCGGAGATCGGTCGTCGTGACGTTATCCTTCAAAATCCGCGGATCCTCGACGATCGTCAGAGGCTCTGTTGCGCTCCATGATCCAGCGGTCAGCCGCAACGTGTATTTGCCGGGGACGGCCATCGGACCGCCGGGACCCTCGGGACGCGTCTGGCTCATCCAGGGACCGGGATAGCGCAGGTCCCAGGTGAAGCGATGCATGCCGGCGCCCTTCTCAAGCCTGGTCGGGCCACCGCGCATGCGGAACCCGCCCTCCTCGTCGTCGCCACCGCCCGTGTCGCCGCGGTCCTCGGCAGCACTGGCTCCGGCTGCGCTCGAAAAACTTCGAATCACCTTTCCGGACGAGTCGAGAACGTCGAGCGTAATGTCGCCCGAGGGAGCGCTTCCCAGGTAATAATCGATCATCGCGCCGGCCTGCGGATACTGAACACCAGACGTACGGCCGAGCCCCGGGATGCCGCCGCGGGCTGGGGTCCGAATCGCTTCACGCGGCGCGAATAGAGTTGCGGAATCCGACGCCACCTTGTCGCTCAACTGATGTAGCGGCGTCAGGTCGTCCAGAATCCAGAAAGAACGACCTTGCGTGGCCACTATGAGATCCTTGTGTGCGATTTTGATGTCGGTGACGGGTGTGTTCGGCAGGTTCAACTGAAACGACTGCCAGTGGCTTCCGTTGTCGAAGGAGATGTACATTCCGAACTCGGTTCCCGCATAGAGAAGCCCCGCCCGGTCGGGATCTTCGCGCACAACGCGCGTCGGTTCATCCACTGCAATGCCGTTGGAGCCGTCGGTAAGGCGTGTCCAGGTCTTTCCAAAATCGTCGGTGCGGTAAATGTATGGAGCGAAGTCACCCAGCAGATAACGATAGATAGCAGCGTAGGCGGTACCGGCGCGATGTGGGCTCGGCTCGATGTTTTGCACGCGTCCACCGGGAGCCAACCCAGCCGGCGTGACGTTTGTCCAGGTCTTGCCATCATCGCGTGTCACAAAGACGAGACCGTCGTTGGAGCCGGTCCAAATAAGGCCCTTCTGAACCGGCGATTCGCGAATCGTGTACAGCGTGCTGTAAACTTCCTCGCCCGTGGCATCGCGTGTGATCGGCTCTCCGCTGGGGCCCTGTGTTCCGGGAGGGTGCGCCGTCAGGTCCGGGCTGATCTTTTCCCATGTCACGCCGCCATCACGGGTACGATGCAGATATTGCGAGCCGTAGTAAACCACCCGCTGGTCGTGCGGCGAAACCTCCATTGGCGACACGCGTTGAAACCGGTAGATCAGCGTTGCGCCGCCGTTGCCATACAGCGACTCTGCGCCGATCCAGTAGCGCTCTTCGTCGGTTGTAGTCAAATTCTGACGACTGAACTGGCCTTTGCAACTCCCATAGACGATGTCCGGGTGGTCGAGATCTGGAATGATCGGCCCGGTCTCACAACCTGGTCCAACGCGGAAATCCTGACCGTTCCCGAGCGGGAGGCTCGGCACGATCACGGTCGTATTGTCCTGCTGCGCGCCGTAAACTCGATATGGATACTGATTGTCAACTGCGATCTGGTAGATTTCGGCAGTCGGCTGGTTGTTCTGTGTGCTCCAGGTCAGTCCGCCGTCGAGCGAGATATTAGCGCCGCCGTCGTTTCCCTGGATCATGTATTGAGAATTCTTCGGATTGATCCAGACATCGTGATTGTCGCCATGCGGCACTGGTGAACGGCGAAACGTCTTGCCCCCGTCGGTGCTCTTGAACCAGCCCTCATCGCCGATCCAGACGACATCGGAGTTGTTCGGATCGACGCCCAGGGTCGTGTAATAGAAGGGCCGCGTAATCAGGCTGCCCGAACCATTAATCAGGGTCCAAGTGCCGCCGGCGTCCTCGGATCGGTACAACCCCGACCCCGGCTTGGCTTCAATCAAAGCATAGATTCGATTCGGTTTCGAATCGGAGATCGATACATTGGAACGGCCGAACAACTCGTTCGGGAGACCACCACCCAGCTTGGTCCAGTTATCGCCGCCGTCCGTGCTCTTATAGATTCCGCCTTCACGTGCGCCGCTGATGATGGTCCAAGGCTTACGCTGTCCATGCCACATGCAGGCGAAGATCACATTCGGGTTACCCGGCTGAAGCTCGAGGTCCGCGCCGCCCACGCTGTCGGAAACGAACAGCACGTTCTTCCAGGTCTTCCCGCCGTCGTTACTGCGATAAATCCCGCGTTCCTTATTCGGCACAAACGGATTCCCCAGCGCCGCCACGAACACGACGTCCGGATTTGTAGGATGAATTCGGACGGTCGAGATCTGGCCCGTATCGCGCAACCCTGCGAACTTCCACGTCTTCCCAGCGTCCGTGGACTTATAAATGCCGCGGCCAATCGACACATTGCTGCGAATCTTCGATGAACCGGTTCCTGCGTAGACAACGTTGGGGTCCGACTGCGAAACCTCGACTGCGCCCATTGACCCGAGCGGAATCTGTCCGTCGGACATATTCACCCAGGAATGACCGGCATCAGTCGTCTTCCAAACGCCACCGCCTGTCGATGCCATGTAGAACGTGTAGGGCTGCGACGGTACACCGGTGACTGTTGTGACTCGTCCCCCGCGCTCAGGCCCGATCATCCGGTATCGCATTCCCGACCAAAGCGCAGGTTGATACGCGGCACTGGCCACGATTGAGAGAGTAAGGAGTATTCCAGCGAGGAAATAGCAGCGGACTGCAGTTTTATTCATAGAGCGTCGGATCGCCTTTTATCGATAGTACGACAAGGCCTGGCTACAACGATCCTTAGCTCGGGATGATGGGCGTGAAACTGGTCTTAACGGGCACACCCTGACGTGTTTCGGTGTGTGCGTGATCGTCCCAAACTACCAGATAACAATTGGGACAAAGCCGCAATTCATCAACCGAGAGTTGGTCGCACGCACTCTCGATCGGTTCCATTTCCGAACGGCAGCGCGGGCAAAGCATGCTCGAAGTTATATTCACCTGCTTGTTAGACCGATGCGCAGTGCGCCCGGTTACAATTTACCCGCTAGCTGTCTTCACCAGTGCTCGCAAAACTTCCGCCACACTCCACGCCTGCGCCACACAACCTCGTGGTGTGAAAGGAGGTTCCGCGTCGAAAATCTCGCTGATGGAACCTACGCACGCCTCGCTGAGCTGGGGCGTGAAACCGTCGAGTAGCGCATGCGCGTTGGCGCGATCGTCCGGGTAAACCTTAAGCCAGGCATCAATATAAGGGCCAATGAGCCAGGTCCAGACCGTGCCCTGATGGTACGCCGCGTCGCGCGAACGCAGATCACCAAAGTATTTGGGCTTGTAATCTTTATTGTCTGGCGAGACGGATCGCAGGCCGACCGGTGTCAACAATTTCTCCCGACAGACCTCAACCACCGGCTTCCATTTCGATTCGTCGAGAATAGGATGGGCCAATGAGACCGCGAGCAACTGGTTCGGGCGGCACGATGGATCGTCCCCTTGCTCGCCATCAATGACATCGTAGAGGAACCCCAGCCCCTGGTTCCAAAACCGTTCATTGAAGGCTTGTCTCGCCTGCTCGGCGTGTTGCGACAACTTGTTGGCGGCCTCCGGACGATTCTCGTCGCAGACCCACTTTTCCAGCAACTTGAGGGCGTTGTACCAAAGTGCGTTGATTTCAACCGCTTTGCCGCGCCGCGGTGTGACCACCCAGTCATCGACCTTGGCGTCCATCCACGTGAGCTGATAGCCTTGCGCGCCCTGCACGAGCAGTCCATCGCTGGGATCGACGTGAATTCCAAACCGTGTGCCGCGCAAGTGGCAGTCGACGATATCAAGCAGCTTAGGCAGCATCAACCGGAGCATCGATCGATCGCCGGTGATCTCGAGGTACCTCGAAATAGCGTGGAAAAACCACAGCGTGGCGTCGGCTGTGTGATAGAGGCCCTCTTTTTGCCCCTCAGGGAACATGTTCGGAATAAGGCCATCGCGCACATAGTGAGCATAGGTGCGCAGGATATAAGAAGCCTCCACGTGGCGGCCCGTGATTAGTGTCAGCCCTTCGAGGCTGATCATTGTGTCGCGGCCCCAGTCGGTAAACCATGGGAATCCGGCGATGATGGTGCGCACCTCGTCACCGGCGGCGTGCGCGCGCGCGGTATCGGCGAGCCTTCCTTCGGGCCGAATAATGAACTGATCGGCCGCCAGGACGAGCTCAGCGGCGGTGCCCCGGCGGGCAGCGGGATGCGCCTCTTCAATAAGGCGTCCACGCCGGTCGTACTCCGCTTCAAATGCCTCCGATGGCTGCATCGAGCGGACCGTTTCCCACGATTCGGTGGACGCCATCAATGTCGCATCGCGTCCTACAGCCATTTCGGCCTCAAAGTAACCAGGGCTCCATAAATCGCCCCGGGCCGCGTACCCGCGGCTTTCCTCGATACGGTAGACGATCTCCTGAATCTTGATCCGGTCGATGGTCAGCGCCGCTTCCGACCCGTACAGCAGCAGCCGTAGCGGCGGAATTCCCGAACCCGGGAGGATTTCATACTGATCTTCGAAAACGGTGAGTGTGTAGGGCTTGGCGATCGGTGAACTGACAGGCGCTTCGTGGGGACGAATATTCATCGAAGGACGCAATCGCAGGCGCAGGCTTCCCTTGCCGTCCAGGACGCGGTAGTGGATATAGACCGTGTTCTGCTGGTGCGGCAGCATGATCCGCTTTTCGATCACGAAGCCCTCGACGTGATAGCGCCAGACCGGCAAGCCCAAGTCGAGCCGGAACTCCTCCAGGAAGTCGGCGCCATGCCAGCGCACCGGATGCTCGGCACGTTCCTCGCCACCCAGTTGAATCAGTTTTCCGTCGGGCAGCCGGATGTGCTCGACCAGATCGTTGAGCATCATCATACGGCCAAGCGGCGCGGGAAGCGCGGCAATCAGATAGCCATGGAAACCACGGGTGATCACGCCGCCGATGGTGCTCGACGCATAACCACCGAGTCCATTGGTGACCAACCACTCGCGGCTGAGCGGCTGCGGCGATGCCTCAGCGTCGGCCGATACGACCCCTGATTCCAGATCGCGCGAGGGATTCCAAACGAGTTTTCGAACGAGATCGCTCATGGCAGTAGACTGAAACTCGATACCGTAAATGCCGTCCTTTTGCGATCCACCGGGGCAAGCACGGTCGCAGATTGCCCGGGGATGCGCCAATTCTCAACTGTGTCGAGGGGTGCGGTTCCCGAGCCGCCGTATTGGGGGGCCTCGCTTGACCAAATCACGTCCCACTCCTTGCCTTGCGGCGGCGCCAGCAGCGGTTCCGGGGCGCGCCCGAGATGAACATGACTTCCCAGATTGACTACCAGCAAGCGGTCGTCATTTTCCGGCGCGAAAAACCGCAGTACGAACGCCGAGGCCGTTAGGACGGCGCCATCGGCGGCGCCCGGCCGGTCGATCTGAAATGCAGCATGCTCCCGCCGCAACCGTATGAGATCGCGGTGGAGCGCAATCTGCTCCATATTACGTTGGCGCTCCTTAGAGTTCAGCTTGGATTGCTCAAATGTCTCGCGCGCGCTCGGCACCGCGAATACCGGCCACATGACCCGCTGTGAGAGGCTGCGGAACTGCATCAGGTATTTGCGGCGCCCTTCGTGTACCAGCTTGGCCAGCTCCGAATTATGGTCGGCAAAGAACAGGAAGGGAGTGCTCGCTCCGAATTCCTGCCCTTGAAACAACATCGGAGTACCAGGCATGAGCAGCGTCAATGCCGTCATGGCGCGGGACACGCCGGGACTCGCCTGATTGTTGACGCGTTCGCCCCGCGCGGAATTCGCCACCTGATCGTGATTCTGCAGAAAATTGATAAATGCCGACGGGGGCAACCCCATGGTGGGCGTTCCGCGCCGCTGATTCTGCCACGAGTACCACTGTCCTTGATAGAGATAACCGTACTTGGCCGCGGAAATGAACTCCTGCGGCGTACCACAATAATCCGTGTAGTAAGCGTCGCCATGGCCGGTCATGCGGACCACTGCGGCGTGATGGTAATCGTCGTTCCACAGAGCGTCCATTCCATAGCCCCCGGCTTCGGGTGGCCGGAGTAGTTTCACGTCCTGGGGCTCGTTCTCGCCGATGACAATCGTCTTGCGGCGGCCGCCTGCCCGCCTCACTTCCCGAGTGACCGCCGCCAGGATATGGTCTGTGGACTCGTCGTAGATGTTCTGCGTGGCATCGAGACGCAAGCCATCGAGGTGATACTCGGTAATCCAGTAACCTGCGTTTGCGGTGAAGAACTCGCGTACCGGCTCGCAATTCTCACCGTCAAAGTTGATCGCCGCACCCCAGTCCGTATGGCGCGACGTGAAGTAGTGCGGCGAGAAAGCCTCGAAATAGTTTCCGTCGGGGCCCAGATGGTTGTAGACCACGTCGAGAATAACGGCCATGCCAAGCTTGTGAGCCTGGTCCACGAATTCCCGAAAGTCATCTGGTTTGCCATACAACCGCGTCGGCGCGTAGGGATGCACACCGTCGTAGCCCCAGCCAAATTCACCGGGAAATTCATTCACCGGCATCACCTCCAACACCGTGATGCCAATGTCCGCAAGAAATGGCAAATAACGGCACGCCGAACTCCAGGTTCCTTCGGGTGTGAATGTGCCGATGTGCATCTCGTAGATGACCTGGCCAGGGAGCGAAAGGCCCTCCCACGCTTCGTCAGTCCAGCGATACGACGAGGGATCGATGACCTGAGAAGAGTGATGCGGACCTTGAGGTTGAAATCGAGAGGCCGGATCGGGGAAGGGTCCGGCTTGGTCCAGGCGATATTTGTAGAGCGTGTTTACTCCAGCCGAGCTTACCAGTCCGGAATGGTATCCCGAGTCTTCTCGCTGCAGTACAATACTCGCGCCCTCGAGGACGACCTCTACCTTTGTGCATTGCGGAGCCCAAACGCGGAAATGCGCTCCTGAAGGCACAACTTCCGCGCCTACAGGCAATCGCCTGTTATATTGGCCGGTCACCAGCCGTTAGATACGCGCTCGTGCCCGGACATTTCGAGAAATTCAGGAAATCGGCAGTTTCTCGAGTTTGGGCACCAGCCGGTGGATCAGCACGAGAGCAATGAGGTAGACAGATCCCGCGGAGACGAAGATGGGACCGTAGGCGCCGTGCGACAGATCCAGCCAATATCCAATCATGGGTGAGACGAGAGCGCCGCCGATGGCGCCGCCTAAGCCGCCCAGTCCGATCACCGATCCAACGGCTTCTTCCGGGAAGAGGTCCGAAACCAGCGTATACAAATTTGCCGACCACCCTTGGTGCGCTCCGGCCGCGACGCCGATGAGGGTCACCGCCATCCACAGATTGCCGTGAGTCAATGGGACAAACATGACGCCAATTACGGCGACGGCGCAGACAAACAACGCGGTCTTGCGCGCGCGGTTCGGTGTCCAGCCCCTCTTCAACAGCCATGAGGAGAGCCAGCCGCCGCCGATCGACCCACCGTCAGCGGCCAGGTACACGGCAACCAGCGGGGCGCCCATCGCGAGCAGGTTAAGTCCATAGTTGTTGTTCAGAAATCCCGGAAGCCAGTACAAATAGAACCACCACACTGGATCGGTCAGGAGTTTTCCAATCAGGAACGCCCACGCACGGCGTTCCACGAGTAAACGGGCATAGGGAATTCGCGCAGCGGGCTTCTTCTCGACATCAATCACGGACTTCGGCGGATTACGGTAGCCGGTATACCACAGGACCAGCCACAGGAGTACAAGGCCTCCGGTGAAGAGAAATGCAGCTCGCCAGCCGAATCGCAAGGTGATCCAGGGCACGGTGAGCGGCGCGACAATGGCGCCGACGTTTGCTCCACTGTTGAAGAGACCTGTTGCCAAGGCGCGCTCGTCCTGTGGAAACCAATCGGCTATGGTCCGGATCGCGGCGGGAAAGTTCGCGGATTCACCAATGCCAAGCGAGAACCGTGCCGCGGCAAACTGAAACGCATTGCGGGCGAGAGAGTGGCTCATTGCCGCCGCGCTCCACACAACGATGGCGATTGCATAGCCACGTTTGGGGCCGATCCAATCCACCACTCGCCCTGCTATGGGCATCATGATGGCGTATGCGACTTGAAATGACGAGATGATCCAGCCGAAGTCCGATTCCGTCCATCCCAGTTCGCGGGAAATAACCGGCTTCAGCAAGCCGAACACCTGCCGGTCGATGTAATTGATCGTTGTCGCGAAGAATAGCAGTCCGCAAATGTACCAGCGGAGCCGGCTACGAGTGGGTGGGTTCAATCCCGAATCTTACCACTGCCTATCGACTCATTCCGCTAAAGGGTTGTGGCAGATTAACTAAACGATAGGCACAGACCGGAACGCGGCCGATGTCAGTTTACTGGGCGGACTTCGCCACTGACGCGACCTGTCCATTATCCACGCGCACTGTCCCGACTCGCTCGCCATGCGTGCGATAGCTCAGAATCTCGAGCAGGTGGCCTTCTTCCGGAATCGTAATGTGCGAGGCGGCCGGGCCGAGCGCCGCAAGAACCTGTTCTTCCGGCTCCCCCACTTTGATCTGGTCGAAGTCATTGGCTGAGAGAAGCCGTTCAACCGGCTCCGTCGGACGGACAACTGCCGTCGGTTCTGAAGACGTCAAAGAGGGAGCGAAAACGGGAGATTCCTGCCCCGCCCGCCGCCTCGCCCGACGCGGCTCCCCGGACGCACCGATCGCCGTGGGACCAAATCCAAGATCCTGCCCCGGACTTGCCGGCGACGATTTCGCGGCGGTTGGCTGTGAGTTCTCCTTCTTCGGCGCCACAGGCTTCCCCGCGGGTTTTGACGCGGCTTCGGCAGCCTTGCCCAGGACACTGTCGATTGTTGAGCTGAGCACTTTACCGGCGCCCACTCCGATGGCCGCACCCGCCGCCGCGGCAGCGTGCTCCGTCAGCGCTTGTCCAAACGCGGCAGACGCAAATAACAGCAAGGCGATAGTAGCCCTCATGACCACATAGTAATCACGAAAGCAGCAATGCGAAACAGGGCGAAAACCCTAGATTCGTGCCTAAAACGGCTCTTATGTCGTAGGAAGAGTCTTCTGCGTTTTCTGAATCCTCTGCAGCAGATCGTTCACCTCTTTGTCCTGTGGAACCCCTTGTAGAGCCGCAGCAGCCTCGTTACAGAAGATGCTCGCCTTCCTGGGATCATTTATGTGCTTGCGATCGTACAATTCGGCCTGGTCGAAGAGCGACTCCGCCATTCCGGTCAGGAATCGTTCGCGCGAAACTCGAACATCGCCCTTTTTAAAGACTTCCTGAGCCTTAATGGGATCGTCGGCGCCCAGAACCCGGCTGATCGCAAAAATCACACCGCGCTGGACCATGGCATTTTGCAGCTCTTCCAGGTCGCCGGCCGGCAGCGGTGTGCCCCCGCTAACGCGCTGTAAAGCCGGCGGCTCCGGGGGGTTGACCGGTGGAAACTCGAACGCCAATGCAATTTGAGCGTCCTTTCTTTGGACGCGAAAGCTATGGAACAACTCGGCTTCCGATAGCGCGGTAGTGTTGGCGAGGGTCCGCAACGCGGAGGCCTCGCGATGGAGGATGGCGAAGTTTGTCTTGTTGGCTTGGGAGCCTTTGTCGTACGTGTCGGCCAGTTCCATGAGTCCGTGCGTAATACCCGCGCTCAGCACTAATGACCAGGGTTCACCTCTGGCCGTGAACTCGTTCTCATGCCTGAGAAGCGAGTTAAGGGTGTCGTTCGTTTTGAGATAGTCGCCGGCCCGATAGCTGCTTTGAGCAGCGCCCCAATAAAAACCAGGGGTCCCGGGTTGCGGCGCGGAAGGACCAGAAGAGCATGAGATTAGCGTCAAACAGACGCAGGCGGCGGCAACGACGGCCAGGTAGCGCATAGCGTCACCTCCCGCTCCAGACATACCATAGGAGCGCTCGCCGTTCAATGGCTCTGAGATCTCCTGTCTGATACTATTCTTCCAACATGGAGATAAACCGCCGTCAGCTTGTCGCGGGTGCCATTGCTGCCGTATCAGCAAGGGCAGAAGGCGCCGCGCGTCAGATCTACAGCCGAAAGCCTCACGAGGGGCCATCCATGGAAGACCTGGCCAAAGTTGCGGCACAACCAGTGCTCAAATACGAGCTGTTCAAATCGTCAGTTATCATCAAATCGCTCGAACTCCTGAGCGTGCACAAGGACTTTTTCGTTCGCGTCCGGTCGGAAGAAGGAGCGGAAGGGGTTTCGGTCTGTAACCCTCCGCGCGCCGACTATCTTGATCGCATCCTGAAGGACCTGGTGTTCCCTCCTTTTCTTAAAAAAGATGCCCGTGACCTCGAGAACCTGTTGTGGGAGACGTATCGCTACAACGACAATTACAAGCTTTACGGCATCGCGCTGTGGAGTCCGATGGCGTGGGTCGAAAT
The DNA here is from genome assembly GCA_035295125.1 of Bryobacteraceae bacterium. Lineage (GTDB taxonomy): Bacteria > Acidobacteriota > Terriglobia > Bryobacterales > Bryobacteraceae > JAICMB01. The sequence continues at coordinate 11,512 of DATGJP010000109.1, read as the reverse complement.
GGCGATCCTCGACATGCTGGGGCGGATTGCGGGCCAGCCGATTGGGAATCTGATCGGCGAGGTCCGGCGCAAGGATATTGCCGTCTATGTCGCGAGGGGCCGTCGCGACACCACGCCGGAGCAGGAAATCGAGTATCTTCACAAGCTGGTGGAGGCTTCGCGCGCAAAGGCACTGAAGTTCCGTCTGGGCGGCCGGATGAGCAAGAACGCCGACGCGATGCCGGGCCGCACCGAGACGTTGATCCCGCTGGTGCGCAAAACATTCGGCGATGATTTCGACCTGCACGGTGACGCCAACTCGTCCTACGATCCTGCCCACGCGGTGCCGGTCGGCCGCATGCTGGAGGAGAACGGGTATGTGTACTACGAGGAGCCGTGCGAATTTGACGCTCTAGGAGACTGCAAAAAGGTTCGCGACACGCTGAACATACCCGTCGCGCAGGGCGAGCAGGAGTACAGTGAATGGCGTTTTCGGTGGACGATTTCCAACCGCGTTTGCGACATCGTTCAGCCGGATCTGTTCTATTACGGCGGCCTGGTTCGTTCCATGCGGGTGGCCCGAATGGCTGAAGCCGCGCGCATGCCGACCACGGTCCACATCTCGGGAGGCTTCGGTTTCGTCTACATGCTGCACTTTGCCAGCGTCGTGCAGAATATCGGTAAGTACCAGGAATACAAGTTGGGGATGGAGAAGTACGGCTCCTGGTTTGATCCGCCGATCACGGTGAAGAATGGCCTGATGAACGTACCTGTGGGTCCGGGGGTGGGGATTAAGGATCCAATGGCATTGCTTAAGGATGCGAAGCCTGCTTAGGGCGCCAATCAGCTTTCAGCGGTCAGCTTTCAGCCGGGGTGCCCGCCTTGGGCATAACTTGTCTTAGCAAGGCTGAATGCCTTCCCCACCTTGGCTCGCAACCTACTGAGCCATGAAGGTGGCGCAAGCGGTTTCGCCTGCGCAGGTTTGGATGAGCGCTGACAGCTCTCTCCGGATTCGCCGTTATTTTGAAAACAAAGTGCTAAGTTAACTGGTTCCGCAGCCAGGCTTCCGCCAAGCGCAGTTCGCGCGCCACGGTATTGACGTGGACCCCGATGACCTCCGCAATTTCGTTCTGTTTCAGGCCGCCGAAATAACGCAGTTCCAGGATGCGCGCGCGGCGCTGATCAAAGTGGGCCAGGTCGCGCAAAGCATCATCCAACGCGAGGCAATCGGTAGCCTGCCCGGCGCCGTCGTGCGCTTGCGGATCGAGCGTCACCGGCAGCGCGCCGGCTCCACGTTTTTGGCTTCTCCGCTCACGCGCGTGGTCCACCAGGATCTGACGCATGTATTGAGCCGCCACCGCAACGAAGTGCGTCCGACTGTTCCAGTCTGGCTGGTCCTGCTCCACCAGGCGCATGTAAGCCTCGTGCACCAGGGCAGTGGGCTGCAAAGTGTGACCAGGACGCTCTGCCTTCATTATGCCGCCGGCCACGCGACGCAGCTCACGATACACCAGGGGCGCCAAATGGTCCAGCGCGGCGTCGTTCCCCTGACGCCACTGGTGCAGCAACTGCGTTACTGATTCGCTCTCCACGAGTGTCCGAGTGTAGCCCGGCGTTCTGCTTAGGTCAACCGTCGTTGGCGGCTCACCGGTTGGTTGTGGTTGGCGAACATGCCGCCGGCCTTGAGATTCGTCTTAAGTGTCATCACTGTTTCTCCTTGATTTGTAATTGAGCGTCGTCGCTCGCACCTGAAGGCGGATTTCGAAGACGGAATCCACAACGAAACAGAATTATTTTTCAGCGGCACGCGTTGCCAGTTCTTCCTGGTTCCGGGAGTAGGGATTGGGAATAAAGCGCGCGTTCCAGGCATGCCAGAGTTCTTGCCTGCGGCGCTCCCATTCGGCCGCTTTCCGGCGGTCTCCACGCGCCCGGCAATAGGTAGCCATTCGTTCGTAGCAATACGAGAGATCATAGTTCGCCTGGAACTCCCCCTCCGTCCTTTTGAATGCAGATTCCGCGGAATGGAGCGCGAGTTCGTAGCTGGATAAAGCAGCCTGGAATTGACCCGAGGACATTTGGAGGTCCCCAAAGTCATTGGCCAGGACTCCTTCCGCTTGCTGTGGAGATGCGTTGTACGCTGTATTTCCCTCCATGCGTTGAACGAACATAAGAGACCGTTGGAGGGCCGCTTGAGCCTCTCGCAGGCGCCCGAGTTGCCGTAGGGGAGGCTCCAAGGCATCCTCAAGGGCTGCCGCCAAAAAGGTCTTTTCCAGCCCCTCGGGCAAGTCACTGAGCAGGGCTTTTCCGTTGCTGATATGGTTGATCGCCTCTCGTGGATCGCTTTCCGCCAAAAACTGTGCGAGTTTCAGGTTGGCGCGAAGCAGGTCGATCCGCGCAGTGGAGTTGCTGGGATCGGTTTTGAAAAGCTGATCCGCGATGGCGAACTGCTTGCGGTACGCGGCGAGGGCCTCGGCATGGCGTTCGAGGCTCGGTCCGTCGGGATTGCCCAGCACGTTGCCGATGTTCTGGTACATGATTTCCATCCATCGCTGGTCGCCAGTGTTGTTGGCATCGGGCCGGCGCAAGTCCTCTCCTTCACGAAGGAGCGCAAGCGAGGTTTCGAGATCGCCGGCGAATGTTAGAGCGATGCCCAGACTGTTCAACGCGACTGTCAGGTTGCGCCTCGCTTCGTCGCTGTGCGTAGACGCGTATACCATCCGATGAAACGCGAGGCTCTTTTGATAGGCCGACAACGCTGCTGATGTATTTCTATCTGCTGCTTCCCTATCGCCGAGGGCCAGGTAAGCCAGGCCGCCGATCACGGCGTCATGTTCGCCAATAGCGATTGCCCGGGTGATGGCGTCCTTCTCGCCTTTTTGATCGCCGGAAAAATGATCGATGGAGGCGATGTGGACATATGCACGCCCCATCTCATGGAGAACCGAGGCGTTTGGTTTCACGGCTGACAGGATCGCGACTGCCTTCTGGTAGCTAGCCAGCGCATCTTTGGGACGGCCCAGATTCGGTTGTTTGGGCAGCCCCTGGGCGTCTCCAACCTTGATATAAGCCACACCCAATTCGAACCGCAGTTGCTGGTCCCTGGCCTGCCCGGCGAGCTTTTCGAGGTACTCCTGCGCGGTCCTGACAACCATTTCGCGGGCTTCAGTGGAACCGGGCAGATATTGAATCTTGTCGTGGAAGTCGAACAGGAAGCGGTTCGCCAGGGTGCGCACCTGATCGAATCGCTCCTGGGTCTGCCGGGCTTGCCACAGCGTCGTTGCCGTCCCGGCGGTTATGCTCACGATCACCAGCGCAACCGCACCCACGGCAGCCTTGTTGCGCTTGAGGAACTTGCCGGCGCGATAACCAAACGTGTCCGGTCGCGCCAGGACCGGACGGCCCCGCTGATAGCGTGCCAGGTCCTCTGCCAACTGCTCGGCCGAGCCGTACCGCCGCTGTGCCTCCGGGTGCGTCGCCTTGGCAATTATGGTCCCCAACTCACCTTGCGGCGTGCCTAACATCTCGCGCAGCACCAGGCCCAATGAATAGATGTCAGTAGCCGTCGTCACCGGCTCACCGCGCAGTTGTTCGGGGCTGGCGTATTGCGGCGTCATCATGCGCAGACCCGTGGAGGTCTCCGTCACTTCCGAGGCAAGGTCCGGGTCGAGGAGCTTGGCAATGCCGAAATCGAGCAGCTTTGGCGTACCATCCGCAGTCACGATAATATTGCCGGGCTTGATATCGCGATGGATGATCAGGTTTCGATGCGCATGCTGCACGGCCGCGCACACCTGGCTGAAAAGTTGCAGTTTCGTTTCGAGCGGGCACTCAAACTGCGTAATGGGGACACCCTCGATGTACTCCATCACGAGGTAGGGCAACCCGTCCTCCATGCTGCCGCCGTCCAGCAACCGGGCGATGTTGGCGTGCTCCAGGGCCGCGAGGATTTGTCGCTCATGGCGGAAGCGCGCCACTGCATATGGGCTCTCCAGGCCGCGGCGGACGATCTTGATGGCTACCTGCTTACGATATTCGTCGTCGGCCCGTTCGGCGCGATAGACCGCGCCCATGCCGCCGTGTCCAATGGTTGAGGTGACGCGGTAGGGTCCGATGCGGTCGATCGCGGCCTGCGCCGATTCCCGTCGAACGGCCTCATCGGCCCCGGTAACGGTGCCTCGGTCGTTCTCGAGCAGCCGTCGCAACTCGCCCCGCAGTTCTTCGTCGGATAAGGCGTCGAGGAAGCGAGTTCGTTCGGCTGGGGATAAATCGCAAACCTGGTCGAACAGCTTTTCAATCCGCTTCCAGCGCTCCGGGACCATGTTGAGGAACGGAGGTCAGTATACAACGTGCGCGTTATAATCTGACACTACAGACAAACCTATGCGGCCGGGCGAATTCACCACGCTGCTCCAGCAGTGGACCGGTGGTAACAAGGCGGCGCTGGATGCACTCACGCCCGTGGTGTATGTGGAACTGCGTAAGCTGGCACTGGCACGCCTCCGCAGCGAGCGGCCCGACCACACTCTCCAGCCCACAGCATTGATCAACGAAGCTTATATCAAGCTCGTGGGAGTGCACCAGGATGAATGGCACAGCCGCGCGCATTTCTTTTCCGTCGCCAGCCATCTGATGCGCGAGATCCTGGTGTCGCACGCCCGCCAGCACCGTGCTGCGAAGCGCGGCGGAGGGGAGAAGGCCCCGCTTGACGAAGCCATCACCTTCGCAGCCGAACGCGGTCAGGCGGTGCTCGAACTGGATGAGGCTTTGGGCGAACTTGCCCGCTTCGACGAGCGTAAGAGCCGGCTCATCGAACTGAAGTACTTCGGCGGAATGGAAAGCAAGGAAATCGGAGAAATTCTGGGCATCTCGGTCTCTACGGTCACGAGGGAGAGCCGCTCGGCCGAAGCCTGGCTGCAAAATTATCTGACGGGGCGGCAGCCATGACGCCGGAACTGTGGCGAGAAGTCGAATCCTTATTCGACCGTGTTGCGGATCTGCCCGCGGAGCGCCGCGCCGAGCTCTTGGCGGAGACCACGGACGAAATCAGGACAGAGGTCGAAAAGATGATGGCGGCCGATGACGCACGCGGCGCCGCGGTGGCGGGGGCGGTTCGGGTAGGCGAGGAACTGCTTGGTGAAGCGCCCCTGCCGCGCTTTGGTCCTTACCGCGCCATATCCATTTTGGGCCACGGAGGAATGGGTGCAGTCTACCTGGCTGCGCGCGATGATACTGCCTTTATCAAGCAGGTCGCTATCAAGGTGCTGCATACGGGCGCTGACAGCCCCATTGCGCGAGAACGCTTCGCCCAGGAACGCCGGATCCTGGCTGGCCTCGAGCATCCCAATATTGCCCGGCTGATCGACGGCGGCGAAACTCGTGAAGGCCTCAGCTACATCGTGCTCGAATACGTGGACGGGCAAGACCTCCTGACCTATGCCCGGGAGCGGCAGCTCCCAAGTGAGTCGCGGATCGAGCTATTTCTCCAGATATGCGCGGCCGTCGACTATGCGCATCGCAACCTGGTCGTCCATCGCGATCTGAAGCCAGCCAACATCCTGGTGACCTCGGGCGGAATACCCAAGTTGCTCGATTTCGGCATCGCCAAGTTACTGGATGCGGAATCGCTTCGGACCATGACGGGGATGCAGGCGCTGACGCCACAGTACGCCAGCCCGGAACAGGTCAAGGGGGAGGCCATTACAACGGCGAGCGACGTGTATTCGCTAGGTCTCATCCTTTATGAACTGCTTACAGGACGCCGTCCTTACGACGTTGGAACCGCGGCCCCAGCCGACATCTGGCGTGTGGTGTGCGAAAGCACGGTGACGCCTGCGGGAGTTTCGGGCGACCTCGACAACATCCTCCTGATGGCACTGCGCAAGGAGCCTCAGCGGCGCTATGGCTCGGTGCAGGCCCTTGCGGATGATTTGGAACGCGCGCGATCAAACCTTCCCGTGCGGGCGCGCCCGGACACTTTTCGGTACCGGGCAGGCAAGTATGTACGCCGCAACCGTGTTCCTGTGGCTGCCGGTATCCTGCTGGTGCTGGCGCTAGCGGGTGGTGTGCTGGCCAGCCAGTACCAGGCGCGCAAAGCCCAGCGGCGGTTCGACCAGGTGCGCAGCCTAGCCAATTCGTTTCTGTTCGAATTCCACGATAAGATCGCCGATCTGCCAGGTTCCACGGAGGCGCGCCAGTTGGTGGTCAGCAAGGCTCAGATCTATCTCGACAGTCTTGTGTCGGAAGCAAGCGGGGATGGCGGCCTACTTACCGAATTGGCGACAGCCTACATGAAAGTTGGCAACGCACAGGGACGCCCGGGTTTTGCCAACTTGGGTCAGCCGCAAGCGGCGCTGAACAGCTATGCAAGGGGAATCGCCATTCTGGAAGCGCTGCCGAGGGACCGTGCGCGCGAGCGCCTGCTGGCGCAGGCATATTTGTTGGATGCGGCTTTGCGGGATTTTGAGTCGGATCGCGACGGCGCCCTCAAGAGTCTCGCCAAGTCTATCTCCCTATGCGACCAAATGACCCTTAAACCGGCGGCGGCCGCTGACTACGGCTTGGCAGCGCAGGCATACAATCAAGCGGGCAACATCTGGCTGGCGCAGAACGAATCGAGTAAGGCCCTTGGCGAATATCGCAAGGCGCTGGAAAACTCCCGCAGAGCCGTGGACCTGGACCCGTCGGCGGAATCTCGCCGGGTGCTCGCCAAAACCGTGGACCGGGTGGCGGATGGCCTGACGCGCGTCGGCGACCTCGGTGAAGCGCTCCGCTTCTATCAGGAAGAAGAGCCGATCGTGGAGCGCCTCTATCGGGAAAACCCCTCCAATGTTCGCGACAAGCGCGCGTTACTCATCTTCTGCCAGAATATGGGCAATCTATATGGAACCGTGGATACTGCTAACCTGCTGCAGCCCAAGAAGGCTCTGAGCTATTACGGCAGGATGCGGCAGCTCGCACAGGAAATGTTCCAGGCGGATTCGAATGACCGCACGGCGCGCGCCGATCTGTTGCGAGCGTGGGCCAAGGTCGGGAATCTAATTGAAGCAACGGATCCACGCGGCGCTCTCGTTGCCTTGTTGCAAACGCAGACGTTGATCCAAGGTCTGCCCGACGGGCGTGAAAAAAACTATTACAACGCCGCGGTTTCAGGCGACCTCGCCCAGGCCCACACATCCCTTGGCAACTTTGCGGAGGCCCATCGGTGCTTGCGTCAGTCGGCTATGAGCCTTCGCCAAGTTATCTCAAATGTCGCCGACAATTCCGATCCCGAGTCGGCTATGGCCGTGATTTACAATCGCGAGGGCGATCTGGCCGTTCGCGAACATTTGTGGGTCAACGCGCTGCAGAACTACCAGAGGGCCCTCGTTGTTGCGGAGAAGCAGGCTTCCGAGGACTCGACCAACATGCTGAATGCCTATAACCTGGCGTACAGCTACGAACGCCTCGGACGAATGGGAGAGATGAAAGGTGATCAAACAGCGGCCCGCGACTGGCACCGCAAACGATTGGCGCTGTGGCAGGGATGGGAGAAGCGGCAGAACTCCAATACATACACGCGCGCCCAGATTGAGGACGCTACCCGCGCCGTGGCACGAACCGGGGGTTAACCAGCCACCGTGAATTCCTTTGCGCGCCATGAGCATTTTCATGAGTATCTTGCGCTTCGTTGGTTGTCCGGCAGAAAGGCCGACAACAAGAGGAAAAGGAGATACTACTATGTCAATCAAAACCAAGGTTAAAGTCGGTGGCATGCTGATGAATCACAATCAGAAGCTGCAGATCCGGTCTGGTGTGAAGGCGGGCGGCTTTATGATGAATCACAACCAGGGCCGTGCCCACTAACCGGTAACCGGCTAAACGGGCTGCGGCCAAGTTTGGCCGGAGTCCGTTGTGACGGATTGCAGAGTCACTTCCAGTTTCGCGCCGCGACGTCGTTGGGACGGCGAAGTGACTCATCCACCCCCCCCAACTACCCCCGAACCCAATTTGACAACAGATTCCGCCATCCTGTATCCTGGGAGGGTTTGAGCGAGTACGTGCTCCCGCACTACCACTTTCTCTATTGAGGAAGTCCGGTCGGGGGTCGGCCCCGAGGTTTTGGCGGATTTACGCCGTCCAAAGCATGGGCTTGTCCATTATCCTCGCAAGGTCGCATTCGCCGATTTGTGGTTGTTCCCACGGTGGTGGACCGAAACCGTTGACTTTTTTGGCAGGGCCTCAACCTTGCCTACATTGCTTGAAAGTTCTGAGAGAGGAATTTCGTGCCGACGTTTAATCAACTCGTGCGAAAGGGACGGAAACCGCCACGGTACAAGACGGCGAGTCCCGCATTGCAGGCCTGCCCGCAGAAGCGCGGCGTGTGCACGCGTGTGTATACCACCACCCCCAAGAAGCCGAATTCGGCTCTCCGGAAAGTGGCCCGCGTGCGCCTGACCAATGGAATCGAAGTAACGACGTACATCCCGGGCGTAGGGCACAACCTGCAGGAGCACTCCATCGTGCTGATCCGCGGCGGCCGTGTAAAGGACCTGCCCGGAGTTCGCTACCACGTGGTCCGCGGGACGCTGGACGCTGCCGGGGTCGCGAACCGTAAGCAGGGGCGCTCCAAGTACGGCGCGAAGAGGCCGAAGGGCCCCACCAAGTAGGGGTGATTTTAGATGCCACGTAGACGCAGACCCGAGCAACGAGAGATCATCGCGGATCCCATTTACAATTCCACGCTCGCTGAGAAGTTCATCAATTCGATGATGTGGGACGGCAAGAAGAATACCGCCCAGGGCATCTTCTACAGTGCGATGGACAGGATCAAAGAGCGGTCGGGCGACGATCCGCTGAAGCTTTTTAAGAAGGCGGTGGAGAACGCGAAGCCGCTGTTGGAAGTGAAGACGCGGCGCGTGGGCGGCGCGAACTACCAGGTTCCGGTCGAGGTTCCGCAGAACCGCCGCACCAGCCTGGCGATTCGCTGGATTCTGATGAATGCCCGCTCGCGGCCCGAAAAGGGCATGCCGGAGAAGCTGGCGAACGAATTGAATGACGCCGCGAATATGCGCGGCGGCGCGATCAAGAAAAAAGACGACGTACATCGAATGGCGGAGGCGAATAAGGCGTTCGCGCACTATCGGTGGTAGTTCCCCGTTCGTCGTTCGGGTGAACGGCGAACTACCCCGGCGACGAATGGAGATTTGAAATATGGCCCGTACAGTACCAATTGAAAGAATGCGCAATATCGGCATCATGGCGCACATCGATGCCGGTAAGACCACTACGACAGAACGCATTCTCTATTACACAGGACGCACTCACAAAATTGGAGAAGTCCATGAAGGCACCGCCATCATGGACTGGATGGAGCAGGAGCAGGAGCGGGGCATCACGATCACGTCGGCGGCAACTACTTGCCAATGGCGCGATATCACGATCAATATTATTGATACGCCCGGTCACGTGGATTTCACCGCCGAAGTGGAGCGCAGCCTGCGCGTGCTCGACGGAGCGGTCGCGGTTTTCGACGCCGTAGCCGGTGTCCAGCCGCAGTCCGAGACGGTCTGGCGGCAAGCTGACAAGTATGGCGTACCGCGTATTTGCTTCATCAATAAGATGGATCGCGTGGGCGCGGACTTCTTCCACGCCGTGGACACGATCGTCGATCGCTTGAGGGCCCGTCCGGTTCCGATTCAAATTCCGGTGGGCGCTGAGGACCAGTTCAAGGGAATCGTCGACCTGGTGACCATGAAGGCGCGTATCTGGCGTGACGAAACGCTAGGCGCGGAGTATGATGAGGTCGACATTCCGGCGGACCTGCTGGACAAGGCGAAATCGTACCGCGAGCAGATGATCGAAGCCGTGGCCGAGTCGGACGATCATCTTTTCGCCAAGTTCGTCGAAGGCACGCCGATGACGGAAGAAGAGATTATTCAGGGCATCCGTAAGGCGACCACCGCGCAGAAGGTTTTCCCGGTCATCTGCGGATCGGCCTTCAAGAACAAGGGCGTTCAGAATATGCTGGATGCCGTAGTCGATTACCTTCCTTCCCCGATCGACATCCCCCCGGTTCAGGGCATCCTTCCCGACAATCCCGAGAAAGTAGAAGAGCGTCCCGCTTCGGATGACGCGCCGTTCTCCGCGCTGGTCTTCAAGATCATGACCGATCCGTTTGTCGGGCAACTCGCGTTTATCCGGGTTTATTCCGGCAAACTGGGCGCGGGCACTTCGATCTACAACGTAACGAAACGCCGCAACGAGCGCATCGGGCGTCTCGTGAAGATGCACGCCAACAAGCGCGAGGATATTCAGGAAGTGCTGGCGGGCGACATCTGCGCGGCCGTCGGACTGAAGAACGTGGTGACCGGCGACACGATTTGCGATGACGATCACCCGGTGCTGCTCGAATCGATCGACTTCCCCGAGCCGGTGATTCAGCTCGCTATCGAGCCGAAGACGAAAGCCGACCAGGAAAAGCTCGGCATGGCGATTCAGAAGTTGATCCAGGAAGATCCGACGCTGCGGGTCAACACCGATCCCGATACCGGCCAGACGATCATCGCCGGAATGGGCGAGTTGCACCTGGAGATCATTGTCGACCGCATGCAGCGCGAGTTTAAGGTGGGCGCAAACGTCGGCAAGCCGCAGGTGGCCTATCGCGAGACAATCCGGTCGACCGCGGAATACGATTACACGCACAAAAAGCAAACCGGCGGCAGCGGCCAATACGCGCGCACCAAGCTGCGGGTTGAGCCGGATCCGGGCAAGGGTTTCGAGTTCGAGAACGACATCACCGGCGGCTCAATTCCGAGAGAATTCATCCCCGCGGTGGAAAAAGGCGTTCGCGAAGCGCTGGAAGGCGGCATCCTGGCGGGGTACCCGCTGGTGGATGTGAAGGTGACGGTCTTCGACGGCGCTTATCATGAAGTCGATTCATCGGAAATGGCCTTCAAGATTTGCAGCTCCATCTGCTTGAAGGAAGCTGCGAAGCGGGCCAGGCCGGTGCTGCTCGAGCCCGTGATGCGGGTCGAAGTGGTGGTGCCGGAAGAGTATATGGGTTCGGTCAACGGCGACCTGATTTCGCGTCGCGGCCGGCTGGAAGGCACGGAGATTCGGGGCACAACGCAATTGATTAAAGCGATGGTCCCGCTTTCGGAGATGTTCGGTTACGCCACGGAACTGCGGTCGCGCACCCAGGGCCGCGGTAGTTTCACGATGCACTTCGGGCAGTACGAAGAAGTTCCCAAGAACATCTCGGAAGAAATAGTGGCGAAGGTTCAAGGAAAAGTAACCAGGTAGACGGATAGGAATTTAGGAGAGCTCACACACATGGCGAAGGAGAAATTCGACCGCAGTAAGCCGCACGTGAACATCGGCACGATCGGGCACATCGATCACGGCAAGACCACGTTGACGGCGGCGATCACGAAGGTGCTGGCGAAGCACAATCCCAAGGTGAAGTTCCGTTCGTTCGACTCCATCGACAACGCACCGGAAGAAAAGGCGCGCGGTATCACGATCGCGGTGGCGCACATCGAGTACGAGACCGCCA